>CAVRQJ010000010.1:0-933343 GCA_963723335.1 uncultured Alphaproteobacteria bacterium | reverse complement strand
TCCGGGTATCGTCCCCGCCGGCATGACGACCGGCGTGCGAGGTGCTTCGCTTAAGCGCGGTTCAAAGGCGACGGTAACGCCTTCGCACTTTATCGCGTGAAGCGCGGCCTGGGCTGAGTCCTGGCGTTCAGTCGCTGGGGCAAGATCCGCGGTGGAGCGCCGACAGGCGAGCGCGCCCCCCCAGCCTCCCCCGCAAGCGGGGGAGGAGAAGAGGATAAGGCGCGCTGCCGCATCCGCTGATGCGGCTCCGAGACACTTGCGCCTGTCGGCGCTCCGCCTCCCCTCATGGGGGAGGTCTTTTGGAAAGCTTGAAACAAAACCCGGATGCGATCGCATCGCGGGAACGGATTAGTTTGCGCGTGCCTATGGTCCGTCATCCTGAGGTGGCCGCGCAGCGGCCCTCGAAGGATGCGGCCCGGGCGGTGCAGCCGTCGCCCTTCGAGGCTCGGCGCTCCGCGCCGAGCACCTCAGGATGACGGACTTCCTACCCGATCTGCGTCAGGATGATGAGCACCACCGTCACCGTCACGGCGCCGCCGATGCGCGTGGCGATCTGGGCGAAGGGCATGAGCTGCATCCGGTTGCCGGCGGTGAGAATGGCGACATCGCCGGTGCCGCCCTGGCCGCTGTGGCAGGCGGTTACGATCGCGGTATCGATCGGATACATTTTCAGCCAGCCGCCGACGAAAAACCCCGTCGTGATGATGGCAACGACTGTCGACACGATGGTGATGAGATAGGGCACGGTGAACGCGGCGACGAGTTTGTCCCAGGGCGTGAGCGCGACGCCGATGGCAAAGAGGAGCGGATAGGTGACCGCGGTCGAGAAGAATTTGTAGACATGAAAAGAGCCAAGCTGCAGCGACGGCGACACCGCCCGCGCCAGTTTCAGCATCACCGCGAGTATGAGCATGGCCACCGGCGCCGGAAAACCGAACATCCGCTGCGTCAGCGAACCGATCAGATAAAGCGTCACCGCGGTAACGACGGCGGCAGCGATGGTCGTCACGTCGACATAGGCTTCGTCGTGGTCTTCCTCGAATTCCAGTTCGTCATGTTCGCCGGGCTGAAGGCGGCCTTCGCCGGTGAGGTTCGGATACTTCTTGCCGACATAATTGAGCGTGCCCGCCAGCAGGATGGCAGTCAGGCTGCCGAGCATGACCGGCGGCAGCACCTGCGCGAACAGGTCGCCCTGCGGCTGATGCAGGATCTGCGAATAACCGATGGAGAGCGGGATCGCGCCCTCGCCGACGCCGCCGGCCATGATCGGCACGACGACAAAGAAGAACGTGTGATAGGCGCCAAGCCCGAGCAGGACGCCGACAAGCGTGCCGACGGCGCCGCCGACCACCGACCCGGCGGCGAGCGGCACGAAGATCTTGAGAAAGCCTTTGATGAGGACGCCGCGATCCATCCCCAAAATGCTGCCGACGATGATGCAGGAGATGAACAGGTAGAGAAAGTTGGAGTCCTTGGTGAATTGCGTCACCGAGTTGAGGATCGAGGCCGGCAACAGATGATGGAAGGCAAGGTACGACGGGATGAACGTCGCGAAGATTGCCGCCGCACCGACATTGCGGATGATCGGGATGCGCTTGCCGAGTTCGGCGCAGGCGAAGCCGCCCATCGAGAGCAGCACGATCGCCATCAGGATGTCGGAGGGAACGGTCCCGGTCGCGGCAAACCCGCCGATCACTGCAATCAGGATGACAAAGATCGGCACCGGGATGATGCCGATCTTGTAATCGACGATTCCCCACCAGCCCTTGGGCCACCAGCCTTCGGCCGCGCCCGGCTCGGCTTGCGCTACGTTCTGGATGTCCTGCACCTGACGTCCTCCCCAATTTTATCTTATGGGGCAAGCCTAGCGCATGCGGCGGCCGCGAACAAACCAAAGCGGAAGCCTGTTCAGCGGTCGCGCATGCGATCCATCAGCACCTTGTCCTGGCCGCCATCGATCTCGATCATCGTGCCGTTGACGAAGAAGGCGAGGTCGGAAGCGAGATAGGTGACGAGGTTGGCGACCTCTTCCGACTCGGCGATGCGGCCGAGCGGGATGCTCGCCGGCGCGAGCTTGTCGGCTTCCTCGTAGGAAAGCTTCATGTCGCGCGCCATCGCCTTGACGAGGCCGGCCCAGCGTTCGGTGCGCACCGGGCCGGGGTTCACGGCGCAGAAGCTGATATTGTGTTTGCCGTATTGGCTGGCGAGCGATTTGGTCAGGTTTTGACCGGCCGCATTGGCGGCGCCCGGTGCGATCTCCCAGTAGGAGACTTTCACGCCGTCATTGCCAATCAGATTGACGATGCGGCCCTTCTTTTGTTTCTGCATGATCGGCAGAACATGCTTCATGCAGCGCACGTAGCCCATGAATTTAAGCTGCAGCGCGCTCGCCCAGTCATCCTCGTTCAAATGTTCGATGACGCCGCCGGGAGCAGAGCCGGCATTGTTGACCAGGATGTCGATCCGTCCGAGCGCGGCGTGCGCTTTCTTGATGAAGCTTTCGGCGTCGGCGCCGCTGGTCAGATCGGCGGTGATGGGAATGATCTTGCGGCCGGTTTCTTTTGCAATTTCGGCGGCGGCGGCTTCGAGCGGCTCTTTCCTTCGCGCGCAGATCGCCACGTCGACGCCTTCGCGCGCCAGCGCGCGCGTGATCGCCTTGCCGATGCCTTCGCTGGCGCCGGTGACGATCGCTTTTTTGTCTTTCATCGCCAGATCCATGGCGGCGCCTCCCCTGAAGATTTTTCGTTAGACCAGCATACGGACAATGGCCATTCCGGCAAAGAGCGCGCCGATCGCCAAAACCACCGAGGCGACGACGTAGATCCCCGCGCCTGCAACCTGGCCGCGCTCATAGAGCAGCGCCGCCTCAAGCGAGAACGCGGAAAACGTCGTGAAGCCGCCGAGAATGCCGGTGGTGAGGAACAGCCGCATGCGCTGCGGCAAACCCATTTTCAGCGCAAAATATTCGGCGATCAGCCCCATCGCCAGCGAGCCGAGCACGTTGATGATGAGCGTGCCGTACGGAAACACCGTGCCGAAAAGCCGAGCCGCCGCGAGATTGACGCCGTGGCGAAGTGCAGCCCCGATGCCGCCGCCGAGAAATACGATCAGGAAACCCATATCAGTCCTCCAGAAGTGCGGTCGTCCGCTCGATTACGAACCGGCGCTGGAGGCGGGGGAGTAAAATACTCCTACCGGCGCCAGGCGCCCAGTAGGAGTCATCAGCCTTATCGGCGGTTACGGGGGGACTCCATCCCGGCCATGATTTTAGCCGGGAATGTCCCTCTGGCAAGACGAAATCGGTCAGCCGGCGCGGCGCTCGCGCGAAAGTTCTTCTTCGGGAAACAGACGATCCGAGATTCCGCCGGCGTAGCGGAACTCGCTCTGCACGATATTCGCGTTGTTCTTCTCGCGCAGCGCCGCGTCGGCCTCGCCGTAAAGAAAAGCGAGGAAGGCATAGCGGCGGCCGCGCGTCACCGGCGTGACCTGATGCAGCGCGCCGCAGGAGAATACGACGGCGCCGCCGTGCGGCGCGCGATAGGTCCGGCTGCCGAATTCCGGGAACGTCAGGTCGCAGCCGTCATAGTCGTGATTGAGATTGATGGTGACGGCGAAACGGCGATGCTGCGCGCCGGCATTGACGTTGTCGCGGTGGCGATGGAAGTGGCCTCCCAAAGCGGCGTCGTAACAGGCGACGATATAGCGGTCCATCCGCGTGGCGGAGAATTGAAAGAACCGCTCGATGGGCGGAAGAAGACGGCGCACGATCTGGCTGCGGATGGCCTCGCGCACCTCCGGATGCACGACGCTCAGATCGTTGCGGCGCTTGAGCCTGTAATCCACCACCGTCGCCGTCTTGCCTGCGCTGTCGAGCAGAAATCCGGAATCCTGGCCGCCGAGCTTGTCGTAGAAGTCGACGAGGAAGTCGCAAAGCTGGAAATCGAGGACGCGCGGCACGACGAGCACCGGCGCATAAAGCGGCACGCCGGCCGCATCGTCGACCGGCGGCAGGCTTTGCAACACGCCACGGACCGACTGGGCGTGTCCCGCAGGGTGGTCCCAGGGGATATCGGCGACGGACCGCAGCATCGGATCGAGCACGATGGTGCGCGGCATCTCGGCGGCGCCGAAGGCGCGGCTGACGGCGCCATCGTAGTCGGCGATGAAGGAGATCGCAGGCGTGTTCAGCGCGGTGTAGTGCGCGATCGCGCGCGGCGGCGCGGTGAGCACGCCGTAGAACACGATCCGGTCTTCGTGAAACAGCTTTGCTTCCTGCAGAAGTGCGGCCAGTTCTTCCTGCACGCGCGGATTGGCGGGCGAACCGAGGAAGGCCAGCACGATCCAGCGGCCGGCCGCGACCTGAAGATTGAAGGCGCCTTCGCCGACGAGCGGTGCGCTGAACCAGGGCACGGGATCGCCGAGTATAATCCCCGAACCGTTTTCGCTTGTCGCCATCGTGAAAGCCTCAGGTTAGTCCCGTCTCATCGTGGGTTCTTATGGTAAATTTTGTTCTAATTGGAGCGATTGCTACGTGTATTTTAACAATGCATTTACTAAAACTGCCCAGAATATGTGCGTCGTGCTGTCTAGAAGAAGAAAAATTGCAGACAGTAATCGGCGCCAGTGAATTGCACTGAATTCCCGTGGACGCCGAGAGGAAGCGCGGATGACCGCTACCCAGCTTCGAATCGCGGTCGTCTTCCTGCTTTGCCTGTCCGGCACGCCTGCCTTGGCCGAAGACGGTGTCACCGAAAACAAGATCGTGTTTGGCCAGGTCGCGGCGCTCACGGGCCCCGCGCAGGACCTCGGTCAAGGCATGCGTCTGGGCATCCTCGCGGCATTCGACGAAGAAAACCGCAAGGGCGGGATTTCCGGCCGGACTCTTGAACTCAAATCGCTGGACGACGGCTACGAGCCGGAAAAGACCGTGGAAGCCACGCAGAAGATCATTGGAGAAGACAAAGTCTTCGCCATGATCGGTGCGGTGGGAACGCCGACGTCGAAAGCCGGCCAGCCGATCGCGACGGCCGCGCAAGTGCCGTTCATCGCTCCCTTTACCGGCGCGGAGTTTCTGCGCAATCCGTACAATCGCTATGTCATCAACGTGCGCGCATCGTATTTCCAGGAAACCGAGGCCTGGATCGAACATCTGACCAAGGATCTCGGCATCTCGAAGATCGCGATCCTCTATCAGGACGATGCGTTCGGGCTCGCGGGCCTCGAGGGCGTGCAGCGTGCGCTGGCCAAACGCAACATGTCGCTCGTTGCCACCGGCACGTTCAAGCGCAACACCACGGCGGTAAAGTCGGCGCTGCTCGATATCATGAAGGCGCAGCCGGAAGCCGTGGTGACGGTCGCTCCCTACAAACCGGTCGCCGAATTTGTCAGGCTCGCGCACCAGGTCAACATGAACGCGCTGTTCGTCGCGATTTCGTTTGTCGGATCGAATTCGCTGGCGCAGGAACTCGGCAAGGACGGCGCGGGCGTCATCGTCAGCCAGGTCGTCCCATTTCCGGAAGACGCGTCGCTGCCTGTCGTGGCGGCTTATCAAAAGGCGCTTGTGGCCGAAGACGCCAATGCCAAACCGGGCTTCGTGTCGCTCGAAGGTTATCTAGCCGGCAGACTCGTAGTCGAAGCGCTCAAGCGGGCCGGCGGCGAACCGACTCGGGAAAAGCTGCTCGCGGCCGTCGCCTCGGCTCCCATCGACCTCGGCGGTGTCGTCCTCAACTACGGGCCGACGAAGAACCAGGGCTCCGACGAGGTCTATTTCACGATTCTACAGGCCGACGGCACTTTCAAGCCGGTCGTTCGGCTGGTGAAGATGGCGGCACAATGAGCGGCCACACTTATTCGGCTTAGCGGTCATGAGATTGCCGGTGCTGGCGGGCAGGATCAATTCTCTCGTTACTGATATTTCCGGGCGGCTCGCGCCGCTGTCCTGGATCAGCACGATTCGTTCGCGCCTCTATCTTGCGTTCGCCCTGGCGGCGGGCCTGACTGTCATCGGCTCGCTGTTCGCGCTTATTGCGTCGGCCGATATCAGCAAGACATTGACCGATATCGCGTCGCGAAGCATGCCGGCGACGGTAGAGTCATTCAGGCTGTCCGAAGATGCCGACACGCTGGTGGCGACCGCACCGCGCCTGATGGCGGCGGAAGACGAGAAACACCGGACTGCAATCGCCGACGAAATTGCCGCGCAATCGCGCAAGCTTGACGGAAGGATCGAGCGGTTACGCGCGCTTGACGGCAGCCAGAGCGACGAAATCGCCGTGGCGCGCACCGCCATGTCCGAGCGACTTAATGCACTCAACGATGCGGTCGCCGGCCGGATGAGAATCTCGGCAGAACGCCGTGCGCTCGCGCTTGCCGTCCGTAAGTCGCATGAAAGTCTGCTCGAAGCGATTACGCCCGCAATCGACGATGCCAATTTCGACTTGATGACCAAGAGCCAGGTCTCCGAAAGCCGGGCCGAACTGAACCGTTCGATCGATGAGCTGCGGCGCTTGCTGGAAATTCAGGCGGACGCCAACCTCCTCGCCGGCCTCCTGATTGAATCGTCGATGGTGACGGATATCGCCAGCCTGCCGCCGATGCGCGATACGATTGCGT
This sequence comes from uncultured Alphaproteobacteria bacterium, assembly GCA_963723335.1. Classification (GTDB taxonomy): domain Bacteria; phylum Pseudomonadota; class Alphaproteobacteria; order Rhizobiales; family Xanthobacteraceae; genus BOG-931. The sequence goes on along the minus strand of CAVRQJ010000010.1, from coordinate 926,731 downwards.
CCGCGGAGCGCGATATCGATGCGAATTTGAAGGCGCTTCCCGATTCCGAGCAGCGCAGCAAAATCGGTGCTCTCTACGGTAAACTCGCCGCCTTATCGGGCAGCTCCGGAATCATCGTACAGCGCATGAACGAGCTGAAGGGCGAGCGGGAGGCCCAGCAGCTTTATGCGGCGGCGCTTGCCGAAGCTGCAAGACTGCGCACCGCGGTCGAGAGCCTCATCCAGCAGCAAGGCGCTCTGGCGCAGACGCTGTCTTCGCGCGCGATTTCGCAGATCAAACTGGGCCGGATCATTTTGATCCTGCTCAGCATCGCGGCCTTGGCGGCGGCCGGGCTGATCGGCTGGCTCTATGTCGGGCGCAGCATCGTCGGCCGGCTGACGCTCCTCGGCCACGCGATGCGGCGGATCGCGGAGGGCGAAGCCAACGTACCGGTTCCGGTCGGCGGTCACGACGAGATCGCCGGCATGGCTCAGGCACTGCTGGTGTTTCGCAAGGCGATCGAAGACGTTTCGGCCGCGCGCCAGACCGATGCGGACCGTGCGCAGCAGGCGGAAGCGCGCCGCCAGCAGATCGAGACGGCGACGCGAAATTTCGAGGGCGAGGTCAATGCGATCGTCTGTTCGCTCGACGATGCGTCGAAGACGATGGATCATTGCGCGCGCGTGATGGCGGACGCCGCCAGGCATAACCAGACGCAGGCCGGCGCCACGGCGGCGGCATCGGGGCAGGCGACCTCGAACGTGAATAATGTCGCCATGGCGGCGGAAGAAATCGCGCTATCCGTCGAGCAGATCTCAAACCAGGCGCGCGCCTCCGCCGACATCGCCCGCTATGCGACAGGCGAGGCCCGCTCGATTATCGATACCGTGGAACGACTGGCCGCGGGGGTCGGGCAAATTAATATGGTCAGCAATCTCATCCGCGACGTGGCGGCGCAGACCAATCTGTTGGCGCTCAATGCGACGATCGAGGCGGCGCGCGCCGGCATTGCCGGGCGCGGCTTTGCTGTCGTCGCTCAGGAGGTCAAGTCGCTTGCGGCGCAAACGGAGAAGGCGACCGGCGACATCACGCAGCAAATCTCGTCGATCGAAGTCACGACGTCGAACGTGGTTCAGGCCATGAAGGCGATCGCCGGAACGATCGGCCAGCTCGACGAGAATGCCAATGAAATCTCGGTGGCGGTGCAGCAGCAGGATGCCGTCAGCAAGGAAATCGCCCGCAGCGCCAACGCCGCGGCGGAGCGCACGCGCGAGGTTTCGGAAAGCGTCGTGCAGGTCTCCGACGCAGCGATCAAGACCGGGCAGGTCGCCGATGCCGTGCTCAATGCCGGCAGCGAGCTTGCCGCGAAGTCCGGCTGGCTGCGCGCCGAAGTCGAGCGCTTCCTAGCCCAGGTACGCGTCGCCTGACCACTCGGCGAGCGTGGGCGTCACAGCTTCTGTGAAATGCCGGCGTAATAGCCGCGACGCGCGCCGAATTGCGGCGCGAACACGCCGATGCCCGAACCGTCACGCAGTTCGTAGATCTGGTCGAAGATATTGGTGACGTCGAAGCGGACGGTGAGCGGCTTGGCGTCGGAGCTCCAATGGAAGTCGTGCGCTATGCCGGTGTTGAATACGGCATAAGGCGTGGTGTGCAGTGAATTGGGGACGACACCGTCATCCAATTCTCCCGCGCGCAGCCCGCTGCCATAGATCATATTCGCGCTCACGGTGGTGTCGTAGATCCGGTACGACATGCCGGCCGAACCGGTCATGCGCTGCATGTCGTCGGTGTAGTGATAGTGGGTCTGCAGGTAAGCGAATTCGTCGGCGTCGAACAGATATTGATTCAACTCCGGACCTATCGCCCTTGAGATATTGTAGGCGAAATTCGCATAGGCGTTGAAATTTCCGTTCGTGTATTTGAGCTTGAATTCGCCGCCTTCGCTGTAACCCCGCGACCAGTTGAATTGCGTCAGGACAACGGCCTGGCCGAACTGGCCATCATCGATCATGTCCCTGGCCGCCTTGTAGTACATGTCGATGCCCATATCGAGGCCGGGCAACACGGTCTGATCGATGCCGACGTCGTAATAGCTCGAGCGTTCCGGCTTGACGGGATCGGCAACCGGAATGTCGGGCTGATTTGTCGTATCTGCAAACAGGGCAATATTCGATTGCGTGGCCTGCGCCTGATAAGGCGGCGTGAAATAACGGGCAAAGCCCGCATGAATGGTCGTGCCGGTGAACGGCTTGTAAACCAGGGCAAGGCGCGGGCTGACCTGGTTGGCGTTGACAAACTGGTAGAGCTGGTCAAATCGCACGCCGGCGTTCAGCGTCAGCTGATTGGTAAGCTGCCATTCGTCCTGAATGTAGGTACCGATGTTCCAGCCGAGTTGCGACGTCTGATCGGTAATTGGGAACGGCGCGCCCGGCAAGACATTGCCCATTCCGTCCGTCGGCAGGACGGTGGAAATGTTGGTGACGTTTGTCTGCTCGGCGCTGACGGCAAATCCTGTCCGCAGCGTGTGCCGGTCATTTACAATGTAGGAGGCATCGAACTGGGTGCCCGTCATCGTGCTTTCGCGGGTCACGTCGGATGCGACGTCGTTGAAAACCAGATCACCGAAAACATCCGGAACGAAATGGACTTTGGCGTACCGCGAAAAGACCGCAAGCTGCGCATCGCCATCGGTGCCGTGCTTCTGCAGCGCCGCGATGTTGACGATGTAGGTGTCGTATTCATTCTCGTTGAGAGTCGATGAATCGTAGGTGGCCGGGCCGAAATCTCCGAGCGGCATTTGATTGGGGTTGTTGGGTATCTGAAACTTGCTCTGGGAGGCGGCCGAGGTGAAGCTGAACCGCGTTGAGTCGTCGAGCATGGTCGAAAAATAACCGAACAGCTTGCCCTGACTGGTGTGATCGTGGATCGCATTGAGCCCGGGCGTGGCGTTCTCGATGCCGAGACTGTTCCAGTCACCGCGGCCGGCGACAAAATATTCCGAATTGCCGAAGCTGCCGCCGTAATCAAAGCTCGGCGATATCGTCTCCCGGCTGCCGCCATAGATACCGATCTGTCCACCCGGTGTGGCAAAGCTGCGGCTGGTGATATCGAGCACGCCGGCAGTGCGCAGGCCGTATTCCGCCGGCAAAACTCCCGTAAGCAGAGATATGTTGCCGATAAAATTCGTGGCGAGGAATGCACCGAGGCCGGAAACGCCTTCCGGTACCACGACCCCGTTGATCCTGGTTTGATAGTTCGCGTACTCGCTGCGGATGTGGAAATTGGGGTTGGAGGCCGCCGAGTCGTACGAAACGCCGGGAAATTGCAAAATGAGCTTGTCGATTGGCGTGTAGTCGCCTTGCGGCATGTTCAGGATTGCCTGGCGACTGATCGAGTCTGTCGAAGCGCCGATCGTTGTCAGTAGATTGTCACGCGCCTGATTCATCCCATGCATCTTGCCGTCCAGAACGGCATACGGGGAAGGGTTGACGGGTCGAGCAACGGGCCGCGGCGCTGCCACCTTGGGCTCCCGCTTTTTGGCCCCGCTGACGACGATTTGCGGCAAGTGGGTTCGGTCTGTGCCTGCTGCGGCGGGAGCGGGCGATGCGATTGGCGCGGGCGATGTGGTTGGCGCAGGCGACGTGGTTGGTGCGGGCGTTTGCGGCTGGGTCTGTTGCGCCGGCGGGCTTTGATCCGGAGGCGGTGCCGGTTGTTGCGCCAGCGCCGGACTGCGCAGAAAACTTCCCAGACCGACGGCGATAGCGAGCGCCGACACCGCGATTCCGCACCGGCAATTGCGGTGTTGCGATTTCATGATTTCCGGTCCCGGAAGCTAGTTTAGAACGATAAAAAACTATAGATATTTCAATACTTTCCTCGCATCGCAAGTATTTATCGTCAATACGAAATCGTATTTCCGCAGTAGAAGATAATTATAATAATTAAAAACTGGCGGCGTTTGTTTCTTGTACGAATTCTAAGCTGCGAACGCGGCCGGGAAGTTCGTTTTATTATTCAGGCCTGACGCCGCCGCCGGTACGTCGCATAAACCGGCTCCCACATCTTCGCTTTGATCGCCGCCGCCATGTCCGTCTCCGACATCTGATCGGACAGGCCTTCGTTTTGCGCCTGCCTGGCGACAGCGAGCGCGACCTGGAAGGTGAGTTCGCGAATATCGACAAGGGGCGCGAGCAGATTGGCTTCGGGATCGTGCTTGGCCGGAGATCTTTCCGCGATCGCGCGCGCGGCGGCAAGAAACATCCCGTCGGAAATGCGGTGGGCATCGATAACGATCGCGCCGAGCCCGATGCCCGGATAGACATAGGCATTGTTGGTCTGGTCGACGCGGAATTTCTTGCCGTTGCGCTTGATCGGAGGAAAGGGACTGCCCGTGCCGATCACGGCGCGTCCGTCTGTCCAGAGGTGAAGGTCCGCCGGCGTTGCTTCGCAGCGTTCGGTCGGGTTCGATAATGGAAAAATAACCGGCCGGCGCACATGCGCGGCCATCGCGCGAATGACCGGTTCGGAGAATGCGCTGGTTTGCCCGGACGTGCCGATGAGAACGTTCGGATGTGCGTTGGCGACGACGTCGGCGAGGCCGATCCAGCCCGGCGTCTCGAGTTTCCACGCCGCGAGGCGGTCGCGGCTCTGCGCGAACGGCGACTGGAACGACTGAAGGCCGGTCATGCCTTCGGCCAGAAGCCCCTGGCGATCGACAAGATAGAAGCGCCCGCGCGCTTCGGCTTCGCTCAAGCCTGCATCGATCATGGCGCGAAGCAGCAATGCGCAAATGCCGGTGCCGGCGGAACCCGCGCCGAGCACGGCGATACGCTGTTCGGTGAGCGGCACGCCGGTCACATTGATGGCGCTGAGCAGCGTGCCGACCGCGATCGCCGCGGTGCCCTGGATATCGTCGTTGAACGTGCAGAGCTGCTCACGATAACGCGCCAGCAGGCGATTGGCATTGCCGATGGCAAAATCCTCCCAGTGCAGGAGAACGTGCGGCCAGCGTTCGCGGACGGCATCGACGAATGTGGCGACCAGCTCATCGTATTCGGGCCCGCGCACGCGCTCATGCTGCCAGCCGATATAGAGCGGATCGTTGAGATGTTCCTGATTGTCGGTGCCGACATCGAGAATGATCGGCAGCGTCGTCGCCGGATGGAGCCCGGCGCAGGCGGTGTAGAGCGCGAGCTTGCCGATTGGGATTCCCATGCCGCCGGCGCCTTGGTCGCCAAGGCCGAGGATGCGCTCGCCGTCGCTGACGACGATGGCCTCGACGCGATCGTAGCGTGGATGACCGAGGATGCGGCGGATGTCTTTCTTGTGCGGCATGCTGAGGAACAGGCCGCGCGGCTTGCGAAAGATGTGGCTGAAATTCTGGCAGCCGAGGCCGACGGTCGGCGTATAGACGACCGGCATCATCTCCTCGATGTTGCGGGTCAGCAGCGCATAGAACAGGGTTTCGTTGGAATCCTGCAGGCCGCGCAGGAACACATAGCGCTGGATGTCGCTGCCCAGGCCACGAAACGCATCGAGCCGGCGCATCACCTGGTAGTCGAGTTCCGCAACGTGCGGCGGCAGCAGGCCGTGCAGGTCGAACGCATCCCGCTCGGCTTCGGTGAACGCCGTACCCTTGTTGAGGATCGGATCGTTGAGGAGTTCGTAGCCGCTGAGCGCGGTCTCGACATTCGTCACGGATTTACTATTCACGTCCCAGCATCCCAGCCCGATGGCGCAGGATACAGGTGATCGGCTCTTTTCAACAGAGCCTTCGCCGCCGCGTTGTCACCGTCCGGTCATCCGGCGCGGCGCGTTCTAGCCTTCGACTTCGGTTTCGGGCCGATCGTCGCCGCGCGCCAATTCTTCGTGCCACTTGCCGTTCTTGTCTTCCCACGAGATGGCGCGTGTCTCGCCCGGTATGTGCTGCTCCTGGGCGACGCGCTGGGCCGCTTTGCGGGCCGCTTCATGGGACGGGAATGTCTCGGAGAACACGCCGTTGACCTGGTAGGCCCAGCCGCCGTCGTGTTCGACAATATGGTAGGTGATTTTGGCCATAACGCCCTCTCTATGCTCGATAATATAATAATGGCCGGTCCGGAAAGTTCCCGCTACGACGTTTTCGCAGCGGCTTGCTCGCGCTTGCGGCGGGCCTCGTAAGCCTTCAAATGCGTGTAGGCGATCCGCAAGAGCGGGTAATCGCGCTTGGCCGCCTGGCCGCGCCGCAGCAGATCACCCACGATTTGATCGGCCTCGATCGGCGCATTGCGCTCGATATCGCGAAGCATCGATGCGGCAATGGTGGAGCCTGCCGACGTGATCATGCCGCGCGTGCGCTGAATGACGGCTTCGCCTGGCGGGTGTCCATTCGCTGTGGCGATTGCGCAGCACTCGTCATAGAGGCCGGTGGTGAAATCGACGCCGCCGGCATTGACGATGTCTCCGAACGGCGCGCGCATCAGGCAGGTGATGCCGGCGGCCATGGCGATGAAGGACCATTTCTCCCACATCTCCTGCAGGATCGCCTTGCTGAGACGCGCCTCGAACTTCGCGCCCGAAAACGCCGCCGCGATCGCCTCGGTGCGCGGCGTGATGGAGCCGTCCTGTTCGCCATAGGAAAGCAGATGAGTGTCGTTGAGATGAAGGATGCGGCCCTCGGGATCGAGCGTGAGCGACACGACGCACTGGCCGCCGAGCACAGCCTTGGCGCCGAAACGTTTGCCGAGAAAATCCAGGTGCTTCATGCCGTTGAGCAGAGGTAGGATCGCGGTATTGGGCCCGACAGCGGGAGCGAAGGAGTCGGCTGCGGACTCAAGATCATAGGCCTTGAGGCTCAGGAGGATCAGATCATAAGGCTCGCGCAGCGTTTCGGCCGCGATTGTCGGCGGTGCAGGCAGGTTCACGTCGCCCAAAGGACTGCGGATGACGAGCCCCGTTTTTGCCAATTGCGCGGCGCGCCGCGCGCGGACCAGGAATGTCACGTCGCGGCCTGCGTCTTTAAGGCGGCCACCGAAATAGCCGCCGATCGCGCCGGCGCCGACTACGAGGATACGCATTGCAAACTCCTGAACGACTGATGGTTTCTATGTGTTGCCCGGACGGCGCGGCACCAGAAGATTCCCGGTAAAGATCATCACCGGTTCGTCATTCTGATTGTATGTCGTCGTCCGCACCCTGAGCATGCCGCGATCGGGTTTCGATTTGGAGGGCCGCACTTCCAGTATTTCGCTTTTGACATGCAATTCATCGCCGGGCCGCACCGGCCGCGGCCAGCTCAAATCGTCGAAACCGACACCGAGAATGCCGCCCGCCGGCTTGAACTCACCCTCGAGCATGATGCGCATGGTCATGCCGGCGGTGTGCCAGCCGCTCGCCGCCAAACCTTGAAACGGCGATTTGCGCGCGGCCTCCTCGTCGAGATGAAACGGCTGCGGATCGAACTGCTTGGCGTAGGCGATGATCTGTTCCTTGTCGACGCTGCGGCGGCCGGTATTGAAAACCTGGCCGACGGTGAAGTCTTCGAGATATCGTTCGGTCATCTGTCCGCTCGTTTCCGATTAGCGCCGGCTAGGCCGTGCGCTCCGGCTTGTTGAACCACACTCCGCGCGCCACCGCGATAGCATTGATCAATCCGAATGCCGCAAGCGCCACGGCGAGCGCGATAAAGACGTCGGTGAGATTGCCGGTCAGGCGCAGAGCGAGCCAGCCGCCGCCCGCCGCGATCACGAGACGCGCCATGTTGGCGAGGAACGGCCACAACAATCGGCCCGCGCCCTGCGAGGCGAAATAGAGCGCCATGCCAAGGCCGAACAGCCCATAGACCGGGCCGACGACGTGCAGATAGCGCGATCCGGCGTCGAGCATCGCGGGCGCGGTGTCGAACAGCGATAGCCACGCGCGTGGCGCGGCCGCCGCGGACAGGCCGATGATTTCGCAGATGCCGGTGGCGATCGCGGCACCGATCCATGCCACGCGAAGCGCGCGGTCGGGACGGCCGGCGCCGATATTGGTGCCGACCATGGCGACGAGTGGACCACCGAGGCCGAACACCAGCGGGATGAGCAAATATTCGAGGCGCGATCCGGTGCCGTAGCCGGCGATGGCCGCGGGTCCAAACGCGCCGACAAGGCCGGTCGCGATCGCAATCGTCAGGTTGGTCTGCACCGTGATCAGTGCTGCCACCGCGCCGACGCGAAGAATGTCGGCGAACAGCGCCCAGCGCAGACGGATGCCGCGCATGCTCAAGCCCACCACGCTCCGTCCCGAGCGCAGATAGGCCGCGAGCACGATACTGCCCGCGGCGTAATACAGCAGCACCGCGACCGCGCCGCCGGCGACGCCAAGCTTCGGCAAAGGACCCAGGCCGAAGATCAGGCAGGGCGACAGCGGGATGAGGACGATCACGCCGATGCAGGTGACGAGCGCGGGAAACGCCATGTTGCCGGTGCCGCGAATAACATTGGCGAGCGAATTGAAAAGCCAGACCAGGATCGCGCCAGTGAAAATGACGCTGGAATAGGTCGTCGCGGCCGCAAGCGACGCGCCGCTGCCACCCATCGCGACGTAGAGCAGGGGCCCTGTCGTGAGCAGGAGCGCCATGAAGAAAAGACCGAAGAGCAGCGCGATGACGAGTGCATGAATGGCGAGCGCATTGGCGTCGGCGCGGCGGCCGCCGCCGAGCGCCCGCGCGATTGCCGACGACATGCCGCCGCCCATGGCGCCGGCCGACATCATTTGCATCAGCATGACGACCGGAAACACCAGCGCCACGCCGGCGAGCGGATCGGTGCCGAGTTTGCCGATGAAATAGGTTTCAACGAGGCCGACGGATGTCTGCGCCAGCATCACCAGCATGTTCGGCGCGGCGAGCCGGATGAGGGTCGGCGCAATCGGTCCCTCGATCAGGGCGCGGGTTCGCGGATCGTAGGGGGTTTGCGCGGATGGCCGCGCGGCGGCTGCGGCCGGGAGCGGCTCGGACACTGCAACGCCTGGCGCTGACATTTTGTCGCTCCCGTCGGCTCGGCCGAGGCGATCTGTTGCACCGGGAGCATATAGGAGTATATACACCTATATCCAAGCGGCAAGAGGACCGGATGCGTTCCGACGAGATCAACCCCGCGGCCTGTAACTCGCTGGCGCTGCGCCAGGCGGCCCGCCATGTCACGCAATTCTATGATCAATTTCTCGCGCCGAGCGGCTTGCGCTCGACCCAGTATTCGATTCTTGCAAGGCTGCAGCGCAGAGGGCCGATGACGATCAACGCTCTTGCCGCCGCGCTGGTCATGGATCGCACGACGCTGAGCCGCAACATCCTGCCGCTCCAGCGTGACGGCCTGATCGCGGTCGGTGCGGGCAAATCCGACCGGCGCAGCAGGGAATTGAGCCTGACGGCTGCCGGGACTGCGCGCTGGCGGAACGGGCTAAAGGGCTGGCAAGAGGCGCAGAGCCGTTTTGAATCGGCTTTCGGCGTCAAACGCGCCAGGCAACTGCGCGCACTGACGAATGAAATCCCCTTGACTGTTTGCTAGAGCACCCTCGGCTCGCGATATTCAGAGCGCCGCGACGGTTTGCACTTCCAGCAGATAGTCCTCGTCGGCAAGCTGGCTGATGATGAGCATTGTGTTCGGCGGGTAAGCGCCGCCCGGAAACATTTTTGGAAATTCGCGGCCTCGGTAAGCCCGAAATGCCGGCGCATCCTGCGGGCGCACGATATAGCTTGTGAACTGGACGACATTCTTCCAGTCGGCGTTTACGGAGCGCAGCGCGGCGTGGATGTTTGCGTAAACCTGCACGCATTGCGCCTCAAAATCGTTCTTGCCGACCGTTGCGCCTGCGGCGTCCACTGGCACCTGGCCGGCAATGAAGACGACCTCTTGCGATTTGGCATGGGCGACATGGGAGTAGGGGCCCGCGGGCCGCGCCAGTCCGGCGGGATTGAATATTTTAATGTCACTCATCGTCCCCTCCTGAATTTGCAATGGTCCGGTCGGCCGCCTGTCAGGCGTAGCGCGAGAAGTCGTAACCTTCCTTGACGATGAACTCGAGCAGGAAGGGTGCGCCGGTCTCGGTCACCGCCACCGCGTTCTTGAGCGCCGGAACAATATCGGCCGGCTTCTCGACACGCGAGGAGTCGACATTGAGCCCTTCGGCAACCTTGGCATAGTTGCCGCTGACGGTCAGCGCTCCGTACTTCTTGGTGGAGAGTTTCAGCACGTCGCGTTCGGCGGCCATGACGCCATTGTTGAAGACGACGGTGAGGATGGCGATGCGGTTGCGCGCGGCGGTCTCGATATCCATGCCGGTCATGCCGATGGCGGCGTCGCCCATCACGTTGATGCACAGTTTTTTCGGCGCTGCGAGTTTTGCGCCCATGGTAATGCCGAGCCCGTAGCCGAGCTGGGTCGACTTGCCCCAGCCTAAATAGGAACCGGCGGACGTGGTTTCCCAAAACGGCAGGAGCTGCTCGCGCGGGCTGCCGGAATCGTGAGTGATGATGACGTTGTCGCGATCGAGCGTGCGCATCATGTCGCGGATCACGCGATACTGATTGATTGGCGTCTCGTCGGAATCGAGATGCTTCGACCATTCGGCGAGCCATGCTTTCTTGCTGGCGGCGATATCCTCTTTCAGCACGGTGAGAGCGTTGCCGCCGCTGCCGCGTTTCTGCCGGCCGACTTCGGCGATCAGGGCATCGATCACCAATGCAGCGTCGCCGACCACGGCCTGGTCGACGCGATACTCCTTGTTGATGTCGCCGGCATCGTTGGTGGAGTGGATGATCTTTTTGCCCGGCGGCACGGCGGGTCCGAAATTCGTGCGCGTAAGGCTTGAGCCGATCGCAAAAACGAGATCCGCGCGGCCCATATATTCGGCGAATTGCTTCGATCGCGAGCGGGTCGACGCGCCGAGCGCGAGCGGGTGGCTATCGGGGATCGCGCTCTTGCCGGGATTGGTGGCGACGACCGGAGCGGGGATCAGTTCGGCAAGAGCCGCGAGCCGGTCGCCGGCCTCGGCATAATGCACGCCCTGGCCGGCCCACAGCAGAGGGTGCTTGGCCGCGAGCAATAGTTCGACGGCCTTCTTGATGGCATCGGGATCGGGAGCTATGCGAAGGACCGGCACCGGCACATAGTCGAGCGTGCCGTTGAATGGCGCGCTGAAAACCTCGTCGGGCACCTCGATCAGGACCGGGCCGGCTTTGCCGGCGCGCATGGCCTGATAGGCGCGCCGCAGCAGGTCCGGCAATTCCTGCACCGAATGGGCCAGCGCCGACCACTTCGTCACCGGCCGGAAGACGTCCGCGGCGCGGAACGCCGGGCGCACATATTGCCGGTCGAGCGGCAGTCCGCCGGCGACGATCAGGATCGGCACGTTCTCGGAAAAAGCCTGGGCGACGCCGGGAAATGCATTCTCGATGCCGGGGCCGGCCTGGGCGGCAAACACGCCGTTGCGCTTGCCGCGTTTGATGCGCGTATAGCCGTCGGCGAGACCGACGCCGACGCGCTCCTGCCGGCACAGGATCGGGCGGATGTCGAGTGCAGCGCAAGGCTCGATGACCGGATTGCGCGGATAGCAGGAGAGGAACTCCGTGCCTTCGCGCTTGAGAATTTCGGCGATGATTTCGACGCCATTCATGGCTGTTCGCGCTCCGCTCCCTGATGATTATTGCGATCATAATACGCCGGGGAGGGCGTTCGATGCCATCATGCATCTGCAGGCTTTTCTTGCGCGGAGCTTTGCGGCTATCATCCGCCGGACGGCAATCTTCGGAGCGTGGCGATGTGGCGGTTTCTCTATCTCGGCGCGATTGTTCTCGCCGCGGGCCTGGCATCGCCCGCCAATGCGAACGATTACGGGCAGGTCGAGAACTTCTGCTACTGGTGCGTCCGCGACGCCATCTACGAGGACGTCAAGCTGATCAGCCATCTGGAAGCCAATCCGGATGTCGATGAAGGCGTGAAGGGCCCGCAGATCATCGCGGCGCGCGCCGATATCCATCGCCTGCGCGCCTTGCTCGGGCCGTTGCAGCAGATGGGAACCGAGCCCTGCTGCTATACCCGCAAGCCTCTGCACATCCGCTGAAATAGCATGACCTGAAAGACAGAACGCGTCAGCCCGCCGACGGCGCGCCGAACAGGCCGGGCAGCAGGCGTTGCCGCGTTTGCAGCGCCCATTGGCCGAGCCGATCGAGATAGAGATAGACCACAGGCGTGGTGTACAGCGTCAGCAACTGGCTGATGAGAAGTCCGCCCACGATCGAAATGCCGAGCGGCCGGCGAATTTCACCGCCATTGCCGAAACTCACCGCCAGCGGTATTGCGCCGAGGATCGCGGCCGTGGTGGTCATCATGATCGGCCGGAAGCGCAACAGGCAGGCCTGGTAGATCGCATCGTAGGAACTCAGTTGCTGCGCGCGCTTCGCCTCGATGGCGAAATCGATCATCAAGATTGCATTCTTCTTTACGATCCCGATCAGCAGGATCACGCCGATCAGTCCGATAATGCTGAACTCGGTGTGAAACAGCATCAAGGCCAATATGGCGCCGACGCCGGCCGACGGCAGCGTGGACAGGATCGTGATCGGGTGGATGTAGCTCTCGTACAGCACGCCAAGGAGAATATAGACGGCGGCAAGCGCCGCTGCGATCAGGACTGGTTCGTTATTGAGCGATTGCTGGAACACCTGCGCGGTCCCGGCGAGACTGCCATGAATCGACGCCGGCATGCGGATTTGATTGATCGCATTGTTGATCTCGATTGCCGCGTCGCCAAGCGCGGCGCCCGGCATCAGGTTGAAAGAAATGGTGGAGGCGACGAACAGGCCCTGGTGATTGACGGATAACGGTGTGTTGCCGGCGTGGTAATGGCTCATCGCGGAGAGCGGCACCATCGTCTCGAGAGAGGTCGAGACGGCCGCGCCCGACGATGTGCCGCCTTTGCCTGCCGTCGCCAGCGAATTGATCGCGGCGTTGCGCGCCGAATTGTTATTGGCGTTTGCCGCGGCGGTCGCGGTTGCCGACTCCGACGATGACGCGGCGGTTTTTGCCGCCGTGCTGACGGCTCCGGCCGGCGCATTCGAAGACGCGGTACCGGAAGCGCCGCCGCCGGAGGTGGCGACGTAAATATCCGCAAGCGATGCCGGATACTGCGTATATTGCGGGTCGATCTCCATGATGACGTGATACTGATTGATCGCGCTATAGATCACCGACACCTGCCGCTGCCCAAAGGCGTCGTAGAGCGTGTTGTCGATCTGCGCCGGCGTTATGCCGAAACGCGACGCGGTCGGGCGATCGATGACCAGATCCGATTCCAGGCCACGCTGTTGCTGATCGGAGTTCACGTCGGCCAGTACCGCGCTATGTTCGAGCGCTTGCGTCAGGATAGGCGTCCATTTGGTGAGATCGTCATTACTGTCTGCCTGCAGGGTGTATTGATAGGCCGCGTTGCTTTGCCGGCCGCCGGCGCGGATGTCTTGAACCGCGGTGAGAAACAGACGGCCGCCGGGAACCTCGGCGAGCTTCGGCCGCAGCCGCGCGATAACATCGTCGATCGGTGGCCGTTCCGAAATCGATTTGAGCGACACGAAGACCGAGCCCGAATTGATCTGGCCGCCGCCGCCGCCACTACCCACGCCGGTGTAACCCACGACGTTCTCGACCGCGGGATCCTGCTGCACGATGGCCATCATCTGCCGCAGCTTTTGCGACATGCGCTGGAACGACACGCTTTGATCGGCTTGCAGGGAACCGACCAGCCGTCCGGTGTCTTCCTCCGGAAAGAATCCCTTCGGCACGATGTAGAACAGGACGACATTGAGCACGATGGCGCCGAAGAAAATCGCCAGAACCAGCCTGCTGTGCCTTAACGCCCATCCCAGTGTTCGCTCGTAGCCGGCGAGCGCGCGGTCGAAAAAGCTGCGGCGGCGCGGAGTCTGGTCGTGCGACGCGCGCGGACGCAGGAACAACGCGCACATCATCGGCGTCGTCGTCAGCGAAATCGCCAATGAGATCATGATGGCGAGCGACAGCGTCAGCGTGAATTCACGGAACAGCCGGCCGAGGATGCCGCCCATCAACAGGATTGGAATGAACACCGCGATCAGCGACAGGCTGATCGACAGCACGGTGAATCCGACCTCACGCGCGCCAAGCAGCGCCGCCTCCAGGCGCGGCATGCCGGCCTCGAGATGGCGGGAGATATTTTCCAGGACGACGATCGCATCATCGACGACGAAACCGGTGGCGATGGTGAGCGCCATCAGCGACAGGATGTCCAGGCTGTAGCCGAGGAGATACATCGCACCGAAGGTGCCCAGAATCGAGACTGGAACGGCGACGGATGGAATAAGCGTCGAACGAAAATCGCGCAGGAACAGGAAAACGACCACGGTGACCAGGGTGATCGCGATCACCAGCGTGGCCTCGGTGTCGTGCAGCGACTGCCGGATTGTAGTGCTGCGGTCGATGGCGATGGTCACATTGACGTCGGCCGGCATTGCCGCTTCCAGATGCGGCAATTCGGCTTTTACGGTGTCGATGGTGTCGATGATGTTGGCGCCGGGTTGGCGAAACAGGATGACCAGCACCGACGGCTGGCCATTCGCCATCCCGAGATTGCGCACGTCCTCGACCGAATCGAGGACGTTTGCGACGTCCGACAGCAGCACCGCCGCCCCGTTGCGGTAAGCGATGACAAGCGGCGCATAGTCGGAAGCCTTGGTCGATTGATCGTTGGTATAGACCTGATAGCGGCGGTCGCCGTCGTCGATGGTGCCTTTTGGACTATTGGCGTTGGCCGAAGCCAATGCCGCGCGCACGTCTTCGAGGCCGATGCCGTATTTGAACAAAGCCTTCGGATTGAGCTCGATGCGCACCGCCGGAAGCGCCGAGCCGCCGATGATGACCTGTCCGATGCCTTTGATCTGCGATAGCTGCTGCTGGAAGACGTTGCTCGCCGCGTCGTACATCTGGCCTTGCGTCAGCGTTTTCGACGTCATGGCGAGGATGAGGATCGGCGCGTCCGCCGGGTTGACCTTGCGATAGGTCGGATTGGATTTCAGGGCCGCCGGCAGATCGACGCGCGAGGCGACAATCGCGGCCTGCACGTCGCGCGCCGCACCGTCGATATCGCGGCTGAGATCGAATTGGAGCGTAATGCGGGCCTGGCCGATGCCGCTCTGCGACGTCATTTCTGTGACGTCGGCGACCGAGCCGAGATGCCGTTCCAGCGGCGAGGCGACGCTGGTCGCGACGGTGTCCGGACTGGCGCCGGGGAGCTGCGCGCTGACCGAGATCGTCGGATAATCGACTTGCGGCAGCGGCGCCACCGGCAGCTTGGTGAAAGCGAGAATGCCGGCGAGCGCTATGCCCAACGTCAGCAGCGTCGTCGCCACCGGCCGCTTGATGAATGGCGCCGAGATGTTCATTCGGCCGGCGCTCCTGGAGCGAGCGGGGTCGCGGGCCGGCCGCCGGTCAGGCGCAATGCCAAGCGGTCGAAGTAGAGATAGATGACGGGAGTCGTGAACAGCGTGAGCATCTGGCTCACGATCAGGCCGCCGACAATGGCGATGCCCAGCGGCTGGCGCAGCTCGGAGCCGGTTCCGGTGCCGAGCATCAGCGGCAGCGCGCCGAGGATCGCGGCCATGGTCGTCATCATGATCGGCCGGAAGCGCAACAGGCAGGCCTGATAGATCGCATCGCGCGGCGCCATGCCTTCGACGCGCTCGGCTTCCAGCGCGAAGTCGATCATCATGATCGCGTTTTTCTTGACGATGCCGATCAGGAGAATGATGCCGATGATGGCGATGACGTCGAGGTCATAGCGGAGCACCATTAGCGACAGGAGCGCGCCGACGCCCGCCGACGGCAAGGTCGACAGGATGGTGATCGGGTGCACGAAACTCTCGTACAGGACGCCAAGCACGATATACATCGCCACCACGGCGGCAACGATCAGGAATAGCTCGTTGGACAGCGACGCCTGGAACGCCGCCGCGGTGCCCTGAAATGCGGTGATGAAGCTGACCGGAAGGCCGACATCGGTTTCCGCTTTTTGTACGGCGGCAATGCCGGCATCGAGCGAATAGCCGGGCGCCGTGTTGAACGAAATCGTCGTTGCCGGAAACTGGCCGTAATGGGTGATCAGCAGTGGCGAGGCTTGTTGGTCGATATGGGCGATCGCCGTCAGCGGCACCTGGCCGTTTGTCGATGACGAGGATGACGGCAGGTAGAGCGCGGTCAGTCCGGTCAGCGTTTGTTGCAGCGACGGGTCGACTTCGAGAATGACGCGATACTGATTGGATTGGGTGTAGATCGTCGAAATGATGCGCTGCCCGAACGCATCGTAAAGCGTGTTGTCGATCGTCGCCGGCGTAATGCCGAAGCGGCTGGCGGTCGCCCGGTCAATGACGAGGTTCACCGCCAGACCTTGCTGCTGCAAATCGCTGGCTACATCGGTGATCTGCGGCTGCTGGTTCAGGCGCTGCACGAGTTTCGGCACCCAGGCCGCGAACTCCGTGGGATTGGCGTCTTCCAGGACGAAATGATAGGGCGCGCGGCTTATCGTGGAGTCGATCGTGAGATCCTGCACCGGCTGCATGTAAAGCGAGATGCCGTGGACACCCGCGACTTCGTTCTGGAGCCGGCTGATGATCTGGGAGGCGGTCAGGCTGCGATCGTCGTGCGGCTTGAGCGTGATCAGGAAGCGGCCGGTATTGAGCGTCTGATTGGTGCCGTCGACGCCGATATACGAACTCAAATTCTCAACGTCCGGATCCTTCAGGATCGCTTCGGCAAGGTTGTTCTGAAGTTCCGACATGGACTGGTAGGAGATGCTCTGCGAGGCATCCGAAATGGCCTGGATCATTCCCGTGTCCTGCACCGGGAAGAAGCCTTTCGGGATCAGGACATAGAGCAACACGGTGATTGCAAGCGTCAGGATCGCGACCAGCAAGGTCGCCGGCTGCCGGTCCAAAACCCAATTGAGCGCGCGCCCGTAATGCGCGATCACGGCGTTGAAGGCTCGCTCGGCCTGAAGGTCGAAATTCGAACGCTGGTCTTCGGGGCGATGCCGGATGAGCTTGGCGCACATCATCGGCACCAGCGTCAGCGACACCACCGCCGAGATCACGATCGTAACCGCAAGCGTGATCGAGAATTCATGGAACAGCCGGCCGACTACGTCGCCCATGAACAGTAGCGGAATGAGCACCGCGATCAGCGAGATGGTCAGCGAAATGATGGTGAAGCCGATCTGCTCGGAGCCCCGCAGCGCCGCTTCAAGCGGGTCCATGCCGCTTTCGACGTAGCGGGCGATGTTCTCGATCATGACGATGGCGTCGTCGACGACGAAGCCAGTGGAGATCGTCAGCGCCATCAAAGACAGATTGTCGAGGCTAAAGCCGAGGAGATACATCGCCCCGAAAGTGCCGATGAGCGACAGCGGCACCGACAGGCTTGGGATGATCGTGCCCGGCAGCGTGCGCAGGAAAACGAAAATCACCAGCACGACGAGGACGACCGCGAGGCCGAGCTCGAACTCGACGTCCGACACCGAGGCGCGGATCGTGACCGTGCGGTCGCTGAGCACGTTGACCACCATGGCCTGCGGCAGCGTGGACAGAATTTGCGGCAATAGCACCTGAATACGGTCGACGACCTGAATGACATTGGCGCCGGGCTGCCGTTGCACGCTGATGATGATTGCCGGCGTGGTATTGGCCCAGGCGCCGAGCTTGGTGTTCTCCGGGCCGCGCACGATGGTAGCCACATCGGCGAGGCGGACCGGCGCGCCGTTGCGATAGGCGACGATCAAGACGCCGTACTGGTCGGCGCTCGTGACCTGATCGTTGGCATTGATCGTGAGGGCCTGGGTTGGGCCGTCGAAATTGCCTTTCGGCGTGTTGACGTTGAGGTTGCCGAGCGTCGTGCGGATGTCGTCGACATTGAGTCCGTACGAGGCGAGCGCCTGCGGATTGACCTGGATGCGGACCGCGGGCCGTTGTCCGCCGCTGACGCTGACGAGCCCGACGCCGGTAAGCTGCGAGATTTTCTGTGCGAGCCGGGTTTCGCTGTAATCCTCAAGATCGGTCAGCGCCAGCGTCGGCGACGTGACCGACAGCGTCAGGATCGGCGCGTCGGCGGGATTGACCTTGGAGTAAATCGGCGGCGCCGGCAGGTCGGCCGGCAACAGATTGCCCGAGGCATTGATCGCGGCCTGAACTTCCTGCTCGGCGATATCGAGACTGAGATCGAGCGTGAATTGCAGCGTGATGACCGACGCTCCGCCGGAGCTTGCCGACGTCATCTGGTTCAGTCCCGGCATCTGTCCGAATTGCCGTTCGAGCGGCGCCGTGATCGAGGACGTCATGACTTCCGGACTGGCGCCCGGATAGAGCGTCTGCACCTGGATGGTCGGGTAATCGACTTCGGGCAGCGTCGATAACGGCAGGAAAGTATAGGCGACCATGCCGGACAGCATGATCGCGGCCATCAAAAGCGAGGTGCCGACCGGGCGGAGAATAAAAGGTTCGGAAACGTTCATCGCACCGTTTCACCGCTGCGCATGTGCGCTCGCCGGCGCTTCACTGGTTGCTGGCGGGGGCCGGCTGGCCAGCGGCGGGCGGCGGAGGATTGCCGGCTGCCGCCGGTTGACTGCCACTCGGCGCCGGCTGACCGCCCGCAGGCGTCGGCTGGTTCTGCGAACGCCCTGAATGTTGACCCTGGCCCTGACCTTGGCCCTGTCCCGATCCGCGATTCTGGCCCTGTCCGCCGCCTCCGGTTCGTGTTCCCGCGGCAGGCGCCGCGGGCTGTCCGTTGTCGACGGCAACGGCAACATGCATCCCGTCGCGCAACCGGTCGGTGCCGTCGGTGACGACGCGCTCGCCCGCTGTTAGTCCGGACGTGACCGCGGTCTTGTCGCCATCGACTGCGCCGGTGACGATGGTTCGCACCGACACGGTGCTGTCGGCGTTGATGACATAGACATAGGCGCCGGGCGAGCCGCGCTGGATCGCCGACGTCGGCACCGCCACGGCATTTTGCAGCGTTTCCACCAGAAGGCGCGCGTTGACGAACTGGTTCGGGAACAGGGCATTGTCGGCATTGTCGAATTGCGCGCGTATCTTGACGGTGCCGGTGGTGGTGTCGATCTGATTGTCGATTGCGGAAACCTGGCCGCTGGCAAGCTCGTGAAGGTTGGCGCGATCATACGCCGTAACGACCAGCGGAGTGCCGCCATTGAACTGCGGCATGATCTGCGGAAGGTTGTCTTCGGAGACCGAGAAAATCACGGTGATGGGCTGCAATTGGGTGACGACCGCGAGGCCGCTGCTGCTCGATGTCTGCACGTAATTTCCGGGATCGACCAGGCGCAGGCCGACACGGCCGGTCACGGGCGAGACGATGTGGCAATAGGCGATATTGAGAGCTTCGGTATCGACCGTCGCCTGATCCTGTTTCACCGAGCCCTGATATTGCTGCACGATGAAGACCTGGTCTTCGGCTTGCTGGCGCGCGATCGAATTCTGCTGCGCCAGAGTCTGATAGCGCGTCAGATCCATCTGCGCCTGGGCGAGCAGGCCCTGATCGTGCGCGAGCTGGCCTTCGTTCTGGGCTTTCAGGATTTCATAGGGCCGGGCGTCGATCTGGGCGAGGAAATCGCCCTTCTTGACCAGTTGCCCTTCGGTGAATCCGACGTCGGTCAGTTGGCCGTTGATCTGAGTTTGCACCGTCACCGTCGCAATCGGCGTGACGGTGCCGAGCGCGTTCACAATGACGCGGATATTGCTCAGGGCTGCGGTCGCGGCGCCGACTGATTGCGCGGCGGTTTGCACAGCGCGTCCGCCCGCCGACGGAACACCCTTCACCGATCGCGCGACGATATAGGCGCAGACGAGAAGCAGAACGGCGAGCACGCCGAAGCCAATTTGAAATCGCAGACGCGATAGCGCCGGCGCATACGGCTTCTGTGCCGGCTGGCGAACATTCGGCGCCAAATCGTCATCCGTTCTGCGCGTTCGCTCGTCCATGATGGGCGTTCATCGATCCCGGCAGTTTCGACTTATTGCAATTTATAGTGCGCGAACATCGCCCGCCTAATGAATATTCGCTAATGACCGGGCGGCCGCGGCGGCACTGTAGAAGCCGGCCTGGAGGGTAAAGCGGCGGCAACGGCTCCCGGTGGCAGTGTCCCCAGAATCGGCCATTGAATCAAGCGTTTGGAGTACGATCTGCACATCATGACGAGGCGGTGGTGCGTGGATCTGGCCCAAACGTGGCCGTTTCATGCCACGGCCTTTACTGCACAGGCGGCGAGGGGCTCAAGGGCGGCGGCACAAGCACGTCCGACGGGATCGGTCCATCAGGCGACGGCGACGATTCGAGTTGGGGTGTGAGCGAGAAGCCCTTTTGCAGTTGCACGGGGGTCGGCAGCAAAGTCGCGTCCCAGCCGCCGCCGAGCGCCTCGATCAGGCCGACGCTGGCGAGGAAGAGATTTTGCCGTGCCGACAATTCGGCTTCCTCGTTGGAGAGCAAAGAGACTTCCGCGACAACGACGGTGGTAAAAGACACCGTGCCGGCCTGAAATTGATTCAAGAACGTGTCGACCGCCTTGCGCTGATCCGCAACCGCGCGGCGCTCCTGCGCCAATTGCTGCGACAGGTAATGGATCGCCGCCAGTTCGTCCTCGACCTGCTGAAACGCCGTCAGCACGGATTGGCGATAATTGGCGACGCTTTGCCAATAGACCGCACGTGCCGCATCGACCTGCGCCGAGGTCAGGCCGCCGTTGAACAGGGTCTGCGCCGCGTTCGCGCCAATCGATCCGATGGACCGCGCGGCGGAAAACGGCAGCGGAAAGGGGCCGATATATTGAATCATGGCGGAAAGCGATATGTCGGGAAAATAGGCGGTCTCGGCGACGCCGATCAGCGCGTTCTGCTGCTCCATGGTTCGCTCCGACGCGGCAATGTCAGGCCGCCTTTCGAGCAGCGTCGAGGGAATGGCCACCGGCGTTCTCGGAATGCCGCTGGCGAGGACGCGCGGCGCAACCGCGAGTTCGGAGGGAGGCCTTCCGGTCAAAATTGCGATGGCGTGCTCGAATTGCGCGCGTTGCGAACGGACACTGAAAAGCTGGGCCTCGGTGGTGGCAATTTGCGCGTCGGCGGTCGCCACGTCGCCGGCAGTGACCGAAAATCCGGCTTTGAACTGGTTATCCACGATCCCGTAGTTTCTTTTGTATTCCGCGATCGTGCGGGTGAGGAGAGCAATCTGTAAATCGGCCGCGCGCAGATTGAAATACGCGGTAGCGAGCGCGGCCTGCGCGGAAAGCTTGGCGTTATCGAGATCGGCTGCGCTCGCCTGTGCCGCCGAAGTATCGGCCTCGACTTGCCGGCGCACCTTGCCCCAGACGTCGATGTCCCAACTGCCGCTGATCGGCGCGCTGTATTGCGTGATGTAGCGGGTCCGGAGCGACGCCCCGACCGCGCTGCCGCCGGTGGTGCCGGCGAGCGCGCCGGTTCGCGTGCGGGTGACGCCGTAATCGGCGGTCGCCGTCGGCAGGAAGGACGATTGCGCCTCCCTGATGATGGCGCGGGCTTCCTCATAGGCCGCAGCCGAGGCGGCGACCGTTTGATTGGAAATCTCGACCTGGGGGAGGAGTTCGTCGAGCCCGCGATCCCGATAGACCTTCCACCAATCGCCGCGATCGACGTCATCGCTCGGCCTGGCGAATTTCCAGCCCTTGAGCTCTTTGTATTCCGTCGGTGCGGGCGCCGGTTCGCGGGAATAATTCGGGCCGATCGTGCAGGCGGCGAGCGCAAGTCCTCCAGCCGCCAGTCCGACGAACGCCAAGATAGGGCCGCAGGCTTGCGTCGGTAAGTAAGCTCTGCGCCGCACCCAACTACCCCGATGCACATCAGCATGGGCCAGCGCATGCACCGCCAAAGACCCGTTGCTGCAAGCCCCAAATACGCAACCCGATACAAAGCAAATTCAACGCAAGACTACTTCAACGCAAGACAACGCCCGCTGCAGCGCACGCCGGCGGATACCTCGCGCTATGCCCGCTTCGGCTTCGATCCCGCCCCCGGCGATCGCATTGACCATAACCATGCCCAACTCATTGGCGAATATCAACCGCGCGGGCTCGCGCCCGGACGCCAGCCGCCGTTCGGTTTGGCGTTGTGATATTCGCGCGACAGTGCGTTGCAGCATCACAGTCGCGGAGGTTCCGGAACGCTGGTGGCGATTGAGAGTTTGGAGTTACGTGGCGGCGCGCGACAGAGGGAAATCCCGATGCGAAGGATAACGAAAACATCCCATTGGAAGCTTGCTGGCAGCGTGGGCGCCATCATGCTCTGCGCTGCCGCAGGGACGGCTTTGGCCGCAAAGCCGGCCGGTGGCGGGGCCGTGGCACACCCGGCCGGTGGCGGACATCCCGGCGGCGCGCCACATTTCAGCGCTCCGCACGCAGCGGCGCCGCATTTCAGTGCCGCCCGTGGCGGTGCGCCGCATTTCAGCGTGGCGCACGCTCATGCGCACTTTGCGCCACACATTTCGGCTTCGCACGCGACACGTTTTGCTAGTCCCTCCTTCCGCGGGCGCGGTGGCCGAGCGTCACGCACCGCGCATGTCACGCCGCGCGTAACGCCGTCCGGCGTTCACTCTCTGGCGACGACCGCAGGTCCGCTCGCGACCGGGACGCACGCGCCATTTGCCCGCGCTGCTTTCCACGCCGATCCGGCAGCCTTCGCGGCGCATCGCCATTTCGCCGGAGATCCGGCGTTCCGGCCGTTTTGGGGACACGGCTGGCACCCCTACCACCACCTCGGCTGGATCGGCCCGCTGTTCTGGCCCTACGCCTACGGAGATTTTTTCTACTACGCGCTGTGGCCCGACGATTACTACGATGTCGATCCGTTCTGGGCCTATGGCTATGGCGACGTCTACGAGGCCATTTTCTCGCCCTACAGCTACGACGACTATGTGCAGGGTCCGGGAGCGCCGGCCCGCATGGCGAGCCTGACCCAAGCCATGGCGCAAAGCTGCAGCGACGAAGCCGCCGAAGTCACCGGCTGGCCGATCGATCAGATCCAGAGCGCCGTGCAGCCCAATCCGCAGCAGACCGCGTTGCTCGACGATCTCGGCAACGCCATCGTCGAGGCGAGCCACGACATCAAAATGCATTGCTCGACCAGCGTATCGTTCACGCCGACGGCACGGCTGAATGAGATGCAGCAACGCCTGCAAACGCTTCTCGACGCCGTGAACACGGTCAGCCCGCCACTGGGAAAATTCTACGATTCGCTCAGCGACGAGCAGAAGGCGCGCTTTAATGGCATCGCGCCGCCGGCCGCGCAACACGCGCAGGCGCCGCAAGGCGGGGAAGCTTCGCAAGCGCAGCAACCGGACCCGCAGGCCCAGTGCAACGCGAGCGTGATGTCATGGCCGGCCGATCAAATCGATCGCACCGTGAAGCCCGACGATGCACAGCGCGCGAAACTCGTGGCGTTGCAATCGGCCGCTGCCCAGGCTGCGGATACGATCAAAGCGGCCTGTCCGGCCGAGGCGCCGGCGACGCCGCCCGGCCGCCTCGCCGCTGTCGGCAAAAGGCTCCAGGCCATGCTGCAAGCCATTGAGACCGTCCAGCCGGCGCTTGCGGATTTTTACAACGCGCTCAGCGATGACCAGAAGGCGCGCTTCAATGCCATGGGCAAGCAGCTCTTCGCGGAGAACAATCAGTAGGGCAGGCTAAATCGTCCGCTGCAGAGGCGTGGGCCGAGGTTCCGATTAAGCTGTATGCCCGCCGGGTCTCTGTTTCGCCCTTTGCGGCGGATGATAGAATCGTCGCTGAGGAATCAGCCCGATGATTCTCCAATGACGATCATTTCGCCGAGCTCGCCGGCGCCGGCCAAAACGGCGGAGGCCGATTGGTTCGCCTCGTATCCGCCGGGCGTGCCGCGGAGCATTGATCCGGATTCCTATCCTTCGCTCGCGGCGATGCTGCTCGCGGCTTGCCGCGACCATGCCGAACGTCCGGCTTTCGAATCCTTAAGCGCGCGGATGAGTTACGCGGAGTGGGATCGCGGTAGCCGCGATTTTGCGGCCTTCCTGGTCGAAGAACTCTACTGTTTCCCCGGAGATCGCGTGGCCATCATGCTGCCGAACATGATGGCCTATCCCGTGACGTTCCTTGGAACACTGCGGGCGGGTTTGATTGTCGTCAACGTCAACCCGCTTTACACGGCGCGCGAATTGCAAGAGCAGCTCGCCGATTCCGGCGCGAGCGTCATCGTCATCATGGAGAATTTCGCTCACAAGCTTGAAGCGATCATCGCCAATACAAAGATCCGCCATGTCGTGGTCGCGCGCCTTGGCGATTTTGTGCCCACGCTCAAGCGCTGGGCCTTCAATTTTGCCAATTCCTATATCCGCCATGCAGTTCCGGCCTGGCAGTTTGAGGCGTTCACGATGCTGCAGGACGCATGTGATCGCCCGCCCAGTGCGCGCTACGAGGATGCGCGTCCGCGTCCGGACAATATCGCGCTGCTGCAATATACCGGCGGAACCACAGGCGTGCCGAAAGGCGCGATGCTGACGCATCGCAATCTGATTGCGAACACGTTGCAGTGTCACGCTTGGTTCGAGTCGAATATCAAAATGGAGGGCGAGCGCGTGCTGACGCCGCTGCCGCTCTATCATATCTTCTCACTGACGGCGAACCTGTTGTCGTTTGCGATGCTCGGCGGGCTGAACATACTCATCCCCGATCCGCGCGATTTGCGCCGGCTCATCCGCGTCATGGATAGCGCGAAGATAACGGCGATGTCCGGCGTCAACACGCTGTACAATGCGCTCATCAATGTGCCGGAATTTGCCGCCGTCGATTTCTCGAATCTGCGGATCGCGCTCGGCGGCGGCGCCGCGATTCAGAGCGAGGTCGCGCGCCGCTGGCACGAGATCACCGGCAGCCCGGTGGTTGAGGGTTACGGCCTGACCGAGGCCTCGCCGGTCGTGTGCATCAATCCGTTCACCAATCCGAAGATCGGCACGGTCGGCCTGCCTGTGCCGTCGACCGAAGTGACTATTCGCGACGATGCCGGAAAAGTCCTTCCCGTCGGCGAGCAGGGTGAAGTGTGGGTGCGCGGCCCGCAGGTCATGCTCGGCTATTGGGGCCGTCCGGACGAGACCGAGAAGGTGATTAGCGCCGACGGCTGGCTGCACACCGGCGATATCGGTGCGTTTGATGCGGAAGGCTTTTTGAAATTGCTCGACCGCAAGAAGGACATGATCAACGTGTCGGGCTTCAAGGTGTTTCCCAACGAGGTCGAGGATGTTGCGATGACCAGTCCGGGCGTGCTCGAGGCCGCCGCGATCGGGGTTCCGGATGCGCGCACGGGGCAGGCGGTGAAACTCTTCGTCGTTAAGCGCGATCCGGCGCTCGATACGGCAGGCCTCACGGAATTTCTCCATGAGCGCCTCGCCGGTTACAAGAGGCCGACGATCATCACGTTCGTCGACCGCTTGCCGAAGAGCAATATCGGGAAAATTCTACGCAAGGAACTGCACTGACGGCTGGAGTCTTTTACCGATTCGTGCCTGATCCGCCCTGCGGGTCTCCTCATCAGCATTGCAAAGGAACACGCTGTCATGAGTCAACTTGATGATCTTTTGCGCGACCTCGTCGTCGCCAATCGCATTCTCTCGCACGAAGATGTTGTGGACGCCTACGGCCATATCAGCGTGCGGCATCCCGACAAGCCGAAACGCTTCTTCATGTCGCGCTCGCGGGCGCCGGAATTGGTCGAACGTCATGACCTGATCGAGTTCGATCAGGAGGGCGAGCCGGTCAGCGACAAACGCCAGCCTTATCTCGAGCGCTTTATCCACGCGGCGATTTTCGAGGCACGGCCCGACATTATCGCCGTGGTTCACGCCCATGCCGAAGATACGCTGCCGTTTGGCCTTATCGGCAAACCGCTCGAGCCGGTCATTCATTCCGGCGCCTTCATCGGCGGCAAGGTGCCGGTGTGGGACATCCGCAAGAAATTCGGCGATACCAACCTCCTCGTCACCAACATGGCGCAGGGGCGGGACCTTGCGAAAAGCCTCGGCCGCGGCAATGTCGCGCTGATGCGCGGCCACGGCTTTGCCTCGGCGGCGCGATCGATCATCGAAGTGGTGCGGCTTTCGGTCTATCTGCCACGCAACGCGCGGGTGCAGATGAACGCAATGCGGATGGGCGGCAAGCCGAAGCCGCTATCCAAGGGCGAGATCCTTGCGCGGACGTCCGGCTATAAGCCGCATTCGCCCGAAACCTGGCGGGCCTGGGAATATTGGGCGAACCGTGCCGGCTGCGGCGATATGATCGGCGAACCGCACAGCCACGCCACGAAGAAATGACCCCCGCCACATCCGGTTCCTGGCGCGGACCCTGCCTTTTATTCGTTTCGCGCTCGTGGCAAACTCCGGTTTGCGCGACTGCCGCATCCCATTGCGCGGCCGCCGGAATTCAACGTGACTTGCGATGAAGTGACTTGCGAATTGAGACGCCCCAACAGAGGAAAACGACCATGATTATGCGTTACGCAGCCCTAACCGCCGCCGCGGTGCTGGCGGCCGTCGCCCTGCAAGGAACATCGGCCCATGCGCTTACGATGACGGAGTGCAGCGCCAAGTACAAAGACGCCAAAGCCGCCAATTCGCTCAACGGCATGAAGTGGAACGACTTCCGCAAGGCGAATTGCGGCTCCGACACCACGGCGGCTCCAGCGCCGGCGCCGACCCAAGCCTCTGCGCCGGCAGCAGCGCCGGCGCCCGCGCCGAAGCCCGCGGCTGCCCCTGTCTCCGTTGGCAATGCCGTGTTCCCCAGCGCGGTCAATTCGAAATATTCCAAGGATTCCGCTGGCAAGGGCCGCATGCTGACCTGCCTCGACCAGTACAACGCCAACAAGACGGCAAACGGCAACGGCGGATTGAAGTGGATCATGAAGGGCGGCGGCTACTACAGCGAATGCAACAAGCATCTGAAGGGCGCCTGATCGCACTTTGCTGCAACAAAAAGGATGATGTGAATGAGAATGGCTATCAGCGCTTTGCTTGTGTTCGCTGCGATCGGCTCGGGAGCCGCTTTTGCGCAGACCACAGCGCCGGCTCCTGCGCAGGCGCAACCGGCTCCGTCAGCGGCGCCGGGTTCGGCTGACAAGAAGGCGATTTCGAAATCTTGCACCGATCAGGCGAATGCCAAGGGCTTGCACGGCAAAGCCCGGAAGAAATTCCGGTCCGACTGCAAGCACGCGGGCGGCAAGCCGCAATAGCAGGCTGAAGGTCACCGGCAAAAGAAATCGGAGCGCGGTTCCCCCGCGCTCCGATTGCGTTTCTAGCCCACGATTTAGTGCAGCGGCAGTTCGGTGACTTCGCCGCCTTTGGCGCGGCCTTGCGCGTAATACTGCCCGATATTGTTCATCAGCGCGGCGTCGGAAACCGAATAGATCACCGCATCGGTCTTGCCGGTATTGATATGACGTCGCCACAGGAAGTTCGGCACGACGAACAGGTCGTTGTGGCCCCATTCGAAGCGCTTGCCGCCGACCTCGGTGACGCCCGAGCCTTCGATGCAGACGTAATAGGTGCCGGCGGTCTCG
This sequence comes from uncultured Alphaproteobacteria bacterium, assembly GCA_963723335.1. Taxonomy (GTDB): domain Bacteria; phylum Pseudomonadota; class Alphaproteobacteria; order Rhizobiales; family Xanthobacteraceae; genus BOG-931. Next base: position 899,106 of record CAVRQJ010000010.1, on the reverse strand, counting down.
CGCTTGAACTCGGTCTCTTCGCCGGGGCGCAGGAGCTGCGCCGAATAGTTGAGCGTCTTGAACACCGGCTCGCCGGTCACCGGGTTGACGAAATCGACCTTGATGCCCTCGTACGGATCGCCTTTTTCCTTGCGCAGGCTATGCAGCATCTCCTTCACATCCTCGCCGCGATAATGAAACAGCGGCGCCGGCGCGTGACCCACGCCACGCTGGTGGTCGACGAAGGCCGGCTTGATGCCGCCATGGCTGTAGAGATGGCGTGAATAGCCCTCGCTGAAAGTGACAGCCTGCACGTTGGTATTGCCCTGCGCGCCGGGCATGTTGTGATCGACCCAGGCCGCGTCGAGAAATTCCATCAGCGGCCAGTCGAGTGTGTCGATCCAGACCACCGGCTCGCTGGAATCGTTGCCATGATCGTGCCAGGTGCCGTTCGGCGTCAGGATCAAGTCGCCGCGATTGGCCGTTACCTTCTCACCTTCGACGACGGTATAGCCGCCTTTGTCGGAAAGAATGGTGCGGCTCGCGTTCGGCGAATGCAGGTGCACCGGCGCGACATCGCCGGGATTGTAGATCGAGATGGCGCAGCGGATCGTATTGGTCACTTGCAGGCGGCCGTTCAGCCCCGGATTGAGCAGAAGAATGCTCTGGCGATCGGCGAATTCGATCGGCGACACGTCGGCTTTGCTGGCGATTTCCGAAATCTGATTGAGGTAGGGGCTGTATTCGTTCCACTTCCACATAAAGGGAACGGTCTTCATCTGATTGACGGCGACGCGGCCGGTGCCGAGCTGGCCCGAGCCTTCGCCGCTGGTCTCGCTGAACCAAGGCTTTTGCGCCGGCGAATTGGCCTGGGTGCGGACCCAGACGTTATGCTTGCCGGCTTCGGTGTTGATGGCCTCCATCAATTCCCGGGCCTTGTTGGAAAGGCCGGCTGGGGCAGGAGCCTTCATTGTCACCGTGGCCATGACGTTTTCTCCGTGGAAGTCAGCAACCCGTTTGGCGCAGGTATAGTAGCAGAGCCGGGTGGTTGCCAAGGCGGCGTCACTGCGCGCGGCGCAGACTGCCCCAAGGAAAAGGCATGGCCGGCGTCAGCCGACCGAGATGAAATCGCGGATCGCCTTGGTGAACTCCGCCGGCCGGTCCATGTTGGAGATATGACCGGCGCCGGCAAGCTCGACATAGCGTGATCCGGGCAGCTTTTCGTTGAGCTTGCGCATAGCAGGCCCGGGAGCATCCTTTTCCCCGACCAGAAAAAGCACCGGCCGCTTCACCGTCGCGACCGCGGAGGCGTAATCGTGATCGGCGAGCGCGGCCGAGCAACCGACAAAGCCGTTGACCGGAGTGGCCCGGATCATGGCGCGCACCTTGTCGAGATGCGGTGGATTTTTCGCCACCGTTTCGGGCGGGAACCAGCGCGCAATGGTCGGCTCGACGAGCGCTTCAATGCCCTTTTGTTGCGCGACGACGATGCGCTCTTCCCATTGCTGGCTCGATTGCGGCGTCGACTGACACGGTGAATTGCACACGATGACGTGGTCGAGCCGGTCCGCATGACGCTCGGCGAGACCGAGTGCGGTGGCGCCGCCCATGGAGAGGCCGGCGAAGTGCGCCTTCTTGATCGACAGGGCGTCCATGAGGCCGAGCGCGTCGGCGAGAAGCGTATCGTACGGATAGCGGCCGGCCGGCGCATCTGTTCCGCCGTGGCCGCGCTGGTCGTAGCGCAGCACACGGAACTTGTCTTTAAGGGCCGCGGCCTGCTCGTCCCACATCGCCAGCGTCGTCGCCAGCGAATTCGAGAATACGATCCACGGTGCGCCTTCGGCGCCGTCGATCTGGTAATTGATGGTAATTCCGTTCGCTTTGGTTTTCATCTGTGTCTCTCACTTAGGCAGAAAATCTTCGAGGAGTGTGACGAGTTGAAGGGGCGCCTGTGTCGGCATGAAGTGGCCGGCCTCCTCAATCAGTTCGTATCGCGCACCGGGTATCTTCTTGGCAAGCTCGGCCGTGCCCGCGTGCGGACGCACCGTATCGTGCCGGCCGGCAAGGACCATGACCGGGCAGCGGATTTGCGGCAGCATGTGCAGCATGTTGGTGCGCGCCAGGCATCGAAAGGCAAGACCGAAGCCGACCGGGTCATTGGCCAGATAGCGCCCGAGATAGGCTTCATAGGCGACGCGCTCGCCGAGCTGCGGCGGATAGGAGAGGGCAAGCGTCGTCGGCAGTGAGGCGCGCATGCCCTCGCGCATCGCAAATGCGGCACGCTCGTCGAGCGCCGCGGCCCGGCTCGCATCGACGCCGGACGCCGGATTGCACAACACGATCGCGCCGACGCGGGCGGGATGCTTTTCAAGGAAACGCAACGCTTGTGTCGCTGCGGCTGCGACAGTGACAAAATGATAAGGCGGCTTGAGGCCCGTACTCTCGGCGAGCGCCTCGAAATCCTCGACCAGCGTGTCGTTGGTAAAATCCTGCCGTATTTTTTCCGACAGCCCGGCGCCGCGCTGGTCGTAGCGCAGCACGCAAAAATGGTTTGCGAGAAGAGGCGTGACGGCATCCCATGAATTGAGCGTACCGCCAAGCTCATGCAGCAAAACGACCGACCGTCCGGCCGTGCCGGAGAGCTCATAATGCAGGCTTACGCCATTGGCGTCTCTAAACGGCACGCGCGTCTCCTCAAAAGCCGAGAACGTGATCGAGGGAATAGAGCCCGCCGCCCCGGACGAAAACGTAGAACGTCGCGATCGTCCACATCAGCGTATATTCGAGGCCGAGCTGATTCCAAAAATACTTGCCGACGCGCCAGCGCTCCACATTGGCGACAAGAAGGAAAACGAGCACGATGGCCGCGACCGGCCGCGTGAACAGTCCAAGCGCGAGCAGCGGCCCGCCCACAAGCTGCGTCAGCGAGATCGCCGGCGCCCATAATTTCCCCGGCCGGTAGCCGCCGGCATCGAGCTGATCGGCCAAGGCCGAAATCGTCTGCGCGCGGATGCCGGTATTGGGGAAAAAGCCGAACGTATTGCGCAAGCCGTGCGGCACCAGCGCAAGACCGGCCGCCACGCGCAAAAGCGCATAGGCAAATGGGGCCAGCGTTTGAATGGATGGAGACAAGTGCAGGTCAGTGCGCCATCAGCACGGGCAGTTTTGCATTGGCGAGGATGTGCCGCGTGGTGCCGCCGAAAATCATCTGGCGCAGCCGGCTTTGCGTATAAGCGCCCTTGATGATGAGGTCGCAGCCAAGTTCCTCGGCCTTGGTCAGGATGGTTTCGCCCGCGCTCTTTTTGGCCGCCGGTTTTGTCGTCATGGTCTCGGCGGTAATGCCGTTTGCCTTGAGCGAACGCGCCATTTGCTCGCCGTTCGGGCCGGCAACCGTCGAGCCTTCCACCGTCAGGATGGTGATGCGCTCGGCGGTGCGAAGGAGCGGCATGGCATCCGCCATCGTGCGCGCCTGCTCGGTGCTGTTATTCCAGGCGACCAGGATATTGGTGCCGAGCGTGCGCGGCGAGCTCGGCGGTGCGATGAGGACAGGGCGGCCGCTTTCGAACAACGCGGATTCCAGCGTGATCATGGATGGGCTTTGCCACTCGTCGCCCGGCCGCGCCAGAACGATGATGTCGAAGACCCGGCCATAGTTGCCGACGAAATCATGCCCGCTCGGCGCGTCGTTCAGCCACGCCCAGGACAAGGTGGCCTGCGCGTCGCCCGCGCGCTGCGCCACGCTGTGGCTGTCCATGAACGAGCGGAACAGCATTTCGGATTGCCGTATCAGCTCGGCGTCGTTCTCCTTCACGGCCACCATGGTCAGCCCGCTGTCGGGATCCATGGCAACGAGGTCGGCGACAGCCGGTCGTAGCGGAAAACCCTCGATGCAGCCGTCGAATTTCCGCGCCAGGAGGAGCGCGGTGTCGAGCGCCGACACCATCGTGGAACCGTTTTCCGTCGGAACGAGGATAGTCTTCATAGGCGCGCCCCAGATGGCTCGGCGGAGCCGAGATAGACAGCTGTTCCCTTAGGCTAGCCCCTTGAGCCGGGGTCTTGGCTATCTGTCATACTGCCGCGCCGATCCTTGGCCGACAAGCTCCCGAAATAGCCCGGTTCGCCTATCGCTGGCTGCCTTCAGGCCCGAAATCGGCAAGCACGTTGGCAAGCGCAGTCGGTTCCACCTTGACCGTTCCGGTGAAGGGCCGCTCGATGGCCACAATGGCCCAGAGCTGCGCAAAAATGAGCGTTGCGAGCAGCCCTGTCATCATGGTCTGCGCCCGCAAATTCACCGTGCCGAAGAAAAAGGTGAATACGATCGTCACTACGGCGCCGCCGAACAGAACGACCCATACGACGCTCGGGACGTTGCCTTGCGAGGCGATCAGCCTGAATCGGCGCGCCTCCGTCATGACATCGAACTGATGGAGAAGTTCAGCCACCAGCGGATTGCCGCCTCGTTCGGCCGGTTCGGACGTCAGGAGCACGGCATACATCGCGTCGAGCGCCTGCCGGGCAGCGCGGCTTGCTCCCGGTACCCCGCGGTCCATGGCCGGCCAGTCATCGTCGATGGCAAGTTTGAGATAATTCGTGACGGCGCCGCGGATGTCGGCTCCGGCTTTCTCACCCATGCCCTGGGACAGCCGATAGATCGTCGTTGCGGCACCCGCCTCCTGCGCGACACGGACTTCGGAGTCGCCGAACTTTTCCCACACCACGATGATGGCGAAGGCCAGCACGACGGCATAAAGCACGCCGAGGACCGCATATTTGAATCCGGCGATCTCGTTATTTGCGGTCAATCGCTCAAAGGTAACGTGGCGGCGAACGATGATCGGGCCAAGCATCGCCAGCGCGGTGCCGAATCCAATGAGGATCATCGCTGAAACCCAAAGCGGCAGGCTGGTCAGAAGGAAGATCATGCCGGGGATGTCTCCTGAAGCCGTAGCTTTCCCATAGTGGGATGCGAAAAGACACCGGACAAGCGTGGCGGCGAGAAAAACTATCAGAAAAAGCTGCGGCAGCACGGCACGCGGCCGCCCTTCTGATAAAATGCGCGCGATTCGCGGCGCAGGGCGTTCGTGATGCACGGGCGGCCGGCACTTTGCGCGATCGCCATGAGGGACGGCGAATGGGGGATACCACCGACTTCCAGCAGATGCAGGCGGCTGCGCGCATTCTCCTGATTTGTCCCGATTGCGGCGAGGAAAATTCCGAATTGGCCGACAAGCTCCGCGGCCTGTCGTCATATTATTGCAGCGGAGATGGCTGCGATTATCTGTTCGATCTGGCGCGTGGCCAGCGCAAGGACTTCGGCAAGAGTTTTGCCGACGCGTGCAAAAGATTTTATGCGGCGTTCTATACGATGGGCCGGCCATCCTCCCGATAAAGCCTGCCGAGTCCAGCCCGAAATCAGCCGACGGCTTGTGCCGCGGCTTTGACCAGCTCAACCGGATCGGTGAAGGCGGCGACGCCAAGCGCACGCAATTTCTCGATCGCGGCGTCGGTGCTCATGGTGCGGGTGGCGGCGTGACCGGCGGCAAGCCCGACGAATAGGGGCTTTGGCAGCGGCTCGGCGGTAATCCAGGCGACGAGCGCATCGATCCGTTCGGCGAGTGAGCGTGACGCGATCACGGTCTGGAAAACAATGGCCTTGATGCCCGGCCGCGCGGCAAGCGCGCGGGCGATTTTCAGGCGTTCGGTCATGGTCTCGTCGGGCGCACCGCGCAGATTGTCCATGAAGCTTGCGGCGGAAAGACCGTGGTCGGCCAAAAGGTCCATCATCATCATGGCAAGCCCGGCGCCCGACGTGACGAGAACGACATTGCCGCCGGTCTCGACAAGCTGGAAGCCGAGTTCGCGTGCCGAACGCTCGATCGCGGTCATGGCGCGCTCGGCGAGCGCCCTGCTGACCGGAAACTCGTCCGGATCGTGACGGAAGCCGGAACTGTCATCGCGGATGATTTTCGCATCGCAGGCGATGAGGCTGCCGCCTTCGGTCAAAGCCAGCGGATTGATTTCCAAAAGCTCCAGATCCTCCTGGCGCGCGATTTCCGGCAGCCGCGCCGCGTAACGCGCCAGCCGCGCGGCAAGGTCGGGCGGAAAAAACTTCGCGATCGCCGCGAAAATCGCGTCGGCTGCCGCTGTGCCGTTGATCGGGATGCGCGCGAGCTTTGCCGACTGTTCGACGTTCTCGCCTCCCTGCGGCGCGATCAGAAGTTCGAGTCGCTGAAGCGTGCCATCGACCCGCACGGCCACAAATATTTCGCGCGCGATCGGAACGGCCTCCTCCAGCAGGAGCGGCGTATCGGCATCGTCGAGCGTGGCAAGGATCAAGCGGCGGGCATCGCGAAGCTCTGCGGCCTTGCCGAAACGGCGCACCAGCCCGCGCTTGCCGCGGCCGCCTTCGAGAATCTGCGCCTTGAGCAGAAATCCCGGCCAGGACATGGTTTCGCCGGGAGGGGCCTCATCGGGGCCAAGCAGCATGCTCCGCGGCACGGCGATGCCGTGACGGCGCAACAAGGCTTTTCCGTCGACCTCGGCCAGACGCATAATGGCTATTGTCCTTCCCGGCGCCGTTCGGCGCTATTCCCGGAGTCTACAATATGTCGGGGCCTTTGCGCCTGCCGTTCCTCGATCCGCAGCCGTGGCGGGTCGCGGTGGTCAGCCCGACCGGGCGCTACGCCCGCAATCAGGTCGCCGGAATGCGCGAGGCCGGCACGCCGATCGTTGCCGGCATCGCGCTCGGCCGCGGCGGTACGGCAATGGACGGCCTGCCGCTTTACGACCGGATCGGCGACGTTGCGGAAAAGCCGAACATTGCGCTCGTCTATACGCCGGCCGAGGGCGTTCGCGACGCGATCGCCGAATGTGCGGCGGCGGGCATTCCGACCATCATGGCGGCTGCGGAATACGTCCCGGTGCACGATGCGCTCGCCGCCGCCGCGGCCGCGCGCGCGGCGGGAAGCTGGCTGATCGGCCCGAACACGCTCGGCATTTTCGTTCCCGGCCGCGGTCTTCTCGGCTCCATCGCGCCGAGCTTTTGCCAGGAAGGCCGCCTCGCCGTGATCGTGCGCAGCGGGACCGTCGCGCTCGCTTTGGCGCGGCAATTGACGGCCGCCGGTGTCGGCCAGCGCATCGTCGCCCATGTCGGCGGCGACAGCGTGATCGGCCGCAATCCGCACGAATATCTGCAGGCGCTGGCGGCGGACGAGGCGACCGCCGCGGTGCTGTTCTGCGGCGAGATCGGCGGCGACAAGGAATACGCCTTCGCCGAGGCCGCGCGCGGCTTCGCCAAGCCGGTCATCGCCATGGTCGTCGGCCGTCACGCGCCGCCGCAAAAACAAATGGGCCACGCGGGTGCGCTCGTCGGCAGCGTGCGCGAGAGCGCCGGCGCCAAGCTCGAAGCACTTGCCGGCGCCGGTTGCCGCATCGCGAAGGGGATCGAGGAAGCCGTGACGATGGCCGCAGCACTTAAAGGATTGCGCTAGACCCGCGCCATCTCGAAAATATTGTCGACGACGGTGTAGTCGCCCCGATAACCGAGCCGCGCGATCGGGCGGATGCGCGCCATGTCGATCATGCGATCGACGATGATTGCGTCGTCGATATGCACGTTGACGACCTCGCCGATCACCATTTGATAATTATGCGCTTTGCCGTCGCTGCTGGTGAGGCTGACCGTCTGCGAATAGATGCATTCGAGTGCGATCGGAGCGCGCGCGACGCGCGGCGGCTTGACGAAGCGCGACGGCGCCATGGCCAGCTTCGCCACGTCGGGCTCGCTGACATCGGCCGGATAATCGCCGCCGGTCACGTTCATCTCCTGGCGCAGGTCGTAGGTCGCGAGATTGAACACGAACTCAGAGCTGGTTTCGGCATGAAGCTGCGAATGTTTTCGCGAATTCGAGGCGAACATGACGAAAGGCGGATGGCTCGCGATCATGTTGAAGAAGCTGTATGGCGCGAGATTGACGACGCCGGCCGCACTGATCGTCGTGATCCAGCCGATCGGGCGCGGCACCACGAGACTGGTCGTCGGGTCGTGCGCGAGATTATGCGGCTCGCTGCGGGGGTCATAATCCATGCGGGGTTTCCGGTTGGTAGCGTTGGAGTGATGAATGGCTGGATCGTTCGGCAGCGCTGATGCACAATGCTAGCGTTCCGGCCGTCACTTCACCATCAATATCGGCAGTTAGTCTATCGTCTCCGGAAGTCAATTCTCCAGAGTTTGCCCATGAAACTGCACTGGTCACCGCGCTCGCCCTTCGTGCGCAAGGTCATGGTCGTCGCGCACGAGCGGGGCGTCGTCGGCCGCCTCGACTGCGTGCGCACGGTCGCGGCAACGAGCAAGCCGCATCCCGAATTGATCAAAGACAACCCGCTGTCGAAAATCCCAACGCTGGTCCTCGACGATGGCACGGTCCTCTACGATTCACCGGTGATCTGCGAATATCTCGATGCACTCGACGGTGCGGCAAAACTTTTCCCGCGAGAACCCAAGGCGCGCATGATTGCGCTGCGCCGCCAGGCGCTCGGCGACGGGTTCCTCGACCTTCTGGTGCTTAACCGCGATGAACGGGCGCGCGCGCATCCGTCGGAGAATCATCTGGCGAGCGCGAAAGCACGCACGGCCGCGGTGCTGGACAGTCTCGAACGCGAAGCGGAAGCGCTCACCACGACGCCATTCGGCATCGGGCATATCGCGATCGGCTGCGCGTTGTCCTATCTTGATTTCCGCTATGCCGAGAACGGGTGGCGCAGGAACCATCTTCACTTGGCGAACTGGCATGCGTCATTCGCGGCGCGGCCATCGGTGCACGCAACCGAACCGATCGATGATTCCTGATGGACAGCGCCGATAAATCCGCCATCGCTGAGTTGATCCAGGCCTGGGGCGTCTATCGCGACCAGGGCAAATGGCAAGAGCTTCGCGGCACGTTCAGGCCCGACGGTCTCATTTCGATCTCGTGGTTTCGCGGGCCGTTCGAACAATTCGTCGACCGATGCAAGGCGAGTTTCGAGGCCGGCCACACCTGGTCGCGGCATCACTTCTTCACGCCGGTCATAAAGATCCAGAACGACCGGGCGGTCGTGGAAACACCGGTCATCATCCGCGTCCGGCAGTTCTTCAAAGGTGTTCCGGTCGATCTGACCTCGTGCTCGCGCTTTCTCGACCGCGTCGAGAAGTCTGCCGGCGGGTGGCGGATCGCCGAACGTGCCGCGATCTATGAGCGCGACCGGCTCGATCCGGTCGAGCCGTCGTCCGAATTTGACGCCTTGTTCCTCGCCGGCGGCGCCGCGCGATTCCCGGAGCAATACCGCTACATGGCGTTCCGCATTGCGCATTCTGAGGGCCGCACGCTGGCGCCCGTGGTTTACCGCGACGGCGGGTCGGAAACGACCGAACTTTATACGCGCTTTTCCGCATGGCTTGCCGGCGGGGAAACTTGACGCGGGCACGGGTGACGGGTAGCCGCGAGGAACCAGGAGCCCCTTATGGCGGTCTATACCGATGTCACGGCGGAGGATCTCGGTCGTTTCCTTGCCGGTTACGACATCGGCGAGCTGCTGTCCTACAAGGGCATTGCCGAGGGTGTCGAAAATTCGAACTTCCTCGTCCATACCAGCCGCAGCCACTACATCCTGACGCTCTATGAGCGGCGCGTCGCCGAGCGCGACCTGCCGTTTTTCCTGGGCCTGATGGAGCACCTGGCGGGCCGCGGCATAACCTGTCCGCAGCCGGTCAAGAACAAGGCCGGCAAGATACTCGGCAAGCTTGCCGGCCGGCCGGGCGCGATCGTTACCTTCCTCGACGGCATGTGGATCCGCCGGCCGACCGCGGCCCATTGCGCGGCGCTCGGCGAAGCGCTGGCGCGCCTGCATCTCGCCGGCGCAGACTTCGGCATGAAGCGCGACAACGCCTTGTCGGTTGCCGGCTGGCGTCAGCTTTACGAAGGCTGCCGCGAGCGCGCGCATAAGGTGGAACGCAATCTCGAAACGCTGGTCGCCGCCGAGCTTGAGGTGCTGGAAGGCGCGTGGCCGGGCGGCCTGCCAAAGGGCGTTATTCACGCCGATCTGTTTCCCGACAACGTGTTCTTCCTCGGCGACAAACTCTCCGGGCTGATCGATTTCTATTTTGCGTGCACCGACACGCTCGCTTACGACGTCGCCATCTGCCTCAATGCGTGGTGCTTCGAGTCCGATCATTCGTATAATGTGACAAAGGGCCGGGCGCTGCTCGCGAGCTATGCCAAGACGCGTCCCCTGTCGCACGAGGAGTGGGAGAAATTGCCGCTGCTGGCGCGCGGCGCTTCCTTGCGTTTCCTCCTGACCCGGCTGGCCGACTGGCTCGACGTGCCGCCCGGCGCTCTGGTGCGGCCGAAAGATCCGCGCGAATACGCCCGCAAACTCCGCTTCCATCAGAAGATCAAAAGCGCGCGCGACTACGGGGCGGCTGAGCCGTGAATGAAGAGCCGCGGAAAGAACTGCCGCACGTCGTCGTTCACACAGACGGTGCCTGCTCCGGCAATCCGGGCCCCGGCGGCTGGGGTGCGATTCTTGGCTTTGGCGACCATGAGAAGGAGCTCAAAGGCGGCGAGGCGGACACCACCAACAATCGCATGGAATTGATGGCCGCGATCTCCGCGCTGGAAGCACTGAAACGGCCGTGCCGGGTCGATCTTCACACCGACAGCCAATATCTGCGCAACGGCATCATGTCGTGGATCGCGAATTGGAAACGCAATGGCTGGCGGACCGCGGACAAGAAGCCGGTGAAGAATGTTGATTTATGGCAGCGCCTCGAAGCGGCGCTCGCTTCGCATCAGATCCGCTGGCACTGGGTGAAAGGCCATGCCGGGCACGACATGAACGAGCGCGCCGATGAATTGGCGCGCGAGGCGATCGCGGACATTCGCGCCGCAGGGAGAGTGGTTCGGCCCTGAATAATCCCGCTCCGATCGTCCCCGCGAAAGCGGGGACCGAGCGTGCTTCGGCTGGATTCTCGCCGGAGCCCGTACTCGGGCCGGTGTAGCCGGACCCGAGTACGGAAATGAGCGGACGGTCGTCCTTACAGGGACTTCAGCAAATTGTCCGCGCCGGAAATTTCGGCCTTGCCGGGAGAGTCTTCGAGATTGAGCGTCTTCACCACGCCGTCATCGACCAGCATCGCATAGCGCTGCGAACGCACGCCGAGACCGCGCTCGGTCAAATCCGCCGTCAGCCCAAGCGCCTTGGCCCAGTTGGCGCTGCCGTCGGCGAGAAATTCGATCGACGTCGCCGCCGGAGGCTTTCTTCCAGGCGTCCATGACGAACACATCGTTGACGCCGGTCACGGCGATGGTGTCGATGCCCTTGGCCTTGATAGTGCCCGCGTTCTTCACAAAGCCCGGCAGGTGGTTCTTGTGGCATGTCGGCGTGAAGGCGCCGGGTACGGCGAACAGCACCACCTTTTTGCCTTTGAACAGTTCGTCGGTGGTCTTCGGCTTCGGCCCGTCAGCCGACATCACCATGAAGGTGCCACTGGGTACGCGATCGCCAACCTTGATTGCCATGATCTCAATCCTTTTGCAGGGGTTCCGGAATGGACGTTCCTCGGCGCGCAAAGTAGCGCACCGGGCGAATTAGTCGAGATGGGTCGAAACCTCGATGGCGTCGCCGCCGGATACGGCGGTCAGCGTCAGCATCGCGCCCTGGGCATGGGCATCGGGCGGCAGGCCGTCGAGATCGAAGGTGAAATGCCGCGTTGCGCCACCGCCAGCCGCCGCTTCCGGCAGCGGAAGCGACCAGTCGGGTGTCGGTCCTTCGGCGAAAAGGTCGACCGGCGCGCCCGCAGGAACTGCGACCTCGACAACGACCCGTTCATGCGCGTCGCCCGGCTCGCGATGCACCGAGAGAATAGCAAGGCCGTTGCCCGGACCGAGCGCGACACGGCGCGGCACGCGTATCTCGGCTTTCTCGATGGTGGATTCCTCGGCGCCATCCGCCGCCGAGCGGAAGCTTTAGATTGGCTTCTACCGGCACGCACATATTGCCGCAAATGTCGTAACCGAGCTTGAGCTGCAGCGATGTCTGCTTCGCCGGATTTTCGGGAACGATCCGCAGCGGCAGCACGACATGATCGAGATAGCCGATCGAATTGCCGCCGGCGCCGTCGGGAAATCGTTCCGGCGCCGGCCACAGCACGGTGACGGATTTGACGTTGCCGGATTCTGAAAAATCGAACTCCGGCGGAACACCGGAATCGCCCGGATCGCGCCAATAGGTCTTCCAGCCCGGATCGAGCTTGATCTCGACGCCGGCCCGCAAGAATGATGCGTCGGACGTTTTGCTCAGCGACCCGGCGATAAGGCGCACCGCGCTATGGGGTTGCGCATCCCAGCCGGAAGCATCTTGCGCTTGTGCAGCCGGCACGCCCGCAAACCAGATCAGCGTAGCCGCCACGATCGTTAACGTGCGTCCCGTCATCATCACCGCTGTGTAGGGCGAACCGGGTTGAATCGCCACTGACATGATTGTGACCATGCGACAAATTTACGGACATTAATTTGCCGCCGCTTCGCTGCCGCAATCGAGGGGATATCGTGAACTTTTCGGCCCGCCGTTCGTTTGCAATTGCGGGTCGATGAGCTAACCTTTCAGGTATGAAATTGCCGCGCGGCACATCAGGAAAAGGTCGGCGCCGGGGCTATCTCGACGGACAAATGCTGATCGCCATGCCGGCGATGGGCGACGAACGCTTTTCACGGTCCCTGATTTACATCTGTGCGCACTCGTCGGAGGGCGCCATGGGCATCGTCGTCAATCATCCGGCGCCGAACATCAATTTTTCCGACCTGCTGGTGAAGCTCAATGTGATCCCGGCAGCCGACGTGATCCAGTTGCCGAAGCAGGCCGACGTCGTGAAGGTCATGCGCGGCGGGCCGGTCGAGACCGAGCGTGGCTTCGTGTTGCACTCGGCTGACTTTTTCATCGAGAATTCGACGCTGCCGATCGACGACGGGATTTGCCTGACGGCCACGATCGATATTCTCAAGGCGATTGCGCGCGGCGATGGGCCGGCCAGCGCCATTCTCGCGCTCGGCTATGCCGGGTGGGCGCCTGGCCAGCTCGAAAATGAAATGCAGGGCAATGGCTGGCTGCACTGCGCGCCGGATTCGGAACTCATCTTCGGGGCCGATATCGGCCGCAAGTACGATAAAGCCCTGAAGAAAATCGGCATCGACCTGGGTATGCTGTCGAGCGAGGCCGGTCACGCGTAGCGGCAATGAGCCGTAGGCGCAGTTGTCAGGATCCGAAAACCTTCGTCCTGATGCTTGATCCCTGAAGTCTGGTCACCGGCGCGTCCGGCTCGAGCAGCGCTTTCGCACGCTCCGCGCTCATAGGCTCACCGAACACGAAGCCTTGCGCATATTCGCAGCCGAGCTGAAACAGCTCGACGGCATCCGAATCGGTCTCCGCGCCTTCCGCTACCACGTCCATGCCAAGATCATGGGCGAGCGTGATGATCGAGCGCAGGATCACCGGCCGCGTTCCCTTGGCCGTGGTGCGCACGAAAGATTGGTCGATCTTGATGGTGTCGAACGGAAAGCGCTGCAGATAGGACAGCGAGGAATAGCCGGTGCCGAAATCGTCGAGCGCCAGGCCGGCGCCAAGTTCGCGTATCCGGTGCAGCATCTGCGCGGCATGTTCGGGGTTTTCCATCACCACGGATTCGGTGAGTTCAAGCTTGAGCGATCCGCGCGTGAGCGGCGCGCGGGCCAATACGGTGCGCAGGTCCTGAATCAGGTCATGCCGGAGCAATTGGCGCGACGAGACATTCACGCTTGCGAACAGCGGCTCGCGATGCCGCAATGTGCGCTGCCAGGTGCTGAGCTGCCGGGCGGTACGGTCGAGCACGAACAGTCCGAGTTCGACGATCAGCCCGGTCTCTTCGGCGATGCTGATGAATTCCATCGGCGAGACCCGGCCGAGTTTTGGATGGTTCCAGCGCGCCAGGGCCTCGAAACCGGCCACGGAACGATCTTCGAGCCGTATGATCGGCTGATAGAGGATGGTGATTTCTTCGCGCTCCAGCGCGCGGCGCAAATCGGATTCAATCGAGAGGCGATCGGACTTGCGAGCCCGCATCGCCTCCTTGAACACGTCGATACGATCGCCTCCGCCGCGTTTGGCGTGATACATCGCGAGTTCGGCGTCCTTGAGGATCTCTTCGCCGCGTTGCGTTTCGGTGCCGCTGAGCGTCAGTCCGATAGCCGCGGTGAGGAATATTTCACGATCCCTGAAAGTGATCGGCGCGCGAAGCGTCTTGCGGATGGTTTCCGCGAACGCCGTGATGCGCGCGGAATCGCGCTCCGACAGAAGGATGAGGCCGAACTGGTCGCCCGACAGGCGCGCCAGAGTGTCCTGCGGCTTGATCAGCCGCCCAAGCCGGCGCGCCAGCGTGAGCAGGATCGAATCGCCGACCGCCATGCCGACAGAGTCATTGACCTGTTTGAAGCGGTCGAGATCGATGATCATGACCGTCGGCTTTATCGAGGTGTCGGCCTTGGCAAAGCCGAGCACTGCGTCGAGCCGGTCCAGAAACAATTCGCGGTTGGGCAAGCCGGTGAGATTGTCGTGCACGGCGTCGTGCAGGAGCCGTTCCTCTGCGGTCTTGAGTTCGGTCACGTCGGTAAGCGTGCCGACGAGGCGGACGACTTCGCCGTCGGAGCCGACGACCGGCCGCGCCTTTAGCGCGAACCACAAATAATGCCCGTCGGCGGTGCGCATGCGGAAATCCTGCGCGATGCGTCCGCGGCGTTGCTCCAGCACGCTGTCGAGGGTGGCGCGGAAACGATCGCGGTCGAGCTGATGCAAGAACGTCGAGCCATTTGGCAGCCGGGCCGTCGAGCGATCCGTGCTTGAGGCCGAGCGACGTCTCGGTCTCGGGACTGGTGAACACCTTGTCGGCGGAGACGTCCCAATCCCAGATCATGTCGCCGGCGCCGGTCAGCGCCAAAGCGCGGCGCTCGACGTCGGACACGATGCCGCTGGCCATGCCGCCGGCAAAAGCGTGCTGCATCACCGTAAAGCCGATCAGCATGACGATGAGGACGAGACCGCCGAGCAGCGCAGGTCCGACGATGTCGTTTGTGAGAAAGCCCAGCACCGTCGCCGCGGCGGTGACGACCCAGACCAGTAACAGAAGCCAGGTCGGGATCAGCATGACCGCGCGGTCGTAGTCGTGTGTCGCCAGATAGATAACAAGCGCGAAGCCGAGCACGGCGACAAAGAACAGCGAGATGCGTGCGATGCCCGATGCGATCGCAGGCGAGAACAGCGCCACCGCGACGAGCGCGCCGAGAAAGGCGAGCCAGCCCACGGTGATGTGGGCATAGCGCACGTGCCAGCGGTTGAGGTTGAGATAGGCGAACAGGAACACCAGCAGCGTTGCCGCGAGGATCGCTTCACCCGACGCGCGCCAGATCCGTTCGGCGCCTGACGACATGTCGAAGACTTTGGGCCAGAAGCCGAAGTCGATGCCGATATAGATGAGCACCGCCCAGCCGAGTGCCGCTGCGGCCGGAAACATCACGCTGCCTTTGACGACGAAAAGGATCGTCAGGAACAGCGCCAAGAGGCCGGCAATGCCGATGACGATGCCCTGATAGAGCGTGAGCGAATTGACCTTGTCCTTGTAGGCGTCGGGCTCCCACAAATAGAGTTGCGGCAGGTTGTCGGTGCGCAATTCGGCGACGAATGTGATCACCGTGCCGGGATCGAGCGTGATGCGGAAAACGTCGGCGCCGGAATTGTCCTGCCGTTCCGGCGGGTCGCCTGATGATGGCGTTATATAGGCGATGCGGGAGAGGCCGAGATCCGGCCAGAACAGGCCCGAGCCGACCATGCGGTAATGCGGCGCAACGATGAGGCGGTCGATTTGCTCGTCGCCGTTATTGGCGAGCGCGAAGACCGCCCAGTTCGTTCCGGCCTGGCGTGCGCGCACCTCGATGCGGCGAATGATGCCGTCCGGCCCTGGCGCCGTCGACACCTGGATGCGGTCGCCGTCGGTGTGCTGAAAATCGATCGCGTCGGTCAGATCGATGGCGGCGGCGTCGGTGCGGACGTTGACGGCTTCGACCGCATGCGCTGCCGAAACGCAAAACAGCGCGGCGATGCCGGCGGCCAAGATCGCGCAAACGGGAAGGGCGCGGAACGTCCGTGCGCTCAGGCGTGCGGCGCGCAAAAGTGCCAAAAAACCCCTCCGAGGCCGGCAGCCGGCGCCGTTTGCGCCACGACGATCACAGTTCCCCCGAACGACTTCGTACCGGGCTTTGCGCCGAATTCGCGACCGCCCGTCCTGCGGCCAAAGCCGAGCTTGGCGCCCTTGACTGTCATGGCGATCTTAGTATCCCGCGCGCCAACGGGGGGCAAGAATATTCCCGTTTACTTTCAAAGGGTCAGGACAAGTTTGCAATCGTGGTTGCCGGGCTTTTTGCGTTTTCGCGCGCGGCAAATTGGCCTTCGCCACGATGTGACAAGCGGGCCCCCAGCCGTTAATTTTGACAGGGAGGAGATGGCTCATGCCCGCGGTCGATGACGACGATAAGCCGAAGAAGAAGCTCGCGCACGAGATCGGGCAGGATCTGACGCTCCTGTCGGCCGGCGAACTGACCCAGCGGATCGCACTCCTTAAGGATGAAATCGCCCGCCTCGAGGCCGATATGGCGAAGAAACAGGCGGTCAAATCGGCCGCCGACGCCTTTTTCAAAAAGTGAATTTTTTCAATGCGTTAGCGGGGTAATCCAGGCCGATGCTCGCCTCGAATCTAAGAAAGATCTGCTAAACTACTGTGATTCCTTAACCTTTCGTTAAGCTTTCTCGTTCATTACAGGTGTTGTCCATCTTCTGGACATTGAGTGGCTCCTGTCCACTCTGTTTGACGCCTCCCTGTTATCAACTTCGAGCCGCCGGCAACGGCGGCTCTTTTTTATTAACGAATGAGGCCGGCAACTATGTCGGCAGCTTCCTGCCCCGCAACGCTGGACAGTTCGCGACGCGCGCGCGATGCTGGCGCCTGTGTGAGGCGTAGTTCATGTCTGAAAAGCGTATGTTGGAAGCCGGCGCGGTCTCCTTTAGCGAGCGTTTGGCGAGTTCCCAGGTGTTCGCGAGCCTTTTTCGCGACGGAATGGCGCTGGTTGAGGAGACTGCCAGCTATCTCGACGGTTCGGGGCGGCAGGAATCCAAGAAGCTCGAGCGGAGCGCCGGTCTCGTTTATGCGACCGAAAGCATGCGGCTGACGACGCGGCTGATGCAGCTTGCCTCGTGGCTTTTGCTGCATCGGGCGGTCAAGGAGGGCGAGATGACGCTCGCCCAGGCCAGCAAGGAAAAGAGCAAGGTGCGGCTTGCCGCCTGCGAGCCGGGCGATGCCAAATCGCTGGCGCTGCTGCCGGACAAGCTGCAGGAACTGATCGTGCGGTCGACGAAATTGCAGGCCGAAGTCCGCCGCCTTGACGCCACGATGCATGCGGCGCCGGCGCCGAAACTCGCGCCCGATAATCCCGTTGAACGGCAATGGGGGCTGCTGAAGGCTGCGTTCGAATCCGACGCCTGATAGCGCGTTGCCTTAATTCGCCCGGAAGCGCGGCCGGAACGACGATCCGGCCTTCTCGATATAGCCGGCGAAGGGTGCGCCGACGTGTCCCGGAAAAACCAGCGCGCCCGTTGCCGCGCAATCCTCGAACAGCCGCCAGCGGCTGCGTCTTGCGTCATCGGCATTCGAGTTCTTCGGAAAATTCCAGTCCGGGTAGAAAACCTGCAGCAGGTGATGGAAGACGTCGCCGGTCAGCATCGCGGGCTCGCCGCCCGCATCGAGCCTGAAGACGAAATGTCCGGGCGAGTGACCGGGCGCCGGCAGGATCTCGATGAATTCGTTGAGGCGATGCGGCCCGCTGACAAGATCGGCGCGGCCAGCCTCGACCACCGGCACGACGCATTCGCGAAACGTCCCGAACTCCGCCGGCGTGGTGGCGGGATCGCTGTCGAGTTTCTGGAAATAGTCAAAATCAGGCTTGGAGAAGACATAGCGTGCGTTGGCGAATGTCGGCTCCCAGCGGCCGTTCTTTAATTGCGTCGTCCAGCCGAGATGGTCGTGATGCAGGTGCGTGCACATCACGAGGTCGATCTCGTCCGGACGCGCGCCGGCCGCGGCCAGCCGGTCGAGCCATGGCGTGTCGAGCATGTTCCACCATGGCCGCGTCGGCCGCGATTTGTGATTGCCGCAGCAGGCATCGATAAGAATTTTGCGGCCATCAATCTGCAACAGCCAGCTATGCACGCTGAGCTTCAGCTTGCCGCTCGACGGATCGTAGTGATCCGGCGCAAGCCAGTGCGCGTGCTCGGCAAGATGGGCGTCGGTCCACGCCGGAAACAGCTCAGCCGGCGTGTAGATCGGCTGATAGGTTTCCTCGATCCGCGTAATCGTCGCGCGCCCGACCTTGAAGACTGACATCCGATCTGCCACCCGCTCGCCGGTAATCGCCGTGATTTACCAAAGGCTCTTCAGCCGGCCACCATCGAGATTGAGTGACACGCCGGTAATATAGCTTGCGCGCTCCGAACACAGAAACACGGTGGCGTTTGCGAGTTCTTCCGGCTTGCCCATGCGGCCCAGCGAATTCTTCTTTGCCGCAAGTTTGCGGGCCTCTTCCTCGGTCGTCACTTTCAGTTCCTTTTTGAGGCCTTCGGTGTTCCGAATCCACAAATTTGTCGCGACCCAGCCGGGACAGATCGCATTGACGAGGACATTGTCCTCGCCGAATTCGGTCGACAGCGACTTCGTCAGGTTGAGCAGCGCGCTGTTGGTCATTCCGCTGCCGAACATGTACGGATCGGGCTCCTTACCGGCGCCGCCGATCGTATTGACGATGCGCCCCCATTTCTGCGCTTTCATCAGCGGATAGACCAAACGGATCGCGCGTAGAAATCCAAACAGCTTGGTTTCGAGCTGCGCCTTCAATTCGTTGTCATCGAGCACGGCAAAACGGCCGGAATACATCGTGCCGGCATTGTTGACGAGAATGTCGACGCCGCCGAGTTTTTCTTTTGCAGTATCGACCATGCGCTTGATGTCGGCTTCCTTGGTCATATCGGCTTGCACGGCGTGCACTTCGCCGCCGGTCTTCTTGGCCAGGTCGTCGCGCGCCTTGTTGATCTTGTCGGCAGTGCGTCCGGCGATCAGGACGCGCACGCCTTCCTCGAGAAATTGCCGCGCCGTCTCGAACCCGATGCCGCTGCCGCCGCCGGTGACGATCGCGCGCCGGCCCTTGATGCCTAAGTCCATGGTCACTTCCTTCCCTTCGGCTTGACGCCGTGGAACCGTCCATAGAGTATTTGCGCAATTACATCATCATAAGAATGTGAGTGGGAGAATGGACCTCGGGTTGCGCGGCAAGGTTGCCCTGGTGACGGGCGGCTCGCGCGGAATCGGCAAGGCCATTGCGCAATCATTGCTCAAGGAGGGCTGTCGCGTCGCAATCTGCGCGCGCGACAGCGCTCGCCTCGATGCCGCCGTCGCTGATCTTTCCCGGGAAGGCGGAAAGGCAAACGGCAACGGTGCGATCGCCAATTCCGTCCTCGGCGTGCCGACCGACGTTACTGACGAGTCTGCTGTGCAAAATTTCATAGCTCGGGCGGAGGCGGTTTTTGGCCGCATCGACATCCTCGTCAACAATGCCGGGACACACTTGCGCGGCACGGTCGACAGCACGACGCTCGATATTCTCGAGCGGCAATTGCGCGACAAGGTGTTCGGCTTCTTTGCCATGATCCGTGCCGTGCTGCCGATCATGCGGCGGCAAGGCGACGGGCGTATCGTCAACGTCATCGGCCAGGCGGCGCGGCATCCGCATCCCGACCGATTTCCATCAGGCGTGACCAACGCGGCCTGCATGGCGCTGACGAAATCCGTCGCGGACGCCGTGGCGCGCGACAATATTCGCGTCAACGCCGTGTGCCCGCAATATATCGAGTCGGAGCTTCTCGCGTCGCTGATCGACAAGGAAATGCGCGAACGCAAGGTGGATCGTGCGACCGCCGCCGGCGGCTTTTCGCGCGCCAATCCGCTCGGCCGCACCGGAACGCCGGAAGAAGTGGCCGACCTGGTGACGTTCATGCTGTCCGACGGCGCAAATTTTGTCACCGGCAGTGCGGTCAGCATCGACGGCGGTTATCACCGCTACGTATTCGGCTGAGGGAAGATCATGGAATTGGGCCTGGGCGGCAAGGTAGCGCTCATCACCGGCGGCAGTAGCGGCATCGGGCTTGCCATCGCGCGCAAAATGGCAGGTGAGGGCGCCAAGGTCGCAATCGCCGGCCGCGAGCGCGCGAAACTGGACGCCGCGGCGGCGGAGATTTCCGGCGCGCGCGGCTTTTCCGTCGACTTGCGCGATCCCGCCAAGGTCGCTCGCCTGGTCGACGACGTGGTCGCCGCCTTTGGCCGTATCGACGTCGTCGTCAGCAATGCCGGTACGCACCTTGCCGGCCGGCTGGAAGAGGTCGAAACCGCGGAATTGACGCGACACATCGAAACCAAAGTGCTCGGCCCGTGGGAACTGGCGAAACGGGTGGTGCCGCATATGCGCCGGCAAGGCGGCGGGCGTTTTATCGTCGTCATCGGCCAGACCGGCAAAGTCCCTCAGGCCAACGCGATCGCCTCGACCATCACCAATGCGGCGCAGCATGCTTTCGTGAAATCGCTCTCGGACGATGTGGCGCGCGACAACATTCTCGTCAATGCGGTTTGCCCGAGCCGGATCAAAAGCCCGCTCACCGAAGGGCTGACGCTGCACAACGAAGTCTTCCTCGGCCGCAGTCTTGAGCAGCAGGAGGCGCGCTGGGGCGCCGACGTGCCGCTCGGACGCTGGGGCACGCCTGACGACATTGCCAATGCCGTGGTTTTCCTGGCCTCGGAACGGGCCGGTTTCATCGTGGGGGCAAATATCGACGTCGATGGCGGCCACCAGCGTTCGATATTTTAGAAGCCTCGGCTGCAATGATCGAAATCAAAAACGTCTCCAAATCCTTCAAGCGTGGCGATTCGACTGTCGAGGCGTTGCGCGGCTTCAACCTGACCGTCGAGCGGCGCGAGGTCATAGCCGTCATCGGGCCAAGCGGCTGCGGTAAGTCCACGCTTCTGAATATGATCGCAGGTCTTTACGCGCCGAGCAAAGGCCGGGTCGTGTACAAGGGCTCGCCGGTGACCGGCGTCAATACCGACGTCGGCTACATGACCCAGAAAGATAATCTGCTGCCCTGGTGCAATGTGCGAGACAACGTCGCGTTTCCGCTCGAGCTTGCCGGCGTCGCTCGACCCGAACGAATGGCGCGCGCGGATGTGGCGATCAAGGAAGTCGGGCTCGACGGGTTTGAAACGCGCTTTCCGAGCGAGCTGTCCGGCGGCATGCGCAAGCGCGCCTGTCTCGCCCGCATGATGCTCTACGGCGCCGAGACG
Source organism: uncultured Alphaproteobacteria bacterium (assembly GCA_963723335.1). Classification (GTDB taxonomy): domain Bacteria; phylum Pseudomonadota; class Alphaproteobacteria; order Rhizobiales; family Xanthobacteraceae; genus BOG-931. The sequence goes on along the minus strand of CAVRQJ010000010.1, from coordinate 877,634 downwards.
GCGCTGCTCGACGAGCCGTTTGCCGCGCTCGATGCGCAGCTCAAGCTCGCCATGCACGATTTATTGTTGCGGCTCGCGGCGGAGACCGGACAAACCGTCATTTTCGTGACGCATGATCTGATGGAAGCGGTGACGCTTGCCGATCGCGTCATCGTTTGCACGCGGCGGCCGGCGATGATCGCGCTCGAACAGAAGATTTTGCTGCCGCGCCCGCGCGACGTGCTCAATGTCCGTTTCACCAACGAGTTCAAGGAAAATTACGACGTGCTGTGGGAGCGCCTGCGCGTCGAATATCACGAGGAGCGCGTGTGACGTCGCTGGATCACGATCTCACCGTGAGCGATGCGCCGGGAGAAGTCGGCGGCGTCGGCATGGTACTGTGGCAGATCGCGCTCGGGGCCGCGCTTCTGTTTGCCTGGCAGGGCATTTCCGGGCGTCTCGTTGACAATTTCTTCATTTCGAATCCTGTCGACGTCTTCCGCCGGTTGTGGGGCTGGATTCTGGACGGATCGATTTTCCTCAATCTGTGGGCCACGTTATACGCGACGCTTGGCGGTTTTATCCTCGGCTCGGTCGCCGGCGCCGTGCTCGGCATCTGGCTCGGCATCTCTCCTTTCGCCAGCCGGCTGCTTAATCCGTATCTCTATGCGCTCAACGCATTGCCGAAAGTCGCGCTGGCGCCGCTGTTCGTTCTGTGGTTCGGGCTGGGCATCGAATTCGAAGATCGCGCTGGCCGCGGCGCTTGTTCTGTTCCTGGTTTTTCTCAACACCTTTGCCGGCGTCCGGCAGGTCGATCAGGACTTGATCGATACGGCCCGGCTGATGGGCGCTACCCGCGTTCAGGTCATCACCAAGGTGATCCTGCCTTCGGCGCTGTCCTGGCTGTTCGTGGGCTTACGCGTTTCGGTGCCTTATGCGCTGATCGGCGCGGTGCTGGGCGAAATGATCGCTTCCAATCGCGGCCTCGGCTATCTCGTGCAATTATCCGGCGCGCAATTTGATACGGCTGGCGTGTTTGCGGTCCTGATCGTCATAGCTGTGTTGGCGATGGCGCTTAATGCGCTGGTGGATCTCGTGGAGGCTCGGCTCGAACGCTGGCGGATCGTCAGCCGCTGACGGCAAAAAATATGAACGGAGGAAGCGATATGAAAATTCTGAAATGGGCGGCCGTCGCGGCGTCGGTGTTGCTGTTCCAGACTGCGTCCTGGGGAGCGTCCGCGGAGACGGTCAAGATTACCAATATCGGACATGGTTATTACGCCGGCGCGCTTTACGTCGCGATGCGCGAAAAGCTGTTTGAGAAATACGGACTGGAGCCGGACGTCTCGTTTGTGCAGGGCGGCCCGCTGGCATTGCAGGCCGCGCTGACCAAGCAGGCGGACGTTGCGATCGTCAGCTACGAGCACATCCTGACGTCGGCGGTGCAGGGCAGGCAGATCGTCGCTTTTTTCAATATCGCCAATCGTCCGGTGAACAACGTGATCGCCAGCGACAAGCTCATGGCGGGATCCGAAAAACTGAACGTGGAAGACAAGATCAAGCGTCTGAAGGGCACGCGTGTCGCCATGCCGTCCGCCGGAGGTTCCGGAGAAAAAATGCTCGGCTTCCTGGCAACGAAATACGGACTGACTTTGCCGGGCGAAATCACGAGCGTCTATCTCGGTGCGGAAGCGCCGTCCTATGTCGCCGCTTTTCAGCGTGACATCATCGATGCTGCGCTGCCGTTCGAGCCGGCCGGCGTTCTTGTGCAACAGGGCGGCGCCGGCAAAATCTACCTGAATGTGATGAACGGCGAAGTGCCGGAACTGCGCGACATCCTGTTCATGGTGCTGGCGACGCATCCGGACAACATCAAGGAAAAGCCCGAACTGCTGCGCAAGGTCGCGCAGGTCTTTGCCGACGCGGCAAAGATTCTCAAGAACGATCCGGCTCGCGGCAAGGCGGATATGGCGCTGGAATACGCGACCATGACGCCGCAAACCAACGATCAGGCCTACGACATCGTGAGCAAGATCTGGACCGCGGACGGGCGCATGAGCGAGGCGCAAGCGCGCGCGACGTTTGCCTACCTGCAGCCGAAAGGCCCGCAGCAGGTGAACTTTCCGTCGACGTTCACCAACGAATTTTTGCCGAAATAGGCCGGCGTTTCGAATCGGGCATGACTGGACCCGCGCGCGGTGCGCGCAGCCAGTTCTCGCCGGGCCGTCAAAGCCAGTATCGGCTATTTCTTGAGGAAGCCTTCGAACTTCTTGTTGAAGCGCGACAGGCGGCCGCCGCGGTCGAGCAGGTGCTGCTGGCCGCCGGTCCAGGCCGGGTGCGACTTCGGATCGATATCGAGATGCAACGTGTCGCCGGGCTTGCCCCAGGTCGTGCGCGTGGTGAATTCGGTGCCGTCGGTCATGAGGACTTTGACGGTGTGGTAATCGGGGTGGGTGTCGGATTTCATGGGTTTTTTCGGCTATCGGTTCGGGAAAATTTGGCCGCTGTATAACGCGGCCTTGGCTCCGGGACAAGGCGATGCTGCGGTGGTTCCACGCGTTGCCAGAGCCGTGGTCAACGGGCATTGTCCGGCCGTTCTGCCGTGGGGCGGCCGAAAAAAGCGCCGTGGCGCAAGAGCTTAATCCGGACCGGACATGGACATGAAAGACATGGACGTGAAGGGCTTGGACGTGAAGGGCCTGGACATCAATCCGCGCGCCAACGGCGAATTGACCGGTCCGGCTTCGGTCACATCGCCGGCACGAGCGCCCGCGGCTGAGGACGCCGCCGACAAGCGCAAGCTCACTATACGGCCGCTCGCTTCGCTGCTGCCCTATGTCCGGCGTTATCGCGGCCGGGCGTTGGCGGCGCTCGGTGCGCTGGTCCTTGCGGCATTCACCACGCTGATCGTGCCGGTCGCGGTGCGCCGCATGATCGATTTCGGCTTTACCGCGCGCGGGATCGAACTGATCAACAGCTACTTTCTGGTCATGATCGCGGTGGCGGGCGTGCTCGCGTTTGCCAGTGCTGCGCGTTACTACCTCGTCACCACGCTCGGCGAGCGCATCGTCGCCGACCTGCGCGGCGATGTGTTCGCGCATCTCACCTCGCTCTCGGCCGCATTCTTCGACGAGGCTCGGACCGGCGAGATGATTTCGCGGCTCACCGCCGACACGACGCAGATCAAGGCAAGCGTCGGCTCGTCGGTTTCGGTGGCTTTGCGCAATCTCGTGCTGTTCCTCGGCGCCAGCGCCATGATGGTGGTGACGAGCCCGCGGCTGTCGGCCTTCGTCCTTGCCGCGATCCCGATCATCGTGCTCCCGCTCTATGCCTTCGGCCGTGCGGTACGCCGCCGCTCGCGCTCGGCGCAGGACACGCTCGCCGACGCCTCGGCCTATGCGGCGGAATTGATCGGCGCGGTGCGCGTCCTGCAAGCCTTCACCAATGAGCGGCTCGGCATTGCGCGCTTTCGCGACGCCGTCGAGCGCGCCTTCGAAGCCGCGCGCCATTCCATCCGCGCGCGTGCCATTTTGACCGGGCTCGCGATCTTCCTCGTCTCCACGAGCGTCGTCATCGTGCTGTGGGTCGGTGCGCATGAAGTGCTGGCGGCCGAAATCACGCCAGGCCGGCTCGGGCAATTCATCCTCTACGCGGTCTTTGGCGCAGGCGCGCTCGGCTCGTTGTCGGAGGTCGGCGGCGAGATCGCGGCGGCATCGGGCGCGGCGGAGCGGCTCTTCGAAATCCTCGCCATAAAGCCCGCGATCGTCCGTCCCGCGCAGCCGCGCACGCTGCCATCGCCGCCGCGCGGCGAGGCCGCGTTTGAGAATGTCGTCTTCTCCTATCCGACGCGCCCTAACGTGTCGGCGCTCAAATCCGTATCGTTCGCGGTGCGCCAGGGCGAGAAGCTCGCCATTGTCGGTCCGTCCGGCGCTGGCAAGAGCACGATCTTCCATCTGCTGCTCCGCTTCTACGATCCGGCATCCGGACGCATCACGTTCGACGGCGTTCCAATCAAGGACCTCGATCCCGCCGACCTGCGCGCGCGGATCGCGCTCGTGCCGCAGGACAGCGTGATGTTTGCGACGTCGGTCGGCGACAATATCCGCTTCGGCCGGCCCGGCGCTTCGGATGCTGACGTCGCGCGCGCGGCCGAACACGCGCACGCCGCGGCTTTCGTCGCCGCGCTGCCGCGCGGCTTCGACACGCCGGTCGGCGAGCGCGGCGTCACGCTGTCGGGCGGCCAGCGCCAGCGCATCGCCATTGCGCGCGCGATTTTGCGCGATGCGCCGCTTCTGCTCCTCGACGAAGCGACCTCGTCGCTTGACGCCGAAAGCGAAACGCAAGTCGCCGCGGCGCTTGCCGAACTGATGCAACAGCGCACCACGATCGTCATCGCGCATCGCCTGGCGACGGTGCTGTCATGCGATCGCATCCTCGTCCTGGAAGACGGCCGCATTGTCGAGGAAGGCACGCATCAGACGCTTGTCGCCAAAGGCGGTCTCTACGCGCGGCTGGCCAAGCTGCAATTTGAAGGCGCGTGATCGTTACGGCCGCCAGCTCATGTGATGAATCGGCCTGGCGCTGAATGCGTTGATGCCGTCGCCGGTGATTGCAAAACCGTGCTTCCTATAAAAGGCGATGGCGCGCGCGTTATCGGTGTTGACGTCGAGATCGAGGCCCTTGGGCGAAATACGTTTGGCTTCGGCGATCAATACCGCGCCGGCGCTCGTGCCCCAAAATTCCGGCGCCACCACGAGCTGATCGAGATAGAGCGTGCGCGGATCGGCGGTGACGAAACCGATCATGCCGCCGCGTGCTTCGGCAACGACGATGCTTGCGCTCGGAACGAGCCTGTCGCGCCATTGTGTGCGCCACCAGTCAAGGCGTGCGGCAAAATCGATGTCCGGATAGGCCGCCTGCCAGGTCCGGAGCCACAATGCGATCGCGGCGCCGTCGTCGCGGGCGCCGTAGGCGCGCAGCGTGAAGCCGGCTTCGTCTGTCACGGCGTCGCGGCTTGTTTGCCTGCCTCCTTGAGCAGGCGCAAAAGTTCGCGATGCATGGTGTCGTTGCCGGCGGCAACGCTGCCATTGGCGAGAATGTCGTCGCCGCCGCTGATCGTGGTGATGAAGCCGCCCGCCTCGCGCACGAGCAGCGAACCCGCCGCCAGATCCCACGGCGCAAGATCGCGCTCCCAATAGGCATCGAGCCGGCCGGCGGCGACCCAGGCGAGGTCGAGCGTCGCCGCGCCATAGCGGCGCAAGCCCGCAAAATGCTGTTGTGCCGCGGCGATCTCGTGCCGGGCCTGGACCAGATCGCCGCGCCCGTAATGCGGCAGGCCGCAGGCGACGACGGCATCGGCGAGATTCTGGCGCGCCGCGACCCGGATGCGCTTGTCGTTGAGGAATGCGCCCTTGCCGCGCTCGGCGACAAAGAGCTCGTCGTTCGCCGGATTATAGACGACGCCGGCGACGATCACGCCCGCGCGCTCGAGCCCGATCGACACCGCGAAATGCGGAATGCCGTGCAGGAAATTTGTGGTGCCGTCGAGCGGATCGACGATCCAGCGGTGGGTTTTGTCGCTGCCCTCATGCGCGCCGCCTTCCTCGCCGAGAAAGCCGTAATCCGGCCGCGCCTTGGCAAGATCCTCGCGCACGATCGCCTCGGCGCGGTGATCGGCCGCGGTGACGAAATTGCGCGGCCCCTTCACGGACACCTGCAAATGCTCGACTTCGCCGAGATCGCGCTTGAGGCTGCGGCCGGCGCGGTGCGCGGCCTTGATCATGACATTGATGACGGCGGAGTGGAGCATGGCGACCTTTGGTATGGTCGCTTCGCGTACCCTTCGCCGCGCATTAGCGCAAGCGGGGAAATCCAGGCTCAGGGCTTCGCCGGCGCAGTCTGCTGCGATTGCTGTTCCTGTTGCGCAGCCTTCATCGCCTCGAGCCACGGTTTTGCAGCCTGCACGCCGGCATTGCGTTTGTCGGCGGGCAGCTTGTCGACGAAATCGTCGAGTTCGAGATTGGTCTCGCCGCCGGCTTTCGAAATGATGTGCCACTTCGTCGCCTGCACCGGATCGGCCGGCGCGCCCTGGCCGCTGGCGAGGATGCGGGCGAGCCGGTCTTGCGCGATGGCGCTGCCGTGCTTCGCGGCTTTCAGGAATATCGCGGCGGCGGCCTGCTCGTCGCGCGCGACGCCGTCGCCGTTGTAGAGCGCGATCGCGTATTCCACTTCCGCATCGGTGTTGCCGGCGAGCGAGGCTTGCGCCCAAAGCTGCACCGCCTGGTGCATGTCCTTCGGCACGCCGCGGCCGACCTTGTAGAACGTGCCGAGCGCATATTGCGCATCGGGGCTGCCGGTCTGGGCCGCGGTGCGCAGCAGTTCGGCGGCGCGCGTAAAATCCCGCGGGAACAATTGTCCCTCGATATAGAGAAGCGCGAGATCGTAAGCCGCCTGCGGGTGGCCGAGCTTTGCCGCAGCCGCGAGCCATTTGGCGCTCGCCTCGCGATCGCGCGGGCCGTCGCGGCCGGCGAGGTCGAACATCGCCAGCGCGAACATGGCGTTGGCATCGCCGCGCGCGGCGGCGAGCTTGTACCATTCGGCGGCTTTCTTGTCGTCCTGCGGCACGCCGAGCCCATTGGCGTAAATCTCGGCGAGGAGCGTCATGGCCTTCGGGTCGCCGTTGGTCTCGACGCGCTTGGTCGCTTCGGCAAAGGCGGTGATGAAATAGCCGCGCTGGAACGCGCCGAAAGCAAGATCAGGCTCGGCCGCGCGCACAGCCGCCGGCGCGACAAGAATCGTGACCAGTATCGCGGCCAGCGTTGCCGTAAGCACAAGACACGCGGCACGCCTCATCGCGGAGCCGGCTCGGCGAGATGTTCGGCCGCCGCCGCGACTGCTGCGGCCGCGCCGCGTGAATCCGTCCATATCCAGTCACCCAGCGCGACAAAATCGGCGCCGGTCCGCGCCACCGGCCCGACGTCTTCCGGGCTTGCGGCATAACCGACGCACGGCACTTCGAGCAATTCCGCCCACCACGTCAGATGCTCCTGCGTTTCCGCAAGCGGCGGACAGCGGTTATGGCGGCCGGGCTCGCCGAACATCACGTAATCGGCGCCAGACTCGCCCGCGCGCATGGCATCATGACGGCTGTGCATGCCGCCGGCGCCGGCGATGCGGTCGGGTTTGAGCAGCACGAGCGCGCCGGCAAAGCTCTCGATTCCGGTGAGATGGGCGCCATCCGCGCCGGCCCGCGCAGCAATGCCGGCGTGGCCGTCCAGCAAAACTGCGACATCGCGCCGCTGCACGGCGGGCACGATTGCTTTGACGCGATTGATCAGCGTGCGCTCATCGCCATCGGCAAGCCGCAACAGCACCACGGCAATGTCGGCGGCCGCGAGCACCGCGTCGAGTTCGCGCAAAAACGGTTCCGGATCGTCGATGCGCGGCGTGAACAGATAGAGCCGCTGGCGCGGGCGCTGCGTGTTCATTGCGGCGCGGCCGCGCTGGATTCCCGCTTTCGCGGGAATGAGCGGAGGACGGTCACGCTGCCTTGCGCTCGAGGTCGGCTTTCCATTGTCCGAGCGTGGCGAGGCTGTTCATCATGGCGCGGTGACTGAAGGCGCGTTGTGCTGCCGCCACATTTTCGCTTTTGCCGGACCATGTCTTCTGCGGTGCGGCTTGCAGCGCCCGGCCGTAGGAGAACGATACGTGCCAGGGCAGGGGCCCCATTTTATTCATGGCGTCGAGATGCGCGGTTGCGTCCTCGTCGGATTGGCCGCCGGAGAGAAAGGCGATGCCCGGAACCGCGGCCGGCACGCAGGATTTGAGAACGCGCAGCGTTTTCTCCGCGACTTCCTCGACCGACGCGCGCTTGCCCGACTTCTTGCCAGGCACCACCATGTTCGGCTTGAGCACGATGCCTTCCAGCGCGACGCGGGCGTAGTAGAGCTGCTCGAACACGGTCTTGAGCACCCATTCCGTGATCTTGTCGCAGCGATCGATGTCGTGATCGCCGTCCATCAAGACTTCAGGCTCGACGATCGGCACGATGCCTTCGTCCTGGCAAAGCGCGGCATAGCGCGCCAGAGCGTGCGCATTGGCGTTGATGCAATTGTAGCTCGGCATGTCGTTGCCGATATCGATCACCGCGCGCCACTTGGCGAATTTGGCGCCGAGCCCGCGATATTCGGCAAGCCGTTCGCGCAGGCCATCGAGTCCTTCGGTGATGACTTCACCGGGGCAACAGGGCAGCGGCTTGATGCCCTTGTCGACCTTGATCCCGGGCAGCGCGCCTGCCTTCTCGATGATCTTGACCAGAGGCGTGCCGTCCTTGGCGTTCTGGCGGATGGTTTCGTCATAGAGGATGACGCCCGAAATATATTTCGACATGCCCTCGGCCGAGCGGAACAGCATCTCGCGGTAATCGCGCCGGCTGTCGGCGGTCGATTCCACGCCGAGCGCGTCAAAACGCTTTTTGATGGTGCCCGACGATTCATCGGCGGCGAGGATGCCGCGGCCCGGAGCCACCATCGCTTCCGCCACCTTGTTCAGTTCGCTGAGATTCATCGCGCTCTCCAAATCCTTCGACGTGGCGTTCGGCGCCGGCAATCCGGCAGCCTTGAGTTTATGCGTGAGCTAAATAATACCCTATCCGTGGCTGACAGCGGGAGTCCGGAGCGTCTTCAAAACCTCGACGCCGGGGAGCGTCTTGCCCTCCAGCCATTCGAGGAACGCCCCGCCCGCGGTCGAAACGTAGGTGAAACGGCCGGTGACGCCGGCAACATTGAGCGCCGCCATCGTATCGCCGCCGCCGGCAATGCTGACAAGCCGCTTGTCCGCCGTGAGTTCCGCAGCCGCTTCCGCGACCGCCACCGTACCGTTGTCGAACGGTTCCTGCTCGAACGCGCCGAACGGCCCATTCCAGACCAGCGTTTTGGAGCGGGCGAGCACCGCAATGGCCTGTTCGACGCTGCGCGGCCCGATATCCAGGATCATGTCGGCCGGGCCGATATCGTCCACGGTCACGACCCGCGTCGGCACCCCCGCCGCAAGTTTCGGCGCGACGACGGCATCGACCGGCAGCACGATCGCGCGGTGCAGCGATTTTGCTTTCGCCATGATGTCGCGCGCCGTCGGGATCAGGTCGTATTCGCACAGCGATTTGCCGACCGGCTTGCCCTGCGCGGCGAGGAACGTATTGGCCATGCCGCCGCCGATGATCAGCGTCTCGACCTTGGTAATCAGGTTGCCGAGGAGATCGAGTTTGGTCGAGATTTTGGCGCCGCCGACGATCGCTGTGACCGGACGCTCCGGCGCGTGCAGCGCGCGCTCGAGTGCGTCGAGTTCTTCCTACATGGCGCGTCCGGCATAGACCGGGAGCAGATGCGCGATGGCCTCGACGGAAGCGTGCGCCCGATGCGCCACCGAAAAGGCGTCGTCGACATAAATATCGCCGAGGCGCGCCAGTTGCGCGGCAAACTCGCGATCGTTTTTTTCTTCGCCTTTGTGGAAGCGCGTATTTTCGAGGCAAAGAATATCGCCGGGCTTCATTGCGGCGACGGCCTTTTCGGCGACTTCGCCGACGCAATCTGCGGCAAATGCAATGGGCCGCCCGATGATCTTTGCGACCGCAAGCGCGACCGGCTTCAGCGATTCCTTCGGATCCGGGCCTTTCGGCCGGCCGTAATGCGACAGCAGGATCACCTTGCCGCCGCGGTCGGCGATTTCCACGATCGTCGGCATGTTGCGCTCGATGCGCGAGACGTCCGCTACCTTGCCGTCCTGCATCGGCACGTTGAGGTCGACGCGCAACAGCACGCGTTTTCCTTTGACGTCGGCGTCGTCGAGGCTGCGGAAGGACTGCATGGAAGCGCGCTGGCCGGACTGCGATCTTTGGTTCAGGCGAGCTTGCCCATCGCCACCGCGGTGTCGATCATGCGATTGGAGAAGCCCCACTCATTGTCATACCACGACATCACGCGCACCAGCGTGCCGTCGACCACCTTGGTCTGGTCCATGTGGAAGATCGAGGAATGCGGGTCGTGATTGAAGTCGCTCGAGACGTTGGGCGCGTCGGTATAGCCGAGGATGCCCTTGAGCTGCTGCTCGGCGGCGCGCTTCACGGCGGCGTTGATCTCGTCCTTGGTGGTCGCGCGCTTGGCGACGAATTTGAAATCCACCACCGAGACGTTCGGCGTCGGCACGCGGATGGCGACACCGTCGAGCCGTCCGGCGAGTTCCGGCAGGACGAGGCCGACGGCCTTTGCCGCGCCGGTCGAGGTCGGAATGATGTTGAGCGCCGCGGCGCGCGCCCGGTAGAGGTCCTTGTGCACCTGATCGAGCGAGGGCTGGTCGTTGGTGTAGGAGTGCACCGTGGTCATGAAACCCTTGTCGATGCCGACGGCGTCGTTGAGCACCTTGACGACAGGCGCGAGGCAATTGGTCGTGCACGAGGCGTTGGAGACGACGGTGTGCGCCTTGGTGAGCTTGTCGTGATTGACGCCATAAACCACGGTGAGGTCGACGCCGTCGGCCGGCGCCGAGACCAGGACGCGCTTGGCGCCGGCTTGCAGATGGGCGGAAGCTTTTTCCTTCGACGTGAAAATGCCGGTGCATTCCAGCGCGACGTCGATGCCGAGTTCCTTCCACGGCAATTGCGCGGGGTCCTTCACGGCGGTGACCCTGATCGCGCCATTGCCGCAGGAAATGGTGTCGCCCTTGACCGTCACTTCGCCGGGAAAGCGGCCGTGCACGGAGTCGAAACGCAAAAGGTGCGCATTGGTCTCGACCGGCGCCAGGTCGTTTATGGCGACGACTTCGATATCGTCGCGGTCGGCTTCGATGACGGCGCGCAAAATATTGCGGCCGATGCGGCCAAACCCGTTGATGGCAACGCGAACAGACATATCCCGGTCTCCTCCGCCGCCGGCGAAAGCCACCCGGTGGCACCTTTTATTATGTAATTATTGTTTCGCGACTTTCATAATAGAGCCAATGCGGCTTCGGCCACCTTTTCTGCCGTTATTCCGAAATGTCGGTAAAGATCCTTGGCGGGGGCGCTGGCGCCGAAGCCGGTCATGCCGACAAAAGCGCCATCCGAACCGATGATCGCGTCCCAGCCCTGGCGGATGCCGGCCTCGACCGCGACATTGACCGCGGCATCGCCGATCACCGCGGCGCGGGCGTCTTCCGGCGCGGCGAGCAACAGTTCGAAGCAGGGAACCGAGACGACCCGCACCGAGATATTGCGCGCGGCGAGAAGCTTGCTCGCCGCAACTGCGATCGCGACTTCCGAGCCGGTGGCAAACAGCGACACGACGGGCAGGCCGTCATCCGCGGCGATCAGCTCGTAGGCGCCCGCGGCGCAGCGATTATGTTCGTCATATCCCAGGCGCAACTGCGGCAGGTTCTGCCGCGTCAGCGCCAGCACGCTCGGGCCGTTTTTGCTTTCGAGCGCAAGCTGCCAGCATTCCAGCGTCTCGACCACATCGCACGGCCGGAACACCTTCAGGCCGGGGATCGCGCGCAGCGCCGCGACATGCTCGACCGGCTGATGCGTCGGGCCGTCCTCGCCGAGGCCGATGGAATCGTGCGTCATCACGTGGATGACGCGCTGGCCCATCAGGGCGGCGAGCCGGATCGCCGGCCGGCAATAATCCGAGAACACCAGGAACGTGCCGGAATAGGGAATGATGCCGCCGTGCAGCGCCATGCCGTTCATCGCGGCGGCCATGCCGTGCTCGCGCACGCCGTAATGAATGAAAGTGCCGGAATAATCCGCGGCATCGAGCACCTTCATGCCCTTGGCGCGGGTATTGTTGGATCCGGTGAGGTCGGCGGAGCCGCCGACCATTTCCGGCAGCGCCACGGTCAGCGTGTCGAGCGCCAGTTCGGACGCGGCGCGCGTTGCGATCTCTTTCGGCGCCTCGGCGAGTTTTTGCTTCGCGCCGGCGACCGCGGCCGTGAACCCGCTCGCCAGTTCGCCGCTCGAGGCGGCGCTCGAACTCGGCGCGCTTGTCCTTGTCGAGCGCGGCAAGGCGCTTGTCCCAGGCCGCGCGCGCGGGCTTGCCGCGTTCGCCGGCGGCGCGCCATTGCGACAGGATCGCCGGCGGAATTTCAAATGGCGGCGAAGTCCAGCCGAGCCTCTGCCGCGCCAGCGCGATTTCCTCGGCGCCGAGCGGCGAGCCGTGGGCTTTTTCGGTGCCGCCCTTGTTCGGCGCGCCGAAGCCGATCGTGGTGCGGCAGGCGATCAGCGAAGGCCTGTCGGATTTCTTGTGCCGTCTCGATGGCAGCCGCGATCGCCGCGGGATCGTGGCCGTCGATGCAGCGTCGCCGCCCATCCGGCGGACTGGAAACGCTTCACCTGATCGACGGAATCCGACAGCGATGTCGGCCCGTCGATCGAGATGCCGTTATCGTCGTAGAGCACGATCAGCTTCTTCAGCTTCAGGTGACCGGCCAGCGCGATGGCTTCCTGGCTGATGCCTTCCATCAGATCGCCGTCGGAGACGAGCACATAGGTGGCGTGATCGACGATGTCGCCGAAACCGGCGGCGAGATGGCGCTCCGCGATCGCCATGCCGACCGCATTGGCAAGACCCTGGCCGAGCGGGCCGGTGGTGGTCTCGACGCCGGGCGTGTGGCCGTGTTCGGGATGGCCGGGCGTGAGCGAGCCGAGCTGGCGGAAGCGCTTGATCTCCTCGATCGTCATCTTCTCGTAGCCGAGGAGATAGAACAGCGCGTAGAGCAGCATCGAGCCGTGACCGGCCGACAGCACGAAGCGGTCGCGGTCGGGCCAGGACGGAGCGGCCGGATCGAATTTGAGGAAACGCGTGAACAGAACGGTGGCGATGTCGGCCGCGCCCATCGGCAGGCCGGGATGTCCCGACTTCGCCTGCTCGACCGCATCCATCGCCAGCGCGCGAATGGCGTTCGCCATCAGATCGTGTTCCGCGCGCGAGGCCGGACTCGCGCCGGGTGAGGCAACGCGGGAAATCTGGGCGGGTGCAGCGCTCGCCGCGAGAATTCGATCCGGCATCGTCATTGGGCTTGCCATGCGCGGCAGGTGCGATGGCCGCGATAACAGGCAAGATAGCATGGGAGGCCCTTGAGTCAATTGTGCTTCCGCCCGCCGCACCCGTCATGCACAGGCCGCCGCGCGCGCCGTTGACGCTTTCCCGCGATACGACGTAAAGTTCTTCCGATAAATAGTTGCCATCGCACGATTTTCGGTTTCGTGTGACACCCTGGATGGCCGCGCGGATGGCCGCATGAGCGACACCGATCCGATCGAAATCGCGTCCCGGCGGTTGTCCCAGGCGCTCGACGCGCTCGACGCCGCGGCCGAGCGCCGGCGCGACGCCGACCGCGCCGAGGAAGCGCTTTCCAGCCAGGTCCATGCGCTCGGTTCCGATCGCGCGCGGCTGGCGAGCGAACTCGACGAGGCGACGGCGCGCGCGCGTGCGCTCGAAGCAGCCAATCGTGACGTCGCGCAGCGGATCGATCAGGCGATCACGACGATCCGCGGCGTGCTGGAGACGGAAGGCTGAGAGAGCACAGGGACGCGACACAGCGACACAGGGAAACGACATGGCGCAGGTCAACGTCACCATCAACGGCCGGCAATTCCGGATGGCTTGCGAGGACGGCCAGGAAGATCACCTCGTCGAACTCGCGCGCGAACTCGACGGGCGCATCAACGGGCTGCGCGCGAAATTCGGCGAGATCGGCGACACGCGCTTGACCGTGATGGCGGCGATCACGGTTGCCGACGAACTTGCCGAAGCGGGGCTGCGCATCAAGCGGCTGGAGGAGGAACTCGGCACTTTGCAGCAGGTCCAGACCGCCGCATCCGACCGCAACAAGGCTACTCAGGCCACACTCGCGTCGGCCCTGAGCGCCGCGGCCGAAAGGGTCGAGAGCATCACCAAGAGGCTCAATCAGTCCATCACCACAAGCGGCGTCGCATTGGGGTGAGTTATCTCCCTTTCCCCGTTTACGGGAGCGGGAGCATGCCGCGGCAGGCGATGATTGGCGTCTTCGCCCGTTGCGCACTACATTACCGATGCGGGGCTGCCCGGTACGTCAGGAGCCAATTCTCGGGGCCTTATCGATCCACTAGGGAGCTGTCCCTGACCGGGCCCGTGGGCCCGGACATATGGCGCCCACCTACATTCGTAGGGAACCCGGGATCGATGCTCCAACGGCCGGCGCGGCTCCGCACTGTTTGACCATGATTGCATCAGCCGACATCGATGAGTCCAAGACGGCACTCCGCGGCGAGGCGGCGGCGCGGCGCGATGCGCTGCCGGGCGATGTGCGGCAGGACGCGGCGGACGCGATCGCGGCTCGGCCGTTTCCGTTGAGAATAACGCCGGGCACGATCGTGTCCGGCTTCATGCCGCTCAAGAGCGAGATCAATCCGCTGCCGCTCCTGCGCAAGCTTGCGGAAGCGGGCGCAGAGCTTGCGCTTCCCGTCGTCGCCGGGCGCGGCAAGCCGCTGACCATGCGCGCCTGGCAATGGGGCGAACCGCTTGCCGCCGGCGTGTGGGGCATCCGCGAGCCGAAGGCGGAAGCGGCGGAGGTCGATCCCGATATCCTGATCGTGCCGCTGCTCGCCTTCGACCGCACTGGTCATCGCATCGGTTATGGCGCGGGCTATTACGACATGACGATTGCGCGATTGCGCGGGCTCAAGGCTGTCACCGCCATCGGGATTGCGTTTGCGGCCCAGGAAGTTCCCGCCGTGCCGGCGACACCTCACGACGCGCGCCTCGATCTCATGCTAACCGAGCGCGAGATCATCGATCTGCGAGGCGGTTGAAATGCGTATCCTTTTCATCGGCGATGTGGTTGGGCGCAGCGGGCGCACCATCATCCTTGAGCGATTGCCAAAACTGGTGCGCGACTGGAAGCTCGATCTGGTCGTCGCCAACGGCGAGAATGCCGCCGGCGGCTTCGGCATCACCGAAACGATCTATCGCGAATTCCTCGATGCCGGCGTCGACGCGGTGACGCTCGGCAATCATGCCTGGGACCAGAAAGAGGCGCTGGTCTTCATCGAGCGCGCGCCGCGCATGATCCGGCCGATCAATTATCCGGCGGGCACGCCCGGCCGTGGCTCGGCCTTGATCGAGGCCAAGAACGGATCGCGCGTTCTCGTCGTCAACGCCATGGGCCGCATCTTCATGGAGCCGCTCGACGATCCGTTCGCCGCGATCGAGCATGAGCTTTCAGCCTGTCCGCTGCAAAACGGCGCCGACGCCATCATTGTCGATTTTCACGGCGAGGCGACGAGCGAGAAACAGGCGATGGGTCATTTCTGCGACGGCCGCGCCAGCCTCGTGGTCGGCACGCACACGCACGTACCGACGGCAGATCTTCGCGTGCTTCCCGGCGGCACCGCATTCATGAGCGACGTCGGCATGACCGGAGATTTCGATTCCGTGATTGGCATGGCCAAGGACGAACCGCTGCAGCGCTTCGTGCGGCGGGTGTCGTCGGCGCGGTTCGAACCGGCGACGGGCCCGGCGACGCTCTGCGCCGTTGCCGTCGAGACCGATCCGGCAACAGGGCTCGCAACGCGCGTCGGCGCGGTGCGGTTGGGCGGTACTTTGGAGCAGGCGAAGCCCGCGTTCTGGGCTTGAGTTTTAGTGGGCTGCCGCCTTATAGAAAACGTCGTTGCGAGGAGGGAAGCGACGAAGCAATCCAGCTTTCGCAAGACTGGATAGCGTCGCTGTGCTTGCAATGACGGTGGGACGAGAGAGCAGCAATGGCCGGACATTCACAATTCAAGAATATCATGCACCGCAAGGGGCGGCAGGATGCGCAGAAATCAAAACTGTTCGGCAAACTGGCGCGCGAAATCACGGTGTCGGCGAAGCTCGGCACCCCCGATCCGGCAATGAATGCCCGGCTGCGCGCGGCGATCATCGCGGCGCGCGCCGAGAACATGCCGAAAGACAATATCGAGCGCGCCATCAAGAAGGCGGCCGGCAGCGACGGCGAGAACTTCGAGCAGGTCCGCTACGAAGGTTACGGCCCCGGCGGGATCGCGGTCATCGTCGAAGTGCTGACCGACAACCGTAACCGGGCGGCGGGCGAAGTGCGCGCGGCCTTCACCAAGAGCGGCGGCAATCTCGCGGAGACCGGTGCGGTGTCATTCATGTTCGATCATGTCGGCGTCATCGAATACGGCGCCGGGACTGCCAGCGCCGAAGTTATGTTCGAGGCGGCGCTCGATGCCGGCGCCGACGACGTGGTCTCCAGCGAGGACACCCACGAGGTCTTTGCAGGGCAGGATCATTTCGGCTCGGTCGCCAAGGCGCTCGAGACGAAATTCGGCGAGCCGCGCAAGGCATCGCTGGTGTGGCGGCCGCAAAATACCGTCGCGGTCGATGACGATCAGGGCGAAAAGGTCATAAAACTGATCGACAGCCTCAACGACAACGACGACGTGCAGAACGTCTATGCCAATTTCGAGGTATCGGACGCCGTCGTCGCCAAGATGAGCGCGTCATCCGGTCTTTGAAAACATGACGCAGGGGCGCGCGCAGTTGAACGTTCTGATCTCGGGCGGGTTCTCCGGGGCCTACGAGCAATTGCTGCCCGAATTCGAGCAAGCAAACGGCGTCAAGGTCACGACAGGATCGGGCGCGTCGCAGGGCGTGGGGCCGCAGACGATTGCCGCGCAGCTTGCCCGCGGTGTGCCCGCCGACGTTGTGATCCTCTCGCGCGAAGGCCTCACCGAATTGATCGCGGCGAACAGGATCGTGCCCGGAACCGACGCCGATCTTGCGCGAGTGGGCGTGGGCGTCGCGGTGCGCGCGGGCACGCCGAAGCCCGACATGCGGACCGCCGAAGCCTTCAAACAAGTCCTGCTCAAAGCTAAAACCGTCGCCGTCCCGGCAAGCACCAGCGGCATCTGGCTCAAGGCCGAGCTTTTTCCGCGTCTCGGCGTCGCCGACCGGATCGAGGTCAAGACGTCGCCGCGCGGATTTGGCGCCGCGGCCATGGTTGCCGCAGGAGAGGCCGCTGTCGCAATCATGCCCGACAGTGAAATCTTGCTCTCGCCTGGCGTCGAATTTGCCGGCAGCCTCGCGCAGGAGATTCAGTTCATGCAAACGTTCTCAGCCGCCATTGTCGCAGGTTCAGGGGAAACCGAACTGTCCCGGCGGCTGATCGATCTGCTTTCATCCGCGCACGCGGCGCGAGCCATCAGAAAAAGCGGCATGGAGCCGCTCGGCGGGTCTTAGCGTATGGCGTATAGCGAGTAGCCCGGATTGAGCGTCAGCGAAATCCGGGGCAGTCTTTCCGCCCGAAACCAATCCCCCGGCTTTCGCTGCGCTCAAGCCAGGCTACGTTTATCGAGGAGTTTGCGCGATGACGATCATCGATTCCCAGGTCCATGTCTACGAAGCCAACACGCCGAAACGGCCGTGGCACAGCGTGCCGAACTGGCCGCCGCACGTGACCGGCGACGAAATGGTGGCGGCGATGGACAAGGTCGGCGTCGACGGCGCGATCTTCATCTCCGCGTTTTCCATGTACCGCTACGACGCGAGTTATGCGGTGGAGGTGCAGCGGGCCCATCCCGGCCGGTTCGCAATCGTCAAGCCGGTCGATCCGGACGACCCCGCCGTGGACGACGTCGTCGCCGACTGGAAGCGCACGCCAGGCGCGGCCGGCATCCGTATCATGCTGACCAGGGAGCCGGGGCGCGATCGCGATCCGAAGGACCCGGGCCTCGACCGCATCGCGCGCGCGGCCGTGAAGCACGATCTGCCGGTCAACATTTTGTGCTGGGATAACGTGGACGCGGGCACGACGTTGATCGACCGCCATCCCGATACGCGCTTCATCGTCGATCACCTCGCGATCCTGCAGCCGCGTACGCCGCCGGCCCCGCCGCAGCCGTGGGCCGATCTGCCGAAGGTGCTGGACCTTGCGAAGCGCAAGAATGCGGTGATCAAGGTGAGCGGCGCCTGCACGCTGTCCAAAGAGCCGTATCCGTTCCCGGACATCTGGGATCCGCTCGCCCGCGTGTTCGACGCCTGGGGTTTCGACCGCTGCCTGTGGGGCACGGACTGGACGCGCGCCTTCGCCGTCGTCAATTACGAGCAGGCCGTCGCGCCGTTCCTCAAGACTGACCGGCTCAGCGACAGCGAGCGTGCGATGCTGATGGGCGGCGCGACGGCCAAAGCCTATCGCTGGTCGCCGAAGAAAACTTAGCCGGCTGATCAACAGCCTCAACGACAACGGCGACGTCCAAAACGTCCATGCCAGTTTCGAAGTGTCTGATGCCGTCGTTGCCAGAATGAGTGCGTGATCCGCGAAATCCCTAACCGGTATAGTCCAGTATAAAGAGACCGGCATTGTAGTCGGTCGCGTAGATCAATCCCGCGGCGTCAACGAACACGTCGGCGGACTGGATCACCCGCGCGCGGTTCGGCCGGTGATCCATCATGCGCGCCGGCGCGGGCGGCACCCAGGCGGCGGTTTCTTTTGGCCGGCAGGGATCGCGGATGTCGAACACCCGCACGCCGGCATTCTGGTAGGTGGCGAAGATCAGGTCCGCGCTGACGAAGCTTCCTGGCCGGTTCTCGTGAATATTATGCGGCCCGAAATGGCCGCCCTTGGTTCTGTAATCGGCTTCGCCGGGTTGCGGAAATGTTGCGATGCTGGCCGGGTTCGATTTGTCGCGATTGTCGAACATCCAGATGTTCTTGATGCCGTCTTCCTGATGATCGAGCACGGCCTCGTCGAGCACGACGAGCAGCTCGCGATCCGGAAGCGGCAGGCAATTGTGGGTGCCGCCGCCGAACGGCGGCGCGCCGTCCCGGTGCACGATCAGGCCGGGCCTTGTGCGGTCGGTAACATCGATCACCACCATGCCGGCGTCGCGCCAGGCCGCGTAGGCGGTGTTGCCGTGAATGATGGCGTGATGCAAACCGTAACGGCTGGCACCCGGCCACGCCGGCGTTTCGCCCGCGGCTGCATTCATGCCGGGAATCCACCAGCGGCCCGCCTCGCGCGGTTGTGCCGGGTCAGCCATGTCGATGGTGATGAAGATATAGTCGGTGAAGCCGTCGATCAGCGCTGACGCATAGGCCCAGCGGCCCCCGGTGTACCACAGGCGATGGATGCCGCCGCCCTCGACCGGCATGAAGCCGATGCGGTGCGGCTCGGCCGGTTTTGCAATGTCATAGACGGCAAGCCCCGCCGTCCAGTCGCGGATGCTCTGCGGGGCCGCTGTCGCGGTGCCGACAGCCTGGCCGAGCTGGCCTTTGTAATAGGCTTTCTCGTCGGCGAATTCGGCGGCGGCGAACATATCCTTGGCGTTGATGACAAGGAGCAAGTCGCCGTGGGTCTGCAAATGGATGTTCCACGTGTTGGGCGGCGCGGCGAGATAATTCACCGCGCGGGGATTTTTTGCATCGCGCACGTCGAGGATGGAAAAGCCCTTTGAGAACATGTGGCCGATATAGGCGTGGCCGCGATGGACCATCACCTGCACGCCATCGGGCCGTCCGCCCTGGTCGCAATAGCCGACAAGCCGCATGCCGCGCGCGTAGTCGGGCTGTGGCAGTCCGGTCATTTATAGGCGTCCAGGAAATTGGGCACGGCGATCCAGTCCAGCATCGCGCCGTCGGTTTGCAGGAGGTCGTGCATGCGGCGGTCGTCCTCGGTCTTGAGATCGACGCCCATATGCGTGCCGAGCTTGCGGCTGTGCTGCACGATGGTATTGCCGATCGGCTGACGTTCGGCGTCATAGGCTTTCAGCGCCGTATCGACGTCGTGGTGGTCGCGCAACGCGCGCGCCAGCGCCGCCGCATCGCTGCCGGCTTTGGCGACGCCGAACCCCATGTGGGGGCGGGCATTCGCGGCGGCATCGCCCACCATGGCGACGCGGCCGAACATGATGCGCGGCGCCGTGAAATCGTAGATCGGCGTGATGAAGGGCTGTTTCATCGTCATGACGCAATCGAGCAGAACCTCCGGCATGATGTCGCGCGCATCGGCGTACATCGCCTCGATCAGTTCGGGGCGGATCAGCGGCGGCGGCACCGAGAATTCGTGCTGGACGCCGTTGCGGTCCACGTTCATCTGCTGCAATTGCGCGGCATCGGCGCAGCGATACCAGATGAAATTGTAACGGCGATGGCCCGGGCGCAGGTCGTCGTTAAAGCCCGCGATCGGATAGGTGATGATTTCCTGGCGCGGCGGCAAATAGAACACGAAATACGGGAAGATTTCCTTCAGCGTTCGCGGCGAGAGATCGTTTTCATTCGGTGATCCGCGCCAGATGTAGTAGCCGGCATAGATCGGCTGCAATTCGGGCGCGACCTGTCCGCGCACGGCCGAGCGGACGCCATCGCCGCCGACCAGAATGTCGCCGCGCTCGACGCGGCCGCCGTCGAAATGCACCCGAACGCCGCTGCCGTCCTGCTCGACGCGCTCGAACGTCCAGCCGAGATGATAATGCGCGGGATCGATAGTGGCGCGCAGCAGCCGTTGCAGCCGGTCCCACGACGTCAGGATCTGGCGCAGCGGACGCTCTTCGGTAATGCGGCCCTGCCGATCGAGCGCTATCCGCTTCGGCACTTCGACGCCGAGGTCCTGCGTGCCGGCGCCGCACGCTTCCAGGGCGGCCAGCAATTCCGGATGGGTAGTGATGCCGGCGCCCCGGCCGACCAACTCGACGCGCGAGCGCTCATAGACGTCGCACTCCCAGCCGATCTGGCGCAGGAACGCGGCGCTGAACAGGCCCGACATCGAGCCGCCGATAATGATGGCGCGGCGCTTTTTGGATTGTGGTCCCGGCATTGCGGCCGGATGCTAATGCATTACCCGCGCCGATGACGAGTCATCTCGCCGCAGCCGCAATCAACTCACCGCGAACAAGCCCAAGGCGACCACGGCGACGGCCAGTCCGGCGCATTTCCGCAAATCGAGGCGTTCATGAAAGATCGCCGCGCCGAGCAGGGCTGTGAACACGAAGCTCATTTGCGCGACCGGAACGAGCACGCTTGCCGCGCCAACGACGAGGCCGTGCGAGAGCAATATGAAGGCGGTCAAAAGTGCCAGTGCCGCGGACACCGCGTAGCGCCACGCGCCGGGCGTGATGTTCAATCGTCCTTCCTGATAGAGACGCACCAGGAGCGCCAGCGGGCCGAAGGTCCAGCCCTGCGCGAAGATCAAAGTCTCCGGCAGTGCGCCGTGCTGCAGCCCGACCTTGTAGAAGAAATTGACCAGTGCCATCGCCACCGTCGCGATCACAACGCGGATTACGGAGGTCCATTGGAATTTGCCGCGCTCCGCTCCAGCCTCGGCAAGCAGGAGCCAGACGGCGATAAGCGCGCATGCCAGCGCCAGGGCCTTCGTGACGGTCAGTGTCTCACCGAGAAACAGGATCGCGAGCGCCGCGGTGATCGTGAAGTTCAGCCGGAAGATCGGCGCATTGGTGCTGACCGCGCCGCCCTGGAGGCTGCGGACGAAATTGTAAACGGCGATCAGCAGGAAAAATCCCGCCAGCGAACCCCATAGGGCGGACGCGTGCAGATCGAGCGTACCGGTCAGCCAGGCGTAAAGCGTGATGCCGGGACAGAAGGTCCACGGCTGCAACATCGAATACTCGCCGGCCGAAATGCCCGCCGCCGCCGCGCGTTTGTAGATGAGGTCGGCAACGCCGAAACAAAGCATTGCGCCGAGCGCGAGGCCGAGACCGGGAGTCATGGTGTTTCCGGGGGTAAGTTGCTGACTGCCTGCTTATCAGGGCGTTCCTCGCCCGGCGAGGGACGCCCGAGCATTGCCGCCATGCTATGAATCGGCCGGCATGACGCGCCCGATTCGCATCCTGGGGATTGATCCCGGCCTCCGCCGCACCGGCTGGGGCATCGTCGAGATTTCCGGCAACCGGCTTGGCTTTCTCGGCTGCGGCTCGGTCACGACGAATGACCGCGATATGCTCGCGGTGCGGCTTCTCGCCATCCATGATGGCCTCATGCGCATTCTCGACGAGTTCCGCCCCGACGAGGCCGCCGTTGAATTGACATTCGTGAACGGCAACGCGCAGGCGACCCTGAAACTCGGACAGGCGCGCGGCATCGCCATGGTCGTGCCGGCAAGGGCCGGCGTGCCGGTCGCCGAATATGCGCCGAACCTGGTGAAGAAAAGCATCGTCGGCGCCGGCCATGGCGACAAGACGCAGGTGCGGATGATGATCGGCGTGCTGTTGCCGAAGGCCGATCCGGAAACCGACGATGCCGCGGACGCGCTCGCGATCGCGGTGACCCACGCACACCATCGGCAGAGCGTGGTGCTCAAGGTGGCGGCGGCAAAGGTGGCGGCGCGATGATCGGTGTTTGCCATATCGTCATTCCGGGACGGCCCAAAGGGCCGGGCCCGGAATCCATAATCACAAGCCATGCAGAACCGACGCTGAGCTTGCCCTGCAAAGACAGGGGTTATGGATTCCGGGCTCCTCGCTTCGCTCGGCCCCGGAATGACGATTTATTTGATCGAGCCACATCATGATCGGCAAGCTCAAAGGCATCATCGACTCCTACGCCGAGGATTCCGTCATTCTCGACGTCAATGGTGTCGGTTATCTGGTGCATTGTTCGGTGCGAACCTTGCAGGAGCTGCCGCGCGCCGGCGAGCCGGCGGCGCTGTCGATCGAGACCTATGTGCGCGAGGACCAGATCAAGCTGTTCGGGTTTCTTACCGAACTTGAGCGCGAATGGTTCCGGCTGTTGCAGACGGTGCAGGGCGTCGGCGCGAAAGTCGCCCTCTCGGTGCTCGGCACGCTCAAGCCCGCCGATCTCGCTTCGGCAATAGCGATGCGTGATAAGGCGATGGTGGCGTGCACGCCCGGCGTCGGGCCGAAAGTCGCCGAACGCATCGTCACCGAACTGAAAGACAAGGCGCCGGCCTATACCGATGTCGATCCAGCCCTGGTGCGGCTCTCCGGCGCGCTCGACGAGAAGCGCGCGCCGCGGCCGGTGGCCGACGCGGTCTCCGCGCTGGTCAATCTCGGCTATGGACTACCGCAGGCCGCCGCCGCGATTGCCGCCGCGGCACGAAGCGCCGGCGAAGGGGCGGAGACGACAACACTCATCCGGCTCGGATTAAGGGAACTGGCGAAGTGAAACCGCGCCCAAAACTAAAAGCAGCCGACAAGAAACTGATCGCGGCGGCGCGTGCGGCGATCAAGAGCCGTTATCGCGACGACTGGCAGGAAGTCGGCGCTGCCTTGCGCACCCGGTCGGGAAAGATATTCACCGGCGTCAATCTCGATGCCTATCTCGGCCGCATGGCGGTCTGCGCCGAGGCCGTAGCCTTGGGGCGCGCGCTCGTCGAACTGGGCGATGCCGGGATTGATACGATCGTCGCGGTGCGCCATCCGCCGCCAAGTGACAAGGACCAGGACATCAAGGTTGTCTCGCCATGCGGGGCATGCCGCGAATTGATCTTCGACTATGATGCGAAGGCGCGCGTGATCGTGCCGAACGGGACTGCGCCTGCGGCGGTGCCGATCACGGAACTCTTGCCGAACAAATATACGAGAGGTCCCGAGCGGTGAACGCAAAGCCCGGACGCAAGCTGGTGACGCCGGAACGCCGCGACGAAGACGCGGCGGAGACGTCGTTGCGTCCGCAGCGGCTTTCTGAATTCATCGGCCAGCAGCAGGCCCGCGCCAATCTCGGCGTATTCATCGAGGCGGCACGGGCGCGGCACGAAGCGCTCGATCACGTTCTGTTTGTCGGCCCGCCGGGGCTTGGCAAGACGACGCTCGCACAGATCGTCGCGCGCGAGCTCGGCGTCAATTTCCGCTCCACGTCGGGGCCGGTGATCGCCAAGGCCGGCGATCTCGCGGCGCTGCTCACCAATCTCGAAGACCGCGACGTGCTCTTTATCGACGAAATCCACCGGCTTAATCCGGCGGTCGAGGAAATCCTTTATCCGGCGATGGAGGATTTTCAGCTCGACCTCATCATCGGCGAGGGCCCGGCGGCGCGGTCGGTGAAGATCGACCTTGCAAAATTCACGCTGGTCGGCGCGACGACGCGTGCGGGTCTTCTCACCAATCCGCTGCGCGACCGCTTCGGCATCCCGGTGCGGTTGAATTTCTACACCGAGGCGGAGCTCGAAGAGATCGTCAATCGCGGCGCGCGCGTGCTCGGCATCGGGTTGACCGCGGACGGCGGCAACGAGATTGCGCGCCGCGCCCGCGGCACCCCGCGCATCGCCGGCCGCCTGTTGCGCCGCGTGCGCGACTTCGCGTCGGTCGAAGGCGCATCCGCGATCGATCGCGCTATAGCTGACAAGGCGCTGGCGGCGCTTGAGGTCGACGGCGCAGGCCTTGATGCGATGGACCGGCGTTACCTCACGACGATCGCGATGAACTATGGCGGCGGCCCGGTCGGCGTCGAGACGCTCGCCGCCGCCTTGTCGGAACCGCGCGATGCGATCGAGGACATTATCGAGCCGTATCTGATCCAGTGCGGATTATTGCAGCGGACGCCGCGCGGACGTCTCATGACCGCACACGGCTTCCGGCACCTCGGCCTTGCCGAACCATCGCGCGACCCGTCGCAGTTCGGGCTGTTCGGGTCGGAGGATGACTGATCCAATGCCGCAAACCTACGAAGGCGGCTGCCATTGCGGGCGGGTGCGGTTCCGCGTCACGGCGGATTTGTCGCGCGTGACCTATTGCAATTGCTCGATCTGCGCCAAGAAGGGCTTCCTGCATCTCATCGTCGCGCCCGAGCAGTTCGAGCTTCTCAGCGGCAAGGACGCTCTGACAACCTACCGCTTCAATACCGGCGCCGCACAGCATACGTTCTGCGCGACGTGCGGCATTCATCCGTTCTACGTGCCGCGCTCCGATCCCGACAAGATCGACGTCAACGTGCGCTGCCTCGACGGTGTCGATGTCGGCGCCATCACAGTGCATCAGTTTGACGGCAAGAACTGGGAACATGCGATGGAGCAGAGAGTCCCGTGGAGATAGTGTAATGACCAGCGTTCTTCTCGACGGCGAAATCCGCGACGGACGCCATGTGCTCACCGTGCGCGTCTATTACGAAGACACCGATTTCACCGGCATCGTCTATCACGCCAATTATTTGCGCTACATGGAGCGTGGCCGGACCAATTATCTGCGCCTGATCGGGGCCGACCATCGCGCTCTGTTTGAGGAGGCGGAAAAAGAGGCGCCGGGTTTTGCTTTCGTGGTGCGTTCGATGAATATCGACTTCCTCAAGCCGGCGCGCATGGACGATGTGCTCGATATCGTGACCGAGCCCGAGGAGGTGAAGGGCGCCTCGACGACGGTGCTGCAGCGGGTCAAGCGCGGCGATGAGCTTTTGGTCGAAGCCCATGTGCGGGTCGCCTTCGTCTCGGGCGGCCGGGCGCGGCCGATCCCGAAGCCGCTGCGGATTGCCATGAAAGCGGACTACGACCAGATCGCTCAGGACGGCGGCGACGACGGCCGGAATTGATGCCGCGCAGGCCCGTTTTAACCCTCCGTTAAGCACAGTCGGGCTTCGTTAGGCGGCATCGACCGGTGTTGCGCCCTAGTTTGGTCAAGTTTCGCGAATGATTTCAGGCCGCCGGTGACGGGTCCGGCTCGAGTCCTCGTGAAATTTCGGGTCTTGGTCAGCGCGCGAAGCGGCGGGCCCTCCTTGACCCATTGGTTCCGGCGCTGGGCGCCGCTCCGGTCAAGGCTTGAGTTTTGGCCCCGGTTCGGGCTTTTGCGGCCGGACCGCCGAAAGGGACGCTCCATGAATCCAGCCGACATCGGAACGTCGGTCGCACCGCTGACCTCCGGAAATCTGTCGCTTTTTCACCTGTTCATTCACGCCCACTGGATCGTCGAGTTGGTGATGGCGGGGCTCCTGGTGTGCTCGGTCTGGGTCTGGGCGATCGCCATCGACAAAACGCTGCTGTTTTCACGGCTTCGTCGTTCCGGCGACACCTTCGAGGAGGCTTTCTGGTCGGGCCAGTCGCTCGAGGAGCTTTATAAATCGCTTGCCGCGCAGCCTGGCCATTCGACCGGGGCCTTGTTCGTCGCCGCGATGCGGGAGTGGAAGCGCAGCCTCGAGGGCCACGCCCGCTCTTTCGCCGGATTGCAGATGCGCATCGAAAAAGTCATGAACGTCACGATCTCGCGCGAGGTCGAGCATATGGAGCGGCGGCTTCTGGTGCTGGCGACGGTCGGCTCCGCCGGGCCTTTCATCGGCCTGTTCGGCACGGTCGCCGGCATCATGACGAGCTTCCAGTCGATTGCGGCCTCGCAAAACACCTCGCTGGCGGTGGTCGCGCCCGGCATCGCCGAATCACTGTTTGCGACCGCAATTGGCCTCGTTGCCGCCATCCCGGCGACGATTTTCTATAATAAGTTTATCACTGAGGTGAACCGGCAGGCCCAGCGGCTGGAGGGTTTCGCCGACGAGTTTACGGCGATCCTGTCGCGGCAGATCGACGAGCGCGGTTGAGGGCAGGGGATGGCTGCAGGCATCATTGGCGCGTCCTCGACCGGCGGCAGACGCCGGCGTCGCGCCGTCATGAGCGAGATCAACGTGACGCCGTTCGTCGACGTCATGCTGGTGCTGCTGATCGTGTTTATGGTGTCGGCGCCGCTGCTCACGGTCGGCGTGCCGATCGACCTGCCGCAAAGCCAGGCCAAGGCGCTCGAGCAGAACAACGAGCCTCTGACGATTTCGGTGAATGTCGACGGCAAGGTCTTTTTACAGAAGGAAGAGATCGGTCTCGACGATCTCGTCACCAAGCTCAAGGCGATCATCGATGCGCGCCACAGCGACTCCAACGAACTCATCTATGTGCGCGGCGACAAGAAGGTTGACTACGGGCTGATGATGCGCGTGATGGGCCGGATTTCGGGCGCCGGCTATCACCGGGTCGCGCTCGTCACCGAGGTCGAACAGAGCGGGCAATGAGGTCGGGTCTGACAATATCGTGCGTCGGTCACGCCTTGGCGCTGATCTGCGGCCTCCTGGCGATTTCAGCGCACCCGATCGATGCGCCTCCGGTCGCGACGCTGCCGGTATCGTTCATTTCCGACAAGGACTTCACGCAGATGACCAAGGGCGTCAAAAACGCCCCGCAACTGAAGATTCCCGATCTCAAGCCGCTTGCCGACAAGGTCGATGCGGAAAAGTCGGTCGATCAGCTCGCGCCTAAAGTCGCCGACAAGCCGGCGATCACGACCGACATTTCGCAATCGAAGCCCGAGCCGAAACCGCAGCAGAAGCAGGCGGACAAGCCCGACAAACCGGCGCCGCCGGAATACAAGCCGGATCAGATCGCCGATCTGCTGAAAAAAGATACGCCCAAGGATCCGCCGAAACAGCCCGACAAGCCGGCGCCGCAACAGGCGAAGGCGTCGGCGAAGTTCGATGCCAATCAGGTCGCGCAGCTCCTCGACAAGCGCGAGCCGCAGCGCCAGACCGCGTCCGCCGATACGATCAACGACAAGCCGACGCTCGGCGCCGCTGCCGGCGCGCAGGGCGCGCAACTTTCGCAGAGCGAGATCGACGCCTTGCGGGCGCGCATCTCCAGCTGCTGGAGCCCGCCGCCGGGCATCGACGCCAATTCCAAGCTCTATGTCGTGCTTCGCGTCATATTCAAGCCGGATGCGACGGTGGCGCAAGAACCGGTTCTGGTCGAAGGCACGGCCGCAGCGCTCGGCCCAGCGCTCGCCGAGAGCGCAAAGCGCTCGCTTCTGCTTTGCCAGCCGTTCACGATGCTAAAGCCCGAACATTACGATCAATGGAAAGACATCGAGCTCAAATTCGATCCGCACGAACTGCTCGGCGGCTGAACACGCGAAACCGGACATCATGATCATCCGTCCCAGACCCGACTTTTCCCTGAACCGCCGCCGCACGCTCGCGCTCGGCGCCGCCGCCGGAGGCCTGGCGCTCCTGCCGCGGTCCGCCGCCGCCGTGGTGCGGCTCGACATTACCGAGGGCAACTTCCAGCCGCTGCCGATCGCAATTTCCAAGTTCATTGCCGGCGGTCCGGACGACGCCGATGTCGCTTCGGGCGTTACGCAGATCATCACCAGCAATCTGCAGCGCAGCGGATTGTTCGCGCCGGTCGATCCGGCCGCCTTCACCGAAACGATCACGAGCGTTGATGCGGTGCCGCGGTTTGCCGACTGGCGCACGATCAATGCGCAGGCGCTCGTCACCGGGCGCATGGCGCGGCAGAGCGACGGCCGCCTGCAGGCCAACTTTCGCCTGTGGGACGTGCTGGCGGGACAGCAGCTCGACGGCAAGCAATATGTCACGACGCCCGACAACTGGCGCCGCATCGCCCACATCATCTCGGACGCCATCTACGAGCGGCTTACCGGCAACGGCGGATATTTCGACAGCCGTATCGTCTTCATCGACGAAACCGGCCCGGCGGAGCGCCGCATCAAGCGGCTCACCATCATGGACCAGGATGGCGCCAATGTGCGCTACCTGACGCGCGGCGACGATCTCGTGCTGACGCCGCGGTTCTCGCCCTCCACTCAGGAGATCACCTATATGGCTTACGGCCAGGGTGATCCCCGCGTTTATCTGTTCAACATCGATTCCGGGCAGCGCGAAGTCGTCGGCAACTTCCCCGGCATGAGTTTTTCGCCGCGGTTCTCGCCGGACGGCCAGCGCGTCATCATGAGCCTGCAGGAGGGATCGAACTCCAACATTTTCGTGATGGATTTGCGCTCCAAGGCGACGACGCGGCTCACCGATACGCCGGCGATCGATACCGCGCCGTCGTATTCGCCCGACGGCTCGCAGATTTGCTTTGAATCCGATCGCGGCGGCCGCCAGCAGATTTATGTCATGGCCTCGACCGGCGGGCAGGCCCAGCGCATCAGCTTCGGCGACGGCAGCTATTCGACACCGGTCTGGTCGCCGCGCGGCGATTACATCGCCTATACCCGGCAGGGGCAGGACAAATTCGCCATCGGCGTGATGAAGCCGGACGGCAGCGGCGAGCGCGTCCTCACCGAGGGCTTCCACAACGAAGGCCCGACATTCTCGCCGAATGGCCGCGTCATCATGTTCTTCCGCGACCCCGGCGGCAGCGCGGGGCCTTCGCTGTTCACGATCGACATATCCGGCCGCAACGAGCAGCGGGTTCCCACTCCGAGCTATGCCTCGGATCCGGCATGGTCGCCGCTCCTGTCATAACTGTTCGCGGTTCCACACAGTCGCCGCATTGACGCCTCATTAACCATTGCAAAAGCTTTCGGGGAAATCCCGAGGCTCGATGCATCTTTGCAAGGCTGCATCAAGGTTGACGGAACCTTCGCTTAACGAAGGCGCTGCTAGACCCGCGTGAGACCAAACATGTCCGGCTGTAGTGTAAATATGGAGGCACCGGAATGAACGTGGCGAATATGATACGCGGCGCCAAGTTCGCCGCTGTCGTCATGGCGGCACTCGCGATCGCGGGCTGCGCCAAGAATGCCGATCAGGCTGCGGGAATGGCCGGCGCTGCGACGCCTGGCAGCCAGCAGGATTTCGTCGTCAATGTCGGCGACCGCGTGTTTTTCGAAACCGACTCGTCGGAGCTGACGGATCAGGCGCGCGCGACGCTCGACAAGCAGGCGCAGTGGCTCAACAACTACAACCGCTACGCTTTCACCGTCGAAGGCCATGCCGACGAGCGCGGCACGCGCGAATACAACATCGCGCTCGGTGCACGCCGTGCGGAGACCGTCCGCCAATATATGGTCTCGCGCGGTATCTCGGCGCAGCGCATGCGCACGATCTCCTACGGCAAGGAACGTCCGGTCGCGATCTGCAACGATATTTCCTGCTGGTCGCAAAACCGCCGCGCCGTGACGGTGCTCGATCAGAGCTCGTAGCGCGTCTTTTCAAATTCTGCCGCATAGACTGACCAATCGGCGCCGTCATGGCGCCGATTGCATTTCCGTGTCATGTTTAGGCTTGCCAATGCGGGACTGAAATCGGATCGTAGCGCCGCCGCTCCACCACGGCATTGATTCCGTCGCCGTCCGGCTTTCGCAAGATTTTCAGAAGAGTTCGGCCAATGGCTTTTGCCACACCTCTCGCTTGGCTTTTCCGCGCGGCGCTCCTCTTCGCCGTTGCCGGCGGCGTCGCCGCCTGCGGCCAGAATAACCAATACGCCGCGCCGCCGCCTCCGAAGGTTACTGTTGCCGCACCGGCCGCGCAGGACGTCACGCGTTATTTCGAGGCCACGGGAAACACGGCGGCGGTGAACTCGGTCGCTCTGGTCGCGCGCGTGCAGGGCTTTGTGCAGGCGATCAGCTATACCGACGGCGACTTCGTGAAAAAGGGCACATCGCTGTTTACGATCGAGCCTGAGCCATACAGGCTCAAGGTGATATCGGCGAAGGCCGCCGTCGTCAGCGCCCAGGCGACGCTGACGCAGACCCAGGCGGAATATGATCGCCAGGCCGCTCTGATCAAGAACCAGGTCTCGACCCAGGCCAATTACGACAAGGCGCTCGCATCGCGCGATTCCGCGCAAGCCGACCTGCAATCGGCGCAGGCGAACGAGAGGCAGGCCGAGATCAATCTCGGTTACACCGACGTGACCGCGCCGTTCGACGGCGTCGTGACCGCGCGTCAGGTGTCGATGGGCGAACTCGTCGGCGACAGTTCGCCGCCGACGACGCTCGCAACCATCGTGCAGCTCGATCCGATCTGGGTGAATTTCACCGCCAGCGAGCGCGATGTGCTGCAAGTGCGCGCCACCCTTGCACTCCGCGGCGAGAGCATGTCTTCGCTGCTCGGCATGCCGGTTGAAATCGGGTTGCAAAACGAAACCGGCTATCCGCACCAGGGCAAGCTCGATTACATCGCGCCGAACGTCGATCCGTCCACGGGGACACTCGCCGGGCGTGCGACGCTTGCCAATGCCGATCGCCTCATGCTGCCCGGCTATTTCGTGCGCATCCGCATTCCCGGCAAACCGGCGCCGGCGCTGCTCGTGCCCGACGTCGCGATCGGCAGCGATCAGGGCGGCCGCTACGTGCTCGTCGTCAACAAGGACAGCGTCGTCGAGCAGCGCAAGGTCGAACCGGGTCAACTCGTCGGCGACATGCGCGTGATCGAGACAGGCCTCACCAAGGACGATCGCGTGGTCGTGGGCGGCGTCATGCGCGCCATTCCCGGTGAAAAAGTCGATGCCGAGCAGCGCTCCGCGTCGGCGAACTAGCGGATCGCCAAGAAAAAATGCTGTCGAAATTTTTCATCGAGCGTCCGGTCCTCGCCAACGTTCTCGCCATCCTGATGGTGCTGATCGGCGCTGTCGCGCTCTATGACCTGCCGGTCGCGCAATATCCAGACGTAGTGCCGCCGACCGTGCAGGTGACGACGCGCTATCCCGGCGCCAGCGCACGCACGCTGATGGATACGGTGGCGCTGCCGATCGAGCAGCAGGTCAACGGCGTCGAGAACATGATCTACATGCAATCGATGAGCGCCAGCGACGGCAGCTATACGCTCACGGTCACTTTCTCGATCGGAACCAATCTCGATAACGCGCAGATCCTCGTGCAGAACAGGGTGGCGACCGCGCTGTCGTCCTTGCCGCAGGCGGTGCAGGCGCAAGGCGTCACGGTGCAAAAGCGTTCGACCGCGATCCTGCTTTTCGTCACGCTGACGTCGCCGGACGGCCGCTATGACAGTCTCTATCTTGCCAACTACGCCACGATCAATCTCAAGGATGAACTGGCGCGGCTCCCCGGCGTCGGCAACGTCAACGTGTTCGGCGCCGGCCAATATTCGATGCGCATCTGGCTCGATCCGGAAAAGCTCAAGGCGCGGAGCCTGAACGCGCAGGACGTGGTGGCCTCGCTTCAATCGCAGAGCCAGGAAGTCACCGCGGGCCAGGTCGGCATGCCGCCGACGCCGCCCGGCGTCGATTTCCAGTACACGATCGAATTGCGGGGCCGGCTCGTCGATCCCGACGAGTTTGACAATGTCATCGTCAAAACAGGCGACAACGGCCAGATCACGCGCCTGCGCGACATCGGCCATGTCGAACTCGGTGCGCAAACCTACAGTCAGGCCTTTACGCTCGACGGCAAGCAGGCGGCCGGCATCGGTATCTATCAATCGCCCGGCGCAAACGCGCTCGACGTCGAGCGCGCGGTCAAGGCCAAGATGGAGGAGCTTGGCCATAAATTCCCGCAGGGGCTGGTCTATTCGGTGCCCTTCGACACAACCGTGTTTGTCAATTCGTCGATCCACGAAGTCTACAAGACGCTGATCGAAGCGGCCGCGCTGGTGCTGGTCGTCATCCTGGTCTTCCTGCAGGACTGGCGGGCAATGCTGGTGCCGGCGACGACCGTGCCGGTCACGATCATCGGCGCCTTCGCCATGATGTGGGGGCTCGGCTTCACCGTGAATTTTTCGACCCTGTTTGCGATCGTGCTCTCGATCGGCATCGTGGTTGACGACGCCATCGTCGTGGTCGAAGGCGCCGCGCACAATATCGAGCAAGGCCTGAATGGCCACGACGCGGCCATCAAGGCCATGAACGAGCTGTTGGGGCCGATCATCGGCATTACGCTCGTGCTGATGTCGGTGTTTCTGCCGGCGGCATTCCTGCCCGGTCTTACCGGCCGCATGTATGCGCAGTTCGCGCTTGTCATTGCCGCGACGGCGCTCCTGTCCGCCGTCAATGCCGTGACGCTCAAACCCACGCAAGCGGCGCTGTGGCTGCGGGCTCCGGTGCCGCCTGACCAGCGCAACGCCTTCTATCGCGGCTTCAACGCGATCTATAGCCGCGTGGAATTGCGCTACGAGCGGCTGATCGGGCGCATGGCGGCGCATGCCGGCCTGATGGCCATCGTGGCGCTTGCCATCATGGCGGTGGCCTTTTTTGGGCTGGCGCGCATACCGACCGGCTTCCTGCCGATCGAGGATCAGGGTTATGTGCTCGTCGCCGTTCAGCTTCCCGATGGCGCGAGCCTTGCCCGCACCCGCAAGACGCTCGATCAGGTCTCCGAAATCGGCGGCAAGGACGATGCCGTCGCGCAAGTGATCGCCATTTCCGGCATCTCCGTCCTCGACAACAGCGCGCCGCTCGCCAATGCCGGCGTCGCCTATGTCGTGCTGAAGGATTGGAGTGAGCGTGCAGATTTGCGCACGGTTCTCGGTCATCTCACGTCGGCTCTCAATGCGATCGATGCGCGCGTCATCGTGCTGCCGCCACCGCCGATCCAGGGCATCGGCAATGCCGGCGGTTTCACCCTGCAGCTCGAACTGCGCGACGGCAGCACTGATCTCGAAAAATTGCAAAGCATCACCGACACGGTCGTCAAGAATGCGCAATCGCAGAGCGCCCTGCAGCGGGTCTCGACTTCGTTCCGCGCCATCGCGCCGCAGATCCGCGTCGAGGTCGATCGCGTCAAGGCGCAGACCCTGCACGTGCCGGTCGATCAGGTATTTTCGACGCTCTCGACCTATTTCGGTTCGGACTACGTCGCGCAGTTCAATAAATTCGGGCGCGTCTTCCAGGTTTACGTGCAAGCCGACGCGCGATTCCGCCTGCGGCCCCGCGATATCGAAAATCTGTCGGTACGCAATCAGCAGGGCGACATGATCCCGCTCGGAACCATGGTGAAGATCGAGCCGATCGTCGGCGCTCCGCTGATCAGCCTCTATAATCTTTATCCGTCGTCGAGCGTGATCGGTCTGCCGGCCGCCGGTTTCAGTTCGGGCGAAGCGATTCAACTGATGGAGCAGAATGTCGCGAAGACGTTGCCGCCCGGCGCCGGCAGCGATTGGACCGCCATGTCCTTGCAGGAGAAGGTCGTCGGCAATCAGATGTATTTCGTCTTCGCGATGGCGATGCTGCTGGTTTATCTGGTGCTCGCCGGCCAGTACGAAAGCTGGTACGCGCCGCTGGCGGTGATCCTTTCGGTGCCGCTGGCGCTGACCGGGCCGGTGCTGGTGCTCGAGATGCTGCGCATCGACAATAATCTTTATACGCAGATCGGTCTGATCCTGCTCATCGCGCTCTCGGCCAAGAACGCCATTCTCATCGTCGAAGTCGCGCGCGAGCACCGCGTGCGGGACGGCAAGCCGATCCTCGAAGCTGCGGTGGACGCTGCACGTGCGCGTTTCCGGCCGATCCTCATGACGTCGTTTGCGTTCATCCTCGGCGTCGCGCCGCTGGTGATCGCGAGCGGGGCGGGCGCCAGCGCCCGCAAGTCGATCGGCATCACCGTGTTTAGCGGCATGATCGCCTCGACCTGCCTGGCTGTCCTGTTCGTGCCGTCGCTGTTCGTCGTCATCCAGCGGCTTGAGGAATGCCGCGCCTCGCGCAAAAGTCCGCGAATCCAGCCCGCCGAATAGGCTTCGCGCCCGTCACGATCCCGCCTTTCCGGCGGCGCTGATAGGGCCACAATTTGGACGCACGGGACGTTATGGTAAGAACCGGCAAGCCACCGAAAATGTTCAACGCGATGATCCGCTTAGCTTTCCTGCTCGCGCTGGCGTGCACGTTCGCCGCCCCCGCCGCCCGCGCCCAGATGTCTCCCTCGGATATGCTGATGCGCATCGATCATCTCGAGGCGCAACTGCGCGATCTGACTGGGACGGTCGAGCAATTGCAGTATCGCAATCACGAGCTCGAGCAGGAAGTTCAGCGCCTGCAAGGCGGCGCGCCGGCCACTGCGCCGCCGCAGCGCCCGAGCGCGCAATATTCACCGCCTCCGCCCGCGCCGTACTCACCGCCGCCTGGCCCGCAATATTCGCCACCACTGGCCCCACCGCCCGGTTCGCAATCGCAATACACCCCGCCGCCGGGGCCGGTCATTGCCGCGGCGCCGGCACCTGCGCCCGTGGCTCCGCCCGAGGGCGAGCCGACCGGCAGCCGCCGCGGCGACGCTTTCAATCCGGCGCTCGATCCGACCGCACCCGGCGCACCGCGGCCGCTTGGCACCAGCACTGCGGCAACGGAGCCGCCGCCGCCGGTTCCGGACGCGCCCGGTCCGGCATCCCGTCAGCCCGGCGCGCCGCTCGATCTGTCGAGCGTATCGGCGCCCGGCGCCGCGGCTCCGCCGTCTTCCGGCGGTGACCTGCCGCCGCCGCCTCCTTCTAATCCGAACGCGACCGGCGCCATGCAGGCGGCGCTGCCGCCTAGCAACTCGCCCAAGGACGAGTACGATCTCGCCTATGGCTATGTCCTGCACAAGGACTACGGGCTCGCCGAGCAGACGTTCCGCGACTTCCTGCACAAATATCCGAGTGACCGGCTGACCCCGGAGGCGCAATATTGGCTTGGCGAAAGTCTGTTTCAGGACAAGCAATATCGCGATGCCGCGGAATCCTTCCTCGCTGTATCCACAAAATACGATACCACCGCACGCGCGCCTGATGCGCTGTTGCGGCTCGGGCAATCGCTTGCCGCGCTCGGCGAAAAGGAAGCGGCCTGTGCGTCGCTCGGCGAAGTATTGCGTAAATATCCGCGTGCTTCGGTCAGCGTGAAGCAGGGCGTGGACCGTGAGCAAAAGCGCACCCACTGCTGAAGACGCCCTTCGCGACACCGAAGCGAACACGCTGTTCGCCGGCCTGGAACGTTTGCCGGGCCTGATCCTCGCAATTTCCGGCGGTCCTGATTCGACGGCGCTCCTCGTCCTTGCTGCGCGCTGGGCAAAAAAGCTCAAGCGCGCGCCGAACCTCCTCGCCATCACCATCGATCACGGGCTTCGCGTGGAGGCGGCCCGCGAGGCGTCAGCGGTCAAGCGCCTGGCGCAGCGTCTCGGCGTCGCACACCGCACGCTGCGCTGGCGTGGCAAGAAACCCAAAACCGGATTGCAGGAGGCCGCGCGCCATGCGCGGTACGCGTTACTGGCGCAGGCCGCGACGCGCGCGGGTTACGCCCATGTCCTGACCGCGCATACGCTCGATGATCAGGCGGAAACGATTTTGTTTCGTCTTGCGCGCGGCAGCGGCCTCGTCGGTCTTGCCGGCATGGCGCACGCGGCGCCGCTGCCGGCCGGCGGCTACGGCATGATCTTTCTGGTGCGCCCGCTTCTGCGCATTCCGAAGACACGGCTCGTGGCGACGCTGAAGGCCTTGCGCGTCGGCTATAGCGAGGATCCCAGCAACCGCGATCCGCGCTTTACCCGCGCGCGGCTGCGCACGCTGATGCCTGCGCTGGCGAGCGAGGGGCTCGATGCCCGCGGCCTGGCGCGATTGGCGGCGCGGGTCCGCCGGGCGGAATCGACCATCGAATTCGCCGTCGGCGCGGCGCGCGCCGCGCTTGCACCGGCGGCGTGGCCGGCAGGCGGTCCGATCGTGTTCGACACGGCGCGATTCGCAAGCCTTCCCGCCGAAGTGGCGCTGCGGCTCCTCGGCCGCGCCGTCGCCCATGCCGGCAACGAGGGGCCGGTCGAGCTCGCCAAGCTCGAATCGCTTTATGAGGGCCTGCGGACGGCTCCCGCGAGCCTGCGCCGGACGCTGGCCGGCGCCCTGATCGCCCTTGGCGAAGACTACCTGACGGTCGAGCGCGCGCCGCCCAGGCGGGCCTCAATTATGCGCAAGATTATGCGCAAGGACCGCAAGAGGCGCTTTACGAAATAGCCGTATAAAGGGGCCGCTTGTGAATTGGGTTCCCTTGGCAGGGGGCGACCTGACGCCTACATTGCCTCGTAATGGGACGTGAAGCCGCCACGATTTGCGGTCACGCAATAACTACCGGGCTCCGATCGGTCGGGGGGTCAAGGACATAAGATGAACGCCAATCTGCGCAATTTCGCCCTGTGGGTCATCATAGTCCTGCTGCTCCTGGCGCTGTTCACGCTGTTCCAGAATCCCGGCCAGCACACCACTTCGCAGGACATTTCGTTCTCGCAGCTTCTCAGCGAAGTCGACCAGGGCCGCGTCCGCGACGTTCTCATCCAGGGCCCCGAAATTCACGGCACGTTCAGCGACGGCCGCACCTTCCAGACCTATGCGCCGGGCGATCCGTCGCTGGTGCAGCGGCTCTACAACAAGGGCGTCTCGATCACCGCGCGTCCGCAGAGCGATAACGTGCCGTGGTTCGTGTCGCTCTTGATTTCCTGGCTGCCCTTCGTCGCGCTGATCGGCGTGTGGATTTTCCTGTCGCGCCAGATGCAGGGCGCCGGCGGCAAGGCGCTGGGTTTCGGCAAATCGCGCGCCAAACTCCTCACCGAGGCGCATGGCCGCGTGACCTTTGAAGATGTGGCCGGCGTCGACGAGGCCAAGCTCGATCTGCAGGAGATCGTCGAATTCCTGCGCGACCCGGCGAAATTCCAGCGGCTCGGCGGCCGCATCCCGCGCGGCGTATTGCTTGTCGGCCCGCCCGGCACCGGCAAGACGCTGCTCGCGCGCGCGATTGCCGGCGAAGCCAATGTGCCGTTCTTCACCATTTCCGGATCCGACTTCGTCGAAATGTTCGTCGGCGTCGGCGCC
Source organism: uncultured Alphaproteobacteria bacterium (assembly GCA_963723335.1). GTDB lineage: Bacteria > Pseudomonadota > Alphaproteobacteria > Rhizobiales > Xanthobacteraceae > BOG-931. Next base: position 840,195 of record CAVRQJ010000010.1, on the reverse strand, counting down.
AGCCGCGTCCGCGACATGTTCGAGCAGGCCAAGAAGAATGCGCCCTGCATCATCTTCATCGACGAAATCGACGCGGTCGGCCGCCATCGCGGCGCCGGCCTCGGCGGCGGCAACGACGAGCGCGAGCAGACGCTCAATCAGTTGCTCGTCGAGATGGACGGCTTTGAAGCCAACGAAGGCATCATCCTGATCGCCGCGACCAACCGGCCCGACGTGCTCGATCCGGCTCTGCTGCGCCCGGGCCGTTTCGACCGCCAGGTCGTGGTGCCGAACCCCGACGTCGTCGGCCGCGAACAGATCTTGAAAGTCCATGTGCGCAAAGTGCCGCTCGCGCCCGACGTGAACCTCAAGACCACCGCGCGCGGCACGCCCGGTTTCTCCGGCGCCGATCTCATGAACCTCGTCAACGAAGCGGCCCTGATGGCGGCCCGGCGCAACAAGCGCATGGTCACGCAGGTCGAGTTCGAGGACGCCAAGGACAAGGTGATGATGGGCGCGGAACGCAAGTCGCTCGTCATGACCGAGGAAGAAAAACTCCTCACCGCCTATCACGAAGGCGGCCACGCCATCGTCGCGATCAACGTCAAGGCGACCGATCCGGTGCACAAGGCGACGATCATTCCGCGCGGCCGTGCGCTCGGCATGGTCATGCAATTGCCGGAGCGCGACAAGCTTTCGATGTCGCTCGAGCAGATGACCTCGCGGCTTGCGATCATGATGGGCGGCCGCGTCGCCGAAGAACTGGTGTTCGGCCGCGAGCGGGTGACCTCGGGCGCTGCCTCCGATATCGAACAGGCGACCAAGCTTGCGCGCATGATGGTGACGCGCTGGGGCCTCTCCGAGACGCTCGGCACCGTGGCCTATGGCGAGAACCAGGAAGAGGTGTTCCTCGGCTACTCCGTGGCGCGTCAGCAGAATATCTCGGAAGAGACGGCAAAGAAAATCGACGGCGAAATCCGCCGCCTGGTCGAGGCCGGCTATAACGAAGCGCAGACGATCCTCACCGAGAAGCGCGCCGATCTCGAAACGCTCGCCAAGGGGCTTCTCGAATTCGAGACGCTCACCGGAGACGAGATCAAGGATCTGATGCTCGGCAAACGGCCGACCCGCGAATCCGTGATCGAGCCGACGACTCCGCGATCCTCGACCGTGCCGACGGCGGGTGCCGGCCGCAACCGGCCGCAGCCCGACGGCTCGATGGAACCGCAGACGCAGGCTTGAACCGCAGGCCGTAACCGCGCGACTGACGGGGGAGGCGGATTCATGCGGATCATTCCCATTGCCGGCGTAGCGCTCATGCTGGCGGCCTGTCCGGCGCTGGCGCAAACCGGCACGCGGCCCGCCCCCGCCAAGCCTCCAGCCGCTCCTGCAAAGCCCGCCGCCATAGCGAAGCCGCCGCAGCAGGCCTCGACGCCCGAGATGCGCTCGGCCGCAGCACTGGCGCTGACATCCGATCCGGTCTTTGACGACGGCACGTATCTCCGCATCAAGCAAACCCTCCTGAGTTACGCGGACATCCAGGTTCGCGGCGGCTGGCCGGTGCTGCCCGCCGACGCCAAGCTTGCGCCGGGCGCGAGCGGTCCGGATGTCGCGGCGCTGCGGCGCCATCTCGTCATTAGCGACGACATGCCGGCCAGCAAGGAGACGGGCGACACTTACGACAATGACGTTGCCGAAGGCGTAAAGCGCTTCCAGTTGCGTCACGGGCTCGACGCCACCGGCATGGTCGGCGCGCAGACGCTCAAGGCGCTCAACGTGCCGGTCGGCGATCGCATCAAGCAGCTCGAAGCCTCGCTCGAGCGGCTCCTCGGCATGGATTTCACGTTCGGGCAGCGCTACGTGGTGGTCAACATTCCGGCCGCTTTCGTCGAAGCCATCGCCAACGACAAGGTCGAACGACGCTATCGGGTCATTGTCGGCAAGATCGACAAGCCGTCGCCGACGCTCACCGCTTCCATCACCGCTGTCGACCTCAATCCGACCTGGACGGTGCCGCTGTCGATCACCAAGACGGAGATCGCCAACCACATGCGCCGGGACCCGAGCTATCTCAGCCGCATGCACATGCGGCTCCTCGGCGCCCATGATGAGGAGATCAATCCGGCGGGCGTCGACTGGTCCATGGACCGTTCGCCGAATTTCACCGTCCGCCAGGATGCCGGCAACTGGAATGCGCTCGGCAATCTCAAGATCGACATGCCGAATCCGTATTCGGTCTATATGCACGACACCGATACGCGGAAACTTTTCACCGACGACTACCGCTTCGATTCACACGGCTGCACGCGTGTCGACAATGTGCGCGATCTCGCCGCCTGGGTTCTCCAGGACGGCCCGCCGGGCTGGGACCGCGCCGCGATCGACACCGGCATCGCCGCGGGCCAGACGCGCATCATCAACCTGCCGCGGAAGATTCCGGTGGCATGGGTCTATCTCACCGGCTGGGTGACACGCGACGGCACAGTCCAGTTCCGTGACGACGTCTATAAGCACGACGAGTCGCTCGACCGTAACGCCCTTGCCGAAGCGGCAGCCGGCGGCTTCGTAGCCCCGGTGCCGGCGACCGACCTGAAACGGGTCTCCATCGACAGCCGGTAGAGCGCTATCGTGGCAGAGCCGGTCCCGGGCATTCTTGCGATTTTCAATAACGTCGCGGCGGGCCGGGAGTCCGACTTCGAGGAATGGTTTCAGCACGAGCATCTGGCGGAACGGCTTGGCGTGCCGGGATTTCTGCTCGGCCGCCGGCACGAGGCGGTGAGCGGGCAGCCGCGCTATTTCAATTTCTATCAGGTGCAATCGGCGGACGTTCTTAAATCGAAGGCCTATCTGACGCGGCTGGATCACCCGACGCCGATGACGCGCATGATCATGTCGGAAGTTTTCAAGGACATGATCCGCACTGTCTGTCACCGCACTTTTCGGCTTGGCGCAATGCGCGGCGTGGCGACGATCGCGGTGCGTTTCAGCGAACGCCCGGATGAGAGCGTCTTGAAGGCGACTGTTGAGGCGTTGATGCAGGACAAGGCAGTCGCCAGCGGCGAAATCTGGTCCGCCATCAGCGCCCGCGAATTCCCGGTTTCCGAGGAGGAACGATTGCGCGGCGGCGACCGTAAAATCGAAGCCTGCCTCGTGATCGAAACGCTGCGTGTAGCGGACGCAGAGAGGATTGCGGTGGCGCTATCGAGCGCCTTTGCCCGAAGTGAAGTCGGTGTTTATCGGCTGCTTTGCGAGATCAGGGCAGACGCGCTTAGCCCCGGAACGCGACCTTGATCCTCCACGGTCGCGCCCGGCGCGCGCCGTCGAATGCCGTCAGCCGCGAGACGAAAACCCGCCGTCGACCGGCAGTGCTGCCGCAGTGACGAAATCCGACGCCGCACTGCAGAGGAACACCGCAGCTCCGGCGAGGTCGTCCGGCTCGCCCCATCTGCCCGCCGGCGTTCGCGACAGGACGGATTCATTAAGCCCCGCGATCTGCTCACGCGCGCTTTTTGTCAGATCGGTATTGATCCAGCCGGGAAGGATGGCATTGACCTGGATATTGTCGGCGGCCCATGCCGCGGCCAGTGAACGCGTGAGCGCAACCAGGCCGCCTTTGCTCGCCGCGTAAGGTGCGACGATCGGCGCGCCGAACAGCGAGTACATCGAGCCGATATTGACGATCTTGCCCCGGCCGGCCGCCTTCATGTGCGGATAGACCGCCTGCGCGCAGAACAGCGCGCCGCCGAGATTGACATCGAGAACCGAGCGCCACTCGTCTTCCGAGATAAGTTCGGGACGCTTCCGCACGGTCGTGCCGGCGTTATTGATGAGAATGTCGCAGCGGCCGAAATCGCCGACGACACGGTCGACCATCGCCTGACACGACGCGCGGGACGAGACTTGAAGCGGATAAAATCCGCAACGTATGCCGCTGGCCTTTAATTCCTCGACGGCCTTTTGTCCCTTGGCTTCGTCGCGCGCCGCAATGGCGATCACTGCCCCGGCTCGGGCAAGGCCACGCGCCATACCGAGGCCAAGCCCGCCATTGCCACCGGTAACGATCGCAACGCGGCCGGTCAGATCGAATTGATTCAAGCGGTCCTCCTTGTTGCGGGGAGCGGACTGCGGCGGTTTCGGTTGTCCACCGAGGCAAAATCGTCAGCCGCGGAATGCCGCCTTGATCGTCTCCACACTCGCGCCCGGAGCGCGCGCGGCCGAGATGATGCGTGCCTCCTGCTTGTTGAGGTCATCGAGCGCAGTCTTCATCGCATCGATCGTGCCGACCGGGACGACGACGGCGCCGTGGCGATCGGCATGAATCAAGTCGCCGCTCTTGACCGCCATGCCGTGGATGGTGACCGGAACACCGAAATCGACGACATGCACATAGGCATGCGAGGGCGACAGCGATCCGGCCAGCATTTGAAAGCCCTCGGCCACCTGCGGGATGTCGCGCACCGAACCGTTGGTCACGGTGCCAAGGCAGCCGAGCGCCTTGTGCACGTTGGTCTGCACCTCGCCCCAGAACGCGCCGTAGCCCGCGGGCTCGTCCTTGTCCTCGATCACGACAACGCTCGGCCGCGGCTCCGCCGCGACGTAGTCGAGATAGTCCATGCGCTTTGCCATGTAGCTCGGGCCGCTGACCTTATCGCGGGCGCGCATCGTCACCGTCTTGGCGAAGCCGACCATCGGCGGCAGGTCGGGAAAGGGGCAGTGCAGGTGGGAGACGGTATAGCCCTCACCACGGCGTTCCGGCGCCACGATCTCGATCAGGTTGCATACCGTCGGCGTATCGATCGACCGTAAAAACTTGAACTGGCTCTCTGACAACACTGCTTCCCCCTTCAGCCGGCGTTTTGCCGGCTCCTGTTTTTAAACCCAAGGCCTTAGCCCAATGCCTTTTCAGTCCCAAGCTTTGGCGACGATCACCACCATGATCGCCAGCATGGCGGCGATCGTGGCGACGCAACCTGGCCAACCGGCCCACGTCCAGGCAAATCCCGTGAGGAACGCGCCTGCACTGCCGCCGACATAATAGACAGACGCGTAAAGTCCCACCGCGGAGGAACGGCCCTCCTTGGCGGTCATGGTGACATAGCCTGTCGCGACGGTCTGGCAAAGCATGCCGCAGACCGCGCATAGCGTCAGCCCGGCCAGAATGAAGACGACCGGAGGCGCCAGCATCAAAAACACGCCGACGAACCACACCGCGATAGTGCCGAGAACGAAACGCCGCCGCCCGAACGCCGCAATACCGCGGCCGACCCACGGCACCGCGACACTGGACGCGAGATAGGTGGAGAACAGGGCGCCGAGCAGCGTCGGGGAAAACAGATAGGGCGGGGCGGCGAGGTGAAAGCTCACATAAGTGAAAGTGGCCATGAAGTTGAACAGCACGCCGAAACCGATGGCAAAGGTCGCGATCAGCCGCGTGTCGCACAGGTGGCGCAACATGTAACGCAGCGAATTCCCAAGACCGCCGGAAGCAACGAACTTCCGCTCGCGGGGCAGCGTCAGCGCGACAACGATCGTCGACGCGAGCGTGATCAGCGCCACCGCATCGAAAGCGGCGCGCCAGCCGACGGCGTCGGTCACGATTCCCGGGATGAAACGGCCGGCAAACCCGCCGATGCTCGTTCCCACCATATAAATGCCGGCGATGCGCGCGACGTCGGCGGGCGGCCACTCGTCGCCGATATAGGCCACGACTACGGCAAAGATCGGCGGCACGAGGAGGCCCTGGACGAAGCGCCAGAACACGAGTTCCGGCACGCTCGACGCGAAGCTCAGGATCACGGTCGGCACCACGATGGCAAACATCGCGGCGGTGATCAGCCGCTTGCGCCCGACGACGTCGGCAAGCGCGCCCGTGAACGGCGCGGTCAGTGCGATGGCCACCGTGCTTGCCGTCATCAGCGCGCTGATCTCGCCGGCGCCGGCATGGAATTCGCGCGCCAGTTCAGGCAGCAGCGCCTGCGGCGCGTACAGATTGACGAAGGAGCAAAAACCGGCGGTGGCGACGCCGATGGTGCGGGGATCGAGAGATTTTCGCCGCGAGGATTTTTGCCACAACGCCATGCGGCATTATGGGCGACGCGCGGCGTGAAAGCACCCTCCGCATGATTTGCGGCATCCCGCACCGGTGATAGGGTTTTGCCTGTGTTTCAATCGTCCGGAGCCAGGGAGCGGACCTTCATGCGGCATCTTCTGCTCCTGTGCGCGCTCCTGAGCTTCGGCCTCGGCGGCGCGGCTGCCGAAGACTATCCCTCACACCCGATTCGCCTCGTCGTGCCGTTTTCGCCGGGCGGCGCCGTCGATGCCCTGGCAAGGGTGATCGCGACGCCGCTCAGCGCCGATCTCGGTCAGCCTGTGGTGGTCTATAACCGCGGCGGGGCTGGCGGCAGCATCGGCATGGACGAAGTCGCAAAGGCGGCGCCGGACGGTTACACCTTGCTGCTCGCGCATAGCGGCTTGACCTACATGCCGGGCTTTTACCGCAAGCTGCCATTCGATCCCGCGAAGGATTTCGACGGCATCGTCATCGCGGTATCCGGCATCTACGTGCTGGCGGTGAATCTCGATCTGCCGGTCAAATCCGTCGCCGAATTGATTGCGTACGCCAAAGCCAATCCCGGCAAGCTGTCCTACGGCTCGGCCGGAATTGGATCGTCGCTCCATCTGGCCGGCGAGTTTCTCAAGCGCGCGGCGGGCGTGGACATCGTGCACGTGCCCTACAAGGGTCCCGCGGAGGCCGCGGCGGATATGATCGGCGGCCGCATCCAGATGATGTTCGGTCCGTCGGTCACCATCCTGCCGCTCGCGCAAGCTGGCAAAATTCGCGCGCTGGCGGTGACCTCGGCCACCCGGTCGTCGCTCGCGCCCGATTTGCCGGCGATGGCGGAAACCGTGCCGGGCTTCGATGTTGTCGGATGGTACGGGCTGGCGGCGCCCGCTAGCACGCCGAAGGACGTGATCGCAAAACTCAACGCCGGCACCAATCAGGCGCTGCAATCGCCCGATCTGGTCGCGCAATTGCGGACGCTGGGCTACGAGCGGATCGGCGGAACGCCGGCCGAGGCCGATGCGCGGATCAAATCGGACGTCGTGCGCTGGACGAAGATTATCCAGGACGCTGGCATCCAGGCGCAATAGACGATCATGGATCAAAATCTCAAGACCGATGCGGAAACGCAGACGAAGACGCTGTGTCGCCATTTGGCGGCGGCGCAATTTGACGATCTCAGCGCCGCTGCAATAAGCGAGGCCCGCCGCGGCGTGCTCGACTGGCTCGGCTGCGCGCTTGCCGGCAGCGGCCACAAGACCATCACGACTCTTCTGTCGGTCTTGCAGGAAACCTCCGGCCGGCCGCAGGCGACCATATTCGGCCGTGGGCTGCGGCTTGGCTTGCTCGACGCGCCTTTGGCCAACGGCCAGATGGGACACGTCCTCGATTACGACGATACTCACATGGGCGGCGTGGTGCTGCACACGAGTTCGCCGGTGCTTGCGGCCCTGTTCGCGCTTGCCGAGCGTGCTCCGGTGACGGGCGCCGATTTCATGCTGGCCTACGCTGTCGGTTTCGAGGCCGGCGTGCGTGCCGGCCGCACCGCGCCCGGCCATCACAAAGGCGGCTGGCATCTGACCGGCACGCTGGGCTCGATCGCCGCGGGCGCTGCCGTTGCGAAACTTCTCCGGCTCGACCCGCAGCGGTTCACTTACACGATGGGCATTGCCGCGACCCAGGCCGGCGGCATGCAGCAAAACCGCGGCACCATGTGCAAGTCGTTCCACGCCGGCAAGGCCGCGGCGAACGGCGTGCTGGCGGCGCTGCTCGCGGAGCGCGGCTTCGACGCAACGCAGGAGATCATCGAGGGCAAGAAGGGCTTCGCGCGCATCTACAGCGACGTTGCGGAAACGGAGCATCTCACCGCCGGGCTGGATGACGGCTGGATCATCGAAACCAACGGTCACAAACCCTACGCCTGCGGCGTGGTGTTGCATCCTCTGATCGACGCCGTGATCGCCATTCGCAATCGCGAGACGATCGATCCCGCAGCGGTGAGTGACATCGGCCTTCGGGTTCATCCGCTGGTGCTGTCGATCACAGGCGTGGTTGAGCCATCGACGGGATTGCAATCGAAATTCAGCACGTTTCACACCGCGGCGGTGGCCCTGATCGACGGGGCCGCCGGCGTCACGCAATATTCCGACGCCAGGGCGACCGATCCGGCAGTGGCGGCAATGCGGCGGAAGGTGACGGCGGTCGCGGACGAGACGCTGCGCAAGGACGAAGCCTATGCGGCGATCACCGCCGGCGGCCACCGTCACGAGGTTCATATCCCGCATGCCAGCGGCACGGCCGGCAATCCGATGAGCGACGCCGCAATCGAGGCCAAGTTCATAGCGAACGCTGTGCCCGTCATCGGGCGCGAGCGCGCCGAACGCGCATGTGCGATCGTCCGTTCGCTCGAGTCGCAGCCGGATATGCGTGAACTGATTGCGCTCGTGGCCTGACAGGCCGCGGTGCGCCTAGAGCTGCCGGATCGAGTCGAAGTTCCAGGCCGCAGCGCTGGGGTCGTTCTCGCCGACGCGCAGTGTCGTGTCATTGACGAATTGATAGGGCGGTACCGGCAAGTTGTACGGCGCCGGCACGCCGGAGAACACGCGGCCGGCCGGGTCGTATTTGGAACCGTGGCAGGGGCAGAAATAGCCACCCGGCCAACTGGTCACCGGCGTCGTCGCGCTCGCGGTCGGGAAGAACAAGGGAATGCAGCCGAGATGCGTGCAAATGCCGACCAGCACGCCGAACTCGGGCTTCACCGAGCGGTGCCAGTTGGTCGCATAAGGCGGCTGCTGCGTTTGCGCGGAATCGGGGTCGGAGAGCAGCGCAATCATCTGGCTGCTCTGCATCGATTGCAGGGTCTGCTGCGAGCGGCGGAACACGAAAATGGGGCGCTGCCGCCAGTAAATGACGACCTGCTGGCCTTCCTGGATCTTGGTGAGGTCGAGATCGACCGGGCCGCCAGCCGCAAGCGTCGAAGCGTCCGGGTTCATCTGGTCGACCAGCGGCACCAGCGCCGCTGCGGCGCCGACCGCGCCCACCATGGCTGTCGCGATATAGAGAAAATCGCGCCGTGTCCCTTCGCCCGCGTGGCCGCCAGTTGTTGCGGGAGATGCAGTGCTCGCCATAATTGAGTCCCTGATTTCCGACGTTACGCCCGGTGCCGCTTAATGCCGTCATTGACGGGGTTTAGTCAATCAGGAGGAGCCCCGGTCCCCATCAAGATTTCGGTCATCCCGGTGTCACGGGGATGGCTTCGGCCCGGCTTGGATTTCCCGGGCTTCGCCCGTAAAGGGTAGGGGACAATAAGCCGCGAGGGAGACGCCGATGCGCGCCAAGGACAATCTGCGCAGCGCTGCCGAGGTTCTGGTCGATCAATTGCGCGTCCACGGCGTGCGCCATGTGTTCTGCGTGCCGGGCGAGAGCTATCTCGCGGTGCTTGACGCGTTCCACGACAGCGACCTTTCCGTCACGGTCTGCCGGCAGGAGGCCGGCGCCAGCATCATGGCCGAGGCGATCGGCAAATTAACGGGCCGTCCCGGGGTCTGCTTCGTCACCCGCGGCCCCGGCGCCACCAACGGCGCTCATGGCATCCATATCGCGCAGCAGGACTCGACCCCGCTCATCATGTTCGTCGGGCAGGTCGCGCGCGACACGCGCGAGCGCGAGGCCTTCCAGGAGCTCGATTACCGCGCAGTGTTCGGCTCGATGACCAAATGGACCACCGAGATCGACGATCCCGCGCGCGTGCCGGAGATCGTGTCGCGTGCGTTCTACACAGCGACCAACGGGCGTCCGGGCCCGGTCGTCATCGCCATCCCGGAGGACATGCTGGTCGAGCGCATTGCGGTTCCCGACGCGCCGGCTTTCGCAGCGGTGGAAACATCGCCGGGACCCGACGCGATGGCGAAATTCGCCGAGATGCTGTCCGCGGCGCGCGCGCCGATCATGCTGCTTGGCGGCAGCCGCTGGTCGCAGGATGCTTGCGATCGGTTGGCGCGATTCGCGCAAAAATATTCGCTGCCGGTCTGCACGACGTTCCGCCGCGGCCATCTGTTCGACCAGACGCACCCTTGTTACGCCGGCGACGTTGGCATCGGCCCCAGTCCAAAACTGCTCGAACGCGTCAAATCATCCGATCTCGTCGTTCTGATCGGCGGACGACTCGGCGAATTGCCGTCGCAGCATTACACGCTGCTCGATATTCCTGGCCCGCAGACGCCGTTCGTCCACGTGCATCCGGGAGCGGAGGAACTCGGCCGCGTCTACAGTCCGCATCTGGCGATCCATGCAACGCCGACGGCTTTCACCGCGGCGCTCGAGGATTTGAAATTTGCGCGCGCGCCGGCGGGCGACGCCAAGGGCGCGAACGCCGACTATCACGCCTGGACCGACAAGCCGACCGAGCAGCCGGGCGCCGTGAATTTCGGCGCAGTCATGGTGTGGCTGCGCGACAATCTTCCCGCCGACGCCATCCTGTGCAACGGCGCCGGCAATTATGCCGCCTGGATCCACCGCTTCATGCGCTTCCGGCGCTTCGGCCATCACGTGGCGCCGGCCTCGGGTTCGATGGGCTATGGCGTGCCGGCGGCGGTGGCGATGAAGCGGCTTTATCCCGACCGGCAGATCGTGTGCCTTGCCGGCGACGGCGATTTTTTGATGAACGGCCAGGAATTCGCAACCGCCGTTCAATACAATCTGCAGTTCACGACAATCATCGTCGACAATGGCATGTACGGCACGATCCGCATGCACCAGGAACGCGACTATCCCGGCCGCGTCGCGGCAACCGAATTGCGCAATCCGGATTTTGCCGCCTATGCCCGCGCTTTCGGCGGCTTCGGCATAACGGTCGAACGGACGGAAGACTTTCCCGCGGCGTTCAAACAGGCGGAAGCATCGGGCAAGCCGGCGATCATTCACCTGGTCGTCGACGGTGAGGCGATCACGCCGACGATCACGCTGGCAAAAATCCGCGCCAAGGCGCTCGCCGACAAGGCAAAATAAGGCGCTCGCCGACAAGGCAAAGTAATCGCGCATTGCCCGCTGGCGCCCATTGCCAACGAGGGAACGAACACCGATATGCCGGATTGAAAAGAGCAATCGGAGTTCAGGCGGACATGAGAGTATTTCCGGGCATCGCGGCTCTCGTACTGGCGACCGCGCTCGCAAGCGGAGCGGCCGACGCCAAAGGCTGCATCAAAGGCGCCATTGTTGGCGGCGTCGCCGGCCATGTCGCGCACCATACGCTCATTGGAGCTGCGGCAGGCTGCGTGATCGGTCATCACGAGGCGGCCAAAAAAGCGAAGGAGCAGCAGGAACAAGATCAGCAAGGCCAACTGGCGAATCCTGCGCCGGCTTCAGCGCCAAGCAAACAATAGTGATCGGTCACTCCGCCTTGATGCCCGCAGCCTTGATGATAGGCCACCATTTCTCGATCTCGGCTTTCTGGAAGGCATGCAGCGCTTCGGGCGTCTGCTGGTCGCGCGGATAGATGATTTGCGCCAGATCGAGGAGCCGCTGGTGCGTTTCGGGATCGGCCAGCGCCGCTACCAGCGCCGCGTTGAGCTTGGCGATAATGGGCTTCGGCGTGCCCTTCGGCGCCCACATCGCGTGCCAGAACGAGAAATAGAATCCTGGCAATCCGGCTTCGTCGGTCGTCGGGATATCCGGCGCGACGTCGATGCGCTGCTTGGCCGTGACCGCATAGGCCTTCAGCGCTCCGGATTTCACGTGCGGGAGCGACACCGCCGGCGTGTCGAGTTGCAGGTCGGTGAAGCCGGCGAGGAGATCCTGCGTCGCAAGCCCGGCGCTGCGATAGGACACCATCTGCCAATTCGCGCCGACGAGTTGCTCCATGAGCACACCGGCGACGTGGCTCGGTGAGCCGACGCCTGACGTTCCCATGGTCGCCTTGCCGGGATTGGCTTTGAGCCAGGCGACCAGTTCTTTCAGATTGTTCGCCGGAAAGTTCTTGCGCGCATCGATGAAGAACGGCTGCGTCGCGGCGAGCCCGATCGGCTCGAGATCGTTGAGGAGGTCGAAGTCGAGCGGATAGATCGCGCCGTTCGCCATATTGGTTCCCCACATGCCCCACTGGATCGTGTAGCCGTCGGGAGCGGCGCGCTCGCCGCGGGTCACGCCGACAACGCCGGCTGCGCCGGAGACATTCTCCACGACCACCGTCTGGCCGAGCGTCGCACTCATGTTTTTCGCGATGATCCGGCCGAGCGTGTCGGTCGAGCCGCCTGGCGCAAGCGGCACGATCATCGTGATCGGATGATCCGGATAATCTCCTGCGGCGGCAGGCGTGCTCGCGCCCAGTGGCAGCGCGCCGAACGACAAAGCCGCGGCGCAGGCCGCGATACCCAATCTGCCAATCATGATTGTCTCCCCGGACCGGTCCGCACAGTGCCAGAGGAGCGCTAGCCGCCAAAGCGCAAAACGGACCCTGCGATGCGTTGCCGCGTATGTTAAATCGTGGTTCAGTTATTGCATCCGAGTCCAGTCAGATGCCGTATCGCCGCACCGAGAATGTCACGCGCCGGCTCGCCGCCCGGCATGCGGCGATCATCGCTGCAGCGCGCGCAGCGGCGCGCGAAGGCGGCATGGCGGCGGTGCAGATCGCACCGGTGGCGCAACGCGCCGGAATCGCGGTCGGCACCGTTTATCGGTACTTTCCCGGCAAGACCGATCTGGTCGAGGCCTTGTTCGCGGAAATTTCCGGGACTGAGATAGCGGCGCTGCGGCGCGCGGCCGCCGTCGCGCCGGGACCGCTGTCGGCGCTCGCGGCAGCGATCATGACCTTTGCCGCCCGGTCCTTGCGCGAACGCCGCCTCACCTTCGCGGCGATTGCCGAGCCGGTCGAAGCCGAACTCGATGCCGCGCGGCTCGCCTTTCGCAAATCGCTCGCGGCGGAATTTTCGTCGCGTATTGCCGCGGCCATAGCCGGCCGTCACTTGCCGGAGCAGGATGCGGCGCTTTCGGCCGCGGCTCTCGTCGGGCTTCTCATCGAAGGCCTGATCGGGCCGCTGGCGCCGGACGCCTCCCAGCGCGAGCGCGATCACGTCCAGTCGCTGGCGCTTGTTGCCCTGCGGGCGCTGGGCGTTGCCGATGCACGTGCGCGCGGGCTCGTCGTTCAGACCGCACTGCCGGAACCGGCCTAGTTCAGCTATCCGGCTTTGCGCAGATGCGGAAACCGCTCGGTGAGGAGCGAGCCCGGATAATAGGTCGGCACGTAAGCCGGGTGGGCGCGAATGGCGTCGTACCAGCGCTGGATGCGCGGCAAATCCTGCCAATCGGCGTCGCGCCCGAGATCGGCCATGCGCACGATCGCCGGCATGACTGAAACATCCGCGAGCGTGATGTCGCGGCCGAGGAGCCAGGGACCGCCGCTTTTCTCGATCTCGGCGTCCATGCGCTCGTAAGTGCGGCGCAGGCGCGCGAGCGCCGCGTCCATATCCTTCTGCGGGAATCCCTTGCGGCCCATCGCCAGCATGAACTCCTTGCGCAGCGGCTTGGATTCGGCGAAGGCCAAAAATTCCTCCTCGGTCATCGCCGAGAAGCGCGGCAGGAAGGCGAGGTTGAACGTCGGTACCCGCACCGCGGGCGCCGGCATCTCGTCGATGAAACGCAGCAGCGCGCGCATGTTCGCGCGCACTACTGCATCGCGCGGCGTGAAATTCGCCGGCGCAGACGCGACCTCGTCGAGATATTCAATGATCACCGCTGAATCGATCACGATCGCCCCGTCGTGATCGAGAGTCGGCACGACGCCGTTGGGATTGAGCGCCAGATAATCGGGCTTGAGCTGGTCGCCGGCGAGAAGGTCGAGCTTGACCTCGGTGAAAGGCAGTTTCTTGGCGTTGAGGACGAAACGGACGCGCTGGCTGCACGTCGATTGCGGTGCGTTGTAAAGTGTGAATGCCATGATGACCTGTGTGGTTTCTCGCCGCTTTAGTGCGACAACAGCGTTGGCACCGTCATCGACCGCAGGATCGTGTGCGTCACGCCGCCGAGCACGAACTCGCGCAGGCGCGAATGGCCATAGCCGCCCATCACCATGAAATCGGCGCCGCTGTCGGCGGCGTGCGACAGGAGCGCGTCGGCGACGTCGATATTGCCGCCGGCAATGCGGTTGACGTCGATCTTCAATCCGTGACGGGCCAAATGCTCACCCATATCGGCGCCCTCGATTTCGTCCTGTTTGCCGCGCTCGTTGGCGATGATGACGATCTCGACGCTGCCGGCCTTCACCAAAAGCGGCATGGCGTCGGCGATCGCGCGTGCGGCCTGCCGGCTGCCGTCCCAGCACAACATGACGTTGTCGAGCTTGAGCGGGCCTTTCTGGATATACGGCACCACGATCATCGGCCGGCCGGACCCGAACAGCGTCGCCTCGGCGATGACCTCTTCCATCGAACTCGTTTCGGGCCGGGACTGGTCGACAATGGCAAGATCGAAGCGCCGGGCGACGCGGGCGAACTGATCGCCGGCGCCGGCAAGGCTCGCGGTCACCGTCAGCGGCTCGGCGGACAGGCCCTCGCGTTTGGTTGCCGAGGAAAAGCGGTCGATGGCGGCCTTCGCCGCGCTTTCGTTGTCGGCCTGCTGGGTCTCGATGATTTCGGCGGGGATGTAACCCGTGCCCGAAACCGGAACGACCGGGTCGTACACAAAAGCGATGCCGGTGAGGTGCGCTTTGAATGCGCTGGCGACGGAAACCGCATAATCGCCGGCCGGACCGACTTCCTCGCTGACGCTGAGATTGACGACAATGTCTTTGATCATGGTTGGGTCTCCTGCTGGCGTCTTGTGGCGGCGTTTCCCCTGCAACGGCGCGTATGACTATCGCACGTCCGATGACATCGGTGTTGACCGGGATCAAGCCGCGCGGCGATCTACTTCTTGGTGTTGCCGTCGGCGTCGAACTGCTTGAGATAAGCCCACAGGTCGTCGATCTCCTGCGGGTTGGTGATGCCGGCGAAAGTCATTTTGGTGCCCGGGATCACGCCACGCGGATCCCTGATATAGGGCTTGAAGGTCGTTTCGCCCCACACGATCCCGGAATTCTTGTTGGCGTCGGAATAGTTGAAGTTCGGCGCCGTGCCGGAATGGCGCCCATCGAGACCATTGAGTTCGGGGCCGACCTTGTTCGTTGCGCCCGGCCCGATGGAGTGACACGGCAGGCACTTTCCGAATGAATGCTGGCCTTTGGCGGCGTCCTGCGCCGAAGCCGTCTGTATCTGGGTTAGCGCTGCCGCGGCCAGCGCCGCCGCCGCAATCAATTTAGGCGTCATCTCGTCTCCCTAACGCTTTGGGGCGATTTAGGCTCCCTGCGGCCGCAAATGCGTAGCGCGTCCGTTCAAGCGAGGCCGCTTGTGCGTGTCAACGGCCATCATGGCCCGATGACATCAAAGCGCATCTGCCCTGCGCGCACGTGACATCGGTTTTCGTTGCGGGTTTTCGTTGTGGGTTTTCGCTATAATAGACGCCGACGCGCTTATGAGGGCCGCCATGCCGATTGCAATGCCGCTGCCGGATGATGCCGTGCTGGCGCGCCGCGCCGAAATCGTTACGGCGCTGCGGGCCATCGTGCCCGGCGAGGGCGTGATCGATTCCGAAGCCGGGATGCGCCCTTACGAAAGCGACGGACTCACGGCCTACCGTCAGATTCCGATGGTGGTGGTGCTGCCGGAAACCACCGCGCAGGTTTCGGCCGTGCTGGCCTATTGCTACCGCGAAGGCATCAAGGTCGTGCCGCGAGGCTCCGGGACATCGCTGTCGGGCGGTGCGCTGCCGCTCGGCGACGGCGTCCTCCTCGGGCTGTCAAAATTCAAGCGCATCCGCGAGATCGATTTCGACAATCGCGTCGCGGTCGTCGAGCCCGGCGTCACCAATCTCGCCGTATCGCAGGCGGTCGAGCAGGCCGGTTTCTATTACGCGCCGGATCCGTCGTCGCAGATCGCCTGCAGCATCGGCGGCAATGTGGCGGAGAATTCCGGCGGCGTGCATTGCCTGAAATACGGCATGACCACCAATAACGTGCTCGGCTGCGAGATCGTCCTGATGACTGGCGAGATTTTGCGCCTCGGCGGCAAGCATCTCGATGCCGCCGGCTACGATCTCATGGGTATCGTCACCGGCTCCGAAGGACTGCTTGGCGTCGTCACCGAAGTGACGGTGCGCATCCTGAAGAAGCCGCAGACCGCGCGTGCGGCGCTCATCGGCTTCAACAAATCCGAGGATGGCGGCGAGTGTGTCGCCAGGATCATCGGCGCCGGAATCATTCCGGGCGGCATGGAGATGATGGACCGCCCGGCCATTCACGCCGTCGAGGAATTTGTTCATGCCGGGTATCCGCTCGACGTCGAAGCGCTGCTGATCGTCGAGCTCGACGGGCCGCGCGACGAAGTCGATCATCTGCTCGAGCGCGTCGAGGCGATCGCCAAGCAATGCGGCGCCGTCACGGTGCGCGTCTCCACCTCCGAAGCGGAGCGGCTATTGTTCTGGGCCGGCCGCAAGGCGGCATTCCCGGCGGTGGGACGCATTTCGCCCGATTATCTCTGCATGGACGGCACCATCCCGCGCGCGAAATTGCCGCTGGTGCTGCGCCGCATGGAGGAATTATCGAAGACATACGATTTGCGCGTCGCCAATGTGTTCCACGCCGGCGACGGCAATTTGCATCCGCTGATCCTCTATGACGCCAACGATCCCGATCAGCTCGATCGCGCCGAAAAATTCGGCGCCGATATTTTGCGGCTCTGCGTCGAGGTCGGCGGCGTGCTGACCGGCGAGCACGGCGTCGGCGTCGAGAAGCGCGACCTGATGCCGGTGATGTTCTCGGAAGCCGATCTCAACCAGCAGCAGCGGCTCAAATGCGCGTTCGACAGCAAAAGCCTGCTTAATCCCGGCAAGGTTTTCCCGACGCTGCACCGCTGCGCCGAACTCGGCCACATGCACGTGCATGCCGGCCGCGTGCCGTTCCCGGATATTCCGCGGTTTTAAGTGAGGCTAATAATTTGAACTGTCGCACTCGCGCATCGCCATGCCGAGGACGTTCACGTTTTTGCACGTATAGCCCGACCCGGGAATCTCAGGGTTGTCGCAATCCTCGGTGCAGACGCGCAGGCCGCCCTGCGTGTGCCAGCCGACATTCGGATCCTTGGAGTCGCGATTGTAGGTGACGACCGAGGACGATTGTGACGCGTGCACCGTGCGGACGTGCCGGGGCTTCTTTTTAGCTTGCTGCAATGCGGCATGGGTTGGTGCGGCGGTTTGTCCGGACGCTCCGGCCGTTGCGGAATCGGCGTGAGCCTGTGTGTTCAGTGCAGCGCAGAGCAGGATCGCGGAAGCGACAATTGCGTGTTTCATGGACGTATCCTCCGGCTATATCCATTAGTGGCCGGGACGGTCGCGCGCGTTCGTTTTATTGCGTAAGTTTAATCCGCGAGAAACATGCACCATGAAATTCGGTCTCTTCACGTCGGCGCAAGCCAATAACAACGCCTTTGGCCCGGAAACCGGCCAGGGCTTTCGCGACTATCTCGACTTCAATGTCGAGGCCGAAGCGCTCGGCTTTCAATCGAGCTTTCTTGTCGAGCATCACTTCACCGGCTGGAACCAGGTGTCGTCGACGCTGATGCTGCTCATGGCGTTGGCGATGCGCACCAAGACGCTCCGCCTCGGCTCGGCGGTGATGGTCTTGCCCTGGCACAATCCGGTGCTCTTGGCGGAGCAGGCGGCGACGCTCGATCTGATCTCCGGCGGCCGTTTCGATTTCGGCATCGGCAAAGGCTATCGGCACAGCGAGTTCAAAGGTTTCCAGATTGCACCGGAAGAAGCCGAGGCGCGTTTCGAGGAGGCGCTTGCGGTGATGCTGCGGTCGTGGACGGAGCGCGAGCGTTTCTCGCATCGCGGCCGCTTCTGGCATTTCGAGGACATCGTCGTCGAGCCGCCGCCGGCGCAGAAACCGCATCCGCCACTCTGGGTCGCGGCCGGAAGCGAGCCCTCGATCCGCCGCGCCGCCGCGCGCGGCTTTAAGCTCATCCTCGATCAATATGCCAGTCCGCAGCAGCTTGCCGAACGTATCGGCATTTACAAATCCGAGCGCAAGCTGCGCGGCCTGCCGTTCGATCCGTCGCAGGTTGCGGTGGCGCGTCAGCTTTATGTGGCCAAGGACGAAGCCGACAGACAGGCCGCTTTGGTGCGGGTCGCGGCCTATACCAAGCGCACCGTCGATGTTTCGCGCGCGCCCGACGGAACGCAGCGCGGCTCGCATGTGCTGGCTTACGCCGACAAGGCAGGCGGCACCGAAGAGAACGCCATGTACGGAACCCCGGAACAGATCTGCACAATGCTGGACGCGTTGCGCGAGGCCGGTGTTGCTTATGTCCTGCTCATTGCCTCCGGCGGCAGTGAGCAACTGAATCGTTTTGCCCGCGACATCATGCCGGCGTTTGCGGGTTCCGTCTCCGCTGCGGACGCCGCGGAATAAAGCGGGTCATAAAGCAGATCATGGCCGATACACTCAAACCCCGCGACGCCAAGGAGGTTGAAGAAACGATTGGCTGGGCGCTGGCCGAGGGCAAGACGCTTGAACTCGTCGGCCGCGGCACCAAGCGCGCGATCGGCCGCGCCGCGCAATGGGATGCTTCGCTCGACCTTTCGGGACTTTCCGGCGTCACGCTTTATGAGCCGGAGGAGTTGGTTCTGTCGGCGAAGGCCGGAACGCCGATCGCCGAAATTGAAGTGCTGGTGGCGGCAAGCAGGCAGGAACTCGCCTTCGAACCGATGGATTATGCAATCCTGCTCGGTGGGCAAACCGGCGCCGGCACAATCGGCGGCGTGATCGCAGCGAACCTGTCGGGGCCGCGCCGCATCAAGGCCGGTGCGGCGCGCGACCACTTTCTCGGCGTCAATGCGGTGTCCGGGCGCGGCGAAATCTTCAAGTCCGGCGGCCGCGTGGTCAAAAATGTCACCGGCTACGACCTATGCAAGCTCCTCGCCGGCTCCTGGGGCACGCTTGCCGCCATGACCGACGTGACAATCAAGACGCTGCCGCGTTCCGAAACCGAGCAGACGGTCCTCGTGCTCGGCCAGAATGACGTCACGGCGCGCAAGGTGATGGCGGCGGCGCTCAGTTCGTTCGGCGACGTCTCGGCGGCGGCGCATCTGCCGGTGGCGGTCGCGGCGCGCATTGCCGAGACTTCCGGCGCGCAGGCGGCAACGACTGCATTCCGTCTCGAAGGCGTCGCGCCATCGGTCGCGCAAAGGAAGGCCATTCTCGAAACGCTCCTTGCCCCGTTCGGCTCGCTCGCGACGCTCGGGGAACAATCGTCGCGCGCGTTGTGGCGCGCGATCCGCGACGTCGCGCCGTTTGCCGCGAAGGGGCCGGCCGGCGACCGCGACATCTGGCGTATTTCGACGGCGCCGACACAGGGCGGCGACGTCGGCCGCGCGCTTGTCGCCGAGGCCAACGCGGAAGTTCTCTACGATTGGGCCGGCGGCCTCATCTGGGCGGCATTGCCGCCCGCGGACGACGCCAGTGCACCGCTCGTGCGCGCAACGGTCGCCAAGTCCGGCGGCCATGCCACGCTGATTCGCGCGCCGGCTGCGGTGCGCGCGAAAGTCGACGTATTCACACCCGAACCCGAAGGATTGGCGGCCTTGACCAAACGCGTCCGCGGCGGCTTCGATCCGCACGGTGTGCTCAATCCCGGGCGCATGTGGGCGGGCGTGTAACATGCGGACTTCTTTCACCTTGGCGCAGCTCGCCGATCCGGACATCGCGGAATCGAACAAGATCTTGCGCGCCTGCGTGCATTGCGGCTTCTGCACCGCGACGTGCCCGACCTATGTGCTCGACGGCAACGAGCTCGATTCGCCGCGCGGGCGCATCTATCTCATCAAGGACATGCTGGAGAACGCCCAGCCGGCGACGGCGGAGATCACAAAACATATCGATCGCTGCCTGTCGTGCCTGGCCTGCATGACGACGTGTCCGTCCGGCGTCCATTACATGCATCTGGTCGATCACGCCCGCGCCCATATCGAAAAGACATACCGGCGGCCACTCGGCGACCGCTTGCTGCGCGCCTTGCTCGTCAAGCTCATGCCCTATCCGCAGCGCTTTCGGCTTGCGCTTGGCGCTGCACGCCTCGCCAAGCCTCTGGCGCCGCTCGCGGCGGCGATCGGATTGGATCGCATTGCCGCGATGCTGCGGCTGGCGCCGCGGCACCGACCGCATGCGCCGCGCGTGGCGCAGACGTTTCCGGCCGAAGGCTCGCGCAAGGCCCGCGTGGCGCTTCTGTCGGGCTGCGTCAACGATCTGCTGGCGCCCGATATCAACGCCGCCGCGATCCGGGTGCTAAGCCGTCACAATATCGAGGTGGTCTTGGCCGATGGCGCAGGCTGCTGCGGCTCGCTGGTTCACCACATGGGCCGCGAAAACGACGCGCTGCGGCAGGCGCGCGCCAATATCGACGCCTGGACCGCGATCGACGGGCTCGACGCGATCGTGATCACGGCATCTGGGTGCGGCACGACAGTCAAGGACTACGGCTTCATGCTGCGCGGCGACGCCGCTTACGCGGAACGTGCGCGCCGGGTCTCGGGCCTGGCCAAGGATATCACCGAATATGTCGCCACTCTTCAGCTTGGCCTCGGCCGTGAAGCATCGGGGCTCGCCGTCGCCTATCACTCCGCCTGCTCGCTGCAGCATGGACAGCGCATCACGAAGGAGCCGAGGGAGCTTCTGGCCAAGCTTGGCTTCGTGGTGAAGGATGTTCCGGACGGTCATCTGTGCTGCGGCTCGGCCGGCACCTACAACATTCTGCAGCCCGCCATTGCAATGCGGCTGCGCGAGCGTAAAGTCGCGGCTATCGAAAGAGTGCGACCTGACGTGATCGCAGCGGGCAATATCGGTTGCATCACGCAGATCGCAGCGGGCACGGATCTTCCAGCTGTCCATACGGTCGAGTTGATCGATTGGGCCACCGGGGGGCCTTGTCCGCCGACGCTCCGGGAGCTTCAGCCGCGTGCGGCGATGCACCCTATAACGGCGGCGGGCTGAGCCGGACTCAAAGCCGGTGTCGTGTCGCAACGCCGGTCTCCAGTTCGACGGGAACATTGGAGACCGAAAGATTTCAGGATCGGTGGCAAGGATTGGGAGGTTTGATCATGGCGAAGAAGTCAAAGAAGGCAAAGTCGAAGACGAAAAAGGCGAAGAAAAAGGGCAAGAAGGTCGTCGCCGCGAAGAAGAAAAAATCAGTAGCGAAAAAGAGCGCGCCGAAGAAGAAAGCAAAGAAAGCCGCGAAGAAGTCGAAGCCGAAAGCAGCGGCGCCGAAGCCTAAAGCGGCGATGCCGAAGCCCAAGGCCGCGCCGATGGCGGCTCCCGCCCCTGCGCCGGCTCCGGCCCGCCCTGCACCGGCTCCGTCATGGACCCCGCCTTCGGGCTCGGGATTTGGCGGCGGCGGCAGCGGAAGCTGACGATCGGTCTTTCGCCAAGCCGGCGGCGCGTGGCGCCGCCGGTTCGCACCGTTTTGGCATTGCAAAGACCAGACATTGCAAAGACTTGGTACGGCCAATAGCATTGGCCGTGAAATGAGATTGGCGGTGTGGAACCGCTGATCGAGCGCCGGCGGAAGCCGGCTTCGTTCGGCTGTCGAGGAGGTGTGCGTTATGGCCTACAAAATCCTGCTGATGGGCGCGTCCTACGGTTCGCTGCTCGCATCGAAACTCCTGTTCGGCGGTCATTCGATCCATCTTGTCTGCCTGCCCGCGGAAGCCGACCTGATCAACGCCGAGGGCTTCAAGGTTCGCTTGCCGATCCGCGGCCGCAAGGACCCGATCCTTCTCGAATCCCAAAAGCTTCCCGGCAAGGTCACGGCCGGTCCCGCCGCCGGCGTCGACCCGAAACAATACGATCTCGTCGGCCTGTGCATGCAGGAGCCGCAATACCGTTCACCCGGCGTGCGCGAACTCCTCGACGCTGTGGCGAAGTCGCGCGTGCCCTGCATGTCGATCATGAACATGCCGCCGCTGCCCTATATCAAGCGCATCCCGGGGCTCGATTACGAGGCGCTCCGCCCCGCCTATACCGATCCGACGGTGTGGGACTCGTTCGATCCCAAGACGATGACGCTCAACAGTCCCGATCCGCAGGCGATCCGTCCGCCCGACGAGAAGGCCAACTTCCTCCTCGTCACGCTGCCGACCAACTTCAAATGCGCCCGGTTCGACGACGACAAGAGCACGGCGATCCTCCGCCAGCTCGAAAAGGACGTCGAAAACGCGCGCTTCGACACGCCGGAGGGCAAGATCGAACTGCCGGTGAAGCTCAAGGTCTACGACTCGATCTTCGTGCCGCTCGCCAAATGGGCGATGCTGCTCGCCGGCAATTACCGCTGCGTCACCAAGGACGGCATGCGCACCGCGCAAGAGGCCGTGCACAGCGACATCGAGACGTCGCGCAGCGTCTATAACTTCGTCTTCGACCTGTGCGTGAAGCTCGGCGCCAAGCCGGAAGATCTGGTCCCGTTCGAGAAATATGCCGCTGCGGCGCAGTCCCTGACGCGGCCGGCTTCGGCGGCCCGCGCGCTGCAGAACGGGGCGCCCAATATCGAGCGCGCCGACAAGCTGGTTCAGCTCATCGCCCGGCAGAAGGGCCTGAGCAATCGCGGCAATCGACGCCCAGGTGGCGCTGGTCGACGCGCGCCTTGAGGCCAACCGCAAAAAGGCCGCGGCGGCGTAGCGTTTCCTAGAGGACCTCGACGTCCTGCCAGAAGCCGAATCGGCCCCCGACCTGTTTCATTTCCGGCCGGGGCGCCTCGTACGACCATGCGGCGCGCTCGTGCCGCTTGCCGCTGACAACGACGTCGTAGAACTGCACGCCGTGCGGACAAGCCTGGTCGTCGGCGGTTTTATCGGCCTTTTCGAGCCAGTCCGTGCGCACGGCTTGTTGCGGAAAGTATTGGTATCCGTTGCATTCCACGATGTCGTTGCTCTGGGCAACGGTCTGGCCATCGACAATCGCCTTCATGCTGCGCTCCTCTTCGGCTCGTTCGTCATTGCCGGGAATCATAGATAGGGCGCGTGGCTGCGATCATCAAACGCAGGCCGGCGGATCAAAATGCCGGCTTGGCAAGCCGTTTGGGGCCATGGAACACGGCAAAAAGTGTAACCTCCCTGCCACACTCCCTAAGAAACGCCGAAGTTGTCCCACGAAAGCATAAAAAGTCAGCACTTGCTGCCGTTTTAAGCTTGGCTGTTTGCAATCAAAATTGAAGAATTCATGAATGTTCACGCTGCGCACCGGGCGCTGCAGGGGATGGTGTCTGTAGGGGGGTCGGCGGCAAGCCGACCGAGTACAGGCGGAGACAAGAAAAGGGGCAAGTTATGAAGAGAGTCGCTTTATCGTTGGTTCTGCTGGCCGGCATGGCCGCTTCCTCCGCGATGGCCGCCGACATGGCAGTCAAAGCCCCACCGCCGGCAGCGCCGCCGCCTTCGCCGTGGGATGTTGCCATCAGCGCGGCGTTGATGAACGACTATAACTTCCGCGGCATCACCCAGTCTGCGCACAATCCGTCGACGCAGGCCGGCTTCGAGCTGCGGTATACGCAGAGCCCGATGTGGCAGTACTACGCCGGCATCTCGGGTGAGAGCATCGACTTCCCGAATAACGCCTCTGCTGAAATCGACTTCTACGGCGGCATTCGCCCGACCTTCGACAAGCTCGCGCTCGATTTCGGCGTTTGGTACTACTGGTACCCGGACGGCAATTGCTTCGGTGCTGTACCGACTGCAGCTGCTCCGCAAGGCCGATGTAACAACGCGCCTGCTGGCGCGATTGTGCCGAGCAAGAGTTTTGCCGGCATAGCTGGCAACGGCAATGTGGTTAAGTCCAACGAGAGCTTCATCGAATGGTACGCCAAGGCGACGTACACATTTAACGACCAGTGGGCCACCGGCATCCAGGAATGGTATTCTCCGTCAGTGTCCAACACGGGCGCGAGCGGCTGGTACACGGTCGGTAACATCACTTACACCGCCCCGAGCACGCTGTTTACCAACGGCCTCGGTATGTATGTCTCCGGCGACCTTGGTTACTGGGCACTCGGCACCAGCGACGTATTCTACGGTGGATTGCCGGTTGCTGGCCTCCCGAACGGCGCTGCCGCCGGTCTTGGACAGCCTGGTGGCACGAAGTACACCAGCTACTGGAACTGGGATGCCGGCCTTGGCTTCACATGGAAGGCTTTCACGCTGGATTTGCGCTACTACGACACCAACCTGACCAAGTCTCAGTGTAACGCCTTTACCAGCGCGTCGAATTCCTCATTCGCCGTCGGTAATGTGACCTCGCAGAATACTGATGGTCTCGGCTCCAACTGGTGCTCGGCCGCCTTCGTCGCGAAACTCTCCTTCGCGACCAACCTCAGCAACATCCACTAATTTAGCTGAGCGTCTCCAAATCACGGCCGGTGGCGGAAACGCCACCGGCCGTTTCGTTTTGGGCGTGTAAGTCGTCCGGCTTCCGCTCTTCCTCGCGAAAGCGGGGACCCACATTCGCTTTTGAAGCGCGGAACGGGATTCCCGCGTACGCGGGAATGAGTGGAGAGGTGTTCGGACGCAGCCGGGTGTCCCGCGTTACTCCGCCGCCGTAACCAGCGGAACGTCGCGGACTTGCGCGGCGCTGCCGCTGTGCGGGGTGATCTCGATACGGCGGCGGTGGAAAGCGCCGAGCGTCGAGCGGTGGCCGATCGAGATGATGGCGGTATCTTTGAGCCGCTCCTGCAGCAAGCGGTATAGCGCCGCTTCCGCAGCCTCATCGAGCGACGCCGTAGCCTCGTCGAGAAAGAGATAATCGGGCTCGGCAAGAAGCGCGCGCGCGATCCCAAGGCGCTGCTGCTCGCCTTGTGACAGCATGCGGTTCCAGTGCGCTTCCTCGCCGAGCCGTGCGGCCCATTGCGGCAAGCCGACCGCGGCGACTGCCTCGGCGACGCTTGTATCGCTGTATGTTCCGGCCTTGGCCGGATAAGTCACGGCCGCGGCAAGGCTCGCCACCGGAAAATAAGGCCGCTGCGGCAGCAGCATCACCTTGGCCTCTTCGGGAAGCGTGACGCGGCCCGATCCGAACGGCCAGATTCCGGCGATGGCGCGGAACCAGGTCGACTTTCCGGCGCCCGACGGGCCAGTCACCAGCACGCGCTCGCCGGGAGCAAATGCGAGGTGGTCGGCGTCAATCAGCGGCTCGCCCTGCGGCAGGCTGACTTTGAGCGCATCGATCGAAATCGCGTTTGCCGGCCCGGTCTCCAGCACCGCGATGGCCGACGGCGGCAGCGCGACGTCGCGCCCGGCAACGATAGCGCGCTGAAATCCCTCAAGCCGCGTGATTACCGCACGATATTGCGCGATCGACTGATAGGAGCTCACGAAATAGGACAAGGCGCTCTGCACGCTGCCGAAGGCGGAGGCGGTCTGCATCAGGCCGCCGAGTTGCATGGCGCCGGCGAAATAGACCGGACTCACCATTAGATAGGGAAAGATCACCGAAGCCTGCGAATAGCTTTGCGTGAAGAAGGTCAGCTTCTTCTGCCGCTTCATGATCGCAATCCAGTTGGTGACGATCATGCCGAACCGTCCGATATGCCGTTCGCGCTCGGCGGGTTCGCCATGCAGCAACGCAACCTGCTCGGAATTTTCGCGCGTGCGCACCAGGTTGAACCGGAAGTCGGCTTCGAACCGCTGCTGCTGGAAGTTGAGCGGAATGAGCGGCCAGCCGACCAGATGCGTCACCACGGTGCCCATGATGGCGTAGATCAGCGCCGCCCAGACCAGATAGCCGGGAATCGCCAGCGACATGCCGAACAGATGCAGCGGCGCGTCTTTCGACAGCGTCCACAGGATGACGACGAAGGAGCACAGCGTCACCACCGAGTTCAAAAGGCCGATGCCGATGGAGAGCGTCTGCTGGACGAACATTTGCAGGTCGTCGGCGATGCGCTGGTCGGGGTTGTCGGCGGCGTCGCCGAGAAGCTGCATGCGATAGTGGTTCGCGGTGTTGAGCCATTGCCGCAGATAGGTCTGCGTCATCCAGCGCCGCCAGCGGATCTGGAGCCATAGATTCAGATAGTTTTGATAGACCGCGAGCACGGTGAAGATCGCGGCGAGCGCGCAGAAAAACAGAATGGCGCTGACGAAAGCGTCCCAGTTGCGATCCTGCAGCGTATTGTAAAACCGATTGTACCACTGGTTCAAAATGACGGTGATAGCGACGATCGATAGCTCGATAGCAACCACCGCACCAAGCAGAAGACGTCCCGCCCAGCGATCTTCTGATTGGAAGTAGGGTAGTGATAACCGCCAGATCGTGGTGAGCGTCGCAGCAAGTCGTGTCACGAAAGACCTCCGGATTTGAGGACGCAGCGCAATGTGGCGCCATCACCTGGCATTGCGGCGGTAAGGGGTGGGGCCATCGCAACGGCCCCGATGATGCGCTGCAATATCACGAAGCAATCCACAGCGGCATTGGTTGTCGGGGTGAATTATGGCTATTGCAGATAGGCATTGGCCGCGAATTGCATTAATTTACGGCAAGGTGGCAGTAAATCGGGCGCAAATGATGCCGCGCAAAGCGGCACGCGCCCACAGTCACCTCGCTGAAGGGGCAACCTACAACAGAAGACTTCAAACGAACGCGCTGGGGAGGACTTCATGTTCACGCAAATTCTCGATCCTACCGGAAACCTGTTTCTGACCTGGTTGGTCGCACTCATTCCGGTTGTGTTGCTCCTGTTCCTGCTCGCCGGCCTGCGGATGTCGGCGTGGCTTGCCGTTCTGATCGGCTCGATCGTCACCTTCGTGCTCGGCCTGTGGGTCTGGAAGATGCCGCTCGACGACGGGATTCGCGCCTATCTTTACGGCTCCGCGACCGGTGTTTGGAATGTCGACTGGATCACGTTTTGGGGAGTGATGCTCTTCAATACGCTGGTGGCGACCGGCGCCTTCGACAAATTGCGGCGCTGGCTGATCCAGCAGGGAACCCGTGACGTCCGGGTGCAGACCATTCTGTTCGCCTGGGCGTTCGGTGCGCTGCTCGAGGGCCTCGTCGGCTTCGGCTATCCGTGGGCCTTCGTCGCGCCGATCCTGATCACGCTCGGCATTCCGGCACTCGACGCCATCCGCGTCGCTGCCATCGCCAATAACGCGCCGGTGTCCTACGGCGCGCTTGGCGCGCCGATCATCGCGCTTGCCGCCGTCACCGGCATGCCGCTCCTCGCGCTGTCGGCCTCCGTCGGCAAGATCGTTGCAATCCTCGCGCTGTTGCCGCCGTGGATCCTGCTCTACCTCGTCAGCGGCAAGCAGGGCATGAAAGGCGCCTGGCCGCTCGCGGTGGTCGGCTCGCTCGGCTATGTCGCCGGCCAATTGCCGACCGCGATCTATCTCGGGCCGTATCTGCCCGACGTGATCGGCGCCATCATCTGCTTCGCCTGCCTCCTGATCCTGCTGAAATTCTGGCAGCCGGCGCAGACGCTCGGTTATGGCGGAGTGCCGATCACGGCGGCGCAGGAAGCCCAGGCCGAGGGTCACGGGCTCACCGCCGGTGAAGTATTCCAGGGCTGGCTGCCGATCATCGTTCTGGTCGCGATCGTCGTTGCCTGGACCGGGCCGTGGTCGTCGCTGCCCGGCGTCAACTGGCTGCATCTTGCGGTCACGGCGGCGTCTTCGCTGACGGCGAACACCACGATCACCGCGGCGTTCGACTTCAAGCCCTTCGTCGGCGGCTCGGCGATCCTGGCGTCGTGGATCGTGGTTGCGATCCTGTCGCGCGTCAGCGTGAGCCAGGTCGGCGAGATTTTCGCCAAGACCTGGTCGCAGATGTGGGGCGCCTGCCTCGTCGGCGTCTTCATCTTCGGCCTTGCTTATGTGTTCAACTATTCGGGCATGGCCGGCTCGCTCGCGAGCGCGTTCTCCAAGCTCGGCGCGGCGTTCATCGTTGTCGCTCCGCTGCTCGGCTTCATCGGTGTCGCGCTGTCCGGCTCCAACACCTCGACCAACGCCATGTTCGGCAAGTTCCAGGCGCTGGTCGGGCAACTGCTCGGCTTCCCGCTGATGCTGTTGCCGACGTTGAACTCGGTAGGCGCCGAGATCGGCAAGCCGATCGCGCCGCAAACCGCGAGCGTCGGGGTGTCGACCTCGGAGTTCGTGCGCAATGAGGGCGAGGTGATCCGCCACAATTTCGGCTGGACGCTGGTTCTGCTTTGCTACCTCGTGCTGATCGGGATCGTCTGCTACCTGTTCTTCCCCGACATCGCGGCGTTGCCGAAAGCCTGACGCTCGTTTACAACGCGCTGTGTGGGGCCGCTTCGGCGGCCCCATTCGTTTCCGGGCCTGGTCTTCAAAAGGGATTGCCGGTTTTCGCGAAAGATCGCGCCCGAAGCACAGTGAAACTGAAGCCGATGCGTTTCGCCTTTCTCCTGTCATGTCTTCTTGTTCTGGCGGCGTCTTCAATGGCGAAGGCGGCCGAGCCGTTCCCGTTCGGCATCGAACTGATGCTCGACAGCAAGCCGGAGACGGGCTCGAAGCGCCTGCCGATGATCCAGATCGAGGACGACGGCTCGGCTTCGATCGATCTGTGGTGCGGGTCCATACGCGCGCAAGTCACTGTCGGCGACGATGGCTCGCTTGCGATCACGCCGGGCGCTCGCGACAATGGACAATGCAGTCCCGATCGCGTCGCCGGCGACGACGATCTCCTCGACATGATCGTCCACATGACCAAGTGGCGCTGGAAGGGCGAAATGATCGAGCTTTCCGGCGACGTCACCATGCGCTTTCATCAAATGACGAATTGATGCGGGCGCGCTTCGTTCTTCCCCTTTGCTGCTTGCGGGGGAAGATAAGGCGCGGGTTTTCGCAATGACGAATACGCAGCACCTTTGGCGTCATGACCGGGCTTGTCCCGGTCATTCCGATGACATGGCAATGTTGGGCTTTCGGTATCGAGATCGCCGGGACAAGCCCGGCGATGACGACACCGATATTCGTTCCCGCGACGCTTACGCGCTGCCTCTTCGCAGCGGGGCACCGGTTGGGAGGGGATATACGGACGAGAAGCCGCCCGGCGCGAATTTTCTACTTCTTTTTCGATCGTCCCTTGCGGGCTGCGTAGCGGGCGTCGCGTGCGGCCTTCTGCTCGGCTTGCTTGGCGAGTTCGTGTTCGGCTTTCTCGGTCGCGGCCCGTTCGGCTTCGACGGCGGCTTCGCGTTTGGCCTGTAGCGCCAGTTCGGCGTCACGCGCTTTCTTCTCGGCCTTTTCAATGTCGCGGACTTTTTTGGCGGCGGCACGATCGGTCGCCTCTGTCGCTCGCGATTGCGCCCGCTCGGCAGTGGCCGGGTCGCCGGCGTTGGCGCGAAATTTCTCCAGCGCCGCCTTTTTGGCGGCCGCCGCCATCTTCTGCCGTTCCTTGAAGTCGGGTTCTCTGAACCAAGCCATCTGATTTGCCTCGCCGCGCTATTCCGAATTTCTTGTCGCGCCCAATCTCTATGCCGATTATAGCCTGTGTCGGAATAAAAAGGGCGCGGCCTTGGCCGCGCCCTTTGCCGTTGATAAGTGGACCGGCTTAGAACCCGCCCATGCCACCCATGCCACCGCCGCCCGGCATTGCCGGCATCGCCGGCGCGTCCTTCGGGGTTTCGGCGACCATGGCTTCAGTCGTGACCAGCAGGCCGGCGATGGATGCTGCGTCTTGCAGCGCCGTGCGCACCACCTTGGCCGGATCGACGATGCCCTTTGCGATCATGTCGACATATTCCTCGGTCTGCGCGTCGAAGCCGAACGTCTCCGACTTGTTCTCGAGGATCTTGTTGACGACGATCGAGCCTTCGACACCGGAATTCTCGGCGATCTGGCGCAACGGCGCTTCGATGGCCTTGAGCACGATGTTGATGCCGGTCTGCACGTCGGCATTGCCGTTGGTGATCTTGCCGACGGCCTTCTTGGCGCGCAGCAGCGCGACGCCGCCGCCCGGCACGATGCCTTCCTCGACCGCGGCGCGGGTGGCGTTGAGCGCATCCTCGACGCGGTCCTTCTTCTCCTTGACCTCGATCTCGGTCGCGCCGCCGACGCGGATCACCGCAACGCCGCCGGCGAGCTTGGCCAGCCGCTCCTGCAGTTTTTCGCGGTCGTAGTCGGAGGTGGTCTCCTCGATCTGCGCCTTGATCTGATTGACGCGGGCCTCGATCTCTTTCTTCTTGCCGGCGCCATCGACGATCGTGGTCTTTTCCTTCTCGATCACGATCTTCTTGGCGCGGCCGAGCATCGCCGGTGTCACGCTCTCAAGCTTGATGCCGAGATCTTCGGCAATGAGCTGGCCGCCGGTAAGGATGGCGATGTCTTCGAGCATGGCCTTGCGGCGATCGCCGAAGCCGGGCGCCTTCACGGCCGCGACCTTGAGGCCGCCGCGCAGCTTGTTGACGACGAGCGTGGCAAGCGCCTCGCCCTCGATGTCCTCGGCGATGATGAGGAGCGGTTTGCCCGACTGCACCACCGCTTCGAGCACCGGCAGCATGGCCTGGAGCTGCGACAGCTTCTTCTCGTGCAGGAGAATATAAACGTCCTCCAGCTCGGCGATCATCTTCTCGGCATTGGTGATGAAGTAGGGTGAGAGATAGCCGCGGTCGAACTGCATTCCCTCGACGATCTCGACTTCGGTGTCGAGCGACTTGGCTTCCTCAACCGTGATGACGCCCTCGTTGCCGACCTTCTGCATCGCATCGGCAATCATCTTGCCGATGGCGCTGTCGCCGTTCGAGGAAATGGTGCCGACTTGCGCCACTTCGGACGACGAGTTGACTTTCTTCGAGCGCTTCTTGACGTCCTCGATCACGGCGCTGACCGCGATGTCGATGCCGCGCTTGAGGTCCATCGGGTTCATGCCGGCGGCAACGGCCTTGACGCCTTCCTTGACGATGGCGGCGGCGAGCACGGTCGCCGTCGTGGTGCCGTCACCGGCATTGTCGTTGGTCTTGGAGGCGACTTCGCGCACCATCTGCGCGCCCATATTCTCGAACTTGTCTTCGAGCTCAATTTCCTTGGCGACGGTGACGCCGTCCTTGGTGATGCGCGGCGCGCCGTAGGATTTGTCGATGACGACGTTGCGGCCCTTGGGGCCAAGCGTCACTTTCACCGCATTGGCGAGCGTCTCGACGCCGCGCAGCATGCGGTCGCGAGCGTCGGTGGAAAATTTTACGTCTTTCGCGGACATTTAGTTCTCTCCTGGGGTTTCTCTTTTGCTTTTCCGCTTGTCGTCACCGGGCTTGACCCGGTGATCCATCTTTTCGCGCGGAAAATCGGATGCCCGGATCAGGCCCGGGCATGACGAAAGTCTCAGGCGATCACGCCCATGATGTCTGACTCCTTCATGATCAGGAGTTCCTCGCCATCGAGTTTCACCTCAGTGCCGGACCATTTGCCGAACAGCACGTGGTCGCCGGACTTCAGTCCGATCGGAATGAGCTTGCCGGCCTCGTCGCGGCCACCCGGGCCGACGGCGACGACCTCGCCCTCCGAGGGCTTTTCCTTGACGGTGTCGGGAATGATGATGCCGCCCTTGGACTTCGCCTCGGCGTCGATACGCTTGACGACCACGCGATCATGCAGCGGCCGGAACTTCGTTTTCGCCATGATTACCCTCTTTGCCGCGCGAACCTTATGGAGGACTTGGCGGCTTTGGCGTTGGAAAAAAGTGCTTGTTTTGCAGTGCCTTGGCACTCTTAACACTTGAGTGCCAGTGAGGCATTGGGGAAATAGGGGCTGGGGTGGACGGTGTCAAGGCAAGCCCGGCCGATAGGTTACCTGCCGTCGCCTCGGCTTTGAACCAGCGCGAACTGCCGGAGGACAGTGTCCTGCCTTGCGATACCGTCTATTCTAGGGGCAGCGGACCTATTCCAGGGCGACGGCCCCATTCCAGGGGCAGCACATGTGGGGAGAGACACACTGAAAATGCGCGGGCTAAGTCTCGACGAGGCCAACACCATCATCGCTGCGTGCTTTGCCGCGGCGAAGAAACATAAATGCCGGCCCATGAGCGCGATCGTGCTCGATGCCGGCGGGCGGGTGAAGGCGTTTCAGAAAGAGGACAACGCCTCGATGCTGCGCTTTGAGGTCTGCTACGGCAAAGCCTATGGCTCGCTGGCGCTCGGCCGGCCCTCAAAACTCGTTTTGCAGAAGGCGAACGAAAAGCCGCTGTTCATGCAATCGATCGAGAACCTCGCGGATTATCCGCTGTTCCTTGAAGGCGGCGGGCAACTTATCCGCGACAAAGCCGGTGAGGTGATGGGAGCCATCGGCGTCACCGGCGACGCCAACGAGATGGACGATATCTGCGCCATCGCCGGCATCCATGCCGCGGGCTTGCGCGCCGACAGCGATTTCTTCGATGACCGCGATCGGATGCGGGCGCTGAGCATCCATAAGTCGGCGCCGCTCGTTGATCCGCGGCCGGCTTCGAAGCCAAAGCCAGGAGCTAAGGCCGGCGCCAAAGCGGGCAGGGGTCATTCCAGCGGCAATGGATCGGGCCGGCGGGGGGCTGTGCAAGCCGCCAAATCCGGGCCTTAATCACCCATGACGCTCGGTTGCGGGGCAGGCGAGGGGACGATTTGAAACAAAGTCGAAAGGTCGAGGCGGTAGAACGGGCGCATATGCGGCTTGCGGCCGTTGCGGCCGTGCCGGCTTTCGCGGTGCGGGGAGACCCATCATGAGCGCGTCCTGTGTAAGAGTGGCATTCGGCATCGCATTTTCCGCGCTCGCGCTCGCGGCCTGCTCTTCCAATACCCCGACTCCCGAGGCGCAGGTGGCGCCGCCAATGACGCAGCCGGCCATTGCGTCAAAATACCGGCCGGAGGAGGTCGTCGGCCGCTGGGGCTACGGCGCTTTCCACAAGGACGAGGATCTGGCGCGCACGGCCGCGGCCGCGCGCGGCCAATGCGGACAGCCGGTGGATATCACGCGCGGGCCGAACGGCGGCGTCATGATGTATCTCGCCGACAGCGCCGATTTGCAGGAACTCCAGCTCAAGGGATCGCAGAGCGGCAAGAACTATGTCGGCCCGCCCGGTGATGCCGGCGGCGCGCAGGATCGCGAGATCGTTTCGTTCGACGGCCGCACCATGGTGCTGCGCTGGGTCGACCCCGAAGTTGCCGGCCGCTACGGCACCGGCGTCTATGTACGCTGCGCCGCCGAAGGCGTGGCCCGCGGCAAGCCGGCGATGAAGCGGCAGTAAGCACCGAGGTCCGATTCCTCCGTCATTCCGGATCGACGCGCAGCGTCGAGTCCGGAATCCATATTCGCTGAACATGGGATTATGGATTCCGGGCTCCCCGCTGCGCGTGGCCCCGGAATGACGCTTAATCCGCGAACATTGCGTCGATTTCGGCTTGCGAAACGTGGCCGCTGTCGCCGTCGAGGCGCGGGCCGTGCAGATATTGCGCCGTGGCGCTCGGCGGCGCCGCCGCCTCGTTGATCTCTTCGAGAACTTCGCTGACGTGGTCCTCGATGGCCTCGAGCGTCGTCATCACCTTGGTGATGCGCTGGCCGATCAGATCCTGGAAATTGCACGCCTCGAAAATACTGATGACGAGGTCGGAAATATCCTGCGCCAGCCCCTGCTCGATCTTGCCTTTGAGCGCCGCCGACAGATTGTTCGCGAGCTGATCGATCTCCTCGGCGGTGGCGAGGATCTTTTGCGACGCCTGCTCGGTGCCTGAGATCACCGCCTGCAGTTCGTCGGCGATGCGGGTCAGGTGCGCGACGGGCAATTGCGTCCGGCTGCCGGCGATCAGATTGAGCTCGCTTGCCAGCCGTGCGGTCGCAGCCGCGCTTTCGGGGACCTGGCTTGCGGGGACTTGGCTTGCGGGGGTCTGGGCCCGCATCTGCGGCACGGCGCCCATCATGGCGCGGAGCGCGCCGAGCGCCTCCATGATCTCACCGTGATGCAGCGGAGCAGGCGCGTCATCGCCGCCGCGGGCCGGCGGCGCAACGGCAGTCTCTTCGATGCGGAAAATCTTGCGTGGCGCGGGCATGTCTTGTCCGGGCAATTCCGCAAGCACCCTAGAGTTTGCCCGCTTAACACTGCGTTCACGGCCTGCTGCGCCGCGGCAGCCGCGCGCCAATCGTCAACGACCGGTTAATCGGGACGCCGCCATTTACACAAAATCAACTCTAACTTGATGAACAATGTACGAATAACGCTCCGCCGCAATTTGTTTACCAAACAGTCGAGGTTTGGGTCTGTACTCGTCGTGCGGGCCCATAACGGGCTTTCGCGTGAAACCTGAGTAACGAGTGCAGCAATGCGGCGTGTTTGCGTGTCGGCGATTTCGGCGCTCTCGATTGGTGCGCTGTCGGGTTCGGCTTTCGCCGATCCGCTTCAAATGACGTTCTCGCCCTACGCGATGAGCCAGCCGGTCTACGGCGCGCAGCAGCCCGCGCCCATGCAGCAGCAATATCCGCAGCAGCAATATCCGGTTCAGGTTCAGCAGTATCAGGTTCGGCAATATCAGGGTCAGCAGTATTACACGCCCGCGCCGGCGACTTACCTGGCCGCGCCGCAGCCGGCTTACGCACCGGCGCCGCAGGCTTATGCGCCGGCGCCGCAGCCGGTCTATGTCGCCGCGCCACAGACCTATGCCGCTCCTGCGCGGCAGGCTTATTACCCGGCGTCGGAGCCGTATGTGGCTCCCGCGCTGCAGACTTCTACCGCTCCGGCGCGGCAGGCTTTCTACCCGGCGTCGCAACCCTATGCCGCCGCCGCGCCGCAAGCCCACGCTTCTGCGGCGGCCGAGCCGGCCTATACCGGCAGCGTGACGCAGCGCTATGCGACAGCGCCAGCGAGTACACCCGCTGCCGCGCCCGCGGCACAGCAAGTCGCGTCGGCCCTGCCGCCGCCACCTCCGCAGCCGCCCGCGGCGAATGGCGGCGGTTTCCTTGCTGCGATCTTCGGCGGGCCGACGATCCAGGCGCACTACTACCAGCCGCCGGCGTCGCAGCAGGCCGGCTATCAGCCGGCCGCTCCCGCCTACCAGACGCCGGAGCCGCAGGGTTCACCCGGGCCGCAAGGCTTTGCGCCTTCAAGTCAGGGCGACATGTCGTCTTATCCGGTCGATCCGAAATTCAACAAGCAGGTCGTCGACTATCGCGGTACGGAAAGCCCGGGCACGATCATCATCGATACGCCGAACAAATTTCTCTATCTGGTCGAAGACGGCAACAAGGCGCTGCGTTACGGCATCGGTGTCGGCCGTCCGGGCTTTACCTGGTCGGGTGTGAAGTCGATCACGGCGAAGAAGGAATGGCCGGATTGGCGGCCGCCGGACGACATGCTGGCGCGCCGGCCCGACCTGCCGCGCTTCATGCCCGGCGGCATGGACAATCCGCTCGGCGCGCGCGCGATGTATCTCGGCTCGACGCTCTACCGCATCCACGGCTCGAACGAGCCCTGGACCATCGGCACTAACGTGTCGTCCGGCTGCATCCGCATGCGCAACGAAGACGTCACCGATCTCTATGGCCGCGTGAAGGTCGGCACCAAGGTCGTGGTGATCTGATCACGCGAGCGTGGTGCGGGCGAGAGCGTCCGCGGTACCTGCCTTGTAAGCGCCCTTGACCCAGGCATCGCGCGACGTTTTCAGCGTGAATGTCTGCGCGAGCTTGGAATTCTGCCGCGGCGTGGGTCTTGGAGCGTGGCCAGGCATGACCTTCCGGCAGCCTGAGAAGCTTCATGGCCGGCAGATCCGTCGTGTCGTTTTTCCTGTCCTCGTAGACGATGTCGAGATCGCCTTTGAACCGCTTCAGCGCGGGCATGACCCACTCGTTGTCGGTGAGGTGATAGATGGCGCCGTCGACGGTTTTGGCCTTGTTGAGCAACGCCGGAAACGCATTCTGCATGCCGTTGGCAAGCCACTGCATGCAGGCGTCGATATCTTTAAGCGGTTCCGGAAATTCCCGCGAGAAGGCCTGGGAGCTCACGACCGCGCGGTTGAACCAGGTGGAAATTCCGTCGCGTGAGACATCGGGAACCATGACCGAGAAGGTAGACTCGGCCTGTGTTTGAAGTGCGAGGTCTTTTGGCCCGGTGCCGCGCACCGGAGTGATCGTGTAAACAAATGTCTTGCCGCGATCGGCATCGCTGATGGCGGCGTCCCACCACAGAAATTTCTGGAAGGGCGCAAGATTGCTGGGTAGCGGTTGACTGTCTTTTGTCGGCGGTTGGAAGCCGATCTTGTTGACCAGATAGGCATCGTGCTCGCCTTTGGCGAAACCCGGCGAGCGGCGTATCGCAAAGCCGAGAAAGTCCTCGAAATCCTTTCCCGCCGCCCAGTCCATCGCCAGAAGTACGAGTGTCGGTGAGGTATAGGCGCGCGCGCGAACCCGATCGGCCGCTGCAGTTTTGCTGATTGGCATGAGAACCCCCATGAGATGCAACCGCGATTGCAATCGAAGGGGAGTGTACGCTACTTATACGAGTAATAGCAATATATTACTATTAAAAGCTGTATCGCCGCCTTGCATTGCCGGCTGGTCGTCACAGCGCCAGCGTGTAACCGCGCGCTTCGAGAAGTTGTGGAAATACGCCGTCGAGAAAATACGCATATTCGCGCTCGCGCAGATCGGTCAGCGGATCGAGCCGTGCCAATTCGGCGTCGACTTCACCCGGATGGCACATAACGAGACCGCCGGCCGGCAAGCCGTCGAGGAAACCCGGGAACAGTTTTGCGAAGTCCGCGCCGGCGCGGAATGAATAGGTGCCGGAGAACGCCGAATTTGTGCGCACGCCGCTTGCCGCTGCGAGGCGATTAAAGCGGGTGCTGAGTGCGTCGAGGATCAGCCCTTTCGGATCGGTGAGGGGCCGTTGCGCCGCGGCGCTGCGGCCGCATTGCCGGACCCAGGCCTGCGGCGCCGCCTTCTTCATCGCGCGCAACAGCGCTTCGCCGATCTGCGGAAAGACGTGGATATGCTGATGGCCGTCGGCGTAATCGGGTGCGCGGCCGAAGACGCGATTGAATGCGCCGAACTGCGCCAAAATCTCCGCTTCAAGGAGAGCGGGGTTTTGCAGGCGGGCGAGCGCACGGCCGGCCATCGCCGCGAGCGGAAGGAACGCGCCGCTCCGTAACGGCGCAAAGCCCGGCGTGAGCGGGCGGAACGGTGCGGTCAGCGTGACATGCAGGCCGATTGCAGCCTGCGCGCCGGCGGCTTCGCGTAGCGCAGCCGCTTCAGCCGGTGTGAAGCTTGGCGTTCCCACCATGACCGACGTGGCATTGATGCGTCTTTTTGCGATGAGATCACGGATCGCGGCGCTGACCGCGGGCGAAATGCCGTAATCGTCGGCGCAAAGCCAGATGTGTCGAAGCTGCGGCGCACTCATTCGGCGGCGGTGCGCGTACCGGGTTCGGCATTCTTGCCACTTTCGGCGAGCTTCACATCGTGCTCGGCCACGAAATAGACCGGCCGTCCTTTGATCTCTTCGAGGATCTTGCCGATATATTCGCCGACGACGCCGAGCATGATGAGTTGCATGCCGCCGAGCACCATGATGCCGACGAACAGCGACGGATAGCCGGGCACTTTCTCGCCATAGACCAGTGTTTCGTAGATGATCTGCAGGCCATAGATGAAAGCGATCACCGCGAGCACCACGCCGAGCATGGTCGCGAACCGCAAAGGCGCGACCGAGAATGCGGTCAGCCCGTTGAGCGAAAGCCCGATCAGGCGGCGCATGTTCCATGTGGAGTGGCCATCGGCACGCGCTTCGGGCTCGTAATCGATCCGCATCTGGCGAAAGCCGATCCAGGTCGCCAGACCCTTGAAGAAACGGTTGCGTTCGGGAAGTTGGCGCAGCGCATTGGCCGCGCGCGGCGACAGCAGCCGGAAATCGCCGGCGTCTTCCGGGATCTTGGTTTTGGCGCCCCAGTTCAAGAGCGTATAAAAAGCATGCACGGCCGCGCGCCGCACGAAGGATTCATTGGCGCGGCTGCGCCTTCGCGGTGAAGACGACGTCGCAATTGTCATCGAGCCAGTGGCCGACCAGCGTATCGATCAAGGCCGGCGGGTGCTGGCCGTCGCCGTCGATAAAAAGCACGGCGCCGCGCCGGGCATGATCGAGGCCGGCGAGAAGGGCGGCTTCTTTGCCGAAATTGCGCGACAGCGAAATCACCTGGACGTCGATCGCGCCGGCCGGCAGCGCACGCGCGATAGCGAGCGTGCCGTCGCGGCTGCCGTCATCGACATAGACGACTTCGCAGACAAGCGACCGCGTCGCGGCGAGGTGCTGCGCGACTTCGACGAGGCGGCCGTGCAGGCTCGCGAGCGAAGCCGCTTCATTGTAAAGCGGCACCACGATCGAAAGACCGCGCGCGGCGCCGGAATCCGCCGGATTCCGGGACTGCGGCAGCGGCGCAATTCTGGTGTCGCCCGTAACGCTCATCAGGTCCCCTTTTCGGCTGTTTTATAGCGCAGCCGGGCTATTCTGTCGCCCGCGCCACGGTCGCAGGTTAACCACGTTTCCTGAAATGGGGCCCGCCCGCCGTGGCTGGCGCGTGCCGCCGGACGTGATATGCGAGCGCCTGCGATGGCTCCGCTTTCTCCCGACGATTCGGTTCGCGCTCGGCTTGGCGATGCCTGGCGCCGGCGGGGGACGCTGCTCAAGGCGGTCTCGTTCGCGCTGATCGGGGTGCTCAACTCCGCCGTCGACTACGGCGTGTTCCTGCTGGCGCGGGCGGTGCTATCGCATTCGGCCGCGGCGCTCGGCGTGTTCGCGGTGCTCTCCGTTTCTTGCCGCTGCGGCAGCGCCGAAACTCTCCTGTTGATTGCGTCGAACATCATATCGTGGGGTGTCGCGATCACGGGTTCATATGTCATGAATTCGTCGATCACGTTCGCGGCGGAATCAGGACGCAGACTGCGCTGGCGCGCTTACATGGTCTTCGCGGCTTCCGGCATAGTGGGTCTGATCGCCAATACTATAACATTGATCGTTGCCGCGCAGATTTTGGCGCTGCCGGTCTGGTTTGCCAAAGCGCTCGCGATCCTGGTGAGCTTCGTCACCAATTTCTCGATGTCGCACTTCGTCGTGTTTCGGGTGCGCAGTAAGCCAGCACGCGATGCCGGTGAGAGCGGTTAGACGACCTGCGTCTTGCGCATAACAGGACCGCAGGCAGCGACGTCCCGCGACGACTCCGTTTTGATCCAGATCAATGGCTGCCCGTCCTGAAGGCGTGATGTTCGGCGATCGGAGGAGATCGTCATGTCAACCGCCCAAATTGTCGTCCTGACCGGAATTTGCAGCGCATTCGTCGTCTTCGCCGCGGTTTTGGCGTGGGGCGAGCATCTGACGCGGAATATCGGCCGCGACCGCGGGAGAAAGCCGCAGGCCGCGCCGGGAGCTAAAAGTCCATCGCTGAAAATCGTAGCCGCAGAGGCCAACATGCCGGCTGGTGTGTCGCAGACGGAAATGGCGTGTCCAATAATCTGACGAGCCCGGCGAACAATTCCGATTCCAAAAGGAGCTGGACGATGACGCAGGACATATCCGGCACGACCATGTTCGATGGTGAGCAGGCGCAGAAGGGCCTTGCGCTCAATCGCATGTGCTTTTCGTTCAATAGCGCCGAGAATCGCGCCGCCTTTCTCAAGGACGAGGATGCCTATTGCCGCAAATTTTCTCTGAGCGATTGACAGCGCGCCGCGGTGAAGAGCCGCGACGTGCTCGGAATGATCGCGGCGGGCGGCAACGTCTATTACCTGGCAAAACTTGCCGGCATTTTCGGGCTAAATGTTCAGGATATCGGTGCGCAGCAGACTGGCACGACGGTCGATGAATTTAAGGCGAAACTCGCCGCGGCGGGGAGGTGATCATGGCAAGGATTATTGGTGGCGTCGCGACGACGCATGTGCCCTCGATCGGCAAGGCGATCGCCGAAAAGAAGCAGAACGATCCGTACTGGAAGCCGTTCTTCAGGGGCTTCGACTACGTGCATTATTGGCTCGCACGCGAGAAGCCCGATGTCGCCGTGGTGTTCTACAACGACCACGGGCTAATTTCTTTCTCGACAAGATTGCCGACCTTCGCGGTCGGTGCGGCAAACGAATACCGCAACGAGGACGAGGGCTGGGGCATTCCAGTGTCGCGCGCCGTCGCGGGCGATCCGGCGCTGTCGTGGCATGTCATCAATTCGCTCGTCGCCGACGAGTTCGACATCACCATGTGCCAGGACATGCTGGTCGATCACGCGGTGACCATTCCCATGACGCTGATGTGGCCCGGCGAGAAATGGCCGGTCAAGATCGTGCCGATCGCGATCAACACTGTGCAGCATCCGCTGCCGTCTCTGAAGCGGTGCCTCAATCTCGGCCGTTCGGTCGGGCGCGCGATCGAATCCTATCCGCAGGATCTGCGCGTGATGATCGTCGGCACCGGCGGCCTGTCGCATCAGCTCGACGGCAAGCGGGCAGGCTTCATCAACAAGGAATTCGACAAACTTTGCATGGACAAGCTTTCCGGCGAGCCCGAAACGCTGGCGCGCTACTCGATCCACGATTGGGTCGAAGAGTCCGGCGCGCAGGGCGTGGAGTTTCTCAACTGGATGGCGATGCGTGGCGCGCTCACCGGGCGTGTGAATGAAGTGCACCGCAACTATCATATCCCGATTTCCAACACCACCGCGGCAACCGTCGTGCTGGAAAATCGCGAGGCAACGGGCCGCCGCGCCGCGTGACGCGTACCCCGGCTATCCCTGGCCGGGGCTTTCTAACCCTGAAATCTTGTTGGCTGCTTTCGGTTTTGCCGCGCGTTCAGCCGGTATGCTTTTTCAGCTTATGCTCGATATCGGCTGCGGTGGCGCGCACGTTGGACTGCAAATTTTGCCAGTCGTCGCTGACGACGCTCCAGTTCACCATCGGGGCGCGGCCGGCGGCGTCTGCCGACGACAGGCCGTTGACATAGCGGCCGGTCGTTGAATTGTATTCGTAGGCGCCTGCGATAGTGACAATCACGCCCAAAATGAAACCAAGAAAAATCGGCATGGCTCAATCTCCGTCGTAAACGGGTTGTCCGCAATTAACGCCTTAATTGAACGATCGGTTCCGTGCCGGTTTCGGTGGCAGGATTATTTTGGCGGCGCGGGACAAACTCCGCCGTCTCGCGAACCTTTTTGGGTTTTGGCGCGTTGTCGGCTGGAATTCCCTCCAGCACCCTTATGAGGAAGTCATGTCACAGACCCGTGCCGCCGGCGCCGATTTCTCCCGTGCCTTCGGCGATGCCAGGAAACAGGCGAGTGGCGTTGCTGGCGATGCCGCAGACGCTGCGCAGGATCTCTACGATCACGCCATCGACAGCGCGTCCGATCTCGCCGGCAACGCCGACGAAGCGGCGCGCAAGACGGCCAATTCCTTCGAGCGCGCGCTGCGCAATACCGTCGAGAACCAGCCCTATACGGCTGTCGCGATCGCGCTTGGATTGGGTTGGCTGCTCGGCCGCATGCATCGTCCGCTCTAGGCCCGTCCGATGCCGGGGAAATCCGCGAAGAAGATCGCGAAACCGAAGATCAGGCGGCGCGGCGCAAGCTCGGGCCGCGCGGCGTGCCGGGTGAACCCGATACGGCCAGGATGACGCCGCAGCGCGAGAAAAAGCTGCCGAATGTCCGGTGAGTTTGACGGGCACACCGCGTAACCGCCGTTACGAGCGCCGCGGCGCTCGCGCGTAAAACAACGCGCCTTGTATTTCGCATCTCGCGTCTAGTGCCGCGCGCCGGAGGCGGCAGGCCCCATGGCGTCCTGCTCACGGAATTCCGCGTCGTGTTCCATGACTTCCCGCATCAGCCGTTCGATCATGTCCTGCCGGCCGGTATTGTCCAGGCCGCACGTCAGTTCGGCGACCGTCTTGGCGATGGCGGTGATGACTTCGCCGGTATCGACCGCGTCCGGCTCCTCCTCGGAGACCGGGTATTCCGCAAAGTAATTGTCGATGATTTCGACAATCAAACAATGCAGGCACGGCCGTTCCGTGTCCGGGTTCTGTTCGTCTGAAATGGCCGTCCTCCTGATGCTAGCCTGTCATATATAAGTCCGTGCCGCCCGCTGCGCCATGAGGCCTATGGCTGCACACGCCCGCGCCCGATCGGCGCGGTTGCCGCAAGCACGACTGTTGTGACGCTAAAAAATCGGATAGGCCGCCGCAACGCAAAGCGCGGCCAAGTCCGTCGCGGCGCCGTCTTCAGGTGTGCCGGGTGGCTCCTTCGCCGAGTTCAGCGGCGAGTCCTGGCGTAAAGCGGATTGTCGCGCGTATAGACATAGTCGAGCGCGGCAACGGAGACTGCTTCCGCGCCGTTTTCACGCAGGAAATTCGCCAGCGCGTGCACGTTCTCCGGCGGGCAGTGCAGCGTCACCATGCCGGACGATGTCGGGCCGCCGAACGGGGAGGCGACGCCGAACTGCTCTTTTGCCGCGCCGAGAATCTTGTCGTTAAGGCTGGCAAAGCGCGCGCGCACTTCGGAAAAAGCTTCGGCGCGTTTCTGCGCGGCAATGCGGTCGAGGAGGAGGCGGGCGGTTTCGCGCTGCGCCGGCTCCCATGCCGCCCTGCGCGCGGCGACGAGGTTCGCCTGCGAGCGCAGGATGATGCCGTCCTCGATCACTTTGAGGCCATTGGCGGCGAGCGTGGCGCCGGTCGTCGTGATGTCGACGATCATTTCCGCAGTTCCGGCGGCCGGCGCGCCCTCGGTCGCGCCCGAGCTTTCGACGATGCGATAGTCGACGACGCCGTGCTCGGCGAAGAAGCCGCGCGTGAGATTGGCGTATTTGGTGGCGAGCCGCATCTTGCGCTCGTGCCTGAGCCGGAAAGCGGTCGCGACATCGTCGAGGTCGGCCATGTTGCGCACGTCGATCCAGGCCTGCGGCACGGCGACCACGACATTGGCGAAGCCGAAACCCAGTCCGGTGATGAGCACCACGCGCTGATCCGATTGCGGAATCATTTCGCGCACCAGATCTTCGCCGGTAATGCCGAGATGCGCCGCGCCCTGGCTCAGCTGCGCAGTGATCTCGGCGGCAGAGAGGTAGGCGATCTCGATGCCGTCGAGACCCTTGATCGTGCCGCGGTAGTCGCGCGCACCGCGCGGCTTGACGAGTTCGAGCCCGGCGCGGGCGAAGAAGCTTTCCGCGTTTTGTTGCAGCCGACCCTTCGACGGCACGGCGAGGATCAGCGGCGCGCTCATGATGCGCCTCCGCGCGCGGCAAGTTCTTCGATTGCCGCGGCAAAACCGACGGCGGGGATCGGCTCTTTGGCGCCGAGCCGCGTCAGCAATCCGTCATAGCGCCCGCCGGCCACCAGCGGGCTCTTGCCGCCGGCGCCATTGCCGGACGCTTCGTGAAGTTCGAACACGAAGCCGGTGTAATAGTCGATGCCGCGGCCGAAGTCCGTGGCGAATTTGATCGTGCGCACGTCGACGCCGCGCGCGGCGAGGAAACCGGTGCGGGTCTCGAACAGATCGAGCGCCGGACCGAGCGCGATCCTGGCATCGGTCGCGAGGGCGCGCAGTTCGCTGGCCGCATCATCGGGATCGCCGGAGAGCGACAGGAAGCGCTCGATCAGCGCGCGGGTCTCGCGCGGCAGCCGCGTCGGCGCATTGAGCGCCGACTGTTCGAGGAAACGGTCGGCGATCTCGGCGACCGAACGGCCGCCGACGGCGGCGATGCCGGCGATCGACAGCAAATCGGTGACCAGTGCATGCGCGGCCTTGGGATCGGACCCGGCAAGCGCTGCAAGCACGCCCTGATATTCTTTCGATCCATTGGCGGCGGCGAGCGTCAATTGATCGAGGTCGTGCTTGAGCGAGGATTTGCGGTTGAAATCCTTGATCAGGCGCCGCTT
Organism: uncultured Alphaproteobacteria bacterium; assembly: GCA_963723335.1. Classification (GTDB taxonomy): domain Bacteria; phylum Pseudomonadota; class Alphaproteobacteria; order Rhizobiales; family Xanthobacteraceae; genus BOG-931. The sequence continues at coordinate 796,234 of CAVRQJ010000010.1, read as the reverse complement.
CCACGCCGGTGCGAGATCAAGCGAAGCAATGAAGGCCGTGAACAGGCCGACGTCGCCCATGCGAATCTCGGGCGCGGTCACGCCATATTGCGTGGTCGCTTCGAGGCCGAGCGCCAGCATTTCGGCGTCGGCTGCGGCCTTGTCCGCGCGGCCGAAACTTTCGATGCCGGCCTGGACAAATTCCGCTGGCGCCGCTTCGCGATGACGAAACACCGGGCCGAGATAACAAAAGCCTGCGGGCCGTCCGGCCAGCGGCGATTGCAGATAGTCGCGCGACACCGGAATGGTCAGGTCGGGCCGCAAGCACAATTCGCGTCCGTCGGGATCGGTGGTGAGAAACATGCGGCGGCGGATGTCCTCGCCCGACAGATCGAGGAACGGCTCGGCGGGCTGCAGCACCGGCGGCTCGAGCTGGACATAGCCGGCGCGCACATAGGAGCCGACGAGCGCTTGCGCCCGCGGATCCGGTCCGGTCTGTGCGTTACTCGACATGCCTGTTACCCGCGGCAGGCCTTCCGGCCAGCCATTATTGAAGTGCCAATGCTGCGGCGTTGGGCGGCCCTTTAGCACGGCAAGCGTCGCCATTCGATAAACATCGCGCTGGGCCGTTAATGCCCCATGCGATCAACAGCTTCCGATGCTTAACAACCCCTGGCAGTTTGACGCTCGCGCTCTTTCCCGATTAACTATCCGGCGGTGGTTCCCGCAAGGGATCAAAAGGGAACGCAGTGAGGGCAAAGGCTGCCCGATGCTGCGGCTGCCCCCGCAACTGTAAGCGGAGAGTCTTCGGCCGATCGTACCACTGGGAGCCTTGATGCTCCTGGGAAGGTGGCCGAAGACGGTGACCCGCGAGCCAGGAGATCTGCCACCAGCAACGGTCACGCGCGAGCGCGTTGGGCGGGGTGCCCTGACGTATTCTTAAGTCCGGTCGTTCGGGGTCGCTGCCAAAGGCGAAAGGCAGGATCGGGGGAACGGCCAAAGGTCGCGGTGACGGGTTACTGTTCGCCTCTGAGGCGTGTCTTGCCTGTCATCGTCAATCGCGGTCACAAGAGTGGCCGTTTTTCTGCTTTCCGTTCTCTTTTCATCTCGACATCTGCGATTACCGCGAGTGCATTCTTGGCGACCGCTTCGGCGATCGCGCAAACCGTGACGCCGCCGGCGCAAACGGCGACACCACAACCGCAACCGACGACGCCAGAAGCGGCGTCATCACAAGGTGGTCTGCCGCCAATTGAAATCTCGGGTAATCGTCCGAAGACGCGCGGACAAGTCAAAAAGCCCCGCGCCGCGGCCGTCGCTCCGTCGGCGCCGAATACCGCGCCGTCGCCGCCCGACGCGCTTCCTGGAATTCCGATGACCCCGCTCCATGACGTTGCCGCGGTCGCGTCCCGGCTCGGGCTCTCGGTTCTCGAAACGCCGGCCTCGGTCGACATCGTCACCCAGCAGACGATGCAGGATCAGGGCTACCGCACCACCACCGACACCGCGCAAGGCGCGGTCGGTGTTTTGGCCGGCGACGCCGCAGGCGCGCCGGCGAGCTTTTCCATGCGCGGCTTCAGCTTCGGCGAGGTCAACATTCTCTACAACGGAATCTCGATCGGGCCATCGGACGTCACCGCGCGCTGGATGGACACGGCCAACCTGGCGCAGGTCGAATTCCTCAAAGGTCCGTCGGCGCTGATGTCCGGAATGAATGCGATCGGCGGAACGGTGAATTACGTCAACAGGCAACCGACGACCGGACCGATACAGAACGAGGCGGACGTCTCGGTCGATAGTCAGGGCTCCGTCTTGTCCCATTATGGCTCGGGCGGCTCGACGCCGATCAAGGGGCTCGATTATCGCTTCGACATAGTGGGCTCGCAGATCAACAGTTTCATCGACGGCGATTATCGCGATATCGGGGATGTTGCCGCTCAATTGAACTATCACGCCACGAACAATTTCATGGTGTTCGGGGCGGTCGAATACAAAAAGGATTCCGGTCACGCTTATTGGGGTACGCCGCTCGTGCCGACGTCGTTCGCCGGGCCGTTTGCCAAGAGCGGCGTAGTTTCCGGTGCCGCCGTCAGCGAATTCAGCGGCGACATCATCGCGCCGGTGACGATCGATTCGCGCACGCTGACGACGAACTACAACGTGGCGGACAATGCGACGGGCGCTCAGGAACTGTGGGTGCGCAGCGGCTTTGAATGGACGCCGCTCAACAATGTCACGGTCAAGGACCAAGTCTATTTCTATCAGGCCAAGCGAAACTGGATCGACAGCGAAACCTACGCTTTCGACGATGGCGCTGCAATCGCAGCCAACACCATCGACCGTGACCGTTTTGCCGTGTCGCATAATCAAAACGTAGTCGGCAACAATCTGGACTACCTTCAGGATTCGCAGCTCTTCGGTTTTGACAATCGCTTTGCCGCCCAGCTTCAGGTCAGCCGGAACTGGTTCAAGTTCAGCGAAGACAATGAGGGAGGTTTCCCCCAGGACTCGGTCACCGTCATAGCTCCGTCCTCCGGACTCTACGGTCCGATCGATTTCGATATCCGCAACAACACGCTCGATACGGTTGCCGGATCGTTCGAAGATCGCCTCAAGCTCACGCAGGCCTTCGCGCTGATCGGTGGCATACGCGTCGAGGACATCACACTGTCGCGCAGCGGAATGAATTTCGACGGCACGATTCCCGATGGCCAGCCTTTCACAAAGGTCTGGAAACCGGTGTCCTATCGCGCGGCCGCAACCTACGAACCGATCAAGGACCTGGTGTTCTACGGCATGTATGCGACGTCCTACGATCCGGCTGCCGGGCTCGTGTTTTCGCTCGTGCCGAGCGAGTCCGTGCAACTAACCAGTTCGCGCACCTATGAGACCGGCGCCAAGCAATCGCTGTGGGATGGCCGGGCGGAATGGACCTTCGCGGTCTATGACACCACCCGGCGCAACGTCGTTGTGGCGATCAATGATGTAACAAGCGCGCTCGCCGGCGAGGAAGAGAGCAAAGGCTATGAACTCGCAGGCGCCATCCGGCCGATCGAAGGTCTCAAGCTCTGGGGCAACATCGCCTGGACCCATGCACGCTGGGAAAGCTTCGATGTGCCCGGCATCGGATCGTTCACGGGCAATACGCCGGCCGATATTGCGCCGCTTATCGTCAACGCGGGCGTCGCCTATCGCTTCGAGCATTGGCGATGGCCGATGGAAATCGGCGCGTCGGTGCGCCATGTCGGCAACCGCTTTATTTTCGACGACGATATGACGACGATGCTGTCCTACACGACGGCCGACGTCTATTCGTTCGTCGATATTCCCGGCAGGGACGTCGCGATGCCGGAACTCAACACCGTGCGAGTCTCCTTCCGGGTGCGCAATCTGACGAATGCCGTCTATGCTGGATGGGCCGATCCGGGCCTGGCCGACCAGGTCATTCTCGGCGCGCCGCGTGCCTATGAGGTTGCCGCCTCAGCCAAGTGGTGAGACGCTGGCGCATGATGCGGGCGCTCATTCTGCTTCACCGCTGGCTGGGCGTTGCATTCTGCCTGTTGTCTGCAATGTGGTTCGCAAGCGGCATCGTCATGCATTTCGTGCCGTTTCCGTCGCTTGCGGAAGCAGACCGGTTTGCCGGGCTTGCGACTGTCGATAGCGCAGGCGTGACGCATGGGCCCGCGGAAGCGGTGGCCGCAAGCGCTTTCGCCGGCGCGACGCGCATTCGTCTGCTGCAGCGCGCCGACGGCGCCGTTTATGTGATCTCCGGTCCGTCCGGGCGCAAGGCGCTGCGCGCGGCCGACCTTTCTGACGCCACAGTGCGCTCGGGCCAACTGGCCGCTGCGATCGCCGCGCAGGTGGCGCGGCACCGTGGCCTGGACGCCGAAAGTCTCGGCCCCGCTACGGCGGCGGCCTATGACCAATGGACGGTGGCGGGCCAATACGATCCGCATCGTCCGCTCTATCGCGTGGCGCTGCACGACGATCCCGGCACTGAACTTTATGTGTCATCAACGACGGGCGAGGTCGTGCTCGAAACCACACGCCACGAGCGCGCCTGGAATTACGCCGGCAGCGTCGCGCACTGGATCTATCCGGTGATATTGCGCAGCCATGCTACCGCGTGGGCCGCTCTGGTCTGGTGGCTGTCGCTCTTCGCTTTGCTCGGCGCCATCGCCGGTGCCACGGTCGGCACATTGCGGATCGGCGCGGAAGGATCGCGCGTGCTATCGCCCTATCGCGGCTGGCAAGCGTTGCATCATTGGCTCGGCCTTTGCTGCATGATCTTCGTCCTGACCTGGATGTTCAGCGGCTGGCTGTCGATGGACGATGGGTTGATCTTCTCAACCGGCAAACCGTCAGGTGCAGAAGCTGCCGCCGTCGCGGGAGCGGCGGATTGGACGGCGTTGCCGCCGAATGAAGCGCGACATCTCGGCCGGGAGGTGAGGGAGGCCGAATGGTTCGCCTTTGCCGGAAAGATTTACCGGCGTGAGCGGACTGGCGCGGGCGATCAGCGGCTTTTTCTCGCCGGTTCCGATTCAGGCGCCGCGCGCGACTCTCTCGATGGCGATGAGATCAGTGCGATCGCAAGTTTTCTTGCGTCACAATGCAAGGCGCCGACTGTCGTGGGCAACACCGATGACTATGCGCCGGCGCCGGCAATGCCCGCTGCGCCGGTGTTTCGCCTGATGTGTGGGAAGGTCTGGTTCGATATCGACGGATCGAGCGGCGTCGTCTTGCAAAAACTCGATGCTTCGGCGTGCGCCTATCGCTGGCTTTTCGCCGGCCTGCACAGGCTCGACTTTCCGGCTTTGACCGCGCGCCCGATTCTGCGCACCGCATTGATCGTCGTTTTGTGCGGGTTCGGCTTCCTGTTCAGCCTCACCGGTGTCGTCATCGCTTGGCGGCGGCTTCGGCTTTCTTTTGCAGGCAGTCCGGGCACAAGCAATCCTTGAAATTGTCTGCATCCGAAGGTGAAGGCATCGGCAGCCGATAGGGCTCGGCGTTGCACCAGCATTCGCCAATGCTGTCGCGCGAGCAGCCGAATTCGCGCCCGCATCGTTCGCAGGTCATCAGCCGCGTTGATGGATTTGCGCCGCTCACCGCGCGCGGCGCCGCGCGTGACTGTGACCATGACCGTGATCGTGGCTGTGCGTCTCGCCCCGGCCGTGGCTGTGCGCGCCTTCGGCGGGAAGATAGACGACATGGCCGTGGCGCACACCACGCTCGGCGATGATGTGCTGGGCAAAATTCTGCACGTCGGTCCCGCGCCCCTTGAGCACCGTGACTTCCATGCAGCTGTCGTGGTCGACATGCACGTGCAGCGTCGCCTGTGCGAGGTCGTGGCGGTCGTGGAATTCGCGCGTCAGGCGTTTCGGCAATTCGCGCGCATGGTGGTCGTAGAGATAGACCAGCGCCGCGAGGCAGGGCCGGTTGCCGCCGGTCTCGGTGGCCGCCTGCTGCAGGCCGGAGCGGGCGAGATCGCGGATCGCCTCGGAGCGGTTGGCGTAAGGGCGCCCGGCGATGAAGCGGTCGAGTTCGGCGGCAAGCTCGTCGTCGATGGTGATGGTCACGCGCTGCATGGTTCGCTCCTAGATGGCGGCAGTGCATCCTAGCAGCTTGCGGAACGGGCGTGTCAGTATGTACTTTTGTTGACAACGTCATACTCCCGCCGCATGCTGCTGGTTACGCGGGAGCTTGAGGACGGCGATGGCGTCGCGACCATTTGCGGCGGCAATTTTTTTTTCATTGCTTTGCATGAACGCGGGGGCGCAAACGCCGCCGGCCGGGAACACGCCGCCGCCGGCGGTGTCAAAGCGCGGGACGCTGCCGATCATCAGGGTCACCGCGCGGCGCGCCAAGCCACGCGCCGCAAACCGCAAGCCGCCGCGGATTGTCGCGACTAGCGCGCCGCCGTTGCCGCCACCTCCTTATGTGACCGGCGTCCGCAATGTCGCCGGTGGCCCCGTCGTCCAGCCGACCATGGCGAGCCAGATGACGGTGTCGGGCCAGGATCTCGATGAGCGTGCGGTAACGCGGCCGGGCGAAATCCTCGAAGCTGCTCCAGGCCTCGCCGTGGTTTCTCACGCCGACGGCGGCAAGGCCAACCAGTATTATCTGCGCGGCTACAATCTCGATCACGGCACCGACTTTGCCGTTTTCGTCGACGACATGCCGATCAACCTGCCGACGCATGCGCATGGGCAGGGCTATGCCGATCTCAATTGGCTGATGCCGGAAACGGTCAGCAGCCTCGACATCCGCAAAGGTCCGTACTTCGCCGATGTCGGTGACTTTGCCAGCGCCGGCTCGTTGTTTCTCAATCTGCGCGACAGTGTCGATAAAAAAATCGTCGAGGCGACGGTAGGCAGCTTCAATTACGACCGGGTCTTCACAATGGGATCGGCCAAACTCGGCGGCGGCTCGCTGCTCTACGCCGCCGAGGCGAATACCTATGATGGACCGTGGACGGTCCCTGACGGCATGCACAAGTTCAGCGGCTTGTTGCGCTACAGCCAGGGCACGGCGACCGACGGCTTCTCGGCTTCGGCAATGGCATATTCGAATATCTGGAACACCACCGAACAGAATGCGTTGCGGGCGATCACGTCCGGACAGATAGGCCTCTACGGCGAGATCGACCCGACCGACGGCGGCAATACCAGCCGTTACTCCCTGTCTGCGCGGATGGCACAGTCGGATGCCGACGGGTCATGGAAAGCCAATGCCTATTTGGTCAAATACGAGCTCGACCTGTACAACGATTTCACCTGGTTTCTGACTGATCCAGTAAACGGCGATCAGTTTCGGCAGCACGACAATCGCATCTACGGCGGCGCGGGAGCCTCGCGCACCATCGAAGGCACGCTGTTCGGCCGTCCGACTGAAACCGTGTTTGGTTTTCAATCGCGCTACGACGACATTGATCTTGTCCTCAACAACACGGTCCAACGCCAGTTCCTGTCGTACATTCTTGCCGACCATGTCGGCGAACGGAATGGCGGCATTTATGCCGAGAACACCGTGCACTGGACCGATTGGCTGAGCACGACGCTGGGCTGGCGCGGCGATTACTTCGCGACATCGGTCAATTCGATGTTGCAGACTGCGAATTCGGGCAAAGACGAGATGACGATCGGCAGCCCGAAATTCCGGATGGTGATCGGCCCGTTCTTCAATACGGAATTATTCGTCGGCGCCGGGATGGGTTATCACAGCAACGATGCGCGCAGCACGGTCGTCTCCGAAGTTCCCGGCGATCCGTCGACGCCAGAGGGCGCGTCCCCGCTCCTGGTGCGTTCGCGCGGTGCGGAAGTCGGCCTGCGCACCAAGATCGTTCCGGGGCTCGACAGCTCGATCAGTCTTTTCTACTTGCGCCAGGAATCGGAACTGTTCTTCGACGGCGATACCGGCGAGACCATGCCGGGACTGCCCAGCCAGCGCACCGGCATAGAATTCACCAACGATTACCGCCCGGCATCGTGGATTCATATCGACGCCAATCTTGCACTCACCCGCGCACGCTTTCTCGGTTTCGACGAGGCGCAGGAGCAACTTTATCAGTCGCTTGCCGGTTTTCCGCAGGCGCAGATCGGCAATGCGCCGGGCAATTACGTTTACAACGCGCCGTGGATGGTGGCGTCAGCCGGTATCACGCTAGGCGAGAAAACCGGCTGGTTCGGCGATCTGCGCTGGCGTTTTGTCAGCTCGCGCCCGCTCACCGAGGATGGCGCCTTCCAGTCGCCGCCGCTCAGCATTTTCAATGGCCAGATTGGCTATCATTTTGAAAACGGCTGGAGCGTGCGTCTCGACGGTCTCAATCTGTTGAATTCGCAAGCCCCCCAAGCCGAATATGCCTACGGCTCGCTGCTCAAGACCGACAGCCTGTTCGCCATGTGCTTTCCAGCGCATGGACCGCCGGCTGCACCGGCTGCGGTCTGCCAGAATGGCGTGATGGATTACGCCCTGCATCCGATCGAGCCGCTGGCGGTCCGGTTGACGCTCGCCGCCACATTCTAATGGTGCGTGCGGCGCCGCCCCCTTGCCAAATGTAACATTATAACACTAGCATGCCGGACGATGGGATGGGTGCATTGCCATAGACGGCCCGGGGCCTTGCTCGCGCTTGCCGCGCTCGCGCTGCAAATGGTGCTGGCGTTCGGTCATGTGCATGCCGACGGCATCCGCGCGCCGCGTGGTGTCGCGGCGGGTATCCATAAAACCGCAGCCGCACAGCTGCCGGGTCAAAATCCGGCGCAAAACTCCGGCGACGCCGACGATTATTGCGCGATCTGCGCCTCGATCTATCTCGTCGCGAACTCGGTCACGGCGGCGCCGCCGCAACTGCCGGTGCCGGCCGGGTTCGAACGCGTAGCGCATTCCTTCACCGCCGCGCATGGGATCATCAAACCGCCGCGCGTCGCATTCCGCTCGCGCGCTCCGCCCGCCACCGCCTGATTTGCGGTCGAGCGCGGCAGTTCCGTTTCCTTCGATCTTCATTCGCAATCCGATCTGCAGCGACTGCACGACCGCCAATGCCCTGGCCCGCGGCCAGCGCATGAGCCCCTCGGTGCGGCAATTCTGTGCGGAGCGTCATGGTCACTTCTGCTTATCGCGCGTCTGTTCTCGGCGGTGCGGCTTTGCTTGCGCTGTTCGGAGCCCCTCCGGCGCGCGCGCAGGTGCAGCTGCCGGAACTTAATGTCATCGGCGCCAAGAAGCCGAAGCCGCGCGCCGTCGCCCGGCCGCTCGCCGTGCCGCAGCAGGTCAGCCCGGCGGATGCGGCCGCGGCGAAGAACATTGGTTTCGATGAAGCGCGCAGCAATCTCTACACCACCGCGGGCACGACGTCCGACACGATGAGCCACGAGCAGATCCAGGCGCTGCCGGGCGGTACCAACCAGCCGGTCGAGAAAGTGCTGCTCCAGGCACCCGGCGTGTCGCAGGATTCGGCATCGAGCGGCTCGGTCCATGTCCGTAACGATCACGCCAATCTGCAATTCCGCATTAACGGCGTCATGCTGCCCGATGGCGTCACTGGTTTCGGCAGCGTTCTCGACACGGCGCTGATTGGCAATATCTCGCTGGTCACCGGCGCATTGCCGGCGGAATACGGCCTGCGCACGGTGGGCCTCGTCGACATCACGACGCGAAACGACATTTTCAACAATTCCGGCAGCGTCAGCCTCTATGGCGGCAGCCGCGGCACCATTTCGCCAAGCTTCGAATATGGCGGCACGGCCGGCAACACATGCCCGGCAACGGCGCCGTCGGCGCGCCCTGCGGACTGCTTTTCGGGCGTGCAGTACTTCGTCACCGGCAGCTACCTGCAGACGATGCAAGGCATCGAAAATCCGCAGCCGACGCTCAACGCTATCCACGACTTCTCCCAGCAGGAGAGGGGCTTCGCCTATATGTCGGCCTTCGTCGACCCCTATACGCGCTTGAGCCTGATTGCCGGCACCGCCACCAGCACGTTCCAGATTCCAAACGTCCCGGGCCAGCCGGTCGGCATGACGGGAAATCCGCCGGTGACCAGCGTCAACGGCATCACGACTTTCAATTCGGCGCAGCTCAACGAGAACCAGTATGAGGACACCCAGTTCGGCGTGCTGGCGCTGCAGCGCTCGGTGAACGGTTTCGACGGCCAGATTTCCTATTTCACCCGCTACAACAATCTGCATTTCACGCCGGATCCGATCGGCGATCTGCTGCTCAACGGCATCGCGTCCGACATCAGCCGGCAGTCCTTCACCAACGGCATCCAGGGTGACGGCTCCTACACGATCAACGCGGCGCATACGGTGCGCATGGGCTTTTCGGTCAGCGGCGAGCAGACCAATGTCGACAACACATCGCAAGTGGAGGCGGCCCCGGGCGGCGTTCCGACCGGCGTGCCGGAATCGATCACCGACGATGCCGCGAAGTTCGGCTGGCTCGCCGGCGCCTATGTCCAGGACGAGTGGAAACTGACCGATGCGCTCAAGCTCGATGCCGGCCTGCGCTTCGACCAGATGTGGCAATATGTCGATGCCAATCAGCTCAGCCCGCGCTTGAGCCTCACCTACAAGCCGTTCGAAAACACGACGTTCCACGCCGGCTATGCGCGCTACTTCACGCCACCGGTTCTGGTCGAAGCGGCGCCGGCCAATATCGCCCTGTTCAACGGCACGACCGGCGCGCCGGCAAGCGGCGGGACGAGCCCGGTGCTGCCGGAGCGCTCGCACTATTTCGACGCCGGCGTCGACCAGAAAATTCCGTTTGGCTGCACGTCCGCTTCCGCGCACGATTGCACGACGCTCGATCTCGGCATCGATGCTTATTACAAGATCGCGAAGGATTTGCTCGACAACGGGACGTTTGGCCAAGCCCTCGTTTTGAACGCTTTCAATTACGCCAAGGGCATCAATGAAGGCGTCGAGTTCAGCGCAAAATTCCACAGCGGCAATTTTGACGCCTACGGCAATCTCGCCGTCGGCCAGGAGAAAGCCACCGGCATCGTCTCGAACCAATATCTGTTCGACAACGTCACGCCGCTTGCCGATCTCGGCGGCCTCACCGAATTCCAGTATATCCAGTCGCACTGGGTCTATACCGACCACAATCAGTTCGTGACCGGCTCGGCGGGCCTGTCCTATCTGTGGCAGGACACGCGGTTCTCCACCGACATGATCTACGGCTCTGGGCTGCGCACCGGTGATGCCAATATCGGCAGCGAAGCGCCCTATGCGCAGTTCAATACCGGACTGTCGCACGAATTCGCGATGCCCGACGGCAAGCCGGTGACGGTACGCTTCGACGTCGTCAATCTGTTCGACACGATCTATCAGATCAGAAGCGGCACTGGCATCGGCGTCTTCGCCCCGCAATTCGGACCGCGCCGCGGCTATTATTTCGGGATTTCGAAAAAGCTGTAGCCGTTATGTTGTAACAGCCGTTACGTTGTAACAGTCCTGTCATGATGTGGCGTTCGCGCAACGCAATCTGCGAATTTGTGAATTGGTGCGAATAGCGGCGGCCCCCCCGCTATAGCAATGCTATCGTCGCGGCGATGGGGCGCGAATGAAGAATCTCCCGATTTCAAGGGCTTCGCTGGTTGCGCTCCTGACCGCGCTTTGTGGTTCGGCGCATGCGGCGGATCTGTCGGCAGCCTTGCCGACAAAAGCGCCGCCTCAAGCGCAGCCGGCCGGCTACGACTGGACCGGATATTATATCGGCGCGCATATCGACTATGCGCTGGGATCGGCGAACTGGTCGTCGGTGCAAGGCGGCGTTCCCGGCCCGAGCGGCTCGCTCAATTTCTCCAACGCTTACAATTGGTCGACCGGCAACGGCAGCTACCTGCTCGGATTCCAGGCCGGTTACGATTATATGCTCGCCTCACGCTGGCTTGTGGGCATCGCGACCGACATTTCGTTTCCAAGCTTTGTCGGAGGCAACAACAGCTTCACCACGGCGGCGACCGGTACCGCGAATTATCTGGAACGCGTCGAATTCTCCGGCAACGTGCTTGGCCGCGTCGGCTACGCGCCGGATTTTGGCAGTGCCGGGCACTGGCTGTTTTACGCCACTGGCGGCTTCGCCTGGAGTTACGACCAATTCACCCGCACCCAGCTTGCCGGCGTTCCGCTCGGTGGCACCGCGGCCGCGGGCACGACCGAGAATTTGTTTCTGGTCCCGCGCGTCGGCGGCGCGATCGGCGCCGGCGCCGAACTCGCGCTGGCGTCGCACTGGACGGCGCAACTGCAATATCTGTTCACTGACTACGCAAACCGCGGCGTCACCTTTCCGGCGGGAGCGCAGCGTTTTAATTCAGGCCTGACGTTAAACGACCTGCGCTTCGGGCTGAACTATCGCTTCAACGGCGGCACGTCGACGTCGGCTGACAAGGATGTGATGCAGCCGGCGCTGCAAATGGACAATTTCGCCATCCACGGCCAGACCACGTTCCTCGAACAATATGATCCGCCGTTCCGCGCACCTTATGCCGGCGCCAACAGTCTCATTCCCAACGAAGGGCGCGAGACCTGGGACGCCACGCTTTTTCTCGGCATGCGGCTGTGGTCCGGCGCGGAATTTTGGATCAATCCGGAGATCGACCAGGGTTTTGGCCTGAGTTCGACGCTCGGCGTCGCCGGCTTTCCAAGCGGCGAGGCGTATAAGGTCGGCGAGTCGGTGCCCTATGCGCGTGTGCCGCGCGCCTTCATCCGGCAGACGATCGATCTCGGCGGCGACGTCCAGAAAGTCGATGCCGCGGCAAACCAGTTCAGCGGCAGCCAGACCGCTAACCGCCTGGTGCTGACCATCGGCAAATTCGGCATCACCGATATTTTCGACATCAACAAATACGCCCACGATCCGCGGGGCGATTTCATGAACTGGTCGATCATCGACACCGGAACGTTCGACTACGCCGCCGACGCCTGGGGTTTCAGCTACGGCGCCGCCGCCGAATGGTATCAGGGCGACTGGACCGTGCGCGGCGGTGTCTTCGATCAGTCGGTCGTGCCCAACAGTGCGTTCCTTGATACAACCTTCCAGCAGTATCAATGGGTCGGCGAGATCGAGCGGCGCTACGAATTGTGGGGGCAGCCCGGCAAGCTCGCGGTCACCGGATTTCTCACCCGCGCGCGCATGGGGACGTTCGCCGACGCCATTGCTTTGGCGGCTGTAACCGGCGGACCCGCGGATATTACGGCAGTGCGGCAATATCGCAGCCGCGGCGGCGTGAGCCTGAACCTCGAGCAGCAGATCACCGAACAGCTTGGCCTGTTCGCCCGCGCGGGCTTTGCCGACGGCAACATCGAACCTTTCGATTTTGCCGATATTGACCGCACCGCCGTCGTCGGCCTGTCGCTTGCCGGCAAGCAATGGGGCCGTCCGGACGATACTTTCGCGATTGCCGGTGTGGTCAATGGCATTACCAAAGTCCACGAACAGTTTCTCAACGCCGGTGGGCTCGGCATTCTGGTCGGCGACGGCATGCTGCCGCATCCTGGTCCCGAACAGATCATCGAGACCTATTACGAACTGCCGGTTTCGTTCCTGAAGCTGACGCTGGATTATCAGTTCATCGTCAATCCGGGCTACAACGAGGATCGCGGCCCGGTTTCGGTGGTCTCGGCGCGCCTGCATACGCAGTTCTAGGCGCGTCCTCACAAGTCGAACCGATTCCAATCCCCGCGCTGAAATACGGCATTCCCGGTCACAGGCAGTGTTGTCATTCTGCTACAATGAAACCGAAACCGCATTCTGCCCGCGAAATTGATACGGGGTGACATGCCATGAAGGCCATCATTGCGGGCGCTGGCGTCGGCGGCCTTGTGACCGCGCTCATGTTGCATGCGCGCGGCATCGACTGCGAAGTCTACGAGCAAACAGACGCCATCCGCGAACTCGGTGTGGGCATCAACACGCTGCCGCATGCCATTAAGGAACTCGCCGAGCTCGGACTGCTCGACCGGCTCGACGCGGTCGCAATCCGCACATACGAGCTGTTCTACACCAACCGGCTCGGGCAGGAGATCTGGCGCGAACCGCGCGGGCTCGACGCCGGATACGACATTCCGCAATTCTCCATTCATCGCGGCAGGCTCCAGGGCGTCATTTACCAGGCGGTCCGGGATCGGCTCGGCGAATCGCACATTCATTTCGGTTGCCGTCTAGCGTCGTTCGCCCAGGACGACGCCGGCGTCACGGCCAACTTTCTTGACCGCAACGGTTCGCATCGATCCTCGGCTCGCGGCGACGTGCTCATCGGTGCCGACGGCATCCATTCGATGGTGCGCGCGACTCTGTTTCCCAACGAGGGACCGCCGCGCTGGAACGGCCTGATGCTATGGCGCGGCGCGATGGAGTGGCCGGCCTTCCTGACTGGGCGCTCCATGGTCGTGGCCGGCGGCCTCGCGGCCAAGCTTGTCGTCTATCCGATTGCGGAAGGGTCCCGCCCCGACACACGTCTGACCAATTGGGCGGTCGTCAGCCGCGTCAGTGACGGCTCGAACCCGCCGCCGCAAAAGCAGGACTGGTCGCGGCCGGGCCGCATCGAGGAATTGCGGCCGCATGTGCAGCGTTTCCGCATCCACTATGTCGACGCACAAGCCTTGATCGAGGCAACCAAAGAGTTTTGGGAATATCCGATGTGCGACCGCGATCCGCTGCCGCGCTGGAGTCACGGCCGGGTTACGTTGCTCGGCGATGCGGCCCATCCGATGTATCCGGTCGGCTCGAATGGCGCGTCGCAGGCAATCCTCGACGCCAGGTTCTTGGCGGATCGATTACAGGACGCCGAGCATCCCATGCACGCGCTTTCGGCTTATGAGCAAGCGCGGCTGCCGGTCACGGCGGACATCGTGCACAGCAACCGGCGCGGCGGCCCGGAAGGCGTCATCGATGCGGTCGAAGCCCGCGCCCCGGACGGCTTTGACGATATCAACGACGTGCTTTCGTTCGAGGAGCGCAAGGCCATCGTCAGCGGCTATGCGGCGAAAGCGGGCTTTGCGCGCGAGCAGGTCAACAAGGCCGGATGAGGCGGCGGCTCCGTCACGGATGTTACGCGGGGGGCGGCAGGAACATGACTTCGTGCCGGGCCGAAAGCGCGACGACTTCCGGCGGCGTCTGCTCCTTCATGGCGTGAATTGCGCAGAACAGGTCGTAAAGCTTGCGGGTCGGCGTCACCCAGAAGAAGCACTTCACGGTCTGATCGGATTTGTTGAAGATGCCGTGCGGGATCTGCATCGGCATCCGGATCAGATCGCCGGCCGTGGCGATGGCCTCACGGCCTTCGAGGACGAGATCGAAGCGCCCCTCAAGCATGTAGATGAACTCATCCTGGGTCGGATGAATGTGCGGCGGCACGAATGTGCCGGGCGGGAAGGTGGCGTGCCAGGCGAATGAGGCCTCCGAAACCTGCTTCGGCACGTAAGTCTGCCCGAGGATGTTCCAGGCGATACCGTCGAGACCCGTTCCAGCCTTGGTGATGCCCGGTGTCATTATGGTCATCGAACGTCGCCCCCATTGCTTTCCGCAAGCCGGCCGCATCGTAGCAAAGCCGGCGTGCAACCATAAGGGGCCGCTTTCGGCCGATGCGCTATTGAGCGTCGATGACGACCGGCGCGTCGAGGATAAAATGTTTGGCTGGCCCGATCACGGCATCGACGACCACGCTCCAGTTTCCCGGTTGCGAAAGATCGATGCCGTCGACCTCCCACGCGCCATCGGAGTTTAGCGCAGCAATGCGCGTGACCGGTTTGCTTCCACCTGCCGGCGCAGTAAGCGTGAGCGTCACCCCGCGGGCATCGAGCGGCCCAAAATCCCCGTTCCAAAGACGAATTGTCGCGCGCCCCGGCCCGGCGCGGCCCGGCGTTATCGTGACGTCGGCCATCGCCTCTTCGGTGTGGATGTGCACGAACGCGGCATCGGCCGGGATGGCGCCATAGGCCGGATGGTGATGGGCGTGACTGGCGGGCGGTTCCGTGCCCAGCACGGCGACGATGATGACAATGATGACGCCGACGAGCGTTTCGACGACGGCGTTGCGGCGTAACCGGCGGAGCGCGGCTGCCGCAGGCACGTCGTGCACAAGCCGTGGCGTCAATTTGAATTTGTTGACGGCGGCAATAGCGACCATGCCGCAGAACAGCGCAATTTTCACCAGGAGGAGGCGGCCATAGAGCGTCCCGACCAATGCCTCCACGCTGCCGGCGAGATACCAGGTATTGACGATGCCGGTCGCAACGAGCGTGCCGACGCTCAGGATACCCAGCGTGGAAAAGCGCAGTGTTGCCGCGCGCGCCGCCGAAAGCGCGGCGTCGTCATGTTGCGCTTGCGCCAGCAGCAGCGCCAGGAACGGTAGCGACCCGAGCCATGCCGCGGCGGCGATGAGATGCAGCGCGTCGGCGGCGGGATGGATGACCCCCTCTGCACCTGTGCCGCCGATCGCATGACCGGCCCAGGCCATGCTGCCGACAAATGCCGCAGCCAGGACAACTGCGGCGGCAGCGATCCAGCGCGGCCCGTTACGTTCCGCTGCGAGGAGCGGCATGAACGTTCCGGCAAGCAGGCCGGCAATAACCAGCCGCACCAGCCAGTCATTGCCGAAGTCCGTTTGCAGCAGCACGGTCCAGATCACGCCCTGCGACATCACATCCGCGAGCGGCTGTCCGCTCATGCTCTGCGCGGTGAGAAGGAGCCAGGCTGCTCCCGAGATCACCGACAGGATAAGGGCTGACCACGCGATCGCAGCGAGACGCGACCTGAAAACGGCAGGAGCGTCGGCAGCAATGAAGACCACGAAAAAGACGACGCCCGACGCCAGCATGGTCGCGGCGAAGTGAACGGCGCGCGCGCCGATCATGGCATCGTGCAAGTCCATCCCGGCCGCGCTCTAGGGCGTGCCGACGCGGAAGCTGAAACTGCCTTCGGTCGAATGAGTGTCGACCGACAGCGCGTGCCAGCGCACTCGGTAGCTGCCCGGTCCGAGCGCTTTGAGCCCGACATGCATCGTATTGCCGCTGACCTGAGCTTTGCCCTGGTCGACGCGGGCGCCGCTTCCGTCGGTCACCTCGACCGTGCTGAAAGCCGGTTCGAGACTTTGCGTGAACGATAGCGACACTTCGTGCGGCGCGCTGCTCACCGTGCTGCCGACGAGTGGGCTTGCATGATCGAGAAAGGCGTGGGCCGCAGCGGCGGTGGTTCCCAACGCGATGAAGAGTAACGACACGATGACGATGCGAATGCGCATGATTTTGCCTCAGAAGCTCGGTTTGCGGGGAGCGGCGGTGCTGCCGCCAAGGAGCGGCTGCCCGATCGTCGTCGGGAACATGTCGTCGAGATAAAGATGCAGTTGTCCGAGGAAGCCGACGCCGGTGCCGCTCGCGCGGTTGACTGGAATCTGCGCTTCGGCGCCGACCTGAAAATAACTGCCGACCCAGATCACGCCCGGATTGACGGTGCCGGTGGTGACGAAGCTGTTGCCGAAATTATTGGCGACCGGCGTCGATAGCTGCGCTTCGACAATCGGGATCAGATGATTGAAGAAGTCGGGCAGTTCGAGATCTTTGATCTCCGATTTGAGGTACGGCATGCTGTATTGCACCGATCCACCCCAGACCAGCACTTGCGGAATGAAAGCATTCTGCACGAGATCGAACGACCTTGTCGGGATCTGATAGCCGATCTGCCCGGTCACCGCGAAGGCGCGCAGCCACCCGGCGTCGTCGGGAAGGTCGCCAAAGCCCTTGCCGAAATAATAGGTCGGGGTGAACAGGCTATACGGCGTTCCCAATCCGGAATTGCTGGCGCCGGTGCCGCTCCAATCGACGATCAGGCCGAGCAGCATGGCGAGTTCGTGCGTATTATCCTTGAGCAACTGGTACTGCAGCGTGGTTTCGAGATCGGAGAATCCGGCTTGCGTCGGGCCGCCGGGCGGCCGGATATGCGACCAGGTGTCTCCAATCGAGATGCCCAAGTCGTCGGTGATGCGTTTGGACAGTTCCGCCGATACGTCCCATTCGGTGGCCGCCGGGACGTCGCCGGTCTTCGACCATGAAACTGTCGGCAGCGACAGTTCATCCGCGACGCAAGGATCATCGACGGCGAGTGTCGCGGGAAAAAATCTCGCACCGACGAAGCAGTGCGCGAAGGCCTGTGAAAATGACAGCGGGATGAAGAGGAGCGCAAGCGCAAAGACGCGCGGGCACCTCGGACGGCGGGACATGATCTTTCTCCATTACGGCATGGGGCAACACTGCGGCCGCCGTGGATCGGGCGGCCAAGCGTCACGCGCCGTAAGGAGGGGCTCGCGAGCGATAGGATCTGGTTTCGGGCGCGCCCGGGAGAGCGGCAATCGCCAGGGGATGCAGGACTTCACCCGCCGTTTGCGAAACAGTAACCGCCATTGTGGGTGGCGGCGGCAGTGACGCCATCGGCATCTGGCAGCCGATACAGCAGTCTTCGGTGCAATTCTTGCTGTTGCCCTGATCGGCGGGGAGGGCCGGCGCGCCTGCGGCCTCGCTGTGACAGAGAATGCCGCCCGGAAGTGCTGTCGACTCGGCTGCGGCGCGCGCCGTGCCGAAACTGGCGAGAAGGCCCGACAGCGCAATCGCATAGGCCGCGATCAGCGCGATAACGCGCCGCCGCAATGTCCGATCGCCGAAATACTGATGCACGGCCCAAGCCCCGTCCCGGATACCAGGACAACAACACCGTAACGGCAAAAAAATTCCGTGGCTAGCGGTCATTCCGGGGCCGAGCGTAGCGCGGAGCCCGGAATCCATATTCACGATTCGTGGTTATGGATTCCGGACTTGCCGCCACGCGGCAATCCGGAATGACAGCATCTCAGCGCGGCGCAAGCCCGTGACGCGCGAGGACCTCGCGCACCGCTTCGACGAGCTTGCCTTCCGGCACGGCGCGCTGCGCCTCAGCCTGTTTCTGCAAATGCTCGTCGCGGTCCTTTTCCAGCTTGGCGAGTTCGGCGCCGACGATCAGGTCCTTGATCGTAATCTCGCCTTTTGCCTTCTCGTCGGAGCCCTGGATCACGACGCAAGGGCTATTGCGGCGGTCGGCATATTTCATCTGCGGACCGAATTTGCCGGAGCCGAGATAAAGCTCGGCGCGGATGCCGGCACTGCGCAGCAGCGCCACCATGTTCTGATAATCGGCGATACGGTCCTTGTCGAAGACTGTGACGACAACCGGGCCCGCTTCCGCTTTGCTTTCGATCTTGCCGAGATGTTCGAGCGCGGCGAGAAGTCGCGACACGCCAATGGAGAATCCTGTTGCCGGCACCGGCTCGCCGCGGAAGCGCGACACGAGGCCATCATAGCGTCCGCCGCCGCCGACCGAACCGAAGCGCGGCGAACCCGCGGTACTGTCGGTCGAGAATGTCAGCTCAACTTCAAACACCGGCCCCGTGTAATATTCCAGCCCGCGCACCACGCTCAATTCAAAGCGAATTCGATCCGGCCCATAACCGGAGGCCTGAACCAGGCGCGCGATTTGCTTCAACTCAGATATGCCTTCTAGTCCGGTCGAGCTCAGGCCGATCACTTTGTTCCAGTCGTCGAAGACCTTTACCGCGTCGTCGCTCTGCTGGAATTGCAACTGAATGTAATTGAGCACGCTTTCGGTCTGCTTGACGTTCAGTCCGGCGCCTCGGGTGAAGTCGCCGCTTTCGTCCTTGCGGCCTTCGCCAAGCAGCGCCGCGACGCCGGCGCGTCCCAGACGATCGTATTTGTCGATCGCGCGCAGCACCGTCAGGCGCTTGCCCACATTCGCGTCGCCGGTCAGTCCGATGCAATCGAGAACGCCGTCAAGTATTTTGCGGTTATTCACGCGCACGACATAAGAGCCGCGCGGGACGCCGAGCGCCTCCATCGTATCGGCGGCCATCATGCACATTTCGGCGTCGGCTGCGGGCGACCCCGAACCTACCGTGTCGGCGTCGAATTGCATGAACTGGCGGAAGCGGCCGGGCCCGGGCTTTTCGTTGCGGTAAACGTAGCCGTGGCGATAGGAACGATAGGGCTTCGGCAGCGTGTCGAAATTCTCCGCGACGTAGCGCGCCAGCGGCGCCGTCAAATCGTAGCGCAGCGAGAGCCATTGCTCGTCGTCGTCGAGAAACGAGAACACGCCCTCATTCGGCCGATCCTGATCGGGGAGGAACTTGCCCAGCGCGTCGGTATATTCGATGGCCGGCGTTTCCACTGGCTCAAAACCGTAAAGCTCATAAACGGCGCGGATCTTTTCGATCATCACGCGGGTTGCGGCGATCTCGCCGGGCGTGCGGTCGGTGAGCCCGCGCGGCAGCCGCGCCTTGAGCTTGTTGGATTTTTCGGATTTGTCGGCCATTCCTTCGACTCTCTGCGCGGTGGTATCAGCCGCCATAATTGGTGGCAAGCCGCTTCGGCCCGTCATGGCCGGGCTGGTCCCGGCCATCTCGATTCATGGGGCAAGGATGTGCCACCATCGTCGGGATGCGCGGGACAAGCCCGCGCGTGACGTCGATAGATTCACGAACGCTATTGTGACGGTGGAGAGTCAGGTGCCAGCCGCGACAGTCCCCAACGATCTGGAATCGTTCTGGCTGCCGTTTACCGCGAACCGCGCGTTCAAGCGCGCGCCGCGGCTGTTCGCGCGCGCCAGGGACATGCACTATTACACGCCGGAAAACCGCGCCGTGCTCGACGGCATTGCCGGTCTGTGGTGCACCAATGCCGGGCATAACCGCGGGCCGATCGTTGAAGCGATCAAACGCCAGGCCGAAGAGCTCGATTATGCGCCGGCCTTCCAGTTTGGCCACCCGAAAGCGTTCGAGCTTGCGAGCCGGCTTGCGGCGCTGGCGCCCGGCGATCTCAACCGCGTGTTCTTCTGCAATTCCGGGTCCGAAGCTGCCGATACCGCGCTCAAGATCGCGCTAGCCTATCATAATGTGCGCGGCGAAGGCGCCCGCACCCGGCTGATCGGCCGCGAGCGCGGTTATCACGGCACCGGCTTCGGCGGCATTTCAGTCGGCGGCATCGTCAGCAACCGGAAATTCTTCGGCTCGCTCTTGTCGGGCGTCGACCACCTGCCGGCGACCTATAGCCGCGAGCATCAAGCTTTTACCAAGGGCGAGCCGGAGTGGGGCGCGCATCTCGCCGACGATCTTGAGCGCATCGTCACGCTGCACGATGCCTCGACCGTTGCCGCCGTGATCGTCGAGCCGATGGCGGGCTCCACCGGCGTGTTGCCGCCGCCGAAAGGCTATCTCGAAAAGCTCCGCGCGATTTGCGACCGTCACAAGATCCTTCTGATCTTCGACGAAGTCATCACCGGGTTCGGCCGGCTCGGCTACGCTTTCGCCGCCGAGCGCTACGGCGTGACGCCCGACATGATCACCTTTGCCAAGGGGGTGAATTCCGGAACGGTGCCGATGGGCGGTGTGATCGTGCGCGACGGCATCTACGACGCCTTCATGCGCGGACCCGAACACGCCGTCGAACTGTTCCACGGTTACACCTATTCGGCGCATCCGCTGGCCTGCGCCGCAAGCCTCGCGACGCTCGATCTCTATCGCGACGAAAACCTGTTCGAGCGGGCGAGGGCGCTCGAGCCGCGCTCCGCCGACGCCGCAATGACGCTCAAGGGCCTGCCCGGCGTGCTCGACATCCGCACCGTCGGGCTCACGGCCGGCATCGATCTCGCCTCGCGGCCCGGCGCGCCGGGCCTGCGCGCCTACGAAGCGATGGATCGTGCTTTCGCCGAAGAGAATCTTCTCATCCGCGTCACCGGCGAGACCATTGCGCTGTCGCCGCCGCTCATCGTGAGCGAAGCGCAGATCGGCGAGATATTCGACAAGGTGGCGCGAGTGATTAAAGCCGGCGCCTGATCTATTGCGGTTTCACGATCGCCCAGCCGACATGCACGGTGCCCGGACCGCGACGCATCGGCAGATCGAACGGCGCGCCGACTTCTGCCTGTGGCGCAACGTTCGCGAGTGACGCCGGTACCTGCGTGAGATCGCCTTGCGTCCACACCACGATCGCGCCTTTCTTGCGCAGATCGCCGAGATCGATCCAGGGTGCGCGGCGCGGCGCGCCATCGATCAGCACCTGTGGCTGATCGGCTGAGTAATGCGCAAGGTTGCCGCCGTCCCACATCGAGCCGATGACATAACGCAACGGTGTGCCGGTCGCCGCGTAAAAGCGGTCCGTCAGCGTCTTGCCGAGCGCATCGCCGGGGAACAGCACGGCGCGATAGCGGTGGTCGATAAATGGCAGCACAGCATAGTTGGCGGTGAAGACGACGACGAAGATCGCAAAGATCGCAGCCCAGGCGGTAACGATCCGCGTCATGCGGGCTGCATCGAGCGCGCACCGCGCCGCCATCACGATCCACAGGCCGACAAAAAGCCAGAGCGGGTAACCCCACATCGCGACGGCGCCGCGGCCGCTCACGGCGATCAGCGCGAGCATGGCCAAGCCCGGCCCGAAGGCGATCAGCGTGACGATGCGGCGATCGTAGGCGTTGGTCGACAAACTGGCCGGGCTCGATTGGGCGGCCCGCGGCCAAAACAACGGCGCCGCGATGAACAGTGACGGCAACAGAAAGAAGATCTGGCTGACGGCGAACGCGGCCGGATGCAGGAGATGGTCGAACCAGCCGCGCGCCGCCGCGGCGCGATGCTCGACATAGGCGAACGGTTCGAAATCGGTCTGGAACAGCCAAGCGACATGCGGTGATGCAACGAGGAGCGCCACCGCGAGCGCCAGCCATGGTCCAGGCGTTGCAAAAGCACGCCGTGCCCGTTTATCGAACAGCATGAAGAGCGCGTAGGGCGCCGCCAGAACGACGACGAAATATTTGGTCCACAACGCACAGCCGAAGGCGAAACCGAGGAGGCACCAATGGCCGTTATGCCCGCGCTTGAGGGCGCGGTGAAACGCATAACCGGCCAGCGCCCAAAACGGCAGTTGCAGAACGTCGTGATTGAATTTCACCGCCGTAAACTGGAAATAGTGCATGCCGTCGACGATCAGGACGGCAACGAGCGCGCCGGCTGCACCGACCAAAGGCCGCGCCGTGACGAAGATTAGCGCGAAGGCAATCACCACCGTGGCCTGCGCCAGCGCGTAATAGGCGGTATCGGCACCGAAGGTTCGATAGGCGATTTCGACCAGCCACCACGGCAAAGGCGGCAGCTTGTCGTAGCCAAGCTGCCATTCCCGGCCATAGGTCAGGGCCTCGATGAGATCGAGGGGCAGATTGGCGTAGAGCAGCGCCGGAAGCACGGTCCAGACGGCAAAATGCAGCGCCAGGAAGAGGCCGAACGCGGCCACCGGGCGGCGCTCGATCCGGCCGATCAATGCGCCATGCGGCAGCGCTGCAGGCGCCGATAGCGGCGCGACGGGGACGGTTTCTGCCATTTCACTGACCGCTCATCGCATTTAGCGTTATAAAAGCACCGCAAAGGCATAGCTATGCATAAGCTTCGTCAGGCCGGCCTTGCGGACTTGCGGCCTAACACCGCTTGTGGACACTGCTAGCGTTCGGGCGCGAATCGTTCTGGAGGGTTCCTGCGGCATGGTGCGCATCAGCGCCATCTTTATTGCGGCCTGCATGGTGCTCATCGCCGGCTCGCTCGGCTTTGTGGTCTATCTGCGATTCGGCTTCACCGGGGCTGAATCGGCGCTGGTGGCGCTCGGCGCGTTGACCGCGCTTGCCGTCTATAACGCCATAGCGGCGAGGAAGCGCGATCGCCAGGAATTGAGCAATCAGCTTGCAAGTCTTGCCCGCGGTTCGGGCGAATTGGCCCGCCAGCTCGGCGAGTTCGGCCGCCGCCTCAACGCCACGGAGGTCAAGGTCGATTCGGTGATCGACCGCGCTCTGGCAACAGCACAGCCGCTTGCGGCCGAAATCGAGGAACTGTCCACGCTGGTCAAGCAGCTTGCCGATTCCGTTGCCGCGCAGGACTCAGCCCTTGCACTGATGCGTGACGCGGCGACCCCCGCCAACGATCGCGGCAGAGACCGCCGGCCGGCCGCGGCTACTGCCGAACCCGCAGTTGCAGCAGCGCCTGTTACAGCCCCGGTCGTCGCCGCGCCGGCCGTCGCCGATGCACCAGCCGTTTCGGCTGCGCCCGCCGCCCTTGTCGCTCAAGCCGTACCGCCGCCACAGCCAGCCCCGGTCGAGCGCAAGATTGTCGCTTTCGCCGGCCTCGATCGCGACGGCATCATCGCCGTGATCGCGAAAGCCATCGAGGCGAGCAAGCTTGAACTTTACCTGCAACCGGTCGTGACGCTGCCGCAGCGCAAGGTGCGCTATTACGAAGCGCTGTCGCGGCTCAAGGCGGACAACGGCGACCTCGTCGCGGCTGCGGATTTCCTGCCCTATGCCGAATCCGGCGCGCTGATGCCGAAGCTCGACAATCTGTCGGCGCTGCGCTGCGTGCAGGTGGTGCGCCGGCTCTTGCTCAAGAACCGGGACATCGGCCTGTTCTGCAATCTTTCCAGCGCCACGCTGACCGATGCGGGCTTTCCGCGCTTTCTCGAATTCATGGACGCCAACCGCGCCATCGCCGGAGCTCTGGTGCTGGAATTTACCCAGAGCGCGGTGCGCGCCATGGGTCCGATGGAGCACGAGGCTCTCGCGGCACTCGCCGAGCGCGGCTTCCGCTTCTCGATCGACAACCTGACCGACCTGCGGATGGAGGCGCGTGAACTCAACGAGCGCGGCTTCCGTTTCGTCAAGGCGCCGGCGGCCCTCCTCTTCAATCGGGTCGCCGTCGTCTCGACCGATATTCACCCGGCCGACTTCTCCGATCTGCTCGGCCGCTTTGGCATCGATCTCATCGCCGAACGGATCGAACTGGAGAACACGGTCGTCGATCTGCTCGATTACGACGTGCGTTTCGGCCAAGGCAATCTGTTCTCGCCGCCGCGCCCGGTGCGCGCCGAAGCGCTGCAAGGCGTTGCCGGCGACGCCAGGGAGCCCGGCAAAGAAACCGGCAAGGACGGCGGCAGGGACGTGCCGTCCGCGATCGTGAGCGATGCAGCCGGTCCCGGCGCTAATCTCGCCCAACTCGCCCGCGCCGGAATGCGGCGCACCTGAGCGGATCGCGTGCCAGGCTTCATCGAACGATTTGAGCCGCTGGCGCGCGACTATGACGTGCTGCTCTGCGACGTCTGGGGCGTAGTGCATAACGGCCTCGCCGCTTTCCCTGCCGCTTGCGAGGCGTTGTCGCGCTTTCGCGCCGGCGGCGGCACGGCGATCCTGGTCACCAATGCGCCGCGTGCGAGCGATTCGGTCGGCCGTATCCTCGACAGGATGAATGTGCCGCGCGAATCCTACGATGCGATCGTAAGCTCGGGCGACGTGACCCGCGGCATCGTCAGCGCGCGGCAGCCGCAGCCTGTCTTCCATCTGGGTCCGGAACGCGACGTCTCGATTTTCAAGGACCTGGACGTGAGCTTCGCGCCGGTCGAAACGGCCGGTTACGTCGTGTGTTCGGGATTGTTCGACGACACGATCGAGACGCCGGAAAACTATCGCGACATGCTCGCGGCGATGCGCGCGCGCAATCTGTTCATGGTCTGCGCCAATCCCGACATTGTCGTCGAGCGCGGCGATACGCTGGTCTATTGCGCCGGCGCACTCGCCGATGCCTATGCGGCGCTCGGCGGCGAGGTGCTCTATTGCGGCAAGCCGTATGCGCCGATCTACGAGACCGCGCTAAAGCGCGCCGCGGCACTGCGCGGCGGGCAGGCGCCGGTGCGAAAGCGTGTCCTCGCGATAGGGGATTCGGTGCGCACCGATCTCAAAGGCGCGGCCGCGTTCGGGCTCGATTGCATGTTCGTCACCTCGGGCATCCACGCCGAGGAATACGGCTCGCGCGAGGCGCCCGATCTCGACGCTCTCGACGCGATCTTCACCGCCGCGGGCGTTAACCCCCGGGCGGCGATGCGTGGCCTTGCCTGGTGAATGCCGAACCCCGTCCGACGGGGCTTATTCGGCCTTGTCGGTGAAGACCTGCTCGATCTTCGACTTCAGCGTCTGGGCGTTGAACGGCTTGACGATATAGTTGTTCACGCCGGCCTTCTTCGCCGCGATCACATTTTCGGTCTTGGATTCCGCCGTCACCATGATGAACGGCGTCGTCTGGATCTCGGGATTGGCGCGTACGGTCTTCAAGAGATCGAAGCCTGTCATCGGCTCCATGTTCCAGTCGGAAATGACGAGCCCGTAGCGCTTGAGCTTCA
This sequence comes from uncultured Alphaproteobacteria bacterium, assembly GCA_963723335.1. GTDB lineage: Bacteria > Pseudomonadota > Alphaproteobacteria > Rhizobiales > Xanthobacteraceae > BOG-931. The sequence continues at coordinate 770,516 of CAVRQJ010000010.1, read as the reverse complement.
TCTTTTCGAGGGCGGCGGCGCCGTCCGAGGCGTCGTCGACGTCGATGAAGCCGAGCTGACGCAGGAGATTCTTGATGATGCGGACCATGGTGCTGTAGTCGTCGACCACGAGCACGGGCATCTTCGGATCGAGCGCCATCGCTCTCTAGCTCCCTCGCGCGACCGGCGCAGTCTGGCGCGATTGTCGCGCGGGCAATTGCCGGTATCCCCAGATCACGGCCGAGGCGGTTGACGCCGCGGCCGTCCCCTAATGCCGGTCAAGCTACATTGCCTGTTTGAACAGCGGGTTAATCGCGCCCCGGCTTGCCTGGCCGGCTGCGGGCCGCCGGTTCGCCGTGCTTGACATTACAGGCACTGCTACGCCACCTAGCCGGCGATCCGAATAAGGCTTTATTAACCATCGAAGGCCGGATGCCGACCAAAAGCTTCCGCATCGTGCGCGATGCTGCGCCCGATGACGCACTTCGCGGTGCGGTCGTCGCCATCGGCAATTTCGACGGCGTGCATCGCGGCCACAAGGCGGTCATCGCCGCCGCACAGTCGCGCGCGAAGGCGCTCGGAAAGCCCGCCGCGGCGCTGACCTTCGAGCCGCATCCGCGCACCTTCTTCAAGCCGGGCGAGCCGCTGTTCCGGCTGACCGACGAAGCCGCAAAATTGCGGCTCCTCGCCGCGACCGGGCTCGACGGCGCCATCGTGCTCACCTTCGATGCGGCGCTGGCCAAATTGAGCGCCGACGAGTTCGTGCGGCGCATCCTGGTCGAGCGGTTCGCCGTGAGCGGGGCTGCAATCGGATTTAACTTTCACTTCGGCGCCAAGCGGTCGGGCTCGCCCGATTTCCTCGTCGCCGAAGGCAAGAAACTCGGTTTTGCCGTCGACGTCGTGCCGCGGTTCGAGGACGGGGGACGGCCGGTGTCGTCCGGGCCGATCCGCCAGGCGCTTGCCGCCGGGGAACTCGATCGGGCCGCGGAATTTCTCGGCTATCCCTGGTTCGTCTCGGGCGCCGTGATCCACGGCGACAAGCGCGGCCGCGAGCTCGGTTTTCCGACGGCAAACCTCAAGCTCGATGCCGGCTGCGAATTGCGTCACGGCATCTATGCGGTGCGCGTGGCGGCCGGCGGGCGGCGCTATGACGGCGTGGCAAGCTTCGGGCGGCGGCCGATGTTCGACAATGGCAGCGTGCTGCTCGAAGTCTTTCTGTTCGATTTTTCCGGCGACCTCTACGGCGAGACCATCGACGTCGCATTCATCGCCTGGCTGCGCGACGAACAGGTTTTTTCCTCGGCCGAAGAGTTGACGCGGCAGATGCGGGAGGATGCCCGCCTTGCGCGCGAAGCCTTGGCGCGCTCGGGCGGCGCGTTTCCGCCGATCTAGAAATGCTTCTCGTTCTTGTTGCGGTTTTCGCGCGCCCATTGCGCCGCGAGGAAACCGACGAGCGCCACTGGAATGATGCGTTGCCAGCCGAGTGAGCGGCCGACCTCCATGGCGACGCCAAGCACCTTGGGATCGAGAATCCACGACGGAGCATGCGCTTTGGCCGCGCGCGCGAGAATGGCGCGCTCGCGCACGCGCCGCCGGATCAGCGCGCTGACGATCGCGGCAATAATCGCGACGACAACGAAAATCCCCGCCATGACCAGGCCCGCGATCTGGCTGTCATAACGCAGCGACAGCCAGTCGTAGCCGCTGACGCAGAGAAAGACGAAGGCCGTGAGCAGCGCCACGGCCATGATTCCGGTCCAGACGAAAGCAGCAACGCTGGCGCCGTTCCTTGCCTGGAGCGCCAGCGTGATCTCACGCATCAAACCCTTGAACATCGCATCCTCATGATCGCGCGGCGCGATTTATCGCTACACGACCTTCATCGCCGCCAAATCACGCCGAACAGGAAGCCGAGGCCGGCCGCGATCGCGAGCGTCGCATAGGGACGGGTCTCGAGAGACTCGTCGATCGCCGCGACAAAACTGTCGGACACTTCGCGAACGGCTTCGGCGGCATCGCGTCCCTTGTCCGTGGCGTCGGACAAGGCATCGTCGAGGCCCGATTTGGCGCGCGCCCAGGCGGCATCGCCACGTTTGGCAAGAATGTCGGCGACCTGATCGGCAAGCCGCCGGAAATCATCGCGGAGCGCCTGCATGTCGCTTTCGATTGTGCCGGATGCGTCCGCGGCCGCCTTGCCGACCTCGCGCACGCCTTCGCGCGCCTGGTTCGCGGTATCGTGGGCGGCATTGCGAATACTGGAAGCGGTTGAGGCTGAAGTCATACCTATACTCCGTGAATAACCACCGGGGATTGCCCGGATAATGACCCCGGGTCCGCAAAAGTTCCATTATAGGAGCGCAAGCCGGGAAAGCCAGTTCACTCGGGTAAATTGACGTCTTCGGCCGGAAACAGATGGTTGACGATGACGAGGCCGATAATCGACAGCGGAACGGCAAGCAGCGCGCCCATCGGCCCCCAAATCCAGGTCCAGAACGCGAGCGCCAGAAATACCAGCAGAGGATTGAGCGTGAGCCGCCGCCCTACGATGGTCGGCGTGATGAAATGACCTTCCGCCGTTGTCAGCGCGATGAGCGCAAGCGGCGCAATGAAGGCGTGGCTCAGCGACGGAAACGTGACAAGGCCGACACCGAACAGCACGATGACCATCACCGACGGCCCGACATAAGGCACGTAATTCAGCAGGCCCGCGAGCACGCCGAAAATGACCGGATTGGGAAAGCCGATCAGCCAGGCGCCGATCGAGACGACGATCGCCATGCCGGTGTTGACGATCGTCACGACCGTCAGATAGCCGGCGAGATTGCGCTCGATATCGCGCATGATTTTCAGAAAGCGAAGCTTGGAATTGCGGCTGGCGAACATCGAGACGGCGTGATTGCGCAGGTCGATCTGGCCGACCAGAAAGAAATAGAATGTCGCGAAGAACAGCAGAAACTCGCCGGCCGCAGGCGTCAGAAAGGCAACGACCGGGATCACGACGTTGGACGCCGGCTCGTTGACGCTGAGTCCGGTGTCGCTGCCGAACAGCGAATTCTGCAATTCGTGCAACGAGGCGAGCGGCGCATCAAGGACCGAGAGTTTCTGCTTGATGGTGGCGCCGATTTCTGGCGCCCGGCCTATCCATTCGCTCACCGGCCCGGCAAGCACGGAAGCGACCAGGCTCACGACGCCGACCGCGATCAGGATAATGACAAGCCCGGTAATCCACGGCGAGACGCCATGATCCCTGGCGGCCTTCACCAGAGGGGCGAGCGTCAGCGCGCCGACCGCGGCGGCAAGGACCGGCAGCAGAATGGCGTGGCCGAAATAGAGGAATGCGCCGAACAGCAGGAGAAAAATGCCGATGGTCGCGGCCTGTCCGGCGGTGCCCCACATCTTCTGCACGCTGCCGACCGGCGACGGATCGCTGATCACCAGGGCGTGGCGGACTTCGCGTTCGGCCCGGATATATTCCACAAAACCCTCCGCCGCCCCGCCACGCCGCTGGAAATACCCTTTATTCAACGCCCGGTCCAAGCCGACGGTTCCCCATGCCGGAATCATGCTCTAGAAGGGCGCCATGATTGAGCCAACGACCGAGCCAATGACCGAGCCCAAAGCGCGCGATTACTCGCAGACGCTGTTTCTGCCCAAGACCGATTTCCCCATGCGCGCCGGCCTGCCGCAGAAGGAACCGGAGATCTTGGCGCGCTGGCACAAGCTCGGCCTGTACGAGGCGCTGCGCGCCGCCGCCAAGGGCCGGCCGCGATTTGTGCTGCACGACGGGCCGCCCTATGCCAACGGCAACATCCATATCGGGCATGCGCTCAACAAGATCCTCAAGGACGTGGTGACGCGCAGCCAGCAGATGCTCGGCTACGATTCGAACTATGTGCCGGGCTGGGACTGCCACGGCCTGCCGATCGAGTGGAAGATCGAGGAGGATAATTATCGCTCCAAGGGTAAGCCGAAGCCGGATTTTTCGGATGCGGCCGCGCTCGTCGAATTCCGCCGCGAGTGCCGCGCCTTCGCCGAGCACTGGATCAAGGTGCAGAGTGTGGAGTTCCAGCGGCTGGGCGTAGTCGGCGACTGGGCGCATCCCTACACGACGATGGACAATTTCGCCGAAGCGCAGATCGCGCGCGAACTGATGAAGTTTGCGGCGAACGGCACGCTCTATCGCGGCTCGAAGCCGGTGATGTGGTCGGTGGTGGAAAAGACCGCGCTTGCGGAAGCCGAGGTCGAATACGAGGATTATACGAGCGACACGGTGTGGGTGAAGTTTCCGATTCGATGGATTGTTACAGATGGCCCGAACATTTCGGCCTCGCATGTAGAAATAAACGATCTGGCGAAATTGAACGCTGCGGTCGTCATCTGGACGACGACTCCGTGGACTATTCCAGGAAATCGAGCGATCAGCTATTCGCCAAAAATCGAGTACGGTCTTTACCAGGTGATCGACGCGCCTTCGGACAACTGGGCAAAGGTTGGCGATTATTTTGTGCTATCAGACAAATTGGCGATCGAGCGTCTTCCGCCAGGCGAGAGTGACGGCGTTCAAGAAGATAAGAGCTGTCTCCGCCGCTGCTCTAGCTGAAATGGCTTGTTCCCACCCGCTTGAGAAATTCGACGCACGATACGGGTATTCCGTTCCACTGCTCGCTGGGGATCACGTAACCGACGACACAGGCACGGGCTTTGTCCACACCGCGCCGGGCCATGGCCGCGAAGACTTTGATGTCTGGACGGCGAATGCAGCGAGGCTCGCCGCGCAGGGCATCGACACCATTATCCCCTACACCGTCGATGCCGACGGCCGCTTTACCGATCAGGCACCGGGCTTTACCGGCAAGCGCGTGCTCAACGACAAAGGCGAGAAAGGCGACGCCAACGAGGCGGTGATCAAGGCCTTGATCGAAGCCGGCATGCTGATCGCGCGCAGCACGGCTCAAGCACCAATATCCGCATTCGTGGCGCTCGAAGAAGCCGGTGATCTTTCGCAATACGCCGCAATGGTTCATTGCGATGGACAAGGACATTGCGAAACCTCACGACTCGCTGCGCCAGCGTGCGCTCGCGGCGATCAAGGCGACGCGCTGGGTCCCTGCCGCCGGCGAGAACCGCATCAACGGCATGATCGAGAGCCGCCCGGACTGGGTGATCTCGCGGCAGCGCGCCTGGGGCGTGCCGATCACCGTTTTCATCAAGCAGAAGCCGGACGGCTCGGTCGATATCCTTGACGATCCCGACGTCAATGTCCGCATTGTCGAAGCCTTCGAGGCCGAAGGCGCCGACGCCTGGTACAAGCCCGGCGCGCGCGAGCGCTTTCTCGGCAAGCTCGCGCAACGAAGGCTGGCAGAAGGTCGACGACATTCTCGATGTCTGGTTCGATTCCGGCTCGACGCATGCTTTCGTGCTGGAAGATCCGCGGCATTTCCCGGGCCTCGCCCACATCAAGCGCAAGGCCGACGGCGGCAGCGAGGCGGTGATGTATCTGGAAGGTTCCGACCAGCATCGTGGCTGGTTTCAGTCTTCGCTTCTGGAAAGCTGCGGCACGCGCGGCCGCGCGCCGTTCGACATCGTCTTGACTCATGGCTTCGTGCTCGACGAAAGCGGACGCAAGATGTCGAAGTCGCAAGGCAATGTCACCGCGCCGCAGGATGTGATGAAACAATCGGGCGCCGACATTTTGCGGATGTGGGTCTGTGCCGCCGACTATGCTGACGATCTGCGCATCGGGCCGGAAATCCTCAAGACGACCGTCGATACTTACCGCAAGCTACGCAACACGCTGCGCTGGATGCTCGGCAATCTCGCCCATTTCGAGGCCGGCGATCGTGTCGCGCCGGAAAGGATGCCTGAGCTCGAGCGGCTGATGCTGCATCGGCTCGCCGAACTCGATCCGCTCATCCGGCAGGCTTACGCCGATTTCGACTACAAGCGCATCTTCGCCGTGCTCAACGCGTTCATGACGTCCGACCTCTCGGCGTTTTATTTCGATATCCGCAAGGATGCGCTGTATTGCGATCCCTATTCTTCGGCCACGCGCAAGGCGTGCCTGACCGTGCTCGATCATTTGTTCCGTGCCACGGTGTGCTGGCTGGCGCCGATGCTGTGCTTTACCGCGGAAGAAGCGTGGCTCGCGCGCGATCCCGCCGCGCAGTCGGTTCATCTCGAGCCGTTTCCCGATGTGCCGGCGGCCTGGCGCAATGATGCGCTCGCGGAGAAATGGCAGAAGTTGCGCGACGTGCGGCGCGTCGTCACCGGCGCGCTCGAACTCGAGCGCGCGCAAAAGCGCATCGGGTCTTCACTTGAAGCGCATCCCGTCATCTATATCGGCGATGCCGACTTGTTTGCCGCGGTCGTCGGCGCCGATCTCGCCGAATTGTGCATCACCTCGGGCGCGACGCTGGTTGAAGGCGACGGGCCGAATTCGGCGTTCCGCCTCGACGATGTCGCAGCGGTCGCCGTCGAGCCGCGCCGCGCCGAAGGCAAGAAATGCGCACGCTCCTGGAAAATCTCGCCTGCGGTCGGCGACGACCCGCAATTTCCCGACGTGACGCCGCGCGACGCGCAGGCCTTGCGCGAATGGGAAGCGATGAACAAGCCAGTTCCGCACACGGCGGCCGAGTAGGGGGGAGGCGTGGCCGAAGTGGCGCAAGGCAAATCCGTGAGCCGCTATTTCTGGGGGCGGCTGAGCGCACTCGGGCTCGCGGTCGCGGCGCTCGTTCTCCTTATCGATCAAGCTGCGAAATTTTGGCTCGTTTACCCTTTCGATCTTGCCAGCCGCGGCGCCGTCTCGGTCACGCCGTTTATCGATTTCGTGCTGACCTGGAACACCGGCATCAGCTACGGCCTGTTTCCGCAACAGGGGCTCCTCGGGCAGTCGGCATTGCTTGCCATCAAGGTTGCCGCCGTGATTTTTCTGTGGGTCTGGCTGAGCCGTGCGCCGTCGCGGCTGATCGCCGTAGCGCTTGGGATGATCATCGGCGGTGCGGTCGGCAATGCCGCCGACCGGCTGCACTGGCCGGGCGTCATGGACTTTGTGCTGTTCCACGTCGAGACGGCCGGATTCAGCTTCCGCTGGTACGTGTTTAACCTTGCGGATACGGCGATTGTTGCCGGGGTTATTGGACTCCTGTATGAATCACTGGTGCTCGGGGATGCCGTAAAAGCGCCCTGATCGCGGATTATAACCTGCTGCTGGGACGTGAGTTTTTCGGGGAATTCCCCGGTATTTCGATGCCTCGGGGTGAGGGTATGCCGCAGGATCGGATAGTCGGCTGTGCGTTTGACAGCCGCGGACATGGGCCGGCCAAAGCCCAGCCTTTGCTATTGGGCGCGGCATTGGCGGCGCTTCTCTTGTGCACCAATCCACCCGCGGCCCGCGCCGGCGACGATAATTTCGGCGGCGATGAATCCTTCACCAAGAAGTTCCTGCAGACGCTTGGCGTCAGGGATCCCAACGAAGTCGAATACGAAATCAACTATTCCGAGCGATCGCCGCTGGTCGTGCCGCCGAACCGCAATTTGCCTGCGCCGATCACGGCGCGGGCGGCGCCGGTTCCGAACTGGCCGAAAGATCCCGACGCCATAAAGCGCAAGGCGGCCAAGGACAGCGACAAGCCGATCCCGGGCCACGGCGACAATGTTATTGAAAGCGCACGCACGTTGCGTCCGGATGAGCTCAATGTCAGGGCCAGCCCCTCGGTTGCCGCGCCCGGCACGAGCGAACAGTCGACGCCGTCCCAGCTTGGCGAGAAGAAGGCGAGCCTCTTCAACCTGGATTGGCTCAAGAAGGAAGAATACGGGACATTTACCGGTGAGCCGACGCGGGCAAGCTTGACAGATCCGCCGCCCGGCTATCAGACACCGTCGCCGGACCAGCCCTACGGCATTACTGACGGAAAACAGAAGTACAAAGTGCCGACCGTCGCCGATCGTATGGAACCGACGCATTAGGCTTGGATATCGGGCGCGGGTTGCCTCGTCTCGTGATGGACCTCTCTGGGCGGTGAGAGGTCCGGATTTGCTACGTGACGTTCGAACGGATCGAGGCGCGCGATTGCTCGCGGAGGGGATGACTTGCCCAGAATAGTGCCGCTCGTTCTTGCGTTCGCCGCCGCCGCAAGAATTTCCACGGCGTTTGCCGCGGCCGGCCCCGACGTGACGCATTTCACTCTGTCCAACGGACTTGAAGTTGTCGTGGTGCCGGATCACCGCGCGCCGGTCGTCACCCACATGATCTGGTACAAGGTCGGCGCCGCCGACGAGACGCCGGGCAAGTCCGGGCTGGCGCATTTTCTCGAGCACTTGATGTTCAAAGGCACCGAGAAGAATCCCGGCGCTGCCTTCTCGCGCGATGTCGCCGCGATCGGCGGCCAGGAGAATGCCTTCACCGGCAGCGACTACACCGGTTTTTTCCAGCGTGTGCCGCGCGAGCATCTCAAGGAGATGATGTCGCTCGAGGCCGACCGCATCACCAATCTGGTGCTCACCGACGATGTGGTGCGCCCGGAACTGAATGTCGTTCTCGAAGAACAGAATATGCGGGTCGCCAATAATCCGGGGGCGCGTCTCGGCGAACAGATGGACGCCGCGCTCTATCTCAATCATCCCTATGGGCGGCCGGTGATCGGCTGGCGGCAGGAGATCGAGAAGCTCGACCGGAATGACGCGCTGGCTTTCTATCGGCGCTTTTATACGCCGAACAACGCCATCGTCGTTGTTGCAGGCGACGTCACCGCCGACGAGGTCAAGGCCGACGCCGAGGAAACCTACGGCAAGGTCCCCGACCGCGCCGTGATCAATCCGCGGCAACGGCCGATGGAGCCGGTCCAGGAAGCGCCCCGCACCGTCACGCTTGCGGATTCGCGCGTCGAGCAGCCGAGCGTCAGCCGCGCTTATCTTGCGCCGTCGGAGACCACCGCCAAGCCGGGCGAAAGCGAAGCGCTGGAAGTGCTCGCCCACGTCCTCGGCAGTGGCGAGAATTGCCGGCTGTACCGCACGCTCGTCGTCGACAAAGGCATCGCGCTGACCGCTGGCGCCAGCTATTCGGGCACTGGGCTCGATTATTCGAAGTTCGACGTTTACGCATCGCCAAAGCCCGGTGCGACCCTGCACGAGGTCGAAGACGGCATCGACGCGGTCCTGACCGCCGTGGTCGAGCACGGCGTCACCGCCGACGAGCTCGACCGCGTCAAAAACCGGCTGATCGCGGACGCCGTCTATGCCGAAGACAATCAGGCGGCGCTGGCGCGATGGTATGGCGCGGCGCTGGCGACCGGCCAGACCGTCGACATGGTTCGCGGTTGGCCCGATCGCATCCGCGCCGTCACCGCCGATGCCGTGCAGCTAGCCGCCCGGACCTGGCTCGATCGCCGTCATTCCGTAACCGGATATCTCGTCAAAAGCCTGCAGCCCGAGGAGAGCCATTCGTGAAAATTTCGCCCGCTACGGTCACGCTTCGGCGCGCCATGCTTGCGATCGCGATACCGTGTCTTCTGATTGCGGCGTCAGGGCAGCCGGCGCGGGCTACCACGATCGAACGTGTGGTCAGTCCGGGTGGCATCGTCGCGTGGCTGGTGCATGAGCCGGCGGTGCCGCTGATTGCCGTCGACTTTGCGTTTACCGGCGGCGCTGTTCAGGATTCCGCCGGCAAAGGCGGTACCGCCAATCTTGTCGCCTCCGCGCTCGGCGACGGAGGCGGCGATCTCGATTCCAAGGCGTTTTCGAACCGGCTGGAAAGCAAAGCGATCGAGATGAGCTTTTCCGCCGAGCGCGACAATATCCGCGGCGGGATGCGCACGCTGACCGAAAACCGGGACGAGGCTTTCGACCTGTTGCGGCTCGCGATCACGGCGCCGCGCTTCGATACCGGCGACGTCGAGATCGACCGCGCGCAAATTCTGTCGATGCTGCGCCGCGAGACGACAAGCCCGGGCGATATCGCAAGCCGGCGCTGGTGGGAGACCGCGTTCGAGGGCCATCCCTATGGCCGGCCGGTGAAGGGCACGCTGGAAACGCTGCCGAACATCAGCATCGACGACCTCAAGGCCTATACTCATCGCGTGCTGGCGCGGGAAAATCTCAAAATCGCCGTCGTCGGCGACATCGATGCCGGGACGCTAAAACCGCTTCTCGACCGCGTTTTCGGCGCGCTTCCCGAGAAGGCCGATCTGGCGCCGATCGCGAACGCCATACCGCAGGGTCTTGGCCGCCGGATCGACGTCAGTCTCGACGTGCCGCAAGCGGTGGTCGATTTCGGCGGTCCGGGTATCGCGCGCAAGGATCCGGATTTCATGGCCGCCTATCTCATCAATCACATTCTCGGTGGTGGCTCGTCGGATTCACGCCTCTATCAGGAGGTGCGCGAGAAACGCGGGCTCGTCTATTCGGTGGCCGACAGCCTGATCTGGCTCAATCACGCGGCGCTGTTCATCGGTGGAACTGCGACGCGCGCCGACAAGACCGGAGAGACCGTCGATCTGATCGAGAAGGAAATCCACCGCTTCGCCGCGGACGGCCCGACCGCGGCCGAACTCACCGAGGCGAAGAATTATCTCAACAGTTCGTTCGCGCTCAATCTCGACACGTCGAGCAAGATCGCGGGCCTCCTGGTGCAGTTGCAGCTCGACGATCTCGACGTCGATTATTTCACCAAGCGCCCGGCGATGATCAACGCCGTGACCCTCGATGACGCCAGGCGCGTGGCCAAGCGGCTCCTCGACGGCGGCCTTCTGGTCACCGTGGTTGGCAGGCCGCAGGGCGTCGCTTCGACCACGGCAAATTAAACGCGCGCGCCACGGCATTTTCTGCCCATCTCCGCGAAAGCAGAGATCCGGCGCTCTGGATTAACTCTGGATTCCCGCTTTCGCCGGAATGAGCGGAACGGTACGTTGCCGTCATGATTACCGTCACCGCCCATATCAGCATCGACGAGCGTGAAATCGAGGAAAACTTCGTTCGCGCCTCGGGACCGGGCGGCCAGAACGTCAACAAGCTTTCGACGGCGGTGCAGCTTCGCTTCGACGTGAGGCGTTCGCCGTCGCTGCCCGATGACGTGCGCGCGCGGCTGGAGCGGCTCGCTGGATCGCGGCTGACCAACGACGGCGTGCTGGTCATCATCGCGCAGCGCCACCGCACCCAGGCCCGCAACCGGGACGATGCGCTCGACCGCCTGATCGATCTGATCCGGCAGGCGGCGGTGAGGCCGATCAAGCGGCGGCCTACGAGACCCACAAGGGCGTCGCGCGAGCGCCGCATCGAGGGCAAGAAACGCCGCGCCGGGATCAAGCACATGCGCCGGTCAAGGCCGTCGTTCGACTGAATTCGAAATGTATATTGCAGAATGAATATTTTGTTCGTCACCGGCTGCAATTCGCCGTTCTTCAATTCGCTGCTCGTCTGCCTGCAGTCCTTTGCCGAGCGGCTCCCGGGCCATCGTCTGCTGGTCTGTGATTTTGGCCTGACATCCGCGCAGGTAAATTTCTTGCGCGGCCTCGGTCTCTGGCTCGAGCAGCCGCCGAATCTCGGGCGGCGCGGCGTTTTCGACTGCAAGGCCGCGCTGGTCAGTTATTTGCGCCACGGCGGCCATGAGGTTGAAAATTACGATGCGGTGGTGTGGCTCGACGCCGACCTGAGCTTGATGGATGTCGGCATCGGTGATTTCGAAGCTGTGATATCCGCCATCAAATCCGCCGGCGTGCCGGTCGCAATATGCCCGGAGCCGGCCGGACGGACGATCGCGCAGATGATTTCGCTGTTCGCCGACGCTTCCGCGATTGCACCGTTCGCACGAACGGTGGCCGACGCAGGAATTGATAGCGGTGCGCCGTATCTGTCGACGAGATTGTTTTTCTGCCGGTCCTCGGCGCTTTTGGACTCCTGGGAGGAACTGACGCGTTCGGCCGTGGACCATCCGCTCTACGAACAGAACATGTTCAACGTGGCCCTGCGCCGCGATTCCGTTGCATTCACGGCGCTCGATTGCGAGGAGTGGCAGGCGCAAGGGCGGTCTTTGGACCAGGTGCGGCTGGTTGCTGCGGAGCACGGCAGGCCTGCCGCGCGCATCGGTACCAAAAACATCAAGACGCTCCACGCGACGTCACCCGCCTCCGGCCATTTATTGATCGCCACCTGCCGGATGACGGTCCGCGACCTCGTCTTGACCGGGCCGTTCAAGCTGCTTTTTGCCGAACCACTCCGCCTGCATCAGTTGCAACTGCGCGCCGCGTTCATGGTGCAATATGCCGATGCCCTGTTGGGCTTAGGCATCTGCCGCCGCGCCGAACGGCCGGTCGGGGGATTTGAATTTGTCACGCTGTGACTATGTCCCGCCTGCTCAGCGCCGTTATTCGACGGTGCGCGCAATGCGGACCGTGTTTTGCTAGGTTTCAGGCCGAGTTGTTCACGAGACGAAGTTCATGCCCATCCGGCAACTCAGCGAAGCCACCGTCAACCGCATCGCCGCGGGTGAGGTCGTCGAACGCCCGGCGAGCGTCGTGAAGGAACTTGTGGAGAACGCGCTCGACGCCGGCGCAAGCCGGATCGACGTCCTCACCGATGGCGGCGGCCGCCGCCTCATCCGGGTCAGCGACAACGGCGAGGGTATGACGCGCGCCGATCTGGCGCTGGCGGTCGAGCGTCACGCCACCTCGAAGCTCGCCGAAGACGATCTCGTCACAATCCGGACACTCGGTTTTCGCGGCGAAGCGTTGCCGTCGATCGGAGCGGTGGCTCGCCTGTCGATCACGACGCGGCATGCCGGCGAGCCCCACGCCTGGTCGATCGATGTCGACGCCGGCGCGAAATCGGAACTGAAGCCTGCGGCGCTCGGGGAGGGGACCCGCGTCGAGGTGCGCGATCTGTTTTTCGCGACGCCGGCCCGGCTCAAATTCCTGAAACTCGATCGCACGGAAGCCGAAGCGGTGCGCGAGGTGGTGCGGCGGCTTGCCATGAGCCGCCCGGACGTCGCCTTCACGCTTGGCGGCGAGGAGCGTACGCCGCAAAGTTTTGCCGCGACGCTGCCGGGCGGGACGGGGCGGCTGGCCCGGCTTGGCGATGTGTTGGGCGCCGATTTTCGGGCCAATGCCGTCGAGATCGTGGCGGAGCGCGAAGGCGTGAGTATTGAAGGGTTTGCGGCACTGCCGACGCTGACGCGCGCCAACGCGCTCGGCCAATATCTCTTCGTCAACGGCCGGCCGGTGCGCGACAAACTCCTGATCGGTGCCGTGCGCGCGGCCTATGCGGACTATTTGCCGCGCGACCGCCACCCGCTGGTCGCGCTGTTCGTCACGCTGTCGTCACCCGAAGTGGACGTCAACGTGCATCCGGCCAAGGCCGAGGTGCGTTTTCGCAACGCGGGCCTCGTCCGCGCACTGATCGTGAGTGCCCTCAAGGCCGCCCTGGCGCGCGAAGGCACGCGTGCGGCGACGACCGGCGGCTCGGCGACGATTGCCGCGTTTCGCCCCCAGCGCGGCTGGGACTGGCGGCGTTCGCCGGCACGTCCCAACGATCCGCGGCGGCCCTCGCTCAATCCCTCCCACGCAAGCGGTGGAGGATGGGGAGGGGGGGTGCGGGCCGGCGGCTTTGCCGAAGCCGCACAGGCGGCTTTCGATACCGGCGGACCGGCGGCCGATCTGCGCACAGGTTTTGCCGAAGAAGCCGGCGCGCCGGCAAGCGACTTGCTTGATCATCCGCTCGGTGCAGCGCGCGCTCAGGTCCATGACACCTATATCGTGTCGCAGACGCAGGACGGCCTTGTCATCGTCGATCAGCACGCCGCCCACGAGCGCATCGTTTACGAACGCCTGAAGGCCGCGATCGACAAGACCGGGGTAGCGCGGCAAATCCTGCTCATTCCGGAAATCGTCGAACTCGACGAAGCGGACGTTGAACGGCTCCTCGCGCATGCCGCCGAGCTTGCGCGCTATGGCCTCGTGCTCGAAGCCTTCGGTCCCGGCGCCGTGGCGCTGCGTGAAACGCCGTCGCTTCTCGGTGAGATCGACGGCGGCGGGCTTGTCCGCGATCTCGCCGAACACATGAGCGAATGGGATGAAACCCTGCCGCTCGAGCGCCGGCTGATGCATGTCGCGTCGTCGATGGCCTGCCACGGTTCGGTCCGCGCCGGCCGCAGATTGAAACCCGAGGAGATGAACGCGCTCCTTCGCGAGATGGAGACGACGCCCAATTCCGGCCAGTGCAATCACGGAAGGCCGACTTACGTCGAATTGAAACTCACCGATATCGAGCGGCTGTTCGGCCGGCGCTAGCAGGCCAGTTCGGAGCGTCCCATGAAACTTGGCCGGTTATTCCTGATTTGCGTCTCGCTATTGGTGCCCGCGGGAGCGTCGTGTGCAGAAGATTGGCCGGCACGCCCGATCACTTTGATCGTGCCGTTTGCCGCCGGCGGAGGAGTCGATGTCAGCGCCCGTATCCAGGCGCAAGCCATGAGCGCGCGTCTCGGTCAGCCGATTGTCGTCGAGAATATGGGCGGAGCGTCCGGGATGACCGGCGCGCTTCGCGTCGCCAAGGCCGACCCGGACGGTTACACCGTGCTCATCGGCAACAGTGGGACCCAAGCCTACAGTCAATCGCTGCACAAGACGCCGCTCTACAATTCGATCACGGATTTTACGCCGGTCGGACTGGTCTCCGAGTCGCCGCGCATCCTGATTGCGCGGAAGGATTTGCCTGTCGGCAACCTCAAGGAATTTGTCAGTTATACGAAGCTGAACCAGGCGAAAATGCAGTTCGGCTCGGCCGGCGTCGGCTCGGGGACGCATCTGCCGTGCGTGCTGCTCAACACGGCGATGGGGGTCGCAGTGACTCACGTGCCCTATCGAGGCGAGGGCCCCGCGCAGCAGGATTTGATCGGCGGCCGGATCGACTACATGTGTTCGACGATTCAGACCGGCGCGGCGCTCGCAAAGCAAAACTCCGTCAGGGGCATCGCTGTGATGTCGCTACATCGCGTCAAAATCATTCCCGACCTTGCCACGACCGGCGAACAGGGCTTGCCGGGAGTGGAGGCCAGTGTCTGGAATGCTTTCTTCCTGCCTCCCGGCACGCCGTCATCCATTGTCGCGAAACTCAACAAGGCGATGAGCGAAGCGCTCGACGATCCCGAAGTGCGCAAGCATCTCGAGGACCTTGGACTTGAGATCGCCGCTCCAGAGCGCCGCACGCCGGAATATCTCGCCAAATTCATGCCCGAAGAGGTCGCACGCTGGGCCAAGGTGGTCCATGCTGCCGGGATTACGCCGGATTGAACCGCAGGAAGACGAACTCGGTATCGTCGTAAGCGCGCCGCTCCAATTCCCCAAAGCCGTCGGGTGGGATGAAGGCGGACTTCACTGCTTCTTCGACGGTGATCAGCGCATCGGATACGAACCAGCCGCCGTCCCGCGCGGAGATCAGCGCCGCCTCAGCGAGATTTTGTCCGTAGGGCGGGTCGAGAAAGCCGAGCGAGAACGGCTCGACCGGGTGGGCGGCGCCGAGTTTTGTCGCGTCGCGGCGGAAGATACGCGTCGTGCCGCCAAGGCCCAGCGTGGCGACATTTTCGCGAAGGAGCGCGCGCGCCTCTGCACCGTCGTCGACGAACTGCGTAAAGGCCGCGCCGCGCGACATTGCCTCGATCCCCAGCGCTCCGGTTCCGGCAAAGAGATCGAGCACGCGCGCGCCGCTGCACGGATCGCCGTAGGCATGCATGAGAATATTGAACAGCGACTCGCGCAGCCGGTCGGCGGTCGGCCGGATCGCCTTGGTTTTCGGCGAGGCGAGGGGCCTTCCGCGCAGCCGTCCGCCGATGACACGCACTATCTGCGGCCCTTCGGATGCCGCGGCCGCGCGCCGGCGGCCCGGTCGGGCGCGCGGCGGCGATTAGGCTGCCGTTTGGCGTTTCGTTCCTGGCGCTCGTGCTTTGGAGCGTCGGCGCGCTGATCGTCGCGCCGATCTTGCCATACCGGCTCTCGCGCAGGCGGCTTACCGAAACGCTCCACCGTTACGGGACGGCCCCTGCGGTCCGAAAGAACATCCGCCCGCGCTTTGCCGCCGGCCCGCTGCGGTTTCTCGCTGTCGCGGCCGCCACCGTGAAATTTGCGGTGTAATTTCTTGGTGCGGTGATCCTCCTCGTGCTTGCGCCAGGCATGGTCGGAGGAGGGGCGCTTCTTCGACCTTTCCTCCGCCTGTTTCTCCCGTTCCGCGGCGCGTTTATCGTCGCGCTTGTATGGTGTGCGGGGAGGCGCGACCGAGGAGGAGAAGTCCGCGCCGGAAAGCGCGGCAAGCTTGTCGCCGAGCTGTTCGCGCAGGGTCCGCGTGCGCACCTCGTCGACCGCGCCTTCGGCAAGTTCGGCGAGCTGAAACGGCCCGAATGAGACGCGAATGAGCCGCGTCACGGTCAGCCCGAGATGGCTAAGCACGTTGCGCACTTCGCGGTTCTTGCCCTCGCGGATGGCGAAGCTGAGCCACAGGTTCGAGCCCTGGACGCGTTCGATGGCGGCCTCGATCTTTCCATAGTGAATGCCGCTGATGGTGACGCCGCCGCGCAGGGCGTCAAGCTCTGTCTGCGTTACCGCGCCGTGCGCGCGCACGCGATAGCGCCGCAGCCACCCGGTCGCCGGCAATTCCAGCACGCGCGCGAGCGCGCCGTCATTGGTCAGAAGCAAAAGTCCTTCGGTATTGAAGTCGAGCCGGCCGACGCTGATCAGGCGCGGCAGGCTTTGCGGCAACTTCTGGAAAATGGTCGGCCGGCCTTGCGGGTCGGCGTGCGTGGTCATCAGCCCGCGCGGCTTGTGATAGAGGAAAAGCCGCGTGCGTTCGCGCTCCGGTAAAGGTTCGCCGTCCACCGTGATGCGATCGGTCCCGGTCACGTTCAATGCGGGCGAAGCGATCACCGCGCCATTGACGGCAACGCGCCCTGCGGCGACCCACTCCTCCGCCTCGCGGCGCGAGGTCAGCCCGGCGCGGGCGATCACTTTGGCGATGCGCTCGCCGGATTTGTGCTGCTCGGTATTGCCGTTCATAATTCCCGCAATAGCAGAGTGCGCCGCGAGGAACCAAGACTTCTTTCATGACCGCATTTATGGACATGGCGCTGGCCGAAGCCCGCGCCGCCGGCGCGCGCGGCGAGGTGCCTGTCGGCTGCGTGATCGTGCATGGCAGCGAGGTGATCGCGCGGGCCGGCAACCGCACGCTCGCCGACCGCGATCCGACGGCACATGCCGAAATGATCGCCATTCGCCAGGCCGCAGCCGCGCGCGGCTCCGAGCGGCTCGACGGCTGCGATCTCTATGTCACGCTTGAACCCTGCGCGATGTGCGCCGGCGCGCTCGCTTTCGCCCGCATCCGCAGGCTCTATTACGGCGCGGCCGATGCAAAAGGCGGCGCGGTGGACAGCGGGGTGAAGTTTTTCGCTTCGCCCACCTGCCACCATCGGCCGGAGGTCTATGGCGGGCTTGCGGAGGCGGAGGCGGGAAGTCTTCTGACGGAGTTTTTCAAGGAGCGGCGCTAAGCAGCGCGCCGAGATTTTTCTTTACCTCCAGCTTGATCGCATCGGCGGCGCGCAGGATGGCGCTCGCCTGCCCGAAATCCATGGTCCGGAACGTTACGACATTCGGACGGATGGTGAGATCGGGCGCGACATGCTGATGCTTTGCGGCGACGATGGCGCCGCCCATGATCAGCACGGTGGTGTAAAGGCATTCCCAGGTACTCGGCATGTCGTCGCGATCCGACGGCATACCGAAGACATCGACGGCGACGATGACGTCGGCAAGCCCGGTGAGCCTGTCGAACGGCAGGGGATTGGTTGCGCCGCCATCGATCATAATGCGCCCGTCGATCGAGACCGGGCGGAACAGGCCGGGGATCGCGATCGAGGCGGCAAGCGCCGCACGGAGTGGCCCCGACGACAAGGGCGCTTCCTGGCGCCGATGCAGGTCGGTCGCCATGACCGTGAGCGGGATGGCGAGTGCCGAGAAATCGTCCGGCATTCCCTCGGGCAGGAACTGGGCGCAAAATTTCTCGCCGTCGACGAGTGTCGCCTGGCTCAGTCCGGCCGTGAACAATTCGGCGAGCGTGCCGGCACGCGCTGCGATGAGGCGGCGCATGATCTCCGGTCTGTTATGCGCGATATCGATGACGTGACGGCGCAGATCCTTGCCGCGGAACCCTGCGGCATAGGCCGCGCCGACCAGGGCGCCGATCGACGTGCCGGCGATCGCGGCAGGTTTCACGCCCATCTCGTCGAGCGCTTCGATCACCGCGATATGCGCCAGGCCGCGCGCGCCGCCGCCGCCGAGCGCCAACGCAAAGGTTTTCATGCGCCGGTCTCTTCTGCGAATTGCCAGCCCTTGGCGGCCAGCGGACGCACCAGCTCGGCCTTGGCCGCCGCGAAGGCGCTCGTCGCGGTGCCGTCGCGCACCCGCCCGGCAATGCCTTGCATGATCGCTGCGAGCCGGAAGAAATTGTAGGCGAAATAGACCGGCAGATGCGGCCGCGGATCGAGGCCCGTGCGCGCCACGTAAGAATTGACGTAGGCGTCGAGTTTGGGGATGCCCAGCGCCGCGAGATCGAACCCGGCGAGCGAGCCGGTGCCGGCCTCGGCATGCGGCATGTGCCATTGCATCAGGTGGTAGGTGAAATCCGCCAGCGGATCGCCGAGCGTGGACAATTCCCAATCGAGCACAGCGGCGATGCGCGGCTCATCCGGTGCGACGATCATATTGTCGAGCCGATAATCGCCGTGCACCACGCGCGTTGGCTGTGGCGGCGGCAAATGCGCCGGCAGCCAGGCGATCAGCCGCTCCATCTCTGCGATGAGTTCGGTCTCGGAGGCGCGGTATTGCTTCGACCAGCGCTCGACCTGCCGTGCCACATAATTTTCGCCGCGCCCGTAATCACCAAGCCCGATCTCCGAGGGCTCGAAGCCGTGCAGCATCGCCAGCGTCGCGTTCATCTGATCGTAAACGCGGGTGCGTTCGGCCGGGTTCGATGCCGGCATCCGTGGTTCCCAGAACACGCGGCCATCGACATGAGCCATGACGAAGAACGCGGTTCCGACGATGGCTTCGTCGGCGCAATAGAGCACGGGCTCGGGAGTTGGAAAGCCCTGTGCGTGAAGTGCGCTGATCACCCGATATTCGCGATCGACGGCATGCGCGGAGGGCAGGAGTTTGCCGGGCGGCTTCCGCCGCAGCACATAACGGCGCAGCGGCGTCTCCACGAGATAGGTCGGATTGGACTGGCCGCCCTTGAACTGGCTGACCACGGCCGGGCCGGTGAACCCCGGTACGTACTCGCGCAGATAGTCCTCAAGCCGCGCCGGGTCGAACCGCAGCCGCTCGGCGACCTCGCGCGTGCCGGAAAATGTGCTTTGGCGGTCACTCGGCATCATCAGCCGATTCTAGAGCATGAGGCCGACAAGTGGATACCGGTTTTCCGCGGCTCATGAAGGGCCGCGGTTGAAACTAAGCCGATGAAAGGGCTTTTGAAATCCGGCGATGTTCTAGCGCCCAGCAAAGAAATCCAGCAATGCCTTCGCCGTCGCATCCGGGTTTTCCTCCGGCAGGTAATGGCCGCTGTCGATGGCGAAGCCGCGCAGATCCGTAGCCCAATCGCGCCAGCAGGCGAGCGTGTCGATGCCGGCATTGCCGGGAAGGCCGGCGGTGCCCCACAGCGCCAGAACCGGGCAGGCAATTTTCTTTCCCGCGGCGCGGTCGGCCTCGTCGTTGGCAAGATCCGTGGTGCGGCCGGCGCGGTAATCTTCGCACATCGCGTGGATGCGCGTCGGGTCCTCGTAGGCGGCGTGATAATGCGCCAGCGCGCGCGGATCGAAGATCGACATTTGCTTTGCCTTGGCGCCTGAAGTGGCGCGGGAATCGAAAAAGAATTTCGGGTTGCTGCCGATCAGCGTTTCAGGAAACGGCGCCGGCAGCGCCAGGAACGTCCAATGCCAGGCGCGAGACGCGAGAGCGGCGTCGATGCGGTGCCACATGTCCCAGGTGGTGACAATATCGAGCACTACGAGCTGTTCGATGCGGCCGGGGTGATCGAGCGTGAGGCGGTAACCGACGCGTCCGCCGCGGTCGTGGCCGGCAAGGCGAAAGCGGGCAAAACCGAGCGCATCCATCAGTTTGACCATGCCGGCCGCCATGGCGCGCTTGGTGTAGGGCGCGTGATCTTCTTCCTCGCGCGGCGCTTCGGACCAGCCATAACCGGGCAGGTCGGCGATGACCAAAGTGAAATCTCCGGCGAGCGCCGGCGCCACGCGATGCCACATCACGTTGCTTTGCGGATGGCCGTGCAGCAGGAGAAGCGGCGGCCCCTTGCCGCCGACGCGGGCGAAGATTTTTCCGGCCGACGTATCGATCCAGCGCGATGCGTAACCGGGATAGAGATCGGCGAGATCGGGCATCAGGCTTTCTCCCGCTCCACCGCGCGCCAGCCGATATCGTGGCGGCAAAAGCCTTCCGGCCAGCGGATGCGCGACACGGCGTCGTAGGCGCGCGCCTGCGCCTGCCGTACCGTCTTGCCGATCGCCGACACATTGAGCACGCGGCCGCCATTGGCGAGGATTTTGCCGCTTTCGGCTCTCGTGCCGGCATGGAATATTTCCACGCCTTCCACCGCCGCCGCATCGTCGAGGCCTTCGATCACGGTGCCCCTGGCATAATGGCCGGGATAGCCATTGGCGGCCATGACCACGGTCAGCGCTGGGTCCGCATACCAGCGCAAGTCGAATGATTTGAGCATGCCGTCGCAACTCGCCAGCAGCGCCGGAACGAGGTCCGACATCAGGCGCAGCATCAGTACCTGTGTTTCCGGGTCGCCGAAGCGGGCGTTGTATTCGATGAGCTTTGGCCCCTCGCGCGTGATCATCAGGCCGGCGTAGAGGACGCCCTTGTAAGGCGCCCCCATCGCCTTCATCGCCCGCATCGTCGGATCGATGATTTCTTTCATCACGCGCGTGCTCATCGCGTCGTCGATATTCGGCGCCGGCGAATAGGCGCCCATGCCGCCGGTATTGGGGCCGGTGTCGCCGTCAAAGGCGCGCTTGTGATCCTGCGCGGTGGTCAGCGGCAGCGCGGTCGCGCCGTCGCACAGGGCAAAGAACGAGGCCTCCTCGCCTTCGAGAAACTCTTCGATCACGACCTCGACGCCGGCTTCGCCAAGACCGCCGCCGAACATCATGTCGACTGCCGCTTCGGCTTCGGCCAAATCCTGCGCCACGACGACACCCTTGCCGGCTGCAAGCCCGTCCGCCTTGACGACGATCGGCGCGCCGCGCGTGTGCAGATAGGCTTTCGCCGGTGCAGCGGCGCGGAAGCGCTCATAGGCGGCCGTCGGGATGCCGTTGGCGCGGCAGAGGTCCTTGGTGAAGCCTTTGGAGCCTTCGAGTTGCGCTGCGGTCTTGCTTGGACCGAATGCTTTGATGCCGGCTGCTTCGAGATCGTCGACGATGCCGGCGCAAAGCGGCGCTTCCGGCCCCACCACGACAAGATCGATGCCGTTGTTGCGGCAAAACGCGATCACGGCTGCATGATCGGCAATATCGAGTGTGACGCACTCAGCCTCGCGGGCAATGCCGGCATTGCCCGGTGCACAGTAGAGCTTGTCGGTGAGCGTGCTCGCCGCCATCTTCCAGGCCAGCGCATGCTCGCGGCCGCCTGAGCCCAACAGCAGAATATTCATGGCGCGGCACGCATTTTTGGCTGATTTTACCGGGCTTGCGAGCGGTCCGGACTATGTAGCAAAACATAGGGCATTAGCCGAACTCGCTCCTGTGCAGAACACAATGAACGAACCACGCCTCAATCTGCCGGAACTGACCGTCTCCGAATTGTCTGGCGCGCTCAAGCGCACCATTGAGGAGGCCTATGGCTATGTGCGCGTGCGCGGCGAACTCGGCAAGGTCAGCTATCACGGCAACGGGCACGTCTATTTCGACCTCAAGGACGACCGCTCCAGCATTGCCGGCGTGATCTGGCGCTCGACGGCGCCGCGCATCAAGCTGCGGCTCGAGGCGGGCCTCGAAGTCGTGATCACCGGGCGTCTCACCACCTATCCCGGCCGTTCGCAATACCAGATCGTCGTCGAGACGCTGGAGCCTGCCGGGCTCGGCGCGCTGATGGCGCTGCTCGAGGAGCGCAAACAGAAGCTCGCCGCCGAAGGGCTGTTCGACGAGGCGCGCAAGCAGCTTCTGCCGTATCTGCCCGCCGTGATCGGCGTCGTGACCTCGCCGACGGGCGCCGTTATCCGCGACATCCTGCATCGGCTTGCCGATCGCTTCCCGCGCCACGTCCTGCTTTGGCCGGTCAAGGTGCAGGGCGAGGGCTCCGCCGCCGAAGTCGCCGCGGCAATCGAGGGTTTTAATGCGCTCGCTGAAAACGGCAGTCCTCCACGACCTCATTTGATTATCGTCGCGCGCGGCGGCGGCTCGCTCGAGGATTTGTGGTCGTTCAATGAGGAGATCGTCGTGCGCGCGGCGGCGGCAAGCTTCATCCCGCTGATTTCAGCGGTCGGCCACGAGACCGACGTGACGCTGATCGATTTTGCCGCCGATCGCCGCGCGCCGACGCCGACCGCCGCTGCCGAAATGGCTGTGCCGGTCCGCGCCGATCTCATGGTCGACGTCGATTCTCTGGCGCGGCGTGCGCTTGCCTCGTGGCGGCGCAATCAGGATGCGCGCCGCACCGAGCTGCGGTCCGCCGTTCGTGCCCTGCCGCGCGCCGAGGAGGTGTTGGCGGTACCGCGGCAACGGCTCGATCACGCCGCTGCGGCTCTGGGACGGGGCTTGCGCGCCAATGCGCAGGTGCACCAGGTGACGTTCTCGCGAATTGGCGGCCGCCTGAACAGGCAATTGCTGCGCACCAATGTCGAGCGCCGGCGCGAGCGCTATGCCGGTATCGCGCTACGGCTGCGGGCGGCCGTCGCTGCCAATCTCGAAGTGTATCGCACGCGAATCGCACGGCAGCGCGACCGCACAGCCGTTTTCATGGAGCGCGCCCGGCGCGCGGTTTTTCATCTTATTGCGGTGCGCAAAGCGCGCGCTGAGCGCGGCGGGCAACTGCTCGCGGCGTTTTCCTATCGCGGCGTCCTGGCGCGGGGTTTTGCCTTGGTGCGCGATGCCGCAGGCCAGCCGTTGCGCGCCGCCGCCGCGGTCAGTGCCGGCATGGCGATCGAGATTGAGTTTTCCGATGGCCGCATCGGCGCTCGCGCTGAAGGCGGTCCTTCATCCGAGAGGCCGGACGCCGAATCGGCGAAGCCGCGTGCGCGTCGCGGACCAGGCCCGGGGCAGGGCGATCTGTTTTAGGCTGCGCAAGATTCTGACTGTCCATTCATGCAGTTAATTGGCGTGCGCCGTGGAACCGCCATCATGCTGGCGTGTTATGTCGGGGCAGAGGTTCGCGCCCTTAAGGAGAACGAGAATGATAAGGACAGTTTTTGCGATGGCGGTTGCAACGCTGGTTTTCGCGGCCGTTTCCGGGACTTCGCAAGCTGCGCCGATGGCGCCCCTTTCGACGGGCGTCAGCTCCGGCACCAGCGATGTGACGCCGGTGTACTACTATCACCGGGGTTACTACCATCGGCGTGGCTGCTGGGTGGGACGCTATGGTCATTTGCATTGCTGACAGTGATCGGCCGCGTCTGACGCGGACTTGACGCGAATGTTTTGAATTTCCGCCGCGCCGATATCCATTGGCGCGGCGTTTCATTTCTTGGAGCCTGTTGGCCCCGGCGGGTTTCGCTATCGTGCGAACCAGGCCGGCACCCGCTTGAGTGCATCGGCGCGAGCGGCAGGGTTGGTGCCGCCATGGGCGCGCCCGGAAGGGTCGAGCGTGTTGACGAGGCCGGTGCGCAGCCGGAGCGGGGTATTGGCGCGATCGAATTCGTGGTGCGCGCCCGGATAGACGACAATCTGCACGCGCGCGCTGCGGTCGTGGGCGCCGGCTACCATCTGCTGGCAGGTTGAGGCGGCGGTCCAGTCGTCGGCGCTGCCGATGAGGACAAGGGTCGGGACCCGGGCGCTCCATGCGGTTTCGCGCAAGCGGTGGCAGTTCGGATAGAACACGACGGCCGAGCGGAAGTCGGCGGTGCCCGCGGGGGGCACCTTGGTCAACCGCACCGTCCATAGCGCCGCGACTCCGCCATTCGACCAGCCCAGGAGGGAAATGTGATCGCCGCGCACATAGTTCTGGCCCTGCAGCCACGCCCGCGCTGCATTGGCGTCAACGACGCGCTCGCGTGATGCATGTATTTTCCGGTTGAGGTCGCGGCATTGCGAACCAACGCCGCGGGACCCGAACGAATCCGGAAATAGAACGACATAGCCATCCGCCACGAGCAGCTTTGCCCATTCCGCATAAAGTTGCGCCTCGGTATTGGGGCGGTGATTGAGGCCGCCGCAATCATGCAGCGCCACCACCGCGGGAAACGGTCCGGCTCCCTCGGGGCGATACAGGGTCGCGTGCAGCGTGAGTGCTCCATCCGGAATATCCACATGGTCCGGATCGGCCGTGGCCGCGCCGATGGAACAAATGGCGGCGGTAAAGGCCAGGATCAGCGTCTTGAAGGTCATACGTGCCGGCAATGGGGTCAAAAGCGCTCGCCGAAGAATGGGCCGCCCTGCGCCCACTATAGCATGGAGCGCTCGCCGGCCGCAGAGCGGAACCATCACAAGCTGGTGGCTTTCGCCCCGCTGGCGATGCGATTATGTTTCAAGTGCAACAGGAAGGCCGTTCGGCGGGCGCGGCGTTCCATCATTCCCGATCTGCCGGAGGCGTACTTGCTCAATCGTACCGATCGACCCACCCCGATGCCAGGCGAGGCCGACGTCAAATATCTCGACGGCGATTTTCGCGTCGTGCGGCCGGGGGCTTTCGTGCGCTGCGCCGTAACCGGGGTCCAGATACCGCTCGAAGAGCTGCGCTACTGGAGCGTCGATCTTCAGGAGGCCTATGCGACGCCGGAAGCCGTGTTGCAGCGGCAGGGATCAAGCTATCCACGCAACTCCTGACTACGGCGGCGCTTCACCGCCTGCAAGATCATCTGCCCGAACTGATCCTGCTCTTCGATCGCGAGCCGCACCGGAAGGGCGTTTGCCCGATCGGCGAGCGCCGCAAGCAGCGGATCGCCTCTCAGCCGCATCAGATCTTTTTCCGTGGTGACGAGCATCAGGCTTTCCTTTTGTGCGCGGCCGATCAGGTCTTTCGCTTCCGCCGCGCTGTAGCGGTGATGATCGGGGAAACTTGCGCGCGCGGCGACATCGATGCCGGCCGTGGTCAGGGTTGCAAAGAATTTTTCCGGATCGCCGATGCCGGCAAAAGCCAGCACCTTGCGCCGGCCGATTGCCGCGACGACGGCGCGATCGGGTTCGAATTTGCCGTGGAGGATCGTCATGCGGCGTCTGTTGGCGCGATCGAGGACCGCGCCGGCGCCGCTTGGTGGCCCGACCACGACGAGTGCCTGCGCGCGGTCGAGCTGCAGCCCGAGCGGCGCGCGCAGCGGTCCGGCCGGAATCATGCGGCCGTTGCCGATGCCGCGGCGGCCATCGACAAGCAGGATCGCGATATCCTTGGCGAGCGAGGAATTTTGAAAGCCGTCATCCATCACGACGACGCTCGCGCCCGCGAATTGGGCGAACTGCGCGCCAGCGACGCGATCGGCCGCCACGATCGTCGGGGCGTGCTGCGCCAGCAACAGCGGCTCATCGCCAACATCGGCGGCATGATGGTTCGCCGGGTTGACGCGTAACGGTCCGGTGAGGCGGCCGCCATAGCCGCGGCTGAGGAAGAACGGGCGCTCATGCGCGCCGAGAAGAAGTTTTGCAACCGCGACTGCCGCCGGCGTCTTGCCGGCACCGCCGACGGTCAGATTGCCAAGACAAATGATCGGCAGGCCGGCCTGGCGGCCGGACGACTGCATGCGCAAGCTCACGACGGCGCCGTACATGGCGGCGAGTGGGCTGAGCGCGCCTCCTGTGCCGGGTCGCCACCAGAAGGCCGGCTCGCGCATCATCAATTGGCTCGCTGTTCGAGGCGGAGCTGCATCAGATAGGGGTCGAGCGCCGCAAGCGTGCGCTTGAGCGCGCCGCCGAGCCGCCCCACGGTTTCCGTTGCCGCATCGGCTACCGCCTTGCGCGCCGCCGTATCGGCAAGCCACTCGCCGAGCCGAACCGTCAGCGCTTCCTCGTCGGCGACGAGCTCTGCACCGTGCGCCGTATCGAGCGTGGCGTAAATTTCCGCAAAATTCCAGACATGCGGCCCATGCAGCACGGCGGCACCGAGCCTGATGGGCTCGATCGGATTTTGCCCGCCATGGCTCGCGAGCGATCCGCCCATGAACACGACGGGCGCGAGCCGATAGATCAGGCCGAGTTCTCCGAGCGTGTCGGCGACATAGATCCCGACATCGGGCATCGGCTGGGCGTTGCGCGAGCGCAGCGCAGCAGACAGCCCGGCCACTTGCGCGATTTCCGCGATGCTCTCGCCGCGTTCGGGGTGGCGCGGCGCGATCACGGTCAAAAGCGTCGGGTATTTCGCGCATAAACGCCGATGCGCGGCGATGATCGCGGTTTCTTCGCCCGGATGCGTCGAGGCTGCGGCGACAACGGGACGAGTGCCGATGATTTCCTTCAATCGCTGCAGTGCCGTTTCATCGGCCGGCGGCGGCGGCACGTCGAGCTTGAGGTTGCCGGTGGATGTCACGCGCGGTGCGCCAAGCTGCGCATAGCGTTCGGCGTCGACCGTGGATTGCGTGAGGCACAGATCGAAGCTGCCGAGCAGCGCTTCGATGACGCCCGGCACGCGGCGCCAGCGGCTGAACGAGCGCTCGGACAGCCTGCCGTTGATCACGATCATCGGAATGCGGCGTTCCGCGCAGGACAGAATGAGATTGGGCCAGAGATCGGATTCGACGAACAGCGCAAGTCCGGGCTTCCAGTGCTCGAGAAAGCGCTGCACGAAGCGCGGTCCATCAAGCGGAATGAATTGATGCAAGGCGCCTTCCGGCAGGCGCTGCTCGGCGAGCGCTGCCGACGTCACGGTGCCCGACGTGACCAGTACGGTGAATTCCTGCGCCCGCAATTTCGCGATGAGCGGCACCGCTGCAAGCATTTCGCCGACGCTGGCCGCGTGCACCCAAATCAACGGACCATTGGGGCGCTGCAGCGAAGTTTCGCCGCGGCGTTCCGGCAGGCGTTCGGGATGTTCCTTGCCGCGCTTGAGGCGCCGCGCCAAAAGATGCGGCGCAATGGGCGAACCGGCGGCGGATGCCAATTGATAAAGACGCAACGCGAACGGCAGGCGTTTGGCCACGCTTAGCCTCCGCGGCCCGGTTTGTCGACGAGCTCATAGGCGCGTTGCGTTGCCGTATTGAGCCGGTCTTCGAGGAGACGCCGTGCTGCTTCCAGCGCCATGTCATCGGCGTCACGCGGCACGCTCACGGGCTCTGCGGCAACGCCGGAGCCGCGGCCGAATGGCAGATTGATCGTGGTGCGATCCCAATTGTCGAGCACGATGCGGCGGCTCGTGGCAATGGCGCTCGGATAAATCGGGCGGCCAGACGCCTGGGCGAGCTTGATGATACCGAGCCCGGCGACGCGCGCCACTTTCGGCACGTCAGCCGACAGCGCGATCGAGGCGCCCTCGGCGAGCGAATCCACCATCAACTGGAATGCGGCGACGCCGGCTTTGTGCACGAAGCCTCCACCATGATTTCCGGAGCCCCGGATCGTGCCGACGCCGAGACGTTCTGCGGCGATCGCATTGATCTCGCCGTCGCGATGCCGCGACACCAGCATGTTCACCCGATGCTCGATCTTCCTTGCGACCGGCGCCAGCAGATGCTGCCCGTGCCAGAAGGCGAGGATGATCGGCATGTCCGCTTCGCCGCGCGCGTAAATATCGTCAGGCTCGAGCGTGAACCGGGTCGTTGAGCCGACAAAACGCAAATACTCTGCGGCGACGGTTCCGATCGTCACCTTGGCCCAGCGCTGCTTTCCAATGTGCCGCCACAGCTGCATGCGTCTCCTCAGCGCGGCGGCGCCGTGCTTTCCGGGTCGAGCAGGCGGTGCAGATGAACGATAAAGTATCTCATCTCGGCGTTGTCGACGCTGCCTTGCGCTTTCGCCTTCCAGGCGGCGTAAGCGCCAGCATAGTTCGGATAGACGCCGACGATATCGAGCTTGTCGAGATCCTTGAATTCGGAATTCGACACACTGTCGAGTTCGCCGCCGATGACGAGATGCAGGAGCTGTTTGGGTTTTTGGGTTTCAGACATGATGTTTGATCCGCGCGCGATCCGCGAGTTATGAAAACGCGAGGCGTTCATCCCCAAGAAGTTCGGCAAGCGCCGCATGCCTGTCCCGGCCGGCCGCGACGAGCGTCCCGTGCCGTGGCACGGGACGATTATAGGTCACATTTCCGCCCGCGAAGGGCGTCAATACGCCGCCCGCTTCGTGCACCAAAAGATCAGCCGCCGCAAGGTCCCAATCGTGGCTGTTGCCGCCGGCAAAGGCGATGTCACAGGCGCCCTGTGCGACGCGGGTCAGGCGGAGCGCAAGCGAGTGTACCCGCGGAATAGTTGTGAAGGGCGGCATCGAGGTGGCCAGCCGCTCCAGGAGTTTTCGCGGGCCGGCAATGCACGCGTTTTCGAGGCTACGGCCTGCCGTTGCGGAGATTGCCGCTCCGTTGAGCGTCGCGCCGCGGCCCGCGCGGGCCGTGAAGAATTCGTCGAGCGCCGGCGCATAGAGGCAGGCCGCGATCGGTCTGTCGTTTTCAATGAGGGCCGCCGACACCGCCCAATCCGGCAGGCCCGCGATATAGGCGCGCGTGCCGTCGATCGGATCGATGATCCAGACATAGCGCGCGCCGAGCCTTGCCGGATCGTCGGCGCTCTCTTCCGACAGCCAGGCGATGCCGGTCTCTCCCGCCGTGAGACGCTCGCGCAACAGATTATCCGCGGCAATATCGGCTTCGCTGACCGGCGAGTCCGACGGACCCTTGGTCCAGCTCTTCAGCGGCTGCCGGAACATCGAGAGCGCCAGAGCGCCTGCTGCGCGGACCGCGGCTTCGAGCCGCGCCGCGATTTGCGTCAATCCTTCGACCTCAGTGGCCGGCAACAGTGAGGCCCTCCACGCGCAAGGTCGGCGCATTCGTGCCGTAGCGGAAGGCAAGATCGTTTGCCGGCGTAAGACTTGCGAACATTTCGGCGAGGTGTCCCGCGATCGTCACTTCGCTCACGGGATAAGTGCACTCGCCGTTCTCGATCCAGAAACCGGCAGCGCCCCGGCTATAATCCCCGGTCACGAGATTGACGCCCATGCCGATCAGGTCGGTGATGTAAAATCCGTCCTCGATTTCGGCGATCAGCGCGTCGGGGCTTTTGCTGCCGGGCGCGAGATAGAGATTGGTCGGCCCCGGCGAGGGCACCGACGACACGCCGCGCTGTGCATGACCCGTCGTTTTCAGGCCGAGTTCGCGCGCGGTCGCGCAATCGAGCAGCCAGGTTTTCAGCACGCCATTCTCGACCAGATGGAGCTTGCGCGTGACGACACCCTCGGCGTCGAAGGCGTGCGAGCGCTGTCCGCGGCGCCGCAATGGGTCGTCAACGATATCGATGCCCGGCGCCAGGATCGCCTCGCCGAGCTTTTCGCGCAGAAAACTCGTCTTACGCGCGATGGCCGCGCCATTCGCTGCACTGGCGACGTGACCGACCAGCGATCCGGAAATGCGTGGATCGAATATGACCGGAACCTTCCGTGTAGCGACCTTGCGCGGATTGAGACGCTTGACTGCGCGCTCGCCGGCCTTGCGGCCGATATCTTCGGCACTGTCGAGATCGGCGGCGTGCAGTGTCGAGGAAAAATCGTAATCGCCTTCCATTCCGGTGCCTTCACCGGCGATCGCGGACATCGAGATCGAATGCCGCGAGCCGAGCGTTGCGCCGCGAAAGCCGCCGCTCGTCACCAGCACCATGCCGCCGATGCCGGCGGAGGCCGAGGCGCCATCGGATTTGGTGACGCCGGTCACGGCAAGCGCTGCCGCCTCGGCGGCCTGCGCCCGCTGTTCCAGCACGTCCACTCCCGGCATGTCGGGGTCGAGCAGATCGAGATCGGGGAAGTTTTTGGCGAGAAGTGCCGGATCGGCAAGGCCGGCAAACTCATCGTCCGGCGCCGCGCGCGCCATGGCGACCACCCGTTCCGCCAGCGCATCGACGCCGTCGCCCTTGATGTCGTTGGTGGACACCGAGGCCTGCTTGCGGCCGACGAGGACCCGCAATCCCACGTCGTCGCCCTCCGAGCGCTGCAATTCCTCGACCGCGCCGTCGCGAACCTGGACCGACAGCGAAACCGAGCGAACCGCAACGGCATCAGCCTCGCTCGCGCCGGCGCGCCGCGCTGCGGCGACCAGGCGGCTGGCAAGATCGGTGAGGGCGGATTGATCGAGGAGTGAAGACATTTGCGGTTTTCAATTGGTTTATGGGGAGGCGGGGGCCAACACAAGATGTGCGCGTAAAGTCCGCGATTCAACCCGTAACGTGAGGCTTCGCACGCCACATTCAAGCAATTGCGCGCTCGCGGCAACCACTCGTCAATCATGCGGCACGGTGGAACGCGCACTACGAGGCCTTAACCAGCCTTTTTAAGCCGATCACGACGGGGCCGTGGCATGGTCATGGCAACAACCGGGCGGCAACAGCCCGGCGGGAGTTTGAGGCGTCAAATGGAAGCCGGCAGGACCGCTGCCGGGTCGAGCCGCATCGCGCGGCTCGACCCCTTCTCTTTGCCAGTGCGTTTTGAAGCCGCCGATGAGGGGGCCGATGAACGCCTGTGCGTTGTCGACCTGCACCGCGAGCGCGTGGTGCTGCGCCGTTCGGTGCGCGGCATGCGCATGGCGCTGAACATGCCGGTCGCCGCCTACAAAGGCGTCGCGATCCGCCTTTTCGGCGATAAGGAAGCAAAGCCTTCCACGATTGCTGTCGTGCTTGAACACGCCGACCCGGCTCTGTCGCTGCCGCTCTTCTCGGCCGCCGAGGCTGACGACATCGTTGCCGAATGGCAGTCATGGGGGCGCGTGCTTGGACTTCCCCTCCTGGTCGCCGAAGGCGACGGAAAATTGCGTGAGCCGTTCGCGCGGATTGGGGCGCTGCGCGTCGAGGCGCCGGCTTTACGGCGCCGCCGCCGAAGCGCCATTGCCCGCCGGCGGCCTTCGCGGCTTCTCCGCCGTCGCGCCGGCAAGCTGCCGATCGTGCCTATCGTGCATCGCGGCGAGCGCGAGATCATCGCGCGCAACTAAATCTCAGCCGACGCCCTTTAGCGCCGCATCGAGTAGCAAACCCGCGAACAGGATCAATCCGGCGTCGCGGTCGGATTTGAATACGGCGAGGCAATTGTCGGGATCGGCGATATTCAGGCGCGCAATCTGCCAGCAAAGATGCGCGGCGAATGCGAGAAGGCCCAACGCGAAGATGAAACCCGCACCGGCGAAATACCCCGCCGCGCCGATCAGCGCGACCGCAATCCCATAGAACAGCCCCAGCATCGGCTTGGTGCGCGCTCCGAACAGCAAGGCCGTCGATTTGATGCCGATCAGGGCGTCGTCCTCGCGATCCTGATGGGCATAGATCGTGTCGTAACCGATCACCCAGGAGATGGATCCGGCGTAAAGCAGAAGGGCCGGTGCATCGAGGCTGCCAAAAGCGGCCGCCCAGCCCATGAGCGCGCCCCAGGAGAAGGCGAGGCCGAGCACGATCTGCGGCCAGTAGGTGATGCGCTTCATGAACGGATAGACCGCGACGATCGCGAGCGAGGCGATGCCAAGCGCGATGGTGAAAGTGTTGAACGAGATCAGAACCAAAAAACCCGCGAGCGATTGGCCGACCAGAAACAGCGCGGCTCGAGTGACCGTCACCTGGCCGGATGGGATTGGCCGCGATCGCGTCCGTTCGACGCTGGCATCGAGGTCGCGGTCGACGATGTCGTTCCAGGTGCAGCCCGCGCCGCGCATCGCAAAGGCGCCGACGAAGAACAGCGCGATGTGCCACAGGCTTGGAGCCCGCGCGTGGGCGGCAATCGCGGCGAGCGCCGACGACCACCAGCAGGGCAGCAGCAGAAGCCACGAACCGATCGGGCGATCGAGCCGCGAGAGCCGCAGATAGGGCCGTAGCCAGGACGGCGCGATGGTATCGACCCAATTGCCGGTCGCGTCCGCGACCGAACCGGTCACCGGGCTCATTTTGCCAGCGGATTGCCGGTTAGCGTGTCAAATGTGCCGCGGCCGGTCTTGGTATTCGTTGCCGAATCCGCCGGAATAGTCTTGAGCGCGTCGCTCAGCGATGGCGCCTTTGGTTTTGGCGCATCCGCGGCGCTGCAGACCACTGTCTGGAAGTGTACCGACTTTGCGTGATTGGCCTTCGACGATGTGATCACCTGATCGGGCACGCCGCACCAGGTTTTGTTGTCTTCGAGAAATTTGACCACCTTGGCTTCGGCGCCAACGAATGAGGTGATAATTCCGCAAAGCTCCTTGCGATCGCTTTTGTTCTTGAGCGCCGCACTCACGACGTCGCCCCGCTTTTGCGCTTCCGCGGTGAGTCCCTGGAATTCGGCACACTGGGCGGCTCCCTGCGCCCATGCCGACCGTACCCCCGCACTCAGGGCAAACAGTGCCAATGCCACGGCGATGCCGCGTTTCATGATAGGCCTCTCCCAGATTCCGCGAGTCTGCCCGATTTTTCGCGGCTATTAAAGGCTCGCCGAATTCGGCGACAACGCGGCAAAAGCCCGGGGTGCGACGCTGGTGCTTGGAGCGGCGGCGGTCTAAGCCAAACCTCTAAACCCGTGGATTACCGTCATACCGGCCATGCCCGGCTACGATTTTCGCACCTACCGCCTGTATGTCGATGCGCCGCTTGCGGAAGGTGCGGCGGTGGCGCTTGAGCGTGGCCAATCGCACTACCTGACCACGGTGCTGCGCCAAAAGGCGGGCGACCGGGTGCTGGCGTTCAATGGCCGGGACGGCGAGTGGAACGCGACGATCGATATCGCAAGGCGCGCGGCGTCGTTGCGGGTTGGTACCCGGACCCGCACCCAGACCGTACCGGCGGACCTGCATTATATTTTCGCCCCCCTGAAGGCGGCCCGGCTCGACTACATGGTGCAGAAGGCGGTGGAGATGGGGGTATCGCGGCTTCAGCCCGTGCTCACGCGCCACAGCCAGGTCGCGCGCATTAACCTCGATCGCATGCGCGCCAACGCCATCGAGGCAGCGGAGCAGTGCGGCGTTCTCACCGTGCCCGAAGTCAGCCCTCCGGCCGCTTTAGATCGCGTCATCGCCGCGCGCGAGCCGGGCCGGTGTCTTGTGTTCTGCGACGAAGCAGCTGAGGTGGCCGATCCCGTGGCGGCGCTGGGTGCGCTCAAGCCGCGTACCCCGCTTGCGGTCCTGGTCGGTCCCGAAGGCGGCTTCGCGGAGGACGAGCGGGCAATGCTGCTCAAAGCGCCGAATGTGCTGCGGCTGGCGCTGGGGCCGCGCATTCTGCGCGCCGATACGGCTGCAGTGTCGGCTTTGACGCTGGTTCAGGCAGTCATCGGCGATTGGGTCTAGCCCAATCATCGCCGGCGCGGGCTAAAGGGCCCCAAAAGACGGCTCAGTGAATTCTGCCCGGGCGGTCGTAGCAGACGAAGCTGACGTAATCGCCATACATGCGATGAATGCTCGTGACCTTCGCCATGCGGCCCCATCGCGCGCAATAGCCTTCGGCGATCTGCGTATAGCTGTCATCCACGGCGGGAGAGTAGGGGAAAATGCCGCCCGTATTGTTGCCGGTGATCCAGGGGCCCGGTCCGGCAAATTCGCCGCCATTCGCCATCACGCCCGTGCCTGCAGCCAGAACGATACCCAGCGCAATCACAAATTTCCGGACCATCGCCACGTCTCCCGCCTCACACGTCTCCCGCCTCACGCGGGCCAAACTTAGAGGCTGGCGCGACCGATTGAAAGCGCCTTAAGGCGCGTTCCCGGCGCCCGGGCGATGGAAACTCACAGCATCGAATAGGCGCTCGCCACCATGCCGACCGGCCGCTTATCGACCGCATTGAGCAGCATGACCCGGCCGAAGCTGGTGTTGCGGCCGATCCGCACGACGCGGGCGTCGGCGACAACGTCGAAATTCACCGGGCGGAGGAAATGCGTGGTTTGGTCGATCGTGCTCATCGGCCGGTAGCCGTTCCAGGCGGCGGAACAGGCGATGACCATGGCGGTATCAGCAAGTGCCATGAGCGCCTGGCTGCAAACCACGGCTCCGTCCGAGCAGATATTCTTGGAAAACGGCAATCGGACAATGGCGCCAGGCTGCCAATCCGGCAGCGCGCCCGCCGGGCGGACCGCCTCGACGCTCTCGACAAGGAGCGCCAAATCCTGGACCCACGACGCAAAAATCTCCGTCATCAGGCGTCCTGCCGCCTGTAGACCGAACGAAGGTTGTGGCGTCAGGAGCCGGTGCACCTCGCCCATCGCATTTCTCCCCCAGTCTGTCCCCAATGATCCGCCGGTCGTCTTCGCCGGTCATCACAAACCACTTGCGGCGAATTTTAGTTGGGACATCGCGAAGGCGCGGTCTGCTTTCGCGATGCATACAGACGCGACGAATCACGCGACGAATCAAATGCAACAAGCGCTTGAGTGGTATCACAACGGCCGGAACGCGCCGTAGCTTTGTGAGTGCGACAAAACAGTGAAATGGAGATTCGCGCCATTGTTTTTCTGTGCAGGCCCGGCGCACGAATCTTCGGCCGGCAAACCGCCTATTCAAACCGCCAGATCCGGGGCCTGGCTTGCGGCAGATTTCTGCATGGGACACGCGTGTTACGGGGCGTGCCGGGGGGCTTGGGTCTTGACCGGCGCGCATGGGCGCGGCACGGTTATCTGGTTCAGTGGCGGAGGGGTTTTAGCCATGTCCGGACATACGGCCTGCCGGATCGCCGGTGCAGCTCTTGCTTTGGCGCTTTGCGCCCTCTCGGCTTCGCAACTGCGCGCGGCGACGTGGCTGGAGAAGAATTTCTGGCTCTCCGGGCCGGAATATACGCGCGATTTGCCCTCCTGCGACTACCACGCCGCGCTTGATCGGATCATCGGCGATTTCCGCACCAAGGAATTCCGCTTCTGGAACTCGGAACTGCGTATCGTCGGCGTCGAGAACATCCGGGAACTCGACACCATGCCCTGGGCGGCGCAGTCCATTCCGCGCCGTTTTTGCAGCGGCGTCGCCGTGATCAACGACAACAGCAGGCACCCGATCTACTATTCGATCGCCGAGGATACCGGAATGATCGGCATGGATTGGGGCGTCAATTTCTGCGTGACCGGGCTCGATCGCAGCGACGCTTACGGTCCGCAATGCCGCGCCGCACGGCCCTGAGCCTGTAGCGCCGCCAGCACGCAATTCCGCAGCCGGACAGGATCGGGCGCGCCGCGCTGGGCGTATTCAATCACTGTCTTGGCGACCACGTTGGTAGCGCGCTGATCGCGCGCATTGACGCCGAGCGCAGCGCAAACCTCGGCATAGGCGCTCGACATCGTCGAAATTGCCTCCGGCTCGAAGGCTTCCTTTTCGAACAGGCGATAAACGGACATGCGCAGGTTCTCCCGTGCGCGTTAGAGTTAGGAGCGCAGGGATGGCCTTTCCATGCGCGTCTGCACACAAATGCGCGATATCGTTGGAAAGCCCTTAAACCCCGGTCCTTAGTCGTTTTTCTGGCGCTTGGTTCCTTTTTTATCTCCGAATTTGCCTGCGATTTATGGTTAGCAAATCCCTTCCATAGCGCTTGGCTGAACTCAACCATAGAGAGTAATTATACTTGAACTATCTCTAAGGTTGTCGGAGGGTGGCTTTATTGAGGAGCCACCCGCTGGGGAAATAAGCCATGCGTATCCTTGTTGCGATCGGCGTCCTGTTGGGCGCCGCTGATTTGGCGTGGGGTGCGGATTTGCCGCCCGCGCCAAGCGCTGTTGCACCGGCGATCTATGCGCCGGCTCCGCCGCCCGTTTACAACTGGACCGGCTTTTATGCCGGTGTGAATGTCGGCGGCAGCTTCGTCACTGCGAATTCAACGGACACTTTTACGGGTGGTGTGCTCGGTGGCGTATCGTCGACGGGATCGGGGCACGCCAATGGCGCGGTCGCCGGCGGGCAAGTCGGCTTCAATTATCAGATCGACGCGTTCGTGCTCGGCATGGAAGGCGACTTTGATTGGTCCGGCGTCTCTTCGACGGCCGTCGCCGGCTGCGGTGTCGGTTGCACGGTCACGGGAAAGTCGAATGTGCCGTGGATCGCTACGATCAGGGGAAGGGCCGGCGTCGCTCTCGATCGCGTACTCCTTTACGGCACCGGCGGCGCGGCCTTTACCGACCTGTCGCAAAATATAACCGCAACGGGCTTTGGCACGCTTTTCAATGCGTCGTCGACCGAAGTGGGCTGGACCATCGGCGCCGGCGTCGAAGCCGCAATCGCCCAGAATTGGACCGTGAAGGCTGAATATCTCTACGTCCAAACAAACGCCACGCTGAGCGGGCCGGTTTCCCTCATAGGGGGCACACTTTCGGATAGCGGGACTGTCAAAGACAACATCATCCGCGGCGGATTGAACTTCAAATATCCCTGACTTTCGGCCGATAGCCAAACCCATTTCTGTGGAGGGTGTGGGGAGATTGCTGTGCGTCATAGGTTCGTTTCTGTCATTGCAGCGTTAGCGCTGGCCGGCTGTGCATCGCGAGCCGCCGATGTGACGGCAACCTATGTCTCGCCTATGCAGTACCAGTCTTATACTTGCGTGCAGCTTGCCGCGGAGGCTCGGCGCGTCTCGGCGGCAGCAGCGGCCGCGGCCGGAAACCAGGATAGCCAGGCGACGAAGGACGCCGTTGCAACGACAGTCGGAGTGATCATTTTCTGGCCGACGCTGTTTCTCATCGGCGGCGACAAGCAGAACGCCGCTCAACTCGCGCAGCTTAAAGGCGAGATGGATGCCATAGAGCAGACTTCAATTCAGAAGCAATGCGGCATCCAGTTCAGAACCGGACCGGGGCCGGCGCAGCCGCCGTCAGCGTCGTATCCTTACGTGCCGCCACCGGGCGCTCCGCCGCCGAAGGGCTGATGACCGGCCGGGGCGCTCTATGGCGGCCAAGAGCCGGCTCGGCGAGACATCCTTCTCCATCCTCGGCAATCCATCGCAGGCCTAAGCCTGCACGTCCTAATCACCGTCTGCTAGGCTAGCCCGGCGATCAGGCACGTCCATACGCGTGTAACGGGGTGTTTCATGAAGAAGTCTCTCTGCGCGGCGGCGTTTCTCGCAGTTTTGTTGTCGCCGCTTGTGGCGGGTGCGCAAGATCAGCGGCACAATGAGCCGGGGCAGTTCGATTTTTACGTGTTGTCACTGTCGTGGTCGCCGTCATTCTGCGCCGCGGCTGCGGAGCGCAACCGGTCGGCGGGGCCGCAATGCGGAGTGCGGCCTTACTCATTCGTCGTCCACGGGCTGTGGCCGCAATTCGTCAAGGGATTTCCGGAATATTGCCAGAGGCCGTCGCCGCGGCTTTATCACGGCATCATGTCGTCGATGCTCGATCTGATGCCGGCGCCGCATCTCGTCTACAATGAATGGGACAAGCACGGCACCTGTTCCGGGCTGTCGCCACGCGCCTATTTCGACACCGTGCGCAAGGCGCGCGCGGCGGTGAAAATCCCGCCCGATTATGCCAACTTGCAGCAGCCGCTCAGCGTTGCGCCCGGCGCGGTCGAGGACGCTTTCGTCAAAGCCAATCCCGGGATGTCGCCATCGGCCATCGCGATCGAATGCGACAAGAAACGGCTGACCGAGGTGCGGGTGTGCCTGTCCAAGGATTTGCAGTTTCATGATTGCCCCGATGTCGCCAAACGCAGTTGCCGCCGCGACCAGGTGATCATGCCGCCGGCACGCGGCGGCTGACGCCGGGCGATCGCGCATTGCCGCAAGGCCGACATGAACTATCAGCACGCATTCCACGCCGGCAATTTTGCGGATGTGCATAAGCATGTCGTTCTGACGCGTATTCTCGAACATCTGCGCGCCAAGCCGGCGGCGTTCCGCGTGATCGACACCCATGCCGGCGCGGGCCGCTATGATCTTGCGGGGCCGCAAGCCACCCGCTCGCCGGAATGGCGCGACGGCATCAAACGCGTAATCGACACGCCCCGGCAGGCCGACGTGCAGACGCTCCTTGCGCCCTATCTCGACATCCTCGCTTCGTTCAATCCCGGAAAGAATCTGCGCTATTACCCCGGATCTCCGCTGATCGCCAAAGCACTGCTGCGGCCGAACGACCGGCTGATTGCGTGCGAACTCGAACCGCACGCGGCCCGTTCGCTCAAGGCCGCGCTGCGCGGCGATCATCGCGCCAAAGTGCTGGCCATCGACAGCTGGATGGCGCTCAACGCCAACGTTCCGCCCAAGGAACGTCGCGGCCTCGTTCTCGCGGATCCGTCATACGAGGAGGCCGAAGATTTCTCGCGGTTGCCGGCGGGGCTTGCCGAGGCGCACCGCAAATGGCCGACCGGCATTTACATGCTGTGGTACCCGATCAAGGACCGCACGGCCGCCGAAGCGCTGGCGCGCCGCCTGCGCCGCCTCGACGTGCCAAAGGTGATGCGTTGCGAAATAACGCTCGGGCCGGCGCGCGCGGACGCTGGACTGATCGGATCCGGGCTGATCGTCGTCAATCCGCCCTATAATCTGGATCGGGAGCTGGAAATCCTGCTGCCGGCGCTCGCGGGATCCTTCTCATCCGCCGCACGCCACCGGCTCGATTGGCTGACGCGGGAAAAAGCACCAGAAAGGGTGCCGGAGAAAACCCGAAACCCGTCCAAATAAGGTTCCGGGGCGGCGGCCGGAGCAAACAAAAGGGCGGCACAACGGGTGCTGCCCACTTCTCCACCCTTACAAATTGGTCTATTTGATTCAGGTGCTGGCTTAGACGTTCCGCCTCCTGTGGGGGGCCGGCGGAGTGGCTTAAGACCGTTTGAGGCTCGAGCTCTTTGCCCGTGTGGATGTCCGAACTAGCCGCCGCACCGTGGGGGTGGCGGCGAAGGAACTACGGGGAAGGAGTCTTTCGATGGCAATGACCGGTACGGTCAAATTCTTCAATGGCGAACGCGGCTACGGTTTCATCAAGCCTGATGACGGTGGCCGCGATGTCTTCGTGCACATTACCGCCGTTGAGCGCGCCGGGTTGAAGTCGCTGGTTGAGGGGCAACGCATCGACTTTGACGTTGAACCCGACAAAAAGGGTAAAGGCCCAAAGGCCGTCAATCTCGTCGTCACCAGCTAGGACGACGACTGCCGCGCCTCGGGAGGGCGCGGTGTTGAATTGCTTTGCGGGCGGTGCCGCCGCCGCCCGCCAGTGGATGCTTTTTGGCTTGCAACAGCAGGCCAAGCCGTCGAAACTTCCATCATTCGCTCGATCCTGAAATCACCAGACACGGTGTCGCTATGATGATTCTGCGTACGTCGCCACCCTCGCCATTTGGGCGCAAGGTGCGGATCGCCATTTCACTTCTCGGCCTCGACGGCGACGTGAAGATCGAGGCCGCCGATCCGACCGATGCCGCCGACAGCGTCCGCAAGCAAAATCCACTGGGCAAGATCCCGGTGCTGATCGCCGAGGACGGCGCGGCCTACTACGACTTCCGCGTGATCCTCGAATATCTCGACGATCGCGCCGGAGGCGGCAAGATCGTGCCGGGCGACGCCAAGGCGCGGCTTGCGGCGTCGCGCCTGCAGGCCTTGTGCGACGGCATCCTCGATGCCTCGATCCTCACCGTCTATGAAACGCGCTGGCGAAAGGCCGAGACCCACGAGCAGAAATGGCTCGAACACCAGGCCGGCAAGATCGCGCGTGGCCTTGCCGCACTCGAAGCCGTGCCGCCGCCGCTCGACGGTCGGGCTCTTCCCAATGTCGGGCAGATCGCGCTCGCCTGCGCACTCGGCTATGGCGATTTGCGCTTTAACGGCAGTTGGCGTGCCGGGCATCCGCGTCTTGTCGCGTGGCTCGATAATTTTGCCGCGCGCGTGCCGGCCTTCGCCGCGACCAAAGCAACGGCATGACGCGGGCGCGCCCTAGTTGAGATTACCTATTGTTGTGCCGGGTTTACGCACACAAAACTGATACATGCCTTCAAATGTATCCGGCTCTTCGGTTTCGAACGTGTGCCAGCAATCGAGATCGTTAGCGGCAGATCGGTCCGGAAAGCGCGTTGCAAACCGGCGCCAAAAGGGAATCGGAAGATAGAAGCCCGCGAATTCCAGATCGTTTTCGATCAGAAATGATTTTATCTCGGGCAAGGTGGTGCGATATTCCTGCACGTGGAACAGGAGATCACGGCAGTCACTGGTCGTGAAAAAGTCCGGCCACCAGGTTAACGATCGCAGCACCGGATCGGGGCTGGCGATGATCTCCTCCCGGCAACGCCGGATGTCATCCGGCACCGGCCGATAGCCGCGCGTGG
This sequence comes from uncultured Alphaproteobacteria bacterium, assembly GCA_963723335.1. GTDB lineage: Bacteria > Pseudomonadota > Alphaproteobacteria > Rhizobiales > Xanthobacteraceae > BOG-931. The sequence goes on along the minus strand of CAVRQJ010000010.1, from coordinate 730,001 downwards.
AGATCAGTGCGCGCCCGGCGACGACAGGCAAGCGTGCCAGCTTGCTGTAGAGGCCGACCTGCATGAGGCCGCCCGGGCGCAACAGCGATTGCAGTACGCGCCAGCCTGACCAGGGGTCCGCCATGTGGTGCAGCACGCCGGAGACATCGATAAAATCGAACTGCCGCCCGATCGGGGCCAAACGCATGATGTCGGCCTGCGCAAATTCGATATTGGTCAGACCATATTGGTTCGCCATGCGCTTTGCGTAACCGAGACTTGCAAGACTTAAATCGATTGCGAGGAAACGTGACTTCGGTGAGTCTCGCGCGAAGTCGAGTGCGAAGCGTCCCGTCCCGCAACCTGCAATGAGGACGTCCAGCGCGTAGTCCGGTGGACGATCGCTGAGGATGGCCGGCCGCGCCGGCGGACCGGCGACGACCCAGCGCGGGTAGGGGCTTTCCTCGTATTGTTGACGCACTGCACGTGATGCGCCGTCGCCGATGCCGGTCAGGCTTGGCATCATCGCCGCGATCCGGCGTTCCTCCGCCGGTTCCCGGACCTGCTGGATGATCAGGGCCTCAACGGATTCCGGCCATGGTTGCTCAAGCAACGCTTCCGCGTTGGTCAAAGTGTGGAGCGCAAAATATGCACTGACAGCGACGGGCAAGAGCGCGGGGCACGGCTCTCCAGCCGTCAGCCTTTCCTCGAGAGACGTCCGCAGCCGCTGCGCCTCCTCGGCTTCCGGCCCGGTCATCGAGAACACGTATTCGTTGATGAAGCACTGCGTGGCCAAGCTGCAGTAAAAGCCGAGCAGGCTTTCGTCCCCCGTGGTGTTCGCCGCACGCGTAAGCATCAAGAGACGCAAATTAGCCAAAAGTCGTTCAATGCTGACATCGGTGACAGCCACACATTGCAGAACGCGGTTCAAAAGCTGGTCGTGCGACAGCGCTGTTATCGCGGCCGAACTGATCAGGTTTTCGTCGGCAAGACGGGCAGGCCAGGCCCTGTTGACGCGCGCGATGCAGTCATCTATCCGCGCATCGCGCTTGATCAGACCGATGCATGCGCCGGCAAGGTCGCTCGGGCGGGTCCACCCCTCCGTGAGCGCGCGCGCCAGCAATTCGCGAATATTGCCGTCGTTCGGCGTAAGGTTCGCGAGCCTGACGCTTTGCGTGAATAATGTTCTGGCTTCGTCGGTTTCCCCGAGTTCGAGTGCGCGGCAAGCATCCTTGACCGACAAGTCCGCTCGTCCGGTCGCCGCCCGGGCGCCGCCCCGGCCAATCAATGCTTCGGCGAGATCGGGCTTTAGGCTCAGCGCTCTTTCATACTCAATGAGCGCATCGTGGTAGCGCGCCAGCGCGGCATGTGCATTGCCGCGGCCCAGCCATGCCGCCGCAAGGTTGGGCTCGAGCGCCAGCGCCCGATCGAAAGCCGCATATGCTTCGTCAAAGCGTTTAAGCGGAACCAGGGCATTGCCGCGTCCGAGCCATGCCTGGGCGGTAGCAGGCGCGATCGCGAGAGCCCTGTCGGCGCTTTCGAGCGCATCCTGATGGCGCCAGACTGCCAGCAGGGCCGCCGCGCGCCGCACATGCGCCTGAACGAAATCGGGCCTGCCGGCGATCGCCCGGTCAAAGCTTGAAATCGCGTCGTCGTGCCGGCCGGCGGCACCGAGCGCCACGCCGCGATTGAACCAGTCTGCGAGACAGTCCGGCGCCAAAGCCAGCGCCAGATCATAGCTTGCGATCGCCTCGGCATGGCGGCCAAGATCGGTCAGGGCGTCGGCGCGATGACTGTGCGCCTGAGCAAGGTCTGGCGCTTGAGCGACGGCAAGATCGAAACTCGCCAGCGCCTCCTCGCTCCGCCCAAGCGCGTTCACGGCGCGCCCGAGCAAAACATGAGCGCGGGCGTGTTGCGCATTGCTGGCCAATGATTTGCGCGCAAACTCCGCTCCCTCGGCAAAGCGGCCGCGCTGGCAGGAAATCATCCCGAGGTAGTAATTCGCGTCGGCATCGGCCGGATTGGCACGCAGTATTTCGTCGTAAACCGGGATCGCTTTGTCGAGGGCGCCACTCCGATGCAGCGCCAATGCTTCCTGCAACAAATCGGCCGTGGGGGAGACAGACATAGGCGGCACGCGGCCCGTTTCAGCGTGAAAGTCGATCGGAGTTCCAGTGTTCTATCAAAACATTGCAGCCGGCAGAAGGCATTGGCATGCGGCGCAAAGTGGGCGCCTGTCACGCACGGCAAACAAAAACCCCGGGGCACGCGAGCCCCGGGGTGTTTGACGCCCGGTATTCTTATTCGTGCATGATCTTTTCGGAAAATCGACGTCCTTTTTTCCGGATCGGCCTCCTTGCGAAGACGGTCAGAACTTGTAGTTCACGCCGGCGCGCAGCACGTTGGTGTGGAAAGAGACATTGTCGGTGACTAGGCCCGCGCCGCAATTGAGTCCGCAATTGAAATTGCCGAGATCGACATAGAGATATTCGACCTTGGCCGTCCAATTGGCCGCGAGCGCTGCTTCAAGGCCGCCGCCCAGCGTCCAGCCGGTATTGGTCGTCCCGGTCTGCAAGCCGCCGACCGTTGCGCGGATATTGCCGAAGGCCGCGCCGCCGGTGACATAGGGCATGAAGCGATCGGCGGCGTAGCCGAGCCGTCCGCGCACCGTCGACAGCCAGGTATTGCTGGTCTTGCAGCCGATCGGGCAGGCGGTGTTGCCGGTGCCGTTGATATCGGTCCAGTCGATGTCGCCTTCAACGCCGGCGACCGCTTGGCCGAACTGATAATTGTAACCGAGGGTGCCGCCAACCAGTCCGCCGTCGACGTTGCGGTTACCGGCCGTATCCCAGGCGGATTTGCCGAACGCGCCGCCGCCGTTGATGCCGACGTAAAAGCCCGTCCAGTTGTAGGCGGGCACAACGACCGGAGCCTTCGGATAATAGGGCGGCGGCGGCCGGTTCGACAGGTCGGCTGCGGCAGCCGTCCCCGCAAATGCCAGCAAAGTGGCGAACGCAAAGCACATACGCTTCATTTTGGACCTCCATCAAACAGGCCGCGTAGGTGCCGGACAGTATTCGCGATCTATTTTTTCGCTAGTGTAGAAAAGACACAGGTGATTTTGAATTTGTGACGGTATTGTGGTTATATTTTACTGTATCCGCCATGTTTTTAGTTAAGAAAATATTGCAAATGCTATAGCGTAGTAAATGAATTACTAAATATTATTTTATAGCTGCCGTCCGCGATATGGCGGCAGCGCCGATGCTAGAAATGATAGTTGACGCCAAGCCGCACCAGGTTCGCGGTCAAGCCGTTGTTCGTGCCGGTCACCGAGTAGCCGTGATCGGCGAAATCGAGGTAGAGCCACTCGGCTTTGGCCGACCAGTGCGGCGTGAAACCGACTTCGGCGCCGACGCCCGCAGCCCAGCCGAAGCCGGTATGGCTCTCCGACAGATTGGCCGAGGTGTCCGCGGTCAATTCGCCATAAGCGAGACCAGCGGTGCCGAAGACCAGCACGTTGCCGATCGCGACACCGGCGCGGCCGCGCAGCGTGCCGAACCACGGATTGGAGAACTGCCACGGTGCAAACGTGTCTTCGGCGGCGGACAGGTTGATATCGGTCTCAACGCCATAGACGAAATTGCCGTGCTCCCAGTTAAAGCCTGCCTCAAGGCCGCCGGCGACGCCGGACGGGCGCGTCGGATTGTTGTCGACGCTGCCCCATTCGTAGCCCAGGGTGGCGCCGAGATAGGGGCCGGCCCAGCTCGAGGCGAGCGGCGCCGGGGCCGTGTAGTAGTTCGGCGCGAGGTCCGCGGCGACTGCCGCAGTCGTGATACCAAGCGATAAAGCCGCGCCAAGAACCATTCTCATGATGGCCTCCCCAATTCAAATCGGGCGGGACGTGTGATGCTGCTTCGGGCTCAAGTCCCTTTGCGGCGTCAAAGAAAAGCGTCGCTGGCCGTCTGTCCGATCGATAGAATTTATCGCGATGTTTAAGTTAAACAGTTCTGAATCCGTAACTTGTTCCGAGTTGATATCGTTAAGAGAGTCTATATCTCACGCGTAACCGCCCTTTGCGTCCCATGAGCACTCCGAAACAAGAGATCGCGCCCGAGATCGAGGCCGTCGAGGAAGACGACGAGCCGTCGTTGCCAGCACCCGATGAGGTGGACGCGGCGAAACTCAGTTTCGACGACGAGCATGGTTCGCTGGCCGTCGGGCGCGCCGCGATCATCCGCTTTGCCAAGCTCGCGCCGTCACGGCCGGGCGTCTACCGCATGATCGATGGCCGCGGTGACGTGCTCTATGTGGGCAAGGCCAAGAACGTCAAAAAGCGCGTGCAGGCCTATGCCCGCCCGACCGGTCTCGACACCCGCATCGAGCGCATGATCGCGGCCACGCGCACGCTCGAATTTGTCGTTACCCGCACCGAGACCGAGGCGCTGCTTCTTGAAGCGAACCTGATCAAGCGGCTACGGCCGCGCTTTAACGTGGTGTTGCGCGACGACAAGTCGTTTCCCTACATCCTCATCACATCCGACCACTGGGCGCCGCAGATCCTCAAGCATCGCGGGGCGCGCACGCGGCCGGGGCAGTACTACGGACCGTTCGCTTCGGTCTGGGCGGTCAACCGCACCGTCAACGCGTTGCAGCGCGCATTCTTGCTGCGCTCGTGCAGCGATCCATTCTTCGAGAGCCGGACCAGGCCGTGCCTGCTCTACCAGATCAAGCGCTGTTCAGCGCCATGCACGAAAGAAGTCGACTTTCCCGGCTATGCGGCGCTGGTCGGCGAAGCAAATGGATTTCTCTCCGGCCGCAGCAAGACGGTGAAGGATGAGCTTGCCGTGGAGATGGAAAAGGCTTCGACCGAGCTCGATTTCGAGCGTGCTGCAATCTACCGCGACCGGCTCGCTGCACTCTCCGCAATCCAGTCGCATCAGGGCGTCAACCCGCGCGGCGTGGAGGAGGCGGACGTGTTCGCCGTGCACCAGCAGGGCGGCTTTTCCTGCGTCGAGGTGTTCTTCTTCCGCACCGGGCAGAACTGGGGCAATCGCGCCTATTTTCCGCGGGCCGACCGTTCGCTGTCGGCAAACGAGATATTGTCCGCTTTCCTGGCGCAATTTTACGACGACAAGCCGCCGCCGCGCCTGATCCTGATCTCCCACGACATCGCGGATCGCGCACTCCTGGCCGAGGCGCTGTGCACAAAAGTCGGCCACAAAATTGAGATCATGGCGCCGCGGCGCGGTGAAAAGAAGGATTTGATCGAGCACGCGCTCGCCAATGCCCGCGAGGCGCTCGGCCGCAAGCTTGCGGAGACAAGTTCGCAGGAAAAGCTTTTGCGCCAGCTCGCCGAGACATTTGCCCTGCCAAAAGTGCCGCGCCGGATCGAGGTCTATGACAACAGCCACATCCAGGGTTCGAACGCCGTCGGCGCCATGATCGTCAGCGGACCTGAGGGTTTTCGCAAAAGCCAATATCGCAAGTTCAATATCCGCTCGGCTGATCTCACCCCTGGCGACGATTTTGCCATGATGCGCGAGGTCCTGGAGCGCCGCTTCAAGCGGCTCATTGCGGAGGCGCCACGCGAGGCGCCTGGAGCCGAGCCCGTGGCAGACACGTCAGAGCAGACGAAGGGCTTTGTGACGACGCTTCTTGCCGGCGATGCCGAGGCCGAGGATTCACCCTGGCCGGACCTCGTCCTGATCGACGGCGGACAGGGCCAGCTTTCAGCCGCGCGCGATGTGCTCGCTTCGCTCAGTGTCGAGGTGCCGCTGGTCGCGATCGCCAAGGGGCCGGACCGGGACGCCGGCCGGGAAACCTTCTTTCAACCCGGCCGCGACTTGTTCAAACTGCCGCCGCGCGATCCTGTCCTCTACTTTGTCGAGCGGCTACGCGACGAGGCGCATCGCTTCGCCATCGGGTCGCATCGCGCGCGCCGCAAGCGCGATCTGCGCGAGTCTGGTTTGCAGGAGATTGCGGGCATCGGACCGACCCGCAAACGTGCGCTGCTGCATCACTTTGGCACGCTCAAGGCGATTGAGCGCGCCGCGGTCACGGACTTGATGCAAGTCGAGGGTATTAGTGCCGAAACCGCACGGCGGATTTACGAGTTCTTTCATGAGGGACCCGCTTAATCCGGAAAGTTGAGCAGCCCGGCTCTGTCAGTTCCGCCGCGGCGGCGTTAAGGTGACGCCATGAATTCGACGACCACGAATTCGACGACGACGCCCACGCCAGGCCGGCTGCCGGGCGGGGTGCCGGGGCAGGTGCGGGCCCATCCGCTCGCGCTGCCCAATATCCTGACCTATGGCCGGATCGTGGCGGTGCCGATCGTGGTCGGCTGCATGTTCTGGCAGAACATCCTTGGCGGCGGCCTGTGGCTGCGCTGGGTTGCGCTTGTCATATTCATCGCCGCGGGCATTTCCGATTTTCTCGACGGCTATTTCGCCCGGATCTGGGCGCAGCAATCCTCGCTCGGCCGCATGCTCGACCCGATCGCCGACAAGCTTCTGGTGGCGTCGTGCCTCCTCATGCTCGGTGCCGAAAAGACCATCCATGGCTGGGCGCTGTGGGCGGCGGTTGTCATCCTGTGCCGTGAAATCCTGGTCTCGGGCCTGCGCGAATATCTCGCCGAGCTTCGGGTCAGCGTGCCGGTGACGCGGCTCGCGAAATGGAAGACGACGCTGCAACTCGTTGCCGTGGGATTCCTGATTTGCGGTGAGGCTGGCGATGCCATCGTGCCGGTGGTCACGCAGATCGGTATTGCGCTGCTTTGGCTCTCGGCTTTGCTGACGCTTTATACCGGCTGGGATTATCTGCAGGCAGGATTGCATCATCTCACCCAGGAAAGTCCGTAAATCCATAAAGGTGGATGCGTGAAGCTTCGTTATTTCGCCTGGGTGCGCGAGCGTGTCGGCAAGACGGAAGAAGATGTCGATCCCCCGGCCACTGTCGCAACTGTCGGCGAACTCGTGGGCTGGCTCGTGCAAAAAGGCGAGGGCTACGCCTACGCGTTCGAAAATCCCAATGTGATCCGCGCCGCGATCGATAAAACCCACGTCCGTGCCGATGCAAGGATCGAAGGCGCGTCGGAAATTGCATTCTTCCCGCCCATGACCGGCGGCTGAGCGGCGAAACCGGGATGAGCACGACCATACGCTTGCAACGCGATGTCTTCGACGCCGCAGCCGAGACGGCGACGCTGACGCGCGGGCGCACCGATATTGGCGCTGTCGTCACCTTCACCGGCGTCTGCCGCGCCGACGAGAAGGGCGAGCCGATCGCGGCGCTCACGCTCGAACATTATCCAGGCATGGCCGAAGCCGAGATTGCGCGTCATGTCGAGGAAGCCCGGACACGCTGGCCGCTTCTCGGCGTCACGGTAGTGCACCGTTACGGCCGGATCGAGCCAGGAGAGCTCATTGTGCTGGTCGTAACGGCATCAAGCCATCGCGAAGCGGCGTTCGCCTCCGCCGAATTTTTAATGGATTATCTCAAGACGCGTGCGCCGTTCTGGAAGCAGGTCGAGAGCACGGCGGGCAAGACCTGGGTGGAGGCGAGAGCCGCTGACGATTCAGCGGCGGCGCGCTGGTCGGAGCCGGCGGCAAAACGCGGGGTTGCGAAGTGACGGGCGCAGCGCGATGAAAACACACCGTCTGGACGCCGGCGCCGACACGGTGCACTGGGGCTATTTCGACGCGGCGCTCAAGCCGCTCATCACCATCGATCCGGGCGATACCGTGACGATTTCGACGGTGTCCGGCGGCCCGACGCAATTGCCGAAGGCCGATTCAGGCTTCGACGTGCCGAAAGCGCTCCCTGCGATCCACGCCGCCGTGGAGCCGAAACTCGGCGGTCCGCACATTCTCACCGGGCCGGTTGCCGTGCGCGGCGCAAAAGCGGGCCAGGTGCTTGAAGTGCGCATCAAGGCGATCGATCTGCATTATGACTGGGGCTACAACGTAATCCGTCCGCTCGCGGGCGCGCTGCCCGACGATTTCGAGCGGATGCGGCTCATCCACATTCCGCTCGATCGCGCGCGGATGGTTGGCCGGCTGCCGTGGGGCCTCGACCTGCCGCTAAAACCGTTCTTCGGCATCATGGCGGTCGCGCCGCCCGCGGCGTGGGGACCTGTCGCTTCGCCGCCGCCGCGGCGCAACGGCGGCAATATCGACAACAAGGAGCTTGTCGCCGGCACCACGCTCTATCTGCCCATTCACGTCGATGGCGCATTGTTCTCGGTCGGCGACGGTCACGGCGCGCAGGGTGACGGCGAAGTTTGCATCACCGCGATCGAGACCGGGCTGATCGGCACTTTCGAACTGCGCGTGCGCGACGACATGCGGCTTGAATGGCCGATGGCGGAAACGCCGACGCATGTCATGACCATGGCCTTCGATCCCGACCTCGACGATGCGGTGGTGATCGCGCTGCGCGACATGATCAAGCTGATTTGCGCGCGCACCGGCATTTCGCGCGAGGATGCGTACACGCTGTGCAGTCTCGCGGCCGATCTGCGCGTGACCCAGGTGGTCAACGGCGCGAAAGGCATCCACGTGATGCTGGAGAGAAAGTATCTCGCAAGCCACGCCGCGGCGGAATGAGAGTAGGCGCGGTTACTCTGCCGCAACGGGCGGAGAGGCTGCGGTGAGCCGCGGATTGAGCTCGCAGGCTTCCTCCCAGCTCAGCACGTTGAGCGATTTGACGAACTTGCCGACGCCGTCTGTCTCCGCGCAGAACAGGCCGAGTTCGATAATTTCCTCGTCGCTGAAGTGCTTGGCAAGATCGGTATAGACTTCATCCTTGTCGATGGCGTGCTCGCCCTGTTTGAACAGGCCGGCATAATGCAGCGCCGCCTTCTCGCGCGGCGTAAAGTGCTTGCTGCCGGCATAGTCGAACAAGTCGTTGATCATGTCCTCGGTCAGCCCCTCAGTTTTGGCGACATTGGACCGGACCGTCGAGCAATAGCCGCACTGGTGTGCGACCGAAATCTTGATGCGGCACATTTCCTTGAGTTTGTGCGGCAGAATGCCGTGGTAGAGGAGCTTGTTCCAGTATTCGACCCAGGCGATGCCAAGCTTGCTGCGCGTCATCACGCTGACGACACGGGGATCCGGCGCGCCGGTGCGCTTGGCCGACTCGATCAGCTCGCGCGTATGCGGGGTCTTTTCGTTTTCCTCGATGTAACGCAACCTGGGCATGTGCTCCTCCGATCCATCGCTTGTTGCCGGCATCTTAGTGCCGGCGAGAGGAGGTGTCATCGTCACCCGTGGCGCGGAGGTAGCTCCTATTCCGGCTCAGCTATGCCGGCGTCGCTTTGCGTGCGGCGCAGCAGTGGCCGGCCCTGTCCAGGTTGGATTGACGTTGCAGAAGCCGCGATTGCCGGCCACCACATTCGGCGCGCATTCTGCTGCTGAATTATAGTGACAGTCCCAGACGACGTCGCCGAAGCCTTCATTGATAACCGCGCACCATTGCGCATTTCCGGAGCCCTGGGCCTGGCTCGGCGGAGCGCCGAACGCCAAGAGAGCCGCGACGGCGAGGGCAGTGCACGCTGTTTTCAGCATCGTCTCCACCCTGCATCCTGTTGCCGAACGATCGGCAACATCATTTTGATGCCGCGTCAGGCCGCGGCGGCCTTGCCCGCGGGCTGCACCTTAGCGGTGTAGTCGCGCATCAACTGCGCGGTGATGCGCGCGGGAGTGAACGTCCAATGGGCGATTTCAGAGACAGCCGTCACTTCGGCGGCGGTGCCGGTGATGAAGCATTCCGAGAAACCGCTAAGCTCCTCCGGCATGATGCGCCGTTCGATCACCTCGATATTGTTGCTGTGCGCCAAGCCGATCACGGTTGCGCGCGTGATGCCGGCGAGGAAACAATCGGCGATCGGGGTGTGAATCTTGCCGTCCTTGACGAAAAATATATTCGCGCCGGTACATTCGGCGACACGGCCTTGCCAGTCGAGCATCATGGCGTCGGCGTAGCCGCGCTGCTCGGCGCGGTGCTTTGAGATCGTGCAGATCATGTAGAGGCCCGCCGCCTTGGCGAGGCAGGGCGCTGTCTTCGGATCCGGCCGGCGATATTCGGCGAGGTCGAGCCGGATCCCCCTGAGCCGCTGTGCCGGGTCGAAATAGCTCGGCCATTCCCAGGTGGCGATGGCAACATGAATCTTGTTGCTCTGCGCCGAAACGCCGAGCGCCTCGGAACCGCGCCACGCGACCGGGCGCACATAGGCGTCCTTCTGGTTATTCTTGTCGAGAACGAGCTGCTTGGCGGCGTCGATCTCGGCCACGGAATACGGAATCTCGAAATCGAGAATCTTTGCCGAATTTTTCAGGCGCTCGGAGTGTTCGGTGCTCTTGAAGATTTTGCCGCCATAGGCCCGCTCGCCCTCGAACACGCAGCTTGCATAGTGCAGGCCGTGCGTGAGCACGCTGATCTTGCATTCGGCGGTCGGCACGAGCTTGCCGTCGATCCAGATCACATCGGGACGTTCGTCGAAGGGCACTGCCATGGCATGCCTCCCTGGCGTTTTTTTTGAGGCGCTTTTTGGCCCAGCGCGCCATAAGCGGCTTGAGCTTTTGCGCCTCGTCCGGAGACCGGCTATGGTCTGCGCCGCTCCAAGAGACGCGTCAGAAGAGCGCGAATGACGCCCTGCGCAACGTCCGGAGCGGCCCGGTTGCGAAACGATATCGTGCTTGAAGCTTAACAACCAAACCAAAATATGTCAACATAGCTGACCTAAATGGCCGATATCAGCATAGCGACCCCCGCACGTTCTGCCACGACGCCCGAGCCCGGGCCGGCAGGCGGGGAGCCCTATTTCGATCTCATCGAGCTTTTGTTCTTCGCCTACCGGGATTTTGTCGGCGATCCGGACGAAGTGCTGGCGAAGCTCGGCTTCGGGCGGGCGCATCACCGCGTGCTGCATTTCGTCAATCGCAATCCCGGGATGAAAGTCGCCGATCTGCTCGACGTTTTGAAAATCACCAAGCAGTCGCTCGGCCGCGTGCTCAAGCAGCTCATCGATGAAGGCTATGTCGTGCAGAAGGAGGGCGCCGAGGATCGCCGCCAGCGGCTTCTCTATGTAAGCCCGGCCGGCGAAGCGCTGGCAATGAAGCTTGCGGGATTGCAGACCGCGCGCATCGCTGGCGTGCTCGCGGAGCTCGGGCCCGGCGCGCGCGATGCCGCACGCCGGTTTCTTGCCGGCATGATCGACGCCGAGGATCGCGACCATGTTCTGCGCCTGATAACGCATGCCGACCGCACGCGTGCGCATCAGCGCAACGGCAAATCATAAATCCGGTTGATACGAATTTGTCCGACATGACCCTGGTCGAAAAGACTGAGACGGGAAATTCAGCGCAAAATCCTGCGGACGATGCGCCGCATCTGCTTGTCGTCGATGACGACCGCCGCATCCGCGCGCTATTGTCGCGTTTTCTGCATGGCGAAGGATATCGGGTCTCGACCGCAGAGACGGCGAAAGAAGCGCGCGCCAAGCTCGAGGGTCTCAAATTCGATCTGCTCATTCTCGATGTCATGATGCCGGGCGAAAACGGTTTCGACTTTGCCCGCAGCATCCGCGGCGGATCGACGGTGCCGATCCTCATGCTCACCGCGCGCGACGAGAAAGAAAGCCGGATCATGGGTCTTGAGATCGGCGCCGACGATTATCTCGCAAAACCGTTCGAGCCTCGGGAATTGTCGCTGCGAGTCGCCAACATTCTCAAGCGTGCGCGGCCGCCGAGCGCGCCACGCGCGGAATCGGTGCGCTTCGGGCAGTTCGTGTTTCACCTCGCGCGCGGCGAATTGCGCCGTGGCGAGGAAGTGATCCGGCTGACCGACCGCGAGCGCGAAATGCTCCGCGTCCTGACGACGAGCGCCGGCGCGACCGTGCCGCGGCAGGCGCTCGCCGGTAACGGCGAGGCCGTCAGCGAGCGCACCGTCGACGTGCAGGTCAACCGGCTACGCCGAAAAATCGAGCGCGATCCGTCGAATCCGCTGATCGTGCAAACCGTGCGCGGTATCGGTTACCGGCTGGTCGCGGCACCCTGAGCGTCACATGACCACTCTCGACGATGGCATCGGACGTTTGCGCACGGCCGCCGGGCAATTGGCTGCCGGCGCCAGTGCCATAGCCGGCGCCGCCGCCACCCTGGCGCGGCCGATTACCGGACCCTGGGACCGCCTGTCGCGCTCGGTGAAGTCGGTGATGCCGAAAGGGCTCTATGCCCGTTCGCTCCTGATCATCATCGTGCCGATGGTTGTGCTGCAATCGGTCGTCGCCTTCCTGTTCATGGAGCGGCACTGGAACCTGGTGACGAATTACCTGTCGTCGGCAGTGACGCAGGAGATCGCGACCCTCATCGACGTCTACAGGACATTTCCTCAGGACGCCGACCACACCCAGCTTCGCCGCATCGCGCAGGACCGGCTCGGGCTCGTGGTCGATTTCCTGCCGGGAGCGCAATTGCCGCCGCCCGGGCCGAAACCGTTCTTCTCGCAGCTCGACGAGGCGCTGTCGGACGACATCCGCAGGCAGATCGGCCTGCCGTTCTGGATCGATACGGTCGGCCGTTCGTCGATCCTGGAAATCCGTATCAAGCTCGACGACACGATCATGCGCGTCTTTGCGCGGCGCGCCGACGTTTACGATCCGAATTCCTGGATATTCCTGGCCTGGATGGTCGCGACGTCGCTTGTCGTGCTCGCCATCGCCATCGCGTTCCTGCGCAACCAGATCAGGCCGATCGTGCGCCTTGCCGACGCCGCCGAAGCCTTCGGCAAGGGTCGTGAGGCGCCGAATTTCCGGCCACGCGGCGCGCGCGAAGTCCGCCGCGCGGCTGCTGCCTTCCTCGAAATGAAGGGCCGCGTCGAGCGCGCCATCGAACAGCGCACCACCATGCTCGCCGGCGTGTCGCACGACCTGCGCACCATCCTGACCCGCTTCAAGCTCGAACTCGCCTTGCTCCGCGACGAACCGGAAATCGAGGCGATAAAGAAAGACGTCGACGAAATGGCGGCGATGCTCGAGGCCTATCTCGCCTTCGCCCGCGGCGACATGGGCGAGCAGCCGGCACCGACCGATATCGCCGCTCTTCTCGAAGAGCTGAAACTCGATACCGAGCGGCACGGCCATGCGGCGAGCGTTACGTTCCACGGCCAGCCGGAGGTCACGGTGCGCCCGGCCGCGTTCAAGCGCTGCCTCGCCAATCTCGTCACCAATGCTTCGCGCTTTGCCTCCACGGTTGCCATTACCGGCCACCGCGACCACCGCTGGCTCTCGGTGACGGTCGACGACAACGGGCCGGGTATCCCCGCGGAATTGCGCGAGGACGTGTTCAAGCCGTTCCTGCGCCTCGACGACGCGCGCAATCAGGATGAAGGCGGCACCGGTCTCGGGCTCGCCATCGCGCGCGACATCGCGCGCTCCCATGGCGGAGACATCACGCTTGGCGACAGCCCCCTCGGCGGTTTGCGGGCGACCGTGCGGGTGCCAGTCTGACCTCGTTCTTCCGGCCTTGAATCCCCGGTATCGTCTCGCCATGTCGTGGCCAAGAAACCTTGCTGGGGAGAGATCACCGTGGCCGTTGCCGAAGACGTAAAATCCGAGAGCCGCCCGTTCGAGGCCGACGTCGCGAAACTCCTGCACCTGATGGTGCACTCGGTCTATTCGGATAAATCGGTCTTCCTGCGCGAACTGATCGCCAATGCCGCCGATGCCTGCGAGCGGCTGCGTTACGAGGCGATCGCCGATCCGGCTCTCCTTGGCGACGACGTCAAGCCGCGCATTACGCTCGCGCTCGATCCCGAGAAGCATCTTCTGTCAGTCGAGGACAATGGCATCGGCATGAGCCGCGACGAGATGATCGAGGCGCTCGGCACGATCGCGCGCTCCGGCACAAAAGCGTTCCTGGAGCGGATCGAGGCGGCGCAGAGTGCCGAGGCTAAAGAGGGCGGCGAGGGCAATGCACTGATCGGCCGGTTCGGCGTCGGCTTCTATTCGGCCTTCATGGTTGCGGAGCGGGTCGAGGTTTTGTCCCGCCGCGCCGGCAGCGATCAGGCCTGGCAATGGTCCTCCGACGGCAAGGGCGCATTCTCCGTTTCGCCCGTCGACGTAACCGAGGCGCCGCCTCGCGGCACCCGCGTGGTGCTGCATCTTCTGGATGACGCGAAAATCTACGGCGAACGCGCCACCGTCGAGCAATTAGTGCGCGCGCAATCGGGCCACGTGCCGGTGCCGATCTGGGTCGTCGAGAAACCGGGCGCCGAGCCTGCCGAAATCACCGACGGTGCCGCGCTCTGGACAAAGCCGAAATCGGGCATCACGGCGGCCGAATATACCGACTTCTACCGTGGCATCGCCGGCGTCTTCGACGAGCCGGCGCTGACTCTTCACTATCGTGCCGAGGGGCGGCAGGATTACACGGCGCTGTTGTTCGTTCCCGGTTCGCGGCCCTTCGACCTGTTCGATCCCGACCGTGCCGGCCGCATAAAGCTCTACGTCAAGCGCGTCTTCATCGCCGACGATGCTGAAATCCTGCCGCGCTACTTGCGCTTCGTCCGCGGTCTCGTCGACAGCGCCGATCTGCCACTCAACGTTTCGCGCGAGAAAATCCAGGAAAGCCCACTCCTTGCCGCGATCAGAAAGGGCGTGACGGCCCGCGTGCTCGCCGAATTCGATCGGCTCGCCGACAAGGAGCCGCAAAATTATATAAAAATCTGGGACACGTTCGGCGCTGTCCTCAAAGAAGGCCTCTATGAGGATTTCGAGCGGCGCGAAGCGCTTCTGAAACTCGCACGGTTCAAGACTACGGCGTCGGACGAATGGCGCAGCCTGAAGGACTACGTTGCGGCGTTAAAACCCAATCAAACGGCGATCTATTATCTCGCCGGCGACGACATCGCGCGGCTGAAATCGTCGCCGCACCTCGAAGGGTTTCGCGCGCGCGGCGTCGAAGTGCTGCTGTTGCCCGATCCGGTCGACACATTTTGGGTGATGCCGGGCGTCGGCTTTGACGGCAAGCCGTTCAAGTCGGTGACCCAGGGCGCAGCCGACCTCGCGCTCATTCCGCTCATCGACGCCAAGGAGGAGCCGGCGGCGGATATTGCGGAGACGGTCAAGAAATTCCTCGCCTTCATCAAGAACACCCTTGGCGACAGCGTAGCGGAAGTGCGGGCGTCGGAGCGGCTCACCGACAGTGCGGTCTGCCTGGTCGCGCCGGAGTCCGGACCGGACCGGGCGCTGGAACGCATTCTTGCCGGCGCCGGGCGGCTCACCGCGGCGTCGAAGCCGATCCTTGAGGTGAATCCGCGGCATGAACTCGTCATCGCGCTTGCCGAACTTGGCGACGACGAACGCGCCTTCAAGGAAGATGCGGCGCAGCTCTTGTTCGACGAGGCGCGGCTCCTTGACGGCGACCGGCCGGCGGATGCGCGGTCGTTCTCCGATCGGCTCGCGCGCGTGCTTGCGCGCGGCGCGCGGCAAAAACCGGCCTGACGATAGCAGTGCGGCTATTCCGCGGGCGTAACGGGAACGCGCTGTTGCGCGAGTTGTGCCGGGATATCGACCGGCTTGTTCTCGTCCGCGGGTTCGAGGTCGGCTTTCGCGCCTTTAAGCCTGAAATATAACTGGGAGCCGATCAGGATCGCGCACAGCGCGACAAAGACGGCGCTGATCGGGCGCTCGATGAAGACGAGGATGTCGCCGCGCGAGATCAGCATGGCGCGGCGGAAATTCTCCTCGAACCGCGGTCCCAGCACGAAACCGAGCAGGATTGGCGCCGGATGGAAGCCAAGGCGAAGCAGGAGGTAGCCGAGCAGCCCGATGACCACCACTTCACCGACCTGGAAGAAGTCATTGTTGGCGGCATAAACGCCGATGCACACGAAGAACATCGCGCTCGGGTAGAGGAACTTGTAGGGGATCGCCAGCATCTTCACCCAAATGCCGATCAGCGGCACGTTGAGCAGAACCAGCATGATGTTGCCAATCCAGAAGCTGGCAACGAGTCCCCAGAAAATATCGGGATGCTGCGAAATCAACTGAGGACCGGGCACGATGCCCTGGATCATCAGCGCACCGAGAAGGAGCGCCATCACCGCGTCGCCCGGAATGCCGAGGCTCATCGTCGGAATAAAATCGCCCTGCACTGAGGAGTGGGTCGCAGCCTCCGGGCAAACGACGCCTTCGATAAGGCCGGTGCCGAATTTCTCCGGATGCCTGGATATTTTCTTTTCCGTCGCGTAGGCGACGAAGGAGGCGATGGTCGGTCCCGTGCCGGGAATGAGCGCGCACAGACTGCCGATGATGGTGCCGCGCCACATCGGGAAAAAGGCCTGCTTCAAATCGGCCTTGGTCGGGCGCATGTCTTTAAGGCTGACATGCGTGTACTTGGTGTTGATTGGCGCGACCTGATTGACGCTGTTCATGAACTCGGCAATGCCGAACAGGCCAAGCGCCAGGGCGATCAATTCGATGCCGTCATCGAGTTCGGTCATGCCGAACGTGTAGCGTTCCGAGCCGGTTTCGAGATCGGTGCCGACCGAGCCGAGGAACAATCCCAGCACCGTCATGGCGACGCCTTTGACCGGCGAGCCGCGTGCCAGCGTCGATCCGGCCAGCAGGCCCAATAGCATCAGCGAACAGACTTCCGCTGGACCGAATTGCAGCGCCGCTCTCACCAGAAGCGGCGACAGGAAGATCATTTCGGTGATGCCCCAGGAGGCGCCGACGAAAGACGCGAACACGGTAAGGCCGAGCGCGACACCGCCGCGGCCCTGCTTGGTCATTGGGTATCCGTCGAGGCAGGTCACGGCATGGGGCGGGTGACATGGCAAATTGAGCAGGATCGAGCAGATGGCGCCGCCATATTGCGCACCGTACATGACGCCGCCCAGCATCAGGATGGCGGCGACCGGCTTCATGCCGAAGGTCAGCGGCAACAGGATCGAGATGGTGGCGAGCGGGCCCATGCCCGGCAGCACGCCGACCATGTTGCCGACCAGCACGCCGAGGAAACAGAACATGAGATTGTGCGGCTCCAGCGCGACGCCGAACCCGTACCAAAGGCTTTCAAGTGAGGTCCCGATCACAGGTCGCCCCTCCACGTGAATATGGGCATCGGTACTTGAAGGAAGTAAGAAAACAGCGCGACGCCGAATACGGTCACCACCGTCGCGAGGATAATCGTGCCCTTCCACGTCGCGCCTTTGTCACCAAGGGCCGCGATGAGGACGCAGGCGAATGTTCCCGGGGCCATGCCGAAGTACCGGCCGAAGAAGATGAAGGCGACGGGGCTCATCAGGATGCAGAGCCAAGCCCACCATTGCGGCTGTTCGGGCAAGATATTCTCGTCGTGCCCGTCCGCCGATGGCGAGCAGGCGGCGGCGGCGATTGCAATGCCGAGCAGCACCAGAAGCACGCCGAGTGCGGTGGGCAGGAATCCGGGGCCCATATGCATGAGCGTGCCGGCGCGATAGCTCGTGCCTTTGAGCGCAATGCCAAGGCCGAACAGCGTCATCAAGCCGCCGGCGTAGAAGTCACGCTTGCCCAGCAGCGCGCGCAGAGGGCTGGTGGAAGGTTGCAACATTTCCTCCCGGCCGTCTTGGGGCCGTTTCGGTTTTTCGCTCGATTGGTTCGAAACGAAAAACTACAGCAAAACCGATGTGGACCGCAGCGACGCGGTGTCGCGGCTCGCCCATCGCCTCCCTGCGCCGCGGTCCGCGCGCCGGAAGACCCTGCATTCGGCAGGTTCTGGACGATATAGGGCACCGTGGTAGCGCGCAACTCCCGGCGATGCCGGCGGTGCGATCCTGGGTGGAACTCGCTGCCCGCATTAGTTTAACCGGTGGAGCGGGTTACGCCGGTTGGTTGAGCGGTGCAAACAGGTCTGGATTGTCGTTACGGACATTGCCGACGGCCCTGGCCACCGGCCAGAACGCCATGGCTGCGCCCGGATAGGGCTTCAGCATGGCTTTGAGCGCGGTTTCGGTTGTGGATTTCTCCCCAAGCCATGCCGCCCAACGGTCCGGTGGAAGCAGAACCGGCATGCGATCGTGCAGGGGCTGCAGGAGGTCGTTGGCGGCCGTGGTGATGATCGCGAAGTACCTGATCGTGTTGCCGTCCTTGGCGCGCCATGTGTCCCAGAGACCGGCAAAGGTCATCGGCCCGCGATTGCCGAGGGCCACGGCGAAGGGTTGTTTGTCGGCATCGCGCCACTCGTAATAGCCGTCGGCGATCACGAGGCAGCGGCGTCCGGCCTGCCACGCCCCGCGAAACGCGGGACGGCTGTCGAGGCTCTCGGCGCGGGCGTTGAATGTCGCATGACCGATTTTGAGGTCCCTGGCCCATGACGGGATCAGCCCCCAGCGCATCAGGGTCAGCGTCCGTTCGCCGTTATGCGAGACGACAACGGGAAGCTTCGTAGTCGGCGCCGCGTTCCAGGACGGCCGATAATCGGCGATTTCGTCGAAATCGATTTTCAGATCGAGTTTGATTTTAGAAACATCATCGGGAAGTTTGGCGCGGCCGGGCATGGCGAGGCTTCCTGTTGTTTTGGAAAATCGATCAATGAAAATCGCGGCTTTTGACGAGGCGCCACGAGCCTTCCCGATGTGAGGGACATGCCGGCACCGGCAGGAGGAGTTCGCCGTCGCGCAGTTTTGGCAATTCGGCGGAAAGGTCGACAAAGCTTTCCGCAATCACATGAATGACGAGGCCCGCGCGTTGCAGGCGTCCGCGCACGGCGAGAAAACGCGACGTCATCACCGTGCGGCGGTTTGCTGCAAAGACTTTCGGCCAGACGATGATGTTGGCGATGTCGGTTTCGTCTTCGAGCGTCATGAACACGACGCCTTTCGACGTGCCGGGCCGTTGCCGCACCAGAACGAGGCCGGCGACGGTGATGACCGAGTTTTGCTTTAAGCCGTCACTGCGAAGCGCGGTGTTGCGAAAAGCGCCGAGCGCGGTGAGATGATCGCGGAAGAAATGCACCGGATGGTCTTTCAGCGATAATCCGGTGGCTACGTAATCTTCCACGACATGCTCGCAGAGCGGCATGGCGGGAAGCGCGACGGCCGGTTCCTGGAAAAGCTCGTCGCCAAGATGCGGCGCCAGCAGCGGCAGCGCTGCATCGGCCTTGGCGCCGCCCCGCGGCGGACGAATGCCGATCATGTTGAGACGCCGCGCCGCCCATAGGGCCGTGCGGCGGTCGAGCCCGAGCGAACGGAACGCATCCGCCTCGGCAAGCCGCTCGATGGTGAAACGCGAAATGCCGGCAATTGCCGCGAGCCGCTCGATCGAGGAAAATCCGTTGCCGCGCGCCGCGATGAGCTTTTTGAGTTCTTCCTCCGCGAGCCCGGCGATGAGACGAAAGCCGAGCCGCACCGCGTGTCTGCCATCAGCGGCCGGCTCCAGTGTGGAATCCCAGGCGCTGAAATTGACGTCGGCTTCGCGGACCTCGACACCGTGCTGGCGTGCATCGCGCACCAGCTGCGCCGGCTGATAAAAACCCATCGGCTGGCTGTTGAGGATGGCGGCGCAGAACACGTCGGGATAGCGGCATTTGATCCACGACGAGGCATAGACCAGCAGCGCAAAGCTCGCGGCGTGGCTTTCGGGAAAACCGTATTCGCCGAAGCCCTCGATCTGGCTGAAGCAATGTTCGGCAAAATCGCGTTCATAGCCCCGCGCGGTCATGCCATTGATGAACTTGTCGCGGAACAGATGGACGGTGCCGTTGTGGCGGAAAGTAGCCATGGCGCGGCGCAGCCCGTCCGCTTCGTCGGGCGTGAATTTGGCGGCGGTGATGGCGATCTGCATCGCCTGTTCCTGGAACAGCGGCACGCCGAGCGTTCTTTTGAGAACGTCTTTTAATTCATCGGCCGGCCCTTGATCGGGATGAGGAGAGGGATAGTCCTCCTTCTCGATACCGTCGCGCCGGCGCAGATAGGGGTGCACCATGTCGCCCTGGATCGGCCCCGGCCGCACGATCGCGACTTCGATGACGAGGTCGTAGAAACATTGCGGCTTCAATCGCGGCAGCATCGACATTTGCGCGCGGCTTTCGACCTGAAATACGCCGATCGAATTGGCGCGCGACAGCATGTCGTAAACCGCAGGATCGTCCGGCGGCAGCGTCGCGAGCGCATAATCCGCGCCGTAATGCTCTTTAAGGAGATCGAGCCCGCGCCGCAGGCAGCTCAGCATGCCGAGCGCGAGCACGTCGACTTTCATCAGCCCCAGCGTGTCGATGTCGTCCTTGTCCCATTCGATGAAGGTGCGTTCGTCCATGGCGGCGTTGCCGATGGGAACGGTCTCGTCGAGGCGTCCCCGGGTGAGCACGAAGCCGCCGACATGCTGGGAGAGATGGCGTGGAAAGCCGATCAGTTCGTCGGCAAGCGCCACAGCCTGCCGGATCGCCGGATTTGCCGGATCGAGTCCGGCCTGGCGGATATGATCGTCCGGCAAGCCGTCGCCGTAGCCCCACACGGTTTTGGCGAGCGCCGCGGTGACGTCTTCGGTCAATCCCAAAACCTTGCCGACCTCGCGGATGGCGCGGCGCGAGCGATAATGCACGACAGTCGAGCAGATCGCCGCGCGATGGCGGCCGTAGCGCCGGTAGATGTACTGGATCACTTCCTCGCGCCGCTCGTGCTCGAAATCGACGTCGATATCGGGCGGCTCGCCGCGGTTCTCGGAGATGAAACGGGCAAAGAGAAGCTTCGTTTTGTCCGGGTTCACCGCGGTGATGCCGAGGCAGAAGCACACCGCACTGTTTGCCGCCGAGCCGCGGCCCTGACAGAGGATTTCCTTGTCCTGTGTCCGCGCGAACAACACGACGTCGTAAACGGTGAGGAAGTAGCGCGCATAGTCGAGTTTGGCGATGAGCTTGAGTTCCTCGTGAAGGCGCTCGGT
This sequence comes from uncultured Alphaproteobacteria bacterium, assembly GCA_963723335.1. Lineage (GTDB taxonomy): Bacteria > Pseudomonadota > Alphaproteobacteria > Rhizobiales > Xanthobacteraceae > BOG-931. The sequence continues at coordinate 709,096 of CAVRQJ010000010.1, read as the reverse complement.
GATGTGCCCGGGGATGCCTTCCGGATATCTGTCGAGCGAATAGCGCTCGCGCGCCCCCGCCCAGGCGAGATCCTCAAGATGCTGCTGCGCGGTCTTGTCTTGCGGCACCGGCTCGTCGGGATACTCGTATTTCAGTTCGCCGAGCGAGAAGGTGCAGGCCGCGGCGATGTCGATGCTGCGGGCAATGGCGTCGGGAAAATTGCTGAACAGCCGCGCCATGTCCTGCGGCGTCTTCAGATGCCGCTCGGCATTGACGGCGAGGCGGAAGCCCGCTTCGGCAAGTGTGCATTTTTCGCGGACGCAAGTGAGTATGTCGGCGAGCAGCCGGCGTTCCGGCGCGTGATAGAAAACATCGTTGACGGCGACGAGCGGCGCGTCATGCCGCGCGCCAAGTTCAGCCAAGAGGCCGAGCCGGCGCGGTTCGTCGCCGCGGTGATAATGCGCGCCGGCAAGAAATGTGCGGCCCGGCGCCGCGTGCGCCAAAGCGGCAAGGCGTTGGGTGAAGGTGATTATGCCGGAATGAGCGGAATCTAAAACCAGCGTCAGCGGCGGGATCGCGATAAAAATCTGGCCTTCGCTCGCGCCGAGAATCTCCTCGAAGGTCAGGTGGCAGTCGCCTTTCTTCGCCTTGAGGTTGCCTTTGGTCAGAAGCTGGCAGAGACGTCCATAAGCTTTGCGATCCGTCGGATAGGCGAGAACCTCGAACCCATCGATCGCCGCGAGCCGCACGCCGACGAGAAATTTTATTTTTCTTTGGCGCGCTTCGCCGTAGGCGCGCACCACGCCGGCAAAAGAGTTGCGATCGGCGATGCCGATCGCGGCAAGGCCGAGCGCGTCGGCCGCCGCGACCATTTCCTGCGGGTGCGAGGCGCCGCGCAGAAAGGAAAAATTGGTGGTGACGGCCAGTTCGGCATAGGTGCTCATCGGCTACTCGCGCAAATGGGTCATCATGCAAACAAACCTTGCACGAACCAGCGCGCATCCGCCGTCTCGCGCCCGTAAAGTCCTTCGCGGTAAAGCCAGAAGCGCCGGCCGTCGCCATCTTCGACGAGGTAATAATCACGGGTTAGGGCGGATCGCCGCTCGCTTTCGCGGGAATGAGCGGAGCAATGCGGCGCACGCCACCATTCGGCGGCGATGCGTTCCGGGCCCTGCGCGGCTTCGATTTCATGCGTCATGCCGCGCCAGCAAAAACGCCGCGGCGGTCCATCGGGAACAAGCGCCGTGACCTCGGCCGGCTCGGCGCGAGGCAAGAGCAGGAGCGGGCGCGGTTGTTCGGACGCGGACCAGGTGTGTGCCGGCGGCGCACCATCGACAGGCGGCAGCTTTTCGGCCCGTTCGGGAAGATGACTGGCAACGGGTTCGAAGCGCTGCACGCGGTGCGGACCGAGGCGCTGGCGCAGCGCATCGATCAAGGCCGCGTAACGCTCAGCGCGGTCGCCGTCTTCGGAAGCGGACGTGAATTCGATCTGTCGTGCGGGCATCGGTTCGGCACGGGTGACGGCAAGACCGATCGCTTCGAAGCCAAAACCGCAATCCTGTGTCGCCGCCAGCGTTTCGAGTTTGAGGGCGATAAGCCGCACGACATGGGCAACGCTGCGCGTCGGCGCGGTCAGGCCGATATCGACCGTCTCGACCGCGCCATCGACGCGATAGAGGCAAAGTTTCAGCGTGCGCGCGCCGACATCGTCGCGCACAAGCACATGCACCAGGTTTCGCATGAGCCGGCTCGCCCCGGCGACGATTGCCTCTGCCGTGACGATCGGTTCGAGCAGATAATTGAGGCTGTGATAGACCGGCGGCGCGACAATAGGCACGAGCGGTTCGTCGATGCGGCCAAGCGATTGATCGAGCCGCCGCAGTAATTCGGCGGCAAAACGCGCGGCAAATGGCGCGCGCGGCTTGTCCATGAGCGCGCCTACCGTTTTGAAACCAAGCCGGCGCAACGCTGTTCGGGTTTCTCCCGACAGCCGCAAGGCTTCGATGGGCATATCCGCCAGCGCCGCGGCTTCCCGGCCCGAGGGCAGGACGACAGTGCGCTTGGGATGAAAACGCGACAGCGCCCAGGCGGCGCCTGGCGTATCGGCGACGGCAAGCCGCGCCGGCAGATCGAAACGGTCGAGCCGGCCGGCAAGATCGGCGACGAGCCTTTCCTCGCCGCCGAACAGATGCGCTGCGCCCTCGATGTCGAGGAAAAAACCGTCGGCGCCGTTCGTCTCGTTCCAAATATCCCTGCACAGCGGTGAAGCGGTCGGCGTGTAACGCGTCGCCCATAATGCGAGACGGCGCAGCGCGGCCTCGTCGGCAACTGCATCGGCGGCGCGCACTTGCAAAAAACCTGCTTTCGCCCGCGCGTCGGCTAATGGTTCGCCGATTGCAAGGCCCGCATCCTCGGCTGCCGTGTTGAGGGCGGCGATGCGCGGGCCTCCGGCGCCGGCAATGACAAGGGCGAACGGCCGGTCAGGATCGACCGGCTTGTCCGCGAACCGGTCTCTCGGACCGATCGCCTGCGCGGCGAGAAATCGCTGGATCGGCCAGCGCGGCAGCCAGACTGAAACAATGCGCGACATGATCGTACTCCACTACCCATTCGCCCGGCCGTCCGTTGCGACAGCGTTCAAGGTGCAGATGCCATCGCGGGCGCGCCAACAAACCGAAGCGGTCGCGCGCGGCTTCCGCCGTGCCGATGCGCCAGCGCGTTGCTGCTGCACTTGCTTCCAGCGTTTGCACCGGCCGCAGCAGGAAAAGCGGCAGGCCGGAATCCATGGCGGCGAGATGCAGCTTTTGGCTGGTCTTGAGATCGAGTCTGTCGATCATTCCCGCGACGGCTTGCGGCGCGGCCGAATGCAAGGCTTCCGCCATGGCCCAAAGGGTTTCTTTGCGATGCGCCGTCTCGACCACGATCAGGCGGCGCGGATCGAGACCAAGGCCGTTGAGGCCGTGTCCATAAAGGCGGCCATATTCGCGTTGCTCGTAACCCGGCGTGACGAAGATGAGCGGGTGGGTCTGCGGCAAGCGGGAAAGACAGGCCACCATGAAGCCGAAAGCGGCCGGCAGTTCGGTTTGAGTCTGGGGAACGACCTCGTGCAACGCGGCAGCGGCTAGGCCGCCCTCCGGCAGGTAGGAATCAAGCGCGGCAAGTCCGAAGGGCAGGGCATTGCGCAATCCCTCCGATCCGGGCAGCAGCCGGCGCAATTCCTGCACGACCGCGGCGCGGCGGTGTTCGGTGGAAAAGACAGCGGATTCAGTCATCTGGCTGTCTCCAACGCAGGACAAAACCATTTATGTTCATTGTATGTTCTGGGGTCGTACATTAGAACAAATAGAGAACATTTCCAAGGGGGCAAAGCAAGGGGTGTTCGTCTTTGCGGGCGGGCCAAAGACATCCTGCCCGGCGCGAAAGCCACGCTGGTTGCCGCTTCGTTGCTTGTGATGCCGTGCCGCGGCGGCCCGGCGCTTTGCGTTGCTTTTCGGCTTTGGCCGCCTAAACTGCCGCCGTGAAAAAAATCGTTCTCACATCGATCTTTGCCGCCGCGGCCCTCGTGGCAATCTGCGTGGCCGTCTCGCCAAGCCGCGCCGGTACAACCGGGGATTCCCCTTGGTGCGCGGTGACCGATCAGGGAGGCGGCGCTCTTTCGTGGGATTGCGAATACGATACGGTCGAAGACTGCTACCCGGCCGTGACACTCGGCAATCGCGGCTACTGCGCACGCAATCCGTGGTACGTCGCGGCGCCGCGCTGAAACACACTTAAAGGACTGACGACACCATGCCGGAAGCCGACAAAGAAGGCGAACGCTACTCCATCGATCAGCCGCAGCAGACGCCGGGCTTTTATCTCAAAGGCTCGCACCAGCTCGACTGGGGCATGAAGAACCGGATGGCGCGGGTCTTCAATCCGGCTTCGGGCCGCACGGTGATGCTCGCCGTCGACCACGGCTATTTCCAAGGCCCGACCACCGGTCTCGAACGCATCGATCTTTCCATCGTGCCGCTCTTGCCGTCCTGCGACGCGCTGTTCTGCACGCGCGGGATCTTGCGCTCGGTGATTCCAGCCGACTGCCAGAAGCCGATGGTGCTGCGCGCGAGCGGCGGCCCGAGCATCCTTCGTGAGGAGCTTTCCGACGAACAGATCGCCATGGATATGGATGATGCGATCCGGCTCAACGCCGCGGGCGTCGGCATCCAGGTCTTCATCGGCGGCGAACATGAGACGCGCTCCGTGCACAATATGACGAAGCTCGTCGATGCCGGATTGCGCGCCGGCATTCCGGTCATGGGCGTTACGGCGGTCGGCAAGGCGATGGTGCGCGACGCCAAATATTTCCGGCTCGCCTGCCGCATCATCGCCGAGCTTGGCGCTCAATATGTGAAGACCTATTACGTCGAGGAAGACTTCGAAACAGTCACCGCGTCATGCCCGGTGCCGATCGTGATGGCGGGCGGCAAAAAGCTTGCGGAGCTCGACGCATTGACCATGGCTTACAACGCCGTGCAGCAGGGCGCCTCCGGCGTCGACATGGGCCGCAACATTTTTCAATCCGACGCACCACAGGCCATGATCGCGGCGGTAGCGGCGGTCGTGCACAAAAACATGAAGCCGAAAGAAGCTTTCGATCTGTTCAAGACGCTTAAGGCCAAGGGCGACAGCGACCGCGTCGCGATCCGCTCGGTGTCCTAAAGGCCTGCGCTCGCTAACCGTAAATCCGTACCGGACCTGTTCCGATCAGAAACCAGGCGACCGTGCCCGCCGCCAGCGCGCCGCCGATCGCAGCCAGCATCTGCGCGATCCAGGATGCGCTGCCGACGCGGCTTCCTTCTTTGTGTGCTGGTGCTGCGAACACAGCTTGCGAAACGGGAGCGGCATCGGCGATGTCGCTCTGCGCCGGCGCGCTGGCGGCGGGAAGCCTGTCGCCGGCCGTGCGGTCGATGTCGTTGAGGTAGTCAGGCGAGGCTATTTCGACCGACTGGCCGTTCATCACGACCGAGTTCGGGCCGGAATCGTCCGATGCCGGAATGGTATTGGACGTCGAACCTGCTGCGGCGTCGTTCTGCTGTGCAGGCTGCGTCTGTGACGGTTGCGCCGACGCCGGCCATGCATCTTGTGAATTTACCGGCGACACCGCTGCATCCGTGGCTTGTGCTGCCGCGACGGCTGGTGCGTGAGCCGATTTCCTGACCGTCCTCACTGCTGTTTTCTTGTGTGCCGCTTTCGCATGCGAGACGGCCTTGGCCTCATGCGTTTTGGTCTTGTGTGCATTCTTGTCGTGCCCTGGCCGTATGCGGCGGCGTCAGCCCGGCCAGAAGCGGCATCGGTTTGCCGGGTTGCTCGCTCGATGCGGTCTGGGCGCTTGCGCCGCTTGCCGCCAGGATCAGTGTTGCTGCCGTCAACGCGGCCGCAGAGACGATGCGAATACGCAGCATTGCGTCCTCCGTAACCAAAACACGCCGGCATTGGGCACAGGCGGCGTGACTTCACGGTGACGCAATTGCGGATTCTTTGGCGCAAAGCGGGGCTGAAAAACGGCGCAGTTAACTAAGCCGCCGCTGTGCCATTCCTGGTTACCGAGTGGTGATCACGGCGAGGGCGGCTCAGCGCGTTACCAAAACATCAACAACATCGGTCGGATTTGCGCCGGCGACCGGCCGAAATCTCAACTGCGGTCGATTAAACGAACAACGTGGGGACTGCATCGTTGGGGAAATATCGTGTCGTCGAGGCATCTGCCGGCGCCCAAACACAGCTACGCGAAGCGTCTCATTGCGCTCGGGCTGATCGTCACCGTTGGATTTTCCGCGATCTTTGCAATCGTGCTCTGGGAAAGCCGCGCTCGCGATCGCGAGCAGGCCAGGCAGGCCGCAGCCAACGTCATTGCCACGATCAGCTCAGACATCGAACGCAATCTTGAGCTTTACGACCTTTCGCTCCAGGCCGTCGTTGACGGGTTGAAACTGCCGGGGTTATCGCGCCTCAGTCCCGAACTCCGCCAGCTTATGCTGTACGACCGGGCCGCCACCGCAAAAGACATGGGATCGATTTTCGTTCTCGACAAGAACGGAACCGTCATCCTCGACTCGCGGACCTTGACGCCGCGCCCGGAGAATTACGCGAAAAGCGACTTCTTCATCGGCCAGGAGCGAAATCCGCATGGCGGCCTCTACGTCAGCCGTCCGTGGGCCGATTCCAGCGGCGAAAACTTCATCGCGATCAGCAGGCGGTTGTCCAATGCGGACGGTTCGTTTGCGGGCGTTGTCGCCGGCACTTTGCATCTGGACTATTTCCGCGGCCTGTTTGGCAAGCTCAAGCTCGGTGACCAGGATGCTTTGACCCTTGTCCGGGCAGATGGCACACTCGTGATGCGCTCCCCCGATGCGGCGATAGGCCGGAATCTTGCAGCAAGTCCGATCTTCCAAAGAATTGTCGCTTATCCTTCCGGCTCATTCGAATATACCGCCGGGATCGACGGCGTCGAACGCGTGTATGTATATCAAGGGGTCGGTGAATACCCTCTGATCATGATTTACGGCGTATCTCTCGATTCGATTTACGCGGGCTGGATGCAGAAGACGTGGCGCGTCGGGTTGATCATGCTGGCGCTGTGCGCAATCAACATCGCTTTGATTGTTTTCCTCGCCAATGCATTAAAGCGGCGAAGCGAGGCTAAGCATCTGCTCGCGATTACGGCGACGACCGATGGGCTCACCGGCCTGTGCAACCGGCGGCGGTTCGACGAGATACTGGACATCGAATGGCGCCGTGCCATGCGAACTCAAACTCCGGTCGCGCTGCTGATGATCGATGCGGATAATTTCAAGGCCTATAACGATCATTTCGGCCATCAGGCCGGCGACGCCGCTCTTGTCGCAGTCGCGCACTGCAATCAAAGCAATGCAAAGCGCGCATCGGACATTTCCGCCCGCTATGGCGGCGAGGAATTCGCGATGCTGCTGCCGGATACAACGCTTGCCGATGCCGTCAATATCGCCGAGACGATTCGCGAATGCGTACTTTCTCTTCGCGCAGATCAGCAAGGCCGGCCCGACAGCACTCCGACTATCAGCATCGGCACGGCATCGCTGGTTCCGCGACAGGGATTGCAGCCGAGGGATATCGTCAAGGCTGCGGATATCGCACTCTATCAAGCGAAAAATAGCGGCCGCAATCGGACGATGCCGGCCTTGCCGCCAGCTCTTGTTCGCGCGCGAGATGGAAGCGTATCCGAAGCCGCCTAGCCGGGTTCGGGTGCTTCGTTATTATTCAACGGAGACGCCGCTCGCTTTGATCGGCACCGCCCATTTCGCGATCTCACTCTTGAGGAACTCGCCGAGATGCTGCGATGTCGCGTCCTGATCGGACGCGATCTCGGCGCCAAGGCCGCTCAGCCGGTCGCGCACCGAAGGTGTGTGCATGGCCTCGAGCGCCGCGTCGTGGATCTTCTTGACGATCGGCGCCGGCGCGTCCTTCGGCAGGAAGATCGCGTTCCACGTATAGGCGACGAGATCGGGCGTGCCTTCTTCCGCTGCAGTCGGCACGTTGGGCAACGCGGGTGAGCGCTTGCTGTCGAACACCGCGAGACCGTTGACCACGCCGCTGTCGATGGGCGGCTTGGCTGTCGTCATGACGTCGCAAATATAATCAATGCGGCCGCCTTCGAGATCCTGTAGCGCCGGTCCGGTTCCGCGATACGGCACGTGCGTTACATTGATGCCGAGGATGTAATTCATCAGCACACAGCCAAGATGGGTGGCCGATCCGGTTCCGGCAGAGCCGAACTGCATCTTCGCCTGATTTTCTTTTGCGTAAGCGACAAATTCCTTGAAGTTCTTGACGGGCAAGTCCTTCCGCGTTTCCAGCACGAGCGGAATTTGTGCGACCAGGATGACCGGCGTGAAATCGGTAACGGCGTTGTAGAGCGGATGCTTGTAGAGCGTCTGCCCCTGGGCATGAGTGCCGACCGTGGCAAGGACGAATTGGTAGCCGTCGGGCGGCGAGTTGGCGACGCGCTCCGACCCGGTCATGCCGCCTGCGCCGTTGACGTTCTCGACAATGACCTGCTGGCCGAGCACTTCACTCATGCGTGCAGCGACCAGGCGGCCGAGAATGTCGGTCGGCCCGCCGGCGGCGAACGGGATCACCATGGTGACCGGGCGGCTCGGGAAGTCTTCCGCGCGCACGGATTGCGTGAATATCAGCGCAGCCGCCGTCAGCGCGGCGAACAACCGGAATTGCATGTCGGATTTCCTTGGATCGATTCCTTGGGTCGCTTCTTTGGGTCGCTTCTTTCGAAGCCGCAGTGCTGCATCGGTTGAGCCGTCCAGTCAATTCGGCTACTCGACGCAAGGCGCTGCAGCTATTGTTTACTAGGAGTTTTCGACCGAACCCGCGAGTTGTGACCGTTCCATGCCGCCGGCAAGTTGTGAGCGGCCTATATCTATATGTCGCGTGGTGCTCCAAGCTCGGGTAGTCTGACCGCGGATTCTCGGGTGGGGCGGTTATTCAGGAGCAAGCGATGCCTATCGACCTGTCGACCGTGAACTGGACCTACGTCGCGTTAATGGCGGCTTTCGCATTTTTCTCTTCCCTGATCGGCGGGGTGATATCGTTTCGCAATCGCATCGGCGGCGCGCTGATCGCGGGCATCCTGTTTGCCGCGATGTATGTAGCGTGGAATTACTATCCGCATCCGCAAATCCAGTTGCCGATCGTCACAACCTATTCATATCCGCCAAGTGGCGGTTGACCTTTCCGCCGGTCCCGTTAAGCGTATGCGTCTGTAGCCGGGGGAAATGGAGCGGTCATGAACAAGGTCTATGCGGACGCAAAATCCGCGTTGGCCGGGTTGCTTAAGGATGGCATGACCATCATGGCCGGAGGCTTCGGCCTGTGCGGCATTCCCGAGTCCCTGATCCTGGCAATCCGCGATTCCGGCGTGAAAAACCTTACCGTCGTGTCCAACAATGCGGGCACCGATGGCAAAGGCCTCGGCATCCTTCTCGACACCAGGCAGATCAAGAAAATGATCTCCTCCTATGTGGGGGAGAACAAAACTTTCATGAATTCAATATCTCGCCAAAGAGCTCGAGATAGAATTCAACCCGCAGGGCACGCTGGCCGAGCGCATCCGCGCCGGCGGCGCCGGCATCCCGGCCTTCTTCACCAAGACCGGCGTCGGCACCCAGATTGCGGAAGGCAAGGACGTACGTGAGTTCGATGGCGAACGTTACGTCATGGAACGCGGCCTCGTCGCCGACCTCTCGATTGTCCATGCCTGGCTTGCCGACACCGAAGGCAATCTCGTCTATCGCAAGACGGCGCGTAATTTTAATCCGCCGATGGCGACAGCCGGCACGGTGACGGTCGCCGAAGTCGAGAACCTCGTGGCGCCCGGCAAGATCGATCCCGATCACATCATCACGCCGGGAATCTTCGTGCAGCGCATTATTCACGTCCCGAATGCAGTCAAGCACATCGAACAACGCACCGTGCGCAAGCGCGCCTGAAAGGAGCCGACATGCCCTGGACCCGCGATCAGATGGCGGCTCGCGCCGCGAAAGAGCTGGAAGACGGTTTCTACGTCAACCTCGGTATCGGCATTCCGACGCTGGTGTCCAATTACATTCCCGATGGCATGAGCGTGCAGTTGCAATCCGAAAACGGCATGCTTGGCACCGGTCCGTTCCCTTACGAGGGTGATGAGGATCCCGATCTCATCAATGCCGGCAAGCAGACTGTTACCGAACTGCCGACCACGAGCTATTTCAATTCGGCGGACTCGTTTGCGATGATCCGCGGCGGCCATATCAACATCGCCATTCTCGGCGCCATGCAGGTTGCCGAAAACGGCGACATCGCCAACTGGATGATCCCCGGCAAATTGGTGAAGGGCATGGGCGGCGCCATGGATCTCGTCGGCGGCGTCAAGAAAGTCGTCGTCGTCATGGAGCATTCGGCCAAGGGCGAATCAAAGCTTCTGCACCGCTGTAACCTGCCGCTCACCGGTGCCGGCGTCGTCGACATGATCATCACCGATCTCGGCGTCTTTAATGTCGATCGCACCGGCGGCGGGCTGACATTGATCGAGCTTGCGCCCGACGTCAGCCTCGACGACATCAAGGCGAACACGCAAGCAAGCTTCAAGGTCGCGAACACGCTGACGACGCACTAGTTCGCGCCGGCGCTGTCAGCGTTCGCCGTTGCCGGGATCGAGGAAGGTCCGGATCAGCAGCTTTGCGAAAGAGCATAAACGGGATTTCAGTCGCCCGTAATCGCGATCCGGATAGCGTTGGATTTGACGCTGCTGAGTTCGAGAGTGAAGGGCGCTGCGGTCAAATCGAACTTCACGCTCTTGCGGATGCCTTCGCAGCCCAGCGCGCCGCTGAAGGCGGACGACTTCACGGCGTGCCCGTCCTGCACCACGTCAATCCAGCCCTCCGACGACAACGTGATTTTGTATGTCCCGGTTTGCTTCGGCGCCGATACCTGGATGAAGCCCGCATAAGTATCCGGCGTCTTCGGCGCGCGTTCCGGCGCTGTCGGCAACTTGGCGTCGGCAAACGGGGCGAGCGCAAAAGTGGTCGCAAACGGGATGGGGAACGCGACGTGGTCACCGGACGTGACCTTTGGCAAGTCCGTGCCATTGAGCGTGGCGCGTTCTTTGTCGAGCGGCCATTTGAATTTGTCGCAGCCGACCGGCTCTTGTGCGAACGCCGGGCCGGCAATTGTGCAGGCGGCGAGAACGACAATCAGCTTTCTCACGATCGTCCTCAATCGACCGCGATCATGACGTTCGAGGCCTTTACGATCGCGATGGCGGTGCCGCCCACTTTGAGGCCGAGTTCATCAACCGCCTCATTGGTGATCGACGAGGTGACGATCTGGCCGGGCGCGATTTCGAGGCGGACATGCGCCGTCGTCGCGCCCTTCTTCACTTCCAGTATCTTGCCTTTGAACTGATTGCGCGCACTGATTTTCATGGCAGCTTCTCCTGCGTTCAGCGGCTCTTATAACAAATCGCCGCAGAAGCCACAGCCGCCTTAGGCTTTTGCCGGATGGAATTTGCGAGTGGCCAAAAAACCGAGCACGACAAAGATCAGAAGCACGATGCCTTGCGTGATGGCGAACGGCGGTTCCGACTGCGTCGGCGCCAAAGCATGCAGGCTCGGCACCTTCATGAATGCCTGAATGACGCCGACGAAGGTGTTCAGGTAGAGTGCCGCGACGGCGGTGACGACATAAATCCAGCGCCACGTTCCGCCAAGGCGGAAAGCGTAGAGCGCCAGCACTGCCACGGCCAGCAGGATCAGCGACAGCGTGCCGACGGCGCGCGGTGGATCGAAACCGAACGGCGGCAGCGGAAATCCGGTGACGCTGGTGATGATCGTGGTCGCCAGGAACAATGCCGTCAGGCCGCGCATCGGGTTATTGGTCAGCAGGCCGTAAAACACAATGAAGCCTGACGCGATACCGACGAGGCTGATAATGACGTGAAATTCAAGCAGCGACATGACGCTCTCCTGCGATTGCTGTTGCTGACTTTCCGACGATACTTTGTAAATCACGGCGAGCGGCGTCGTACAGCCCGCACTGAACGATATAGGCGTGAACACCGCCGAAAGCTTTCATGCCGGTGCTGGCAACATGCATATAATCGAGACGCTCCGTCATGGTGCAACTCCATTTCACCACGGGCATATTAGTGCGGGAGTGGGGGACGCGGCACGGCCTTTCTACGAGACAAACACGCATAGCTGACAGCCCGACGACAGCAATGACAGCGGCCGGCTTTACCGTTATTGCTCGTCGGACGTTCCGCCGGGAGCGCTGCGTGGCGCGCATTGCAGCGTAAGTTTGCTTCATGAATGATGAGCGCAGCGGTAGCGCCGTTGAGCCGCGGGGGGAGGCGAGCGCCGCCCACGACGGCGCAGTGCGTGGCGTTGCGCTGGCTGCGATGCCGGCTGTTGCTGCCACCGGGCCGGCGCCGCTCACGCACCGGGAAAAGCGGCTGATCGTCATCAGCATGATGTTGCCGGTCTTCCTCGGTTCGGTCGATCAGTCGATCCTTGCCAGTGCACTGCCGACCATCGGCCGCAGCCTTGGCGAGGTGCACAACCTGCCGTGGCTGATCACGGCGTTCCTGATCGCCTCGACGGCGCTCACGCCGCTTTACGGCAAATTCGCCGACATCCACGGCCGGCGCGCCGCGATGCTGATCGGGCTCGGCGTCTATATGACCGGATCGCTCATCTGCGCGGCGTCGCCGAACATGCTGATGCTGATCTGCGGCCGCGTGGTGCAGGGCTGCGGCGCCGGCGGCCTGACCGTCACTGCCAATATGATCCTCGGCGACATCGCCGCGCCCAAGGATCGCGGCAAATACTACACCTATTTCTCGATCGCTTTTACGACCGCGGGCGGCACGGGGCCGGCTCTCGGCGGATGGATCTCCGATCATTTGCACTGGTCGGTGATCTTCCTGTGGAATTTCCCGCTCTGCGTGATTGCGGTCATCCTTGCGCTCACCGTGCTGCGGCGATTGCCGCGGAACGAGCGGCCGCACCGCCTCGACGTTATCGGCGCGCTTCTGGTGATGGCGGCCAGCTCGTCTTTCATGCTGGCGCTCAATCTCGGCGGCGTGCGTTATCCGTGGCTCTCCGCGCCGGTCATTGCTCTGCTCGGCTGCGCTCTGGTGCTTGCCGCGGGTTTTATCGCGCGCCTTCTCACCGCGCTCGAACCGCTCATTCCGATCTCGATCCTCTCCGACCGCGCCGCCTGTCTGGCGATTGCGGCACATTCCTTCGGCTGGGGCGCTATCGTGAGCCTCAACATTTTCCTGCCGATGTATCTGCAAAGCGCGCTGGGCTGGTCGCCGACATCGGCGGGATTGAGTCTCGTCATCCTCATGGTGACGCTGAACAGCAGCGCGGGTGTTTCCAGTCAGCTTCTCGGTCGCGTGCAGCGCTACAAGCTCTTGCCGCTCTGCTTCCTCGTCGTCGGCATCGGCGCGGTTTTCGCGCTGGCTTTTTCGGCCGGCAGCATGACGTCGCGGAAGTTCGAAATCATCCTGTTCCTGATCGGCATCGGTTTCGGGCCGACCGCGCCTCTGACCCAGGTCGCGTTGCAGAACACCGTCCATATGCGCGATCTGGGCGCGGGGCTTGGCACCATGAACTTCACGCGCACGCTCGTCAGCACTATCCTGATCGCCATTTTCGGCGCCGTCGTGCTGGCGCGGGCGCCGGTCGGCGCGACAGGCGGGACGCTAAGCCAGAGCTTTTTGGGAAGTGCATCGCTTTCGACCTTCGAAACCGTGTTCTTCGCCATCGCCGCTACCCTCGCCGTGGCGTTCCTGTCGGTCATTCTTCTCGAGGAAAAGCCGCTGGAAGAAGCCCCTCCGGGTTCGCGCCGTTAGGCCGCAGCGCGCCCTTGCGCCGCGGCCCCATCGAGGGCAATTTGCGCCCGCGGCGGCGGGCTTGCTCGGTCAAACAGCTAAGCTTATGACGGTGTGAGGGAATTTCGTTTTCTCGCCGGCATATCGGCCTGCGCGAAGTTCCTCACGAGTATTTGAACCTTCTGGCATTTAACCGCGACAAACGGATGAGCCGACCTCAAGGGCGATGCAGGCACCGGCAGACGAGACGCTGATTAGCCGCATTGCCCGGGGTGACCGGCTTGCGATGCAGGTGCTGTTCGCACGGCACCATGTCCGTATCTATCGATACGTGCTTCGTCTGTTGCGCGACCAGATGGCGGCGGAAGATGTCATTGGCGAAGTCTTTTTGGACGTATGGCGTCAGGCCAATCGTTTCGAGGGCCGCAGTGCCGTCTCGACCTGGCTCATCGCGATTGCCCGTTTCAAGGCGTTGTCGCTGTTGCGTAAGCGGCGCGAGGACGGGCTTGACGATGAGGCTGCGGAAGCCATCGAGGAAACTTCGGACAATCCGGAAGTTGCCGTTACAAAACAGGACAAGGGCGAGAAACTCCGAAAATGCCTCGCCGCGCTGTCACGCGAGCACCGGGAAGTCATCGATCTCGTCTATTACCACGAGAAATCGGTGGAAGAGGTCGCTCGGATCGTTGGAATTCCGGAGAACACCGTGAAGACGCGAATGTTCTACGCACGCAAGAAACTGGGAGAGCTCTGCAGAATGGCGGGCATTGACCGAGGTTGGCCATGACGGTGAGCAATTCCGCGCGCGAGCCCGGACATATCGAAGCGTTGCTGCCGTGGTATGCGGCCGGCACGCTGCGCCGCCGTGACCGCCAGCGCGTCGAAGAGGTGTTGCGCAACGATACGGAACTTTCGCGGCAGATCGATCTGGTGCGCGAGGAACTCGCCGAAACGATTCATCTCAACGAAACACTCGGCGCGCCGCCGCCGCAGGTTATGGACAGGCTGATGGCGGCAATCGACGCCGAAACGCTGGCCGCCCGCAGGCCCGTGCCGGGCGCCGCAGCCACTTGGCTGACCGGTTTCTTTGCCAATCTCTCACCGCGCACGATGGCGGTTGCAGCATCCTTCGCCGTGCTCGCGATCGCGTTGCAATCGTTCATGATCGTTGACGTTTTCACCAAGCCGCAGGCCTCCGGCGAGACCGCTGGCGTGAGCATCGAGCATCACCACGGCACCTTCGCGATGGTGCGCTTTGCGCGGCAAGCGAGCGCTGCTGAAATCACGAATTTCTTGCAGAACTACCAGGCCGCTTTAGTCGACGGTCCGACGCCCGGCGGCCTTTATCGGGTCAGGATCGCAATGACATCGCTCGCCAAGGAAGAACTTGGCCGAGTCATTTCGCGAATGCGCCAGGAGCGCATCGTCGAATCCGCCGAACCGGCCGAAGCCGGCCCATAAAAGCGGCGCAATACATAACATATTGTAAATAAAAGGTTATTATCGCTTGAACCCGCGGCGTCATCGCCGCGACCAATAACCGGTGGCGCAAGGTGCTGCCATCGGCGCGCTTCTCCCCCGACGCCAGCGCCGATTTTCAGACCCGCCCGGTCCCGTCCCCTCCGGGCGGGTCATCATTTTCAGATGACGAATGAGCTCATTCCCCGCGCCGCACGCGCGCCGGGATATCGCGCGGTCTTGTCCCCTTTACGCCCGCGCAAAACATGCGGACAATGGCCGGTGTGGGGGAAAGTTGTGAGTGGTGATACGGTTCTCGAGACGGAAGACCTGACAAAGGACTTTGCCGGCTTTGTTGCGGTGCGTGCGGTTAATCTGCGCGTCGCACGTGGCTCTATTCACGCCATGATCGGCCCGAATGGCGCCGGCAAGACCACCTGTTTCAACCTTTTGAGCAAATTCCTCGCCCCGACGCGGGGCCGTATTGTTTTTAACGGCCGCGACATCACCGCGCTCAAGCCTGCCGACGTGGCGCAACTCGGGGTGGTGCGCTCGTTTCAGATTTCCGCAGTGTTCCCGCATCTGACGGTGCTGGAGAACGTGCGCATCGCCTTGCAGCGCAAGCGCGGCGGCTCGTTCGATTTCTGGCGCTCGAAGCGCGTCCTTCATGCGCTCGACGAGCGCGCCATGGCGCTGATCGCCGATGTCGGGCTGACGCCCCACGCCAATGCATTGGCTGTTGAACTGCCCTACGGACATAAACGGGCACTGGAAATCGCAACCACGCTCGCGCTCGATCCGGAATTGCTGCTGCTCGATGAGCCGATGGCCGGCATGGGCCACGCCGACATCGGCCGCATCAGTGCGCTCATTAAAACGGTCGCCGTTACCCGCACCGTCTTGATGGTCGAGCACAATCTCAGCGTGGTCGCCGATCTTTGCGATCGCATCACCGTGCTCACCCGCGGCCAGGTGCTTGCCGAGGGCGACTACGAGACCGTTTCGGCCAATCCCGCGGTGCGCGAGGCCTATCTGGGGACCGGTCATGCTTGAGAAAAGTGCATCCGGGACGCGCGCCTTGCTCGCGGTGAACGGGCTCGAAGCCTGGTATGGCGAGTTCGCATATTCTGCACGGCGTGACGTTCGACGTGCGGGCGGGCGAGGTGGTGACGCTCCTTGGGCGCAATGGCGTCGGCAAGACCACGACGCTCAAGGCGATCATGGGCATTGTCGATCAGCGTAGCGGCTCGGTGCGCTTCGAGGGACAGGAGCTGGTCGGCAAACCGTCGGACGTCATCGCGCGCGCCGGCATCGCTTTCTGTCCGGAGGAGCGCGGCATCTTCTCGAGTCTCGATGTGCGCGAAAATCTGCTCTTGCCGCCACAAGTGCGGCCGGGTGGCCTCGATCTCGATCGCATCTTTGCGCTGTTCCCCAATTTGCGCGAGCGCTTGAACAGTCAGGGCACGAAACTGTCCGGCGGCGAGCAGCAGATGCTGGCGATCGGCCGCATCCTGCGCACCGGCGCGCGCCTTTTGCTGCTCGACGAGCCGACGGAAGGGCTGGCGCCGGTCATCATCCAGCAGATCCGCCAAACCATCGGCATGCTGAAGGCCCAAGGATTTACAGTGCTTTTGGTCGAGCAGAATTTCCAGTTCGCCGCCACGGTTGCCGACCGGCATTACGTCATGGAGCACGGCCGGATCGTCGACGAATTCTCGACTCAGGAGCTCACGGCCAACATGGATAAGCTGCACGACTATCTTGGAGTTTGATATAGTCACGGCAAGGGCAAAAGCCCTCTTAGTGGGGAGGAGCATCATGAGGTTTGCAGCCAGCGTGGTATTTGCCGGCGCCGCACTGATCGCGGGCGCCGCGCAAGCACAAACCACCAGCGTCAAGATCGGCGTGCTTACCGACATGTCGAGTCTCTACGCCGACGACAACGGCGTCGGCTCGGTCGCCGCGGTCAATATGGCGGTCGAAGACTTCAATCCGGCCGCCCATGGCATGAAGGTCGAAGTCATCAGCGCCGACCACCAGAACAAACCGGACATCGGCTCGAACATCGCGAGACAATGGTTCGACGTCGACAAGGTTGACGCCATCATCGACGTGCCGAATTCCGGTGTGGCGCTCGCCGTGAGTGAAGTCGCCCGGGAAAAGAACAAGGTGTTGCTGGTCTCCGGCGCGGCGATCTCCGATCTCACCGGAACGAAGTGTTCGCCGAATACCGTGCACTGGACCTACGACACCTGGATGCTCGCCCACAGCACCGCCGGTGCCCTGGCGAAATCGGGCGGCGACACATGGTTCTTCCTCACCGCCGATTATGCCTTTGGCCATGCACTCGAGCGCGATGCGACCGCGGTGGTGTTGGCCAATGGCGGCAAGGTGCTCGGCAGCGTGAGCCATCCGCTGAACAACCAGGATTTCTCGTCATTCCTGCTTCAGGCGCAAGGCTCGAAAGCGAAAATCATCGGCCTCGCCAATGCCGGCGGTGACACGATCAATTCGATCAAGCAGGGTTCTGAATTCGGCATCACGGCCGGCGGGCAGCATTTCGCGGCGCTCTTGTTCTATATCGGCGACGTCGAGGCGCTCGGTCTGAAGGTCGCGCAGGGCCTGGTTCTCACCGAGACCTTTTACTGGGACATGAACGACACGACCCGCGCCTGGTCGAAGCGCTGGCAAGCCAAGGTGCCGGGAAAGTTTCCGAATA
The DNA here is from genome assembly GCA_963723335.1 of uncultured Alphaproteobacteria bacterium. GTDB lineage: Bacteria > Pseudomonadota > Alphaproteobacteria > Rhizobiales > Xanthobacteraceae > BOG-931. The sequence continues at coordinate 691,531 of CAVRQJ010000010.1, read as the reverse complement.
TGAACCAGGCCGGCGATTACGCGGCGACGTTGCACTATTTGAAGGCCGTCGCCGCGCTCAAAAGCACCGCCGACGGCAAGGCCGAAGTCGCCAAGATGAAGGAAATCCCCACCGACGATCCGGTGTTCGGCAAGGGCGTCGTGCGCGCCGACGGCCGCAAGATTCATCCCGCCTATCTCTTCGAGGTGAAGAAGCCCGAAGAATTGAAATATCCGGGCGATGTCTACAAGCTGCGGACCACTATCCCGGCGGATGAGGCCTTCCGGCCGATGAAGGACGACAACTGCCCGATGCTCACCAGCAACTGAGATTGCGAATTCGAAGTCAATGATACTGAACGGTTACATGGGAGATACAAAATGAAACTCGCAGGCGTAGCGTTGTTTGCAGCGGCCGCGTTTGCCGGCACCGCCGCACAGGCCGAAGACTTGGCGGTCAAGATCGGCGTGATGAGCGACATGTCGGGACTCTATGCCGATCTCGGCGGTCCCGGCTCGGTCGCGGCCGCTAAATTGGCGGTGGAGGATTTCAATCCGGCGGCGCACGGTCTGAAGGTGGATATCGTCACCGGCGACATGCAGAACAAGCCCGACGTTGGCGCAAACCTGGCGCGGCAGTGGTACGACGTCGACCACGTCGACATGATCGTGGACGTTCCGAATTCCGGCGTCGCTCTTGCCGTCAATGAAGTGGCGCGCGAGAAGAACAAAGTGTTCATCGTCTCCGGTGCGGCAAGTTCCGATCTCACCGGCCCGAAGTGCTCGCCGGATACGATCCACTGGACCTATGACACGTGGATGCTGGCCAACGGCACCGGCAAGGCGCTGGTGAAAACCGGCGGGGACACCTGGTTCTTTCTCACCGCTGACTATGCCTTCGGACATGCGCTCGAACGTGACACCACGGCGGTCGTGCTCGCCAACGGCGGCAAGGTGCTCGGTGCAGTGGCTCATCCGCTGAACACCAGCGACTTTTCGTCGTTTCTGCTTCAAGCGCAAGCTTCGAAAGCAAAGATCATCGGCTTGGCCAATGCCGGCGGCGATACCATCAATTCGATCAAGCAAGGCTCCGAATTCGGCATCGCGGCGGGCGGCCAGCAATTCGCCGGCTTGCTTGTTTTCATCAGCGACGTGAACTCGCTCGGCCTGAAGACGGCGCAAGGACTGGTTTTGACCGCTACGTGGTATTGGGACATGACCGATGCCAACCGGGCGTTCACCAAGCGCTGGCAAGCCCAGATCCCGGGCAAATTCCCGACCATGGTGCAGGCCGGCGTCTATTCGGCAGTCACGCATTACCTGAAGGCTGTCGCCGCGCTCAAAAGCACCGCCGACGGCAAAGCAGTGGTCGCCCAGATGAAGGCGATGCCGACCGACGATCCGCTGTTCGGCAAGGGCAGCGTCCGCGCCGACGGCCGCACAATTCATCCGGCCTATCTTTTCCAGGTAAAGACGCCGGATGAATTGAAATATCCGGGCGACGATTATAAGCTGCGGGCGACCATTCCGGCGGACGAAGCGTTCCGGCCGCTGAAGGATGGTAATTGCCCGATGGTGACAAGCAACTGACGCGTGACGCCTCTCCCCGGTCGCGGGGAGAGGCGAACCCCGGCGGCTCCTGATGTTCGAAATTTTCGGTATTCCGTCACAGGCGCTGTTCGGGCAGTTATTGCTCGGCCTGATCAACGGTTCGTTCTATGCGCTCTTAAGTCTCGGGCTTGCCGTCATCTTCGGCATGCTCAACATCATCAATTTCTCGCACGGCGCGCAGTACATGATGGGCGCATTCGCCGCCTACATGCTGCTGCAGTATTTCGGCATCAATTACTGGCTGGCACTCATCATTGTGCCGATACTGATCGGCGCGACCGGCATCGTGATCGAGCGGCTGTTCCTCAAGCATTTGCAAAAGCTCGACCATCTTTATGGCTTGATCCTCACTTTCGGCCTGGCGCTGATCATCGAGGGTCTGTTCCGCAATTATTATGGCTCTTCGGGACAGCCCTATTCGGTGCCGGAATCGCTCCAAGGCGGCCGCAATCTCGGCTTCATGTTCCTGCCGAATTATCGCGCCTGGGTGATCGCGTTCTCGCTTGTCGTGTGCTTTGTCACCTGGTTTGCAATCGAGCGGACGCGGCTTGGCTCTTACCTTCGCGCGGCGACCGAGAACCCGACGCTGGTTCGCGCCTTCGGCATCAACGTTCCGCGCATGGTGACGCTGACCTACGGGTTCGGCGTCGGGCTGGCGGCTCTCGCGGGCGTGATGGCGGCGCCGATCTACAATGTCTCGCCGCAGATGGGGTCCGACATCATCATCGTGGTGTTCGCCGTCGTGGTGATCGGCGGCATGGGCTCGATCATGGGTGCGATCGTCACCGGATTTGCCCTTGGCATCGTTGAAGGCCTGACCAAGGTGTTCTTCCCGGAAGCCTCCAACACGGTGATTTTCGCCATCATGATCGTCGTGCTTCTGGTCCGCCCGGCCGGAATGTTCGGGCGGAGAGCGTGATGACGAGCGCAGTCGAGGCACCCGTTGCAAGATTGCATCGCGACCCGGATGTGAAGTCAGGCCTTGGCCGGGGCGGTCATGCTGCTGTTCCTGGTCGTCGCGCCTTTCGTTTTGTATCCGGTGTTCGTCGAGAAGGCATTGTGCTTCGCGCTGTTTGCCTGCGCCTTCAATCTTCTGATCGGCTATGTCGGCCTGGTCTCGTTCGGCCATGCGCTTTATTTCGGCTGGGCGAGTTATCTTTGCGCGTATGCCGCAAAATCCTGGGGCTTGCCGCCGGAGATCGCGATCATCATCGGCACGGCGACGGCGGCCGGGCTCGGCTTCATCGCCGGCATCATCGCCATCCGGCGCCAGGGCATCTATTTCGCCATGATCACGTTGGCGCTCGCGCAGATGATGTATCTGGTCGCGCTGCGCGTGAAACTCACGGGCGGTGAGGACGGCATCCAGGCGGTGCCGCGCGGCCACCTGTTCGGCATATTCGATCTCAACAACGAAACGACGATGTATGTTTTTGTCCTTGTCGTCGTACTGGCTGCGTTTTTTCTGATCTACCGGATCATCAATTCGCCGTTCGGCGAAGTTCTCAAGGCGATCCGCGAGAACGAGCAGCGGGCGATCTCTCTCGGTTACAATACCGACCGCTACAAGCTCGTCGCGTTCGTGTTGTCGGCGACGCTCGCGGGGCTCGCCGGATCGATGAAATCGCTGGTGTTTCAACTCGCTTCGCTGACGGACGTGCATTGGAATATGTCAGGCGAGGTCGTGCTGATGACGCTTGTCGGCGGACTGGGCACGGTTTTCGGACCCGTCGTCGGCGCATTCTTCATCGTCGCACTGGAGAATTATCTCGCGCCGTTCGGCCAATGGGTCCTGGTGATCCAGGGCGTGATCTTCGTCGCCTGCGTGATGGTTTTTCGGCGCGGCATCATCGGCGAACTGGCGAACCGGTTGCGCGTAACGCTTTAAGTCCGAATCACTTTTGCACGCTCTTATCCACAAACTGAAAGTCAACAAATAGTCCGTTCGGCGCGGCATTCATTTTCGTTGCCGAATCAACAAACAAACGCTGATTATCCGAAAGCGCCCATTTCACAGGCGCTTTTGGCTCACCCATGTCGGAACGGCAGAACAGTCCGTACGACAGTATCGCGCGCAGATGGCTCGCACTCGTCGAGCGTCGGCAAGAGCATTTCATAGAACTTTGCGATACCGGGCGCTGGCGGCACTACTACACGCAGGCGGAGTTTCTCGACGAGATGAGAAAGGTGCTGCGCGTCCGCGAGCAGTGGGCGAGCATCGCCGGCGTGACGCTGGATGATGATGACTACGATCTGCCGCTGGAAATCGGCGCTCTGGCGCCCCTGCAAGCGCCGCCGGCCGGCATGCCGGCTCCGGAATGGCCTGATTAAAGGGCGGCCGCCGGGCTGGACTCGCGGCTGCGCGCCGCGTTATCCACAGATCGGGCCCCACGCGAAGCGCCCGCCGATTTGCGCGCTTTGATCCGTTTTCTCAACCTCCAGCCGCATGTGATCAGCAATGCCGAGCGCCCTGTTCTCGCCCATAAAACTTGCCGACCTGACGGTGCCAAACCGCATCGTTGTCGCCCCGATGTGCCAGTACAGCGCCAATGACGGCGTCGGCAATGATTGGCACATGACGCATCTCGGCATGCTGGCGAATTCCGGCGCCGGCCTCCTAATCCTCGAGGCGACGCATGTCGAGCGCCATGGCCGCATCACGCATGGCTGCCTCGGGCTTTATTCGGACGCCTGCGAGGATGCGGTTGCGCGCATCGTTGCCCATTGCCGGCGCATCGGCAGCGCCAAGCTCGGCATTCAGCTTGCTCATGCCGGCCGCAAAGCCTCCTCGCAACGTCCCTGGGAGGGCGCCAAGGCGCTCCAGCCGGATCAGGATCCTTGGCAGACGATCGCGCCCTCGGCGCTGCCGTTCGGGCCAGGCTGGCATACGCCGCGCGCCATGACCGAAGACGATATGGGCCATGTGCGCCGGTGCTTCACCGATTCAGCCAAACGCGCGGTGCGCGCCGGTTTCGATGCCATCGAACTGCATTTCGCGCATGGCTATCTGCTGCACAGCTTTGTCTCGCCGCTGTCGAACAAGCGCAACGACGAATGGGGCGGCGGGATGGAAAACCGCATGCGTTTTCCGCTCGACGTGGTGCGTGACGTGCGCGCCGCAGTGCCGCGCGGCATTCCGCTCGGCGCGCGCATTACCGGCACCGACTGGGTCGAGGGCGGCCTCACTGGTGCGGATGCCGTGACGCTTGCCAAGGCTTTGAAAAAAGCAGGCCTCGACTACGTCGATATTTCCTCCGGCAACATCACGCCAGAGAGCCGCTGGTCCACCGATCCGGGCTTCAATGTGCCGGTTGCGGAGCAGGTACGCCGCGAGGCGGGCATCGCCACCCGCGTTGTCGGGATGATCGCCGGCGCCAGGCAGGCGGAAGCGATCATCGCCGAAGGCAAGGCGGACATGATCGCACTGGCGCGGGCTTTTCTCGACGATCCGCACTGGGGCTGGCATGCGGCGGAAACGCTCGGGGCCGATGTAACCCGCCCGGTGCAATATGCGCGCTCCGCGCCCGCTCTATGGCCCGGCGCGGCCGTGCGCGGGTGACGTAGCCTGGTAGCGAAGCGCAAGCTGCGCCGGCTTGGCTCCCAGATAATAAGCAAGCCGCAGCCACCACATCAGCATGATGGTGCGGATCAGGCCGTGTTCGTCCCAGCGCCGGCCCGAAGTGGTCACCGGTATGGCAATGCAGGCGGGCGGGCACAGGCGTTTGAGGCGGTGCGAGATCGCGATGTCTTCCATGAGCGGCAGATCCGGAAAACCGCCGACCGCCAGAAACGCCTCGCGCGTGACGAAAATCGCCTGATCGCCGGTGGCGATGCCGGTCAGCCGCGAGCGCCAATTGATCAGGCGGGCAACGACGGCAAGGAATCGATGCCGTCCGGCGATGCGAAGGTCAAAGCGGCCCCAAGCGCCGCGCGCCAGCGCGGCGTCGATCAGGCGATCGGCATTTTCGGGCAGCGCGGTGTCGGCGTGCAGGAACAGGAGTGCGTTCCCGGCGCCGAGCGCAGCGCCGGCATTGAGCGGTGCGGCACGGCCGCGAGGCGCCGTGATGACACGGTCGGCAAAGAGCTGTGCCAGGCGGCAGGTGCCGTCGCTTGAGCCGCCATCCACCACGATGACCTCGGCGCCGCGTTGGCGCAGCGGTCCGAGCGCTCGCAGCGCATCGGCGATAATTGGTGCCTCATCGAGCACCGGGACCACAATGGTGAGCCGCCGCATGGCTCGTCCCCACAGGTGAAAAACTGCAACTCAGCCCATGTTGGCAGATTAATACGACTAACGTGATTCTGCGTGGAGTATTGCGCGCTTTGCGGCGATCAGTGCGATCAGGATCGCTTCGGCCGCGTGGACGAGGCCGGCAAGCGAGGGCGGACGATGCCCGATCCGCCGCTGCCTCAGCGGGACAGAGCGCACCGGCGGGATGTGAACGAACTGTACCAGCGGGCCGTTGTCACCGGCCCGCTGCAGCGCCTGCCAATAGGCATAGTTGCAGAGATACCGCCCGGCATCGCGCGACAGCCGCGCCGGCACGCCAGCCTGACGCGCCGCGCCGAGAAGCCGCACGAACGGCGCTTTGCTTTGGCGCGAGGAGGGCTTTCCCGGCGCGATCGTGCCGCGCGGCGGGCGATAGCCGCTTGCATCCGGAAACAGGACCGATATGGCGTTACGGGCCCGTGTCTCGATGCAGAGATGACGCCGGCGGCCGGCGAGGCCAAATATCAGGACGATGTCCGGTTTTTGCGCGAAGAGTTTTGGCAGATCGCGCTCGACCGAAGCATAGACGGTGGCGAAGACGTGGAGGTGACGCGCGACGCCGGCGAGAGCCGGACGCCGCCGGCGGCCGAGCGCTGTAGCCACGCGCGCACTTGGATTGAACGGCGCGCCGGGAAACGGTCCGAAGCCGGCCAGGAGGATCCGCATGGCTTCACACCGCCAGCATCTTGGCGATCTGTTCGACGGCGGCGGCCGGCGCCAGCCGGCCGGCCGCAACGTCGGCTTCGATGCGCGGCAATGCGGCCTTGAGGGAGCGGTCGTTCCGCAGCGGCTCGAACAGACGCTCCTCCAGCATGGTCCACATCCATTTCACCTGTTGTTCGCCGCGCAGCGCTGCGAGTTCGCCCGATGCCGTGAGCCGCTGGCGGTGGTCGAGGATGTGCGACCACAACGCCTCGATGCCGTCGCCCTTGAGCGCCGAGCAGGTGATGACCGGCGGCGACCAGTTGGGCGACCGCGGCGAGAGAATGTGGAGCGCTGCGCCATATTGTGACGCGGCGAGTGTTGCGCGCGAGAGATTGTCGCCGTCGGCCTTGTTGACCGCGATCATGTCGGCGAGTTCGACAACACCCTTTTTCAGTGCCTGCAATTCGTCGCCCGCGCCCGGCAGCGCCAGCACCAGAAAGAAATCCGTCATGTCGGCGACTGCGATTTCCGACTGGCCGACGCCCACGGTCTCGACCAGGATCACGTCATAGCCCGCGGCCTCGCACAGCAGCATCGTCTCGCGTGTTTTTGCCGCCACGCCGCCAAGCGTTCCCGAAGACGGCGACGGACGGATAAAAGCATTGGCATCGTTGGCAAGCTTCGCCATCCGCGTTTTGTCGGCGAGGATCGATCCGCCGGTGCGGCGCGATGACGGGTCAACCGCCAACACCGCGACCTTGTGGCCTTGCCGGGTGAGCATGCTGCCGAGGGCGTCGATCATGGTCGACTTGCCGACGCCGGGCGCTCCGGTGATGCCGACGCGTACCGCCTTGCCGGTTTCTCCAAGCAGGGCCTGGGTCAATGCTGCGGCACTGCGGCGATGATCGGCCCGTTTGCTCTCGATCAGCGTAATGGCGCGCGACAATACGGTGCGTTCGCCGGCGCGGATGTCGCGCGCGAGTTTTTCGACGTCAGGCGGCGGGGAGGGCGGGGCCATTCTGTGTCTTCGTCGAGCGTGCCTGGTCCGTCAAGCTAACGCCCTGCCAGAAGAACGGCGAGTCCGCCTGTTGAATGTGACTTGCCCGCGGTGGCGCGTGCGAATGCCGTAATGCCATCGCGCGTCGCAACGCGGCAGGCGGTACCGGCCTCCTTGCCGCAAAGCCTGCCTCGCGTCGCCTCGTCCGCATCGGTCTCGTCGATGGCGACGAGGAGGAATGTGCCTTCGGCGAGCTTTCGCGCGATCGCGTATTCGGCCGGGCGCCCGGGCCGCATGCTTTGCACGATCAGGTCGCCACCCTCAAAGCTGTGCAGCGAGAACGCACCGAGATCATGCGCTGTGCCGTGGATCGGAACATAGCGGCCGTCGCGCCAGGCGAACGTCTCTGTCGTCGGCTCCTGGGCCTTACCGTCGCGCAACACATAAAACTGCAGCCGTGGCCGCTCACCAAGGAGTGCCTGTCCATCGGTCAGGAGCGGTGTCGTGGAATCGATGCAGCCGGCAAGCATCGCGAGGCCCGCCAAGGCCAGGAACTTTGGCAGATGCCGGCGCATGGGCAGATCCTGATTCATAGTTCGGACGTGATGCTCATGCGGTCGGTGGTAGCGGGATCGGCGGAGTTTCACCATCGCAATTTAGCGAATTGCAACCACGCCGGAAATATCGAGGAACGAAAGGCGGGCCGTAGCAGCATTCTCAATTGACATCATCGTTATGCCCGAAGCGCGCCAAGATTGATCTCGGAATGACCCTGCCGTTGCCGAATTCAGGCCGCATCGCGCCGCTGACATCGCGCCTTCGAGAACGGCGCGGCGTGGGTGGCGTCGTGTGTCCGCCTTCAGCAGGGAGACAATCGATGAACTGGGACCAGATTGAGGTCAATTGGATGATGTTCAAGGGCAGGATCCGCAATAACTGGGCCAAGCTTACCGACGAGGACGTCACGCGCATCGGGGGCCGTCGCAAGGAATTGGCCGGCCGTCTGCGGGCGCGCTACGGCTTTGCCAAAGCCGAAGCCGAGCGCGAGATCGAAGCATGGCTGAGGGCCCAGCGTAACGCCGCATGACAGCAAAAGACCGGCCCGTATTCGTCACGGGCCGGCTATTGCCAATTCTCCTCGTCGGCATGCGGGCGAGTGCCGCCGAACAGTGCCTTTCCGTCGTTGGAAAGATATTGCTGGAATGCCGTCCATGGCACGAAGACGGTGTAAGGCCCTTCGACGTATGGGCCCACCCCATATGGCGAATAGTGGAATGTCAGGCCTGAGCTCTTGCCGCTTTCCGTGGAAGGGGCGAGCGTTACGGGTCCGATCTGGAGGAGGGCAGGCTTGATACCGTCCCTGATGAACTGGTCCTTTTGTATTTCCTGCTCCGGCGTCATCTTTGAAGCGGGCGTGTTGTCGTTGTCCTCATAGCCGTTGATGTCGTTCGCCAGTTTTTTCGCAGCAACGGCAAGACTGGCTAGCTTTGCTAATGCGAGCATCGTTGGGCCATTGTCCGCCGTCTCGGTGAAGAACGGACGAACACTGATGCGCTTTTGCCCGGTACTGTCCCACAGGATGGTGTCGATCTCCTGGTTGGGATGTGCGCCGCCTTCAAAGGTCGAGTCGCTTCGCACGACGCTGGCGTAACGGCCAATGTTCGAGCGCAGGGCATAGTCGCGGTCATAATTCCATCCGATCCCGTCACGGAATGCCGATGGATTGGTGTGCCACTCGGAGGTGGCGGCGCCGTCCATTTTGGCCGCCCATGATTTTCCTTCCGTAAGACAGTTGGCGAAGAGGCCGGCGACAGGTTTGAACGCCGCGTCGATCGTCACGGAAATCTCAACATATTTCTTTTTGATTGAGATGTCGGGAACGGCGTCTTTTGCCAGCGCAATGCCGGTGGCAAACAGGGCAATCCAAAGGCCAACAGAGAAGCGGGGCAACGGACCGTGCATTTTTTGGCCTCTGATCGAACAAAAATCTTCCGTTACGTTACGGCAAAATCGCGATCGCCCGCGCCGGAAAGCCGAGGCCGTTCTTCACTTTCGGCCAGGTCACCACGATCAGCGCGCCGGTCGCCGGAACTTTGTCGAGATTGGACATGACTTCGATCTGATAATGGCCGTGTTGCAAGATGTAAGTCTCGGAATCCATCTTGTCGGTGGTGTCGGTATCCATCGACTCGTGGCCGGTCGCCGTGACGCCGCGATCTTCGTAGAGATATTTTATCGTTTCGAACGCCCAGGCTGGAAACGGGCTTCTCTTGAAGCGTTCGGGATCGGTATCCCAATCCTTGTACATGTCGGTGCGCAGCGCGGCGAAGGCGCCTTTCGGCACGCGGCCATGTTCGCGTTCCCAGGCTTTCAGGTCAGCGACCGAAAATGCGTGGTTCGGATCCTTGCCCAGATAGGGAGTATCGTCGAGCACGACCAGCCGCAGAATCATCTCCTTGAGCGGAATTTGATCCATGGTGATCCCGTTCTCGGCAAAATGCGCCGGCGGATCGACATGCGTGCCGTATTGTCCGACCATCTGATAATAGGTCGCGCGGAATTCGTCTTTGGGAATGGTGTATGGCTCGCCGGTTTTTGGATCGGCCGCGGGCGAGAATTTCGCCTGGCCGAAACCCGCCCAGACTGGTGTGTCCGGACCAAAGGCGTGGGTGAGATCGACGAGTTTTCTGGTGTTGATGATGCGATAGGCACGCTCGAGGCCGGACTCGGCGCAGACCGGAGCGGCGGTTGCGATGATCAGGCAAAACGCGCCGAATAGCAGGCCGGCAAATCCTCCAAATCCTCGATGAATGATGCGGGTCATCCCGGGCTCCTTTCGTTCGGCCGCGACAGGCCGCGCTAGGCGCAGCGGCTCTTCAGAGTCCGGCGATACGGAACGCCTCGATATATCGCTTATTCGCATTGTCCGACGACCAGACCGAATTCTGTTTGATCCAGAGCCGCGACATTTTTGGCGCAACGCGCTTGAGCGTTTGCAGCGTCTGCTTCGCTTCATCGGATTTGCCGTCGAGCGCGAGATTGATGAGCATTGCGCGATGCGCAGTCGGCGAATTCGGAATATAGGCCGCGGCATTGCGGGCAAAGCCGATGCCCTGACTGTAATTCTCCATCGCGAACGACGCCGTCGCGCGCACGTTGTCGTGCGCACCTGAATAGCCGCGCGCCAGGAGATCGCGCTGCGCCAGTTGCTCGGCAATCCCGGCATGAGCAAAGACATGGTCGTAGTGCCCTGCAAAAGTCGAGGCGAGCGCGAGAAAGTAGTGGCCGGCGGCGAAATTCGGGTTGAGCGCGATGGCGCGTTCGCAAGGCACGATCGCTTCCTCCGGCCGCTTCCAGATCGCGGCATAGCCCAGCGCGGCATGCGCCCACGGATGATCGGGATTGAGCGACAGCGCCTTGTGTGCCGACGCCAGAGCGCCGGGGATGACGTTTTGACGATCCGCCCAGCTCATGTGAACGCGCAGCGTGGTCGCGATAGACAGAAGGCTGTGGCCTTGTGCGGACTCAGGATCGATCGTGACCGCCTTCTGCAGCAACTTGAGGGCGATGGCGACATTCTGCTGGTCGCGGCTGTTCATCAGCGACAGCGCGCGCAGAATGCATTCCCAGGCATTCAAATTCGCGGCGTCTTTGCGCGAGACGCGCAAATGCTCGGCAAGATAGAGCTGTGGCTCGAACGCGGTCGCGACTTTGCGGCAGATGTCGTCGAGAACGGCGAAATCGGCAATCGTGTTTTTGTCGTAGTGATGGGTCCAGAGCTGATGATTGGCGATGCCGTCGATCAGTTGCACCGTGATGCGGACGCGGCCGGCCGTTTGGCGGATGCTGCCGTCCAACAGGTAACGGGCGCCAAGCTGCCGGGCTATTTGTTTCATTCCGGCAGTGCGGTCCTTGCAGGCGAGAGAGGCGGCACGCGTGCCGACGCTGAGCCAGTCGATTTTGGACAGGACCGTGATGAGGTCTTCGGTAATGCCGTCGGCAACGCCATTCTGCCGGGAATCGCCGGTGGAATTTGCAAACGGCAGCACCGCGATCGTCGGATGATCCGCCGGGAACGCGGGACTAGCGCTCTCCTTTGCGACGCGCGGCGCGCGGTGAGCCGGCATTTCTTCGCGAACGAGGCCGATGAAGCGGTAGCCTTTTGTGCGCAGCGTACGGATCAGGCGTTGTTCGCCGCCGCTGTCGCCGATCGCCTGCCGGGCCGCACTGACGCGGGTGTCGATCGAGGCCTCGGAAACGATGCGGCCGTCCCAGACCGCCTTCATTAAATCGTCCCTCGTGACAACCCGGTGGCGGTTTTCGATCAGGTAGGCGAGGAGGTCGAACACCTGTGGTTCGAGTGCCAGCAAGGCGCCTTCGCGGCGCAACTCGCGCCGATCCCTGTGCAACAGGCAGGTCTCGAACCGGTAAATCACGCTGAAATTGTCCCTGAAAGCGGCTTCACTAAGGATAGCGAAAAATAAAAGGAAGGCCAAAGCTGATCATTAGCTGGCCTTTAGGTACGCGGACTGGAGCGAAGATATCGTTCGTCCCGTTCACTGTCTCTTCCAGCAGCCGGCTTCGCGTGGTCGCGGATACCAGAGCCAAACATGGCACTGATTGTCTTGGGCGCATCCTCCGCCATCTTCCTGACAGTCGCAGGGCTTGTTTGGTGTAGCCGCGGCCCGCGAGCCGGCAAACTTCTTCCTGCGGAAGGGTTTGAGGATTGGAAGACACATTATGTCCGCATCGTCATTGCGGCGCGCGTTGCTGGGCGCAAGCGCCCCGCGTCCGCGCCGGCGGCTCTAACCGGGGCCTAATCCGGCGGCAGCGGGATGAATTCAGCCGTATCGCCCGGAACGATATCGAATCGTCCCGATTTCCAATCGGCCTTCGCTGCTTCGATGCGCTCTTTGCGCGAAGAGACGAAATTCCACCAGATGTGACGTGGCCCATCCATCGCGGCGCCGCCGACCAGGATGACGTGTGCGTCAGAGACAGCTTTGACGTCGATACGGTCGCCCGGTTTGAGAACAAGGAGCCGTTCCGGCCCGTGCCGGTCGCCCGCGATCTCGATTTCGCCGGCGAGGACGTAGAGCGCGCGTTCCTCATGCTCGGCGCTGACAGGGAGAATTGTTCCGGCCTTAAGCCGTGCCTCCGCGAAGATGGTTTCCCACGACGTCACGACCGGCGATCGCAGGCCATGCATGGCTCCCGCCACGACGCGCAATGTGAGCCCGTCCTCGCGCAGTTCGGGAATATCTGCGGCCGCGGTATGGGCGAAGGCCGGCGCGGTCTCTTCATCCTTCATCGGCAGCGCCACCCACAATTGCAGGCCATGCAGCGGTTCGCCACCGTCGCGGTGGTCGGCGGCGGTGCGCTCGGAATGCACGATGCCGCGGCCGGCCGTCATCCAGTTCACCGCTCCAGGCCGGATCGGCAGTGCGGTGCCGAGACTGTCGCGATGCACGATCTCGCCATCGAAGAGATAGGTGACGGTGGCCAGGCCGATATGCGGATGCGGCCGCACATCGACGCCGTCACCGGCGCGAAATACGGCGGGTCCGAAATGATCGAAGAAAATGAAAGGTCCGACCATGCGCGAGCGGGCCGACGGCAGCGCGCGGTGTACCTGAAATCCGCCGAGATCGACCGTGCGCGGCACGATCACTTGCGTGATGGCGTCGCTTGTGCGCGCGTCACCGAAGGCAGGGTCCTTGGCGGGAAAGAAACTCATGCGTCATCATCCTCCCGCAAGCCGAAGAGGGCAATGCCGTCGAATGAACCTATCGCCGGGAAACGATCTAGCGTCGCGGTTTCGTCTTCGCCACGAGGTCGGCGATGAAACGCGGTTGCGCGAAAGCGGCAACGTGGACTTCCGGTGTCCAGTATTTCGTCTTGAAGCTGCCCGCTTTACGATAGCGGCCGGCGATGGCTTTGGCCGGCAATTGCCGCAGCCGCTTATTGTCGGTCGCAAAACCCATCGCCATGTGGCCGCCGACATAGACCGGGATCGCAGCGACGTAGCAGGTGGCATCCGCAAACAGCCGCCGGAATTTTGACATTGTCGCCGTCAGTTCACTGGTCTGAAAGAACGGCACGCCGTTCTGCGTCACCAGAATGCCGCCGTCTTTCATGCAGCGCCGGCAACCGGAATAGAACTTCTGGCCAAACAGGATTTTTCCAGGCCCCTGCGGATCGGTCGAGTTGACGATAATGACGTCGAAACGCCGGTCGGTCTTGGCGACATATTTCGCGCCGTCATCGATGATGGATTCGAAGCGCTTGTCGGCAAAGACCGGTTTGGTGAATTCGGGAAAATGCTCCTTGGCGAATTCGATCACCTTGGGGTCGATTTCAACCTGGGTCAGGCGCTTGACCGTCTTGTGCTTGAGGACCTCTTCGGCGATGCCGCAATCGCCGCCGCCGATGATGAGAACATCGGCGGCATTGCCGTGCGCGAACAGCGGCACGTGCGACATCATCTCTTGGTAGATGAATTCATCTTTCTTCGAGATCTGGGTGGCGCCGTCGAGCATCAGCATCTTGCCGAAATAGGCCTGCTCGAACAGCACGAGATGCTGGTGCTCGGTTTGCATCTCGTAGAGCACCTTGTCGACCTGGAAGCTCATGCGGAAGCCGAGGTCGTCGAACAGTGTTTCGGCGATCCAGCGCTTTTCTGCGGGCTTCTTCGCCTGGCGTTTCGGTGCCATGTCATCCTCATAACGAAACGGCCGGGACCTTGCCCGGCCGCTTAACGTGCACCGCGTGGCCTTCGGCTCAGGCGTCTTGACCGCGCAACAGCTCGTTCACGCCAACGCGCTTCGCAGAAAAAGCCTCGCGCAGCACGGGGATGCAATTGTCCGGTTCGGCCGAGCCGCACATGAAAATGTCGAGAGCGGCATAGCCCGCTTCCGGCCAAGTGTGGATGGAGATGTGGCTTTCCGCCAGCACCGCCACGCCCGACACGCCGCTCGGCTGAAAGTGATGCAGGTGAATGTGCAAGAGCGTCGCGCGTGCGGCGTCAACGCAGCGCCGCAAGGTCGCCTCGATATGCTCGATGTCGTTAAGGCGCTCGGCGCCGTGCAGATCGACGATCAGATGCACGCCGGCACAGCGTACGCCGTTGCGGACGGCGAAATGATCCTTTGCGTGGTTCTTGGCGCTATCCTTGGCGGAATCCTTGGAGACAAACTCCTCGCGATCGTCCTCCGGCTCCGGAGTCGCCACCTTCAGTCTGGTCTTCCTGTCTTCTTTTCGGGCGGTACCTGGGATCCCCAAGCCCTTAGCCGATCGCAAGAGGGCGTTCTGGCTCATGCCGTCCTCCCCAACCAGAGATAAGAACCCGAGACTCCGGCGAACCGGCGCCACGGAAAGCGAAAGCCGCTCGATCAGTCCACGCGAACCGACCACCAGCGGCTAAATCCCCACATAAATGCAATCAGCATGGAGTCAAGTAGATTCTGCAAGAAAACCTTTAACGCTTTGTCACGCTTTCGTTCCTTGCGCGCGATCCAGCCGGAGTTGGAGGCTGCAATTATCAGGCTGCAGACTTTCATCGCATTTGTTTTATTATGCCGATGGATTCACGTCTCGGCGGTTCGGCGATGCGAATCCGATCGATATGAAAAGCCGGAGGCACGAAAAATGAAGCGCATGTTGGGAGCAGTGATCGTGGTGGCGCTTGCCGCTTTGACACCGGTGCGGCAGGCGGCGGCGCAAGATCCGCTTGCCGGGGCGATTGTCGGCGGCGCAGTGGGCGGCATTATCGGTGGCGCGATTGGGCACGGCGCAGGTGGCGCGGTTGCCGGCGCGGTGATTGGCGCGACTGCCGGCGCCGCGATTGCTTCGGAGGGCGAGCGGCGGCGGAGCGGTTATTATTGGTGGCACGGTGGCTGCTACTACCGCTACCCGAATGGCTCGTGGCTGCAGGTGCAGCCCGGCTATTGCTCTTACTAAAGGCCACGGCGTTGGATTAAAGGCGGCTTGGCGTCAGCCGTTGACGGCGACGGCTTGCGTTACCATCGGTTCCATTGGCTTTTTCACCCGGGTACGGAAGAAACCGAGCACGCGCCGGGCGGTATCGGGCTGCAAGCGATTGAAACTCGATAGCGCCTGATCGAGATCCTTGGCCGACATGCCGCGGTCAGCCGCGCGCAGCAGCAATATGGCCTTGGTCGTCGTTGTCGACAGGCCGGCGACCTTGGCGAGAATGAGCACGATCTCCGCGCCAGGGTCGAGCAGCGCGCGTTCGACCACATCGATCGGCGTATCGCACATGATCGACAGTGCTATTGCGGTCTCTTCAAACTTGCGGTCACGGGCATATTGGTAGATTTCGGCCTCGCCGATCCGCCGGATTCGGTTCTGGCGCTCGACGGCAGCTTGCGCTGCGGCGAAATCCGGCGAGGCGTTGCGTGTTTCATTGCGGATGCTGCCGACCACTTCGGCGACGGCGCCATTGATGGCAGTGCCGGCGTGCGGATTTTCCTCCAATAGCCGTGAGCGCACCTCGCTCGACGCCTTTTCCAGCAGCACGAGAAAATGCTGCCTTGGGATATCGGATCGCATTCCCACCTCGGTCGCCAGCGCATCGTCGCCGGCCGAGCGCCTGACCAGGATGCCGAAGCCGGCATCGGAGAAGCGGGCGCCGATATTGCGCACCACCGAATGAACCACGTCGCGGTCGCCGCGCTCGACCAGGACATCAGTGACAGCCTCGCTCAGCAGCCGGCGCTGCGAGATGGCGTAGAGGTGCTGCTGGCTTTTTGAGTTGGCGTTGGCCAGAAGATCGCGGTCGTCGAGCCGTTCGGACTGGACGAGGACCGGACTTGCGATTTCGATGTCGTCATCGAAGGCGAGCATATGAATGACGTTCGAGGGGGCATTCGCGATTGGCGCCAGACGGTGCGCCAGCTTGGCGCGCGCCTGGGCCTCGATGGTATTGACCAGCCGCGCCATTACGTCATCGAACAGCCCGACCTGATCCTCGGAGAAATACTCGGCGCCGTCGATGAAGAGGTCGGTGATCTGGGTCAGGATGTCGATCCGGCGATCGATGCTGCCGGATGCAAGGGCGGCCTCAAGTTCGTCAAGAAGTGGGAAGGTACGCATCATAACTCCGGGCGCCGCCACGCCATTGAAACAGCGACAAGAATGCATTGGGATCGGTGAATAAAGCCTTGCCGGCGTGACCGGTTTGGGGCGCCGCAAAGGTAAATGGACTGCTAATGGCCCGATTAGGCCGTAATTCGCTGCGGCCTTATCCTGGCCCCCGGGCCACGCCGAAGAGCCGAAGACTTCGCCGAAGATTTGGCCGGTCACCCGCGCCGTTGTGCGCCGAATGTACCCATGCGGTTTTGTACTTCGGCGGGCACGCGATACTCGCGAATGACCGGCCTGGAGTTGCGTAATCCGCACGCTTCCCGTTGCACGACAAAGCACCACAGCGCGTCGCCGGCGTCCTGCACCAGTTTTGCCCGGGCAGTGCGATCTTTGCCGGACGTGCGGTCGAATTCGGTCAGGGCGGCTAGCGCCGCCTCCAGTGCGCGTCCCATGCGGCCAAGCGCGGACGCCTGTTCCTGCACGAATTCATAGTCGAGCGCGACAACACCGCTTGAACCGGCTCGGCGTGAGGATAGAGTCATGTCCCATCATAATATGCGGCTTTAAGACCGTCATCGTCGGGAGGAAATCATGCGTCGTTTGGTCATTCTGGGCGCCAGCGTCCTGTCGCTTGCCGTGACCTGCAGCTTTGCGCAGGCGGACGACACGCTGAAGGTCGCCATTCCGCAAAAGGGCGCCTGGGACGCGGGCATTGCCGAACTCGGCCAGCGTGCCGGCATTTTCAAGAAACACGGGCTCGATCTCGATATCCTCTATACCGTCGCCGGGCCGGAATCGATCCAGGCCGTCATCGGCGGCAGCATCGACATCGCTGCCGCCTCCGGCATCTCGGCGGCACTCGGCACCTTCGCCAAGGGTGCGCCGATCCGTATCCTTTCGAGCGAAATGACAGGCGCGCCGGATCTTTACTGGTTCGTCCCGGCGGATTCCCCAATCCACACTGTCGCCGACATGAATGGCAAGACCGTCGCGTTCTCCGCCGTGGGTTCGTCCAGTCACGGCTCGCTCCTGGCGCTGATCGATCAATTCCATCTGACCGCGAAGCCGACGCAAACCGGCAATATCGCTGCAACGCTGACGCAGACCATGAGCGGGCAGGTGGATGTCGGGTTCGGCGCCGCCCCGTTCGGACTCGACAAGGTCGAGGGCGGCCAGACACGCATTATCGCGACCGGTAACGACGTCACGGCGCTGCGTACGCGCGCGGTTCGCGTTAACCTGATCGGCGCGCAGACCTTGCAAACCCGGCACGACGCGATCGTGCGCTTCATGCAGGCCTATCGCGAAACCGTCGACTGGATGTATTCCAGTCCCGATGCGTTGAAAATCTACGGCGAATATTCCGGCTTGCCGCCCAATATCGTGCAGCGCGTGCTGCAGCTTGTCCCAAAAGACTCGATGCAGACGGGCGAAGTTAAAGGCCTCGATGCCGTCATGGCGGATGCCGTGGCGCAGAAATTCCTCGCCGCTCCGCTCACGCCGGACCAGATCAAGGAATTGATTCAAATCCCGAAATGATTTTTTCGAGGCGGGATTTCGTCAGCGCGACCACGTCACCACGGATATGCCTGCCGCCGCGTCGAGATCGCGGCGCGGCCCCGGCTTGAGACCGCGTTGCGTCAAGACATCTTCCGGCGTCGTGCCCGGCCCGACCTCGGTGAAAGGCGGAAGGCCGCCCGGAATCTTTGCGTTCGCCGCGCGTGAGAGGTGGAAAGCATCGTAGAGCGGCAAGAATAGACTGAACACTTCGGGGCCGCCGATGACTGCCACCGTGCCGTCGGTCGCGCCTATTCGCTCAAGAGCTTCATCGAGCGTCGCGCCGACGGGGTTCCAAAACACGGCGTTGGGATAGTCCGTATCGGGCGCAAGCGTAGCGATCTGGCGCGTCACGACGAGCCGCTTGCGGCCGGCGGCGCGTGGACCGCCTTCGTGCGAGTGGCGGCCGTGGACGATGACGACGGCTTTGTCGAGTCCGGACTGGAAGAAATGCTGATCGGCGTCGTTGCGGATCGAGTCCGGAATCTGGCCATGCCCGTCGGCAAGCATGCCGTCGGCGGAAACGATGACGTAGCCCTCGATACGGCGCAAAGCGGCAAGACCGTTCTTAGAAGACGGCGAGGTAACGCAACAATGACAGCACGCCGATGATGATCACGATGATGCGCACGATCTGTTTGGCGCGGCCATCGATCGGCAGCATGTTGATGAGATAAAGCACGAGGATAATGACGAGGAAGGTGATCAGGATACTGATGAGGATGCCCATGAAAAATCCTGGTGTTGAAATCTGGGGAATCGATCTCGCTGTTCTCAGAAGACCTTAATTACTTTGGCACAATAGCACTCAGCGGACGCGCGGCCAATAACGCCCGGGTCGAGCCTTTTGTTCCGTGCTCCGCGACGCTACACGGCGCCTTGGCGTACGGTGAACGGTATAAAATTTCAGCCGGATAGGCTGCATCCCGCGACAATGCGCTTTATACTCGCACGCGACGGAGCGCCCGATGTCCGATTCCCGCAGTCTGATCATGATTCAATTCCTCAACTGGGTGGGGGACAGGCCGCGCACGTACCGGCAGGCGATGGAGGCCTGGCGCACAAGCTGCCCGCGTCTTTCTGTCTGGGAAGATGCCATCATCGAGGGGCTGGTCCGCATCGAGAGCGGCATGGATCGCGCCGTATGTTTGACACCGGCTGGCCGTGCCGCGCTTGTGGAGGCGCGTGCGGAAGAACAAGCCCATGCGGATTAAAGGGGAACGCCATGCTTTGGAATAAGACCAGGCAAAACGTGCTGGGCGCGTTCATTGCCGGTTGCGCGTTGCTTGCCGCCGCGCCGTCGCGCGCCGAGGTCAATGAGGTGCGCATTGGCGTCCAGTTCGGCCTGATTTACCTGCCAGTTGTTGTGGCCGAAGCGCAGGGTTATTTCGCCGATGAGGCAAAGAAGGCGGGGCTAGGCGATCTCAAGGTGACGGTGCAGCGCTTTTCCGGCTCGCCGGCGATTACCGATGCCGTTCTTTCCGGCAATATCGATATTGGTTCGTTCGGCTCCCCCGGCCTGCTCATTGTCTGGGAAAAGACGAAGGGCCATCAGGACGTCGCCGGTTTGGCCGCCTTGGGCGCCAACGCCTTCATTCTCGAAACCAACAAGCCGCAGATCAAGACGATTGCCGATTTCGGCGATGGCGACCAGATTGCCGTGCCGGCGACGACCTCACCGCAGGCGGTGGTGATGCGCATGGCGGCGGAAAAGACCTTTGGCGACTACCGCCGCCTCGACAAGCTTCTTGTCAGCATGCCGCATCCCGACGCGACGGCGGCGCTTTTGTCGGGACAGATCATTGCCGGCTACGTCGCGACCGCGCCGTTCACCGCCATCCTCAAGAAGAGCGACAAGGTCCATGTGGTGACAACCTCAAAGGACATATTGGGTGAGGAAATGACCGGTGTCGCGCTCGGCGCCGGCAAGAAATTCGTCGATGCCAATCCCGCGGTTTCGCGCGCGGTGATCGCGGCGACCGAGGACGGCATGAAATTCATCGCCAAGGATCCGGCGGCTGCGGTCGATATCTATCTCAAGTCCGAGGCCTCGAAGACGCCGAAGGACGACATCATCGGCCTTTTGACCGACGGCTCGATCATCTTTTCCGTAGCGCCTACGGGCTTGATGAAGCTCGCGACCTTCATGGCCAAGACCGGCGAGCTCAAGACCGCACCGCCAGCCTGGCAGGATGTTTTCTTTCCGCTTCTCGGCGCCCGCAACGGAAGCTGAGCTTACGTCAGCACGTCACCGCCCGGCTGCGGCGGCACGTCGAACGTGTTGATGAGCAATCCGATCATGCCGTAGAAGCCGACGCAGCTCACGGCCTCGATAACACCGTCGCGGCCGAGCGCGGCGACGGCACGCTCAAACGTTGCCGTACTCACCGTCTTCGTCGCGAGCAGTTCGGTGACAAGATCATAGATCAGACGCTCGTCATCGCGGGTCAGATTGGGTTTTTTCCGGGCGCGAATATCATCGATCGTTTGCTGTGTCAGTCCCGCTTCGCGGGCGAGCCCGACGTGTGCCGACCAGGCGTATTTCGCGGTGGCGTCGCGGCAAACCAGCAGCACGATCATCTCGATGAGCCGCTTGTCGAGCGTCGGGCTGACGCGAAAGCAATTGGCGAGTTCGTTAGCGGGCTCGGCGATGTCGGGTCGGTAAATCCAGACTGAAAATGGCCCGCTCAATGTGCCGCGGGGACGCGTGCGCATGATGTCGTCATAGAGCGTCTGCTGTCGCGTATTGAGATTTTCTCGTTCGACCTGCTCGATGCGAGCCATGCGTCACTCCCTGCGTCGTTGTTTAGTTGGCGCCGTACTTTTCGGTCTTGTGGACAGGCTCCGCAAGCGATTCCGGAACAGGCAGCGCTTCCCTATCGGCGCCGATGTCGGCAGCAATGTCAACGATGTGCGGCACCAGCGCCTTGCCGAGCGCCGGATTCCATGCGGCGGCAATGCTCACGACATCGATCGTTTCGAGCAGCGGCCGAAAGACGACGTCGCCGCCTCCGAAGCGCATCGCGCGGCTCGGCACCATGCCGACACCGACACCGCATCCGACATAGGCGATCTGCGAGACTACGGTATGAACTTCGTAGAGCACATGAGGCGAGAACCCTGCCTCGCGGCAGGCGCTTGTGATCTGGTCGAAAAAACTTGGGCTCGATCGCCGCGGAAACAGCACGAAATTCTCGTCGGCGAGTTGCTTAAGGCCGACCCCGCTGTGCCGCGTCAGCGGATGATCGACAGGAAGCACGAGCACGAGATGGTCGCGGACAATGGGACGGACTTCCAGCGACGCGATGTGATCGTCGAAACGCGCGAACGCAATATCGATTTCCCCGCTTTGCACGGCCGAAAGAGCCTCGGCACTCCGCGCTTCCATCACGGATAGCGAAAGTTGCGGATAGAGCCCTTTGGCCGTGCGCATCAGGCGTGGCATGACGTCGAACATCGCCGAGTTGATCGCGCCGACGGTGACCATGTCGCTGCGCCCGAGGCGCGCGTCGGTGATCGCCTGTTGCAGCCGCTGGGCGTGCTCCATGAAGCGGTTCACAGGAGCGAGAATGGCGGCGCCCTCCCGGCTCAACTGAACGCCTTGCCGCGATCGCTCGAACAGGCGCACCCCTAGCGACTTCTCGAGCACCTGGATTTGCTGGCTGAGCGGCGGCTGGGACATTCCAAGCCGTTTCGCGGCCTTGCCGAAATGCCGTTCGTCGGCCACGGCGAGGAAGTAGGAAAAGTGACGCAGCAGCCTGAAATCGATCATCCGGCATATTTCCTATATCGTATTACAGGGCCCATAAAACCTGATTTTATTGGACACTAATGCACCTCTCCCGCATCATAAAGATGATTTACATATCAAGCCGAGAGGCTAATCGGAATGGACTTGCTGCGCAGGCTGATCATTATCCCGGCCAAAGCCGCACACCGTGATGTGCTCCAGCCTTGCTGGACCAAGGGCGCCGCCGGAGGAAAACATGCTCTCTCGACGCAATGTCTGGCGCCGTATAGGCGCGGTGGCGATCGCCGCAGTGCTGACCGCGGCATTTGCGCCCGCCGCGCGTGCGCAGGCCGATTATCCGTCGCGGCCTGTCCGTATCATCCTGCCTTACGGGCCGGGCGGCGTCGCCGACGTCTCGACGCGTCTCGTCGCGCAGAAGCTGAGCGAGCGGACGGGCCAGAATTTCTTCATCGACAACAGGCCGGGAGCCGGCGGCATCGTCGCTGCGAAGGGGGCGTTGTCGCTTCCTGCCGACGGTTACACTTTGTACCTCTCCGGCAATGGCGCCGCCATCAGTGAAAATCTGTTTGCTTCATTGCCTTTCAATCTTTCGCGCGATTTCACCTCGATATCGCTGCTGGCGCAGTTCGACATGCTGCTGGCGACAAAGGTGGACTCGCAGCTCGATTCAGTGCCCAAGCTCGTGGCCTTCGCCAAGCAGAATCCGGGCAAGCTCAATTTCGGCACGATCGCCGTCGGCAGCACGCAAAATCTTTCGGCCGAATTGTTCAAGATGGTCACCGGCGTCAATGCGGCCATCGTCACTTTCCGCACTACGCCCGATCTGATCACCGCCATTGCGCGTGGCGATGTCGACGTCGGATTCGACTATTACGCGGCGTTCAGTCCGATGGTGGCCGGCAAGCAGATCAAGATCATCGCTTCATCCGGCGACAAGCCGGTGCCGCAGCTTGCGGGCGTGCCGACGGTCAAGGACAGCGGCTATCCGGCCTACATTGTCACCAGCTGGAACGCGCTGTCGGCCCGCAACGGAACGCCCGCCGACATCATCACGAAATTGAACCGCGAGATCAGCGCTGTTCTGGAAATGCCCGAGATCGGCAAGCAAATGGCCGATCTCGGCATGGAGCCTCTGGCGAGTACGCCTGATGCGCTGACGCAACGCCTCAAGGCCGATACCGAGAAGTGGGGCCAGGTCATCGAAAAAGCCGGCATACCGAAGCAGTGAATGGACCGCCGAAGAGGATAATGACGTGAAAGTGCAAGCAGCGAACAATACGGTTCCGACGGGTGCCGACAGGCCGCGGCTGAAAATCGCGATCGCCACTTACGGCCACACCGCCGCGATCAAGAACGGCAAAATTCCGATCGAGGGCGTGGATACGGATTTCGTCGAGGTTGCGCCGATCATCCAGGCGTTCCGCCGCATGGTGCGCAATGTTGAGTTCGACATCTGCGAGATGGCGCCGACGACCTACATGATCGCGCGCGCCCGCGGCGCGCCTTACATCGCGCTGCCGATTTTCGTGATGCGCCGTTTCCATCACGGCGGTTTCGTCGTGCGGCCCGATGCCGGTGTCCGCGCGCCGAAGGACCTCGAAGGCAAAAAAGTCGGTGTACGCGCCTATTCGGTGACGACCGGTGTCTGGACGCGCGGCATTTTCGTCAACGAATATGGCCTCGATTCATCGAAAGTAACCTGGATCGTGGACGACGAAGAGCACGTCGCGACGCTTGAGCTGCCGCCGAACGTCATCCATGCGCCGGAAGGAAAATCGCTGCAAAGCATGATGGCGTCGGGCGAGATCCAGGCGGGATTTACCGGGCCTGCCGGCGTCGGCCGCGCCGGTCCGCCGATCGGCAATTGGGACATGAACGCGCCGACCGGAGGTGCCGCGGGCAGCTATCCGGAACTCTTTGCGAATGTCGAACAGATCGAAGCCGACTGGTTTCGCCGCACCGGCATCTATCCGATCCACGGCCTCATCGTCGTCAAGGACGAGCACATCGAGCGCCATCCGTGGCTCGCGCGCTCGCTGATGAATGCCTTCATTACCGCGAAGAAGCCTTATCTCGATGAGTTGAAGCTCGGTCGTGGCGACGCCCCCGAGGACAAGCGCTATCGCGGCTTCTTCTCGCTGATGAGCGATCCGTTGCCCTATGGCATCGCGGCCAACGGCCCGAGCATCGAAGCGCTAGTTACTTACGCCTTGCAGCAAGGCTTGATCCCGTCGCGCCCGCGGCTCGACCAAGTCTTTGTCGATATCAATCCGTAACATCAAACCCGCAGCGCCCGAGGACCCATGTCGCCAGTCATTGATATTCATCCCCACATCGTTTCGCCGGACACCAAGCGCTATCCGTTGGCTCCGCTTGGCGGCACGCAGTCGGCGTGGTCGACCGAGCGGCCGACGACATACGACACCTTGCTCAAGGCCATGGACGATGCCGGTGTCGCCAAAGCCGCGATCGTCCATTCGTCGACCGCCTACGGCTACGACAACAGCTATGTTGCGGATGCGGTCGAGGCCGTGCCGTCACGCTTCACGGGAGTCTATTCCATCGACGTCATGGCGCCCGATGCGCTCAAGACGTTCGATTACTGGCTCGGCCGCGGCTGCACCGGCATGCGGCTGTTCACAACCGGCAGCACGTTGCCAGATCAGGCGACATGGTTTGCCGAACCGGCGACTTTTCCGTTCTGGGAGCACGCGGCGGCGAAGAACATCCCGGTCTGCGTACAGATGAAACAGGAAGGCATCCCGCTCTTGCGGCAGATCATGGACAGGTTTCCGAAGGTCACGATGATCCTCGATCACCTGTCGCGGACGCCGTTTGCCGACGGACCGCCCTATAAAGGCGCCGATGAGTTCCTCGCGCTCGCGAAATACAAGCAGATCTATCTGAAGATCACGCCGGTCAATGTGTCGCCCAGGAGTTGGGGCAAGGGCGCACCGGAAACGTTCTTTGGCAAATTCGTCGGCGCTTTCGGCGCCGAGCGCATTGCCTGGGGATCAAATTTCCCGAACTCGCCCGGCACCATGAAGGAAATTCTTGATGCGGCTCGCAAGGCGTTTTCCTTTGCCAAAGCGTCCGATCAGGATTCGATCTTCGGCAAGACCGCACTTGGACTTTATCCGAGCCTGAAGGACTGACGCGGCCATGTCGGCGTCCAGGACGCTCAAGGCGCTGCTTGGCACGTATCCCTACACGACGCCGTTGAAGACGGGCGCGGTGAAATCGGAGCGTTTCGACATCGCATTCACTGAAATCGTTCCGGTGTGGGACGGCTTTAAGGGGATGATCAGGGAGAACAAATACGACTTCTCCGAAATGGCGGTCGTGACCTTTTTGCTGGCCAAAGCCTACGGCAAGAAACTCGCGCTTCTGCCGGCCACGATGACCGGGCGCTTCCAGCATCCTTACGCGATCTACAATGCGTCGAAAGGCGAACTGACGCCGCGCGATCTCAACGGCAAGCGTGTCGGCATCCGCTCCTTCACCACGACGACCGGTGCCTGGATCCGCGGCATCCTCGCCGAAGATTACGGCGTCGATCTCGACAGTATCGACTGGATCACCTTCGAGGATCCGCACGTCGCCGAATATCGCGATACGACGAAACGCGCGCCGGCCGGCAAGAAGATCGTGCCGATGCTGCTGGACGGCGAACTCGACGCCGTACTCGGCGAAACCTCGGACGATCCGCGGGTCAAATCGATTTTCGGCGATCCGCAGGCCGAGGCCCGGCGCTGGTACGCGAGACACAAGGTCATTCCAGTCAATCATCTCGTCGTCATGCGCGCCGAGGATGTCCGCGCCGATCCGGCGACGGCCCGCGAGATCTGGCGATTGTTGCAGGAGGCAAAGCGCCTGGCGTCGCCGCCGCCGGCCGAGCCCGATCCGGCGCCATTCGGCATCGAGGCGAACCGCCCGAGCCTGCAATTGATCGCCGATTATGTCTGGCGGCAGAAACTTATTCCGCGGCCGATCACGGTCGACGAAATGTTCGAGGACACGCGGGACATTGTCGGCGGCTGAGGAACGGCCGCGGGCATTCGTCCCCGCAAGCACAACGAAAGGACTGCACGTGACTAAGTCCGGGAAAGTGAAGCTTTTTACCCTGCTGGGCGACTACGCGAACACGCTGCCGATCAAGCTGGGCGCCGTGCCGTCCGATCTGGTGGAATTTGGATTCGCCGACATCAAGGTGGCGAATACCGGTTTCAAGCCGCTGGTGCGCGACGCCAAATTCGATCTCGGCGAGCTTGCCATCGTCACCTATCTGCAGGCGAAGGCCTACGGCAAACCCTATGTGCTCCTGCCGATGCCGATCGTGGCACGAAGCCAGCATCATACGATCGCCTACAACCCCGAACGCGGCGCGCTGTCGCCGAAACAACTCGAGGGCAAACGCGTCGGCGTCCGCGCCTATACGGTGACGACCGGGGTTTGGGTGCGCAGCATTCTGCGCGAGCAATATGGCGTCGATCTTGGCAAGGTGCATTGGGTCACGTTCGAAGACCCGCATCTGGCGGAATATACCGATCCGCCGAGCATGGAACGTGCTGCCGCCGGAAAGAACCCGGCGCAGATGCTGCTCGACGGTGAGCTCGATGCCGCCGTAGTCGGAGACAAATTGCCCGATCCGCGCTTGAAGCAACTTATCCCCGACAGCGAACAGGCCGCGAAGACCTGGGCTGCCGGACACGGCGAGCCGATCAATCACATGCTGGTCATCCGCAGCGCGCTGTCACAGACGCGTCCTGACGTGGTGCGCGAAGTCTTCCGCATCTTCAAGGAAGCGCGCGACATTGCGGCACGCAATGGCAACAAGAATGCGGCGGCGCTCGCGTTCGGCCTCGCGCCCAACCGTGCCTCGCTCGAAACGATCGTCAACAATGCTTTCGAGCAGAAGCTCTTGCCGCGTAAATTCAGCGTCGACGAGTTGTTCGACGACGTGACGCGCGGCCTGGTGTGAACGGCCGCGCGTCTATCGGTTCCATTCAGCTCAGGACGCCATACTTCTTGAACCAGGCCGTCATTTGCTTCCAGGCGTCCTCGGCCGCGTCCTTGCGGTAGCTCGGCCGATAGTCGGCGACGAAGCCGTGCGGTGCGCCGGGATAGACGTGGAACTCCGCGGTCTTCCCGGCCGCTTTCAGCGCCGCTTCCATGTCTTTGACCTGGTCGGCCTTGATGCCGGCGTCTTCGGCGCCGTAAAGCCCGAGCACCGGTTCCTTGACCTCGGGCGCCAGCTCGATCGAATTCTTCGGTGCGGCGTCACTCTTGTCGATCAGGCTGCCGTAGAACACGACGCCGGCCTTCAAGTGCGGATTGTGCGTCGAATAGTGCCACACCGTCCGGCCGCCGCGGCAGAAACCCATGATGCCGAGCCGGTTGGCGTTGCCGCCCTCCGATTTGGCCCAGGCTACCGTGGCGTCGAGATCGGCGAACAGTTCGGTATCCGTCTTGCCGTTGACGATCGGCATCAGCGCTTTCGGATCGTCGATCTTGGTGAGGTCGACGCCGTTGGTCTCGGAGCGGAAATAATAGTTCGGCGCCACCGCGAATGCGCCGAGATGACCCACCCGGCGCGTGATGTCCTTGACCCATTCGTGCAGGCCGAAGACTTCCATGCAGACGAGGACGATCGGTGGATGTTTGACGTGAGCAGGGCGCGCGAAATAGACCGGCATATCGCCGCCGGCGACCGCAACCTTACCCGTGCCGGCATCGAGTCCCTTGGTGTCGGTCTGGATGACATCGGCGCGCACCGGACCGGCGGCCAGCGTATAGCCCGCCGCCGCGGCAGCCGAACGCGACATGAAACCGCGCCGCGACAGCGGCGGCATCACCTTGGACAATCCGACGATGTCGGAGGGTGGGCGTTGTACGTTCATGAAAATCCTCCCGGGTGATTGCGCCGATGGGGCAGGGCGCAGATGAAACGCGAATCGGCGTGCGGCGTCTTGTGACAGCTTGCCGGAAAGACGGAACCGGCCCCGGCATAAACACCGCGGGCGGCGATTGCATTCCCCCGGCTAAAGGCCTATTTGGAATTCAAACGAGGGTTTGAAAAGGGAACCGGGCCGGCCATGACGCGACCTTCGGAGGTCACCCGCGAGCGGATCATGAAGGCGGCCGAACGGCTGTTCGCCGAACGCGGTTACGACGGCACCAGCGTCCGCGCCATCGTTGCCAAAGCGCGCGTGAACCAGGCTGCGATCAATTATCATTTCGACGGCAAGGATGGGCTCTACCGCGAGGTGCTGCGGGCCGCGTTCCATGCGCTGACCGAGGATCACCTCGCCCACGCCAAAGACGTGAAGTCGATGTCGCGCGAGCAGGCGCTTGGCGAATTCATCCGCCGCCAGCTTCACCCGCTCATGGCGCGCGACGAGTACAGCCGCCACATGCGAATATTCAATTGGGAAACCGTGCGCCCGACGGCGGTGTTTCGCAGTCTCGTCAGCGAAGAGGCGGCCCCGTTCATGGGCCTTGCCGCCGATCTCGCGGGGCGCTTTCTCCCCGATGCGGACCGCCGCACCCGCATGGTGGCGGCGATCTGGCTCATCGGCCAGTGCAATGTGTTCCTGCGCAACCGCGAGCAACTCGCCGAGCCGCCAATCGGCCTTGTGCTCGATGAAACCACCGTCGAATCGCTGTCGAAGATGATCAGTACCTGGGTCGTCGGCGGCCTTGGCGCCGCTTTAGGCAATGGTTCCGGTGCTCCCGCCGAGCGGCGGTGACCCCGAAATCCGGGGAATGCCCCAAAAATTCCTTTTTCCGGGCCATCCGCCGCCCAGAACGGATGTTTGAAATTCAATCAGCCGTTTGAAAAATAAGGGGTCAGGTCATGCAGCCAGGCGGGATCGTGGAGCAGGGCGGAATCACGCGAAAAGGCACGGCTCTTCGAGTGGAGGCGCCGTTGCTGGCGCGCTTTCTCGGCAAGATCGTTCTCGACGTGCTGCCCGCCGCACTGGCGAGCGTGATCGGCGGCTTCCTGTTCACCCAATACCAGTTCGGCCACGTGGTGCCGCACCCGACGCTCGAGCAGGTTCAGCCAGCGTCGGCAGAGATGATGGCGCTGGTTCGCGACGAGCACGCCATGATTATCGACTATCTCAAAGCCCAGACCGCGGCCGAGAAGAGCCGCCTCGCTGCCGAAGATACCGATGCGGCACGCGCCGCGCCGGACGCCAAGGTGACGCCGGACGTGCCGATCCGGCACGTCGCCGCCGTTGTGGTGGCCGCAAAGCCCGTGGCGCCGCGGAACAAGATGCCTGTTGCGGCTGCGGCTGTGCCGCGCGCTCCGCTGGTGATCGCGCAAGCCGGACCGAATGCCGAACTGGCACCGGTGCCGGCTGACGGCGCCGCGTCCGACGATCGCCTTGCGCGCGATCCCGATTCGCTTCTCGCCAAGACGCTCGATCTCAAGGACCACGTCGTCGCCGCCACGCGCCACGTCGTTTCGGCGATTGGCGACGTCTTTACGTCGGTCGGCGAGCGGATCGGCGGGCCGCCGGCGGGACCGCGGCAGTTCAACTCCTAGAGGGCGCGGTCTGGAGCGAAATCAGCCTTCCGGCCGCGCACAGAGCTGTGCACAAAAACTGACGGCAAGCCGTGCGGCGCTACGAAATTACCGCTGTATTTCATGGGAATGGTGCCGTTTGGCCACAGCGGCCGGTTTTCACAGGTCCCTCGTTTGCCCCGGCTTGCCGGGGATGATCGCCGCCGCTAACCATGTGGCGCGGAAGCAGGGAACCCGCTGTTTGGTGAGTAGTTTTGCCGATGAGACTATGAGTTTATGCGTAGGTCCGGCCGCCGGTCAGGCGTACGCAAACCTAGTGTGAATTTGGCGATTTCGAGCATGGGCGGCGATGCGCCGTCTAGGAGGTTCTGATGCGTTCGGCCGGTAATTTCAGTCCGGAATGGGGCTATCTCGCCCCGGCGCCGAGCTTCATGCGTACGGCCCGTATCGTCATGGTCGCGACGGCTATCGGCGCGACGGCGGGGGCCGGCGTCGTCCTGTCGCTCGTCGACCATCCGTCGGCGGAAGGCGAAACGACATCTCTGATCGGCGCGCAGGCGATCGTCACTGCCGTGCATGCCGCGACCCCCGCTTCGGTGCCGCTGGCCAATGCGGCGCCGGTAACAGCCGCGATCGCGCCGGTCGCCGTGCCGGCGCAAGTTGCGGCGCCTGTCCGGCCGCAGAGTCCGGCCCAGGCAACCCCGCAAGTTCAAGCGCCGGTGCAGGCCGTTGCCGCGCCTCCGGCAGCCGTTGCCGCGCCTGCAAATGCCGACAGTGCAAATACCGCCAGCGTACCGAATCCGGCGCCGGGCATTGCGTCGCTGTCGGAAGGCGCGCCGGCCGCTGATGCTGTACCCGCGGACGCGGCCGACAGTACGGCCATCGCGCCGCCGCCGAAGAAGGCCAAGCATCAGGGCCCTGGCTATGCGTCGAACGGCGCGCCGGGAAAGCCGCGCCGGGCTTGGAACGGTGCTGCGCCGGTTGTTCAACACGCAGCACTCGGGAACGTCTTACTACCCGAACCATTGATCGAATGGCGTGGAACCGGCGGATTCCCGCCGTGTCCGCGGCTTTTCGCTGCATCAGAAGCACAGGCGTGGGCGCCCGTGACGCAGTAATAATTACAACCGCCCGCCGGAGACCGGCGGGCGGCAGTAGAAGAGCTGAATTGTCAGATCAGATTACTTGCAGGTGCTTACTTGCAGATGCCTACTTGCAGGTGCCTTTTTTGACCGCTGCGTCTTGTGCGGCCCAGGCGCCGGAGAAGTCAGCCGCTTTCGCGACCACGCTCCAGCCTGCGCCCCACGGCTTCGCGCCAGTGTCCCACCAAATCCGGCAATAGCCGGCTTCGAATTTCATGACGGCGAAATCCGCGCGCGCCGGAATAGAGGCAGTGAGACCGAGCGCGAGTACGCCCACTGCGAATGCCAAACGCTTCATTGTCAGCTCCCTGTTGTGCCTTCCCGGGAACTTTTCGATAGTACGGGCCTCAACGTGAGGCAAGCCCATCCGCGTCTTGGTCCGCGACTTCTGTGCAACTGAGACCGGTCTGCAACAATGGAGGAAAACCAATGCCTGAAGTCGTCGTTTATATTCTTGAAGGCCGCACCCTCGATCAGAAGCGCGGCTTGATCAAAGACATTACGGAAGCCGTCGTCAAAAACGCAGGAACGACGCCTGAGCAGGTGACGGTGTCGCTGGTCGAGACCCAAAAAATCAATAAGGGCAAAGGTGGCGTCCTCTTCAGCGAGATGAAGCGGTAATAGCCTCCGCGGACGTCAGATTGCGCCGGCGGCAGCCTGCCGCCGGCGTCGTTTTCCATGGCTTAAAATAGTCGTGAGTGCATTGCACAATAGGCTTGCTGCAGTGCGGCAAATCGTTGATAATCTGAGCTTAAGGCCGCAAACAGCAAGAAAATAGGTGCAATATGACTGACGTCTGGGACACGAAGGATGGCCGCCGGCGGGTACGGCGCGATCCGCCCACGGTCGAGGATGCCGTGTTGGCGGCGCAGGGCCTCACCGACGATCTCGACGGCCAGATCGAGATCGTCATGTCGCTGATGCCAGTCTCCGCCGAAGATGCGAGAGGCGCCATCCTGAAAATGAGCAAGCTGAAGGACACCAGCCGCTTGACGATCGCCAGCCGGACCGGTGTGCCGCGCACGGTCGTGGTCGAACGCCG
Source organism: uncultured Alphaproteobacteria bacterium (assembly GCA_963723335.1). GTDB lineage: Bacteria > Pseudomonadota > Alphaproteobacteria > Rhizobiales > Xanthobacteraceae > BOG-931. Next base: position 659,902 of record CAVRQJ010000010.1, on the reverse strand, counting down.
TGCGCCGCGCCGGCTCATGACCCGCACGACTGCGAGCGCCGGCTATTCCGGCCGCGGCTAGCGCGCTGCGGAAACTACAGCCAGCGCCGGCTGCCGGGATCGGACACGACGCCCGACTTCACCAGGCGATGCCAGATGAAGAGAACGACGACTGCGCCAAGCACGGCGCCGATCAGTCCCGCGCCCTGGTCCATCTGGTAGTGGCCGATCAACTGGCCGAGCCAGGTGGCGATGAAGGCGCCGGCGATGCCGAGCAGTGTCGTCAGGATGAAGCCTGACGGATTGTTCGGGCCGGGCACCAGGAAGCGCGCGATGATGCCGGCGACGAAGCCGATGACGACGATCCAGAGAATGCCACTCATGGTGTACCTCGCGGGAATTTCCGTACATCAGTGTCGCACAGGAGCGGCCGCCAAAGCCATACGAAAACCGCGCCCCGGACACTGTGATGCTACGCCGGATTTGACTATACTTTGAAGACGCTTCCGACGGTTGCGGAAGCCAGGCGCAGAAGGCTGAAAATCTGCGATGTCCGAAAAGATCCTCGTCAAGCCGCGCACCAAGACGAAAACCAAGACGCAGCGGCCGCCGCTATACAAGGTGATCCTGCTCAACGACGATTACACGCCGCGCGAGTTCGTCGTGCTTGTGCTCAAGGCGGTGTTTCGCATGAACGAGAGCCAGGCCCATCGGGTAATGCTGACGGCGCATCAGCGCGGCGCTTGTGTCATTGCGGTTTACGCGCGCGATGTCGCCGAGACCAAGGCGAAGGAAGCCACCGAGCTCGGCAAAAGCAACGGCTATCCGCTGTTCTTCACGACCGAGCCGGAAGAATAGGGCGGCGGGAGCCGGGGTGTGCATCTCGGCACATGATGTCAGCGCGTGTATGACGGCGGTCCGTGCGGTTGCAAGATAGCGGGCATGTCGTTCGAGGCGACCTGACTGGCGGTCACCCGCGGTTCGCCGGTAAAGGCGTAAAGGAACCCGCCGAGCGCCATGCCGGTAAAGAATACGCCGAGCACGGCCAGAATCATGGTTCCGCTGTTGCGGGGAGCAATATCGAGACTGCGCAACTGCTTGTCTAAAAGCTGCTGATCGCTTCGGTCCATTGCAAAATCTCCAAACACTTCGAATTGTGGCTATTGAAACTCCGATACGAGACAATGTTGATACAAACCCGCAAATGCGGTCGGCGTTCCGCGTTCGCCATGCAAAATATGGCCGCTCAGTGGGCTGCGAATCGGACGCGGTGCCGCCGAACTATTTTCCCTGGATCGACAGGCCGCCGGGCCCAACCCGGATGTCCAGCCCTTCGGGCGGATGGCGGTCCTGATAGAGCTGATAGCCGAGCACGGCGACGGCGATTACCAGCGCGCCGATGGCGAGATAAAGGATATTGGTGCGGCTCACGGTCTGGCCCCTTCGATGTGCGGACGCCGACAGTACGGGAAACAAGCGCGGCGAATTTGCCACGCATAATATCACGTGCAGGCGTGGTAGCGTTGAGCACCCGCCATGCTCTGCGGCGATTTCGGAGTGCGACCGCCCGTGGCGTCAACCAGCGGCAGTCCTTCAAACCTGGCCGTGTTCGCCACGTTCGTCCTTTGCGGCGTCGCCGGATTCATTCATCAGAATGTTGTGAAGTGCGCGCCGGCGGCGTTTCCGTTACATCGCGGCGGGGCGGCGAGGCGGATGGGATTTGATAATGACAGCGCTCGACCGGTTTACGCCCTATGTGCTGAGCATCCTGCGGATCATGGCAGGGCTTCTGTTTCTCGAACACGGCACAGCGAAGCTGCTCGGCTTTCCGCCGCATGGGCCGATGCCGGCGTTCATGGCGCTCGAGTGGTTCGCCGGCACGGTCGAGCTCACCGGCGGCCTTCTCGTCGCGCTTGGCCTGTTCACACGCGCCGCCGCCTTCATCATGTCGGGCGAGATGGCGATCGGCTATTTCATGCAGCACGCGCCGCGCAGTTTTTTCCCGCTTCTTAACGGCGGCGACGCGGCGGTGCTTTATTGCTTCGTGTTTTTCTATCTGGTCTTCGCCGGCGCCGGGCCGCTGAGCCTCGACGCGCTGATATGGCGAAAACGCTGAACGCCGGCCGAGCCTATTTGATGCCGAGCAACTCGACATCGAAGATCAGCGTGGCGTTCGGCGGGATGACGCCGCCCGCGCCGCGCTCGCCGTAACCCAGTGCCGGCGGGATGATGAGCGTGCGCTTGCCGCCGACTTTCATCGTGGCGACGCCTTCGTCCCAGCCGGCAATCACCTGATGCATGCCGATCGGAAATTCGAACGGCTTGCCGCGATCGACCGAACTGTCGAATTTCGCGCCCTTCTTGCCGGCCTCATAGAGCCAGCCGGTATAATGCATGACGCAGGTCTGGCCGGTGTGCGGCGAGGGTCCGGTGCCGACCTTGAGGTCGATCATTTTCAATCCCGACGGCGTGGTCATGACGGGCTGGGCGTCGGCCGGTTCGGACATAAGGATCACTCCGGTTGTTGTGGCGGCAAGCGCGGCAGCGATTGCGGCGCGGCGCGAAAGGGCTCGCATGATTGAGGCTCCTTGGACTTGGGCGCGGGAGACTAGCCGAGAAGACCGGCGCTCGCCATGCATCTTTGGTGCGGAATTACCGGCGCGATGGTCAGGGCAGCGGTGATGCGGGGAGGGGCGTTAGGCGTCCAGACGCGTTACGCGTCGAGAGGCATTACGCCTCCAGGGTTTTGGCGACCCACAGCCGCAATTCGTCCGGCACGTCCTGGCGCGCCGCGATCGCTGCGGCGAGATTTTTGTCGCCGTCGATTCCCATGAGCAGTTTGGCGAAGCCGGTTTCCGACATGCGCGCGTTGGGATTGTCGATGAGATTGCGCTGCAACGCCGCGTTGCCGCGCTTGGGCAAAGCATCGGTGACCGCCTCGCTCAGTTCCGGCCGCGCGGCGATTTTCAGCAATATCTTTACGTCGGTTTTGCTGTTGTCGGCGATCTCGATGAGATCCCGGTCAGGCAAGACTCCGGCAAGTTCGATGACCGGTCCGCTGACCGCAATGTCGGGATGGCGGGCGAGGCTTGCGAGAGCGTTCATGGGAGCGTTGCCGGCGGGCGCTATTTTCCGGCTGAGCTCGGCGAGCGACATGCGATCCATATCGCGCATCAGGCGGCATATCACGTCGTCGAACAGCGCGACCTGGTCGCCGGTGTAAGACTTGGCATTGCCGGCAAACAGATCGGCGATCCGGCGCAGCGTCGTCTGGCGCCACGATTCCGTCGCCTGGTTCAGCGCGGTATCGAGTTCGTCCAGTATCGGCTGTTCGGCAGTCGCCATCTCACTTCCGCTATGTCATTTCGTCTGAGCCGGAAGTCCCGGGATGAATGCCGCGCCGATGGTGCCGTTGCGACCTCCAGGGCCTGGAAGCGACGCGGCGCTGGTTCACAAATGCGCAAGCATATTACGCGTGCAAATCTTTACGCTGTCTCAATGGGCGCCGCCGCGCATCGCGCAAGCGGGCCGGTTTTTCTTAAAGCAGTTTATCAAAACCGGACGGGGCGGAGGCCGATGGGTGAGCGCGCGAAGCCGCTGCGGCCCTTGGTGTCGCCGCTGAAGAGCATGCTCCTGGTCCGGAGCAGGATGCCTTGACGGTACCTATTGTAATAGTTACTATAATAGGTATAAATTGCGGAGTACCTATCATGCCGAAATACGATGCGCTTGGTGGTTATCTCAGACGTCAGCATCGTGACCTGGTGCCGATGACGTTTGGTGAAATCGAGAAGGTCACCGGCACCAAGCTGCCGGCGTCCGCCCGCAAGCACCGGCCGTGGTGGAGCAATAATCCGGACAACAGCGTGATGACGAAGGTCTGGCTGGAGGCCGGCTTCCAAAGCGAGCAGGTCGACATGCCGGCGCGCAAGCTTGTGTTCCGCCGCGTCGGCGCATCGAAACCGGCGGCCAAGGGGTCGGCCGTCGGTGAGGAGCCGTTTCATCCGGCCTACGGTTACATGCAGGGCCTCGTCCGCATCATGCCGGGCACCGATCTCACGCAACCGGCCGATCCGGAATGGGCGGACCGTATCGAAGCCGAATACGGCCCCGAAAAGCGGGAGGATTAGGTGCAGCCGCTGCTGTGGGACACCTGCACGGCAATCTGGACTTACGAGAAGGCGCGGCTTGCGCCAGCCGCCGTCGAAGCGATGGCCGCGGCGCATCGCGAAGGTGTTCCGTCCTACATCTCGCCGATCACCGCATGGGAAATCGGCATGCTCGCCTCGCACGGCCGGCTGCAATTGCTGATCAGGCCGGAGCGCTGGTTCGCCAATCTTTTTGAGGCGCGCGGCGTTCGCCTTGCAGGACTGTCGCCGGACTTGCTGATCGCGTCATCCTATCTCCCCGGCAAGCCGCCGAAGGATCCGACCGACCGCATCATCGCCGCCACCGCCCGCGAACTCGGGGCAACGCTTGTCACGCGCGATCGCGCGCTGCTCGACTACGGCAGGCAGGGGCACGTCGCGGTGCTTGGATGCTGATATGCCGTGAGACGGATGAGCGCAGCGTGATCCGCTCTGACCGTTACGCGCTGTTCGTTACGCTCCACCCGCGCTAAGCTTCCCCGACATGGCAAAGAGGAGCGCTACGCGTGCCGCCGAACCACGATTCCGAGATTTGGAAGAAAAGGCTTGCCGCGCTTCCGCTTGAAAGCTACGGCGCCGGCGAGACCGTGTTCGCCGAGGGCACGAAAACCGGGCGGCTTTTGATTCTCAAAAGCGGCGCGGTCAGCGTCGTCAAGAGCGGCACGGAGATCGCGACGGTTGCGGAGCCCGGCGCGGTGTTCGGCGAACTCTCGGCGCTGCTCGATCAGCCGCACAGCGCGGACGTGCGCACGATCGAAGAATGTGAATTCCACGTCGCCGATGCCGCCCATCTGCTGGCCGACCCGGCAGCGCTGCTTTACGTGACGATGATTCTCGCCCGGCGCGTCGATGCCGCCAATGCCGCATTCATCGAGCTCAAGGGCCAGATCGAGGCCGGTGCGCCGCCGGGCCTGATCGAGCAGACAATCGGCCGGATTGAGGGGGTGCTTAACGCCATCGGCGCGGGCTATCTCAAGGCAGGCGCAGGCTTCGGCGGTTATCCGTTTCAATAAGCGGTGTTTCTCGCCGCGGACGATGACGGTGTGCGATTGACAGTCAATGTCGCGTCCTATCCGCCTACGGTGCCGAGATGCCCAAGCAGGCACGCCATGTTGACCGCACACGCAGTCAACAGAACGGCCACCAGCATCTTGGTCATTGCGGGCTCCTGCAAGCCGTAAAAGGAATTGCCCGCAAAGCATGGACGAGACTCAGGTCAAGAGTCCCAAACTTTGTTTTTCGGCGGATTTATATCTCGTTTACGGAATCCGGCGCGATTCTCGATGCCATTTTCCCGTCATGGCCGCACGTGTTCCGGCCATCCACGTCTCCCGATTCGCCGACATTCAAGGCGTGGATGCCGCGATGCGCTTTGCGCAGACCCGTTGACGCTTATCCACGCATGCTTGCTTGTTCCCGCGTGGTGTCTTGGAGCGAATTCGTGGATTGTCTGGGCCGCTGAAGTCCCGTATTTCCTGCTGGTGGGGAAGGGCCTTCGACGACGGAACTCAAGGAGACCGAAATGGACGCGATACGGTTTGAGCGCGCGGCGGCGGTTTTCGCGGGTGTTTTGTTGGCCGCGATGATCGCAGCTTTCGCGATCGGCGAGACGCGAGCGCAGCCGGTCAATCCTCCCATCACGCAGCCGCCTCCGGTATTCAATCCGTCAAGCCCGAACACGGTGCCGCAAGCGCCGTATACGCCTATTGCGCCGACTGCGCCCAGCGGTCTCTCGGGCTCCGGCCCGGCGCCGGCTTCGCCGGCCGTTGTGCTGCCGCCTTCCGTCAGTCCGCAAACGAATGCGCCCGCGGCGGCAGAACCCGCGCGCTCGCGAATGCATGCCCGCCATCATGGGAGGGCTCGCGCGCGCTGGAGCAAACGCCATGGCCGATCCCATGCCGTGCAGGTGCTCGGCCCTTCTTACTACCCGGGCCTGGGCGAGTTTTATCCGCCCTACGTCAATCCCTGCCATCCTAGGCAGGTTTGGTCAGGCTATTACGCGGGATATTGGGCCTACAGTTGCTCGTGGTGAGCGTAAGAGTTCTTTGAAGGAGATCGCGAGGCGCGCTTAAACGCGTTGTGGAGTAAGTTGAAGGCAGCCCACGCGGATATCACAGCGGCGAATCGATGGCTCGGGCACGGTGCGTTCAGCACCCCATCCTACGGGCTTCCTAATATTAAAGGGCGGTCTTTTGACCGCCCTTTGAAGTCGTGGATGGCCGGGTCAAGCCCGGCCATGACGCGTCAGAGGGTTACGAACACCCCGTGGTGCTTCCGCACGTCTCGCACTTCAAACACGTGCCATTGCGCACCAGCGTGAAGTTCAGACACTCCCCGCACATCTCGCCATCGTAGCCTTTCGACTTCGCTTCAGCCCGGCGTTCGGCGGCGACGGCCTTTGCATCCGGCCGCGCTTCAGCCTTCGCCCACTGCAATTGCTCGAGCGCCTGCGCCGGCGATAGCTTTTGCTCGGGTTCGGCCTTCAGCGCCGTGCTGCCGGCGACTTCACCACGCGGCGCAGAGGCGAGCGCGGTGACATTGGACGCGCTCTCATGGCTTACGCCGCCCGGCATCACCTTTAAACGGTCGGTGCGTGAGCGGGTCAGGCCTTTCGACACATAGCGTGTGTCGGATGACGGCTTGCCTTCTTCGACGCCCTTGCCGAGTGCGTCGAAGCCGCCTTCGGTCGGATCGACGTGAGCGAGGTCGAAGCGCTCCATGTAGGAGACCGCAAGCTCGCGGAACACGTAGTCGAGGATCGAGGTCGCAAACTTGATCGAGTTGTTGCCCTGCACCGGGCCTGACGGCTCGAAGCGGGTGAAGGTGAAGGCGTCGACATATTCGTCGAGCGGCACGCCGTATTGCAGGCCGAGCGACACCGCGATGGCGAAGTTGTTCAAGAGCGAACGCAGCGCCGCGCCTTCCTTGTGCATGTCGACGAAGATTTCGCCGATCCGCCCGTCGTCATATTCGCCGGTGCGCAGATAGACCTTGTGGCCGCCGACGACCGCCTTCTGGGTGTAACCCTTGCGCCGGTCGGGCATGCGCTCGCGCTCGCGCATCACGACGATGCGCTCGACGACCTTTTCGACGATCTTCTCGGACAGGCCTGCCGCACGTGCGGCCGCGGGCTTGTCGAGGAAGGCCGAAAGAACGTTAGAATCTTGGACGTCATCGTCTTCGGTGTCGTCGGCAATGAGCTGGCTTTGCAGCGGCTGCGAAAGCTTTGAGCCGTCGCGGTAGAGAGCATTGGCTTTAAGGCCGAGCTTCCAGGACAGCGTGTAAGCCGCCTTGCAGTCCTCCACCGTCGCCTCGTTCGGCATGTTGATGGTCTTGGAGATGGCGCCGGAGATGAACGGCTGCGCCGCCGCCAGCATGCGGATGTGGCTGTCGACCGAGAGGAAACGCTTGCCGGTGCGGCCGCACGGATTGGCGCAGTCGAACACGGCATAATGCTCGGGCTTCAAGTGCGGCGCGCCTTCGACCGTCATGGCGCCGCAGACATGGATGTTGGCCGCCTCGATCTCGCGCTTGGTGAAGCCGAGATGCGCAAGGAGGTCGAAGGTCGTCGCCGCGAGGTCGGCTGCGCCGACGCCCAGTTCATCGCGCAGGAACTCCACGCCGAGCGTCCATTTGTTGAAGGCGAACTTGATGTCGAACGCGGTCGGGAGCGCCTTTTCCACTTTCTCGATCGCCTCGGGCGTGAAACCCTTGGCCTTGAGCGTGGTGTGGTTGATCGCCGGCGCCTGGCCGAGCGAGCCGTGGCCGACGGCATAAACGACGATCTCGGCGATGTCGGCTTCGCTGTAGCCGAGCACGCGCAACGCTTCCGGCACCGCGCGGTTGATGATCTTGAAGTAACCGCCGCCGGCGAGCTTCTTGAATTTCACCAGCGCGAAATCGGGCTCGATGCCGGTGGTGTCGCAATCCATGACGAGGCCGATCGTGCCGGTCGGCGCGACGACGGTGGCTTGCGCATTGCGATAGCCGTGCGCTTCGCCTAGCGTGACAGCGCGATCCCAGGCGCGCTTGGCATGCGCGTTGAGGTTCTGGTCGGGATTGGTTTTGTGGTCGAGCGGCACCGGCGGTGTCGTGACCTTTTCATAGGCGGTGCGGTCGCCATAAGCGGCGCGGCGGTGATTGCGCATCACGCGCAGCATGTCGTCGCGGTTCTCGTCGAAGCGCGGGAACGTGCCAAGCTCGGCCGCCATTTCGGCCGACGTCGCATAGGCGATGCCGGTCATGATCGCGGAGAGCGACGCGCAGATGGCGCGGCCAGCGTCGGAGTCATAGGGAATGCCCGACGACATCAGGAGCCCGCCGACATTGGCATAGCCAAGGCCGAGCGTGCGGAAGTCGTAGGAACGCTGCGCGATCTCCTTCGACGGGAATTGCGCCATCAGCACCGAGATTTCGAGGACGACGGTCCACAGCCGCACGGCGTGTTCGTAGCCTTCGACGTCGAAGATGCCGCTCGCAAGCCCTTGCCCGCTGGTCAGCGACGGGTTGGTCGGCGTGTGGAACGCAAGCAGATTCAGCGAAGCGAGATTGCACGCCGTATCGTCGAGGAACATGTATTCCGAGCACGGATTCGACGCCACGATCGGGCCCGATGCCGCGCAGGTGTGCCAGTCGTTGATCGTGGTGTGGAATTGCAGGCCGGGATCGGCGCTTGCCCAGGCGGCATGGCCGATCTTCTCCCACAGGTCGCGGGCCTTCACGGTCTTGGCGATCTTGCCGCCCTTGGTGCGCCAGAACAAATCCCAGTCGCGATCGGCTTCGACCGCTTTGAGGAACTCGTCGGTGACGCGCACCGTGTTGTTGGAATTCTGGCCGGAGACGGTCAGATAGGCTTCCGAATCCCAATCGGTGTCGAAGACCGGGAAGTTGATGTCGGTATAGCCCTGCTTGGCGAACTGGATCACGCGGCGGATGAGATTGTCGGACACGTAACTCTTGCGTGCTGACTTGATCTCGCGGCGCAGCACCGGATTCTTTTCCGGATCGAAGCAATCGTCGCCTGAGCCCTCGCAATTCACGCAGGCTTTGAGGATCGAGCGCAGGTGCTTCTGGTTGATCTTTGAGCCGGTGACGAGGCTCGCGACTTTCTGCTCCTCCATCACCTTCCAGTCGATGAACTGCTCGACATCCGGATGATCGGCGTCGAGGATCACCATCTTCGCCGCGCGGCGCGTGGTGCCGCCCGACTTGATCGCGCCCGCGGCGCGGTCGCCGATCTTGAGAAAGCTCATCAGGCCCGACGACTTGCCGCCGCCGGACAGCCTTTCGCCTTCGCCGCGCAGTTTCGAGAAATTCGAGCCGGTGCCGGAGCCGTATTTGAACAGGCGCGCTTCGCGCACCCACAGATCCATGATGCCGCCCTCGTTGACGAGGTCGTCGGAGATCGACTGGATGAAGCAGGCGTGCGGCTGCGGATGCTCGTAGGCCGTGGCCGATTGCACGAGCTTTCCGGATTTGAAGTCGACGTAGAAATGACCCTGGCTCGGGCCGTCGATGCCATAGGCCCAGTGCAGGCCGGTGTTGAACCATTGCGGCGAATTCGGCGCCACCATCTGCATCGCCAGCATGTAGCGGTGCTCGTCGAAGAAGGCCTGCGCGTCGCTTTCCGAAGAGAAATAGCCGCCCTTCCAGCCCCAATAGGTCCAAGTGCCGGCGAGCCGGTCAAAAACCTGCTTGCAGGATACTTCGCCGGTGTAGCGTTCCTTCTCCGGCAGCGCTTCGAGCGCGCCCGCGTCGGCGATGCTGCGCCACAGCCAGGACGGAACGGTCTCCTCCTCGACCTTCTTCAGGCGGGAGGGGACACCGGCTTTGCGGAAATACTTTTGCGCCAGCACGTCGGAGGCGACTTGCGACCATTGCTCCGGAATTTCGACGTTCTCCGCATGGAAAACGATGGAACCGTCCGGATTGCGGATCTCGCTCGTGGTGAGACGGAAGACGATGTCCGCGTAAGGCGATTGTCCCTCTTTGGTGTAGCGCCGCTCGATCCGCATTCTCTGCCCCTGGTTCTTGCTGTTTCTGGTATCGACGGCTACGCACACAATATAAGCCGCCGACGGCGTCCCCGCGACGCGACAGAGCATGCTCCGCCGCGCCACCTCACCCCTGTTTCTGCCTGCCACCCACGCCCGTCCGGCCTTTTTGGAGCCGGTTTTTGTTTCGGTACGTCCGGTCTCACCATCTCGGGCGCAATAGGACATGCTCGCGCCAAGGCGGCACGGAGCACTCCCGCAAACCCTTTTTGGAGAGCCCGGCGGACTTCGTTACCCGCGCGCCGAACTCGATGAAGCTAGGCTAAGCCGATCGCGCCCGTCAAGACTTAGTATGAAAATCTGAATCAACCACTAAATGTGGGGATTGCGGGGAAGAATCGGTGGGAGACGCGCAAGTATCGGAGATTCGTAGAGAATCCGAAAGAGCATCGTCGCAGGCCCTGTGATTTTGATCTCCGCTATTCAACCCCAGGGCATTTTTTCAGGCGCCGGCTTGCCTCTACGTTGCAGCGCCGATGCTCCGGGCGCGATGCCGCTTTCCACACCCCGTCACGCATCCGTCACGCAATGACGCGGGTTTTCAGCCGATTCTGAGTGAGATTTCCCGCAAAATCAGGACTTCTGCCGCGCGGCGTTTCGCTTGCCCGAGGTAAGCTCTTGAATCATCTGCGGGACTCAGGCGGCCGGATGGTGTGTGCGCAGTGCCGCCGGTCGTGCGATCGGCCCCAAGCCTTCTTCCGGGGAGGACGAAGCCACTTTCGCAGCGTAGCCGAACACCTTTTTAATTAACCTTAAAGAAGTCTTACTTTCCGCATTGGCTCAGCTTTGCTTGACGGGGCAGGAGGGGGCCGCCGATAACCCTTTGTAAATGATTGGGTGTTGGGTTCAGCGTGCGATCCGCGCGGGGCGCGTCGTTTTCAGCGCAGCCCTAGTTGCGGGCTGTACGCAAGTCATCCGCAACGACCCGATCAATCAGCCGCTCACCGCAAATGCCCGCCAGGTCGAAGCCGAACTCGGCACCGACGTGCAGACCAATTACGACGACATGGTCGTCGCGCTGTCATTCTCCGGCGGCGGCATGCGCGCGGCGGCGTTTTCCTACGGCGTCCTGACCGGTTTCGAGGAGACGCGGGTACCGACCCGCTCCGGCGTCGTGCCGCTTCTCGATCGGCTCGACTTTCTGTCCGGCGTTTCAGGCGGTTCCACGCTTGCAGCCTATTATGGGCTTAATGGACGCGCGGGAATTGCCGATTTCAAGCAGCGCTTCCTCCTTGCCAACGCCGAGGAAGGCCTGACGACCAATCTCTCGCTCGGCAATATCGCGCGCGGATTGCAGGGCGGCGTCAACGACACGACGCAGTTCCCGGTCTGGCTCGACAACCATCTCTACAATCACGCAACGTTCAAGAATCTGCTGGCCCGGCAGCGGCCGCGAGTCTGGATCAATGCCTCCGACATCTACAATCGCACGGCATTTATCTTCGCGCCGGTATCGTTCAGTGCACTGTGCAGCGATCTGACGAGCTATCCCGTCTCGCTCGCGGTTGCCGCTTCCGCGGCGGTGCCGGTCGTCTTCGCTCCGATCGTCATTCAAAACTATCCGGGCGCTTGCCCGGTTGCGCTGCCGGCCTGGGTCGAACGCGCGCGCAGCAACCCAAATGCCGCGCCGTTGCTCAAAGCCTATGCCGACGCGCTTGATCGCTATCGTTCGGGAGAGATCAAATACGTCAAGCTGCTCGACGGCGGCCTCGTCGACAATTACGGGCTTGCCGGGTTCACCATCGCGCGGCTCGCTTCCGATACGCCTTTCGGTCCGCTGGCGCCGCAGGAAGCCGTCAAGCTGCGGCGCTTTCTGTTCCTGGTGGTCGATTCCGGACGCGATCCTTCGGGCAAGTGGGCGCAGACGGTGCCCGGTCCGTCCGGCGTCGACCTCATCATGGCGTCGTCCGACACCGCGACCGAGTCCGGCGCGATCGGCAGCTATTCGGCCTTCGACGCCACGATGAACGACTGGAAGAAAACGCTCATTGCATGGCGCTGCGGGCTTTCGGAAGCGGATCGCCATCGCTTCGGCGCGCCACCCGGCTGGAATTGCCATGACGTGCAGTTCTTCATCGGCAAGCTGTCGTTCGACCAACTCGGTCCGGAACGCTCCGCCGCGCTCAACAATGTCGAGACGCGCTTCAAGCTGCCGCCCGACCAGATCGACATGCTGATTTCGGCAGGCCGCGACGCGCTCAGCACCAACCCCAAATTCCGCGCCTTCCTGACCTCGCTCGGCCGCACCCCGCCGCCGCGTCCGTCGCCGCTGACGCGGCCGCCGCCGCAGGGCACGCCGGTGTCGTCGTCGGATGATGCTGTGCAAACACAGGCGAATTAGCCGTCATTCCGGGGCTTAGCGAAGCGAGGAGCCCGGAATCCATAGTCGCTGACCCTTGATTATTGATTCCGGACTTGCCGCTGCGCGGCAATCCGGAATGACGGAAAAGATTACTCCGCCGCGGCCTTGGTGTGTCCGAGCCGGCGGTTGAGCGTTTTCAGCAAATCCTCGGCGGCTTCGGCGATCACGGTGCCGGGCGGGAAGATCGCCTCCGCTCCGGCTGATTTAAGCGCCGCGTAATCCTGCGGCGGCACGACGCCGCCGACCACGATCATGATGTCGCCGCGGCCCTGTTTGTCGAGTTCGGCCTTGAGTTCGGGAACCAGCGTCAAGTGTGCGGCGGCGAGCGAGGAAATGCCAAGGATGTGGACGTCGTTTTCGACCGCCTGACGGGCCGCTTCCGCCGGCGTTGCGAACAATGCACCGATATCGACGTCGAAGCCGAGATCGGCAAACGCGCTCGCGATCACCTTCTGGCCGCGGTCGTGTCCGTCCTGGCCAATCTTGGCGACCAGGATGCGCGGGCGGCGGCCTTCGTTCTCCTCAAATTCGGCAACGAGTTTCTGCAGCCTTGCGACGGCATCCGTCATGCCGACCTCCCGCTTATAGACGCCGGAAATCGTCCTGATCTCCGCCTGGTGACGGCCGAAGACTTTCTCCAGCGCCGATGAAATCTCGCCGACCGTCGCCTTGGCGCGCGCGGCATCGATTGCGAGCGCCAGCAGGTTGCCGTTGCCGCCCGAGGCGCTGCGGGTGAGCGTTTCAAGCGCCTCCGCCACGGCCTTCGGATCGCGCTCGCGCTTGAGCCGCGTGAGTTTGTCGACCTGCAATTGCCGCACCGCCGCATTGTCGATCTTGAGCACGTCGATCGCTGCTTCGTCATGCGGCCGGTATTTGTTCACCCCGATCACGGCCTGCACGCCGGAATCGATGCGCGCCTGCGTCCGCGCCGCGGCTTCCTCGATGCGAAGCTTCGGCAGGCCGGCTTCGATCGCGCGCGTCATGCCGCCGATGCCTTCCACCTCGGAAATATGCGCCCAGGATTTTGCCGCAAGTTCGTTGGTCAGTCGCTCGACATAGAACGAGCCGCCCCACGGATCGATGACGCGGGTCGTGCCGCTCTCCCGCTGCAGCACGATCTGGGTGTTGCGCGCGATGCGGGCGGAAAAATCGGTCGGCAGCGCCAGCGCCTCGTCGAGTGCATTGGTGTGCAGCGACTGGGTCGCGCCCTGCGTCGCCGCCATGGCTTCGATACAGGTGCGCGTGACATTATTGAAGACATCCTGCGCGGTGAGCGACCAGCCCGACGTCTGGCAGTGCGTGCGCAGCGACAGCGACCGCTCATCCTGCGGGTTGAACTGCTTCATCAGTTTTGCCCACAGAACCCGCGCTGCGCGCAGCTTTGCGATCTCCATGAAATAATTCATGCCGATGCCGAAGAAAAACGACAGCCGCGGCGCGAAGCGGTCCACCGCGAGGTTTGCCGCGATCCCGGCGCGGACATATTCGACGCCGTCGGCAAGCGTGTAGGCGAGTTCAAGGTCGGCTGTCGCCCCGGCCTCCTGCATGTGATAGCCGGAGATCGAAATCGAATTGAACTTCGGCATGTGCGCCGACGTGTAAGAGAAAATATCGGAGATGATGCGCAGCGACGGCGCCGGCGGATAGATATAGGTATTGCGCACCATGAACTCTTTGAGGATGTCGTTCTGGATCGTGCCGGATAGCTTTTCGGGCGGCACGCCTTGCTCCTCCGCGGCGACGACATAGAGCGCAAGCACCGGCAGCACGGCGCCGTTCATGGTCATCGACACCGACATCTGGTCGAGCGGAATGCCGCTGAACAAGGTCCGCATGTCGTAGATCGAATCGATGGCGACGCCTGCCATGCCGACGTCGCCGGAAACGCGCGGATGATCGCTGTCATAGCCGCGATGCGTCGCCAGATCGAAGGCGATCGAAAGTCCCTTTTGGCCGGCCGCGAGATTGCGCCGGTAAAAGGCGTTGGAATCCTCGGCCGTCGAGAAACCGGCATATTGCCGGATCGTCCACGGTTGCGTGACATACATGGTCGGGTAGGGGCCGCGCAGATAGGGCGCGATCCCGGGGTAACCGTTCAACGTATCGAGGCCGGCAAGATCGCTTTCGCCGTAAACGCTTTTGACGGCGATGCTTTCGGGGGTGAGCCACGGCGCTGCTTGCGGCAGCGCCGGAGCGTCCGCATCGGCAAATCCGATCTGCGCGAAATTCGGGATTCGGCTCATTCCGGTCACCCGTTGTCAGCTTCTGAGAATATCGTAAGCGGCGTCCAGTGTCGCCAGTACATCGCAGCCCTCGTAAATAAACGATTGTACGCCGGCGCCGCGCAGCACCGCCTCGCGCTCGCCGGGCCAGCCGGCAAGATAGACGTGCCGCGCGCCGGCCAATTTGAGCGTCGCGGCGGCGGCCACGGCTTCCTGCTCATAGCGCTTGTCGGATGAACACAGGCAGGCAAGCATCGCGCCGGACGCGCTGAAAGCGGCTGCGATGCCGCCAGCGTCCGTTTCGCCCGCCGCTTCGATGCCGCCGGCTTCAAAAAAGTTCTTTGCGAAAGCCGCGCGCGGCGTGAAATCCGCCGCCGTGCCGAGAGTGGCCAGAAAGACTTTCGGCCGGGCGCCGGTCCCGGCGAGTATTCTGTCCGATGCATCACGCAAACGTTCGAACGGCTCGGCAAGCCTGATCCGCGGCAATGCGGCGGCCGTCACCGTGACCGGATCCTTGTTCGGGATAGTGACGGGTTTGACGTCAAGAACCGCCGGGGCTGTTTCAGCCATGTCGGGATAGGCATTGGTCCCCGTCAAAATATCTTTGCCTCGCGCGACAGCGGTCTGCCGCTCGGCGCACACAGCGGCTGCGGCGCGCTGGATCGATCCAGCTGCGAGCGCCGCCCAGGGACCGCCTTCCTTTTCGATGTCCTGGAACGCCGACCAGGCCGCCGTGCAAAGCTGCTCCGTGATCGCTTCAAGCGCGCCGGAGCCGGCGGCTGGATCTTCGACCCGCGCCAGATTGGATTCTTCCAGGAGCACAAGCTGCGTATTGCGCGCGGCGCGGCGGGCAAAAGCATCGGGAAGGCCAAGCGGTGCGGTATGCGGCAGCATCGTGATCGCATCGGCGCCGCCGAGGCCCGCGGCGGCAACAGCGATCGCGGTGCGCAGCATGTTCACGTAAGGGTCGCGCCGGGTCATCATCCGCCATGCGGTCTCGGCCGTGATCATTGCGGGCTTCGGCGAAAGGCCGCAGGCCTCCTCGACGCGCGCCCATAATTTCCGCGCGGCGCGGAATTTCGCCATGGTCATGAACTGGTCGGCGTCGGCCGACAGCCGGAAATAGATCGCGTCGCGGGCCGCCTCGAGCGCCATGCCGTTGGCTTCGAGCGCGCGCATATAAGCGACGGCGCTGGCAAGCGCGAAGGCGAGTTCTTGCGCCTCCGAGCCGCCGGCATTGTGAATGACCCGGCCGTCGGCGACGGCAAACGGTCCGCGAAAGCCGCTGCCGGCGAGTTCGCCGACCATCGCCGCGAAATAGGGCGCGAGATCGCTCCACGGACGCGGGCTGCGGCCCGCGGCGGCAAATCCGCCGATCGGATTGATGCTAAAGCGCACGTCGACGGCGCCCGGTGCATAGCCCTCGCTGCGGACCAGCGCCGCGAGATCGCCGACGACATGCCGCGTTTCCGGACTCACATTGAGGTCGATGGCAATGCCGGCATTAAGATCAATGCCGTCGAGCACGCGCGTAAGTGTCGCCGCCGATGCATCGAGGCCATAGCCGTTGGCGCTGACGGAGCCGGCGAAGACCAGCACCAGGCCTGTCGCGCCGTTCTCCAGGTCGTCGAGTGCCTGCGCGTTGGCGGCCGCCGCGTCGGGATGATCGACACGCTGCATCACCGTCCAGGGCAGGGCGCCGGAGCGGCCGGCGATGGCCTTGGCGTCAGTGGCCCGCTCGTAGAGCGGCTCAACGGTCAGGCCGTCGTAGGTTCGGCTCTCAAGCCGTTTGAACGGCGCGCCCTTGAGCACCGTATCGACGAGCTTGCGCCAATTGTCATGCGTCGCGGCGCTAAAATCGCCGGCGAGCGAGAAAGTTTCCGGAACCGTCATAACCGCAAAATGCCACGCTGTGCCCTGGGGGCCAACAGGCTTGGCCGTGCAAGGGGCGTGCCGCCGCGAGGAGGGAATTAGCCCTTTTGCAGCTTCTCGATACCGCGGGTATCTACGCGCGCCAGCGCGTCGCCGACGCGAATGCCCGCAATCACGCGGTCGGGCGCGATTTCCGCAAGCGGCAGGAGGACGAAAGCGCGTTCGAACAGGCGCGGATGGGGCAGCGTCAAGTCGGCCCCAGACAGGACCACGTCATCATAGGCCAGAACGTCGATATCGATCTTGCGTGGGCCCCAGCGGCGTTCGTTTTTCCGGTCGCGGCCGAGCGCACATTCCACCTCGATCGCGCGAGTCATCAGATCGTGCGGACTGAGCGAAGTCTCCACAGCGATAACCGCATTGATGGAAGGGAGGCTGGTCGGTGACGCCCCAGGGCGGCGTGCGATAATCTGCAGATCGCGCCACAAGGCGTACGGCCGTTCCGTCGCACAGCATCGCGATCGCCCGATCGAAGGCCGACCGCACGTCGCCGATATTGCCGCCGAGCGCCAGCAGCGCGCCAGCCGGCGGCTCAGCCATGTTTGCTGTTCCGCATGCGCGTCGATCGTCACGCCGACGTCGTCGAAGGTCGCGGCGATCGGGGCGTGCGGCTTGTGCACGGTGATGCGAACAGCTGCGCACGAGCGGGCAGCCTTCCAGCACCGCATCGGCGACGGCGCCGGCCGCGGCCTCGACCAGCTGATAACGGCGCTTGCAAAATGCCTCGCTCACCGTTTTTACCACAGTATCGTAGGACACGGTGTCCTTGAGCTTGTCGGTGCGCGAGGCTTCGGCAAGATCGATGTCGAGGACAAGATCGAGCCGGAACGTCTGGCCGACCTTGGCCTCGTGCTGCATCACGCCGTGATAGGCGTGGAGCGAGAGCCCGGTGACGAAGATCGCGTCGCTCATCGGGCGTGCCTGATTGCCGCGGCAACAGCCAACGCCTGTACCGTGGGCGCGACGTCGTGGGTGCGGATGATGGTCGGCGCCATGCTCGACCGCAAGCAGATGTGCCGCGAGCGAGCCGCCGAGGCGCTCCATCGGTTCGGAGGGCGTGATCGAATTGATGAAGCGCTTGCGCGAGGCGCCGACCAGAAGCGGCAAGTCGAAATCGCGCCAGGCATCAAGCCGTGCGAGGCAGGCGAGACTTTGTTCCGGCGTCTTGCCGAAGCCGATGCCGGGGTCGAGCACGATCTGGTCGCGGCCGATGCCGGCGTCCCAGGCGATTTCGAGCGACCGCGAGAAGAACTCGGTTACCTCGGCGATGATGTCGATGGCGGGATCCGCGGTCTCGCGATTGTGCATGATGATGACGGGTGCGCCGTGCTCGGCGATGACGCGCGCCATGTCCGGCATCGCGCTGCAGACCCCAGACATCGTTGACCATGCTCGCCCCGGCCTCGAGCGCCCAGTCGGCGATTGCAGCCTTGTATTGTATCGATCGAGACCGGAATGCCGATCGTCGCGACGGCCGGCAGGATCGGTTCGAGCCGCTCACGCTCTTCCTCGGCCGAGACCGGCCGCGCGCCTCCATAGGGCCGGGTCGATTCCGCGCCGATATCGATGATGTCGGCGCCTTCGGCGACAAGGCGCCGGGCATGCTCGATCGCCGCCGGCGGCTCCAGGAACTGGCCGCCGTCCGAAAACGAGTCCGGCGTAACGTTTAGGACGCCCATGACGAGGGGACGACGCTTTGCCAAAAGCGCCGTCAGAACGCCGTTGCCGGCGGCCGCGTCCATTGCCGAACGTATGTGATCTGTCGCGCTCATGGCCGCCATTTTGGCCATCCTTCACGTCAATCTCGGCAAATCTGTAACAGGGCAGGTCTACAGGGCGCCGCTTTGCGCGGTCGGTGGCGGGGAGTCAAGCGTGAGGGCAATGCAAGCGGCGGAACCCGAGAGGGTGCAGCAGGCCGGTGTTCAATAACGGATGACCGGCGCGAGCTTCTTGGCTTCCTCGATCCAGCGCGCCACGGTGTTTACCGAAGGCAGAACGCGGACCAGTTTTCGTTTGCTGTTGGCGGCCGTCATGGCGCCGGCAAGCTTTTGCGGATTGCGGAACCGAAGTTCGTTGACGGTGCGCACGCCGGCGGCGCGCAGCAATTCCGAATATTCCCAGCCGACGCCCCTAACGCGCATGCGATCGGCGGTGGTCACCCAAGCCAGCACGTTCTTCTCGAGCGCCCCGGTCTTCACCGCCATCTTGAGCCTTTGCTTTGGCGTCTTGGCCGCGCGCAGCAAACCTATGGTCGTACGAATCCCGTCCGACTTCAGGACCGCGGCCACGTCGGTGCCGATCCCCTGAATGTCGGTTATGGGATGATACGCCATCAATTCCTCCCCCCTCAGCGCAATGTCGCCACGACAACCAATTCGACCATCAAACAAATGCCGCCAGACCAGGAACCGCGCCAACGATCTGGCCTACCGTATCTTCGCCTGCCTTCTGGCGCGCATAGGCAATTATCACTTTGCCGGCGCCCTGCACCTGTCCCATGCTCAGTCCCGCCGACATGAGACGCATGCCGGCGCCCATGACCCCACCCATGGTACTGTCCATCGGGCCGCTTTCACTTGCGGCCTTCTGCATCAAGGCTTCGGCTCCCGGGAGCTTGGCCAGAAGCGGTGGCACTTTGTCAGCCGGGCCTTCCTTGTCCAGGAAGTTGAGAATAATGCCGACGGCTTTCTCCGCAGCCGCATGGTCCACCCCGACCTCGGCGACGAGACGCCCGATCAACTCGTCCATTATCCCCTCGCCCAGCCCCACACTCTGGCAGGTTCCCGCCATAATGTAGATTCAAACACGCAGTGACAAGACAATCTCGATGGTTTGGGCCATTCGCCGCATATGCATTGGTCGAAACATGACAAAGCGTTGCAAACGTGCAACTCAGCAGGCGGCGACGCGTCGGTGGAAATGGTCGCCGCCGCGGACTATAAATTTCGGTGAGCGCCGCCACGTTCGCTTGACCGATCAGGCAGTGTGTGATGACGAACCCGGATCCGGAAGGCAAAATTTTTGTCGGCAAAGGCGCTGGCGACGAATTTCTTTCGCTCGCGCTTGCCAACCGTCACGGTCTCGCGACCGGTGCGACCGGGACCGGCAAGACGGTGACGCTGCAGGTCCTCGCCGAAGGATTTTCGCGGGCCGGCGTTCCGGTCTTTGCTGCAGACATCAAGGGCGACCTTTCCGGGATCGCCGCGCGGGGCGAAGCCAAGCCCGATTTCGTCAAGCGGGCCAAGGATTTGGGCTTCGATTACGAACCCGACGAATTCCCCGTCATATTCTGGGATTTGTTCGGCGAGCAGGGTCATCCGATCCGCGCCACCGTTTTCGAGATGGGGCCGCTTTTGGTCTCGCAGATGCTCAGTCTCAATGATGTGCAGGAAGGCATCATCAATATCGCCTTCCGCTACGCCGATGACGATCCGGAATTGAAAGCGGTCGGTGAGAGCAAAGGACTGATCGACCTCAAAGACCTGCGTGAGCTCCTGTCCTATCTTTCGAAGAACTCCAAAGAGATCAGCGCACGTTACGGCAATGTCGCAGTCACCGCTGTTGGTGCGGTGCAGCGCCAGCTCCTCGTTCTTGAGAACCAGGGCGGCACGAAATTTTTCGGCATGCCAGCCCTGGCGATTGAAGATCTGATGAAGACCGACCCCGGGAGCGGACGCGGCTACATTAATGTGCTGGCCGCCGACAAGCTGATGGCGAACCCGCGCCTCTACGCCACGTTCCTGTTGTGGCTCCTGTCCGAAATGTTCGAGAAGCTGCCGGAAGTCGGCGATCCGGCGAAGCCGAAGCTCGTTTTCTTCTTCGATGAAGCGCATCTCCTCTTCAACGACGCGCCGAAGGAATTGCTCGACAAGATTGAGCAGGTTGTGCGCTTGATCCGGTCCAAGGGCGTCGGCGTCTATTTCGTCACGCAGAACCCCGTCGATGTTCCGGACAGGGTTTTGGCGCAACTCGGCAATCGTGTGCAGCACGCGTTGCGGGCGTTCACGCCCGCGGACCAGAAGGCCGTGAAAGCCGCCGCCGACACCTTTCGCCCCAATCCAAAACTCAACACCGCGCAGGTCATCACCGAACTCGGCAAGGGCGAGGCCCTGGTGTCGTTTCTTGAGGGTTCGGGTACGCCGTCGATGGTTGATCGCACCATAATCCGTCCGCCGTCGGCGCGGATCGGGCCGGTCACGGCCGACGAACGCAAAGCGGTCATCGCGCGCAGCCCGCTCAAGGGCAAGTACGATACGACCGTCGACCCGAACTCGGCCTTTGAAATATTGCAAAAGCGTCTAGCGGACGGCGGCGGACTTCCGGCGCCAGGGAGTGCCGGCGCATCCGGTGTGCCCGATGCGTCCGGCCAGGCGCCGGTTCCGGCGCATGTGGGTTTCTTCCACCGGATCGGACGATGGTTCAGCAACCTCTTCGGCATCGGCCGGCCGCGTGGCAGCCCTCTGACCACGTCGCAGAGCGTGGCACGGAATGTTGCCCGCGCCGTGGTTGCCGGCGTTGCCACCCAGGTTGCGTCGGAGTTTTCCAAATCGACCGGCGGCAAGACTGCCGGCAATATCGGCAAGGCCGTCGTGCGCGGGACGCTCGGCGGCGTTTTGAGGCGGTGAGAGCATGACAACAGCAGACGTATTGCCCGCGGTTCTTGATCGCGTCGACCGCGATCTCGACGCCAGCCTCGATCGCCTGTTTTCGCTGTTGCGCATCCAGTCGGTGTCGACCGACCCGGCCTATGCGCCGCAGTGCCAAAAAGCTGCCGAAAGTGTCGCGGCCGATCTGCGCAGCCTTGGCTTCGACACAAGCGTGCGCCCGACAGAGGGCCATCCGATCGTGATCGGCAAGAGCGGCAACGGTTCGGGTAACGCCGGTGCGCCGCGCGTATTGTTCTACGGCCATTACGACGTTCAGCCGGTCGATCCGCTCGATCTGTGGCAGACGCCGCCGTTCGAGCCGCGCATCGAGACGCTCGACGGCGGACGCAAGATCATCGTCGCGCGCGGCGCCTGCGACGATAAGGGCCAGGCGATGACTTTCGTCGAGGCCTGCCGCGCCTTCAAGGCGGTGACGGGCAAGCTGCCTCTCGACATCACGATGATTATCGAGGGCGAGGAGGAATGCGGCTCAAAGCATCTGTTCGACTTCGTGCGCGACAATGCCGGTGAGCTCAAGCGCGATCTCGCGCTCGTCTGCGACACCGGCATGTGGGATGCAGAGACCCCTTCGATCACGACCTCGCTGCGCGGCCTCGTCTATGAAGAAATCAGGCTGACCTGCGCCGACCGCGACCTTCATTCCGGACTGTTCGGCGGTGCGGCGCGCAACCCGATCCATGTGCTGGCCGATATTCTTTCGGCGCTCCACAAGCCGGATGGATCGGTCGCCATTCCCGGATTCTACGACGGCGTCCATGAACT
This sequence comes from uncultured Alphaproteobacteria bacterium, assembly GCA_963723335.1. Classification (GTDB taxonomy): domain Bacteria; phylum Pseudomonadota; class Alphaproteobacteria; order Rhizobiales; family Xanthobacteraceae; genus BOG-931. The sequence goes on along the minus strand of CAVRQJ010000010.1, from coordinate 637,777 downwards.
GCCGGCCGATATCAAGGCCGATCTCGCCGGCACTCGGCCTGACGCCCGAGAAGTTCCTGGGCCCGATCGGACTGAAAGTCCCGGCCGGCGAAAAAGGCCGCATGCTGATCGAGCAAATCTCGACGCGGCCGACGGCCGAAGTCAACGGCATCATCGGCGGCTATACCGGGGAGGGCGCGAAGACCGTGATACCCGGCAAGGCGATGGCCAAAGTCTCGTTCCGCCTGGTCGGCGCGCAGGATCCGGAAAAGATCCGCACGAACTTTCGCGAATTCGTGCGCGCGCGGGTGCCGTCCGACTGCTCGGTGGACTTCGGCAATTTCACCAGCGCGCCGGCTTTCGAAGTGGCATTCGACAGTCCCGCGCTCACCAAGGCGCGCGCCGCGCTTGCCGAGGAGTGGGGCAAGAAGGCGGTCACCGTCGGCGCCGGCGGCTCGATCCCGATCGTCGGCGATTTCAAGACCGTGCTCGGCATGGACACGCTGATGGTCGGCTTTGCGCTCGACGACGACCGCGTTCATTCGCCGAATGAAAAGTACGATCTCAAATGTTTCCACAAAGGCATCCGCAGCTGGGCGCGGATTTTGGCGGCGCTTGCGGGGTAAGTTGACGCGCGCAGGGAAAAGAATCGCCAGCAGGATCGGCTAGACGAGGGCGATCTCGACGTCTTTCTTGCGCTTTTGCTCGGCGCGTCTTTTCTGGTTCTGCGCGAAGGCGGGCGGCTGGTTGGCCTGATCGCTGCGCAACACGATGCGCGTGATGTGCTCGTACAGCGCCTTCGGCGAAACCGGTTTGACCAGCAATTCGTGCGCCCCGGTGTCTCGTATCGTCAGCGCGGCTGCCTTGGTCAGATAGTCGGACAGGACGATGATCGGGATGTCGCGCACCGGAGACTGCGGATCTTTCGCCGTCTTGAGGAATCGCAGGCCGTCGGAGTTGGGCATGATCAAATCGCTGATGATGATGCTCGGCATCACCGCTCGCGCCAGCTCGAAAGCCTCGATACCGTTTGCGGATTCATAAACTTCACGGCTGCCGAAGCCGAGCAGCATGGAATGAACCATGCGACGCGCGAACGGCTGATCGTCAACGACAAGAAAGCTGATCAGTGACAGATCAAGCGGAAACGATGCGCGGCCGGCAGGTTGAGTCATGAATTGAATACCCGCTCGCGCGCCGGCGTCACGGCGTCAGCGCGCTTTGGCCTCGCGCAATAACGGATTTTGGCGGGCGATGTTGTCGTAATGGTCGACAATCTGGGCGACCTGGTCTTTCGCCTTTGCCAGTGCCTCGCACATACGGGTCTTGCTCGGCGAATCCGGCCAATCGAGCAAGGTGGTTTCCTGCTGATCGAGGGCGGTTTTCAGATTTTTCAGCTTCGCCAGGACGTCCTGCGGCTCGGCGTCGAGGACGTGGGACTGCAGCGTGCGCGTGAGGAAATGCAATACATCACTGTCGGCCTTCGGCCTGCCGCCGATATCGGTAGCCTTCGCCGTCTTCGGCATCGCTCGTCCCCAATACACCGGTGCGACCGCAAAAACCGTCGCTCGTCTCACCGTCGCCCGATCGATGTCATACAGGAAACTCTTCAGCACCGGCGCAAGAATGCGGATCGCCGCTGTCAGAAATTGCCTGACATCTTTACCAGGGATTTACCAAGAGACGCCGCGGACGCTAGATGTCCAGCCAGCCTTGCGCCGACGCGTAGCGCACCAATTCGGCGCGGGACTTCAATCCGAGCTTTTCGAGACCGCGCGCTTTGTAAGTCTCGACGGACTTCACGCCGACGGCGAGCCGCGTTGCGACTTCTTTGTTGGTGAATCCCTGCGCCGCCAATTTCAGGACTTCACCTTCACGTTCGGCCAAAGCGGGGAGGACGCCCCGTTGCGCGGACGGTTTGTTGCGCGGCCGTTTGGCATCGAACACGCGGCCGACGATGGCCGGGTCGACATAGGTTCCTCCGACCATGACGGCGCGGATCGCCTGCACCAGATTCTCTACCGCCGATCTTTTGAGGACATAACCGCGTACGCCGGCTTCCAGCGCCTGATTCAAATAGGCCCTGTCTTCGTGCAGGGTGAGCACCATGACGCGCAGCGCCGGCATTTCCGCGGCCAATTTGCGGCTGAGCACTATGCCATTAAGTTCTGGCATCGATATGTCGAGAACGGCGACGTCAGGGCGCTTCTCGCGGATGATCTTCAGCGCGGCCGTTCCGCTCGCGGCCTCGCCCACGAGCTCGAAATCGGTTTCCGCGCGAAGCAGGTTCCGCAAGCCATCAAGAACGATGGGATGATCGTCGGCGAGCACAATTCGGGTCTGTGTCAAAGCAGCGGCCTTTATCCATCCAGCGGAATACGGGCGAAGATCGTAGTGCCGCCGCCGATCGCGGACTCCACTTCGAGTATTCCTCCGATTAATGACAGTCGTTCCCGCATGCCGTCGAGGCCCATGCCGCGGCGTCTGCCGGATTTCTCGCCAAGTGCCGCCGTATCGAAGCCACAGCCGTCATCCTCGATAATGACCTGCAATGTCGTATCCGGACGCCGAATGACCACGCTGACATTGGCGGGCCGCTGCGCGTGTTTGACGATGTTGGTCAGGGCTTCCTGCACGACACGGTACACAGTCGCGGCGATGTCGTTCGGCACTTCATCGAGGCGCGGGTCGTCACAGTGGAAATCGACATCGGCATCGCACTGTTCGCCCCATTCCGCGATGTAGCTTGCCAGGGCCTTGCGCAAACCCAACTCGTCGATCGAGGGCGGGCGCAGCTCCCACGCGATCCGGTGGAGGGTCTTGCCCATGTCTTCCATTTTTTTGCGCACTTGATGCGCGCGTTCCCGGGCCGGCTCATCGATCAATGGGTCGATTTCGCTGAGCTGCAGGATGGCGGCGATGAGACTTTGTCCAGCCTGGTCGTGCAATTCATGCGACAGCCGCAGGCGCTCGTTCTCTTCGACGGTCGACAAGTGACGGCGTAGGCCGACGACCAGATGCGATTTGTTCTCGCTCTCTGCCGCCAGTTGCGAATTGGCCCGCGACAAACCCTCCAGCAAGTGATCGCGCTCGGCTAACAACGCCGCGGTCGGTATCGACCAGAACGAGATGATTGCAAGAAAGACCTGCAAGCTCAGTATTCTCTCCGATAATTCGTGCTGCGCGAGCAGCGGTTGACCGACGCCCATGACGACAAAGCCGGTGGCAATGAGTGTCGTCACGAAGGTGGCAACCGTGGCGCCAATGACGCCGAACCGGGCCGTTGCAAACAATATTGCCGGAGCGATTATGAAAATAACCGGCCGAAAGTATGCTGCGCAGGTGCCTACGGCAACGAACAGCGCGAGGATGGCTACGGCCTCCGGCGCCCGCTCTTTTATGCGCTGCACCTGCCATTCGTTGGAGGTGATGCTGATCAGAAACGGCGCCACGATGATCATGCCGAGCGCGTGGCTGGCGTACCAGTTCCGCACGATGGCGAGCGAGTCTACCCCGTGCAGCGTTCCAAACGTTGGGATGCAGATGACGACGCTGCCGAGCGGCGCTATGCCGCCCGCGACGACAATAAAAATCACCAGATTTTTGAACGACGACAGATTGGTCGCTTCGATGTGAAATAACGACAACAGCACCAGGGCAACGGTGACTTCGGTGAGGTCTGCCACCGCCAGGATCGTAGCCATCGTTGGGCTGGTACCGGCGACTATTGCCGCCAGGGCAATCGCGGCGCAGCCACTCAGCAATATCGAGCAATAGTTCCGGATGCTTCGAACGCGACGGAGCAAGGCCACCAGGATAATCGCATTGGACGGCCATAGCGTCCCAATGAAGTTCGATACATGTGTAAAGTCGATATCGAGAGTGGAGACGACGAATACCGCAACAGGGACCAGCAAGTGTCCGGCGAGTGTTAGATCCGTTAAAGGCGGCTGCGGTATGGCCGGCGACTGATCGCGCGAGGTTTGGATGAGAGTGCTGGTCCCGCGCATCATTCGGTCGCGCCCGCAATCAAGCGAGGGGTGACGAAGCGCTCCAGTGTTCCCTCGCGAGGACGAACGTCGGACCAATCGTCGATGGGCAGATCGATGACGACAAAGCCCGATGTCGGTAGTTTCTCGTTCAAATTTACGCGTGCTTCCCGGTTGCCCGATCCGACCAATTGCAACGCGACCTCATGCAGGCTCGGATTGTGGCCTACGATAATGAGGCTCTGTGCCTTGCGATTTTCGGCTATGACGCCGATAAGCCCGTCGGGAGTGGCATTATAGATGCGGTTGTCGGTCAAAATGCGTGGCGCCTTGGCAAAGCAGCCGGCGACGAGCGTCCAGGTTTCCTGCGCCCGCACTGCCGGCGAGACCAGAGCGAGATCCGGGATAAGGTCATGGCGCGCCATATAGGCGGCGAGCGCTGGAGCATCGGCGCGGCCGCGTTTCATCAGCTTGCGATCGCGGTCGCGCTCGCCCGGTTCGGCGCGCTCGGTCTTGGCATGGCGAAGCAGCATCAGACGGCGCATTTTGGCAATGTCGCTTTCCCGGCTTTGAGTGTCTAGTCGGGAAGATCGGAAGTCCTTACATACACACCGCAAAACTGCAGCAAAGTCTGGCGATGAGCGACGCAGATATAAAGGCTTACAGCAATAGCTGGTACGCCGCCACGATGGTGGACGCGCCGCCGCGGCCATCGCTTTCTTTCGATCTCGATGTCGACGTTTGTGTGATCGGCGGAGGCCTGGCGGGGCTTACGACGGCACGGGAAATTGCCCGCAGCGGCTGGTCGGTCGTGCTGATCGAGGCGGGCCGCCTTGCCGCCGGCGCTTCCGGACGCAACACCGGCTTCGTGCTGCCGGGATTTGGCGCCGATGCGGACAAATTGATCGCCCGGGTCGGCTTCGAAAGCACCAGGGGTCTTTGGAGTCTGGCGCAGGCTGGTCTCGACTATGTGCGCAACGCCTCCCGGGCCGAAGATGCGGCCGGCGTCGATCCGCAGGACGGCTGGCTTCATGTGTCCAAAACCGACGACAGCGATGAATTCGTGCGCTACGTGGCGCTCCTTGGAGAGTTGGGCTGCGACATCGAAGCGTGGCCGACCGAACGCGTGCGTGCGACGCTCCGCAGCGAGCGTTATTTCAATGCGATCAACTATCTCGGCGCGATCGCCATCCATCCGCTCAACTATGCGCTGGCGCTTGCCACCGCCGCCGAACGCGACGGGGCGCGCATCTTCGAGAACACGCCGGCGCTGTCGATCGATCCGAGCGGAGTTCGCAAGCGTATCGTCACTCCGGGCGCACGGCTGCGCGCAAACCACGTCGTGTTGTGCGGCAACGTGCAGCTTGGGCCGTTGATGCCGCGGGTCGCCGCGACGCTTCTGCCGGTGACGACCTATGTCATCGCCACTGCGCCGCTCGGGGACGCGCTCGGCGAGGCGGTCGGCTATCGCGGCGCCGTCAGCGACACCGATCTGGCTGACAATCACTATCGCGTCGTCGGCGGCGATCGTCTGATGCTGTCCGGCCGCTCAACGTCGTGGGTGCGAGATGTGCGCCATTATACGCATGCGCTGACGGCCGATATCAAAAGAACCTATCCGCAGCTCGGCGAGGTCGTCGCCGATTATGCGTGGAACGGAACTTTGGGAATCACGATCCACCGCATGCCGCAGATCGGGGAACTCGGTTCCGGCGTGTGGCTGGCGAGCGGCTTTGGCGGCCATGGTCTCAACACCACGGCCATGGCTGGCAATCTCATCGCACGCGCCATCGTCGACGGCGATCAGACCTGGCGAAAATTCACGCCGTTCGAATTGGTCTGGGCGGGAGGCGTATTCGGCCGTGCTGCGATGCAGATGCGAACCTGGATCAAGCGCATGCGGGCAGCGATGGACGAGCGCCGCGCCAAAGCGCGCGAACTCGCGCATCGTCAAGCGCGTGACGCCGCGATGGCGCGGGCGGCGCAATTGTCTGCGGCAGAGGAGGAGGCAATGGTGCGGCAAGACCTGGCCACAACCGGCGCTTCGATTATTCCGCCACCCGGCAACACCGACGGTGCCGCGGGGCCGGCGTCTGAGGCCGGGGAATATCCTCTGCCGCGGCCCGCAAGGCGGCGAAAACGCCGCACCAGCACCGGGGGCGGCGCGGACCAGGACGCCAAGGGCTGAGCCAGCCACGCCGAACGTTTCGACAACAGCCGGCGGCCAAGTCCAGCCGACATGCCACTTTCGCGCTTGGACCTTTCTTGCTCTATGATCCGGATTGAACGTGGGAATCCGGGCAGGGCAGAGGTGATGGCATTGAAATGGCTGGGTTTTGCGCTGGCGGCCTCGATGGCTGCGGCGCCGGGAATGGCAGCCGCGGCCGATCTGCCCGCTCAGCCGGTGCCCACGGCGCCCGCGGCCTATGCGCCGGCGGTGCCGGATTGGATCGTTACGATCGGCGCCGAGCCGCGTGCGGTCCCTGCCTGGCCGGGCGCTTCAGACAGCAAATTCGGCCTTAACGTCTTTCCGCTGTTCAGTGTTCGCAAGGCGGGCACGCCGCCGGAGTATTTTGGTGCGCGCGACAGCTTCGGCATCGACCTTGTCGATATTGGGCAGTTCAAGCTCGGCCCGGCATTCAAGCTTGTTTCGCAGGTCAACCCGTCAGACTACAACGAGCTCAAGGGGCTGGCCGGCGTCCACTATGCGCTGCAAGCGGGCGCTTTCGCCGAATTCTGGCCGGTGACGTGGCTGAGGTTGCATGGCGAGGTGCGCCAAGGCTTCGGCGGCGAAACGGGCGTCACCGGAGATCTCTTCCTGGATGCGGTCGTTCCGTTCGGACAGTTCAGGTGGTCTATTGGACCGCGCATAACGGCGCAGTCCACGGCGGCGCTTTCACCCTATTTCAGCATCACACCGCTGGAGTCGAGCTCATCCACCATTGCCGGCCTTCCGCGGCTGCCGGTCTACAACGTCAGCGGCGGTTTCTACTCCTACGGCGCCGGGACCCAACTGGAATATTTTTTCAACGACCAATGGGCGGCCCACGCGATCGTCGAGTATGAACGGCTGACCGACTCCGCGGCCAACTCTCCTCTGGTGATCCAGCGCGGCTCGCCGAATCAATTCACGTTCGGCGTCGGCGCTACTTATGCCTTCAGCATGCATCCGTGGTGGTGACGCTCAGGTCGGCCGCGTCAGCGGCCTTCTCGCCTGCTCATAAAAGCAAGCCGCTCGAACAGGTGCACGTCCTGCTCGTTCTTGATGAGTGCGCCGTGAAGCGGCGGAATGAGCCGCTTCGGATCGCGCTCGCGTAACGTCTCTGCGGAGATGTCTTCAACCATCAACAGCTTGAGCCAATCGAGCAATTCGGACGTCGACGGCTTTTTCTTCATGCCCGGCACGTCGCGGATCTCGTAGAAAAGTTTCAGCGCCTCCGACACCAGGCGATTCTTGATTCCCGGAAAGTGCACCTCGACAATGGCGCGCATCGTGTCGGCATCCGGAAAGCGGATGTAATGGAAGAAACATCGCCGTAGAAACGCGTCCGGCAGTTCCTTTTCATTATTGGATGTAATGACGACGATCGGGCGCCGCCGCGCATGGATCGTCTCGCCCGTTTCGTAGACGAAGAATTCCATGCGATCGAGTTCCTGAAGGAGATCGTTGGGGAATTCGATGTCGGCCTTGTCGATTTCGTCGATCAGCAGAACGGGCCGCTCGTCGGCGACGAATGCCTCCCAGAGTTTGCCGCGCTTGATGTAGTTGCGGATATCCTTGACGCGCGCGTCGCCGAGCTGGCTGTCGCGCAGCCGCGTGACGGCGTCGTATTCATAGAGTCCCTGCATCGCCTTGGTGGTCGATTTGATGTGCCACTCGATGAGCGGAGCGGACAGCGCCTTGGCGATCTCAATGGCGAGTACGGTCTTGCCGGTGCCGGGCTCACCCTTGACCAGTAACGGCCGCTCCAACGCGATCGCGGCGTTGACTGCAACTTTGAGATCGTCGGTGGCGACGTAAGCGCTGGTGCCTTCGAAGCGCATGGTTGTTCTTTCCGCTCCTGCATTCACGCCGCCGACACTATCCGAAAATGACGCGATCGCGCGGCACAAAGTGGCCGCGCGAGGCGGCAAATTTTGCCCGCTGACCGGCACATCTGTACCAGGCGAGACCACGTCGCCATCGTAACTATTTGAAATAGCGTAATTTTTCTGTGGCACAGCGTTTGCTGCATCTTGCGCTGAGTGCGGCTGTCCGCCGCTGTCGTGTTGAGATCGAGTTGGAGGGTAATGTCATGGGTATTTTCGACGCATTGACCACCGCGGTGGCTGGTCTGCAGGCACAATCGTTCGCGCTCCAGAATATCTCCGGCAACATCGCGAACTCGCAAACAACCGGTTACAAGGAGACCGACACCAGCTTCGCCGATCTGGTCTCCCAGGCCGCGATCCAGCAGCAAACCACGGATGGCGTCATCGCCTCGTCGGCTGCAACCAACACGGTCCAGGGCACGATCAGCAGCACGTCGGTATCGACCGACATGGCGATCAACGGTGACGGCTTCTTCGTCGTCGCCCAGCCCACGGGCTTTACCGATAATCAGCCGAACTTCAACGGCGTAAGCGACTATACGCGTGCCGGCGACTTTCAGCTCAACGCCAACGGCAATCTCGTCAACGGCGCTGGCTATTATCTGATGGGCATTCCTGTCAGCGCGACCACCGGCAATCCCACCGGCAGCGTCCCGCAGGTCCTGCAATTCCAGAACAATTTCGTGCCGGCGCAAGAAACGACGCAAATTCAATATCAGGTTAATCTTCCGAGCAAACCCGCGGCAACGCTCGACGAATCCAATTTCCAGGCGAATCCGATCGCTGGTGCGCAAATCATCGGTTCCGGCGCGACGTTGTCGCCGGATGCCGTGGCAACGTCATCGAGCTCCATAACCACGCTCACCGCTACCACCGCGCTGACGTCCGGCGATACCTATACTGTCAACGACGGATCCAACACGACCACCTTCACGGCGGGAGGCACTTCGACGGTGGCCGATCTGATCAATGCGATCAATTCCGGTCCCGCGAACAATGTGACAGCCACTCTCAGCAACGGGCAGATCGTCCTCACGGGCACCTCGCCGACTGCATCGATTACCGTTGGAGGCACCGGCCGGGCGTCGATCGGATTTGCGGCGACGACTGCACAACCGGTCGATCTCCTGACGCAAGGTGCGGTGACGTCGGGGCAGACATTGACCGTCACGGTCGCCGGCGGCACGCCGCAGACCATCACGTTCGGCACGGGAGCTGGCGACGTCGCGACGCTCGCGCAATTGCAAACCGCGATCCAGGGTCTCACTGGGGTTATCGGCTCGGTCGACGCTAACGGCGACATAAGCCTGACGGGAACCGACGCGGCCTCGACGCTCGGTGTCGGCGGCACCGCCAATGCGGCGAATTTCGGAATTCTGACCACGTCCGCCACCCCGGCGACGGGCGGCGTGATCGGCAATGACGTCTCGACTTTCGACAGTGAATCGGTCGATGGCGGCTCGATCACTGCGTATGACAGCGATGGCAATGCCGTGAACGTCGACTTGCGTTGGGCGAAGATCAGCAGCGCCAGCGGCAGTACCGGCACCGACGCATGGCAGTTGTACTATCAGACCAACAGCAGTGCGACCGGCACGCAAGCGGCGTGGCAGAACGCCGGCACAACATTCACGTTCAACTCAAGCGGCGAGCTGAGCCCGGCCGTGTCGGGCGTAACGCTGCAGAACCTGACCGTCAACGGCGACTCGCTCGGCAACGTTCAGGTATCGTTCGGCAATAACGGACTGACGCAGTTTGCGACGTCGGGTACCACCGCGCAGGTGAGCCAGTTGCAGCAGAACGGCTTTGCCGCCGGCCAGCTGCAGTCGGTCTCGGTCGACAGCCAGAACCGGGTCGTCGGCTCGTTCTCCAACGGCCAGACCATTCCGCTCGCTGAGATCACTCTGGCGACCTTTAATGGCGAGGATTCGCTTCAAGCGCTCAACGGCGGCGCGTATGCGGCCACCACCGAATCCGGGCCGCCGATCTATTCGGCGACCGGCAAAATCGTCGGTAGCTCGCTGGAGTCCTCGAACGTCGACATCTCGACGCAGTTCAGCAACTTGATCGTGGCGCAGCAGGCCTATTCCGCCAATGCCCGCGTGATGACGACCGCTAACCAGATGATCCAGAGCTTGCTGCAAGTCATCCAGTGAGTTTGCGCAGTGAGGATGGGCGTCTCGTCAGCCGCGAATCCTGATCCGGATCCTGATCCTGGGCCGCCGCAGTCATGAGCATTAACCAGGCCCTGTCCGCGGCAACTGCGGGCGTCGACGCGACCCAGCAAGCGCTGTCGGTGATTGCCGGAAACGTGGCGAACGCCAATACGGCGGGCTACGTCGACGAGAGCGTCACTCAGATTACGGTCGCCAATGCCGGCCTGGCAGGCACGAGCGTCGATGTCACCGGCGTCAATCGCAATCTCAATACATTGTTGCAGAGCCAGTTGTGGACCGAAACCTCGGGCGGCTCTTTCGCCGACAAGACCGCGTCGCTCTATCAGCAGCTCCAGGACATCTACGGAACGCCCGGATCCGCAACCTCGCTCGACGGCATCTACAATAATTTCACAAGCGCGCTGCAGACGCTGTCGACGAGTCCCAGTTCGTATTCCAGCCAGTCCGGGGTGGTAGGCGCAGCGCAGGAACTGGCGCAAAGCCTCAATTCGATGACGACGAGCATCCAGCAATTGCGCAGCCAGGCCGAGCAGGGGATATCAAGCGACGTTCAGACGGCCAATACCGCGTTACAGCAGATTGCGCAGATCAATGAGCAATTGATCTCTGCGGCGCCCGACAGTTCTACGGCGACGCTCGAGGATCAGCGCGACCAGGATATCACTCAACTCTCGCAGTTGATGAATATCCGCGTGTCGCAAGGCGCGAATAACCAGATTGCCGTGTTCACCGGCACCGGCCAGCAATTGGTGTCCGGCCAGCAGGCGTCGCAGCTCAATTTCAGCAATGTCGGAACGCTCTCGGCGACCGATCAGTGGAGCGCCGACCCGAGCCAGGACAGCGCCGGCACAATTACGCTCACGTCACCGAGCGGAAGCACCACCGATCTCGTCGCCGACAACACCATTCAGTCGGGTGAGATCGGCGCCTATCTGCAAATGCGCGACACGATACTGCCGCAAGCGCAGAGCCAGCTCGACGAGATGGCCAATCAGATGTCGCAGGCGCTGTCGAACCAGACGACGTCGGGAACGGCCGTGACGTCGGGCTCCCAGTCCGGGTTCAGCGTCGACCTCGGTAGTCTCTCCGCGGGCAATTCGGCGCAGCTCACCTATACGGATTCCGGCAATGTTACGCACACCGTCACGATCGTGGCGCTGGGCGCGGGCGGCACGCTTCCGGCGCAGTCATCCAGCTCGAACAATCAGGTGATCGGGGTAAATCTCTCCGCCGGCATGAGCGCCGTCGTGACGCAGCTCAACGCCGCGCTTGGGACAAACCTGCAATTCTCCAATCCGTCCGGCACAGTGCTGCAGGTTCTCAATGCCAGCGGCAGCGGCAATGTCGTCAATTCCCTGACCGCGACCTCGACGGCCACATCGCTGACCAGCGGCAGCCCGCAACTGCCGATGTTTCTCGACGGGACGCAGCCGATCACCGGCGCGCAAACCGTGAATGGATCGCAGACGACCGGGCTGGCAGGCCGCATTGCGGTCAACGGCGCGCTCGTGACCAACCCGGGCGGATTGATTGCCTACGCGTCGAATACGACCGCCGGAGACTCGACCAGGCCGAACTTCATTCTCAATCAGTTGGCCAATGCGACGCTGACTTTCTCTCCGAGCACCGGGCTCGGCAGCGCGACGGCGCCTTATTCCGGCAGTCTGTCCCAATATATGAGCGCGGTCGTCGATCAGCAGGCGCAAGCCGCGAATGCGGCGACGAATTTGCAGCAGGGCCAGGATACGGTCGTCACGGCATTGCAACAGCGGTTTAACGACCAGTCCGGCGTCAGCATCGACACCGAAATGTCGAACCTGATTGCGCTCCAGAATGCCTACAGTGCCAACGCGCGGGTCATGTCGACCGTGCAGCAGATGATGCAGACCTTGCTACAGGCGGTGTCGTAATGAGTATCACCGGACCCGGATCGATCACCGCTGCCAATATCCAGGCGGTAACGAACCTGAACAACAAACTGAACACGCTGAGCGAGGAGCTGAGTACCAATCAGGCAGCGCAGACCTATTCCGGCCTCGGCTCGCAAGCCGGTGTCGCACTTGCGCTCAATGCCCAGCTCTCTTCGGTCAACGCGTATAACAACAATGCCCAATCCGTTGGGACCACGCTGAGCATCGCTCAGTCGACACTGACCCAGCTCGACAGTACCGCGGACCTCGGTTGAGCAGTCGATCAATCAGCAGGTTTCCGCCTTTTCGCTTAATAATAACGGTCAGACACAAGTGCAGACCGCGGCCGCAGGCCAGCTCGACCAAATCCTTTCACTGCTCAATACCCAGGTCGGCGACAATTACATCTTCTCAGGCAGTGCGACGAACCAGCCGTCCGTCGCCAGCACGAGCGATATTCTCAACGGTACGGGCGCGCAGGCCGGCCTCACGCAGGTGATTTCGGAGCGCCAGCAGGCGGACCTTGGCGTCAGCGGCCTTGGCCGGCTGGCGATTGCCCCGACCGGTTCGGGCACCGGCGTTACAATCAGCCAGGACGGCTCGCCGTTCGGGTTCACTCTTTCGAGCGTGAATTCAAACCTGACCGGCGCCACTGTCACAGGGCCGTCAGGGGCGCCGCCGTCGACGACTGTCGATCTTGGAGCGACCAATCCGAATGCAGGCGACACCGTTGCATTCAACCTGACGCTGCCGGACGGATCCAGCCAGACAATCACGCTGACCGCAACGGCAGCGTCGCCGCCCGGCGCCAATCAGTTCACGATCGGCGCGAACTCGACCGCCACCGCGACCAACCTTCAGGCGGCGTTGACGACGGCGGTCAGCGGTCTTGCCCAGACGGCACTGCCGACCGCCTCCGCCATCGCAGCAGCCAATGATTTCTTCAACTCCAACCCGCCGATGCGGGTCAACGGCTCGCCACCGGACACGTCGACGGGGCTGGTGGCCGGCACGGCCGCCAATACGGTGTTCTGGTACACGGGTGAATCCGGCAGCACGCCCGCGCGGCAGACAGCGACCGCGCAGGTCGGTCCCTCGACGACGATTTCCTATGGCATGCGCGCCAACGAGCAGGCGATTACCACGCTGGTCTCAAATGTCGCGCTCTTGGCCGCCACCACCTATTCGGCGAGCGATCCGAATGCGCAGGCGAGCTATCAGGCGCTCAGCCAGCATGTCGCGTCTCAACTCGACGGCCAGTCCGGCACGCAGTCGGTCCAAGACATCGAGGCCGACCTTGCCAACGCGCAGACGACCGTAAGCAACGCCACCACTCTGAACACGCAGACGCAGACGACGCTGCAAAACATGCTGCAGAACATCGATGGCGTCGATCAAAACCAGATCGGCGAGCAGCTTCTGACATCTGCAGAATAGCCTCGACGCGTCGTTGTCGGTGACAGCGCGCATGGCGCAATTCAGTCTGGTAAATTATCTTGCGGCGCCATCCGGATAAGGCGAATAGCAATCTATCTGCCGCTCGCCGATGGCAATGCGCCGCAGTCTGCTTTTGTCCTGACAAATATTGAATCGGCGGCGCAAGTTGCATTGCGGCCGAAATAATCGGTAAATCGCGTATCGACCAGATAGTCGCCGGGATGCGCGGCGATGAATGTGCGGATTATCTCCCGTTTCACGTCGCTGTCTTCGACGACCAGATAATCGCCGGGCGTCAGGAAAGAGTGAAAATGCTCGAGTACGGCGCCAACGTTGTGGTGCGCATCTTCGACGACTAGCCAGGGATGCGGCTCGGCTCGCAGTAGATCGGCATCGAAGAGCCGATCGGGCTGCGAACAGTCGCCCTGACGGAACGTGACGCCCGGATGCTCGGCCAGAGGTTTGACACGATCAACCGAGTGCACGCGGCCTTCGATGCCGCACGCCGCGAGATTATCGGCGAGCCATGCGGCACTTGCTCCCATGCCAGATCCGACTTCTAAAACGGTTCGTGGGCGGATTTCGGCGAGGAGCATCGGATACATGGCGAAATCGAAAACGTTCTTCATCAGCGGCGTGCCGCGCCAGTTCATGAGCGAGGGCGCGCCCTGGCACGTCAACAACACGTCGACACCGAACTCGGTGCCGAACCGCGGATGGTAATGCACTTGCGATTGCTCGCGGCGGGCATATTCCACAAGCCGCCCTTGCTTCCAGCGGTCGAGAAATAGACGCAGCCGGTGCAAGTCCCATTGCAGACTTTGGCCTTCTGCAGGCGACCGCAGCGCGTGTTTCGCGCACGCTGTCTTCCCAGGAGCGGGTTGGGTCGAAACTGACGAGGCGGGTGAGAACGCGCGTGAACCAGCTGTCGAAGATGCTGTGCAGGCCGTTTTGCTCCCGCTCGATTTTCGGGCGCATTTCCCCGAGGTATTTGAGCGCCGCGGCCTTTAGGGCATCGCCCGCGATCAACTCCGCTGTTTCCGCCATCGTCCTTCCTTCGCAGTCTTGCGTGCGCATCGGAAAATGCAAAAATAGAGGCTGATTCGGTCGCTTTGGCGAATCTCGATGCGCCACCATGCCTGTGCGGGCGCTAGGCAATTCAGGCGCTTGGTCAATCCTAATGTCGGCAGCCTATGACGAACGGACGCTGCAAACGGCGCATTCTCTGCGCGGCAGCGGCAAACTCCACGAAGCGGCCGATCTCTACCGCACGCTGGTCAATAAGAACCCCGATAACTTTCAGGCGCTGCATTTTCTGGGCGTCGCGGAAGCGGGCAAGGGCGATTTTGCCCAAGCCAAGGTTCATCTGGCGCGGTCGCTGGCGATTAAGCCGCTCAACATCGGTTTTGTCGAGAACTACGCCACGATCCTGTTTCAGGCAGGTGACTACAAGACGGCGCTCGAGACCTGCGAAGCGCGGCCTGAAGCTTAACTCCAATAGCGCCACGTTGCTCTATGTGAGCGCGCTTTCGAATTACAAGCTTGGCCGATTTCCGGAATGTCTCGGGCAATTTGCTAAACTGCTCAAGCTGCAACCGAAGCATGTCGCAGCGCTCAATGAGCGCGCCGCTGCGTTTGCGGCCCTTGGGCAATACGACTCCGCCCTGGCCAGCGTAGACGAGGCAATCGCATTGGAGCCGCGATTTGCCGAAGCTCATGTCAATAAGGCTCTCCTGTGCAATCAGGTCAAGCGTTACGACGATGCCATCGCTGCCTATGACAAGGCGCTGGCGCTGCAGCCAAACCTGATCGATGCCTGGTCCGCGCGCGGCGACATCTGTTCCGCGCTGAAGCGCCATGATGACGCGCTTGCTTCTTACGACAAGGCGACCGCACTGGACCCCGCGCTCGCCGGGGCTTGGCTCGGGCGCGGCAATTCATTGTTCAACTTGCTTCGTCTCGACGAGGCGCTCGTCGCTTACGAAAAGGCCATCGACTTGAAGCCGGACCTCACCGAGGCATGGCTCGGCCGCGGCAATGTTCTCGGCCAGCGCAGGCGGCATGAAGAGTCTTTGATCGCGTACGACCGGGCGCTCGTGCTTAATCCCGACTTTGCCGAGGCCTTGCTCGGCCGCGGCAATGTTCTGCGCGAACTCGGCCGCCATGAGGAAGCGCTTGCGGACTACGATCGTGCGGTCGGCCTAAAACCCGATCTGTCCGGAGCCTGGCTCGGCCGCGGCAACGTGTTTTGCGAGCTCAAGCGTTATGACGACGCGCTGGCGGCCTACGATCAGGCTCTGGCCCTGAACGCCGATCTTGCCGACGCCTGGCTCGGCCGGGGCAATATTTTCGAGCGACTCCTCCATCACCTGGAGGCGCTCGCCGCCTACGATCAGGCCCTGGTGCTCAAGCCCGACTACCCCGAGGCGTTGCTCGGCCGCGGCAATGTCTTCGATGCGATCAGGCATTTTGACGACGCGCTCGCCGCTTATGACAAGGCGCTCGAACTGCGCCCGGACTACGCCAAAGCGTGGTTCGGCCGCGGCAACATGTACTCGGAATTTTTGCGCTTCGACGATGCCCTGGCGGCCTACGATCGCGCGCTCGAGCTAAAGCCGGATCTGGCCGAAGCCTGGTTCGGCCGCGGCCGGACCTACAGCCGGATGGACCGGGATCAGGATGCGGCTGACGCGCAAAGTCAGGCCCTGGCGTTGAAGCCGGATTTTCCCGAAGCGCTGTTCGGGCGCGCGGTTTCCTACCTGGAAACAAACCGCGACCGTGACGCGCTGACCGATCTCGACAAGGCGCTGGCGCTGCGGCCCGACTTCGAAGCGGCCATTACTTATCGGATTTTCGTCCTTGAATTCGCTCAAGGGGTGGGCATCGAAGAACAGCAGGAGGCGCGCCGCTACTGGTGGCAGCATGTCGGAGCAAAATTTGCAGAGCAAGCGAGCGTGCCGCACGTCAATGGCCGCGATCCGAATCGGCGTCTCAGGCTCGGTTATGTTTCCGGCGATTTCCGGTTTCACTCGGCCGCTTTGGCCTTTCGGCCCATGCTCGCAAGTCATGACAAACGGCAATTCGAAGTCACCTGCTATTCCACTTTGAAGGCGGAAGACGATTTTACCGAGCATTTTCGCGCCAGTGCGGATCGGTGGCGCAATGTCGTTCAATTATCGGACGAGGAGTTTTGCGAGCAGGTTCGGGCCGACGAGATCGATATTCTCATCGATCTGTCCGGCTTTACGACCGGCGATCGTCTCGCCGCGTTTGCCCGCAAGCCCGCGCCGATCCAGGTCAGCGCCGGTGCGACCGGAACCGGACTTCCGACGATCGACTACCTGCTGTCGCATCCGGTTATTTGTCCGCCCGCGATCCGGCCGCTCTTTGCCGAGACAATCGTGGACCTGCCGACCGTGATGACAATTGTGCAATTACCGGATGGTTTCGGGCCGACGGACCCGCCGATGCTGACCAATGGCTATGTGACATTCGGAGTTTTTAATCGGGCCACCAAAGTTTCGGACGACGTCTTGGCGTTGTGGGCTCGCATTCTTCATGCCGTTCCGCGCTCGCACATTCTCATGAAGCACTACGGCTTCGATGAAGCAGAGACGCGCGATCGCATGGTGAAAAAGCTGAAATCGTTCGGCGTCATGGCCGATCGTGTGGCCTTTCTCGGCAAGAGCATGCGCGGCGACCATCTCAAGGCCTTCAAGGACGTCGACATTTCCCTCGATCCGTTCCCGCACAATGGCGGCATCAGCACGCTGGAATCGCTGCAAATGGGTGTGCCGGTTGTTGCCATGCTGGGTAACGCGATCACGAGCCGCGCGGCTGGTGCGATTCTCGCCTCTGTCGGGCTCGACGACTGGGTTTCCGACAATGCGGACGGCTACCTCGAAATTGCCGCCAAATTTACAGCCATGCCCGAATATCTCAAGAAGATGCGCTACGAAATTCCGGCACGGCTGTTGAACAGCCCTGCCGGCAATCCCGATCTCTTTACCAAGGCGCTTGAGACAGCCTACCGGAAGATGTGGGTCGAATACTGCCGCCCCGCAGGCTGAGATCCGGCTGCGGCGCGATATGCGGTGCAAAAGTCGTTATGTTGCGGCGCCCATAAATTGCGATGACAAGTCACCGTTGAACGCCATCGGGCCGACGTGGAGCAGTTCGCTCCGCAGATCGGCCCAGATCTCTCCGCCCATGCCGGTCCAGCGTTTGCAGAAGGCGAAATCTTCGCTGAGATAAGTGCCGTCGTCGCCGATCATGCATTCGAACAGGGCAAAGCGGTTGATGCTCGCTGTTGCGGCGTCGATCGAATGATCGCGCTTGTATTTTAGTTGCGGATAGTGCGCGCACATTCGTTCCAGTGCCTGGCGCCGGATCATGAGAAAGCCGGTGCCGGCGTAACTGACCTTGACGAAGCCGCTCTTCTCGACGATGGCGTTGGGATCGTCGACTTCGAATACATATTTCAGGGCCGCCGCGGCCGGATTGGGACGACCGGCTTCGATCGTCGACTTCACCTTGTCCCAGTCGATCCGCTTGATCGGATAGACCGCGGCACACATCTCAGCGCCGCATTCGATCAGGCGCAGCACCTGATCCGGCTCAAAGCCGATATCGGCGTCGATAAACAGCAAATGTGTCGCGTCTGGATCATCCAGGAATTGCGACAAGAGGCTTGCCCGGGCTCGCGTGATCAGAGCGTCGCCATCCTTGAACAGGATTTTGAGGCTGAAATCGCTATAGGTGCGCGCCAGCTTTTGCAGCTTGAACAGCGAGGCGGCGTAGAGAACTGAAATCTGGCCGCCGAAGCATGGCGTGGCGATCACGAGATTGACGCACGGGGAGATCGAAGTCGTCGGTGCACCAGCGTTCGGCTCAGAGGCAGTCAACATCGAGGCAGCCTGCTAGTCGGCGCAACCCCGACTTTCGAATTATGGTTAACCAATAGCAAAGACAAATGGTTAACGCCGCCTTAAGCGATTGCCCAGAATACCGGTGTACGAATGGAAACCCTCTGTGGACGCGCAGCTTGGGCCTTGGCCAGGAATCGCCGCCCCGATTACCGCGGCGCACACAAATGTAGGTTAAGGCACAGGTTTACACGTCTTTAAATGAATTGCGGCAAAGCTTCGGCAACCGATCGTTTGGATCGGAACATGCACTCGCGGCTAATGGCGAGCGCACGCCAGTACGGCCTGTAACCAGAAGGGTACCATACTATGTCTGACATCACTCTCAGCACTGGCATTCGACAGAACCTCCTGTCGTTGCAACAAACGTCGGCCGACCTGACCACCACGCAGGAGCAGCTGGCGACGGGCAAGAAGGTCAATACCGCCTTCGACAACCCGCAATCCTATTTCACCTCGCAGTCCCTGACCAATCGCGCCAACGACCTCAGCGCGCTCCTTGACCAGATTGGTCAGGCCCAGCAGACGCTGAATGCGGCCAATGACGGTCTGACCGGTTTGACCAGCTTGCTTGAGCAGGCGCTGTCGACCGCGCAGCAGGCGCAGCAGGCGACGTCGGGCACGGTGACCTACACCGATGCCGCGCTGACGGGCAGTTCGGCGATTGCCTCCGACTCCACGCAGGTGACGGCGACTTCAAGCTTCAGCTCTTCTGGGCTTACCGCCTCGACGCAGGCGACTGCGACGATCAGCGCGTCCGGCATTGCCGCTCTCACGGTCGGCGATACGCTCACCTTCAAGCTCGGCAACGGCACCGCTGTCACCGCGACGTTCGGCACTTCGAACACCTCAAGCAGCAACACGTTCGATAGCGCCGCGGGTCTTGCCACCGTTCTGAGCACCGGCGGTTCCGGCAACCTCAGCACCCAGGCAGCCGCGACAGTCAATGGCAGCGGCGGCGTGGTTGTGACCAGCGATGACGTCAGCAACAACTTCACCGCTTCCAGCAGCAACGCCACTGCGACCGCAGACACCACTACGGCTAATTTCAGCCTGGGTTCGGCGCTGGTTATCTCCAACGGCAGCTCGAACCAGACCCTCTACTACGTGGCGAGCAATGCCAAAGCCGGAAGCAATACCTTCACCACTGGCGCTCAATTGGCGTCGGCCGTCAGTCTCACAGGCGTCACTGCCGCGAATGTCGGCGGGGATCTCCAGCTTTCTTCGGCTGGTGCGATCACCGTGCAGGGCGATATCGGCGCTGCTCTCGGCTTCAGCACCGCGACCCAAAACGCCAACTACAACACGACGCTTGCCGGAATCAATGCCGGCGCGACGCTCACGGTTGGGGTCGGTTCGAATGCAACGCATACGTTGACGTTCGGCACCGGCGCCGGCGAGATCGCCACGAAGGCTGAATTGACCACCGCGCTGAGTGGCTTCACGGACATCACCGGCGGGTTTACTTCCGGCGGCGATCTCCAGCTGACACCTACCAGCACGAGCTCGGTGACGATCGGCGGCTCCGCCTCGGCGGTTTCCGCACTCGGCCTCAGCCTCGGCACCACTACGCCGACGTCGACGGTCGTGACGGCGAGTTCCACTCGTTCGACGCTGCAAAGCAACTTCAACTCGTTGCTGACGCAGATCGACCAGTTGGCCGGTGACTCGTCCTACAACGGCGTGAACCTCCTGACCGGCAACAACTTGACGGTCAACTTCAACGAGAACGGCACCAGCGGTCTCACCATCGCCGGCGTCAACTTCACCTCCACCGGTCTGGGATTGTCGTCGCTGAACGCCGATCAGTTCCAGGACAACAACTCGATCGGCACGGTGCTTTCGTCGATCAACAACGCGATCACCGCGGTTCGTGCCCAGACGCAGACTTTCGGCACGAACTCTTCGACGATCGAGACCCGGCAGTCGTTTGAGACCAACATCATCAATACGCTGCAGACCGGCGCCTCAAATCTCGTACTGGCCGACCAGAACCAGGCCAGCGCGAACCTGCTGACTGAGCAGACCCAGCAGCAGCTCGAAATCTCGGCACTGTCTATCGCCAACGAGGCGAACCAGTCGGTGCTCAAACTGTTCGGCTAAAATACTACTGGTACAGGCTTCTGGTGAAGACGGCGGGGCGAAAGCTCCGCCGTTTTCTATTGGTGCGGGTCAATAGGCGGCGGCCGCTTCCGCCCGCTCTTTGTGATGCACGATTGCCTTCACCCTTAGGCGGCCCTTAACCGGCATCCGCAACGATGGGCAGGCGCCAGGAGGAGTCGAGCGTGGCCCTGAAGATCGAACTCAAGCCCAACGAGCGGATCCTGCTTGGCGGTTGCGTGGTGTCCAATACCGACCAGCGCGCGCGTCTCTTGATCGAAGGGACGCTTCCGATTTTGCGCGAAAAAGACATCATGTCGCTGAGCCGCGCCGACACCCTGGCGAAGCTCATCTATCTTGCGGTGCAGTTCATCTACACGGCAAAACGGCCGCGGGACCACCACGCGCTTTACTATCGGCTGTCGGGTGAATTCCTCAAGGCCGCGCCCAGCGCCAAGCCGTATATTGAGGGCATCAACAATCGAATCTTAACAGGCGAGACGTATAAAGCCCTTAAGGAAGCCCGAAAGCTCATTGCCTACGAAAAGGAACATCTGGACATGCACTACGCCAGCAACGCCTACGCGAAGACAGCCGTGGAAACGGCGAGCCCGCGGGAACTCGAGGCGAACTTGCTATTGCAGGCCGCGGCGAAATTGCAGGCTGTTCATGATTCCTGGGCGGATAAACCGCGCGGCCTGGACGACGCGCTTTTGTATAATCGCCGTCTCTGGATTGTATTTCTCGACGCAGTGACGAGCGAAACCAACAAACTGCCGGCCGCGGTGCGCGAGAATATCCGGCGCCTGGGCGTGTACATCATGGCGGAGACGTTCTCGCTGATGACCAAGCCGAAGCCGGACCATTTGAAGTCGATCATCCAGATCAATCGCGGCATCGCCGCCGGTCTGCGCGGCAACGCTTGATCCGCGGATAGCTGCCGTTACGGTCAGGCGGCGCGCGGCATATCCAGACGGAGACGTCCGCGCAGATGCGGTATGCGTTTCACGTCCATTTTGCTGGCGAGCGAGCGTATATAAAACAGCTCTTCCTTGGTAGCGATCGCGAAGTCTGAAAATTCGCGCCGCCCATCCTGAAAATCCTTGTCGGATAAGGCTGTCTCGAACAAATCGAGCCAGCCGGACTCTCCGACGTCACCGCCCGCACCCTCGTTGAACAGCATCTTTTGCCGATCGCGAATACAGGCCGGCAGCTGCGATGGATACAAATCGTAGAGCGCGCGCAGCGGCGCTTTGCCGACGGGGTTGCCGCCGGCCTGTTTCAGCAAAGCCGATTTATCGAGTTCGCGGGCGTAGCTGACGACCGTTTGATCCAGGAAGGGTTCGCGTATTTCGAGCTGGAACTGCATCGAGCAGCGATCGACCCTTTGAAGATTCGCGCGATGCATCATGTCCAGACATTGTTGCTGCACGTAATGGCCCTCGCCGCTCGATCGCATGAACGCATTTTCGAGCGGTGAGTAGCCGGCGAACAGCTCATCGGCGCCTTCGCCACAGAGTGCGACGCGGAAGCCGTCCTGATGAATGCGCTCCGAGAGGAGGTAGGTGTGCAGGCTCGGCCGTATAACCGCCGGCTCGAACGTTTCCACGGTGTCGACCACAGCCTCGACGAGCGAAAGCGTGTTCGCACCATGCGGCTCGACGGAGACGTGCCGTAATTCGAAGCCTGTCTCCTCGGCATAGCGCTCGGCAAAGTGGCGATCGGGGGAATTTGTCCCGGCGGCGATATAGCCGGGCAGGGCGGGGCAGAAGCGCCGCGCATAGTGCACGATAAGCGTGCTGTCGATGCCGCCGCTGAACAGCGCCGCAACCGGGAGATCCGTGGGCACGCGGATGCGCACGGCCTCGGCCAAAATACTGTCCAGCGCCTCCGGTGAGGATTGGCTGGCGGCTTTTGCCGGCGGCGGGTCGTAATGGCGGCCGCAAGAGGTCCGGGTCAGCATATATCCCGGCGGCAATAGCAGAACATCCTCCCCTTCGGTGACGTCCAGCAATGGCCGGATCTCGGAGCAAAATAGAAAGCCATTTTGCGATTGCGCCAGATAAAGCGGCTTCACTCCGAAAGGGTCGCGTGCGGCGATAAAGTCGCCGGTCGCCGTATCGACAGCGACGAAGGCATACATGCCGGCCAGGCGCTTGATCCCGCTCGGGCCCCAGGCGCGGAGCACGTTTGCGACAACCTCGGTGTCACATTCGGTGCGGAAACGCACGCCGAGCGTCTCCAGTTCATGGCGCAGGGCGGCATGGTTGTAGATCTCGCCGTTGAAGGAGACGAGGAAGCGCTCATCGTGGGAGGCTTGTGGCTGTGCGCCGTGCGCTGCGTCGACGATCCGCAGGCGGCGCGTGCACATCGCGATGTTGTTTCCGACCGTCACAAGCGGATCGGTAACGTCGCCGCGATGCAGGATGCCCGCAATCAGCCGCCGGACAGCCGCTTCAGCGCCATGCCAATCGATGGCCACCGCTATGCCGCACATGCTGCCCCCGAAAATGCCAATTGCAGCGAGATCGGCTGCCGAGCTGCAAAGGGCTCCCTCGGGTAAAAAGTAGGTTCAGTATGGTTAACAACTGGTTGCAATCGGCATGGCGGATGCCGCCTGGAGTCGGCCGGCCGGCGAGGCGCCAGGGGGCCGGCGCGGCTGGCCTTACGATGGACGGACAGCGAGTTGGGCGGCGCTGGCGTCAGGCCAGGAGGTCGACGAGCGAGCCGTTGCCGAGGAGGCTCTCGGCCGTGCTGCCGGTTTGCAATGCCGCCGATGAATTGAACGCAGTCGCGGTGTTTTGAAGCGACGCGGGGGCAGTGCTTGTGCCGCTTGACGACGATGCCGAGGAGCCCGACGAACTCGAGGAAGAGCCAGACGAGCTGGAAGAGCTTGTCGCGGGGGCGACCGGCGCAAACGAGTCATTCTTGGCGCCGAAGCCGATATTTGAGGCGAAGGTGCCGCCGACCGAGACCGATACGGTGTTATTCGTGCCGGCCACAACGATGTTGCCGCTGCTGTTCAGGTAGGTGACCACATTTGCCGCTGTCGGGCCGACTGCATTGAGGCCGTTGATCAGATCGCCGACCGTGTCGGTCCCTGTCGACGTGTAGGTATTGGTGTTGGTGCCATCACTGACAGTGAAAGCGGTATTCGGCGGGATTCTCAGCGTTGTAAGCGACGTGCTCGCCGTGACCGGGACCGTACCCGTGCCTGTTGCCGCAGAGCCGGTAGTAGAGCTTGACGATGACGTCGAAGCGGCCTGCGATGCCTGCACAGCACTTTGTAGCGCGGCCGTAAGCTGGGCCTGGACACGGGTCAGCGCTTCTTTGTTCGCGATGCTCGCAATGCCCTTGGCCTCGGTAGAGACGGCGTTGCCCATCGTGCTGATCAGCGCCGAAGTCGCCGACGTCGCCTGATTTTCAGCCTGGACGTTCGTCCAATAGTTTTGGTCCTGTTGCCAGAACGAGACGCTGCCGATGCTTCCGGTACCCATGGGAGCCGACGCCTTGCAAAACCTGTCATCCAGTCCGTTCTTCTTGGACCCTTGCGGTTAACGCGGAGTTCAAATTTGCTGTTTTTTACCCCTGGTTAACGATATCGCCGCCGGCAAGATGACGCAGCGAAGCCGGCAAATGCTGGATTTCCGGACTTCGGCCGATTGGCCGGCTTTAGGAATTTTGGGCCGCGCGATTGTTGCGATTGACCTTTCATTAACCATCTTGGCTGACCTTCCAGTTGAGCGCTCGAATGCGCGGACGGGGATGCCATGGCCACGCATGCGACCGCACGATCGCCGCGATCCGCTCCTTCAATCCAGGAAGCACTCGAACTTCACAAAATCGGCCGGCTCGAAGAAGCCGACATAGCCTATCGCGCCATCCTCGATGACGATCCGGCGCATTCTTCGGCGCTGCACCTGTCCGGCCTTGTCAAATACCAGCAAGGAAATTTTCCCGAGGCCTTGCGGCTGGTAGCGGCCGCATTGAAAGCAAAACCCGGGTCGACGGACGCGCTGATGGATTACGGCGCGATCCTGCAGGCTCTCGAACGGTTTGACGAGTCACTCTCGCAATTCGATCACTTGTTGCCCGATCGTGCTGACGACGCGCGGCTGCATTACAATCGCGGCAATGCGCTGAAGGGCCTTGGCCGCTACGGCGAGGCGCTCGCAAGTTACGATCGCGCTTTGGAACTGACTCCCGATCTGCTTGTCGCTCACCAGAACCGCGCCAGCACGCTCGCCGGACTCGACAGGAACGAGGAAGCGCTTGAAAGCTACGATCAGCTTCTGGAATTAGCAGCCGATCCGGCTGATCATATCTCCTCGCTGTTCGATCGTGGCCGTGTCCTGGCTCGGCTTAAGCGTTACGACGAGGCGCGTGCCGGCTACGATGAGGTTTTGGCGCTTCGTCCGGATCATGCCGGGGCGCTGACGCAGCGCGGGGTCATTTTGACCGAGCTCGGCCGGCCCGAGGAAGCGCTGGCGCAATACGAACAGGCGCTGCGCGCCGATCCGGATTCGATCCTTGCACACCTCAATCGCGGCAATGCGCTTGGCGCATTGAACAGACTCGACGAGGCGATCCAGAGCTATGACGAGGTATTGACGCGCGATCCCGAACACGCGGATGCGAATTTCAACCTGGCGCTTGTCCGATTGTGCCTGGGCGATTTCTTGGCCGGCTGGCCACGCTATGAATACCGCTGGAAACGCGAACGGTATGCCGCGGCGCGGCCGGTTTATCCGCGCCCGGTCTGGACCGGCAAAGAGGATGTCAGGGGCAAGACGCTCCTCCTGTGTGCCGAGCAGGGTTTTGGCGATGCCATCCAGTTTTCGCGCTACGCCGCCTTCCTGGCCACGCTCGGCGCAAAAGTTCTGATAGGCGCGCATCGTCCGTTGACGGAGGTGTTGGCGACAGTCCCGGGTGTCGCGCAAGTCATTCCAGACGGTGATGAACTGCCGCATTTCGATTTTTATTGCTCGTTGTTGAGCTTGCCATTGGCGTTCAGCACAGAGCCCGCCACGATCCCGGCGAGTATTCCTTACATTCGAGCGCAAGATGAGCGTATCGCCGCTTGGCGGGACAGGATGCCCGCGAACGGCCGGCTGCGCGTCGGCATATGCTGGGCAGGAGCAGGCGAGCATTCGAATAATCGCAATCGTTCGATGACGCTCGAACGCCTGGCGGCGATTTTTTCAATTCCAGGAGTTGATTTCGTCAGTCTTCAAAAAGAGGTTAGTGACGATCAGGCCGAGATTCTGCGGCATTTCAATGTGACGCAACTGGGCCGGGAATTCGCCGATTTTGCCGATACCGCGGCGGTCGTTGCCATGCTCGATGTCGTGATTAGTGTCGATACTTCCATTGCGCATCTGTCAGGCGCAATGGGCAAGGCCACGGCTGTCCTCATACCGTTTGCGCCGGATTGGCGCTGGATGCTCCACCGCACCGACAGCCCGTGGTATCCGACCATGCGTCTCTACCGGCAAAGCGCGATCAACGATTGGAACGGGCCGATCGAAAGGATCCACCGCGAGCTTTGCGCCATCGCGGCGCGCAGGACCGCAGCGCAGCCAGAAGGCTGATCTGCAAGGCCATAACGCCCTGCATTACCCGCAAAAATAGTAAGCTGTTAGAGCGTGCGGCTGACCGCCAGGGGACGCGCATGCCTTGGACCGGGCGCCGCAGTGCGTCCTGACGCGCCGTAAACCTGCGGCGAAGCCTTGCGCGTGAGATCGCTCGACAGCCGGCGCATAATTCCTTCCGAGACCGAATGTGCGGTCGCGAGCACGATCATGTTTCTTTGCAGGATAGCGCGAAACTTCTCCTGCACGCGCGCCAGCGCCACACAGCGCTCCGGCAGCGATCGCAGGAGGAATTTTGCATTCTGCTTCAATCGCTCGCCGGTTGCGAACAACTTGCCCGCCAGCTCCGCCTTGACCGGTTCAAGCGCCGAGGCGTCGCGGATCTTGCCGGCGTGAATCAGCACCGTTTCCTGCTCAACGACGCCGCTGAGCTTTTCGATCAATGCGGCCAGATCGCCGATCGCCCGTTCGCCTTCGGCAGTCGTTGTAATCGGACTCATGATGTCTTCAACCCTTGCTCTTTGAGCAGCGTGTCATAGACCTTCGAGGCGATTCCGATGCCGCCGGCCTTGGCGAACGACTTGGCATATTGGTCGGTCATCATCGAACGCCAGATTTTCAAGGCGCCGCTGCCGCCGAACGGCCCGTCACCGTCGACTTTGGTGAACATCTGCTGGAACATATTGCTGAGAAACATCGACTCGAAATTCTGCGCCGCGGCCTTTGCCCTGGCTTTGGTCTTGAGTCCGGCTTGAGCCTGCGCGCTCGTCGCATTGCCGATTGAGGACAGCGAAGTGCCGAAATCGACGGGGTTCAGGCTTGTCATTACATCACCTCGATGTCGGCCTGGATGGCGCCGGCGGCCTTGATTGCCTGCAGGATGGTGATGAGATCGCGCGGGCCGATGCCGAGCGCATTGAGCCCATCGACAATCTGTTGCAGCGATACGCCCTCCTGGACGAGAGCCAGTCTCTTGCCTTCTTCCTGCACGCCGACTTGCGTGCGCGGGACGGTGACGGTCCGGCCGCGCGAGAACGGCGCCGGCTGACTAACCTGCGGCGCTTCCGATATCGTGACGGTGAGGTTGCCTTGTGCGACGGCGACCGTGGACACGCGCACGTCGCGGCCGATGACGATCACGCCGGAGCGCTCATCGATGACGATCTTGGCAGCTTCGTCCGGCTCGACCTGCAACTGCTCGATCTCGGTCAGCATGGCGACGACGTTCTGCGGGAATTTCTTCGGTAGCGTGAGCTGCACCGTCGATGGATCGAGCGGCTCGGCGACCGGCGCGCCGATATAGTCGTTGATCGCGACAGCGATGCGCTTGGCCGTGGTGAAATCGGCATTGCGCAGAGCAAGCCGCAACTGACCGACGCTGTTGAGCGCGAATTCCATCTCGCGCTCAATGATGGCCCCATTCGGCAGTCGTCCGACGGTCGGAACGCCGCGCGTGATTTTGGCCGCCTGGCCTTCGGCCTGGAAGCCGTTGATCGACAGCGAACCTTGGGCGACGGCGTAAACGTTGCCATCGGCGCCGAGGAGGGGGGTGACCAGGAGCGTGCCGCCTTCAAGGCTCTTGGAATCGCCCATCGCCGAGGCGGTGACGTCAATACGGGTGCCCTGGGTGGCGAACGGCGGAAGGTTGGCCGTGACCATGACGGCGGCGACGTTGCCGGTACGGATCTGCTGCCCTCGGATATTCACGCCAAGGCGTTCCAGCATCGCCTGAAGCGATTGCTTGGTGAATGGCGTATTGTTGAGCGTGTCGCCGGTGCCATTGAGGCCGACGACGAGGCCGTAGCCGATCAGCTGGTTCTGTCGCACACCCTCGACACTGGCGAGGTCTTTAATGCGCGACGTCGCCGCTGCCGGTGACACGGCGCAGCTCAAGGCTACCAGCGCAGCAAGCGCGGTCTGTAACGTCCCTCTCATCTTGCTCCCCAAGAGTCCGGACGAACCAATCAATGCCAGTAGCGTGCCACGCCGGACGATTCATCTAAGACGTTGATGTAAAAGGGATAATAATCGTACGCCGCGAGGCATGGCCGGCCCCGGGCAGCATCCTTTGCCGGTTTCCGGCAATTCTTGCCGGTAGGTTTTACCGGCCATTAACCATAAGGGAACACCGTACTTCCTATGCGCGTCTATGGACCCAACGGAACGTCATTGGCCGCGGCGCCGAGCGCTGCCCGCCGCACGTCCGGCGGCACTTTCTCGGTCGGGGAAGGGAACGCTCCCCAAGCGCAGACGGCAGCCGTCGCGCTGCGTACTTTGGGCGGAATTGACGCGCTGATTGCCCTTCAGGGTGTCGAAGACCCGGTCGAACGCCGGCGCCGCGCCGTCAAGCACGGCCGGCGGGCACTCGATGCCCTTGACGAGCTCAAGCTTGGCCTGCTTGCCGGGACTCTCGATCAGGCCACGATGTTCAGGCTTAAATCCGTGGCCGCCGACCTGCACGACGGGTCGGGAGACGACCGGATTGACCAAGTCCTCGCGGAGATCGATCTGCGGGTAGCCGTCGAACTGGCCAAGGCCGGCATCGCCTAAAACACCTGATTTCCCTGAATTTGTATCGGGTCCGCCTGCGGAAAGCAGCCTCGGGCGCCGCCACAATTTACCCTGTGCAGGAACCGGCTTCCGGCAAAATCCGGCTCCACGATTTTGTTGTCACTGTCATGCGCGTTGGATATAAGCCCCGGCGCGAGGGGGGCCTCGCAAACGAGTGGGGTGCGGGAGTAAGCGCAATGTTGTGGAAGCCCAAAAACGGCCGAACGGCCGAAAAGCCGCATAAGAACGGCAAGAGCGAAACTTCGCGCGAAAAGTCGGACGAAAAGCTCTATCGGCCGACCGACAAAGAACCGTTTATGAGCGAGCGCCAGCGGGAGTATTTCCGCCTGAAACTGCTCGATTGGCGGGAAGACATCCTCAAGGAGGCCAAGGATACCCTCCAGCACCTCCAGGATGAGAGTCAAAACCATCCCGACCTGGCCGATCGTGCATCATCGGAGACCGACCGGGCGATCGAACTGCGCGCCCGCGACCGCCAGCGCAAGCTGATCTCCAAGATCGATGCTGCGCTGCAGCGCATCGAAGACGGCACCTACGGCTATTGCGAAGAAACCGGCGAGCCGATCACACTGAAGCGGCTTGAGGCACGTCCGATCGCGACCTTGTCGATCGAAGCCCAGGAGCGTCACGAACGGCGCGAGCGCGTTTACCGCGACGACTAGAATACCGCCCGCATTCAATACGATTTCGGCAGGCCGAGAACCTTCTCTGCGATGAAGCAGAGAATGAGTTGCGGGCTGACCGGAGCGAGCCGTGGAATCATGCTTTCGCGAAGATAACGCTCGACATGATATTCCTTGGCGTAGCCGTAACCGCCGTGGGTCATCACGGCGGTTTGGCAGGCCTTGAATCCGGCTTCCGCGGCAAGATATTTCGCGGCATTGGCGGCCGGTCCGCACGGCAGGCCGTTGTCATATTGCCACGCCGCCGACATCACCATGAGATTCGCTGCTTCGAGCTCCATCCAGTTCACTGCAAGAGGATGCTGGATGGCCTGGTTCTGGCCGATCGGGCGATCGAAAACGATTCGTTCCTTCGCATATGAAGCAGCGCGCCGCAGCGCGGCGCGGCCGAGACCGACCGCTTCGGCGCCGACGAGAACCCGCTCCGGGTTCAGGCCGTGGAGAATGTATTCGAAACCGCGGCCTTCCTCGCCGATGCGATCCTCGATCGGGACTTCCAGGCCGTCGATGAACATCGCATTGGAATCGACGGCCTTGCGTCCCATCTTCTCGATCTCGCGGACGTCAACGTAACGCCGGTCGAGCGCCGTGAAGAAAAGCGTCAGGCCGTCGGTCGATTTGCGCACGGCTTCCGACGGAGTGGTGCGGACCAGGATCAGCATTTTGTCCGCGACCTGCGCCGTGGATATCCAGATCTTCGCGCCGCTGATGATGTATCGGTCGCCACGCCGCTCGGCGCGGGTTTGCAGCTTGGCCGTATTGAGGCCGGCGTTCGGCTCCGTCACCGCGAAGCAGGCCTTTTCCTTGCCCGTGGCGATCGGCGGCAGCCAGCGGCGCCTCTGCGTGTCGTTGCCATAGACCACGACGGGATTGAGGCCGAAGATATTCATGTGAACGGCGGAAGCGCCTGACAGGCCGGCTCCCGATGCGGTGATGGTCTCCATCATGATGGCGGCTTCACTGACGCCGAGGCCCGAGCCGCCATAATCTACCGGCACGCACACCCCGAGCCAGCCGTCGTCCGCCAGCGCACGATAGAAATCGTGCGGGAATTTGCCGTCCCGATCACGCTCCAGCCAATAGTCGTCGCCGAAGCGCGCGCAGATCTTCGCTACCGCGTCGCGCACCGATTGCTGAAGCTCTGAAAGCGCGAAGTCGATCGCCGTTACTCCGTCCCGAGGCCCTTTAAGTCTTCATTTACCATTCCTGTTTACCGATTGTTAGGGAACCAGGCGCGGCACCTTTGCGCAAAGGCCGCGCATCGATGCCGGGCGGGCCGTCACACCATGCAGCCAGACCTGTCGCGGATGCTCCGGCGCGCGGTTCGCGCACACGAAAAAGGCGATTTCCAACACGCCGACCGCCTCTATAACGCGGTCCTGGCCCACGACCCCGGTGACTTCGCCGCGCTTCACGGGCTCGGGCAGTTGCATTGCCAATGCGGACGCCTGGATACGGCGCTTGTACTTATCCAAGCCGCGCTGAAAAGCGATGACACCCGTGCGGATGGGTTTGCAAGCCTCGGACTCGTGTTTCATTTGCTGCGGCGGTTCAACGAGGCGATCGCGAGCTATGATGCGGGTTTGTGCCTTGCGCCTGACGATGCGGTGCTTCTTAACCGCCGCGGCGTCGCCCTGCTTGAGATGCGGCGGACGAGCGAAGCGCTGGAAGATTTCGAACGAGTCCTTGCCGACGATCCCGATCACCTTGATGCGATCGGCAATTTCGGCAACGCGTTACTCAAGCTCAATCGCGTCGCCGATGCACTTGCCGCTTACGACCGGGCCTTGGCGATTGCCCCCGATAATGTGCAACTCCTGACCAACCGCGCGGTCGCGCTGCGCCGTCTCGATCGCCCGCACGAAGCGATCATGAGCACGAGCCGCGCGATTGCCGGCAATCCGGAATTTGTCCAGGCGCGGTTCGTCGACAGCGTCGCACGGCTGACGCTTGGCGACTTCACAGCCGGCTGGCGCGGCTATGAAGCGCGATGGTCGGTGGGCCTGCTCGCGTCGCAACGCCGCGGATTTGCCGCGCCATTGTGGCTCGGCAAAGAGCCGCTCGACGGCAAGACCATCCTGCTGCATGCCGAACAGGGGTCTGGCGACACCATTCAGTTCGCGCGTTATGCGTCGCTGGTGGCGCGATGCGGCGCTAAAAAGGTTATTCTCGAAGTTCAGCGCGAACTCGCCCGGTTGCTTTCCGGATTGCCCGGCGTCGAGACCGTGATCGCGCGCGGGACCCCACCGCCGTCCTTCGACTTGCATTGTCCGCTGCTGAGCCTGCCGCTGGCCTTCGCAACGGAATTGGGGACGATCCCGGCGGATATTCCCTACATCGCGGCGCCTGACGAAGACGTCGCTGCCTGGCGCGTTCGTTTGCCGAAACAGCGTCCACTCGTCGGCGTGGTGTGGTCAGGAGACCGGTCGCACGATAATGATCTCAATCGCTCGATCGAACTTGCAAAGCTCGCGCCGTTGTTTGCAGTTGCGGACATTTCGTTCGTGAGCCTTCAGCACGATGTGCGCGAGCCGGATTTGCCATCGCTGCGGTCGTTCACAAATTTGCATCGCATCGATCAAAAATTCCGGGATTTCGCCGATACCGCCGCTGCAATTTCGGCTCTCGATGCCGTCATATCGGTGGATACGGCAGTCGCGCATCTGGCCGGTGCGATGGGCAAGCCGTTATTCCTGCTGTTGCCATTCGCGGCGGACTTCCGCTGGCTGCGGGAGCGGCGGGACAGCCCGTGGTATCCGACGGCACGGCTTTACCGGCAGGCCGATTTTGGCGATTGGCCCGGTGCGATTGGCGAGCTGGCGCAGGATTTGGCGCGCTTTTTCTTTTCAGCTCAAAAACTTTCGGCGTGATGCCGGCGTGAACGATTGCGGCCTCCGGCGGGAGCTGCCGGAGGCCGCGTCGTTTCGGGATCCGCGTCGCGAACGTGGAGCCCGGGGAGACAATTAGAATGGCAGGAGAATGTCGAGCGCCTGCTGACCCCACGGCGGTTGCTGAATGTTGGACAGGGTGCCCTTGCCGCCATAAGCGACGCGGGCCTCGGCGATCTTGGGCAGATCGATCGTATTGTCGCTCTCGATATCCTCGGGCCGCACCACGCCGGCGACGAGAAGCTCGCGCATTTCCGAATTGAGACGGATTTCCTGCTTGCCCTCGATCACCATGTTTCCGTTCGGCAGCAGTTGCGTTACCACCGCCGCGACGTTCGTCACCAACTGATCGGTCCGGTTGATCGAGCCGTTGGCGTTACTCTGTGAATTGCTGTCGGCGGCAATGATGGTGCCGGGCAAAACTGCCTTCGCCGGATTTACGATCGTGTTGGCGCCGAGGAAATTGCTGATGCCGGAATCCTCGGTGGACGTGCGGGTGACCTGGGTTTGATCCTGAAATTGCGCGGTGTCGTTGATGTTGACCTTCACAGTCAGAATGTCGCCGACCTGATGTGCGCGCTGGTCCTTGAAGAAGGCGCGTGAGCCGTTGCGCCATAGCGAATTGGGGTTGAACGAGGCCGGCTGTGGCGTGGGCATCGGCATCTGCACCGGCTTGTAGCCCGGTTTGGTGGTCGGGTTATCCAGCGGCGAAAGCGGCGGCTGCTCACCGATCAATTTGAGCTTATCGAAGGTAGAACAGCTGGTCGTCAGGACCGCTACCGTCGACAACAAAACGCAACGAAGAATCAAAACGCGCTTCGACATCGCACTACCTTTCACTCGAGCACTTACTCCGGCGTCTGCGCCGTGTTCTCAACAAAATGCGTGGTGATGGCGCTGATCGCTACCCTGTCGGTCCCGGAAACGACCGCCTGAACCACGTGCTTTGATTCCATATTGAGTACGGCGATCGTGTCGCCGAGCGCACCGGCTTCCTGCGCCTGGCCGCGCAGGGTCAGTGTCACACCCGGTATCTGATAGACGATGGTCACGCTGTCGTTGCGCAGGACGATTTCCGGCTTCATCAGGTCGGTGCCGGTGAGCGGCCGGCCGGGCTGCAATTGATGCCGTGCCGCCAGTCCGGCCGCCGCGGCCACGCTGCTGAGCACGACGCCGGCTTCGGCCTTGGGCCGCTTCACCATTGTGATATCCGACGCCTTGAGTATTTCGCCGCGTTCGATCGGGTGATCGACAGCTACGGCGTCGACCGTCCCGATCGCGGTGCCGCTGTAGCGAGCCGGCTGCCGCTGCAGTTCGACGCTTGCGGGCAGGTCGAAAGTGACGTCAAAGCGCGTCGTGCGCGGATCGTAGGACAGCGCCATCACCTGCAATTCGCCGGTTGCGTTCGGCTCGACTTGCAGGGTCCGGACATCGCGGTCGAAATTGACCAGGACGTTATGGGCATCGCCGAAGCCGTATTGTCCGGCCAGCGCCTGGGCAACGCGATCCGAAATCTCGCGCGCGGAGATGGCCCGGCTGGCGTGCGTGACGAGCACTTGCGACAGTCCTCGCGTATCGATGCCGATGAGTTGGTGTGGCTGGATCGCGTCGACGATGCGATCGGTTGCGACCGCGCCGGTCGTGCCGAGATCGGGCGCGCGGAAGATCGGCACATTGGCAACCGGCCCCGCATTGTCGACCAGGTCGCCGATGCGAACGACGTCGCTTGTCACGACGGCGCTTGCCTTGAGCGCCGGTGCGGGCGGCGAGCTTTGCGCGGCCGCACCTCCCACGAGAGTGAGCATCATTGCCAAAGTCGCGATCATCGATCGGGTCATGGATCAGACCTTTCTCAGCGCATCAGTTGCGCGGTCGTCTGCAGCATCTCGTCGGCCGCGGTGATGACCTTGGAATTCATTTCATAGGCGCGTTGCGCCGCGATCAGATTGGAGATCTGGGTCACGGCTTCGACGTTGGATTGTTCAAGGCTGCCCTGAAGCAGGGTGCCGGCGCCGTCGGTGCCGGGTTGGGTGTCTTGCGGCGTGCCGGAGGCAGGCGTGGCCGAGAATAGGTTGTCGCCATTCGCCTGAAGACCGGCATTGTTGGAAAAGCGCGTGACCTGGAACTGGCCCAGGATGCTTGAATTTGTGCTTCCTGGCAGCAGGACCGAAACTTGGCCCTGATTGTTGATAGTCAGGCCGCTGGCATTCTGCGGGATCGTGATCGAGGGCTGAACGACATTGCCCTCGGCCGTGACGATGCGGCCCTGTGCATCCTGCTGGAATGAGCCGTCACGCGTGTAGCTGAAAGTGCCATCCGGCATCTGGATCTTGAACCAGCCGTCACCCTGGATCGCGACATCGAGCGTATTGCCCGTCTGTGACAGGGTGCCTTGCGTCATAAGCCGCGGCGTGCCGACGGTTTTCACGCCGGAACCAAGCTCGATGCCTACGGGGAGGATGTTTCCCTGATCGGAAGCCTGCGCGCCGATGCGTTGCACGTGCTCATAAACAAGATCCTGAAATTCAGCGCGCTGGCTCTTGAAGCCGGTCGTCGTCATATTGGCGATATTGCCGGCGATGACCTGAACTTGCAGGTCCATCGCCGCCATTCCGGTCGCTGCGGTATCAAGCGCACGCATTTTACGATCTCCTGAAACTCACACACCCATTCCTCCCCGGCATGCGGGGAGGGTGAGGGAGGGGGTTAAGTTGTCGGCGCCTGCGACAGTTGCGACAGCGCATTGCGCCGCTGGTCGCTTTGCTGCTGGAGGATGTTGGCGATGTCGGTGTAGCTACGGGTGATCTCGATCAGGCGCGCCATCGCGGCAACGCCGTTCACGTTCGATTTCTCGACCGCGCCCTGCACGACGTGCGTGCCGATCGGCGCGGGATTGGCGTTGACGCCCGGAGGCGCCATGAATGTCGTGCCGCCGTCCTTTTGCAGGCGCTGCGGCTGATCGAAGCTGGCAAGCTGGATTTTGCCGCGCGGCGAGTCCGCGGTGCTGCTGCCTTCGCGCACGGTGATGATGCCATCTGCGCTGACGACCACGTCGTGATCGGTCGACTGAAAGGTGATCGGGCCGGAATCGCCGAGCACTTGGTCGCCCGTAGCAGTGACAAGCTGGCCGGTGGCATTGATCGCGAACGAACCGTTGCGTGTGTAGCGTTGCCCGCGCGCCGTCTGCAGGGCGAAATAAGCGTTGCCATCGACGGCGATGTCGAGCGGATTGCCGGTGCGCTCAAGCGCGCCGGGAGCCATGTTGATCCAGCTCGCGCGGTCCTGCACGAAGTCGATGCGCCGGTCGTGCCCCGAGAATGTCTGATCGCTGGCGCGCGGCATCAGGTATTCGCTGAACATCGCGTTGTCGGACTTGAATCCGTCGGTTTCGATATTGGCGACGTTGTTGGCAATGACGTCGAGCTCATGCGACAGCACCATTTGCCGCGACAGGCCGACGAGAAGGGTGTTCTCCATCGTTTTCTCCCCTTTTGCGGAGAAGGCGCCGCGGCACCTTCATCCCGGGCGCAGGCGGCTCTCCCAAGCCGCGCGCAGCGCCCACTTCGGAGATTGAATTGCAGAAGCCGTGCCAATGATAAAAATACTGTTGGAACAACGTCTTATGTGATTTTTACTTATCCGGAGAGAGGGCAGAAAAGGCCGTTTTGCGGCCTGGACCCGGCAAAAATTTCCCGGCGCGGCGGCGGCGGCAAGTATCCGTTAACCATTCCTGCCTAGCTTCAACAGGACGGCGCTGCATCTGGCGCCGGGTAGCGCTCGCAACGTTGGTCATGCGTTTCGTTTAGCCGGCTGCGTGCGCCTTCACGCAAGCGGAGCGGTGATGGCAGCGACAACGACAATAGATTCCCAACCGGAAAACGCTGAAGCTGAAGGCGAAGAGGGCCAGAAAGCTCCCGCCGCAAAGCGCAAGCTGCCGCTTAAGCTCATTCTTATGGTGGTGGGCGGTCTCGCCGTACTCGGTCTCGTCGGTGGCGGGGTCTATTACTTCTTCTTCGCCGGCAAGAAGGAGGCTGCGGCCGCGGCCGCGGGCCCCCAGGTGAAGCCGCCGGTCTTTCTCGATATGCCGGATGTGCTGGTCAATCTGTCGAGCACCGGTGGCGATCGCACGCAATATCTCAAAGTGAAGATCGTGCTCGAACTGTCCGACCAGGTATTGGAGGCGCAAATCCAGCCGATCATGCCCCGGATCATGGACACCTTTCAGACCTACCTGCGCGAATTGAGGCCGACCGATCTCGACGGCTCCGCGGGCCTCTATCGGCTCAAGGAAGAACTGACACGCCGCGTCAATGCAGCGATCGCTCCAAGCCGGATCAACGCCGTGTTGTTCAAGGAAATCGTCATCCAGTGACGGTCTGACCCCGGAATTTAAGCGAAAATGGCAGCCAAGGATCAGATCGATAACGACGCGCTCGCGGCCGAATGGGGCGTGGCGCTGGAAGCCGAGCAGACCCCGCCGGGCGCCGCGCCGGCTGCTGCTGCTGCGGACACCCCGGCAGCGGACGATAAAAATCCTTCCGAATCGATGGCGTCGCAGTGGGCGACGATGGTCGACGACAGCCAATTCATCCAAACCACCAAGGGTGGCGCCGAACGCGTTCTCACGCAGGATGAAATAGATTCGCTGCTTGGCTTTAGCCTCACCGACATTTCGCTGAACGACAATTCCGGCATCCGCGCGATCATCGATTCTGCGATGGTCTCCTACGAGCGCCTGCCGATGCTGGAGATCATCTTCGACCGGCTGGTCCGGCTGATGACAACCAGCCTGCGGAATTTCACGTCCGACAACGTCGAAGTGTCGCTCGATCGCATCACGTCGGTGCGCTTCGGCGACTATCTCAATTCGATTCCCCTGCCGGCGATCCTCGGCGTGTTCAAGGCGGAGGAGTGGGATAATTTCGGCCTGGTCACGGTCAATTCGAGCCTGATCTATTCGATCATCGACGTGCTTCTCGGCGGCCGCCGCGGCCAGACCGCGATCCGCATCGAGGGCCGGCCCTACACCACGATCGAGACCAATCTCGTCAAGCGCATGGTCGAGGTCGTTCTCGCCGACGCCGAATTGGCGTTCCGGCCGCTGTCGCCGGTGAAGTTCAACATCGATCGGCTGGAGACGAACCCGCGCTTTGCCGCGATCTCACGCCCGGCGAACGCCGCGATTCTTGTGCGGCTTCGTATCGACATGGAAGACCGTGGCGGTAACATCGAACTCCTGCTGCCCTACGCAACCATCGAACCCATCCGCGACGTGCTGTTGCAGATGTTCATGGGCGAGAAATTCGGCCGCGATCCCACATGGGAAGGACATTTGGCGACGGAGCTGGGCCTAGCGGAAATCGCCGTCGATGCCGTGCTCTACGAGGCGCGGCTGCCGCTCAAGCAGGTCATGAAACTCGAAGTCGGCGACACGCTGATGCTCGAGTTGAAATCGGATGCGCCGGTGACCGTGCGCTGCGGCGACGTTACGCTGACCGAAGGAAAGATGGGGCGCGTCGGCGACCGTGTCGCGGTGCGCGTCGCCAAACCATTACGCAAGCCGAGCACGACCTTCGCCATGTTCGAAATGGCGGGCGGCTCCGGTAACACGATGGAGACACAATGACGAACGGTATCGGAATGATGATCGATGGTTTGGTCGCGTTCCTGCTGGTCCTCACGATCGGCTATTGCATGCTGCTCAATCGCCGCCTCAAGCTTCTCAAGGCTGACGAGCAGTCGCTGCGCGCGACGATTTCCGAACTCGTTACGGCGACGGAAATCGCCGAGCGCGCCATCGGCGGACTCAAGCTCACCGTGCATGAATGCGACATGGGCCTGGGTGAACGGCTTCGCAAGGCCGAACGCATCACCATCGAGATCGACCGCACCATCGTTGCGGGCAAGGACCTGTTGGGCCGCCTGGCGCAGATCGTGACCGCGGGCAGGGGAGCCGAGCAGCCCGCGGCGCCGGTTGCCGAATTGCGGAAGGGCGATGCGAAAGCCGTCGCCGCAGCAGCCCAAGCTTTCGCCGAGAGGCTGCGCACGAAGGTGCATGGTCTCGCGGCATGATCCGTTACATTCGCGATCTGCGGCTCATTCCAATCGCGCTGATCGCGAGCACGTGCTTGCTGGCGTTGAAATGCGCCGACCTTGTGTTCCACGGCTCTGCGTTCTTCGCCGGCACGAGCGCGGCCGGCTATTCCGATGTTTCGGTCATTCGCCCGTTGCCGGAGGCGACCGCGCCGCCGGGTGCGACGCTGTCGTGGGCGCAGCAAATGTTCAACTTTCCCGACGGCAGCGGATCGGCGCCGGTCCCTGACGCTCGCCCGAACATCGCCCAGCGTCTTGCGGACCGGGATTTGCCGGACATCACGGGGTCGGTCACCGCTGAACCCGCGGGCGGCGATGCCAAGACCGCCTCGAACGCGAAGGCCGGACCGGTTCCCGACGCCAAGGACGGGAAATCGGCGCCTCCGGCCGGGACGATCATCTCGACTGACGGCGCCGCGTTGCCGACCGGCGCTGAGCGAGCCATCCTTGAGCGTTTGCAGCAACGCCGCGAAGAGCTTGATACGCGCGGCCGCGAGCTCGATATCCGTGAAAGCCTGATCCAGAGCGCTGAAAAACGCATGGATGCGAAACTCACGGAGGTCAAAGAGGTCGAGGATCGCATCAAGGTCGAGACGCAGCAAAAAGACGTCGCCGAAAATGCGCGCCTGAAGGGTCTCGTCACGATGTACGAAAACATGAAACCGCGCGACGCAGCCAAAATCTTCGACCGTCTCGAAACTCCGGTGCTGATCCAGGTATCGTCGCAGATCAATCCGCGTCAAATGTCCGAAATCCTGGCGCAAATGTCGCCGGACATCGCCGAACACCTGACCGTCGAGCTTGCCAGCAAGGCGCAGCAGGTGAAGCAGGACGGTCCGGCGGCCCTGCCGAAAATCCAGGGTCAAACAACCAACTAGATCCAGTCCTTCCATTTGAACCAGATCAGCGGCAGTAACGCCGTGATGACGATGAGGGCCAGCGCGTAGGGGTAACCCCAGGTCCAATCGAGTTCCGGCATGTTCTTGAAATTCATGCCGTAGATTCCAACGACCAAAACCGGCGGGATTCCGACCACGGAAGCGATGGTCAGCACTTTCATGACTTCGTTCTGGTCGATGTTGATAATTCCGGTTGCGGCGTCCTGGAGAAGCTGGACACGGCTGACGAGTCCTTCGGCGAACTGGATCAGCGAAGCGATGTCGGACGACACCGACTGCAGCCGCCTTCCGATGTCCTGCGCGATCCATTCGCGGCACCGCTCCAGGCTGAATTTCGCCATGCGGTCGAGGCACACCAACGTATAATGGATGCGCGCCATGCGTTCGCTGGTCCGGCCGGTGCGGATCATGAGCTGACGCAAAATCGATGTCTCGCGTGATAGTTTTGCGCGCGTTGGACCGTCCTGGCGGAAAATAAGATGCGAGGCATCGTCGAGATCCTTGCTGCTCGCTTCGAGAAGATCCGCCATGTGGTCGACGAGTTCCTCGAGGATCCGCGTATAGGCAAGCGCGGGTTCGAACTGCTCGGACCCCGCTAGCTCCTTGATCACGGTGTCGAAGGACGCCGACTTGGAAAAGCGCACGGTCAGCAGGACGTTCTTTGCCAGCACGAAGCCCGACGGTGACGGAAGCCACGGTTCGTTTACCGAAGCGAAGATGAGCGGTACCGTCATGTAGAGCGCGTCATGCTCGAACTGCAGCCGGCTTGTCGCTTCGATCTCGCCAAGCTCGTCCCGGGTCGGCACGGGCAGGCCGAACGTCTTCTCGAAGGTCGATCGTTCTTCGTCCGTGGGTTCGATCATGTCGACCCAGGTGCAATCGGACGGCGAAGCGCCGGCGCGAGCGGCGGGATAGGCATTGAGCATGAGACTGTCCGGTGACCTTTTGCGGGGTGTTTGCGCCCGGCAAAGCATAACGCAGTCGCGGGAGCGGAACAGGCGTGGCGCGAACGGGCTTCTTGGGGCAGGACAAGGACTGCGCGGCCGGTGTCTCCGGAGCCCGTGGCGACGCCCTATAACTCACTGAAAGTATTGAATTAAGTCGCTATTAAGCACGCCGTCTTACCTTGGACTTGGCTGGCGTCGGGGGACGGCGCGGCGGCCGCGAGGCTACCCGCCGCGCGGCCGGTCCAGTTTGGTATCTGAGTCATTTGAGTTGTACATGGCGTGCCGTCGCACCACTCGGAATGTTGGCCTTCGCCTGTTCCGACATTTTCGGCGCCACGCGCCGGCTGCGCTCGGCGCTGCTCTCATGACCCTGGCGCTGATCGCGCCGTCTGCCGCCGATCCGCTCAAGACAGCGCTCACCGCCACCATCAACGATGGCTATGCCAGGCTCGTCTTCACTGCGAGTGAATTTATCGACGGCAGCGCTCACGTCGCCGGCAATGTGCTGATCATCAACTTCAAACAGCCGATCGATGTTTCTGTCGATCGCATCGCCGGGCAGATGCCCGATTATATCGGCGCGGCGCGGCGCGATCCCGACGGCAAGGCCGTTCGTTTCGCGCTTGAGCGGCCCGTAAAAGTCAACAGCATGGCGGCGGGCGAAAAGTTCTTTGTCGATTTGCTGCCGGATACCTGGACCGGCGTGCCTCCCGGATTGCCGCAGGACGTGGTTGACGATCTGGCGCGCCGTGCCCGCCAGGTCGATGAAATGGAGCGCCGGGAAAAGCAATTGGCGCAGTCGAAGAAGCTTGCGCCGATCCGCGTCCATGTCGCAACCCAGCCGACCTTCACGCGCTATATTTTCGACGTGCCGGATCAGACCGCGGTTTCGGCCGATCGCGCCAAGGATCGGCTTATCCTGAATTTTAATTCGCCGGTGACTTTCGATCTGGCCGACGCCGACGCGGCATTGCCGGAGGTTGTCCAGGAAATCAGCAGCGAGTTGGACAGTGACAAGGCGCTGGTCCGCTTCATCTTCTTTGCGAAGGTCGACGTGCGCACCTTTCGCGACGAGAAAGGATACGTCGTCGACGTTGTGAAGCCGGCAGGTGAGGGTGAACAAGCCGCGCCTGCATCGCCGCCAGCAACGATGCCGGTCAATGGGGCGAATGAGGGCGGAGCCATCTCCGGCGCTGCCGCCGCTGCACAGCCCGCAATGCCGAAGGTCGAAGGGCTGCCGCCGGTCGCCGCGCAATCTCAAACCGCGCCGCCGCCGGTCATTGCGCCATCCCCGCCGGCGACAGTCGCCGCGCAACCGGCCCCGCCACCCGCAGCAACGCCTCCGGACGTGGTTGCGCCACCGCCACCGGCGGCCGCAAAACCTAGCGCGGCGACGGATGCGCCAACCGCGCCTGTCGCGCAGAACGCCGTTCCCGCGCCGCCGCAAGCGGACAGCAAAGAGACCGAGAGCGCGAAAGACCCGCAGCCAGCTTCAATCGTGCAGGCCGCTGCATCACCCGCAATGAGCGCGCCTTCCGCGCCAGCCACCGCCGCGCCGCCGTCAGCGCCGGCTGCCGAAGCAAGCGGCCCGGCGGCGCCGACCGCGCCCCAGCAAGATGCCGGTGCCGGCGTGAAGGATTCCGGCAAGGTCGCTGTCGAGATCGTTCAGCAGGGCGCCAACCTGAAATTGTCATTTCCATTCCACAAGCCCGTGGCGGCCGCCGTGTTTCGCCGCGCCGACATGCTCTGGATCGTGTTCGACGCCAAGGATGAGGTCGATCTGAGCGCGCTTGGGGGCGAGCCGAGCCGGACAATTCGCGGTTATGATTTCAAGCATACGGCGGACGCCGACATCATACGGCTGAAGCTCGACCGTCCCCACCTTTCCAGCGTCGCCACTGAAGGTCCGGTATGGACGCTCGAGATCGGCGATTCCGTCCTCCAGCCGACGCATGCGCTCGATATGACCCGCAATGTGGTCGGGC
Organism: uncultured Alphaproteobacteria bacterium; assembly: GCA_963723335.1. Classification (GTDB taxonomy): domain Bacteria; phylum Pseudomonadota; class Alphaproteobacteria; order Rhizobiales; family Xanthobacteraceae; genus BOG-931. The sequence continues at coordinate 595,511 of CAVRQJ010000010.1, read as the reverse complement.
CCAATCGATCGAGCATCTCAATCCCGTTCGAGGGCGTGCAACAAGTCCACCGTATCGACGATCCCGAAGTCGGCGATACGCTTTTCGTCGTGACTGCCTTCTCGCCGGCACGCGGCTTCATCAACGAGCAGGATTTCATCGAGTTTCATGCGCTCGCCTCGACCCAGGGCGTGGTGATCGAGCCGGTCGCCGACGACATCAACGTCGAACTTGCGCCAGACAAGGTCGTCGTCGGACGCCCTTCCGGATTGATCCTGTCGGCATCGCTGCAAACCCTGTTCAAAAGCAGCGGCCTGCGGCCGGTGATGTTCGATTCGCAGATGTGGGGAAAGGACCGCGAAGGTTCCTATTCCGAGCGCCAGTCGCATCTGATCGACGCCGCGGCGAATGCGCCTGAGAACAAGCGCATGGCGCCGCGGATTGATCTGGCGCGGTTCTACCTCGCCCGCGACATGTATCAGGAGGCCAAGGGCGTTCTCGATATCGCGCTCGCTGATGACAAGCCGGTGGCGGAAGGCGTATCGGCCGTGGTGCTGCGCGCCATCGCCGAAGACATGATGAACAGGCCCGAAGATGCCCTGAAAGACCTCGCCGATCCCGCAGTCGGCGATCAGCACGACGCGCGGCTGTGGCGCGCGCTGGCTTTTGCGCGGGAAGGCAAGTGGTCGCAGGCGCGCGCCGCCTTTAAGATCGTCGATGCCGCGGTGGCGACGCTGCCGGTCGAATTGCAGCGTGTCGCGCTCAAGGACGAAATGCGTTCCGCCATCGAAGTGGGCGACTACGACAGCGCGTCGTCCAATCTCAACGATTTCGAGACGATCGGCGTGCCGCACGACATGGAGCCGGTCATCGCCGTGCTGATGGGCCGGCTTGCCGAAGGCATGGGCCGTAATGAGGACGCGCTCTCCGCGTACCGCACGGCGGCGGATTCATGGGATCGGCCGGCCGCGGCGCAGGGCCTGTTGCGCGAAACCGCATTGCGCTATCGGCTCGGCGAGATCCAACGCGACGACGTCATCTCCAAGCTTGAGACGCTCACTACGGTTTGGCGGGGCGACGAGACCGAAATCGAAGCGCTCAAGGATTTGGCGCACCTCTACACCAAAGACGGCCGCTATCGCGACGCTTTCTATGTCATGCGCAGCGCCATGGCGGCGCGCCCCGACTCTGAATTGACGCGTCAGATCCAGGACGAAGCAGCGGTGACCTTCGACTCGCTGTTTCTCGCCGGCAAGGGCGACGCCATGCCCGCCATCGACGCGCTCGCTTTGTTTTACGACTTTCGCGAACTGACCCCGATTGGGACCCGCGGCGACGAGATGATCCGCCGCCTTGCCGACCGGCTGGTTTCGGTCGATCTGCTCGATCAGGCCGCCGACCTGCTGCAATACCAGATCGACCATCGCTTGCAGGGCGCCGCCCGTGCGCAGGTGGCGACGCGGCTCGCGGTCATCTATCTCATGAACCGCAAAGCCGACCGGGCGCTGGCGACGTTGCGCGCGACCCGGACCGCGGACCTCTCCAACGAGTTGCGCAATCAGCGTCTTCTGCTCGAAGCGCGCGCGCTGTCCGATCTTGGCCGGCACGACCTGGCGCTCGAAGTGATCGCCAATCTCGACGGGCGCGAAGTGACCCGCCTTCGTTCCGATATTCTGTGGGCGGCGCGGCGCTGGGATGATTCCGCCGAACAGATCGAACTGATGTACGGCGACAGATTTACGGATTTCCAGCCCTTGGGCGATGTCGAACGGCAGGACATTTTGCGCGCCGCGATCGGTTACGCGCTTGCCGAAGACAAGCTTGGACTGGGCCGCTTCCGCGAAAAATATGCGGCCAAGATGGCGGCAACGCCCGATGCGCGCGACTTTGAGATCGTATCGGTGCCGCTCGGCGCCAGTGGAACGGAATTTGCGGCGATCGCGCATGCCGCGGCTTCGGTCGATACGCTTGATGGTTTTCTGCGCGATATGAAAGCGCGCTATCCGGACGCGAACCCGCATTCGCCAGCGTCCGAGCCGTCGCCCACGGCATCAGACGCGCCGGCGGGGACCGCGCCCACCGTGTCGGCACAGCCGCCGGAAACCCGGCCGGCCCAACCGGCATTGCCTGCCGTTCCTCCCCCGCGCGCCGCCGGCCGCACCGCGGAGCGGTGAACTGCCGTGCCGGCTCGCAAACGCTGCCTGCATTGACAGCGCTGCACGCGCCTCTGACAATCGTCCCTGGATAACGGCGTCACACATAAGCGCCGGCCTTTTGGGAGGATGTCATGCGCAGCTTGAAACTGATCGCCGCGGCTGCAGCGGGTGCTGCGTTACTTCTGAGCGCCGCCGCGCATGCCGCGGATCCGATCAAAATCGGATTTAGTACGTCGCTGACCGGCGGGCTTGCGTCGTCCGGCAAGGCCAATCTCCTCGCACAGCAGATCTGGCAGGAAAAGGTCAACGCCGCGGGCGGATTGCTCGGCCGGCAGGTCGATCTCGTCTATTACGACGATCAATCGAAGGCCGACACGGTTCCCGGCATCTACGCCAAGCTGCTCGACGTCGACAAGGTCGATCTCCTGATGGGAGCGGCGACCAATCTGATCGTCGCCGCCATGCCGGAAATCATGCAGCACCAGAAAATGGTCGTCGTGCTGCTGGCGCTCGGCAGTAACGACGAGTTCAAATATCCCCGCTATTTCCAGACCGCAGCCTGGGGCCCGGACACCAAGGGCGTGATCAGCAACGCCTTTTTCGAAGTCGCCAAGGGCATCACGCCGCGGCCGAAAACCGTCGCCATCGTCGGGGCGGATGCGGATTTCTCCAACAATGCAATGACCGGCGCCCGCGCCAACGCGAAAAAGGACGGCCTCACTATCGTCTATGACCGCACTTATCCGCCCGGCACCACCGATTACACGCCGATCGTCCGCGCCATCCAGGCGGCCAATCCCGATCTGGTTTTCGTCGCGTCTTATCCGCTCGACTCGGTCGGCATCGTGCGCGCGGCAACCGAACTTGGCCTCAAGGCGCAAATGTTCGGCGGCGCCATGGTCGGCCTGCAATACGCGACCTTTCTCCAGCAGCTCTCGGAGAAGCTCGATCGCGTCGTGAACTATCACCTCTATGTGCCGGCTCCGACGATGAGCTTTCCCGGCATTGAGGATTTCCTGAAAATCTATCAGGCGCGCGCCGCGGCGCAGGGCACCGATCCGCTCGGATTCTATCAGCCGCCTTTCGCTTTCGCCGCCATGCAGGTGATCGAGCAGGCCGTCAAGGCAACGCAGTCGCTCGACGACGGCAAGCTCGCCGACTACATCCACAAGAATGAATTCAACACCATCGTCGGCAATATCCGTTTCGACGCGAAAGGCGAATGGGCCACACCGCGGCTCCTGATGGTCCAGTTGCAAAACATTCAGGGCAACGGCGTCGATCAATATCGCACGCCGGGCAAGCAAGTGATTTTGTATCCGCCGCAATACAAGGACGGCCAGCTTCAGTATCCGTTCGCGCAATGACGGGACGATAAACCGAAATGCAGATCAAGGCTGCCGTCGTCGGCGAGAAGTCGGGCCCCTTCGTTATCGACACTGTTGAGCTTTGCGAGCCGCGTCCGGACGAGTTGATCGTCCGCGTGGTGGCGAGCGGCATGTGCCAGACCGACTTGCACGGCCGCGACGGCTACTACGCGGAAAATTACCCCGGCGTTTACGGCCATGAGGGCGCCGGCGTTGTCCATGCTGTCGGCAGCGGGGTGCGCGCCTTTACACCCGGCGATCATGTCGTGATGTCCTATCCCTGGTGCGGCAGTTGCGTGAATTGCGGGCAGGGGATGCGCAGCTACTGCGTGCACGCGTTCGACTTGAAGATGAAAGGCACGCGCGCGGACGGCTCGACGCTTTTGTCCAGGAGCGGCAAGCCCGTTTTCAGCGCTTTCTTTCAGCAGTCCTCGTTCGGCACCTATGCCCTGGCGCAGGAGCGCTACGCCGTGAAGGTGCGCAAGGATGCGCCGCTCGAACTTTTGGGACCGCTCGCCTGCAGCGGCCAGACCGGGGCGGGCGCCGTGCTGAACGTCATGAAGCCGAAGCCGGGCGAGGGCTTTGCCGTATTCGGCGTCGGCGCCGTGGGGTTGTCCGCCTTGATGGCGGCGAAGATCGCGGGCTGTGATCCCATCGTTGCGGTGGACGTGCACGACCATCGTCTCGCGCTCGCCCGCGAACTTGGCGCCACGCATGCGATCGATCACAGAACCACGCGCGACGTGGTAGGCGAAATCCGCAAGATAACCGGCCGCGGCGTCCGCTACTCGCTGGAAACCTCGGCGCTGCCGGCGGTCTTTCGCGAGGCGATCGAAACGCTGATGCCGGGCGGGACCTGCGTGTTGCTCGGCAGCGCGCGCCACGGCACCGACGTGTCATTCGATATGAAATTCATCCAGGAAGGCCGCATCGTGCGCGGCGTCGTTCAGGGCGACAGCGTACCGAAAGAATTCATACCGAAACTCGTCGACCTGATCATGGAGAAGAAGTTTCCGATCGAGAAGATGATCAAGTTTTACGATTTCAAGGACATCAATCTCGCGGCGCAGGAATCATCGTCCGGCAGCACGATAAAGCCGGTGATACGGATGCCGGCAGCCGGCTAGAACACCGGCTGCCGAAGACCCGCAAAAAATTACTTCGCTCCGCCGCCCGAGGACGACGATCCCGACGGGGAATCAAAGACGCTGCCCGGTGAAGACGGGGAGACCGGTGTTTCGGGCGACTGCGGCGTGGTATTGGGGCTCGTCGGATTATAGGTCGGCGCGGATTGCGGAACAGGCTGGGTGTTTACGGGCGGCGGACTCGAACTCGGCTTTCCCGCGGGAGCTCCCGCGCCGCTTTGCGCGAACGCGCCCGATACGCCCGCAAGCAACGCTCCGGCGATTGCGGCCGAGATCAAGGTGTTCAATGCAAGCCGGCCGGTAAAACGTTTGTAAGTCATATCCGCCTCCACAGTCTCTGCGCGTCGCGGCAGTGCCGCGTTCATGTGGAGGATCAACGCGCGCCTGGCAGCCGCGTTCCATGCACGCCGCCATGATGCCCGGGCAATACGCCCCGATCCCGCGGCGCGTTCTGCCCGCGAGTTTTTCTGATCAACACGTTCAAACAGCCACTCCAATTTCCGCCGCTCGTCCCCGCGAAGGCGGGGACCCAGGCTGGATTCCCGCTTGCGCGGGAATGAGCGGAGAAACTGTTTTGTCTTTTACCAGCAAGCGTAGCCCGGATGAGCGGAGCGACATCCGGGGACGACCGTTCAGCTTTTATGCCTATCCCGGGTTTCGCTTCGCTCACCCGGGCTACGAACAAATCGTTTAAGGCTCGCTTGCGGCAACTAAAGGAAGCGGAACGCCGGCAGACGCAGTGTTTCATGACCCGCACGCAAGCGGCGTGCGGGGCGCACCAACGAAAGAGCGGCTTGCGCCGCCCTCCGCTTGCGGGCGCGCTCGCCTGCCGGCGTTCCACCACGGTTCTCGCCAGAGGGACTCGTCATCCCCAAGGCTCAGCTTCAGGCGAGGCTTCGTGGGAGACGGCGCCAAAGCTGCGGGCTTGCCCGCAACGCCGATCCCACTTCCAGCGATGCACCTCGCACACCGGTCCTAATGCCGGCAGGCATGATGCCCGAAGCCGCCCGGGAGCAAAGCGCAGTCTTACATTTGTACGGCAAGTCATTGATAATATGATATAAATATAATTGAACAGTAACCCCATCCGTCACCAGGCTTCATATAGGTAGCATCGTCGTGCGTGCGGAATAAAACTGAAATGTACTTTCCTTCTTGCCACGCTGATATGGCGCCCGCTCGTGGTCGAGGACGCGGCCAACACCGGCGCGCTGCTGAGAGCGCGCGGCGCTGGAACGCGATCGCGCGCGACATAGCTTAGCCGAGGTTTCAATGCGCAATTGGTACGAAAAAGACCAGCTGCCGCGGTTGAAGCGATTAGCTGGAACTCGGTGATGCTGATGTCGACGATTGCTCTGATTCAGCGCGTGCTAGCCCGATAAACTCTCCCCAATCAAGTTTTGTCTTGAACCATACTTGGCCAGACGCTGTAGGAAATACATCAAGAGCAAATCCGTGCTCTACAGCAGCGAGCGTCTTGGGTCCGATGGGGCGTAGATTCTTTCCATTGAGAAATCGATAGATCATTGCAACAGCCTCTCCACGAGTGCGCGGCTTCGTAAACAGTATGGCTGTTGCCTTCGATTTTCCGTCACCTTGGTGCGTAAGGCCCTTCTCACTAAAAATAGTTGTAACGCGCTCGTTTGGCAGGCTTGCGACTTCAATGCGTGAATCAAGTATTATGAGAAAACACGAAACGTCATATTGATAGCGCTCTGCGAGAGTTAGACAGCTCGAAATGCATGAGTTGGTCAGGGCCAATTCGTTAGCGTAATCGCTGGCTGGACGAGCTAACGCGCCTGCACCTAATATTCCCGAAGATACTAGAAGATTACTTCCATAATTGGGATGCACAAATTCGCAAAGTCGATCATACGTTTTAGCCTCTTCAGGATAGTCCTTCCGCAATACCGCTCGGAAGTCGTCAACGTGAAACTGAGCGATCTTTGCCGTCAGGTTTTTTGGGCTCTCTCCGTAATAGAGTTTTTGCACAAACTGATGCTGGTTAATGATTGCATCTCTCAACGTATTGGTTCGTTTGGCTAGATCATCGTGAACACCGGAAAGTCGTCGGGTGTGAAAGGCCATCGCAGCAACGTGTTCTAGAAGGGAGCGAGCCAACGCAATGTGAACTATCACGTTGCCTTCTTTAAGTGCCCACAAGAGACCGCGTGCGATTTGGTCCAGCTTTAATGTAGAGACGCGCATTAGGTAAAAGTGATCCCTCGTTAGCTCATACAATAGCCACGCAATTTCTGAGGTGGGCTTTTTCGGATCCCGCGGCGGTAAACGTTCCTGCCTTCCCTTCATTGCTTGGTCAAAATCATTGAAAAATGAAAGCGCCTGTGTTGCGGCGATAAACTCGTCGATCAACTTCTTGGTGCCGGAAGACAGGTCACTCATCTGCAACTCCTTCAGCCAGGCGCTTTCTCGCGTGAAATTGAAGTTGCGCTGAAGCTTACTTCCCGTCCGGGCCAAAACCCTGGCATCTGGCTGCGCCGACCCGTTCTAGGCGGCAACCGATCCGATAATTCGGTCGCGAAGAGCGATCGCCGCATGTCCGCCGCGCGAAACGAGCGTGGCGAGAAGGTCGAGAAACGGCTTTTCGAGGGTCGCGTCGCCGGAGATTGTTTGATGGTGCCGGTCCCAGCACGCGTGCATGAATGCGATCAGATTGTCTTCCAATCCGTACTTCCAGTCGTAGGAATCGTAGGAAGGAACCGCCGCCGCCAGCCACCGAATGGCGTGCAGCAGAAGGCCTGCGGCAGCCGGCTGCACGGCGAAATGGAGGAATCCCGCCGTGACTCGCGACATTCCAAACCATTGCTGCGCGGCGCGTGCGAAGACAGGTTCCATAGCGCCGATCGCGGATGCGAGGGCGGTGTTCTTGCCGAGCGTGTGCATACCCGAATTAAAGCCAAGGAGTTCAAAGACCATTTCGTCGAGACGGAAGCTGCCGCGACCGCCGGTCTGCCAGCTCGGACAGGCGAGTGCATGCTCGATCATGGCCCTCCAAAGAGCGGTGAACTGCTCGGGCGACTGGACCGGCCGCAAACCGTCAGTGAACCAATACCAGAAGAAGCGTTCGACCCACTGATGGGCGGGCGTACCCAACTCCAGGATCGGTTTCCACAGCGAACCCGGGTTCTCGGCCGGCGTCAGGCATGGAATGGCGCCGGCAACGACGCCGAAGACCCATCCATCGAAGTCACATGGGAGGCCGTCGATCTCCTGATTGCGCAAATCGTCAATGGCCGGGATGGATTCAAGGACAAGGCCGAGAAACAAGCGAATAAACCCCAGCCATTTGTGCCGCTCGTCCACCCGGCGAGCGGCTTGAAGATTCAGCCATGCAAACGCCGACGAAATAACGCGGGCGTCGAGCCGTAGCTGCCGGGGATAGAGTTTCTCAACCGACCCTTCGAGATCGCGCAGCCGATCGGCCCGGCGGAGCGAACGCGCGGATTCCGGAAATTGTCGCGCATAAACGGCGTCGCATTCCTCGGCAGCAGTGGCATCAATCTGTCTGATGTCCGGTAGTTCGGCGGGCAGGCACTGCCCGACAAATTCCTCGGCCAATGCGGCCTTGCGCGTCGTCAGTTCCCCCGTCAGCGCTTCCTCATGCGCTCGCGTCGCGAGCGCATAGGGTACGCGGAGACCGGCCCATCGTACCGCCATGCCGAGCATGCGATCGAAATCATCGCCAAGCGCCTCTCGGCGCTGGGATGCGCGCAGCAGGGTCAGCGCGGTCGTGCTGTAGTGGAAGGAGCCAACACCCAATGCCACGAGCTGGCGGGCCAGCCGGTCCCCGGGATTCCGGGCAAGAAGAAATACGCCCGCCTCGGCGGTGAACGCGTCCCATTGTCGCTCGCCGGGTGCCCCTTCCAAATCGAACCGGAGAGGCGCTGGCGGCTGCGCCACGATTGTTTCCAGCTTGCGACGGCACCACGCCATCCGCTCGGGATTTTCGTTAAGCCAGTCGTGATGGAGAATGACGAGGAGCGCGATCCCGCCACACAAAATATCCTCGATATGGATCAGCGCCTCGCCATTGCGGCTGGCAAGATCGGGCGGATTGGCGTCGATGTCCTGGAGGAACTGCCAGAGCCACAGAAGCTGGTCCTGCGGCAGCGCAGCACCGGCGTTGAGACGTTCGCGGCATTTGAAGGGGAAAGTCGTAGAAGTCTGGTCTCTGCCGATGCGTTGCAGGTCCTCGGCGTTCTTGCGCGCGATAGCCTCCGGCCACTGGAAATCCACCGGCACCCGCCGGCCATCCCGCACTTCAAAGGTGTAATTGGCGGGAGTAAAGCGTTCGATCAACAGGCGCAGCGTCTCGGGCTCGCCTTCGGCGTTCAGATCGCCCGCCCACTGGGCGCGCAATCCGTCGAGGAACGGATAGTTTTCTTCGTCGCCCATCATGGTCTGGATGATGCCGCCTCCCAGCCCGGCGAGCATGTCCCGGCGATGCGGCATGGTGAACCACTCGCGCGCCACGGCGATGATCCGCGGAGAACTCCCGTCCCCAAAACCCGGGAAAGGGCGTGTCGTGATGCCTCAGCTGTGTAACCTCCCAGTCCCATTTCACGAGCACCCAGCTTTGCAGCAGGGGCTTCAGCGGGCCGGAAAACAGGACGGGAAGCCGCTTGCCGACATCGAAGAGCAGCCCTGCGAAGGCAAGCGATTCGCTTTCCGCAAAAATGCGCACGATCCATCCATCGACTGCCTCTCCGCGATTGATCTGCTCATAGAGCCATCGCTCCAGCGCCATGAGCGCGCAATGGACGATGGTCCCGTGCATGTGCGGTCCTTCGAAGTGCCAGCGAAAGACATTGGAGTCTCCGGACCATCGCCTCGGCTGATTGTCGACGACGACATCCAGTGCCTCGGCTTGATCGGAGTAACGGCGTGTTGCGAAGTTCACGAGCTTGAGAACGAAGGAGAGTCCCTGATCCGGCCTTTCGCGCAGGAACGACAGGAAAGGACCACGGGCAAAGAAAGCCGGCTCCCCGGCCTGCCAATAGTCGACGCCGTGTTCGCGCCGCGGATGGCTGGAATAGTCCTCGTGCTGCGGATCTTCGATGCAGACGGCGAGCAGCACTTCAAGGGCCACGTCGGGATTGGCGCGCACGAGCGCGATGAAAGCGCCGCTGTCGAGACAAGCCTTCTGAAAGTCGTGGTCCACCCCATCGCGCGGGCCGTCGGGCCACGGATCGCGACGCGGTCCGTGGGGCCATCCGATCGGCGCCGGTGCGCGCTCCCGCTCGGGGTGATCCGCTAGGTATTGGCGGCGTTCTTCCCGCCGGCGTGCGTGGGTCCGTTCGGCCCGCTGGCGGATTTCAGGGTTGAGCTCGCGGCGCTTAGCAAGTTCGAGACAAAGTGCGGAAACTTCGTCCGGCAAGTCCGGCGCCGCCCACAGCGCGGCTTCGTATGTCGTGTAATCATGGCCGCCGCCGTAGTAGCTGCCTTCCTCATTGAGCGCCTGAACCTCGCGGGCGATGGCGACGGCAAGCTCGGCCGCCTCCCGGCGTAAGGGCATCGGCTCGCCGCCCAGTTCGGTCGGCATCGATCGCAACCACAGCGAAGACACCTTGGCTGCGGTTACCGGGACAAGTTGCGCAACCTCGGCCCGATGCGCATGAAGAAGCCGCAGCACCGGCCCCCAATAGGGCCAGTAGGGAATGCGAAAGAGGTGTTCCCATTGCCCGTCGTCGAAGCCGCCTTCGATCAGCGCGACAACCCTCCGGTCGGGCAGCGTGGCAACGAACAAAAATCGATTGAGCAAGCGATTGAGCAAGCGCCCGCCATTGGCCGCGAGCGCCGGCCAGGTTCGCTCCAGCAGATCATCCGCATTCGATGCGAGAAACGCCGATTCGAGCAGGACATCGCTTATGACCTTGCCCTCTTGCGTCTCGTCTTGCAGCGCTTCAATCGCCTGCCGCCACCGGTCGGTGCCATCGGTCGTCTGCTCAAGAAGCCGCTGACCGAACAGCCGCACGGCGCGATGCCACCTCGGGAGCGCGGCGCGTTCGCGGTTTGCGGGCGTCGCCAAGGATTGCTCGCCGATGAGGACGCGCAAGCGCGCCCAGTCGCCGAGAAGGTCGTGAGCGAAACGGACGCGTTCGTCGCGAACCCGGATCAAATCCGCGACCGTCATCCCCGGCAGGGCCGATTGTTCGGCGTGTTCAAGCCGCATGCGCGGAACACCGGGGCTCAGCGTCTCGGCTTCCAATATACCGAGATGCATCAGGAGGTGAGACCGGCTGGGACCGTCCTGGTCGGCCTCGACCCAGCGTTCCCACAGCGCATCGATCAGCTGCGTAATGCCGGTGAAGGCGGGAGCGTTGATGTTGGCGCCCGCCCGAAGCGCGCTGACCAGCCAGTCCAGGACCTTCAGATTCCTGAGCAAGGGGCGGAGTTCCGGACGGAGCGATGCCCACTGAAGTCCCGGTACGACAGAAACGAGCGTTTGCACATCGGTAAGAGACGGCGGCGTTATCGGCAGAGGTTCGCGCAACGACTCGGGCGCGGCGAATTCCACGAACCGGCGAACGAGCTGATTGGCCGCTTCGAATTGAGCGGTCAGCAGAAAATGAACATGCGGCGCCGCGCCGCCGGCAGAAATATCCGCGACGAGCCGGCAGGTCAGGCCGATCGCCGGCAAGTCAAAGCGCTCGACGCCATCGAAGACGACGAGGCAGCGCTCTGCGGTCGCATTCATAATCTCGCTTAAGGGGTGGTTGATCCCAAGGCTGCGCTCGAAGTCGGCTGGTGTTTCGCTGTCAAAGTTATGGGGACCAAGCCAAACAACCCGCGGATAGCTGGCAGCCGCGATTGCTTTGGCGAGCGCGGACTTGCCCGAGCCCGAATCCCCGACCAGAAAGCAGGCCGCATATTGATCGAGTTGACTTTGAACCCTGGTCTGCTCTCCCGCGCGCGTTAAGGGCGGAAGTCCGGCGATCTCCGTGCGGACATCCGCCATGGTTTCCTGGCTGGCGCGGTCCAGGACTTCCCAATCACGTCTATAATCGGGCTGCTCGCGCAGCTCGAATTCACCGCGCAGCCTCGCCAGCAATTGTGAAAGGTCGATTGAGCCGCCCGTGCGCTTTTCGTCGGCAATGCTTGTGAGCTTTTGCCAGAGCCGTGCGGCATCGGCGGCGTCTCCGGAACGAAGGATGCGCTGACAGTCGTCGAGTGCCCGCTCATATTCCCGCGACGGCGTCTTGTCGTAGTCGAAGTAAAGCAGCCGCACGCGGCGCAAGAGTTCAATCTTCGTATGGTCGTCGTACCGGCCTTGACTGTGCAGCGCATCGGGGCAGGCAAAGCTCTCCACAAGCGCGCGCTGCAAGGCGGACGATTGGACGCCCGCGCCGGGGTCCGTTGCCGAGAGACGCGCCGCCATGCGCTCGGGCGTTGTCTTCAAGGCGTCGCGCAGGAAATTCGACCATGCATCGTCGACGTCGTGAGCGACACTGCCGACGATGAGAACGATCGTGTCATCGCCATTGGATAGCTTGCGGTTCGTTCCTGACCCGAACCACTGCGTCCATGCGATCTCGACAAAATCTTTCGGGAACCCGCCGGCCGTGACTTGCTGCGCGCTCTTGACCGAAACGCCGGCCGTCCGTTCGCCATCGGGATAGGCGCAGGTGATGACAAGGTCGTCTGCAAGCCATCCGGTGTCGCGCGCCTGCCAGTCGACACGCGTGACTTGGCCGAATTCGGCGCCGAGGGAATTGGTCCCGCTAAGAAGATCGAGCAGAAAGCGCGCAGCGGCCGAATTCTCATAGCGGAATCCGCCACCGCCGGTGATCTGAACAGGCGCTTTCTTTTTCGGCATTCCCCGCACCCTTCGCTCGCGGACGACGCGCTAACTCCGTTTTCGGACGCGGCGGCAGAAAACCGTCGCAAAGCTCAAGCCGACATTGATCTCAAAGGGAAAATCAGCCGCGTTGCTGTAACCATGAAGGTAATCTGCGCCGCGCTGTGTCTCCTCCTACCCGTTTCCCTCGCACATGCGCAGACCGCGGGCGAGATGCTGCGCTCCTGCGAAATCCTCCAGCGCGGTGCACACACCGAGGCGGCGGGTCTTCCTGCCGGCCGGCGTCGATGCGCGTCAGTGCTGGGGCTTCATGAGCGCGGTCCAGCAATTCACGACGCTCGCCGACTGCCCCACGAGCCATCATCCATTCAACCCCAACGCTTTCATAGCGTCCTCGACCCAATCAATCTGCCGAAGCTGGCGCGCACAGAACAAACCCGCTCGTCTCGCAAAAATAGCCTTCAGATCATGCGTCCGGCTGCATAGGGTGGGTTAGGTTTTCGGTACACACGGGGGGTTAACCCCTCGTCGCTTTTGCTTTGGTCCGATTAGCACGCGCAAGGCTAAAATACCTCACTTTATGCTCGTCGCAGCAGAAGTTGGCATCTACGTGTCGTCCCGTGCCGGGGCCAGTCTCAAACAGAGCACTGCAATGTCGGCACGTGCGAATATTTGTGCCTCCTGAGAGCTTCTGCCCGAGTTGCCACCATAGCGCTCCGATTAAGACATCCGTCGTGATTTCTTAGGTGAACACCACGCACAGGATCGGCAATAAGGTCGGCCGTCCCAATCATTTGGTTCATCTCCCCAAAATCGTAATCCACGGGCAGTTTCAACCCAACATCTCGCTTATACGCCCGAGCATGGGATACTCGAATCTGAGAGTTAAAAACAGACGCAAGTTTCTTTGGACCTTTCTCTTTGCAAGACAGCAAATCGCTGAATTGACTTGCCCACCTCAAGCAGCCAGGGATCGAATCTCCCCACTGAGGGGATGTTCGAGTTATCGGACCATGGAAATTTATGAATTCAAGCAAGCTCTCAGGTGTTCTGAGGCGGGAAAATGCAATGCATAGCAAATCGTTATTATCAAGCGGCCGATAGCCTATGCGCTCGTCCGTGTTGGGAACGATCCAATCCACGTCGGGATAGGATTTGGGATTTTCTCCGGATGCGCGAGCTATCTCTGCCGCGCGAACGATCCGATAGCCTTTCGGACATCGGAACCATTCCAAAACAATGCTTACGGTCGTCATCGATGTAACCGAAATGTATCGTAAAATTATAATATCGGTGACATTGAAAAATTACAAGCCTAAGAAGCGGGGTGACCATAAAGACCCGCCCTGCACGGGCCCTGCTTAGTAGGAAAAACAAAATGTCCTTCCCATCCTTGCCCGATGTCGGCGCCGCGAAGGCAACGACGGCGATCGTCCCCCCAAGGACCATTGATCCCGACAAGCTCTATCCGCCCAAAGCCGCAGCCGTAATTTTGGATATGAGCACCTCGTGGCTCGCCAAGGCGCGATTACGGGGTGACGGGCCGCGCTACATCAAGCTTGGGCGATCGGTGAAGTATCAGGGCCTCGACCTCATCGAATATCGGAAATCGAAGAAGCGCCATTCGACTAGCGAGTGATGCCGATGACGGCATCTGAAATAGCAACGGGGAAGATCTGATTAAGCCGCCCAGTTGTCGCTTGATGACGCAGAATGTTCATCCATAACTATACTTCACTATACATCAACAAGAACATTAGTCTAATAAGATTAGGAACGTTTTCGCTGGTAGCCAGATTTTATATACTTGTAACACTATCCTAAATTACTAGATAATACATGACGGTCCATCCTAATGAACAACGGTCCTGCCCAGTGGTGATCCTAATGACCGAAACCGAGCGGCTCGAAGCGACCTTTGCGGACGCGATCGCCGCAATTGAAAAGAGCAGTGAATTGACGGTGTCGCGTCGAACTCATTGGTCGTGTTCGCTGCGAAAGATTGCGGAAGCGCTCGGGCGCCCTCCGGAGAACGTCGCGGCCCGATGGGGCGCTGTGGCGCAACGGGTTAATCAGTTGCACCACGCGCAAGCCGGTACAGCCTGGAAGACGCTGGCGAACCACAAATCGAACGCCAAGGCCGCGATATTCTGGTTTCAGCGGGACGAGGGTCTAGCACCGCGGGGCAAGCCGCTGGATGCCGAGTGGAAGAAGTTGCGGCGTTGCCTCGCTGATCGTGCGCGGCTCGCCAAGCTTTCCGGACTTATTCGCTATTGCAGTCTGAAGACGATTTGGCCGGCGTCAGTCGATGAATCGGTGCTCGACCGTTACATGACCTACAGAAAGGAGAACACAGCGCTGGCAGTCGACATCAAGGCGCGGCGCGCCATCGCCCGGGCCTGGAATGCGAGCCGTTCAATTGATGGTTGGCCGCAGCAGGAACTGATCGAACCGCCGCTCAAAGCCAAGCAAGGGCCGCACTGGGAGGAATTTCCCGATGGACTGCGCGCTGACGTGGAAGCTCATCTGAAGTTCTTGGCGACCGCGCGACGCGCTCGAAACGGCAAACGCCTTCGGCCTTGCAAATCCTCCACGCTTCGCACCCGGCGCTACGATCTAGTCTCATTCGCAAAAAAAGCGGTGCAACTGGGGACCCCGATTGATGATCTGCTCTCGCTCTCGGTAGTTCTTGCCCCCATACTCGTGGAGAAAATCCTCGACCACGAATGGAATAAAAACGGAGACGAACCGAAAACCTCGACTATCGATCTCGCCAAGAAACTCGTCGCTGTGTCCCGGTCGACAGACTGTCTCGATGAGGCCGCGCTCGCAAGGCTCGACGATATGTGGGCCAATCTGGAGCAATATCGTGCAGGAGGCATGACACAGAAGAACCTGAAGCTTACCCGACAGGTGTTAAATAGCGGAGTCTGGTCAGCCATCGTGAACAGCCCGCTGGAACTGATGCAGAAGGCGCGGTTATTGCGAGATCACGCCCACGCCAAGGCAGCGATCACCGCCCAAATGGCACTAGCCATCGCGATCCTCACCGTTGCTCCGATCAGAGCCGCCAATCTTACATCTATCCGCCTCGGTGAAAACCTGATCCGTCCCGGCGGACCACAGGCCAACTTCGTTCTCACGTTTCCGTATTACGACGTGAAAAATCGCGTCGATTTGACCTTTGAGCTCGATGAATACGTGACCAAACTAATCGACGAGTACGTCCAGGACTACCGCCCTGCACTGATGCGTGGCTCAAATGAGGATTGGCTTTTTCCAGGTAGCAAAAGAGGCCCCAAGGATTCACACCTGTTCGGTATCCAGATCACTGACCGGATTGAACGGATAACCGGGGTCCGCATGACAATCCATCAGTTTCGTCACGCCGCCGCGGCGATCTATCTGAAGCACCGGCCGGGCGATTACGAAACGGTTCGTCGCTTTCTCGGACACCGCAATATCCGCACGACCGTCAATTTCTACTGTGGTCTGGAAACGATTCAGGCGACCCGATTGCTTGGCGACATCGTGCGGCAAAATCGGACGTCGGAGCGTTCCTCCGACCAACCCGAAACTGTGTGAAACCTATGGAGGAAAACAAACAAACACCACGGTCATTACCGATCGATCTCTGGCCCGCATCTGACAGATCGGCGTGGACGGAGGCATGCTCTCCGAGAGTTCGATTTAGATCGGGCGGTGCTGCAAGTCATTTGCGACCAGTAACGAGGGGTATGCTGTGCCAACGTTACGGCTATTTCTTAGATTTTCTATTGAGATCTAGCTTGCTCAATCTCAATGCAGCACCGGCCGCCCAGGTAACACCCGAAAATATTGAAGCCTTCATCGCTGAGCTGAAAGCCCGTGTCAGCTCAGTTACAGTCTATGGTTCGATCCAAAAACTCCGTCGCGTCACTCAATTGATCGCTCCGAAGCGAGATCTTATATGGCTTGTCGCCTTCGAGCGTGAGCTCGCGTCGGAAATGCGACCTCGATCGAAATGGGGAAAGGTGGTGTTCAGTCAGGTGCTGGTTGACGCTGGCATGAAGCTCATCTGCGACGCCGAGGAAGATAAACGTGCGCCAAAGCTGACGCGGGCACGTTTGGTTCGCGACGGCCTGATGATTACAATTCTAGCTCTGTGTCCCATCCGGCTGAAGAATCTCGCCGCCCTCGAAATCGGCAAAAGCTTTTTGAAGGTTGACGACAGCTGGTGGATCGTTCTCACCGCTGCGGATACAAAAGAAAAGCGGCCAGATGAGCGGCCTATCCCGCAGGAGCTGACGGAGTCAATCGATCGCTACGTTCAAACCTACCGGCCCTTACTATCAAGAGGTGACAATGGCTCGACAGCGCTGTGGCTTTCTCACCATGGCCATCCACTGAGTTACGCCACCATCGCCGAACTAATACCAAAGACAGTTGAGAAGATGGTCGGCAAGAAAATCGGCCCACATCTCTTCCGAACGGCTGGTGTCACGACATTAGCTACTCATTCGAACCATCAACCTCATGCAGGCAGCGCTCTTTTGCATCACAGGCCCGGTCCAGTGACCCAGGAGAACTATAATCGGGCCTCAAGCATAACTGCCGCCAAGGCATATTCGACCATCACGCGGAGTTTTCGGCGGCGGTGAATCGGCTCTCCAAGATTGTTCTTGCATAATACGTTGACGCGGAACGCGTAGCATGCCGGCCTTAGTTGGCGTCGATCGGCTGGACGCGCTCAAGATCAAACCCGGGGTAGGCGAAGGCACCCTTGATCCGCTCGCAGTCTTTTTCCGATACGCCGGCGGCGCGCGCTACCTCGTACCAACTGTTCCGCACTTGATCCTCCATCGCCGTGGCAATCGCGCTTGCTTCGTCGTGTGGCAAGAGGAAGCGCGCCGACTGCGATAGGAGATTGGTTTTGTTCGCGAGGCGTCCCTGATCTCCGCAGATCAACGCCAAGTCCCGACCTTCTAGGCTGATGAGTGGCTGTGGCGTGAGATCATAGGCGGGCGCGAGGCCCCAATCGCGTGTCCTGGCGATAAGCGCATGGTTGCGCGGATGGTCGTCGACGTTCGAGATCAAGGCGTTAAAGCACATGCGCCGGAACAGCTCGTTCGCATCTTTCTTCGCCTCGGCGCTGACGCGACGCAATTCCTCGACGAGTAAGACGTAGGACCATCTGTCCCGATCGCGGTGCGAGTCGCCCGTTCGCAACAGTGTGAGCGCACTAATCATACGGGCGCGGTGGTAACCGTCCGCAGCTTTTTCGCGGTCGAAGCGCTTGACCAACAGCACGTCGCGGTCCCCTACTGTTACGAGCTTGCTTTCGGCAGTCGTGAGGCCGCAAGCGCGTGCAAGCTTGAGCATGGCATGCTCGACGCGCGCATCGTTCCATTTGTCATCAGTACGATTAAACTTAGCGATCCAGAGGGCACCGTCGTCCTCGACGACTGCCTTGGGGCGTGCGCCGCCCATCGAGGTGCCGACCAAGAGCAGTTCCTGCGCTTGCGTCAGGAGCGGGTCAGGCGGCAGATCCTCGTCCTTGACGATGGCGTCGGCGATAGCCTGCAATTGGACGAGTTCGAGCAGTCTGATTGAATTGCCGTTTGGGGGCGGGCGGTTGCGGCCCAAGACCAAAGCCGAGCGCACCGGCCCGGTCGTCGGGCGAGTTCAGTAGATAGTCGAGCTCGCCGAGTTGCGACTTGCCGATATGACGTTCGATGATACGGCGTCCCCAGGCGTCGGGACTGGCGTCGCGTAACGCGCCAAAGATACCGTTGAGTGCGGTGGTCTCGTAAACGCGATCGGCAAGCTTTAGCTCGTCCGGATCGAAGGGGACGGCGTCGCCGCGTGCAAGATAGGATTTGCCGTATACGAGCCGGCCGAGCGGGACATCGGCACGATTTTTGGTCAGCTCAAAGCGCGCGGCCGCGACCGGTGCAACAGAGCTTGGCAACGTGATGTAGACGTAGCACTCGCTGGGTGCGGCCTTAGAATTCATTGCTGAGTTCCCGGCGTTGGCGCGCGCGCGCGGGTCCGCGCGCTAGCGCTAGCTTCGAGCCTTCCTCGTCCTTCCCTGGGTCGGCGAGCTCGGCGAGACGGTCGACGAAACCATAGGTCCATAAGAGTGCGGCATAAACGGCTGCGCTGGTCGAGGGCTTCCCTTTCTCGGCGTCGACGACAACGAAACGGCTGGTCCCGATCTTTTGTGCAACCTCGCTGGTCGTGAGGTTGCGCCGAAGGCGTGCCGTCTTGAGATCAGCGCCGAGCTTGGTCAGGGAGCGTTCGACCTGATATGGAGG
Source organism: uncultured Alphaproteobacteria bacterium (assembly GCA_963723335.1). Taxonomy (GTDB): domain Bacteria; phylum Pseudomonadota; class Alphaproteobacteria; order Rhizobiales; family Xanthobacteraceae; genus BOG-931. The sequence continues at coordinate 576,749 of CAVRQJ010000010.1, read as the reverse complement.
TGCCCCCAGAAGGGTATTTCGTGGCTTCTTCATGGTGCCTCAAGGTAACGTTAGACGGCTTAACGATAGCTTGACCTAACATAAACTCTTTAGGCCAGAAATTCAAGCGATAGCTTGAGGTAACATAATGGCATTTAATGTTACCTAGACCTATCAAAATAAATGAATTGGTCACCCCAGCCTCCTTCTGCGGCCGAGACGAGGTCTTCGTCATCTCACGGCTGACGCCGAGATGCCGTGCGCTTGCAAAATCCAGTTCGAGGCGGCCAAGGAATTCAGATTGCGGCTGATCGTGCTATTCTTGTGGGGCTTATCATCAACGAGTTGGTTTCAAATGCGGGGAAGTATGCCTATCCCAATTCCTCCGGTGGATTGATCTGGGTGGGATTGTTTCAATCGGATAGGGGTTCAATTTTGGTGTCGGTCCGCGATGAAGGGGCTGGTCTGCCCCTTGGCTTAGATCCGACGGTCAGCAAGGGGCTCGGCACGCGCATAGTCAGCGCACTTTCAAAGCAACTGGGAGCTAAACTAACTCGGCCCATATCTCCCATTGGCACACATTGCACACTGCTTGTTCCACTGAACCCAGCAGCAGCTAAATGATTGCCTTTTTAAGCTGTTTCAGTGCCGCAGCATAAGCCGGAGAAACCATTTTCAATGTCCGTAGCGGACATCAACCGGCCGCCGATCAGAGCAGCTCGACCGCGTTTCTCATTACTACTTCCGAGACCTCGCAATACAATGCTGTTGTCCCAATGTGGCGATGCCCCATCAGCTTCTGGATTGTCCGCATCCCGACGCCCCTAGCGTTAAGCCGCGTCCGCCAGCGCCGCCGTGATGGCCTGCGGTGCCTCTTCGTCGAATTGCGCCAGTCGGAAATAGAAGCCCTCGTCAGTAGGCGCCACCTTACCGCGACGCAATCAAGCGATCGGAACGAGATCGCAACTGCTCTGTATCGATTTTTCGAGAACGAATTGGTGCGAACAAGCATCGCGATGAAAATATAGCGATGTAACGGTTACTCGAAACCGCTAGCGGAAATCAACGGAATGAAAGGCAATGAACGGAATAAGAAAACGGCCACGCCTAGTCCGGGGTCGGATGACGTGGCCGTTCTTGAGGGTACCGCGCCATTTGGAGCGGCATTCGAAGCGTACCAGCGTTTGAGTTGCGTACCCAGCGGCGCGTCGTCGCAGCGTGTTGCGGCCGCAAAAAGGAAAACGGCCCCGCCTTGTGCCGATGTGACGGGGCCGCCTGCCGAAAGGTCGCCGCCAGTTGGGACGAGCGGCACCCAAAGCGTACCAGCGTCTGTATTCGAATCAAGTGGCGTGCGCGTAACGCGTCAGGCCGTTGGGATTAAACTGTCCGCCACTGGCGACCTTACCGCTGTAGCCGTAATAGCTGGCCTTTCCGGAAGCGGAACTCTTTCTTTGAGTGATACTCCCGGAGGCTTGAAAACAGACCCGACCGACGGGACATTTAGCAGCTACCCTGCTGATGATATAACCGGCAGCATAACCGGTGGTGCGAATATGGGCACAATAACCGGCGTTACGACGGGTGATCAGACCAATAACCAAGTCACTCCTAATGCCCCGAATGATGTAACTTTCGAGGGCCGCGTCGTCGACAACTTCGGGCTTGATATCGCATTCACAGATGGCATCTACAATCTTTCGGCGGACGCTGCCGTTCCTGGCGAATACGTGCTCGCCGCGGTTGACGGTACTACCGCCGCTACGTTCAGTCCCGTTACGTTTGCCTTGACCCCGGAGTTGGTACAACGACGCCGTTGCCCGGCGCCCTTCCACTCTTCGCGGGTGGCCTCGGGTTCGTGGGCTATCTGACGCGCCGTAAAAAACGTGCGCAGCTAGCCGCCTGACAGATCACGCCCGATACAATCTGGAGAGACCGCCGCGAGGCGGTCTTTTTGTTTCTGCGTTGCCGAGCATTTTGCAGTGCATGAGTTCGCTTTTGGCCCATAGCGGACATTGATCGGGAGTGAGGCGCGTCCGCTTTCGGGGGTAAAGCGGACATTTCAATTTCACTGCGTCGCGGCAGCTAGTGACCCAAAGCGGATATGCCGATAGAGGATGTCTACCGGAACGCAGGCTCGCTCTGGATCGTGCGGTTTGTGTAGAGCCTTAATGACGAGCGTTGGAATTCGCACTGGAACTCATTAGATATCGGTCATGTGTGGTCGCGTTCGCTTACTTCCAGCGAAGAAGCCGCGATTTGAGTATGTTCATCAGCCAGATAATCGCACTGCCGACCAGAGCGAGTAGAAGAAGAACGGCGAAAACTCCGTCTGTTTGAAAGCTCCCGGCAAATAGGCTCAAGGCTTGTCCCAGTCCAGCGCGAGCGGCGAGTATCTCTCCTGCAACGACACCGAGGAGCGCGTAAATCAGCCCGAGACGTAGTCCAGAAAAGATCGTCGGGATCGCACCGGGCAGCGTAATCCGAGTAAATATCTGCGTTGCGTTCGCTCCCAACATTCGCGACAAGGTAAGATGATCCGCATCGACACTGCGCGCGCCCGCGACTGTGCTACTCAATACAATAAAAAACGTAAAACTCGCACCTAGCGCAATCTTAGAAGCTATGCCGAGGCCAAACCACAGCAAGAAAAGAGGCGCCAATGCCACACGTGGAAGCGCATTCAGGCCGGCAAAGAGGGGCTGCGAGAATTGCTCGAGTTTCGGATACGCGACAAAAAGAAGACCGACCGCAATTCCAGAGACACTGCCGAGCATAAAAGCTACTAGCGTCGCCCACAGTGTCCAAGCTAGATGAGGTAGAAGCTGACCCGATACAAATATACCGTCGAAGAAAAACTTCAGTATTCCTATTGGGTCACCGATAAGTATGGGATCGATGTACCCCAGTTGGGAACATAATTGCCAAATCATTCCAACTACGAGAAGGAAAGCAATTTGGCTGATCCATATCGGCAAGTTGCCGAATGCGCGCATGTCATGATCCCAATGAAACTTCGAGTTTCGTCCACAACTCGGCGTATAGCTCGTGATACCGGCGTTCGCCCTGGAGCGCTCGGATCGAGCGCGGCCGCGGCAGGTCTATAGTGACATCGGCCACAATTTTTCCCGGTCGGGAGCTCATCACGATAACTCGGTCGGACAGCGCGACAGCTTCATTCAAATCGTGCGTTACCAGAACCACAGTGCGCCGTTCTTTAGTCCAAAGAGCGAGAAGAATTTCTCCCAACTGGATCTTTGTTTGTGCGTCAAGTGCACCGAAGGGCTCATCCATGAGGAGGATCTGCGCGTCGAGACAGAACGTTCGGGCAAGAGCAACACGCTGGCGCATCCCGTGTGAAAGCATCTTTGGATAAGCCAACCGAAAATCCTTCAAACCCACCTTTTCCAGAAGGGTCAGTGCCTTGTCGTAACGTATCTCCTTTGGAACGCCTCTGATTTCCGCACCAAATTCGGCATTGTGCTGCACATTCAACCATGGCAACAGGGAATCGCGGGCGAGCATGTAGGCAACGTCATGGCGCCCTGCCCGAGGAAGGGAGTCGGCAACGAGAACTTCTCCCTCGCCCATCGGTACAAGCCCTGCGATAAGATTCAGGAGGGTTGTCTTTCCGCACCCGCTTGGGCCGACGATCGAGACGAATTCGCCGAGCTCGACGTTCGTCGATACACGATCGATGACGATCTTGTCTGCAAAGCGGTGGACTACGTCGCGAATGTGAATACCGCCGGTCCGATGCTCCTCGGACGCGGCAGGTTGCCTAGTCGATGCGACGCGTGGCTTGAACGGGGCGATATTCGATTCAGGGCGCATCGGGATAAACAATGCTTCCCACTGCGACCGGCTTTTGCATCACGTTGTATTTGATTAAGAAATCAGAGTATGCAGCCACGGCCGCCCGTGACACGTGAATGCCCAAAGTAGGAATTTCAGTCCGCACCAGCAAGTTAAGCAAATCACCCGGATTGGGCAAATTACCAAGCGACATGTGCGCTTGTGCAATCTTTCGCACCCCATCGAAATTCTCTGGCTTTTGCGCCCAGTCGATAGCTTCCCCCATTCCTTGTACGAACGCTTTCACCACATCGGCATGGGCAGCGATATAATCGTCCGTCGCAACAAGAGGCAGAAATGCTCCGTTAAGCGCCTTCACATCGGCGGGACCATCTCCGGCGGCCAGGCTGACAACGGTGACGCAGGTTTTTTGCGTCTTGCACAGGGTGTTGAGGGGCTCAAATTGCATCGCCGCGTCGATCTGCTTTTGAATGAGCGTGGGATAAGCCGTCGCCGGCGATCCAACGGCAACATAGGTCACACTGTCCGGATCGAGACCAGCGCCGCCGAGAAGTGCACGAGTCATTATTTCGGTTGCCGCCCCGCGCGCAGTGACGCCAATGCGAAGCCCTTTCAGGTCCTGCATTACTGCAGGATAACCGTCGTTAAGATGGGGGAGCGAAAGGTCGTTTCGCGCGTTCAGGGTGAAGATATTCTTCGGCGCAAGGGCACCGACGATCTTAATTCGATTTCCGCGCGAGACGGAGACCATCGCAATGTCGGTTGCAGAATGACTTATTTCCAGGCTACCGGACACTAGCGCTTGCAGGGCAAGCGGCGCAGATGGAATGTCGACCGGCTCACAGACGACACGATGCGCCTTGCAAAACCCTTGGTCGTTCATGACCCAGACAGGCAGATTAATGATGGAGCCGGGGAATGTATTGATATGGATAGTTTCGTTGTTCGCCATCATTTTTGCGGCGGTTTCTGCGGACAATGGCTGGCCTGCTAAGCCCAGCAATATCATTGGCCCTAAAAACAAAGCGCGTGTCGCGCTCCTGCCCATGATTCCCATCGTCATCTCCCCCAAAACGTGTTCACGTTGGATCTGGCCAGCACGGGTGTCGGTCAGATTGGAATGTGCGAACCGAACGGTAGTCTTCGCGTATCGAGCTTGACTTTGCGCGTCGTCAATATCGGCATCGCGGTATCGTCGAGCGCGAATCTGTCAACGTAGACGCCAACGCAGTAAAGGCCCGTTGCTCCATTAGAATCGGTGTGAAAGACAGACAATGGAGTGCTGACGTCGCAAGATCGAAGCGTTGCATTCGTAATTCGACTGACGCTTAAAATTCGACGGAATGTGTCCAGATATCGCTCATGCATCGACAGCTGACTGAAGAGACGCGCAAGGCCAACCCTGTCTTTTTCAAGAAAGACAACGTCACTCTTAATCTCTGGACTGTAGGTCGTAATCGCGTACGAAAGGTCTGGACTTGTCAGCTCGAGCCACTCCAAAAAGCTTTCGGAGTCTAGGAGGTTGCTTGATTGTGCCAGCCAGTCGCTGATCTGGCGGTAAAGGTCAGCGGGAAGCGACAAGCTCGGAGCAAGAGGTGTCACGATTTGAGACATCGAAGCGGTTCCCCTTAAGGTGTCGCACCGACGGCCGGATGGGCGAAATCGAGGCCTGTCATCGAGGACCATTGCCGATAGTATTCGCGTATAGGGAAGTCGTCCTGAGTCATCAGATCTTCTTCCCTCGCAATAAGAGAGATCGGCGATGCGCCCGCCTTCATTGTCTCGCTTTGTCGTTCGGCAGCAAACTGGTCCTCCGGCAAGTTCCGTCCGAACGGGCCCCAAAACTCCGCATGATCCCTAATTCGGGCGGCCCGGACGTCCTCTGGCTCTCCCCTCACGCCTAAGCCGCGGAACTGAACAAGCGTTTCGGTCGGGCTAATGGGAATTTGGGTATCGATTCGCAATACAGTCGCCCGACAGTTGAGCATGACGTCCGGAAATATATCCAACAGTCTGAATTCGTTGGGTTTTAGCCCCGGCAATTCGTGCCCCTCTCTTGATTGCATTCCCTTCATCTTGGAGTAGTCGACAACCATTGGATCGAGCGTGGCATGGCCGCCGGAATAAGCGCGCCACTTGCGCTTGAAATATGCCGGCTCGCTCATGCTCGTCCGCCTGTTCAGAACGTGCAGATACTCGTGGTAAAGCTCCATGTTAGTTTCTTGCCAGTGCTTCCAATTTGTCCTTACTATTTGTTCGTGGAAGTGGAAAACTTCTAATTCAGAGGAAATGAAAAGATCGGAGAAAACGTCTTCGATACATCCATCAAGCCACTCGCTGAGAGGAGTGGCTTCCGAATCGAGATTCACGAAGACCAGTCCGTGGATGGACTCGCAGCGGACCGCTGCCAAACCACACTTGCTCTTATCGACCCCAGCTGAAGCAAATGCTTCGTGACGAGGGATCGTAGTGCATCTGCCGAAGCTATCGTAAGTCCAGCGATGAAACGGACACTCGAGCTGCCGGGCATTCCCTCGAGGGACGTCGACGATCTTTGCACCCCGGTGAGAACATGCGTTTACGAATGCCCGAACGACGTCGTCGGCGCTTCTAATAATGAGGATTGGAACGCTCGCGACTGAAAACGTTCGGAAGTCATTTTTATTCGGGATTTCTGATTCACAACAGGCCAGTTTCCAAACTTTTCTGAAGATCCGTTTCTGCTCTATCTCGAAAATTAATGGATCAGAATAGATCTGATTGCTGACATAAGAGCCTACTGGAAGCGTCATATCCCTGATGTTCGCGGTGTTGTCTGGCATTTCTGACCCCATACTTGTCTCGGCGGACGATACAGTTCTTGTAGCGTGTTAGGAGACCTTCACGGTGGCGTGCTCGCGGTCTACTACCGTATCGACAACGCCTTTGACTTCCTTGGCAATCGTAATGTCGAAATTTATTGATGCGAACGGCCGGTTGAGGCCTTTGTCCTTCATCTCCTTCGGGTCGTCGTGGCGGTTAACGGCGGGAATCAAGTCGTCGCGCGTGCCGAAGGCGAAGTCCTTATGTAGATATTCGTCGTCAGCGATGTTGATCTGCGTAGTCAGATGCCGAAAACCGAGTGCACTCACAAAAAAATGGATGTGCGCCGGCCTGTAACCGTGCCGCCCTAACTGTGCCATTAATTTGTCGGCGCTTCCGCCTGGTGGAACCGCATAACCGCTGGGCATGATCGAGCGGAAGCGATATTTGCCCTCTTCATCTGTTTCGATGCGCCGCCGTAGATTGTAGGGCGTCTGCGATGGTCCGAAGTGCGAATAAAAGCCGTGCGAATCTGCGTGCCAAACATCGACAATTGCGCCAGCCACGGGTCTTCCGGATACGTCAGAAACACGGCCCTCCATAAAGAGTACTTCTCCATCGTCGGAGCCGTCGTCCAGGCGAGCGTATCCTTTGGAAAGTGGAGCACCAGCGATATAAAGAGGCCCTTCAATTGTGCGGGTCGTTGCGCCATTTAAGCCCGCGCGGCGTTCCGCTTCGTCGAGCCGCAGATCAAGAAAATGCTCCAATGCTACTCCCGGAACGACGAGTCCAAGTTCATTGCTCTGTGCTGCCTGACCAATATAACTCACGCCCGCCCAAACCTCGTTCATTTGAATGTCGAGTTCGTCGATCGCCCGAAATAGATCCACTAGCAGGCGATTGACGATCGTCTTGAGACGAGGATCGCCGCCGTGCTGATCCATTCCGGCAGCCTCACGCGCGAGCTTAAAAATAACTTCATCAGATATGAGCCGTTTATTCATACCTTTCCTCCCCGGATTGTCTCACTTGTCATCGTCGCGATTGGACGACGGATGACGACAGATTGGCGTCACTTCGATTTGCATGTATGGAAAGAGTGGAAGCCCCATCAGGATGTCATGAAGTTCGGAAGGTCCATCGACGTCAAAGATACTAACGTTCGCGTACCGGCCAGCGATGCGCCAAAGATGGCGCCACTTGCCGCTCGTTTGGAGCTGTTGCGCAACTTGCATCTCTTTCGATTTGAGCCGCTGCGCGTCAGCGGGCGGCATGTCGTGTGGCAGTTGAACTGTCATTTGGACATGGAAGAGCATGTCTATCTCGCCGCAATATTGTGATGAATGGGAACAACCGTCCGCCTGAACCCATCGCGCCGAAAATAAGAGATGCGCTCTTCGTCCAAAGATATACCGAGCCCGGGCCCGTTAGGGACAGTCAGACTAAAGTTCGAATACTTCAGCGGCTCAGTCAGAATATCCTCCTTCAACAATAGTGGCCCAAAAAGTTCAGTGCCCCATTCCAAGTTCGGTAGCGTGACGAAGACGTGGGCAGATGCAACGGTGCCAATTGCCGCTTCGAGCATAGTTCCACCATAAAGGCCGATACCAGCCGCATCGGCGACCGCCGCGACTTGGACGGCGCCGTTCAGCCCGCCGGATTGAGCAATCTTGACCGCGAAGACATCAGCCGCTTCGCGTTTTGCGAGATCGTGGGCGCTTTTTGGACCGTAGAGGGCTTCGTCTGCCATAATTGGAATTAGCGCGCGGGCCGCTAGGCGAGCCATTCCTTCGCGATTCCAGTTGGCGATTGGTTGCTCGACTAATTCAACACCTATGTCCTCCAGCTCCGCAATGCCGCGCGCTGCAGTCGCTTCGCTCCACGCCTGGTTTACGTCAACACGTATGCTGGCTCTGTCACCGACGGACCGTTTAATCGCAGCAACATGCTTCAAATCACTTTTGAGTTCGCAACGTCCGATCTTCAGCTTGAATATACGATGTCGCCGCTGCTCGAGCATCTGCTCGGCCTCAGTGATGTCATTGGCAGTGTCACCACTTGCCAGGGACCAAGCGATCGGAAGGCTCTCGCGTAAACGGCCACCGAGCAGTTGATAAATAGGACAATCGAACCGCTTCCCCAATCGATCGAAGAGCGCCGTCTCGATCGCGCACTTTGCAAAATGGTTCTCTCGGACATTGCTTTCGATTGCCGACATGCTCGCGCGAATATTGTCCGGATCACATTCACGCAAAACCGGTGTAACATAGGTGTCGATCGCCAGCTTCATGCCCTCAGGGCTTTCGGCGGCGTAACTCAATCCGCCAATTGTGGAAGCTTCTCCGAAGCCGACGAGGCCGTCGGAAGTGTGAATCCGCACGATAAGAATTGTCTGCGTATTCATCGTGGCCATCGAAAGGCGGTGAGGCCTGATCGTGGGGATGTCGACCAAAAAGGTCTCGACATCCTGGATTCGCACTTGCATGGCCTCACTCTCAATCTATTGCAAAATCAACTCCTTTTTAAAATATTGGAACTTGGCTAGATACAACTATCTCGGTCTATCATTAGACCCTATAGGTATCGTAATGGAACTACGTCATTTGCGCTATTTTGCCGTCGTGGCCTCCGAGCGGAGCTTTAGCCGGGCCGCAGACCGTTTGGGCATCGCACAATCGCCCTTAAGTAGGCAAATCCAACAACTCGAGGGAGAACTTGGAGTGCGGTTGTTCGACCGGCAGCGTCCAATCCGACTTACCGAGGCGGGACGTTTCTTTTACGAACACACGCGACAAGTATTGCAGCGCGTTGACGAGATCGTCACTAACGCGCGACGAATCGGAAAAGGTGAAACCACCCATCTCAACATTGGTTTCGTGGCTTCGACACTTTACGAAAGCCTGCCTAGGCTTATCGGCGAATTTCGCACTAGCGCGCCCGGAGTAGAAGTGTCTCTACACGAAATGACGACCCTCGAGCAAATGGGTGCGCTTAGAGATGGTCGGATCGATGTCGGCTTTGGCCGCCTACGATTTGATGATCCCGCCATAACCCGAGAAGTCTTGCGCGAAGAAACGCTGTCGGTCGCTCTGCCGCGCGCGCACAAGCTAATTCAACGCTCAAAAAACCTCAAACTGGCAGATACTGCCAAAGAAGCGCTGATAATCTATCCGAAAGCACCGAGACCAAGTTATGCAGACCACGTGCTCTCCCTATACCGTGACCGTGGCATCGAGCCCCGGGTGGCTTTCGAAGTGCGTGAGATCCAAACCGCATTAGGGCTCGTCGCCGCTGGCGTCGGAATTACTGTGGTTCCAAGCTCGGTGTGCCAGATGCGTCGCGAGGATGTGTCATATGTGGAGCTTCATGAACCCGACCTTGTGTCGCCAATCATTATGAATTATCGAACCAATGATTCTTCTCCGTGGATCCAACATCTACGGGAATTGATCAGCGCTCTCAAAATCACAAAGCCATCGAAGCGTCGCTAGAAGCGTTGGCGCTTGAGCTGCGCGCGAGAATTCGCATTCTCCCCTGTGTCCTAGATTTATCTTGGACTTGACCGATAACATTGGGTCACATTGTATGTGAGCCGCCTTGTTTCGCGAGACCGGGACACATGCAAGAACGAATACGAGCTGATAGAGACCCTCTTACTGAAGACACACAATCGGCTTCGGCCACCGCAGGAAAAGCTTCAGTGGAGTCCCCTTATAGTTGGTTAGTCGCGGGCATTTCCCTCGTCATAACATCATTGAGTTTTGGTGCAATCACTGCCGTGCCGATATTGATGAAGCCCATGTCGGAAGAGCTACGATGGGGCCGCGCTGAACTCGCTTCGATTCACACGTCCGCCTTCGCATTCGCAGCCGTCGCTTGCGTTGTTATGGGATTTGCATCCGATCGCGTCAGATTTTTCCGCCTGGCTCTAACCGGAGCAATCTCCATCGGATTGGGGCTGGTTTTGACAAGCCGGGCTAGTGAGCTTTGGAAATTTTATATTTTCTATGGGCTCCTTGTTGGAGGTCTTGGGCAAGGAACATTTTTCAGTCCAATCACTGCCAGCGCCAGTCGCTGGTTCGATCGCAATCGGAACGTAGCGATCGCTCTTATCACGTGCGGGCAAGGTTTCGGCGGTCTCATCGTCCCTGTCGTGCTACGCGGCGGGGCCAATCTTGTCGGCTGGCGTGATGCGATGGCCGGATATGGGGGCGCTTGTTTCATAATAATGGGTCTTGGTTCGATAGTGTTTTTAAAAACTCCTCCCGCAGCGTGCAGTTTCGCGGACAAAAATAAGAATGACAATGCCACTCAAAGCGCGCCCAATTGGATCGCCTATCGATTTGCAGTCATTCAGATCATATTCGGTAGCATAGGAAGCTTTCTTTTCATTGCGCACTTTATGATCCTTTGCGAAGAACGTCAGATCGCTTCGTTTACGTCGTCCCTCCTGATGAGTTTGATGTTGGGTACGACGATCTGTTCGAGAATGGTCACCGGCTTCTTGTTGAATCACGTGAGTCAACAGCGTGTGATTCTTTGGAGCAATGTGATTAGTGCCCTCGGTATTGTAATCGTCGCACGTGGAAGCAACAGCTCCGCGATCATCGCTATTGGAGCGATGACTTTCGGCACTGGTTTTGGCAGTTCCTTCCCAGCTTATGCCACTCTAGTACGCGATAATCTGCCGGCGGGGGAATTCGGCTATTGGCTTTCTACGTTGTGGTGTGCGTCCTTCTTATCTGCCGGCGTCGGGACGTGGATGGGGGGGTATCTTCATGATTTGTCCGGAAGCTACGGATACTCGCTTGGATTTGCCGCTGTCGCAGTTATGACGGGGGTGGTAATCGCCCGAGTTTGCGCTTCACCACGACCAGTCGGCCCTCTCGCGTGTAAGGCCGATTGATGCCAGCTCCGGCGTCCATTGTATAATGGACCACCTGGCACAAAGCGATTTCAGGAGAGAATGAAGGCGTGTCCGCTATTCGCGCCAAAGCTGCCCGCCGTACGGTCATACTAACTCGACCGCAGTCCGCATAACCTCGTCTGAAACCTCGCAGTACAAGGCAGTGGTCCCGATATGACGGTGACCCATCGGCTTCTGAATTGTGCGCATCCCAACACCTTTAGCATTAAGACGCGTCGCAAACGTCCGACGACCTGAGTGCGACGACGTTCGAATACCAGCGATATCGTATACTTCTTTGAAAAGCATACAGAGCGTCACACTTGAGAAATGGCCACCACATTGTGAGCGAACCAATGGCCAGTTCGGATGTACTGACGGGAGAAGCTTGAGGTAAGCCTCGGTGGGCTCGCCTCGATGATCTGGGGCTGGAGCACCGAAGGCGTTGCCGAGAAACAAGCGAAGGAACTCAACCTCAACCTGGAAGATCGCAGGCTCAGGCTCAGGCTCAGGCTCACGCTGGAGCTCGCCAAGCAACTGATCGGCACGCCGCGGCATCTCTCGCAACATCCAGGCGGCTTTGTCCTCACCCTTGATCGCCTCGATGAATTGGTGCCGGTCGAGACCGGCCGGCCGCCATGGACGACGGGCAGGTCATCGAATGGGACAAGGACGATATCGACGCGCTCAAATTCATGAAGGTCGATGTTCTTGGCCTCGGCATGCTGGGCTGCATGCGCCGCGCCTTCGCCCTGCTCGATCAGGCCAAAGGTAAACAGCTCGATCTCGCGACCATCCCGGCCGAAGATCCCGCGACTTACGCGATAATCCGCAAAGCGGACACGATGGGAACGTTTCAGATTGAATTGCGCGCGCAGATGTCGATGCTGCCGCGCCTCAAGCCGAAAACCTTTTATGATCTCGTCATCGAGGTCGCGATTGTCCGCGCCGGCCCAATCCAGGGCGACATGGTGCATCCCTACATCCGTCGCCGCGAAGGCAAGGAAAAGGTGAGTTTCCGACACCTGCTCTTGAGAAGGTGCTCGGCAAGACACTTGGCGTGCCGCTCTTCCAGGAACAGGCCATGCAGGTGGCGATGGTCGCGGCGGGATTTACGCCGACTGAAGCCGATCAGCTTCGCCGCGCGATGGCGACCTTCAGCACTTCCGAAGCGCGGCGGATGGTCACTGAGAAATTCGCATGGAATACAAAGATTGGAAGCGTGAGCAAATGCGGCGAGGTTGATACCTTCTATCGCGATGGCATAAATATCGGACGGCTCAAAAACCGGGACCGCTGTAAATTGCCTGATGTCAATGACCGGGAGTCTTCGTACTTTTATGCGCGAAGCATTGTTTCATGAGCACGCAACGTTGGGGGCCGGTGAAATGTGATTTGTCGCCGCGTGCTGGTTTCATGAACTCACAAACCTTCGCCAAACCGTCCTCGGTAAGCCAACCTTCGCGCCGTCCGCGCTCAACGGCCACGCAATCGGCCTTCACTTCATCCGTGCCGACTGTTTCGTGGGCACATTCGTGGCTGAATATCCAGAGCTTTATCGGCTTGGCCTGTCCGACGAAAAGGCGCGGGTTCAGAACCAAAAACCCCGGATAGGCCCCCCCAAAATCTTTAAAGTCATCATCGAGCACTGTCGGGTACGGACCACACCCCATGCGATGGCCGTCAATCTCGGTGCGGCCAGCGGGAATCAGCGTGCCACCACTCCGAGCGGCGTAGGCTTCTCACGCGTTCGGTTGAAGACGACGCGGTGTAAAGAGCAATCGGACAGGAAACCAGCGATAGCTTTAGGTAACCCTTCCAGTACGGGCGGGATGGGGCCAAGACACAACTCCTACGCAACAACAGCTACGGATTGAATCTGGCAGTGCGGGACCAACAGGTGCAGATCCGAGCCGCAGATCGCGCAGGCGGTTACTTTCGCGCGCGAGCGGCCTGACCTTTCGTGACGGAGTAGAGATTGCACATGACCGGGAATCTAGTCCCGCAGGCCAGTTTCGCCCAGCACGTAATGAGCCAAACCGCAGCTTCTTATCGAACTTTTATACCCACCGCGCGCTTATGGACTCGGCCAAACTCCATCGGACACATTCGGTGAAAATCGCGACCTTCAACATAAACAACGTCAACCGGCGGCTGCCCAATCTCCTGCAATGGCTGAAGGCGTCGCGGCCCGATATTGTGTGTTTGCAGGAGTTAAAATGCACCGATGCGGAATTTCCCGCCGCCGCGATCAAGAAGGCCGGCTATTACGCGGTATGGCAGGGGCAAAGGACATGGAACGGGGTTGCGATCCTTGCAAAGAACGCCGAACCGGTTGTCACGCTTACGGCACTCCCGGGCGACGCTTCGGACGATCAATCGCGCTATGTCGAAGCAGCGATCGATGGTCTTCTTGTGGGATGTATTTATCTCCCCAATGGCAATCCTCAGCCGGGTCCCAAATTCGATTACAAGCTGGCCTGGTTCAAGCGGCTGCATGCGCACGCGCGCAAGCTTCTGGCAGCGGACGTTCCGGTCATCCTCGCAGGTGATTATAACGTCGCGCCGACCGAGATCGATATATATCCCACCAGGTCCTGGGACGATGATGCCCTCGTTCAACCGGAAAGCCGAACGGCCTATGCGAAGCTGGTTAAGCAGGGTTGGACGGACAGTCTGCGTGCACTCAATCCGAACAAGCGAATTTACACATTCTGGCATTACATGCGTCATCGCTGGGAGCGGGACGCGGGACTGCGTCTCGATCATTTGCTGCTGAGCCCGGCGCTTGCAAAGCGGCTAAAGGCGGCGGGGGTGGATCGCGCGGTGCGCGGCGCTAGCGGCGCGAGCGATCATGCGCCTGTCTGGATCGAATTGTCCGAACCGGGAAAAAAGAAAGCAACGAGAAAGGCATCTGCTGCGCGCGGACGCACACGGTGATTGATGACATCAAAAAATAGCATGCCAGAATTCGTGCCGCCACAGCTCTGCGAGACGGCGGACCATGCGCCGGATCAGGACGGCTGGGTGCATGAGATCAAGCTCGACGGCTACCGTATTCAAATTCACGTCGCGGGACATAAGGCAACTTTGCGCACGCGCAAAGGGCTCGACTGGACACACAAGTTTCCGGAAACCGCCGCGGCGGCGGCGAAGCTTGGCGACTGCATCATTGACGGCGAAGTCGTGGCTGTGAACGAGAAAAAAGCGCCAGACTTTGCCGCGCTGCAAGCGGCGCTCTCGACCGGGAAGACGGGCGATCTGGTCTACTTCGCGTTCGATTTGCTGTTTGACGGCAGCCGCGACCTTCGAAAGGAGCCGTTGGTCAAGCGCAAGATCGCGCTGCAGAAGCTTCTGAAGAAATCGCGCTCGCCGCGGCTGCAGTATTCCGAGCATTTCGAGAGTGGCGGCGACGCGGTGCTGCGTTCGGCCTGCAAACTCGAACTTGAAGGAATTGTCTCCAAGCAGGGCAATGCACCTTATGTTTCCGGCCGTACGTCAAACTGGCTCAAGATTAAATGCCGCGCCGGCCATGAAGTGGTCATTGGTGGCTGGACAACGACAGGCGCGGCGTTCCGCTCTCTGCTCGTCGGCGTTCATCGCGACAATCAGTTTGTCTATGTCGGCCGGGTCGGTACCGGCTATGGCCGGGAGAAAGTGTCTCGCCTCTTGCCGCAGTTGCGCAAAGTGGAGGCCAAGACATCACCCTTTACCGGCAAGGGCGCGCCGCGTCTTAACCGCGATGTGCATTGGACCAAGCCTGAGCTGGTGGCGGAAATTGAGTTCGCGGGCTGGACCAGTGATGGGCAGGTCCGCCAGGCGGCCTTCAAGGGACTGCGCGAGGATAAACCGGCGGACGAAGTTGAAGCCGAGAAGCCAGTCAAACCCGTGCGGGCCAAATTGGCCAAACCCGTCTCTCGCAGCAAATCGTCGTCGACGTCCCCGGAAGCGATGGGTGTCCTTATTAGTCATCCCGACAAGGCGCTGTGGCCGGACGACGGCAAAGGTAAACCGATCACCAAACTTGATCTCGCAAAATATTACGAGGCGGTCGGTCCCTGGATGATCAGGCATCTCGAGGGTCGGCCATGCTCGATCGTGCGCGCGCCGGATGGTTTCGATAAGGAGCAATTCTTTCAGCGCCACGCGATGCCTGGCACCTCAAGCCTTCTGACGCTCGCGCAGGTCTCGGGCGATCGCAAACCCTACCTGCAAATTGATCGGGTCGAAGGCTTGGCGACGGTAGCGCAGGTTGCGGGTCTCGAGCTGCACCCCTGGAATTGTCAGCCAGGCAAGTATGACGTGCCGGGCCGTTTCGTGTTTGATCTCGATCCGGCGCCCGATGTCCCGTTCGATGCTGTGATTACGGCCGCAAAGCGTGTGCGCGATATTCTCGAGTTGCTTGGGTTGGTCACCTTCTGCAAAACGACCGGCGGCAAAGGTCTTCACATTGTTACGCCGCTTGTCTTGAGCAAAGACAGTCCCGATTGGAAGGCGGCCAAGACATTCGCGCGTGATGTGTGCGCGGCCATTGCCCGCGATGATCCTGAGCACTTCGTTCTCAACATGGCGAAGAAGCAACGCACCGGCCGCATCTTTCTTGATTACCTGCGCAATGACCGCATGGCGACGGCGGTGGCGCCGCTCTCGCCGCGCGCACGGCCGCACGCGCCGGTTTCAATGCCAGTGACATGGTCGCAAGTGAAGGCTGGTTTGAATCCCGCGGATTTCACACTTCGCACCGTTCCCAATCTTCTGAAGCGCAGCAAGGCTTGGGCCGATTACGCCAAGGCCGGGCGACCCCTGAAAGCCGCGATCCAGCGCCTCGCGAAAGTTCTCTGAGGGCAATCGATTACAATGCTAATCCCTGCCGACCGCCAGCATGAAGAAATTACCATCCTTGATCGCATCAAAAACGGCGAGCGCATCAAACTGGAAACCATTCGCGTTCGCAAGGATGGTAATACCGTTCCGGTTTCACTGACAATTTCTCCCGTGAGGTCACCGGACGGTGAAATCATCGGCGCGTCGAAGATCGTGCGGGACATATCTGAGCGCCTGCAGGCGCAAGAGCGTCAGCAATTTCTTATCCGCGAACTGCAACATCGGACCCAGAATCTGTTCTCCGTAATTCAATCTGTTGCACGTTCCAGTTTGAGCGGGGACCAATGGCTTGCCGAGGGCGCCAAGGTCTTTGAAAGTCGCCTGCAGGCGTTGGCAGAGACCCATCGGCTGTTAGCGGACGCGGCGTGGGAGGGCGCTCATTTATCCGACATCATCAAGCGGCAGATGGCGCCTTTTTCTGAGCGTGTGCATATCACTGGCGAGGACATTGTCGTTCACACGCTTGCTGCGCAACAATTCGCCCTGGCGGTTCACGAGCTTGCCACCAACTCGGTCAAATACGGCGCCCTCTCGGCCCCACAAGGCACCGTCACGATTGAATTTAAAGTCGAACGGACATGCGATCCTGCCACCTTCTCGTTTGGATGGAAGGAAAGCGGCGGCCCGGCTGTGTCAAATCCCACCCGTCGGGGATTTGGCAGCGTAATCTTAATGGATGGAGCCAAACAATTCGCCGACCAGGTGGACTTGGACTACGAGCCTGACGAATTGCGATATGCCGTTCGCTTTCCTTTGAACGCCATTGCAACCACAAGGCCGGCGGCTCGGCAGCCGGAGGGCTCTCCTCCTGCTGTCGGAATTACTTAAGGCCGGTCAAAAATAGTGCTCAGCTCGGTCCGAGCGGAACATCGGTCTTTCTGTTTTCACCAAGGTTTGGTTTGGCGCCTGTCACTTTGGCTTTGATAAACTCAAATATCTCGACGGCTTTCGATGATGGCCCATCCCATAGCGAGGCGGATACCAGCTCGGCGCGAACGACGCATACGTTCGGATCGTCCGGTCCTTTCCACCACAGGCTGTCGGCTTTTGACCAATACTTTTCAACTAAAGCCGGATCAGCTCTGATTGTGCCGCGCGCGGCAATCGCAAGGTAGGCATTTGCCTGCTGATCAATAAAGTTGAAGCTCAGATGGGGATCACGTTCGATCTCATGTTCCTTTGCGCTGCGGGCGTCTGTCACGATGTAGATAACGCCTTCATCGCGGTTGGGGCGGGCCTCAACGGGCCTGGATTTCAATTCGCCGCTCAACGTTTTGGTCGTGAGCATACAGACGCCGACTTTTTCGATGATGTCCCAAACGCGATCGGTTGAAGATGTCATGGCGGCAGCCAGCTGAGAACAGATACAGCTCTTTAATGCCTGTTTGGCCCGTAAAGTTTCGAGGCGAATTTCCGAAGGCCTGCAGGACTTTGGGCCGAGCGGCCCGCCCCTCCAAGGTGGGCGGGCGCGCGGAACCGTTGGACGAATTAGGCTGCCATCCTTTCAATGGAGCGCAGCCGCATGGGTTTACCCCCCGGCGGCTGCGGTCCTCGGTCCAGCTCGACGAGAGCGTCGAGAATTTCGTCGATGGAAACGGGTTTCTTCAAGCATTCAGGTGCCCGCAAGGCCGGGCATGAGGCGATCGCGGATGCATCGGATGCCCAGGATGCGAGGATGGCGCGCTTCTCGGACAAACTCAGCGCGGGATGCGCGACAACATCGCGGGGATGTTCGAAAACCGTGCCGGGGTGCACGAGGGCATCAAACTCCGGGTCACGGGTGTGGGTCTTGGGAGCGGTCGTCGGCCGCATGGCTGCCTCCTGTCTTATGACGAAGTTGAGGAAAGGCCGCGCGCCCGAAGGCGCGCGGCGGGATATCCAGTTCAAGCCGCCTTGGCGGTCTCGATCTTCTGGGTGGCTGTCGGCGACTGGCCATTGATGGCTATCCGTCGCGGCTTCATGGCCTCGGGGATTTCACGGGCCAGCTCGATCTTCAACAGACCATTGTCGAAAGCCGCACCGCGAACCTGGACGAAATCAGCAAGGCTGAACTGGCGCTTGAACGGCCGGTGCGCGATGCCGCGGTAGAGATATTCGCGTTCATCGTTGCCAGTCTTCCTGGCGCCTTCGACCGTCAGCACATTCTGTTCGGCGGTGATGGAGATATCCTCCGGGCTGAAGCCCGCGAGTGCCAGGGAGATCTGAAAGCGGTCGTCGCCCAACCGCTCGATATTGTAGGGCGGGTAGGTTTCCTCACTGGCACCTTGGGTGCTTTCCATGAGGTCGAACAGGCGGTCGAAACCAATGGTCGAACGCCAGAGGGGAGCAAAATCAACAGTGCGCATAGCCAGATCCTCCTAAGAGCAAAATGGTTACGAGCGGCACCGGACACACCGGTGCCCGTCCTCGACTCCAGACCCGTAAGGCGTCCGGAGGCAGATTTTTGGCCTGCCAAAAAGAAATTGTTTAGGTGTTTTCAGTTTCAAGAGGGGCGACCAAAATTTTTTAATGGCCTGTAAAACGCCTGGAATTCCGAGGCGATTTTGTGCGTTTTTCCTGCGGCGTGACGGGAACGGCGGGGCGCTAAGTAGCTGATAAAGCCCCCATAAAAATGCTTGAACCTTATTTTTGGACGATTATAAAATCTGGCCAGGTTTGGTGCACGTCATGGATCAAACATATAGAAAACTCTCGCAGACGCCTGCCGGCGACCTCCTCGGCGCCGTTGAAAAGCTCGCGCGCGCCAGTGGTACGGACGAGATCATCGAGGTCATCCGCGCCGGCGCTCGTCATCTGATCGGGTGTGACGGCGTCGCCCTGATCTTGAACGATAACGGCGCATGCCACTATGTCGAAGAGGATGCAGTCGGACCCCTGTGGAAGGGCCGCACGTTCGACATGGAGCGTTCGGCCGGCAAGACCGACAAGAGAGGGACGGAATGAGGCTGGTTACGGCGGCTCAGCGGTTGGTCAATGCTCGCGGAACTGGTGCGTTTGTCGCCGACCAGCATCGCGGATGAGATACACGCGGAATATACGCGAAGCCGGCTTGGCGCGTAGCTGTCGGGCGGAATTTGAGCATGGATCAAACAGCTGCACCACAATCCCAAGAGCTAACCGACGAACAGATTCGGCGGCTCTTTGGGGTAGTGCTCGCAGAACTTCGCAGCTTGTCCCTAACGAACGCACGAGCGGCGGTTGCTTCGGCCGGCATCGTTGGTGTCAACTCTCCCCAGCAATACTGGGACCCGTTCCTCGCTGGCGTAGAGACCGCGTTCAATCGGTTGGAGCCGGAGGCCCAGTTCGCGGCGCTACGTATTCTGGCGGCTCGATTTTCCGACAGTGAAAACGTCAAAAAACTGTTTGCGCAACACGGCTATCAATACATAGACGGAGTTTTCGTCCCTGCGGCCCTTCTGGACGAGCGCGAGGCGCGGTATCTCCCGCGATCATCCGCTTTCGAACTTTCTAAGGCAATGAAGCGTCTCGTCGAGGGGGACGAGAGCGGCGCTATTACAGCGGCTTGCGGGGCGGTGGACACCCTTATGCAACACCTTTACGTCACCCACAACCTTGGCGATCCCGGCAAGGTAGCTTTCGCCGCAAAGGTAGGCACCGCCACGGCGCGACTTAATATTTTTGAAGACATGATGGATCAACTGACTGCACTCGGCATAAAGAACGATCTGGCGAGCGAGATCATCACCGACATGCGGAAATCCACCAACTATGCCGCGCGGATGTTACAGGGGCTGCGCAAGGCGATGGGCGATGTTCATGGATCAAAGCCCGCACTGCGCCGCTCCGCATACGATACGATTAAATGGGCGTCTGCCATTTGCGCCCTGTTCGAAGGTAGGTAGCCCGATGCAAAGGATGTTTGCGACAAAGCAAGGGATTATGCCTGTTTCCAGTGCGCCCAAAACGCCTTAGCAGACGCAGTCAAATCATCAGCATCAATTGACCTAACGGCGACACCGGTGGCGAGTGCCAGTAGCTGCATGGCCTCTGCTGTAGCTGCTCCAAATGCGAACAAATCGCGGTAAGTCGTTTCCTCGATGTATCTGATACCTATTGTGGCGATGCCTCTTGATCTAGACGAGCGACGTTCCACACTTCCTCGGCAAGCCGCGTCATAACCTGTTGTCGCGTTTCCCAGTCCGCCTTACGAAATTGACCGTATGGCTGGAACGGGATGTTTCGCTCATTGATGACCCGTCGCAAACCCGGATTTCTGTCGTAGGCATTCTCATGAAATGTCTGCGCTAAAATGTTTTGTTGAAGATAGTGAGTATGCTTGTCCTCATAGGAAAGCGCTCCATAACTGCGGTTGAAACTGCGAGGTAGGAGAAGCAGACCGCCAATGCGATTGCGGCTTTCTTCGAAATCTTGCTCGGCCGGAAACTCATCCGCGTACCGAGCGTGCTGATCTGGAATGACGTGCTCCACATCATAGCCCTGCGATCCCGAGCTAATAAGGTAACCGGCAAGGTTGCTGGCAATGCCGATCTGAGTTTCCAGCCAATTTGTCATGCGAGCCAGAAAACGACGCATAGTCTTCTTGTTGGATTGCCAAAGACCAAACCGAGGATTGTCGGTAAACGGTGGCGCGTCTGCATCCAATCGCCTTTTCAAAAGAGTTGCGACTTCGCTGGCGGAGTGACCGCGAATTTCCTTGAGGGCCAAAAACATCGCGTATTGCATTGTGTTTACCGGAAGGCGTTCGTTGCAATTCCATTTTATATTTTCCACGGCGCACATCGAAGCTTTGCCTTTTGACGCGAAGGCTACGGACCGGTGCCGATATAAAGGCCAAGGTGCAGCGCTTATTGCCAATGCCCACGCGATCTATTGGGATCACGTCTGGTCGGTATTCGAAAGGGTATTGCAGCCACCATTAGCCCCAGACCAAAAGCTTCGGTCTGTTGTCCAATGGCGAAGGGCACCTTGGGCAATTCGAACGCTGGAAAAGCCGTCTGAAATTCTCGGTCTGGATGCGGGCGTACAGGTTCCCCAAATCGTCTTGGCCGAGCATATACGGGAACGCGCGGGGAAGGGGGCAAAGACCTTTCTAGTCCCCAGCACCTTCACGTTGGCGAATCCGGTTCCCGTTTTCGAACAAGGGCCACAAAAGACAGAGACGTATGCGAATGAACCCAATGTCCTTTCGCTTTTACAAGAAACATGTCTGGCGGAATGGGGCGAATATCCAAAGCCGGTTTTTATGGGCACGCAAAACGGTCGATGGCTAATACAGTTCCAAAACCACCCAAACGATAGAAACCCTTCCACACTGGTTCTTGGCGAATACAGACGTCTGCAATTAAACGGCCAGCATAGCTTCGGTAACAGCCAGTTCTTTCTTCCAGACCACATGACCGCCAACGAACTCGCGGAACATGTCAGGTTCCGTTGTGGCATCACCGGGCAACAATCAGACGGGCCATACAATCCGATCCCCGAACAACGCCAACGCACTTTGTTCGAAAAAGCCTGTTCGGACCCGCATGAGAAGGCATTCCCAGAACCGTTCGTAGACATCCCGCATTCGGAACTCATTGATCGTTACAGACGAAAGCTACCTGCCACCATCCATAACAGCCGTGATTATTGTCAAAGCAACATCGTGGTGGGCGTAGAGGGGATGGGAAAGACAACAGCACACTTGCCATTTCTGGCGGATGAAGCTTTTGACGAAGCCCTAGGCAACAACGATGGAGCGGAACGCTTCGCCGCCTTCGCTTTCCGGTCCCGCGATCAGGTGAAAGCCAAAGCGGCAGAATTCCGGGATCGTGGCTATGCTGTGAAAGAAATTTATACGTTCCGGGACCACTACGAACAGGCGTGTGGCGAAACGGGCGTATCACCCATCGCCCTAGACGATATCGACGAGTTTACCCCCGCCGATATCTTGCATCGAATTGGCCAAGAACAACCCGCCGTCAATAAAAGGCTTGAAGAAATTCGCGCCTGTTTATGGACTTACAATGTCCCGTTCGATAGCGCGCGCACAATTTTAGTTCTCACGCAGAAATCCGCCGCATTATGGAACTCAAGCTTACTAACCCGCGCTTGGCACCATCCGAATTTCGAGCCGATGGGCAGCAAGGACGATCACGTTCTGCTTCGGGACCGGTTTGCCCTAGGGCGTATAGTCTTCGATGATCCAGAACTTGACGATTTCTTGCATGTCCTTCCTGCCCCGTTTGTCGAGTTTTTTCGAGAGCAACAACAGCGGTATTTAAACTGGCGTAATAAAGCGAGACGCGAACGGCTGGCGATATACCGGCGGCTAAGGGAACAGGACCGATTGAAGGGCGTGTCGGATTTTGGTGAATTCGATGCCTTCATGCGCGAAGACTTCGATAGGCTCGGCTTGTACAGCGTAGACTATGGAAAAATAACATTTGGTCACGATGCGGCGGAACGCGGAATTTACGGAAGCCGCCATGGCGATGAATATTATTTGGGTCCGCGACGATGGCTGTTCGATGCCGCGTCGCAGAATACCTTTTTGACCACGGAAAAGTTCGTTGCAGACATAATCGAAAAGGCGATCCGGCAAGCCAACGAGACAGCCGGACCGCACCGTATAAACCTGACCGATATTCCCGGGATATACCCTATCAAGGTTCCGATTTGTCTTGATCGCCGTGCCGGGGCCGATAGGAACGAATGCGAAAAGGTGTCTGCCTTGGCGCGAGAAATTGTAAGGGAAAATCCGAGCGCGTTCGTTATTTCGGATGGCGTAAGCGGCGTTGAAAGCGTGAAGACGTTCCAATCCATGAAGGGGCTGAATGGTCTGGAAGACAGAGACGTCTATGTTATCCTGACCAGCCTAGCGCCGGAAAAATACGCGCAGCTTAACGTGATTGGTCAATGGCTCGGGCAGGGGAACGTAATCCAAGAGTTTTATCAGGATCAAATAAATCAAGCCGTGGGCCGAAATCAGGGCTTTCGGAAATCGGCAAACAGACAGACAACGACGATCGCAGTCGCTTCGCCAAGATTATGGAACAGCGTGTTGGCAAAAATGCAAAACGAAGCGCCAAGGGTCCAGTTGTTTTTGGCGGAAGGCCGATGCTGCTCTTAATATCCTATCGGACATTGGTCGAAATCGAGGGCGTGTCCGCTTTCGGGGGTAAAGCGGACGCCAAGATTTTGGTGGCTCGCGTCCGCTTATGACTCAAAGCAGACTTTGCCGCGTTATCTCCATCGGCTATCATCCGAGGGCGAAATCACTCCCAGCCCTTCGAAATCTGCCCACTCCCTAACAAAGGCCGGTCATGCTGAGAAAGGTTGATACGGGCGAGGGGTCTGAACCGAAGAATGAAGGTTCGAAACAAACAATCGCCGTTACTATATTACTCAAAGGCGGCCATGAGCGTCGCGTGAAATTAGACGCAAAGGACCCTTCCTTGGTATCGCTGCTTGAGGCCATTGCAAAAAGAAACATTGAAAAGACGAAAGCAACTGTTTTCAATTTGCAGATGGAGGACGGAGAAGGGTCGTTAGTTTTTGCTGCCACCGATGTTATCGCCTTATCGACAATTCCTGCGATTTCGATCGATTTGCAAATCGAGAACCCGGAATTTGAGTTCTCAAGAGTGGTAAAGAGAATTGTTTTTCTAGCAAAACCGTAACGGCGTTGCTGCGGTATGTTGAGAAGCGCTCGAAAGAATTTAAGCCGTCAAGAGTGATTGATGTTAGAAAGAGAATGTCAGTCCGCAGCAAGGCAAGAGAATTGTCCAGTCTAAACGACCTTGGCGACTTTAAGGAAATATTTCGTGAGCGGGTCGTCTCTGATCTGCCTACGGTCTTGGAACAATTGCAAATACCCTCTTTTCAAATTTCTGAAATTCAATGTCAGATAACAGCACACAACAATGGTCACTATTACCAGCGGCACTTAGATTCGGGTTCGACCTTAAATTCGCGAATTGTGACGTTTGTGTACTATTTCTATAACGAGCCTCGCAGCTTTAAAGGCGGGGCACTTCGCTTTTATAAAGGTATTTTGGAAAATGAGGTTTATAGATGTGGCAACCCCTCTATCGATTTGGACCCCGTGAACAACACGATGGTCTACTTCCCAAGCGCTTGTTTTCATGAGGTGCTGCCCGTAGATTGTTCATCCGGAAAATTCAAAGACAGTCGCTTTGCGGTAAATGGATGGGTGCGAATGGCCGAATGAGCATTCGCAACAAGGGAATTTGACCTATCGAAATTACCGCCAAGGCAAATGAGGAACGAAATGAGTTGTCGCAATAAGCCGATCAAAGTTGTCCTCACAGCGTCTATTTGTCTCGTCGCATCGTCAGCGCTGGAGGGTACCGCTACGACCGTTCAAGCCAAGCCGGAGCAACAATGGAAGGCTGCGCAACGAAGCCTTCAAAGAGGGGCTGAAGGACTTCTCGCTGAGATTGGGCGGGGAGAACCGGTTGACGTTGGTTCGCCGAATCCATTACCCACGCATCCTTCACCGTCACCGCCGCCGCCGCCACCACCGCCGCCGCCAGCCGCTTCGAGAGGCCCAAATACTCATGCAAACCCTCCTGTGATTCGTCCAACGGGTAAGAGCCGTTAAAATCAAATGATGGGATTATGCTTTAAGACCGACCAATCACTGTATTGAGCACCGGATTTTGGACAGGCCTCCATTGGGCGATTTTCTGTGTGGCCTTTTGTACAAGTTCGCCATTCGCCCTTAACGGACATTGGTTCGGCGTTAGGGGATGTCCGCTCTTAGGGCTAAAGCGGACAGTGGAAAGCTACGACACACATACGCTTTGCTATCCGAAACTGGCCACTTGCCGGATACCCGAAACGCTTCCCGAAGGATTCCGTTCACTTCGCTTTGATACGCCAATCCTTCGCTCCAACTTGGCTTCCAATTCGGATTGTCTTCTAATTTACGCCGCGTCTTCAAAACCTGATCCCAAACGGCCCTACGGCGCGAAGCAGAGAACCGATTAAATTCCGCTTCGTCTTCCGCCCGTTTCATCCGGCGTAACTCGTTCGGAACGGATAGCGCCGGTAGTGCGTATGTCTGGCGAAGCTTGTTGCGGGCTGCTATTTCTCGAAGGCGGCGCGCGGTACCAGCGGAATAATTCGGTACGGCTTCGGAAGTCATGCTCGTAGATACAGGATGAACGGCTTGCGCGGCTTCAATAGGCTTCGCGCTCGGCACAAGACCCGCCGCTGTCATCGCCGCCGCCGAACCCAATAGCCTACGCCGGCTTATGACTGGTTCGGTATGGTTCGGAAAGATTGGTTGCGCCATTGTAGCCCTCGAATGTGCCGAAGGGTTGGCGCGTCCGCTGAATGTTTGCCGATTACTACGGCCACATCCCCTTACGGGAACCGCCGATGCTTACGGAAGCCGGTTGGTGAGAGCGCGCTAGCCTTCGTCTTGATGCAGAATTTAATATGGGGCGAAAGGAAAACTGAAGCAAATGGAAAAAGAAGTGACCCGCCGACTTCTGACGGAGGACCTCATTTAAGAAAAGCGTCAGGGTCGTCAATGTTCTTGGGTTGCGAAAGGCCCGGCGACGAATAGACTTTAGTGCGTCCAGAGGGTCCCGTCTTCCACACGTCGATTAATTGGATTGGAGGATTGCCGTTTTCGGACGCTCGGAGTTGTAGGAATTCAACAAATGCGTAGCTGATGCCTTCTTGAATGCCGTGATATTCGATCCGGTATTCGCCAGCTTGGATGAGTTTCCCGACCCAAAAGCCGCCATGATGCACAGGACCTGAAGCAAAAACCTTCAGTGATCGCAGACTTAAATAGGCATCTTCGCCGGGCTTCGATTTTATTGGAGCAAACCACGAATCGACAGTACTAAATGGTTTGAAGGAATGATTGTTCAAGACGAGTGGCCACCCTTCAGTTGTACCCGTTCTCCCTACATCGGCTTCAAAATAAAGATAATCCGCGTCAGTTGGTGAGGATTGAAAATAACGCCGATATCCCCAACTTGCGACAGCCACAAAGAACAAGGCGCTACCGATTAACAACGCGGACAGCGAGATTAAATTCGGATTGATCGGGACGAACGTCAGTCCACCAATAACCAGTGCGCCGAGTATGCCAACCCATGCAACAAATGGGGGCATACCTTTTACCGCGTAGGGCAAAAAGCCAAATACCGCCCCGAGACAAAGGGCAAAAACCCGTTCTCTATCCATGATTAAAATCGTCCCCTGTTGAGGAGTTTAGGCGCTTTCGGATGTAAAGCAGACATCACAACCTGACTGCACCGCGTCCGGTAATGG
This sequence comes from uncultured Alphaproteobacteria bacterium, assembly GCA_963723335.1. Lineage (GTDB taxonomy): Bacteria > Pseudomonadota > Alphaproteobacteria > Rhizobiales > Xanthobacteraceae > BOG-931. The sequence continues at coordinate 550,087 of CAVRQJ010000010.1, read as the reverse complement.
CCCATTTCGACAACTCGCACTGCCATTTGGCTGTGCTGCACCACATGATCTGTCAATGGTAGACTTTCGCTGGTGAAGGGGCGGTTCATGAGGATGTTCTGCGGCGGGATGGAGCCGACGAAATGAAACACCATCGTCATGCTCAAGGCCGAGGTGCCAAGCGAAAAAGCGCATGGCTGGTCACTTGGGACGGCACCATTAGTGTCCCCGAAGATCCCGTAGTGGCGGTTTTGAACCACCACATGTCGGCCCCTTCAGTAGCGGAGTTTGTAGAACTGCTGTATACGACGCTGACCTACACATCGCCAGAAAAAGTTCTGTACGCTACCACCCGGAAGGACAATCCATATCCTGCGACTATGAGCGTCTTCGAGAAAATCAACTGTGGAGACAATCCCTGGCTCTACGGGCGGCTCGTAAGCAATCTAAAAGTGACTGATGGCAAACTGACTTGGACTGAACCGTCGCCGGACCCGGATAGACGCAAGAAGATTGGGTGAGAATGATACGCACCCCGATTTTTTGTCTGTCAGCAGTATTATGGGCATTCAGCTTCCTCAGTATCGCGAGCGCGGCTGACATCAGGCGTAATGACGTGTGCGTACAAGGTGATTGCCATGTCGATCCCCTTCACCCCTTCATATTGGAAGGCACAATCGTACCAGGAGATTATGAAAATCTCCGCAAGTTAATTGACGAGGATTGCCCAGGAAAATATTACAACAGTGCGGGATACATTGACTGCCACAGCAGCATTTATCTTGCTTCACCCGGCGGTGACGTGGCCGAGGCGATGAAAATCGGACGCCTCGTGCGAGTGCTTCGGTGGCAAACCGAAATCCCAGAGGAATATCCTTCTAGCTTGCGTTCACAGATTATATCCGCACTTAAACTAAAAGAAGAAAACTACATGTGCGCCAGCGCGTGTTTCTTCGTTTATGTCGCAGGTATCGAACGAAATTATGGCATTGATAAAGCCATTCTAGGCGTTCATAGGCCCTATTTGTCGGACGCGAATTTTCGGATGTTGAGCGCCAACGAGGCAATGGCCTCCGCTACCGAGGTCCGAGCAATCGTGGAAACGTATCTCAAGGAAATGGGGGTCCCCACAAAATATGCCGACCTAATGTTTTCCATTCCAAAGGATCAGGTCCAATGGATTGATGAAGGAGACCTCAATGCCGACTTTACCGGCATCATTCCTGAACTGAGAGATTGGCTGGATGCGAGATGCGATAAGCGGGCGGATGTTGATAAGCGTCTTCAAAACGCACTTGAAGAAAAATTTTCGCGCGGCGATCTTTCACCGGAAGAGGAAGAAATGCGCCGTGCGCTTTTTCAAAAATTCGACAAGCCCCAAGTTGACTGCAAGGAAATGCTCAAAGACAAGCTACGCGGGGACGCTTGGAAAGTATATCGCGGCCTATAAGACCAAGGTGGTGATCAGGGCCGCAGGCCGTTTTAAAAACGATCTGGAAACATTCGGACGTGTGCGGATGGTGCAGATGGTTGATCGGATCAACTTTTGTTAGTGACCTAATGTGAGTTTTTTCCCCTATAGCGCAGCAACTCTTTGGCTAACGGCGCCGTTGCTTCGCCCAGAGAGGCAAACTGGTGACTATCGCAGTAATTATCGATCCAGCCATCAACAGTGGTTTCGTCGTCCCTCTCCAATAAAGTGGAACGTCCGGGGGGTGCCGCGCCGGAAAGATATCCGAGGACCCAAGCGTGAAGCAGTGCGGGAGAAGAGGCACCGGCGCGGCGTTGTACAATCCAACTTCCGCAGGTCGTGTTACTATAATCTAGCTGTTGCGCTTTGGCCGATAAACACAAGGCACCAATTAAGAGTGACGCGAGGATAATCTTCACCTTCTGCCGTGCTCCGCCACAATAGCCGCCCGTCAAATTATGGCATTACCGAACTATTTTGTTTATGTCCTCGGAAGCCGCCGGGGGAATGATCGCCGGACTTATGTTGGCTGGACAACCAATTTCGAAAGACGGCTTCAACAGCATAATTCTGGATCGGGCGCTAAATCGACAAAGGGACGAAAGTGGATTTTGCTATATTTGGAAATTTGCGAAACCAGAAATGATGCGATGAGCCGCGAATGGCATATCAAACGGGATCGAAAGTTTCGCACCAAGCTTCGAATGTCCATTTAGCTAGACGAGCCACTTTCATTACGAAAGACCAGCTAATGTTTCAACCCAGAGCAAAATTGGAATTTGTGCGCCGTTATTGTTCGCCACCACGATTTTCTGTTTGCGTTGACATCGATGCTTCTGAGGAAGGACGAACTGGAGGCCCCCGCAAGAGTGAAGTGTCGAAAAGACGCCAGCACCAAATGAACACCGATGCCGTGGCCGTGAGGCATGAGTTATTGCGCTTGAACGTCCACTTCAATTATCGAGAATGGCTCGGGAGAGAAGAATTTGCAGGCCTTCCGTCTGGTTGGCGCGGCCCAGACATCATCGCGTGCGACCACGAAACCAATCTTTGTATCGTAGCCGAAGTAGAAGCGGAATCGTCAGGTCAGCCAGAGCAGAAATTATACAAAGCGGTTGGCCAAATTGTCAGAACTCTCAGCGAGTTTACAGATCGGTGGCGGCGAGCCTTCGTGATCGTGGTGTACGGGCAGGCGATGGCTGACCACCTTGCGCGCATGACAGCACTTCAACGGCTGAACATCACGGCTATTTCGCTCGGACGGACTAAGAACGAAGACCGTCTTCTGTTCGGCTCACTAGATTTATGAATCCGCCATCCATTCGGCTATTGTGAATAAGACTATTTTGTTTGTTGATCTAAGACGATATAATCTCGATGTGTTCATCATGGGAGGCTGTAATGAAAGAGCCGGGATTGGATGGCCGTCATCGCGATAAGGACGGCGAGATTCAACAAAAGCGTGGCGATACCCTCAACAGAAATCTTTCGAATCCAATTCCTCAATTTCGAGGAAATACGACGTTAGGCACCATGAGGGAAAAAACCGGCAAGATCAGCGAATCGGACGTAAGACGAGCCGCAGCTAAAATGAAGAAATAGCGCCGATCATTCGGGTTGGTGGCTTATATCGCCATCGCCAATTCCGGGCCTTTATTGCGAACATTTCCCACGCGCTTATCGACCTGCCAAGTTTTTATCATGTCGTCTGGGCAGGGCTTTAGCAGCGCCAATAATTCCTCTTCGGTAGCCGGTTCTTCGCCCAACCATTTCGCCCAAAGTCCTGCCATCACCATCGGCCCGTTATCAGACATGGCAACGGCGTATGGCTGTTTTTCCTTACCCTTCGCGTCTAATTTCTTCCACTCGTAAAGCCGATCAGAAATGCCAGCGGCCATAGCGGGGCAACTTTCAGCGTCTTACGGATGCGGCAAATACACGCGCGGCTACCCACACACCGATTGGGCTTGCCGGTCCGCTGGCGACAGAAGGCGGCGTCCGTGGTTTGACAAATCCACGCTAAGTCATTGATGTTCAGGGGCAGGTTTGACACTTGCGGCGGATTAAGACTTTGGTTTCACGCCATAAACCGCTGCATCATAATCCGCGTGTCGGTCGGCGTTGTGGGGGCTTGTTTCAGTCTGCCTGCCTGCATCGGACGAGGGGTTAAATGTGGGGCATAACCAGATACGGTCAAACTTCACTAGCTATTTCATATACTTACAAGTACAGATGGCGGAGAGGGAGGGATTCGAACCCATTGAACAAAGGGGAATCTCGTGCCGCTGGATGCATTTGGATCCGCCAACTCACGCTCTGGATTTGGCAATGCAGTTCGACTTCAAGCTTGATGCGATGACGCCAACGACATGTCGACCCCATCGTTCAAGTGCGTCTTTGCGCTCGGCCAGAAACTCATGCTTTTGGTAGACCGCCGCAACTCCTGATATCGTGCCGCTCTGATGATTGAGTATTTTGTCGGCGACGTGTGGTGGCACTCCAAGCCGTGCCATGCCTGTTACGACGGTCCGGCGAAGATCATGGGTTCTCCAGTCCGTGACGCCAGAGAGACGGTCGAGATTGGCCTTGGCAAATTTGAACGATTGGAAGTTCTTGCCGCCTGCGGTCGCAAAGACAAGGTGACCGTGTTGCGGACGGCTCTTGATGATTGCCAAAACAGGATCGGACAGGTGAACTAGGTGGGCTTTCGCGTTTTTGCTGCGCTGTGAGGGGATATGCCAGGTGCGAGTTACTTCGTCGATCTCGCTCCAGGCCATTTGCGCAACTTCTTCCCGACGCTGGCCGGTCAGGGCGAGAACTTCGAGGATCGTACCGAACGGTGCCGGCATCTGGCGCGCTGTCAAGATGACCGCTACGAGCTCCTTGTCATCTAAAGCGCGGTCGCGCACGCGATCCGGTGGGCGAAGCTTGAGTCCTTCAACGGGAGAAAACTCGATCACGGCTCTCCCAACACACCACCGAAAGAAGGTCTTCAAGATTTTCGCGATGTTGCGATTGGCTCCAGGACCGCGCTGGGCAACCTCGCTCACGAGATCGACGATGTCGTGCCGCTTGATGTCATGGATGCTTTTGGTCCCCCATCGCGGAATGACATCATTACGCAGCCGGCTTGCGGTACGCGAGCCGGATCGTAGATCGGACAGCCGCTCCGCGATGAACGTCTCAACAAGCCCGTCCACCCGATCGACGACGAGGCGCCGTCTCGAGTTTAGTTTTTCAGCAGCCGGATCCCGGCCATCGAGCCGCGCGGCAAATATTTTCTGAGCTTGGGCCCGCGCCATGGCCAGAGTTATCCGGCCATAGGGCCCGATGGTGAATTTGCGTAGCCGAGAGCCACCTCCGCCAGTGCGATATAGAACGATGAAGACCTTCTTGCCTTTCGGTGTGACCTTCACACCGAAGCCCGGCAACCCGGCATCCCAATAGACGGTGTCCTTGGCAGGAACCGAGAGAGCGTCGATCGCGCTCTTCGTGATTTTGACGGTTGGCACTACATCCTCTCTCGCTACCTTGAACTCATATAGGTAGCACTGACAAGCAAACGAGAGGATCGTCGGTAAACTTCAGTCCGCCTCAGATCAATAGAATCTCTGAAAATTCAATCACAATGCATCATCGTCCATCTCGGTCCTACGATACCCCGAAGCCGCCCGGGAGCAAAGCTGATGAGGCCCCGCCCGCAGGCACCGCACTCGCCCCAACCGGACGGCATCACCGTCCGGCGTCCTTTACTGAGCGAGCTTGATTCGCCGGTAACGTAACTGAAATGGGGACAAATGTCAATGAATGTGTCACCAAAAATAGGACTAATCGCCAGAGGTCGCAACGCGTGTCCCCTCGGCTCCAACGCAACCGTGGCGTCTGTGAATAAAACTCGCTACGTCCCGTAGCTCTGGATGAGCGATCCGGCGACCAGCGTCCAGCCGTCGACCAGGACGAAGAAGATCAGCTTGAACGGCAGCGACACCACGACCGGCGGCAGCATCATCATGCCCATCGACATCAGGACCGACGCCACCACGAGATCGATGATCAGGAACGGCAGGAACAAGAGGAAGCCGATTTCGAAGGCGCGCTTGAGTTCGGAGATCATGAAGGCGGGCACGAGGATGCGCATCGACAGATCTTCCGGCTTGGCCGGCGGGGCCTCTCCCGACATGTCCATGAAAAGCTGAAGGTCCTTGTCGCGAACGTTTTTCTCCATGAAGGCGCGCAACGGTCCCGAGCCGCGGTCGAACGCCTGGTCGACGGTAATCTCATTGGCGACGAGCGGCTTTACGCCGGTGTCATAGACCCGCGTCAGCACCGGCCCCATGACGAAGGCGGTGAGGAAGAGCGCGAGCGAAATGACCACCGAGTTCGGCGGCGCCGTCGCCGTGCCGAGTGCGGTGCGCAGCAGCGACAGCACCACGACGATCCGTGTGAAGGACGTCATCATCACCAGGATCGAGGGTGCAAGCGACAGCACAGTGAACAGCGCGATCATCTGGATGATGCGCTCGTTCAGGCCGCCGCCGCCGGCAGCGCCCTGGCCGAAATTGATGCTGATATCCTGCGCGGCGAGCGGTGTCGCCGATACAATAAGTGCCGCTACAGAGGCCGCGACGGTTTTTAACCGAACACGGCGGCCCCATGAGGCAAGCGTCAGGTCTTGGTCGGACGGCCTAGCAAGCTCGCCATCTCCTGTTCGAGGCTGTCGTATAACGCGGTCTTACCCTGATTCGGCTTGGTTTCGGCGCGCGCCGGTCGCGGCTCGCCCGGACGGGGCGTGCGAGGCTGCGGCATAGCGCCATCGCTCGGCGCGGCGCGTTCCGGCGCCGGGCGCTGTGGCGTTACCGGCGCGCGGGTCTCGGCATTGGGTTTGCGCAAGGCCGCTTCAAGCCGCTGCGCCATATCGGCGAGGCTCTGGTCGGCGGAGCCATCGGCGGCCGCTGCCGGGATTGCAGGTGCGGCGGGTGCGGCTGCGGGAATGACAGGCGGCGGCGCGGATTTTCGCGGCTCGGGCGGCGTTTCCAGCCGGGGCTCCGGCGACATCGTGCGGCTGCGCGGCGGCGCAGGCGGGGTGGGACGGGTCGAAAGTTCATCGGCGAGGGCCGCGAGCGTATCGCGCTGCGGGCGAGGCGGTGTCTCCACGGCGGGCTGGAACGTCCGTGACGGCAGTTCGTCCGGCAGCGATTCGACGCGGGGCGACGGACGCAGGCCGGTGGCCGGTTCAGGCTGCAGCGGCCAGGACGATCCATTGCCGTTTTCCGGCAACGGAATGGCGCGCGGCAGTGCTTCCAGTCCGGCGGCCGGACGCGACCCTGTCGTGTCCCGCGGCGCGGCGGTCGCGCGCACGATATTCGGTTCGACAACGACGTCGGTCGGCCCGCCGATCATAAGGAGATGCTCGACATTGTCGCGCCGCACCAGGATGAGGCGGCGGCGGCCGTCGACGCTGGCATAGTCGATGACGGCAAGGCGGGGCTGGCGGCCGCGCGTATTCGCGCCAAGCCGGCCGGTGCCGAAGCGGCGCACGGCCCATGCGGTCGCGCCGATGAGCCCGAGCACGATGAGGAACGCCAGGAAGAAGCGCACCGCGAGCGGCATCTCCGCCCCGAACAGCGTGTCAAACATCCTCACAACTCCCGCCAAAGGTTAACGGCGCCGGTAACATTTGCCGCCGTGATTCCTAACAAATACTTAAAGACTTTAGCCGATTTTCCGCCCAAAGCCGACGTCCGAAGCATTCTCATGGTAAACGGCGGATTAATGGCAAAACCGGCGATGGCGAGGCTTTAACCAGCCGTTAACCATGCGCTCGGCAAAGTCTGCCGGGTTCCACTGGGGAAGCCGCAGATGCCGATCTCCGACATTCCAATCCTTTCCATGCTGCGCGAGCGGATGCAGTGGCACCAGGCGCGCCAGCAGGTCCTCGCCGAGAACGTCGCCAATTCCGACACGCCGGATTATCAGGCAAAAGACCTCGCGCCGTTGAGTTTCGAGCGGGAGCTCTCAACCGCTTCGGTTGGTCTCGCCACGACCGACCCGCATCATATCGTCCCGGTGAGCGACGGAACGCAATTCGCCACGGACTCGTCCGACCGCTACGAAATTCGTCCGCGCGGCAACACCGTGACCCATGAAGACGAAATGATGAAGGTGGCGTCGAACCAGATGGACTTCGAGGCGGCGACGTCGCTCTACACCCACAGTCTCGCTCTGATCAAACTTGCGATCGGCAGATAGGCGCCGTCATGAGCTGCGAAAGATCATGGACTTCATAAAATCGCTTGGCATTGCCGCGTCCGGCCTGCGCGCCCAGATGGGCCGGATGCGCGTTATTTCCGAGAACATCGCCAACGCCGACTCGGTTGCGCAGACGCCGGGTGGCGACCCGTACCGGCGCCGGATCGTGACTTTCGGTTCGGAGCTTGATCGCTCGCTCGGCGCGCAGGTGGTCAAGCTCGGAACCATTCAAAGCGACGGTTCGGATTTTCAAATCAAGCACGAGCCCGGCAATCCGGCCGCCAATGCCAACGGCGATGTCAAATATCCGAACGTCAATACGCTGATCGAAATGACCGACTTGCGCGACGCACAGCGTTCCTACGAAGCCAATCTCAACGTCATTACCGCAACGCGCCGCATGGTCCAACGCACCCTCGATATCCTCAAGAGCTAGGTGAGCCATGCCGACACCGACGATCGCCGCCAGTGCCTATGCCGCGCTGTCGCGGATTACTGAACAGGCCACGAATATCGGGGGCGGACTTGGCGGCCCGCAGACATCAGGGCCGAGCTTCGGTTCGGTTCTCAAGGACGTCATCAATGCGGTCTCGGAATTGGCGCAAAAATCCGATGCGCAGGCGCAGGCCGTTGCCGCCGGCAAGGCCAACATGATCGATGTCGTGACCGCGGTCAGCGAAACCGAAACCGCCGTGCAAACGCTGGTCTCGGTGCGCGACAAGGTGATCGCGGCCTACGAAGACATTCTGAAGATGCCGATTTGAAGACTGTCATGCCCGCGAAGGCGGGCATCCAGTACTCATCGGCGCCGGGACTACTGGATGGCTCGCCGTCGCGGGCAATGACAGGAATAGAGGAAAAAAAATGACCGGACCTGAAGTCATGGACGTGGCGCGCGATGCGATCGAGACGCTTCTGATTGTCGCTTCGCCGCTGATGCTGGTGGGATTGGTCGTCGGCGTCGCCATCTCGCTGTTCCAGGCGCTGACGCAGATTCAGGAAACGACGCTGGTCTTCGTCCCGAAGATCCTGGCGATTTTCCTGGCGATGCTGATCGCGCTGCCGTTCATGGCCGACGCGATGCACTCCAACTTCCTGCGGATTGCCGCGCATATCACCAACGGCTGAGCGAGCCGTGAAAATTGACGTCTCCTATCTGCCGGCGCTTGGCGCAGCCTTTCTGCTGGTGTTTGCCCGCGTCGGAACGATGCTCATGCTGCTGCCGGGGCTCGGCGAGCAGAACATTTCCGCGCGGATGCGGCTCACGATCGCGCTGGTCCTCGCAGCGGTGCTGCTACCGCTGCATCGCAGCGCCTACCACATCGATGCCGGCGCGCTCGGGCCGGCGATCGTGATGCTCGTCGAAGAGATCATCATCGGCGCGGTCCTGGGCATTACGGCGCGGCTGACGATCTCGGCGCTCGAAGTCGCGGGATCCGTCATCGCCCAGCAGCTCGGTTTGGGTTTCGTTACGGCCGTCGATCCGACCCAGGGCGAGCAGGGCGTCATTCTCGGCAATTTTCTGACCATGCTCGGGATCACGCTGTTCTTTGCCACCGACATGCATCATCTGGTCATTGCCGCACTCAACGACAGCTACAGCCTGTTCGAGCCGGGCGAGGTACCGGTGGCGGGCGACGTCGCGGCGCTGGTGACCAGGACCGTCGCCGGCGCGTTCCGCATCGGCATCCAGCTTTCGGCGCCGTTTCTGGTGTTCGGCCTGTTGTTCAATCTCGGGCTTGGCGTGCTGTCGCGGCTGATACCGCAGATGCAGGTCTTTTTCGTTGCCTTGCCGCTGTCGATACTGATCGGGTTCCTGTTCCTGCTGCTCGTGCTCGGATCGATGATGGGCCTGTTCCTCGATTACGCCGGCGGCGTGATGCACCAGCTCGCTCCGCACGCATAGGCACCGGCAGCACCCGCGATGGCCGAAGACGATACCGACCATACAGAAGACCCGACACTGCGAAGGCTTGACGAAGCCATCAAGCGCGGCGACGTCGTCAAGAGTCTCGAAGTCAGCACCTGGTTCCTGATTGCCGGCGGTACGCTGACGCTGATGGAATTCGCAACGCCGGCGGCGCAGAGCCTCGAAACAATACTGCGCGGGCTCATCGCACACTCGTATCAAATCCCCGCCGATGGGCCGGCACTGAGCAGTCTCGTCAAAGTGCTGGCGATGAGGGTGCTCACTGCGCTCGGCATTCCATTTCTCATGCTTACGCTCGCGGCGCTCGCCGGCAATGCAGTCCAGCATCGTGTTCTGTTCTCGGTCGAGCCGATCATTCCCCGCTTTTCCAAGATTTCGCCGGCCGCCGGCCTCGGCCGCCTGTTTTCCAAGCAGGCGCTGGCCAATTTCACCAAAGGACTTATCAAGCTTGCTTTGTTCGGAACGGTCATCGCGGCGCTGCTGTGGCCGCAACGGAATCGTCTGGGCGGTCTCATCGGGATGGACCCGGCGACGATACTGCCGCTCACCCGTTCGCTCGCCATGCAGATGCTGGGCACGGTCGTGGCGATCCTCGTCATCGTCGCGGCGGTCGATTACCTGTTCCAGTATCGCCAATGGTACGACCGGCAGAAAATGTCGGTGCGGGAAATAAAGGAGGAGTTCCGCCAGTCCGAAGGCGATCCCGCCATCAAGGGCAAGATCCGTCAGTTGCGGATGTCGCGGGCTCGCAAGCGCATGATGGCGGCTGTGCCTCAAGCCTCGGTCGTCATAACCAATCCGACGCACTTTGCCGTAGCCTTGCGATACGAACGCGGCATGACGGCGCCGGTTTGCGTCGCCAAAGGCGCCGACCTGATCGCCCGCAAGATCCGCGAAGTGGCGGAGGCGCACGATGTGCCGGTGGTCGAGAACCCGCCTTTGGCCCGGGCGCTCCATGCCACGGTGGAGATCGATCAGGAGATCCCGCAAGAACATTACCGCGCCGTTGCCGAAATCATCGGCTACATGATGCGGCTGCGCCGGACCGTGATGAGGCCGGGCTAGTTGTGTACGTTTTTGCCAAGCCACTTGCGCGATTCGATGGCGCAAGGCACTGAAAGTCGGGCATGACAGAGCGAGTCATTACTGATCGAGTCATGACAGCGCCCGGCGTTGGACGCGCGTCTGACGGTGCGGGGTCCAATGGCTCCCTGCGCGAGAATGGCTCCCTGAGCGAGGCGGCAGGCAGCGGCGGGTCGCTGCAAGCGATCGATCGCACCCCGGGCGGCGGCCGCAGCGGCAGTATTGCTCTCGTGCTGCTGGTCGCGGCGTTCCTGGTCGCCGGAGCGACCGCTATCGTGTTTCTCGGCAGTGGTAATTCCGAACCCTATATCCTTGCGTTCCTCGCGATACTGGCGACCGTCGGCGTGTTCTCCCTGTTCGCGCTGGCCTGCGGCATCCTTCGCGTCTCCGCGGCGCCGACTGACAATCCGCTGATCAGGGCGGTGGTCGACGGTGCTTCCGACGGGACGGTTGTCACCGACGGCGACGGCCGCGTCGTCTATGCCAATGCCGCCTACCTCGATCTCATCGGCGCGGCGGGTTTGAACGACATGCGCCCGGTCGAGCGCGCGTTCATCGGCGATGCCGATGCCTCGGAGGCGATTTATCGGCTGCTCAAGGCGGCCCGCGAAGGCAAGCGTCTCGAGGAGGAGGTCCGCGTCGCCGGCATGAAAGGCCGGCCGCCGCGCTGGCTCCGCTTCAAAATCCAGCCGCTCGGAACAAGCCGGCGTGACGCGCGCATGACAATCTGGTCCCTCGCCGACGTGACACGCGAACGCCAGCGCCAGGAGAATGCGTTTATCGAACTGCAGCGCGCGATCGATTACCTCGATCACGCGCCGGCAGGTTTTTTCTCGGTCGATGACAGGAGCGACATCGTCTATCTGAACGCGACGCTCGCCAATTGGCTCGACCAGGATCTTGCCCAGGTCGGCTCAGGCGGGCTGAAACTTGCCGATCTGGTTTCAGGCGACGGGGCGGCCTTGCTGACGACGCTGCGGGCGGCGCCTGGCGAGGTCAAGACCGAGGTTCTCGATCTCGATCTACGGACCCGCAGCGGACGCACGCTGCCGGTCCGTGTGTTCCACAAAGTCGCCTATGACGCCGATGGCGCGCCGGGCGCGTCGCGGTCGCTCGTGCTCAATCGGGCGCTTGACGACGGTACCGATCCGCAGCGTGCGGCGGAAATCCGTTTCATGCGGTTTTTCCACCGCACCCCCATGGCGATTGCGACGGTCGACAAGCACGGCGGCGTGGTGCGAACCAATCCGCTGTTTGCGCGGCTGTTCCACGGGGCGCGGGGCGCCGAGACGACCGACCGTTCGATCCTCGTGGTGGTCGCCGAGCGCGACCGCGAGGCGCTGCAGGCCGCGATCGCGCAGGCCGCGCAGGGCAAAGCCGATATCGCGCCGGTCGACGCGACACTGGCGGGCGGCGATGAGCGCTTCGGCCGTTTTTACGTCACTGCCGTGGAAGAAGAGGAGCGCGATCAGGAAGCGGCGATCGTCTACGCGCTGGAGACGACGGCGCAGCGCGAGCTCGAGAATAAAGTCACGCAGCAGCAGAAAATGGAGCTCGTCGGCCAGCTTGCCGGCGGCATCGCGCACGATTTCAACAATGTGCTTTCCGCCATCATGATGGCGACCGACTTCCTGCTCAACGCGCACAAGCCGACTGATCCGTCGTTCCAGGACATCATGCAGATCAAGCAGAATGCCAACCGGGCCGCGAGCCTGGTGCGGCATCTGCTCGCTTTCTCGCGCAAGCAGACGATGCGTCCGCAGGTGCTCGATCTCGGCGAAGTGCTGGGCGATCTCAATATGCTGCTCAAGCGCCTGATCGGCGCGAAAGTCGTGCTGGAAGTAAAGCACGGGCGCGACCTGTGGCCGGTCAAGGTCGACATTTCGCAATTCGAGCAGGTGATCGTCAATCTCGTGGTCAATGCGCGCGACGCGATGCCGGAAGGCGGCCGGCTCACGGTTCGCACGTCCAACATCACCGCGCAGGAAAGTACCCGTTTCCACGCCAAGGGCATGCCCGCCGCCGACTATGTGCTGGTCGAGGTTGCCGATACCGGCACCGGCATCCCGGCTAAAATCGTCAGCAAGATTTTCGAGCCGTTCTTTTCGACCAAGGAAGTGGGCAAGGGCACCGGTCTTGGTCTCTCCACGGTCTACGGCATCATCAAGCAGACCGGCGGTTTCGTTTATGTCGATTCCGCCGAACGGGAAGGCACCACCTTCCGCATTTTCCTGCCGCGTCATATCGCGACGGCGCAGGAGATCGCCGCGGATCGCGCAACCGAGATTGAGTCAGCGCCGATGGCTGGCGCGCTCGCGGCGCCGGGCGCCCGTGCGGCAAATGCCGATCTCACCGGAGAGGGCACGATCCTTCTTGTCGAAGACGAAGAAGGGTTGCGACAGCTCAATGCCCGCGGGCTGACGTCGCGCGGCTACACCGTGCTGGAAGCCGGTAATGGCGTCGAAGCGATCGAAGTGCTGGAGAAATCCAACGTAGAGGTCGATCTCGTGGTGTCGGACGTGGTGATGCCGGAAATGGACGGTCCGACGCTGTTGCGCGAATTGCGCAGCCGCAATCCCACCCTGAAGATCATCTTTGTCTCCGGCTATGCCGAGGATGCGTTCCAGAAGCATCTGCCGGCCGACGGTCAATTCGCCTTTCTGGCAAAACCTTTCACGCTCAAGCAACTGGTCAATACTGTGAAAGAGACTCTCGCGGCTTGATATGCCGCGAGCGCGCCACGGACGGCTAGGGATCTCGGTTCCATGGCTGGAAACTTCCGCGGCCCGGAACATTGCAGGCTGCCCCTCCATTAGCGGGAGGCAGGTGTGCGACATCTGCGCGTGCGACGCTTTGCGACAGACCTTTCGCTTCGGGCTTCGGTGAAAATGCGGGCGGCGCAGGTGATCACGGCTTGGGGACCGTCCGACCGCCCGGCGCGCCACGGAAACGAAAGGGCGACCCCTCACGTGCAAGTTTTCCAAGGACCTTATTTGGCGCTATCGCCGCGGCCGCGGCTTCGATCTTTGGCTTTGCTCGCGGCATTGGCGCTGAGTTTTCTGGTGTCCGCGCAAGGCGCGGATGCGCGTCTCAAAAGCGAATGGAAATTCGGCGGCAATCTGGCTCGCGCGCTGATGTCGATCCCGATCGCGTCGGCCGTGCTCGGCGACCTGTCGGAACTCGACGATGCGAGCTTGCCCTCGACGGTGCAGCCCGCCGGCGGCTCGCTGGAGGGCCTGTTCAACCGCCCGGGCGTTATCGGCGGTTTTGCCGCCGGCTTTCTCGGGGCAGGCGTGATCGGTGTCCTGTTCGGCCACGGCATGGTCGGAGAGATCAGCGGCGCTGCGGCCGTGCTCGGCCTTTTGTTGCAGCTCACGCTGCTTGCCATGCTCGGCCGGCTGATCTGGTCCTGGTGGCGTGCTGATAAGGCATCCGCTTTTGCCGATCTGTCGCCGCGGCAATTGGCCGATGCGTACGGCCGCTCGCGCAATGAAGTGCTGCCCGACATTGAGCCGGCTGGAAACGGCAACGCTGCCGGTGCAGCGAACGACCCATTCAGCACAAACGATCGCGCGCGGCCGTAAGGCGCTGTGACGCGATCACTGTGGCGCCATCACTGCGGCGCTGGTGTGCCGTGGCAGGTCTGCGGGGCCTGTCCTGGCGGTTTGGGGAACCAGTTCGGCACGTCGCATTTGGTGCAGGCGCCGAGCGCGAGGCCCAAGCCGGCGATACAAAGTATGAATGTGAGCGTCCGCCGGACGTGACTGCCCGTGACGCCCGCATTGACCTGCCTGTCGCGTGACACGGCACCCCGCATTGATCCGCCCATCATGTGCCCACTTTATAGTGTCCGCGCGTCGACAGCGAGGCTGCTGGCCCGCAAGAATTGCAAGAGTATCGCGCTGGAATTTCCACTATGTTACCGGCCGCGGGTCCGCGGCTCATCAATTGTGCGGGCCGCAATGGAGAGGAAAGTAAGTCATGGACATTCATCGCATGGGCTCTATGCCGTCACGCCGCATGGGGGCAGACAGCTTCACCGGCACGGTCTGGCAGGAGCCGATCATCGAGGCGCCGGCACCGGCGCGGGTGCGCGCCGCCGTGGTGCGGTTCGAGCCCGGAGCCCGCACGGCCTGGCACACGCATCCGCTCGGCCAGACGCTCTACGTCATTTCCGGCATCGGCCGGTGCCAGACCATGGGCGGCAAGGTTCAGGAAATCAGGGCCGGCGACGTCGTCTGGATTCCGCCGAATGAAAAGCACTGGCATGGCGCCAGCCCCAACATGAACATGGTCCATATGGCGACGCAGGAATTGCTCGACGGCAAGCACGTGACCTGGATGGAGCATGTGACCGACGAGCAATACAAAGTCCCCGTCGGCGGCTAGCCGCGCCGGTTCAGCCATGCGCTACGAACTTTATTACTGGCCCTCGATCCAGGGCCGCGGCGAGTTCATCCGGCTTGCGCTGGAGGAGGCCGGTGCGGATTACGTCGATGTCGCGCGCCGGCCCGGCAAGCGAGGCGTGCCCGCCATGGTGAAAATCATGGAAGGCAAGGGCGCCGCCCATCCGCCTTACGCGCCGCCCTTCCTCAAAGCGGGCAAGCTCATCATCGCGCAGACCGCGGAAATTCTGTTCTATCTCGGTCCGCGCTTGAACCTTGCGCCGCGCGACGAGGCCGGCCGGTTATGGGCGCATCAATTGCAGCTCACCATTACCGATCTCGTCGTGCGTATCCACGATACCCATCATCCGGTGTCGGGCTGGCTCTATTTTGAAGAGCAGCGGCCGGCGGCGCGGCGGCGAACCCAGGATTTCTGGCGCTATCAGGTGCCGAAAATGCTGGGTTATTTCGAGCAGGTGCTGAAGAAGAATGGAAACAGGTTCTGCGTCGGCCGCCGCTTGAGTTATGTCGACCTGTCGCTCTTCCAGATCGTCGAGGGCCTGCGCTACGCCTTTCCCAAACGCATGAAACGCTTCGAGAAGAAAATACCGGGCCTCGTCGCGCTGCACGACCGCGTCGCGAAGCGTCCGCGCATCAAGGCCTATCTCGCCTCGGACCGGCGCATTCCATTTAGCCAGTGGGGCATCTATCGCTACTTCAAGGAGCTCGACGCATGAGGCGGCGGCGGGCCGGGAAATGACAATCCTGCCTGCGGCAGGCTAAGGTCAAAATCAAGAAACGGCCGGGAGCAGGGGAGTATAATGTCCTACTGGGCGCAGAACTTCGACCCATCCAATGAATTCAATATCCTGCGCGTGATTTGCGGGCTGTTCTTCATTCCGCATATCTACGCCAAGTTCTTCGTTCCCGAGGCGCTCGGCTTTTTTGTCGCAGCGAAGTTCAAGCCGCCGGCGTTCTGGATGTATACCGCGTGCATCATCGAGAGCGTGCTGGCGATCGGATTGATCTTTGCGATCCTGCCGTTCTACGCCGGAGCGATCGCCTTTGTTCATCTCGGTGTGGCCGCGGTCGCCGTTCATCGCGTGACCGCGGGCAAATGGCTATGGAATATCGGCGGTTGCGAGTACTGCCTGTTCTGGGCGATCTGTTGTCTGATCGTCGCCATGCACTACCGCAATGCCATGGTCTTTTGGTAATCACGGCCTCCGGCGTTTGAAGGGAGTATGCGAATGATCAGGGCCGCCATTGTTGGGCTGGGCTGGTGGGGCAAGACGCTCGTCGAGGCGGCGACCGATAGCGACGCGATCCGCTTCGTCGCGGGCGCGACACGCACCGTGACGCCGGAAATCGAAGCTTTCGCCAAGAAGCACGGGTTTGCGCTCGCTCCGAATTACGAAGCTGTGCTCGCCGATCCGGGTGTGGACGCCGTCGTTCTCACGACGCCTCACTCGATGCATGGCGCGCAGGTCGTTGCCGCCGCGGCTGCAAAGAAGCACATCTATTGCGAAAAGCCGTTCACGCTCACCAAGCGGGAAGCGGAGGACGCGGTCGCTGCCGTGCGCAAAGCCGGGGTCACGCTGGCGCTTGGTTATAACCGCCGGCTTCATCCCGAAATGATAAAACTGCGCGACATGATCCGCACCGGCGAGCTCGGCACCGTGCTCCACGTCGAATCGACGATGACCTTTCCCAATGTGCTGTCCATCAATCCCAGCCATTGGCGCGCCGACAAGACCGAGACGCCACTCGGCGGATTGATGCCGATGGGCGTCCACGCCGTCGACGGCATGATCGACCTGTGCGGGCCGGTCGATCATGTTTTCGCGCAGAGTTTTCGCCGCGCCGCGCCGATCGATGCCGACGACACCACCTCGATCCTGTTTCGCATGAAGGAGGGCATGTCGGGCTACCTCGGCACGATGACCACGACCGGTCCCGGCTTCAGCTTCCAGGTGTTCGGTTCCAAAGGCTGGTTGCGGCTCGAAGGCGTCACTCATGTTGCCGGCGCTTCGTCGGAGGAGCGGCGGACGCGGCTGTTCGGTGCCTGCAAGTTCCAGCCGATCAAGGGCGAGGCGAAAACCTGGCAGGCGGAGACGATGGATATATCCCGCGTCGCGCTGGAAGCTTTCGCCAAGGCGGCCGAGGGCGGCCCTCCCTATCCGATCCCGTACGACCAGATGATCCACGGCGTTGCCGTCACCGAGGCCATCGTCCGCTCGGCGGCTTCGGAAAAGGTCGAGCACGTCGATTAAAGCAACAACAGGAAACCAGACATGGATCTCGGCAACGGCCTCGGCCATCTGACCTATTCGACGCTCGTGCATCCCGCCGATGATTGGGAGCAATTGTATCATTCTCTGGTCACCTATCTGCCGAAGGTGAAGGCGCGGATTGCGGGCAATAAGCCGTTCGGGGTGTGCATCCGCCTGTCGGCAAGCTCGGCGGCGACGCTCGCCGCCAGCAGCAAAGAACGCGACAAGCTGAAAAAGTTCCTCGGCGACAACGACATGTATGTCTACACCGCCAACGCCTTTGTTTACGGTCATTTCAAGGGCAATGTGGTCAAGGAGCAGGTCTACGAGCCGGACTGGCGCGGCGAAGAGCGCACCCAATACACCATCAATGTCGCCGACGTGATGGCCGATATCTGCCCGGCCGGTATCGCGCCTTCGATTCAGAGCGCGCCGCTCGGGTTCAAGCCGCGGGTGACCGGCAGCGACGTTGTCGCGAGCTACACCGATCATGTGCTGCGCGTTGTCGCGCACCTCATCGCGCTCGAAGATCGCACCGGACGCACCGTGCAGCTTGCGCTCGAGCCGGAGCCGTATTGTTTTCTCGAAACCACCGACGAGGTGATCGACTATTTCACCAGGCACCTTTACTCCGGCGCCTCGGTCGAAAAGCTCGCCAAGCTTGCGCATGTTCCGATCGCGGAGGCCAACGCAGCGCTGCGCCGCCATCTCGGCATTGTCTACGACATCTGTCATCAGGCGGTGGAATACGAGGATATCCCGCAATCGCTGCAAAAACTGGTCGATGCCGGTGTTCCGATCTTCAAGTTCCAGGAAGCCGCCGCGTTGCACATTCCGGACGTGACGAAGCCGGTCGTCGAGACGCTCAAGCGCTATGCCAAGACGATTTACCTGACGCAGACGATCCAGAAAATGGACGGCAAGCTGACCAAGTTCCTCAATGTCGACGATGCAATCGCCGCTTTTGAGAAAGAACCGGGGCCGCGGGAATGGCGCACGCACATTCACGTGCCGGTATTCCTTGACGACCTTGGGCAATTCCGCACCACGCGTTTTGCCATCGCGGACGGCTTGAAATTTCACAAGCAGAAGCCGTTGTCCCGCCACCTTGAGGTCGAGACCTATACCTGGGACGTGTTGCCGGACGCCCTCAAGTCGAACGACATCGTCGACTACATCTGCCGTGAACTCGAATGGGTGCGCGGACAACTCGTCTGACGGAGAAGTCATCATGAAAGTCGGATTCATCGGGCTCGGCCGCATGGGCGGGGCCATGGCGCGGCGTTTGATCGACGCCAAGCACGAGGTCGGCGCCTACAATCGCACCGCCGGCAAGCTCAAAACCCTGACCGATCTCGGCGCCAGGCCTTTGGATTCGATCAAGGCCGCGGCGAATTACGGCGAGGCGGTTTTCACCATGCTCGCCGACGACGCGGCGGTGCTCGACGTCGTCACGCAAAGCGGCGGCCTGTTGGAGACGCTGCCGAAGGGCGGCATACACATTTGTGCCGGCACCCATAGCGTCGGCTGCATCGGGAAACTGAAGGCGCTTCACGGTGAGGCCGGACAAGTATTGCTCGCGACGCCGATGCTCGGACGGCCCGAAGTCGTTTCTTCGGGGCAGGCCGGCATGGTTCTCGGTGGCGCGAAGGCGAGCGTCGACCGATTCAGGCCGCTGTTCGAAGCGATCGCCCGGCGCACGTTCGAGGCCGGCGACGATCCGGTCGCGGCCGCGGCAATAAAGATCGCCAATAATTTCGTGCTTGGCTGCGCCATCGAGGCAATGGGGGAGGGTTTCTCGCTGGTGCGAAGGTATGATGTCGTACCGGACGTTTTCCTCGATGTAATGACCGACGGCCTGTTCGCCTGCTCGGCCTATAAAATCTACGGCAAGCTTATCGCCGAAGAGCGCTATCAGCCCGCGGGGCAACGTGCCGTGTTGGGCCTGAAAGACGCCAATCTTGCGCTCGAGGCCGGCGGCGCCGTCGGCGTGCCGCTCCCCAGCGGCAATGTCTGGCGCGACCGGCTCGTCGGCGCGGTCGCGCACGGCGAGGGCGAGCATGACTGGGCCGTCATGGCGAAAGATCAGGCGCGCGCCAGCGGGTTGATCTGATTCCGATGGATATTCTGCGCGACACCGGCTTCGATTTCCTCGGGCGGAAAATATCGGGGAAAGTGCGCGACATCTACGATCAGGGTGACAGGCTGATCCTGATCACCACCGACCGGCATTCATCCTTCGACCGGATCATCGCGCACGTGCCGTGGAAGGGACAGGTGCTCAATCAGGTCAGCGCCTGGTGGTTCGAGAGAACAAAAGACATCGTTCCCAATCACGTTCTTGCGGTGCCGGACCCGAATGCGACGGTTGCCAGAAAATGCACGATGGTGCCGGTCGAGGCTGTCGTGCGCGGCTATCTCACCGGCGTTACTGATACGGCGATCTGGACACGCTACGGTAAAGGCCAGCGCAATTTCGGCGGCGTCGCGCTGCCGGACGGCATGAAGAAAAATCAAAAACTGCCGCAGCCGATTTTCGATCCGACGACAAAAGAGACTGAGCACGACCGGGTGCTCGAACCCGAGCAGATGATCGCCGAAGGTTTTGTCTCGCGGGACCTGTTCAACCAGATCAAGGAAACCGCGCTTGCGCTTTTTGCGCGCGGGCAGGATCTTGCGGCGCGCAGCGGCCTGATCCTGGTCGACACAAAATACGAATTCGGCACGGATGCCAATGGCGGCCTGGTTTTGATCGACGAGATTCACACGCCGGATTCATCGCGCTACTGGTGGTTCGATTCTTACCAGGCCCGTTTTGCAATAGGCGAGGAGCCGCAATATTTCGACAAGGAGTTTCTGCGGCTTTGGTTCAAGGACCATTCCGATCCGTACCGCGACGCAATATTGCCTGACGCGCCAGCCGAACTCGTTGAAGAACTCTCGCGCCGTTACATCCAGATCTACGAGCAGATCACCGGAGAAAAATTCGTGCGCGGCGCGACACCTATTTTGCCGCGGATTGAGCAAAATCTGAGATCGTTTCGTCTCTGAGCGGCTTCAGGCCGCAGGCGTTGGCGGCCCCCTGAAGCGGTTTTCTCCTGTTGCCTGCCGCTGCCGCGCGTCTATGCTGGCAGCCAATAACAAAAAAACAAGAAAACGGCAGCCTTGGGAGGGGAACCATGCCCGTCGAACAGTCGACCATGCGGAAAGTCTATTGGCGGCTTCTGCCGCTTGCGATCCTCACATATTTTCTCTGCTATCTCGACCGCATCAATGTCGGCTTTGCGGCGCTGACCATGAACAAGGATTTGGGCCTCGACGCCGCGACCTACGGTTTGGCCGCGGGCACGTTTTTCTGGGGCTATTTCCTGTTCGAGGTCCCAAGCAACATCATTCTTGAGAAGGTCGGCGCGCGCATCTGGATCGCCCGCATCATGATTTCGTGGGGCATCCTGTCGGGCGCGACGGCGTTCTGCACGGGCCCTTGGAGTTTCCTGACCATGCGCTTTCTGCTCGGCCTCGCCGAGGCCGGGCTGTTTCCGGGCATGATCCTGTTCTTCACCTACTGGTTCCCGGATTGGCATCGCGCCCGGATCGTTTCGGGCTTCATGGTGGCGCTGCCGCTCGCGGTCGCAGCCGGCGCGCCGGTATCGACCGCAATTCTCAGCGGATTTGACGGCGTGATGGGTCTCGCCGGCTGGAAATGGATGTTTATTGCCGAAGCGATACCTACCGTTTTGGTTGGTTTCGTCATTCTGTGGTTTATCACCGATCGCCCAACTCTCGCTCACTGGCTGAGTGAAGATGAGCGGTCCTGGCTTATCGCCACGCTTGTTACCGAGCGCAATCTGATCGAAACGAAACGCAAGGTCAGCGTGTGGGAGTCATTCTGGGATCCGAAGGTTTTGCTGCTGACCTTGAACTATTTTGGCATTGTCGGTGCGAGCATCGGCATGCTGTTGTTCATGCCGCAGATCGTCAAACAACTCGGTCTGACCAATATGCAGGTCGGCTGGGTCACGATGATTCCCTATCTCTGCGGGGCCGTGGCGTTGGTGGCGTGGGGGTGGCTCTCGGACTGGACGGGTGAGCGGCGCTGGAATCTGTTCTGGGCATGCGTCACCGCGACTGCCGGTTTGGTCATAGCCGCGCAAACCATGGGCACGGTGTGGGCCGTTGTCGGCATGTCGATTGCTGCGATCGGCTTTTACGGCTCAAAGGGGCCGTTCTGGACCATGCCCTCCATGATGCTGACCGGCACTGCGGCGGCGTCGGGGATTGCCTGGATCAACGCGGTCGGCAATCTGGGCGGCTTCTTCGGACCCACGGCGGTAGGCTGGGCCAAGAGTTACACCGGGAGCTTTGCCGGCGGGCTCTATGCGCTTGCTTGCTTCTCGCTGGTATCCGCCATTGTCACGGCATTTTGGCTGCGGATTCCGAATCCTGCGGCTGAGCGGGGTGCGGCGAGCGTGCCGGCGGAGTAGGCGCCGATTTCATCTTGCATGCGGTTGCATGCAAGTCCGGACTGTCAACGGCCGGCGGCGTGAGTTGCCGGCCGATTTGATTCGCACCGGATGAAAAAGTGTCCGAACCGCGGCAAAACGGAAACTGTGCAACAAGAGAATGATTTGCCTCATAAAAAGACGTTCAAAATTTTGGCAGCGTGAAGATGACTCTTTTTGCGGCACCGTGCTTGCGTTCGCGACAGTGCGTAATGGTTTGACATTGATTGCGGATTTTCAAGTTCGGCAAATCGGCTGATGAATTATTGAGTTGGTGCGCAATGGCATGCGATTTGCTGACATGAGAATGTGACGCTCTCTTGAATTATGACATTACGCATTTGTCATTTCATAATTTGAGAAGCGACGGTGTCCGTCAAATCTTGGACGCAAATCGCGGGTAGGAGAACGTGTAACACGTAAAGCGCGTTACCGGTTTGCCATCTGCGTTTCATCGTGGATGACGAATGTCGGAAAAAGCGAGGGATGGAATTGCCCGTTTGTCGATGCTCCAGCGGGAGATGACCATGACCACGCATTCGATTTCGTCGCGCGACCATTCGGTTTCATCGCGCGACAGTGTCTTTGCCGGACCGTACTCCGCGATCGCGCAACCCAGGCGTTTCTTTGAAATATTTCGCGAATGGCGCCGGCGCTCTAAATCGCGCGCCGAACTCTGCCGTTTCCATGAGCTGGATTTGAAAGACATCGGCTACCCGGCGCGCGTCGCAGCCGAACGGGCCAAGCCGTTTTGGCGAGAGTGATCGGGGTAATGACGCGAAATTAAGAAGCGCAACGCATGCCGATCATGACAGATTGTCTCGGTTACGCCGCGTCCTGCGCGGTGCTCGCGACCTTCCTGATGCGGACCATGGTGCCGCTACGGTTGATCGCGATCCTGAGCAACGTTCTGTTCCTGGTATTCGGCTACATCCAGCACATTTATCCCGTGTTCTTCCTGCATGTGGCATTGTTGCCGATCAATGCTTGGCGCCTCGTCGCTGTTTCGGAAAGCTCCACTGCCGCGGCTGGAGAACGGCCGCGGATCGGGCCGCGAGCCAGTTCACGGCCTTATACGTTTTGGTTTGCAGTCGGCGTGGCGGCAGGATTGATTGCGTCGTTCGTCATCATTGTCATGACGACCGCATGAATTCTCATTCCCGGCTTGTAAACGTCAGCGCAGCGAAAAGCGGATCGGAACCGTCAGATCAAGTTTCGCTTCCGGCATGCTCGGCGGGAACGGCGGCAGCGGCTGGGCGCGTTCGATCATCGACATGACCTCGGCGTCGAGTTCGGGATAGCCCGAACTGCGCGCAATCCCGTGTGAGAGGACGCGGCCGCTGCGGTCGACGCTAAAGCTCAGCAGTACGACGCCTTCATCGCCGCGCGACTGCGCATCGCTCGGATAGCGCTTGAATTGCTGCAGATGCTTGATGAGCCCGGTCTGCCACGATGGCTCGACCCGTGGCGCCCCCCCTTTGACGCGGGCCGGCATGGCCGGAGTGGGCGGCTTGTCTTCTTGCATAGGCTCCGGCGGCTTTTCTTGCGGTGCGATGACGGCGTCCGATGTATCGGGCGGCGGCGGCGGTTGTTCGACCGGCTTTTGCGCCTCGGGTACCGGCGCTACTTCGGGCTGATCGACAGTGTCGTCGGACGGCGTGAGATCCATCGTGACCGGCGAAGAATTGTCGCCGATTTCGTCCGGCCGGTGAATGTAGACATAGGCGGCGATGACCGCGAGATGAATGCCGAGCACGATGGCGGCCGCCATGATCCAGCGCCGCAGTTCGCGCGGGTCGTCGTCCTCGAACCACGTCAGCGCGTGCGCGATCATTTCGCCTCGCGCATTTCCATTCCGACCAGTGCGATCTTCAGATACCCGGCGCCGCGCAAATCGTTCATCAAGGCCATGACGTCGCCGTATGGCACCGCGCGGTCGCCGCGCAGGAAAATGCGCTGCTCCCTGTCGCCGCCCGTCGCCGTTGCGAGCACATCCGGCAGGGCGTCGCGCGGCACCGGATCGTCGCCGACCGCGAGCGTGCCGTCGGCCTTGAGCGTGACGTAAACCGGCTTCGGCGGCCGCTGCTGCGGCTGCGCCGTGGAGGAGGGCAGGTTGACCGCAACGTCGACGGTGGCGAGCGGCGCCGCCACCATGAAGATGATCAAGAGCACCAGCATCACGTCGATGAACGGCGTGACATTGATGTCGTGAATTTCGGCGAGTTCGTCGGTGCCGTGATCGAGTCGAATGGCCATGACGTTTGCTCTTGGGCTTACTCGGCAGCCTGGTTCATCGGCAGCTTGGCGCGGTCGAGATCGCGGCTGACGAGCCGCATCACCTGTGCCGAAGCGTCGCCGAGATAGGCGCGGTAATGCGCGGTCTGCCGCGCCAGCACGTTGTAGATCATGACGGCGGGGATGGCGGCGACGAGGCCGAACGCGGTCGCGAGCAGCGCTTGGGCGATGCCGGGCGCCACCACGGCGAGGTTGGTCGTGTGGGCGTTCGAAATGCCGATGAAGCTGTTCATGATGCCCCAGACCGTGCCGAACAGGCCGACGAATGGCGCCGTCGAACCGATCGTGGCCAGAACGCCGGTGCCACGGGAGATTTTGCGGCTGACCGCCATCTCAATGCGTTCAAGCTGCAGCGCGATGCGCTCTTTCAAGCCGTCGGCGCGCAGGTTGGCGGAGAGCCGGATTTCCTGGCCGGCCGACTGCATCAATTGCGCGACTGGGCTGTCGCCGTCGCGCAATTGTTCGTGCGCCTGGGCGAGGGTGGCCGAGCCGTTGAGGATGCGCAGGTCGCGGCGCACTTCGGTGCGCGCCGTGCGCAATTCGAGCGTCTTGGCAAGCCATACGGTCCAGGTCACCAGCGAGGCGAAAGCAAGCCCGATAATGACCCCCTTAACGACGAGGTCGGCAGCCTCGAACATGCCCCAGGGCGAAAGGTCCTCCGGGAGGTCTGCGCCACTGACCATATGTTCGCCGGGTCCGGACCCGGAAGGTTCGGACGGGGCAGCCACAGGGGGGGCGCTCGCTGCCGGGGCGGCCGGCGTCATCGCGGATGGTGCTGCTGGCGGTGTTGTCACCGACGGTGTGGCCGGTGCAACGGGCGTGCTCGGCGCCACCGGGGCGGTGGCCGAGGGGGCGGGAGCAGCAGGTGCCGCATTGCCTTGAGCGTGAGCCCGGTGAGCGAAGGTGACGGCGACGAGCAAAGCGGCTGCGATAACCGTGAACGCGCCAGAAGCTCGAATGACACGGCCGGACCTTGATGGCCGCGGGCGATTTCGTTTCAGCATTTTATACGTCCCACTTTCTCACTGCGTCGCCCGTCAGACTGCATCGGTCACGGTGTCGGGAAAATATGACCTTATAATGTAACATTATAACATTTGGCCGAGCGGTCTGCCAATCCACAGCCAAAATGACCGACACGTTGTTTTTCATTGGAATAATGAAAAACTACTGTCTTTTCAGTATCTTCTGTCGCCGGGGGTGCCGTGGTCAAGCCTGTAGGCCGTGCGAGGGTGCGGACCGCCCGATTGCTCTTGGCGAGACAGCTTGCCGCCCCCGGCGTGGCCGCCATTAACGGCGGTCGTCTAACACCAAGCCCCGCCATTCGTCCATGCGACATCGCCGGACGCCTTGCGCGGCTGCGCCATAATAATGAGCAGCGCAGCAGACGGCTTAGCGGCCGGCCCGCATGCGGGCGAGCAGTTCGGTAGTGGGATAGGAATCCGCCGGCAGGCCGTATTTCTGTTGCATCGCCTTGACCGCTTGCCGCGTCTTCAAGCCGAGAAAGCCGTCGATGGCGCCGACGTTATATCCCGCATGCGCGAGCATTTCCTGCATCGCCTTGACGTCGGCAAAGGCGAGCGCTGGCGGCGGACTGCCACGATGCATCGGCGGCGCGCCGGCGATGCGGGTGGCGAGATAGGCGGCGGTCGTCGAATAGGTCAGCGAATTGTTCCACTGCAGGTAGATGTCGAAATTCTTGTAGACGAGGAATGCGGGGCCGAGCCGTCCCATGGGCAGCAGCAATGACGCCGGCAAATCGTCCGCCGGCAGAGGCTTGCCGTCGGCAAGCGTGACGCCAAACGACGACCACTTTGTGCGTGGAAGTTTTATATCGAGATCCGCCTGGTCCCACGGCATGGTCGCCGGCACGCGGACCTCGGTGAGCCACGGTTCGCCGCGCTTCCAGCCGAGCCCGAGCAGGTAATTCGCCGTCGAGGCGAGCACGTCCGGTGCGCTGCGCAGCAGGTTGCGCTTGCCGTCGCCGTCATAGTCGACGGCGTATTGATAATATTCGGACGGCATCATCTGGGTCTGGCCGAGTTCACCCGCCCAGGAACCGATCATCTCCTCGGGCCGCAGGTCGCCGCGCTCGATCAGGCGCAGTCCGTCGAGCAACTGGCCGCGAAAGCGGTCGGCGCGGCGGCAATCGTAGGCGAGCGAGGCGATGGAGCTGAGCGAGTGGTAGTTGCCCATATTGGCGCCGAAATCGCTTTCGAGCGCCCAGAAGGCGACGATGACGGGAGCCGGCACGCCGTATTGCTGATCGATGCGGGCGAAGACCGGCGCATATGCCTTGATCTTCGCGGCGCCGCTCTGAATGCGGTAGGCGGCCGCCATGCGATCGGAGAATTCCAGGAATGTCTGGGTGAAGACGCGCTGGCCCTTGTCGATATTCACGATGCGCTGGTCGTAAGTCAGGAAAGGCGCGGCAACGGCGATCGTGCGCTGCGAGACGCCTTGCGTCATTGCCTCGCGCTCGAAATCCGCGAGCCATTGATTGTAGGGACCGCCGGTGCGGCAGGGCGCGGCGTGCGCGGAGCTGCCGAGGAGCGCGCTCGCCAACAGTAAGGCCGCACCGATCATTTTGCGCATTTCAGATACCAATCCAAAATCTCTTCGCCCGTCCAATACAGCACGCCATCGAATTTGCGCGCGTAGTCATAGATGGCTTCGAGATATTTGATGCGATGCGGCTGGCCGCTGAGATAGGGATGGATGGCGAGCGCAAGGATTTTTGCGCGTTTTTCACCTTCGGCGTAGAGCCGGTCGAACTGGTCGATCGCGCGTTTTTGCAGATAGTCGCTTTCGTGGTGCTGCACCGCCATCATCGGAATGTCGTTGAGCTCCATCGTATAGGGCAGCGTCACCAGCGGGCCGTTCTTGGTACGGATCGTCGACGGTTCGTCGTCGTAAACCCAATCGCCGATATATTTGATGCCTGCGGCCGCCAGGAGATCCGGCGTTTCCAGCGTCTGCGTGAGGCCCGGTCCCAGCCAGCCGACCGGGCGTTTGCCCGGTAAAGCGTTCGACGACGTCGAGCGAGTGCTTGATCATCGCTTTCTGGTTCGGCTCTTTATGGATCGGGCCCTGCTGATAGGAATGGCCCATGAATTCCCAGGCGTCGTTTTTCGCTTCCTGCGCGACGCGCGCGTAATCTTCGCAGACGCGCGCGTTGAGTGCGAGCGTCGGCCGGATATTCTGGCGCTTGAACAGATCGAAGAAGCGCCACACGCCGACCCGCATGCCGTATTCATGCCAGCTCCAGTTCGGCACGTCGGGCAGATGCGTCACCCCGGTCGGGGGCGCGAGCACCTGGCGCGCCATCGGTTTGCCGATATCCCAGACTTCGAGATTGACGATGGTCCAGAACACGACGCGCGCGCCGTTCGGCAGTTTCAGCGGCGGACGATCGACGATTGCCGAATAGTCGCTGCGTTCGCGCGGCAGCATGGTCTTTGGCCGGCTGTTTTTCTTCGTCCGCTTTGTCATTCCCGGTCCTTGCCCCACGCCGGCTTGGCCGGGCGCCACGTCAAGACTGTCAAGATACACGTTCCGATCGGCGCCAAAACCATATGTCGGCAGGCGTGGCGAGGACAACTTCGCTGCGCTTTTCTACGCGAGCCGGATTGTGCGATCACAACCGCGTTAGGATGCGCCGAATCGCATTGCAGTCTGCGGCGGACGGCTCATCTATGGAACCAACATGCCGGGGACCGATTATCTTCCCAGCCATTGAAATACCTGCTGTTAATCCCGCCATTTGCGGACTTTTATCATGCCAGGCTCCGCTGCTTCCAAGCGCGTTCGGCTCGCTGAGACAGATCGTCCTGCGAGAGAAATCAGCGCTCCGGCCGCCGGCCGGCCATTGGACGACGTGCGGCAGGACTGGCTGCAGCAGGACTGGCTGAAAGCGTTTCGCGCGGTGCGGGCCGAGACCGAACGGCGCGCGGCGCTCCTCTCGCCCGAAGATCAGGTCGTCCAGTCGATGCCGGACGCCAGCCCGACGAAATGGCATCGCGCGCATATGACGTGGTTCTTCGAGCAATTCCTGCTGCGCCCTCATGCGAAAACCTATCGCGCGTTCGATGAGCGCTTCGGCTATCTCTACAATTCCTATTATGTATCCGCCGGACCGCGCGCGGCGCGTCCGCAACGGGGCCTCGTCACGCGGCCTTCCAGTGCCGAAGTTGCCGCATATCGTGCTCATGTCGACGAAGCGGTCGCGGACCTGATCGAAAGCGCGAAAGATTTTCGCCAATTGGTTCCGATCGATCGAGATCGGCCTGCATCACGAACAGCAGCATCAGGAATTACTGCTCACGGACATCTTGCACGCCTTCTCGCTCAATGAAACCCATCCGGCCTATGACAAGGATTGGAAGTGGCCGGAGCCTCCATGTGATCGTCCGGCAGCCGGTGCGACGCTCGCCGGCATCCACATGATCGGTCACGACGGCGACGGCTTCTGTTTCGATAACGAACAACCGGCGCATCAGGTCGTATTACGGCCGGTGCGGCTCGCGCCGTCGCTCGTGACCAACGGCGAGTGGCTCGAATTCATGGCGGACGGCGGCTACACCACACCGACCTTGTGGCTGTCCGACGGCTGGTCGGCGGTGGAGGCGCAAGGCTGGAATGCTCCCGGCTACTGGCGCAAGACCGACGGCGCATGGTTTGCGATGACGCTGGGCGGCCTGCGCAGGGTCGAGCCCGAGCGGCCGGTTTGTCACGTCAGCTATTACGAGGCCGACGCATTCGCGCGCTGGTCGGGCAAGGATCTCCCGACCGAGGGCGAATGGGAAGTCGCGGCAAAAAGCGGCGTGCTTGGTGA
Organism: uncultured Alphaproteobacteria bacterium; assembly: GCA_963723335.1. Lineage (GTDB taxonomy): Bacteria > Pseudomonadota > Alphaproteobacteria > Rhizobiales > Xanthobacteraceae > BOG-931. The sequence continues at coordinate 521,086 of CAVRQJ010000010.1, read as the reverse complement.
CGTGTTCGGCATTGTCTGGCAATGGACGCGGAGCAGCTATACGTCATATCCGGGCTACAAGGCGGCGCCCGGCGCGCTTGGCGAGTACAACGGCAAATTCATGGTCAACCAGATGATATTGCGCGGCTCGTCGCTGGCGACGCCGGCCGGCCACTCGCGTCCGTCATATCGCAATTTCTTTTATCCGCCTGCACGGTGGCAGTTCACCGGACTGCGGCTTGCGGAATACCAGCACTGAGAAAGCACATGGCAACCGTAATGCAAACCGCGCTTCGCGCGGCTTCGTCCGTCGAAACGCCGGATACGTTCGGCACCGATGTGCTCGCCGGGCTTTCCGCAAAGCCGAAACGGCTGTCGCCTAAATATTTTTACGATCTGGCCGGCTCGGCCCTGTTCGACCGCATCACCCAATTGCCGGAATATTATCCAACGCGATGCGAGCTTGCGCTGTTGCGCGAGAATGCGCCGGCGATCGCCTCGCTGTTTCCGCCAAACTGCGCGCTCATTGAGTTTGGCGCGGGCTCAAGCAAGAAGGCGCGTATCCTGCTCGGCGCCGCGGCCACAGTCGAGGCCTACGTGCCGGTTGATATTTCCGGAGATTTTTTGCAGCAGGATGCCGCACATTTGCGGCGCGATTTCCCGCATCTTGGTGTGCATCCGATCGTCGCCGATTTCACCGGCCCCTTTGCCATTCCATCTGCGATCGCGACGTTGCCGCGCGTCGGCTTCTTTCCGGGATCGACCATCGGCAATTTCGAACATCACGAAGCGGCGAGATTCCTGCGCCATGCCGGCGAAATGCTTGGCGCAGGTGCAGTGCTCGTCATCGGCGTCGATCTTGTCAAGGATTCTAAGATTTTATGCCCGGCCTACAATGACGCCGAGGGCGTGACTGCGAAGTTCAATCTCAATCTGCTGGCGCGCATCAATCGCGAGCTCGACGCCAATTTCGACCTGGGCGCATTCGAGCATCACGCCTGCTACAATATCGAGCACAATCGGATCGAAATGCACCTCGCCAGCACCAGGCGTCAAAAGGTGCGCGTCAACGGCAAATCGTTCAATTTCCGTGCCGGTGAGACGATCCACACCGAGAATAGCTACAAGTACACGGTCGAGTCCTTTCAGGCGCTCGCGCACGGCGCCGGATGGACGCCGCTCAAGGTCTGGAGTGACGGCCAGTTCAGCATGCATGCGCTTCGCATCTGACGATGCCGATCTGCGAAGCCGATCCGTGGCGGCTCCAATATTTCGCGCACGTCGATACCGCCGCCAATATCCCGACCGAAGACAGCGATGCCTGGCAATGGTATCCGGCGCACCGCTGGGTCTATGACAAGCTCGCCGTCGCGTTGAGCCAGGGCCTCGACGCCGGACCGCACGGCACGCCGCCGCCGCGATTTCCGGTGTTTTCCAAACCGATCGTGAACCTGAGAGGCATGGCCGTCGGCAGCCGCGTGCTCAAATCGCACGCAGATTACGACGCGCACTATGCGCCGGGCCATTTCTGGATGACGCTACTCGATGGCCGGCACGTCTCGTCCGACATTGCGGTCGTCGATGGAGAACCGCGCTGGTGGCGCCATGTCACCGGAAAACCTGCGGGCGAGGGCACTTTCGATTATTGGACCGTGCACGCCGAGCCCGATCCCGGAATTGAAAATTATTGCGGCGAATGGCTGCGCAAAAATCTTGCCGGCTATACCGGGATGCTCAATCTTGAAACCATCGGCGGAACGATCATTGAAGCGCATTTGCGTTTCGCCGACCAATGGCCCGATCTCTACGGCCCGGGCTGGGTCGATGCGGTGGTCAATCTCTATGAAAACGGCGTGTGGGAATTTCTGGATGACGATCGCTGTGAAGGCTACAGCGTGGTGATGTTCGGACCGAACGGGCGCCGCTATCGCCACCCGCCGCCGGCCCTTGTGCAGGAGATCAAGGCTGTTCCCGGCGTGACCAGCGTTCAAATCACCTTTCACGAAGACCGCACGCCGGAACAGCACGCCATGCCGCCCGGCGGTTTCCGCCTCGCCATCATCAACGGCTTCGACCTCGGCAGGGTGCGCGCGGCGCGCGAGCGTCTCAAGGAAGGCTGGCTCCAGCACCCTCCCGCTTCCGGACAGGCTGATCTATAGTCGCGGCTCCGCAACGCGTTTGTGACATCGAGGGCAGTTTATGAAGATCGTTGCGTTCGAAGAGCAGGGAGGCCCGCGTGTCGACAGACCTGGGTGAATTGCCCAGGACAGGCAACGGCGCCACCAAAGCGCTCGCGGACAAAAAAGCAGGCTGAATGCGCCAGGTGCTGCGCAGCTTCACCGTCCTGCTGGCGTTCTGTGCGGCGTTGACGCCGGCATTCGCGCAGGAGCAGCTCAGGATCGGCATGGGCTACGGGCTGGCGTTTCTGCCGCTTTATATCTGCGAAGACCTCAAGCTGATCGAGAAACACGGCAAGGATGTCCACCTTGACGTGAAGGCGGCCTATCCGCGCTTCGCCGGGGCCGCGGATGTGCGCGAGGCGCTCGATGCCGGTAAAATCGACGTCGCACCATTCGGCATCGTGCCGCTCCTCGTCGAATGGGACAAGACGAGGGAAACCCCGGGCCGGATCTTGGCGGTGTCCGGTATCACCACGCTGCCGCTGGCGCTCCTCACCAGGCAGCCCAACGTTCAGTCGCTCGACGATCTCAAGCCGACCGACCGTATTGCGGTGCCGACCCTATCTTCGCCGCAAACCTATCTGCTCGAGATGAAGATGGAGAAGATGTTTGCCCGCTACGACCGGGTGCGGGACCAGCTTGACGTCCTGTCGCATGCGGATGCGATGGCGGCGCTCATCGACGGCTCAGGCCAGATCGCCGCCTATTTTTCCTCGCCACCCTTTACCCAGCTGGCGCTGCGCGACGCGGCGGTACATTCGATACTCAGCTCGTCGGACGTCATGAAAGGCAAATTCTCTTTTCTCGTGCTTGGCGCAACAAAGGCCTATATCGACGCGCAGCCGCAGATGCCTGACGTGATCGACAAGGCGATCGACGAAGCCGCAAAAATTATCCACGACGATCCGCGCCGCGCCGCGCAGGTCTACCTGACGCACGAGCCGTCCGGCGCGATCAACGGTGCGGCCATGGAAACGGTGATCAGGGCGATCAAGGACGAATTCGGCAGCGCGGTTTATGGCGTGCAGGCGACCGCCGATTTTCTGGGCAGGCACGGAGAGCTCAAAACAGCGCCGCACAGCTGGAAGGATGTCGTTGCGCCTGCGCTGTTGAATTCACCAGGCTCGTGAGCGATAAAGCCAGCGAGGAATTTGAAACTTTTCGCGGCGTCCGCCCGAACCCGGACAAGCAGGGCAATCATGACCGATACACTTAATGTCATCGCCATTTGCGGCAGCCTGCGAAAGGGCTCTTACAACCGGATGGTCATGAACCTGCTTCCCGGCTACGTGCCGCCGGGAATGAAGATCACCGAAGCGCCGCCGTTTTCCGAGTTCCCGCTCTATAACGCCGACGTCCAGAATGCGAGCGGCTTTCCGGCCCCCGTGCAAAAACTCGCCGAAGCCGTCCGCGCCGCCGATGGCGTGATTTTCAACTCGCCGGAATACAATTTTTCGATCCCGGGCGCGTTGAAGAACGCCATCGATTGGGTGTCGCGGGTGGAAAATCAGCCTTTTGTGGGCAAGCCGGTTGCGCTTCAGTCAGCGGCAAACGGAATACTCGGCGGCGGCCGCATGCAATACGACCTGCGCCGCTGCATGATTTTTCTCGACGCCATGGTGCTGAACAAGCCGGAGGTCTTCATCGGGAATTGCTCACAGCGGATCGATGCAAAGACCGGGCAAATCACCGACGAGCAGACGGTAGGCTTCATCAAGCAACAGCTTGCGGCTTTTGCCAAGTTCATCACGCGGTACGGCGGCAAAGGCTGATCTCGGCTCCGGAGATTGAACATGGCGCGTCTCGAAGGCCGGGTGGCGATCCTCACCGGAGGCACCAAGGGGATCGGCCGGCACTATGCGCATACACTTGCCGGCGAGGGCGCGCGCCTGATGATCGCCGACGTCGCCGACGGCAAGGATCTCGCCGCGGAACTTGCCCGCAAACACGGCGCCAATTCGGTCGACAGCTGCGTCACCGACGTCAGCGACGAGAGCGCGGTGAAGGCGCTGGTCGCCAGGACGATCGAGCGCTTCGGCAAGATCGACATTCTCATCAACAACGCGGCCCTCTTCGCGCCGCTTGCCGAGCAGAAGGTGACCGAGATCGACACCGCGTTATGGGATCGCGTGATGGCGATCAATGTGCGCGGCGTTTTTTTGATGGCAAAGCACGTCGCTCCGCACATGATCGCGCGAAGCTACGGCAAGATCATCAATATCAGTTCCGGGACGGTTGCCCGCGGCATCCCCAACTTCGCGCATTATGTGACCTCGAAAGGCGCGGTCACGGCGTTCACGCGCGCCCTGTCGCGGGAACTCGGCGAGCACAATATCTGCGTCAATAATCTGGCGCCCGGCTTCACGCTGAGCGACAGCGTGATCAGCGAGAACCCCAATCATCTCGAACATTCCCGCCAGCCCTCGATCGCGCGCCGCGCGCTCAAGCGCGACCAGTTTCCGGAAGACCTCCTCGGAGCGCTGGTTTTCCTTGCCTCGGCGGACAGCGATTTCGTGACCGGCCAGACAATTGCCGTCGACGGCGGCGCCACCAATAACTGACGGCCAAGACGGTTGTCGCCCAGGACGGTTGTTGCCCAAGGCGGTTGTTGCCCATGATGGGCAGTGCCGCCGCATGGCAGCCCCGCGACGGGACTTGCTCGCTATTTCCGCATGAACGCGCTTTGACTACATTGTGTGAAAGTACCGATCCCGAGGAGGACGCCATGGCAGTTGCGACCGCGAAGAAAACGGCCAACGGCAAACCGGGCCCAAAGCACAATATCGAGGCGATGCGGGAGGCTTTTTACGAGCGGATCGCCAAGAAGGACATGGCGCCGCTGTGGAAGGTCATGAAATCGGTCGTTACCGATGAGCCGGTCACGCGCTGCCGGCCGCACATCTGGCACTACGGCGACGTAAAATCCCTGGTCATGGAATTGGGCAACCTGATCACCGCCGAGGAAGCCGAGCGCCGGGTTCTGATCCTGGAAAACCCCGCGCTGCACGGCGAGTCCCGCTGCACCAATACACTGTTCGCCGGCATCCAGATGATCATGCCGGGCGAGGTCGCGCCGGCCCACCGGCACGCGGCTTCCGCGATCCGCTTCGTGCTCGACGGTGAGGGCGCCTATACCGCGGTCGAGGGCGAGAAGGCTTTCATGGCGCCCGGCGATTTTGTCATCACCGCGAACTGGGCGCCGCACGATCACGGCAATCATTCCAAACAGCCGATGCTCTGGCTCGACGTGCTGGATGTTCCCGCGGTCAATTTCTTTGAAGCGTCTTTCGCCGAGCACCTCGACGACGCGATGCAAAACACCACGCGGCAGGACGGCGATTCGCTGTCGTTCTATGGCTCGGGCGTGTTGCCCGACGGTTCGCCGGTCATGAATCGCACCCCGGTGATCAATTACACCTATGCCCGCACGCGCCCAATCGTCGAACGCATGATGCAGGCGGGCGAGATCGACAAGCGCCACGGCGCGCGGGCGCGCTATGCCAATCCGTTCACCGGCGGCCCGGTGCTGCCGACGATGAGCGCATGCCTTGCCATGCTGCCCAGGGGATTTAAGGGCGAGCCATACCGCTCGACCGACGGCACCATCTTTGTCTGCACCGAGGGGCAGGGGCGCACCGAGGTCGACGGCAAGATTCTTGAATGGGGACCGAATGACGTTTTCGTCGTGCCGTCGTGGAAGCGCTATCACCACACGGCGGCAAAGGAGTCGGTGCTGTTCTCGATTTCCGATCGTCCGGCGCAGGAAGCGCTGGGCCTCTGGCGTGAGGGCAAATAACCCGCGCTAGAAACGCTGGCGGTATTCCGCCGGTTGCGATCAGCGGCCCCACCACGCCGGTGCGGCAGCTTCTGCCCGTGCGATTGTGCAGATGTGCATGTTACAACAATAACTTGCGCGCTTTCGGCGACGATGTAAGATGATACCTCGCTTTTGCAAACGGGGAACTATTATGCGTGTCATGCCAGTCGTAAAAATCGCTGCCTTGGTGCTCGCGCTAGCACTGCCGTCAATGGCTTCGGCCAAGGGGATGAAATTGCCGCCCGGTGCTTGCGCCGTGGGGAAGAAGGGCGTCCTCGCCGCGAGCGCGGTGTGTTCGCATGATTGCAATGCCACGACGATGTGGTGCGCGCAGGAAATGTGCGTCAACGGCACGATAACGCAGGTGCTGCCCTGCTACGGGACCTTCTGCGCCCCAAAGTGCGCCGACTGAGTCTCGCTCCAGCGAATTGACGCGGTATCGGGTCCGCTTGTGCAAGGCGCCGATCGGCCTTGCCGTGCGTTTCGCAAGCGCGTAACCGAACCGCGGATAGATACGGTTCGGTCACGGCATGGATACGGCCCCGCGTAAATCGAAGTTGATCAAGGGCGCCAGCGGCGACTGGGAAGTGGTCATCGGCGTGGAGATCCATGCCCATGTCACTTCGCAAGCAAAATTGTTCTCCGGCGCGTCCACCGAATTCGGCGGCGAGGCCAACGCGCACGTCTCGCTGGTCGATGCCGCTATGCCCGGCATGCTGCCCGTGATCAATGCCGAGTGCGTGCGCCAGGCGGTGCGAACCGGGCTTGGCCTCGGTGCGCGCATCAATCTGAAATCGGTGTTCGACCGAAAAAACTATTTTTATCCGGACCTGCCGCAAGGCTACCAGATCAGCCAGTACAAATCGCCGATCGTGGGCGAGGGCGAGATTGCGGTCGATTTGGCGGATGGCGAGACGGTGCGGATTGGCATCGAGCGGCTGCACCTTGAGCAGGACGCCGGCAAGTCGCTCCACGAGCAAAACCCGAACATGTCGCTGATTGATCTCAATCGCGCTGGCGTGGCGCTGATGGAGATCGTGAGCAAGCCCGACCTGCGCTCTGCTGACGAGGCCAAGGCCTTCGTTGCCAGGCTGCGCAGCGTGCTGCGTTACCTCGGTACCTGCGACGGCGACATGGAGAAGGGCAATCTGCGCGCCGACGTCAATGTTTCGGTACGCAAGCCCGGCGCTCCTCTCGGCACGCGCTGCGAAATCAAGAACGTCAACTCGATCCGCTTCATCGGCCAGGCCATCGAGCATGAGGCGCGGCGGCAGATCGAGATCATCGAGGACGGTAGCGAGATCGAGCAGGAAACGCGGCTGTTCGACCCGGACAAGGGCGAGACGCGGACGATGCGCTCGAAGGAAGAGGCGCACGACTACCGCTATTTTCCGGATCCGGACCTGTTGCCGCTCGAACTTTCGCCGTCGCTCGTTGAGGATTTGCGGAAGAGCCTGCCGGAACTGCCGGACGCGAAAAAATCGCGCTTTATCCGCGAATACGCGCTTGGCGCCTACGACGCGGATGTTCTCGTTGCCGAACGCGAAATGGCGGAATATTTCGAATCGGCAGTGACCGGCGGGGGCGCATCGCGCCGCGATCCCAAACTCGCGGCAAATTGGGTGATCAACGAACTATTGGGCAGGCTTAATCGCGAGGGCCGCAGCATTGCCGCGGCCCCGGTCTCGGCGGCGCAGATCGGCGCCATTCTTGATTTGATTGGCGACGGCACGATCTCCGGCAAGATTGCCAAGGACGTATTCGAAATAGTCTGGGCCGAGGGCGGCGATCCGCGCGTGATCGTCGAGCATCGCGGCTTGAAGCAGGTGACCGACGTTGGGGCGCTCGAAAAGCTTGTCGATGACATCGTCGCCCAAAACCCGGACAAGGTCGCCGACGCCAAGACAAACCCGAAGGCGATCGGCTGGTTCGTTGGCCAGGTGATAAAGGCGTCGGGCGGCAAGGCCAATCCTCAAGCCGTCAACGACCTCCTGAAGACGCGCATCGGAACCTGAAGCGGAATTTCGACGCCGCGGCTGCCCCGTCCGCGCACACGCTCCTCACCTGCGTTTGGCACGATCAGAACAAGACGCGAGTCGCCCTGTTTGACGCGTTCCAACATGTCGCGCCGCCGTCGAACGCACCGCTTCAGCGAATCGGTTGGCACTGATTCGCGCGTTTTGCGCCTCGCCGAGGCGGTCAGCGCACCTGCAAAGGCCTCCGGTGCATAATTATTTTTGCGGCGTAAATACGCCCGCGTCGGCAGCGCTCTCGCATGTGAAGAGAAGTATTCGAATTGCACGCGTCAATGCGCCGGCCGGGCTGAACAAAAAAACAAACGTACCGGAAACCCGTATTTCATCGGCATTTCTTGATACAGAGAAAATATTCGTGCAAAATTTCAGGAACTGAAAAACTTTTCGCCCGGCATCGCATCGAAGTACAAGTTCGGTGCCGGCGCGCGCGACGAACCGGCGCGCTTACGCACAAATTCAAGGCGAGTCACTGTTATTTTTTTCCTGCTGTAGTAATCCGAATGTAGTGCGGATCGATTCGCGACTGCACTGTACCTATACCGCCATCCACTCAAGCTAGGAGGGCAGCAATGGCGAAGAAGAGAAAAGCAAAAGCTAAGGCGAAGAAACCGGCGAAGCGTCGGAAGAAGAAGTAGTCGACGCCGCAAACGGTCTTCGGCATCGCATGTGTCGGAGATCGCGTCACACGAGCCGGCCGCAGTCGAGGGTGGATCAATGATCTCCCTGGACGGGCCGGCTCAGGTGAACGACGGGGGGCGTCGGCGGGACGGAGGAGCGGGCTTCGCGATCGTTTTCTTTCTATGCGATGGCGAAGACGAGAGACGGGAAACCGTAATCTTATGCCGGCGGATAAAGCCGGCGGTCCTGCCCTTCAACCATCTCGCCGACGCCCTCGGTGTTTCGGCAATATCCTCTCGAAACTTTGATCGGCGTTGTGGAGCAATTCCGCGGCGCCGTTTTTCTTTGCGTTGACATGACGCCCGCACGCAGAGTCCGCAGCAGGGCGCGAACGGCGCCAAAGAAATCGAAGCGTGCCGCAAGCCAGCCGGCGCGGCGCGCGCGGCCGATCGCGCTTTATTACTGGCCGACGCCGAACGGCTGGAAAGTCTCGATCATGCTTGAGGAATGCGGGTTGCCCTATGTCGTGCGCCCCGTCGACATTTCGAAAGGCGAGCAATTTTCACCGGAATTCCTGGCGATCTCGCCAAACAACCGGATGCCCGCGATTGTCGATCCTGCCGGTCCGGGCGGCCGGCCGATTTCGGTTTTTGAATCGGGCGCCATCCTGCAATATCTCGGCCGCAAGACTGGAAAATTTTATCCGCGCGACAAATGGGCGGCCTTGGCCCGATGGCGGGGCAGGCGACCCACTTCCGCCGCTATGCGCCCGAGCAGATTGCCTGCGCGGCGGCGCGCTATACCGATGAGGTCAATCGCCTCTACGGCATAATGAATACTCGCCTGGCGAAGCGGGAGTTTCTGGGCGGCCGCTATTCGATCGCGGACATGGCCTGTGTCGGCTGGGTGCGGCTTGCCGACCGGCAACGCCAGGACCTCGCACAATTCCCGCATCTCAAGCGCTGGTTCGAAACGGTTCGCGCGCGCCCAGCGGTCAAGCGCGCCTTTGCCATTCGCATCGCGGCGGCGTCGGCGGTCGACATGGCCGACCCCAAGGTGCGCGCGGTGCTGTTCGGCCAGCGGGCGCGCTGATCGGCAGACTTATTTCGCCCGCGTCCAGGTTTGCGATTTGCAAATGATGCTCATCACGCAGCCCTTGAGCTCGGCGGTGTTGTCGCCGGTCATCGTGAAGGAGCCGGTATAGGTCTTTCCGTCGGAGGCGTTGTAGAGATTGCCGGACCATTGATTGGGGCCGCTCGGCTTCATGCCGAGGATGATCTGTACGCCGAGCAACGGCCTACTTTGCTTGCTGGCATCGGCATTGTTCTTGTCGAGCTTCGGCTTGCCGGTCGCCGGGTCGTTCGGATCCTTCAGCCAGACCAAGGCGCCGCAAACCGCGCCGCCGCAATTAGAGATCCGCACCTGGCTGTCCTTGTCGCCCGTGAGCCACGTGCCGGCCGGCTCGGCGGCGTATGCCGGCGCGATCGCCGCTGCTCCCGCAATGCAAGCCGCGCTCAAGAGCCAAAGCGCGACCGGCGCCCTGCGATAGGTCTTCATCGGAACCCCTATGTGTTTAATGACGTGCTGACGCCGGACCATCATCCGGGCCCGAGCCGCCAGCGGAGGGATCGCCCAATTCGCCTGTGGCGTCAACCGGCAGCGGGAACGCGCGCCGTTGCTTAACGGTGTGTTGCCGAAAATGCGCTCACTGCCGGCGCGCGGTTGAGAATCAATTCATCGCGTTGCTTAAACCACCATTCAAATCTTCCGGAGATTATTCGCGTGTCGGCAGGGGAAAAAGCCGGCGAATAACAGGGGAGTGTGCAATGGCTCGTTTTGAGATTCTCGACAGCAATGCGGCATCGCTCGGCGAAGGGCCGGCGGATGGCGACATGCTGTTCGATCTCGGCATGATGTATTCGGTCGGCTTTGATATGCCGATCGATCTCGTCTCCGCGCACAAATGGTTCAATCTCGCGGCGATGAAGGGGAACATCGACGCCATCCGGCTTCGGCGTGAAGTCGCCGATCAGATGTCGGATGTCGAGATTGCCACCGCGCAGCGCGCGGCGCGCGATTGGCTCGGCCGCATCCGTGAGGCTGCCGCGCCGGCGATGGCGGCCTGATCGAGGCCGCAGGTTCGGCGTTGCTTTCGCGGCAAGGCCGCCGCCGGACTTCGGTACCCGAATGATCGGCAACCCGACCGCAGGGGAGGGGCTGCACGAGCCGCGCGCCCGTGGCTACACTTCCACCGGAATTCTATTGTAGCGTCGAAACGTCGAGGCGCTTGCGGTGTACAGCGTGTACGAGCCTTGACCAGCGAGAGCCCGTAAAATAGGGCTTTTCGCAATCGGAGAGGTGGCCGAGTGGCTGAAGGCGGCGGTTTGCTAAACCGTTATACGGTCTAAAGCCGTATCAAGGGTTCGAATCCCTTCCTCTCCGCCACGCTGCATTGCGTGGATGCAGCGCGTGGGCTTTGACGGGCAGCGGTGCGCGATCGCGCGGCGGAGGAACTGCGGCTTATGGACCAAGCCAATCAAATGACGCTGACGTTTCGATGCCCGCCCGGGCTCGAGAACATTCTTCCGCCGCCGATTCCGGCGGTGCAGGGCCTGCCGGAATGGTTCAAGGCGCTGCCGACGGCCAACTTCAATCCGACCATGAGCGAGGAAGGCGAGACAGTCAAAAAATGTCCGCCGTTCATCGACGCCATGACGTTCGGATTCCTCATTCCGCTCCCGATCGAGGTCAAGGTGGCGAACGGCGAGTTCACGTGGGACTTTGAATACCCTCAGGGCTTCTTCAGCGAATATTCGCACTCGCCGATCGCGTTCCACGATTCCAGCCAGATTGCCGGCACGCCATTTTTCGACGAAGACCGTTTCATCGTCAAGTTCAACAATTTCTGGACCATCGAGGCGCCCCCGGGGTACTCGCTGCTGTTTACTCATCCGGTCAATCGCGCCGACCTGCCGTTTACGACGCTCACCGGTCTGGTCGATTGCGACAGATTCTACGACAGCCCGGTGAATTTTCCGGCGCGCTGGCACGATCCCGATTTCAGCGGCGTGTTGCCGATGGGGATGCCCGTGGCGCAGTGCATGCCGGTGAAACGCGAGAGTTGGATCGGCCGTCGCGAAGTGCAGTCGTCGGAGGAAACCCTGCGCAGTGCGGAAACGCGCGAAGCGCTAAGCCGCGGTACCGACTTCTATCGGCGGCAATTCCGCGTGCCCAAGCGCTGAAGCTGCGGCTCAGCCTTTCGGCCCGCGCAGGAAGCGCGCGGCCGCGCTTGGTTTGAGCCAGAATCGGCCGCGGCCCGAGGCCGTAAGCGAGTTCAGCGCCCTTCCGTAGCGCTTGGGGTCGCCGCGCGCGCCGGCGCGGAAGCAGTCGTAACCGGCATCGCGCTCGCCAAGCTCCAGAAGACAGTGTCCGAGATTGAGCCATGTCGCCGCATCGTCGGGCTTCATTCTCAGGTAACGACGGTAGTATTCGGCCGCCGGCGCGTTTTCCCCGATCTCCTTGTGCGATCTCGCAAGGCCGAGCAGCGCTTCGGACGAGGTGGGGGAAATGTCGAGCGCTCCGGCAAAAGCGGCCTTGGCCTCGGCGCAATTTCTCAGGCGCAGGAAAACGTGTCCGAGCTGGATCGACAATTCCGGCATCATCGGAGCGATGCCGAGACCGTGGCGAAGAGCTTCAACCGCCTCGTCGTAGCGTTTGAGCAGCGCCAGCAGGCGGCCGAGTTCGAGGAACGCCGGCGCAAAAGACGATTGCCGTTTCACGGCGCGCTTGACCCGGGAAAGCGCCTCTTCGGGGCGGCCCGCCTGGCGCAGCGCGACAGCAAGCACGGTATCGACCTCCGCGTCGTGCAGGCTGCGCGCCGCGCTTTCAAGCGGCGCGATCGCATCGGCCGCGCGGCCCTGCATGAGCAGGGCGCAGCCAAGAATGTGCAGAGCTTTGTGGTGCCGCGGATCGGTCTTGAGAAGATCCTGGGCGATCCGTTCGGCGTCCTGCGGACGCTGGCTGTTCAAAGCGAGCGTCGCGCGCTGCAGCGGGTCGCCACGGCCGACGCCGTCACTAGTTGCCAACGGATGCAAAGGTCCGGCTGCCATTGCTGCCCCAAAATCGCGCATGTCGCGCGCCCCGGCAAGCCTACCAAGCGGCCGGCGAGAGGACCAATGGCAGCCTGTGACGACATGACATCAGCTCGCCGCGGTTTTGCGAAATCCGGACTTCTGCCGCCCGGGACTCTCCCGATATCTGCAGGCAACACCCTGATTTATGGGGAGAATTGGAATACGCGGTGTCGCATAAATTTATGTATCACCCCCATAGATATTTTGTATCTTCGGGTCTGCGGCGCGGCCGCGGTCGGCAATTGCGTTCAAGGGACACCGGGCGATGGACCAGGCTAATGGGATGATGCTGACGTTTCGATGCCTGCCTGCGCTCGAAGGCATTTTACCGCGCCCGTTCCCTGCAGTGCAGGGCCTGCCCGACTGGTTCAAGGTCATGCGGCATAATGCCTTCAATCCCAGCGTCGGCATGGAGACTCTGACGGTCAAGAAATGCCCGTGCTTCATCGACGCCATGGCTTACGGATGGCTCATCCCGTCGGCGACCGATCTCGAAGTCCGCGATGGCGAGTTCAGCTGGAATTTCGACGTGCCCGAGGGATTTGCCACCGGGTTTTCGCATTCGCCGATCGATTTTCACGATCCTAGCCAGGTTGCGGGAACACCGTTGTTCGACGGCGATCGCTTCATCATCAAGTTCAACTGTTTCTGGACCATCGAGGCGCCGCCGGGCTATTCGCTTCTGTTCACTCATCCGGTCAATCGCGACGACCTGCCGTTCACCACGCTCTCCGGCCTCATCGATTGCGACACGTTCCACGACAGCCCGCTGAATTTCCCGGCGCGCTGGCACGATGCAAATTTCAGCGGCGTGCTGCCGAAGGGCACACCGGTGGCGCAATGCCTGCCGGTAAAGCGTGAAAGCTGGGCAGGCCGCTTCGAGACGTTATCCGACGACGACACGACGCGTCTGATTGCAACAAAAACGGCGCTGAGAAACGAACCCGGCCTGTATCGCCGGGAATTCCGCGCGCCGAAGCGCTAGCTTTTCGTCCCGCGCAGGAATTGCTCCGCGGCGCTCGGCTTGAGCCAAAACCGGGCGCGGCCTGAATTGACCAGAGAGGCGAGCGCGCTGCCATAGCGTCTCGGATCACCGCGCGCGGCGGTGCGGAAGCAATCATAACCGGCGTCGCGCTGGCCGATCTCCAGAAGACAGTGCCCGAGACCGAGCCAGGTGCCCGCGTCATCCGGACTGCGCATCAGGTAACGCCTGAAATGGTCGGCGGCGGCCTGATACTCGCAGAGCTGCCAGTGTGCCGTCGCCATTCCGTGCAATGCGTCGGGAGAATCCGGGGAAATGTTGAGCGCCCGCGCAAAGGCGACTTTGGCATTGGCAAATTCTCTGCGTTGCAGGTGAACATTGCCAAGTAGGATGGATAATTCCGGCATCATCGGCGCGATTTCGAGACCGCGGGAGAGCACCTCGACTGCCTCGTCATGGCGCTCCATGGAAAACAGAAGACGGCCGAACGCGTGGAATGCCTGGGCATAAGGCGGCCGTCGCTTGGTCGCGCGCTTGAGGAGCACTAACGCGTCGTCCGGCCGGCCGCTTTCGATCCGCGCCATGGCAAGCTGAGTTTCGATCTCCGGATCGTGCCGCCCGCGCGCCGCGGATTCCAGCGGCGCCACGGCTTCCTGGGCACGGCCCTGCATCAGCAACGCGCAGCCGAGAACGTGCAGGGCTTTGCCGTGCCGCGGGTCGGCTTTCAGAATATCTTGCGCAATTCGTTCGGCTTCTTGCGGACGCTGACTGTTCAATGCGACCATTGCCCGCTGTAACGGGTCGCCGCGATCCATGCCGCCGCCAAACGCCATCGGATGCAAAGGTCCGGCCGCCATTGCCGCTCCAAATCGCGCATGTCGCGCGCCTGCGGAAGAATACCAAGTGACCGGTTGGATGGCCAATGGATGTCTGCGATGACGCGGCACTGGCTCGCCCCGGCTTTGCTGCTCTGCCTTTCGGCGCACGGCGTTCACGCGCAGGAAAACCTGGTCGAGCGCGCAATCAAAGCGGTGCCGGGTCACGACATTCGTGTCGGCATCTTCTCCAGCATCCGGCCGGATTGCACGTCCGGCCCGCTGCCGTCGATACGGCTCGCCACCGCTCCGGCCCATGGCGCCGTCTCCGTCAAGCGCGGCACGCTCAAGGCGACCAATTTCAAGCAATGCCTTGCCACCGAAGTTCCGGTCTTCGTCGCGTTCTATCGCGCCGCGCCGGATTTCAGGGGCGCCGATCAGTTCGAACTTGAAATCAGTTTTGCGTCGGGCCGCAAACAGGTTCAGCATTTTCAGGTGAACGTCTCCAACGATCCGGGTGGCGGGCAGGGAATCTGACGAAGCGAATCCAATGCCGGATTTTGAATGTTCATTTCACCGCTTCGCGCTCGATCGCGCGTTTGGCACGTCGAAAAGGCGGAAGAAGATGGAATTCAACGCCGCGCCAATCGTCCAAAATGCTGCCGCGCAAGTCTCCGGCGGGTGTGGAATCAGAGCAGTCAAGACGCCGGTGAATCGAGACGGGGTCTGTGCACACGCGAGGAGGCTCCGCGGCCTTTTTCTGTGAAGGGGCTGCAGCCTATGGTAAAATCGGAGACTTCGATGGCCGCGCGCCGCGAGGTAAAACCTTTTGATTTTACAGGTGAATTTGTCTTCGCGGGCGACCGCACTGAATTGCAAGTAGGACGCTCAGGAAGGCGTCAATGGCTGCGTGATTTTTACGCAACACCTCCCCGAAATCGACCAAAGGGGCCTGTGACTTGGGCAGTTCGCCGTTGCACGGAGGAACTCGTTCGCTAAGGTGATGGTGCGACGGAGGGGGGAACCCTAAGTCGAGTCGTCCGGTGTTTTCGGGAAGTGGAAAGACCGGGTGGTTTTGGGGACTAAGGGGACCTTCCAGGGGTGTAGTCACCCGGCGGATAGAACCCTCCCACGGCAAACAACTGGAGGTTCAAAATGAAGATGGTGAAAAGCCTCTTCCTCGGCACCGCGGCAGGATTGGTCGCGGTCAGTGCGGGGCAGGCAGCTGATCTTCCCGTCAAGGCCAAGCCGGTCGAATACGTGAAGGTCTGTAATCTCTACGGGGCGGGCTTCTATTACATGCCCGGCACGGATACGTGCATCAAGATCGGCGGCTATGTGCGCGCCGAGACCACGTACAACAGCAACGGCAACTTTACTGCCGGTCCGACGTCGGCCGAGACCAATACCCGGAATACCAACAACTTCGTGATGCGCGCACGCGGTTACATCACCGCTGACGCACGCGACCAGACTCCCTACGGTACGGCCCGCGCCTATATCGCGGTCGGTATCGCCACGGCCGATACCGGTGCGGCGCTTGTTCCGTCGATCCTGGGCTTCAACCGTGCCTTCATTCAGTGGGCGGGAATCACGGCTGGTATCGCCCAGTCGTTCTATGACTTCTACAGCGCGGCGGCCGTGGGCTATCGTGCCTACAATCCGTCGTCCGATACCGGCGACGCGGGCTGGTGGCTGTGGGGCTATACTGCTCAGCTCGGCAACGGCGTGACAGCGACAATCGCTGCCGAACAACGCCGTACGTCGCAGATTGTCGGTGATCAGAATGGCGCTGTTATAGGCACCGGCGTTACCCTCACCGGACTCATGGCCAATACTTCCGGCTACGGCGGCATTCAGTCGCCAGACATCGTCGGCAATTTGCGGGTCGATCAGACGTGGGGCGGCGCGCAGTTGATGGCGGCGGCCCACCAAGTCAACGCCGGATACTTCGCTGCAGCCGGTGCGAACGTCCCCACCTCGGGACATCCCAGTGATCAGTGGGGATTTGCCGTCGGTGCCGGACTTCGGTTGAATACGCCGATGATTGCGCAAGGCGACTTCTTCCAGACTCAGGTCAACTATACGCAAGGCGGCCTGAGATACCTGGCGGACGCCAACAACGCTTCCAACATGGGAATCCAAAGGGGTGATTCCCAAGGGTTCGGCGTGAGCAGCGATTGTGTCTATGGTTCCCAGGGAGTTGTGCCGGGTAGTCTGGCCTCCAACAATACCACAGGCTGCAATTTGACGACTGCCTTTGGAGTGAACGCGTCCTTTGAGCACTACTGGACGCCGCAATTCCATGAATTGTTCGTCGGCAGCTATATGGCTATTCGGTACAACACCCAAGCCAACGCCAACCTGTGTAATCTTGAAGGGTTTAACGGCCCTGGCGGTGGCGCTGGGTCTCTCGCCGTGGCTGGTGCCGGTTGCAACAACAACTGGAACCTTTGGAGTGGCGCTACACGCTTGCAGTATGACTTCACCAAGAGCTTGTACTTCGGTGTCGAAGTACTCTACCAGCACTTGGATACTGCAACGACGTCAACTGGTGCGCTGGGCCCGCTACTTGGTGGCGCTACCGGTTTCGGCGGCAACGCGGTCGCTACCACTCCGATCAAAGACCAGAACATCGTGTCGGTCACGGCTCGTATCCACAAGGACTTCATGCCCTGATCGCTTGATCGCGGTGTGAGACTTTACAGAACCCCGGCGGATCACTCCGCCGGGGTTTTTCTTTGTGGATGTGAGCCAAGACATGCAGAAGCCACGGAAGGCGGGAGCGCCAAGGACCGCCGGTACGGCCCCCGATCAATGGCAGTTTGCTGCCAAGGTAGGAGCGGCCAGAGCAATTCTAGGATGGAGCCAGACTGAACTTGCTCGACGCGTCAATCTCACGCAGCGGGCGGTTTATGGTATCGAGTCCGGAGTAGGGCAGGCCAGAAGCGCAACGACTAGTGGGGTGCTTAGAACACTGAAAGACGCCGGTGTGCGATTTGAGCAGCTTTCAAACGGAGGCTTCCGGATGAGCGTTTCGACCCGGGCCTTTAGACTTGACTCGGCTGCGCGTCGGTAGCGTTTGGAAAGAGCATGAGGTTGTGTACCAATTCCGCCGCGTCTGAAAGAGTATCATCCGCCAGGTGGGCGTAGCGTTGCGTAGCCCGAATATTTGTGTGTCCGAGAAGTCCCCGGACGACATAAATTGAAACTCCGTTATTCACCAGAAAGCTCGCGAATGAATGCCGAAGATCATGCAGCCGAAGGCCCGCGAGACCGGGTCGCTTTCGAATCCTCGATCACGGAATGTGCAACGAAGCAGAAGGCCGTCCAGTCGCGTTGGAAGGAAAAATAAACTCGCTTTCACGCGAGCGAGGTACTGACCGAAGTATATCCATCGCGGCGGTGTTCAAGTGTATCAAGCGAGAACGACCAGACTTTGAACAGGGCATAAGAAGGGTCTTTTTCTCCCAATTCACTTATTCCCATTTAGCCTGTGTGACTTCATTTCTTCGTGCGCCTGCTAATAGCAACAGTTTAGTCGGCCGCGCGGCAGTCTGATTTTCGTCAGTATCCAGTGCTGTTAATAAAATTTGGGCCTCCTTCTTCGAGAGAAAGCGTTCACGACAAACATCTGCTGCCGTCTGGAGTCCGAAGGCTGGATTGTTTTCACGTGAAGGGCCGGGATCAGACCTCGCACTCTCAACGTCAGCTATCCTTAAATCTGATCGTAGCCCATCGAACGCCGCCAATAGCGGCAGCACGGCGGTTAATGTGATTTTGGGCAACAATGAACGCGCGTTCGAGGACAAAAGGGGCCCCACTTTAATAGGGTCGAGTCAGGCGGGTTTGATCATCAGGCGCGGGCCCTGATCCACGCGGTGCATCATCGGCTTGAAGGGGCGGTCACGAAGGAATTCATCGGTGGCCTGCCGCGCGCCGCGGCACCAGCCGTAGTCGTCGATAATCAGGACGCCGTGGGGAACGATCAGATCGTAAAGATGCTGGAGCTCGTGCAGCGTGGACTTGTACCAGTCTGTATCAAGCCGCAATAACGCAATGCGCGACGGCAGCGTGGCCGGGATCGTCTGCAGCACGTCGCCGGCGATGAAATGCATCCGCTCATACGGATAGCCGGTGGACAGCAAGTTGCTCCTGACATCGTCGACCGTGCCGCCCCAGCCAATCACCATGCCCTCACTTTTGGCCTTGGACCACACCGGCTTCATCGCCTTGTTGTCGAAATCGATGTCGATGTCGTCGGGCTCGGTCATGCCGGCGAACGTATCGTAGAGAAAGAGCTTCCGGCTCACGTCGCCAAAATGCTTCAGCGCATGTGCGATCAGCATCATCGAGCCGCCGCGCCATACGCCGCATTCGACCATGTCTCCGGGAATTTTGTTTTCGACGATATATTTGACGGCTTGAAATAACGAATACGTCGTTTCCAGACCGTCCCGCGACGTCATCGTGTATTGGGCGACCGTGTCGAAGATGCCGATATAGGCCTGATCGTCAGGCTTTTCGTTGGGCAATATGTCTTTGTAAGCCTTGACCGGCGCGTTCGTTGTCATGGGCTCAGCGTAACATCGGGGATATTGCGGAAAAAGTGTTTCAACCAAAGCAGCTGGTGCGTGATATCGGTGTCGGGCGCTAGTGCCAGATGCGATTCGGCTCTGCCCGAGCACGCGAAGCTGCACGTTAGCAGATTATTGTAGGACAGCAACGTTTAGCCGATGCGGTTGCGAAGAACGAAGCTTTGAAAGCTCAAATAGCCGAGCGGGGGTTCGCCGGGCCGCCGGACATTGCAAACGTCGCAGCGGCATGTGCGGTACGATAGTAGATACCTCGCCGCTCAAGCGTCACACTGTTTCAGTCAGTTCGGCTTGCGGATGCTAAACCTCTCGTCACACTTGGTAACGAATTCGGCTATGCGATTGCGCAGGTCGTGATCGAACAGAGGCACATGCCCCTGGTCCGCCACCTCAACCGACTCCATAGCTCGATGCCGCGCTTGCATCGCGCTTACTGTGGCAGTCGAAAGAATATCCGAGTTTGCCCCGCGAATGACCAGAAGCGGAACGCGCGAAAGCGAGTCGAACTCGTTCCACATTGGGGGCAAAGCGCGCTCGATATCGAAAGCGGCTAGCGTTCGCGCTAGTCGAACGTCGTAGGTGGGAACGAGCCTGCCGTCTTCCGTCTTCCACGTGCGTTGCGCTGCGACGAGCCACTGCTCAGCGGTGACTTTCGGGAATTGCGCGTTGAACAGACGGCGGAGAATATCTGCGCCTTCATCGAAGTTCCGGGGCTGTGGCAATTTCCCTACATAGCTCTTAATGCGCGCGAGGCCCTTCTGTTCGATTATCGGGCCGATGTCGTGCAGCACTGCGCCGGCGATCGCGGTGGGGTGGGCGACGCTAAGTAGCATGGTTAGAATCCCGCCGCGCGAGCTGCCGACAAAAACCGCAGACCCCACTCCAAGCGCGGTTAGGACCGCGGCTACGTCGCCAAGCTCGACCGCCACGTTGTAATTCTCGGGATTGCTGTCGTGTTCGGATCGGCCGCGCCCGCGTGAATCGATCGCGATGACCCGCCGCGTTGTCGGACCGTTCGCCAGTACGGGTGCCAGCGCGTCGAAATCGGCAACCGTGCGCGCGAGACCTGGCAGGCAGACGACTGGCAAGCCGGCGGCCGGGCGCGCACCATATTCGCATGCATGGAGCCGCAGGCCGTCTTGTGCGGTGACGAAGACACTTCTCGACGCATCTGCCGGCGTGTGATCTTTCGGCATATCCGTTGCCGTGTTCATGCGGATGGTACCGGGGAGAGGCGGATTGTCCTTAGAAACGGACTCAGGACATGCCCAGAATGTCGCAAAGCGATCTGCGACAGAAGCTTTTTTGCGAAAATGTGATAGCCCTCATTTGCTGACGCAATTGTCGTACAATTGGATTTTTCAAGCAGTGTCAATTTCTTGTCTGGAAAACGAGCCCGTATTTGACTATAAGACCGGTCTCTGCGTAACCGCTGAGAGGCTTCGTTGGAGAGTATAGCGCGTCCGCTATTGCGATGAAAGAGACCGCCACGAATTTGTTGAAGGATTCCTTAGCGATGCATCGGCGCGACGCAATTTTGAAGGCCGCCGGGCGTTATGCCGAGGTTCGGGCGTCGACCCCCCAAATGCTGAAACGCATTATTGCCGGGCAATGATGTCCTGTCAGCAGGGCCATTTCGCGGAGGGAGAAAAGCCGCGAACTCGTGCCCTTGCGTGATCGTCTAAAAGCCATTCGGCTGGAGCTTCTAAAACGTGTTGTGCAATCGGTAGTGAGAAAACGGGGCATCCATACGACTGCTCTTGAAGCGGCTTATCGGCCGATGTGGATCGATATTGTGGGGCCACTGTCGCGCTATAGTCATTGACCGACGGCTGAAAAACTATGCTGACGCGAAGCTCCTGACGACCGTCGCGCGAGGGGTTCGACCGCGAATTTAAGAGTTTTTTGGGTCAGCACGCGAAGCTTCTGCGTCAGAGAAATTTGCGTAGAAACGGTTGGGGAATGGCGTTGCCGGCAACTCTTGTGGACGATGAATTTCAACGCGGCATGTCGGCCCTGCGGGCCGGCGACATCGTCAATGCCGAAAATCTGTTCAAGACGGCACTTCGTATCGAGCCCCGGCACGTCGCGGCGCTGAACCTGCTCGGCATCGTGATGACGCAGCGCGGCAGATTTGCCGAGGCCGAAACATATTTACGCCGGGCCCTGGATGTCAGTGCGAATTCCGATGCGACGCTGACCAATTACGGGCTCGTCCTCAAGGCCTTGAAACGGCCCGCCGAGGCGCTGGAGCGTTTCAGCCAGGCGCTTAAGGTCAATCCCGCGGCAGCGGAGACATGGAACGTTCGCGGCGCCATCCTTAATGACTTGCAGCGCCCTAAAGACGCGATCGCTGATTTCGATCAGGCTGTTCGGCTCAATCCCCGCTATGCGGAAGCGTTCTTCAACAGAGCCATGACGCTGATTTCGATAGGCCGATACGACGACGCGCTTTCCAGTTTCGACGCGGCTGTCGCGATTAGCCCGGATGTGACGCAAGTCCGGCTGGTGCGCGCGAAACTCTTGGCCGATCTTGGCCGGCACGCCGAGGCACTCGAAGGCATCGACGCGCTGCTCGCCGTCGCGCCTAATCATGCCGAGGCTTGGCTCGGCCGCAGCAACATTCTGTTTGGGCTCAAGCGTTACGAGGAGGCGATGGACGGCTGTGACCGCGCGTTGGCGCTTAAACCCGATCTGGTCGAAGCATGGCACGCCCGCGGCAACGTGTTCCACCAGCTCAAGCGCTACGACGAAGCGCTTGGCGCCTATGACAAAGCCCTGGCCCTAAAACCCGATTTCTTCGGTGCCTGGCACGGCCGCGGCAATGTCCACAGTGAGCTAAAGCGCAATGACGACGCGCTTGCCGATTTCAATCGGGCACTGGCGATGTGGCCGGATTTTGCCGAAGCGTGGCTCGGCCGCGGCAACGTGTTGACGGCAATCAATCGCCCCGAAGACGCGTTCGCGGCCTTCGATCGGGCTTTGGCATCGAATCCCGACCTCGCCGAAGCATGGCTGGGCCGCGGCAATCTTTTTCTTCTCCGCAGGCAGCACAACGAGGCGCTCGCCGCTTATGACGCGGCACAGGCGTTGGATCCTTCCCTTGCCGGAGTGTGGACCGGTCGTGGCAACATCTTCTTTGAGCTGAAGCAGTTCGAGCAGGCATTCGCTGCCTATGACAAGGCGCTGGCACTCAAGGACGACCTCAAATACGTAAAAGGCGATAGGCTTCATGCAAAATTATATCTGAGTGATTGGACGCATCTCGACACAGAAGTGTTCGATCTGGTGTCGGCAGCAAGAGAACGAAGCGTCCTGGTCAATCCCTTTTCATTTCTTTCGATATCGTCATCTGCCTCTGATCAGTTCGAATGCGCCAAGTCCTTTGTTGCCGATCAGCCGTCTTTCTCCCCAATTTGGAAAGGCGAGGCCTATTCTCACGATCGCATTCGGGTTGCCTATCTATCGGCAGACTTCCGCAATCATCCTGTTGCGCAACTCGTGGTCGGTATTTTTGAGCAGCACGACAAGTCTCGTCTTGAAACTGTTGCTTTGTCTTTCAGCCCCGATGACGGGTCGGAATTGCGCGCCCGGATAAATGCGGCGTTCGACGATTTCATCGATGTACAGGGCATGGACGACGCGGCGATCGCGAACCTTATGCGGCGCCATGAGATTGATATCGCCGTCGATCTGATGGGATTTACCCGCGATAACCGGTTCAACATTCTTGCGCGGCGCGCCGCACCCATCCAGGTGAATTACCTGGGCTATCCCGGCACGATGGGTGCAAGCTACATCGACTACATCATTGCCGACCCGACAATCATTCCGGACGGTCATTTCCCGTTTTACAGCGAAGCGGTCGTTTGGCTGCCCGACAGCTACCAGGCCAATGACGACAAGCGGCGTATCGCGGAACGCAGGCCTGCGCGGCATAAATGTGCGTTGCCGGAAACGGGTCTTGTGTTCTGCTGCTTCAACAACTCGTACAAGATTACCCCGGACGTATTTGACGTCTGGATGCGGCTGCTCAAGGCGAATGAGAACAGCGTTCTGTGGCTGCTCGAGACCAATTCAGCGGCTGCGAAAAATCTTTGCGGCGAAGCCGAGAAACGCGGCGTATCATCGCAACGATTGATATTTGCTCCAAGAATGTCGCTGGCCGATCATCTGGCGCGTTGCGGGCTGGCAGATTTGTTCCTCGATACGCTGCCCTACAATGCCCACACGACGGGAAGCGATGCGTTGTGGGCCGGTGTTCCGATGCTGACCTGTTTGGGTTCAGCCTTCGCCGGACGTGTCGGCGCAAGCTTGCTGAAAGCGGTCGGTCTCGACGAAATGATCACGCACTCGCTCGAGGACTACGAAGCGCTGGCGCTGCGGCTCGCGCGTGACCCATCCTGCCTGGCGTCGATCAGGAATAAGCTCGCGCGCGATCGCAACACCGCCCCGCTGTTTGATACCGAGCGGATGACGCGGCATATCGAGGCTGCATACACAACGATGTGGGAACGGCATCGAAGAGGGGAGAAACCCCAGGCTTTCGCCGTGGAGCGGGCGAGCCAGTCCGGCAAGGCGCAGTCCCGCTAGCCGCCGCGGCGCAGGTCGGCCTCGATCTGAAGCTTTGGATTGTTTTCGACCAGCGCACGGTAGACCTGCATATTCTCGATTACGCGCTCCACGTAATTGCGCGTCTCCGAGATCGGAATGCGTTCCACCCAGTCAACCGGGTCGGTCTTCGGATCGCGCGGGTCGCCATATTGCTCGATCCATTCCTTGGCCCGGCGTGGTCCGGCATTGTAGGCGACAAAGGCCAGGACATAGGATCCGCGCCAGCTCGCGATGTCGTTGCCGAGTTCGGCGGTGCCGAGTTGCGCATTATAGACGACGTCGTCGCTCAGCCGGCGCTGATCGAAGGTGACGTTAAATCGCTTCGCGGTGTCGCGGCCGGCCGCAGGCGTGACCTGCATCAGGCCGATTGCATTGGCGCTCGAGACGACGCGGGGATTGAACGCGCTTTCCTGGCGGATGATCGAGTAGACGACGCATGGCTCAACCGCCGGGCCGATCTGCTGGTACTCCGGCACGCCAAAATCGGGGAACGCGTAGCGTTCGAAGGGAAGGCCGCGGCTGAGCGCGGCCTTGCCGATGAGGAGCGTCGCGCGCGCGTCGCTGTGATGCGCCGTGATGTTTGCAAATGTGGAGAGGGCCGCGGTGTCGGTCGCTTTGTCGCCGAGATCGGCCGCCATCGAAGCGACGAGGTCGCGCTCGTCGACGGCGTAGAGAATCTCGAGCGCGCGCGCGATTTCGAGCGTGCGCTGCTCGGTCGGCGGTTCCGGCAGCGTGCGGAGCGTGACTTCGTTGAGGCCGAGACGCGCCCGGGCGAGCTGGCCGTAATAGGCTGTCGGATAACGCGCCGCCTCCTGGTAAAGGGCCGCCGCATCCTGTTGCCGTCCCATCGCTTCCACCGCGCGGCCTTGCCAATAGTAAGAACGCGCGAGCGTGATCGGATTGTTTACGCCCTCGGCAATCTTCGCGAAATGCGGGAGCGCGAAGGCTGGCTCGTGCAGGAAGCGAAGTGCGATCCAGCCGGCGGTGAAGTGCTGCTCGCCGCGATAATTCTCGTTGGCGGGCGGGGCTGCGCTGTTGGCAACCTCATAGGCCAATCTTGCATCGCCGAGGTCGAGCAGCTTGCGCGCCACGAGCCGCCGTTCGATCCACCATTGATCGACATCGCCAAGCTTCGCCGGATCGCGCGGCGCCGCGATCAGCAACTGGCCAGCCTCGGCGATCTTGTCGGAACGGCGCAATAACTGGACGCGGCTGAAAATGTAGCCTGGGTCGTGGCGGGCGCTCTCCGGCACCGCTTCGAGCAGCGCCTTGGCTTTGCTGTCCTGGTTGATGACGGCCGAGCGCGCCTTGGCGACGGCGAGCGCGGTGGCGTCGAGATGACGCGCCGCTCTTAAGCCCGCGTCGTCATCCTCGGCATATAATCGCGCGTCCATGCGCGCTGCGTCGTCAGCCGGCGTGATGAGGCCCGCAAATGCGTCGCGCGCCTGCGTCTCGAGATCCGCTGAAAATGCGTCATTGCGCCAGGTCTCGTGCAGTGTCGCCGATGCCGCCGCGACATTGCCCTGGGTGAGCAGCGCCCGCGCCAGCGCAAAGTGCCCCTTGACGGTATGCGGCGGTTCGGCGGCGAAGAAAGTGATCACGGCCTGCGGATCGACGCGCTCCTGCCACAGCACCGCTTCAGCGCGCCGCCGCAAAGTGCCGATGCTCGGCCAGCTCGGATTGGCACCGATGAACGCGGCATAGCGCGAGAAGTCGTTGCTGCCGTCCTCGCTGCGCAGGATGACCCATTCGACGAGCTTTCGGGCGAGCGGATCGGTGACGGTGCTTTCGACGCTGGTCGCTTCGTCCTGGCGATTCTTGCGCACGAGGTCGATCGCTTGCTTCACCGCGGTCAGATCGAGCGGCGAGGTCGTCGCTGTCGTGGCTGTGGCAAAAGGCGGGGAGGGGCGCAGGGCCGGTGCCGGGTGTGGCGCGATCGGTATGGGCTGCATCGCGGTGTTGGCAGGCGGCGCCGCCATAGGGGCTGCCGAACGCGATGGCGCGACGGCAACGGGCGAAGCAGTATGGGTCTTCGCTGCCGCGCTCTTGCCCGGGGCCGCCGCAGGCCGCTGCCGCGGTAACGGCACGGACTTCGACGACGGCTGGGCATGCGCACCCGCGCTGAGAACGCCGATGGCAGCCACCGTCATTATTACTCGAAAACCCGGCACGTTCCCTCCCGGTGCGGCGCGGAAACTGTAGAGAATCTCCTCTGCCGGTTAGATCGGGGAAACCCTAACCCGCGCAGGCTGCTGCGACAATTTACAGTTTTGCGGCGAAAGCGGGGCCGGTAGACGCCTGTTTGGCAATGACAACGTATCTAAAGGGGCTTTCAAGGCCCGGCGCGAACCGATAATTATGCAGCACGGCCGGTCCGTTCCCGCATCCGCGGGCGACCGCGCCAGGGATCGTATCATGGCCGCCAAGACACGCTTTCGAGGCTCGTTTACTGCGCTCGTGACCCCGTTCAAGAACGGGTCCATCGACGAGAAAGCATTCCGTGATCTGGTCGACTGGCAGATCGCCGAGGGCACCAATGGCCTCGTCCCCGTCGGCACGACCGGTGAGAGCCCGACACTGTCGCACGACGAGCACAAGAAGGTCGTGGAATGGTGCGTCGACCAGGCCCGCGGCAGGGTGCCGGTCGTGGCGGGCGCCGGCTCCAACTCGACCAGGGAAGCCGTCGATCTTGCGCAGCATGCCGAGAAGGCCGGCGCCGACGCGGTGCTCGTGGTTACGCCCTATTACAACAAGCCGACGCAAGAGGGGCTCTATCAGCACTACAAGGCGATCAACGACGCGATCGGAATTCCGATCCTGATTTACAATATTCCGGCGCGCTCCATCGTCGACATGTCGGTCGATACCATGAAGCGTCTGTATGAGCTTAAGAACATCGCCGGCGTGAAGGACGCCACCGCAAACATGGCGCGCGTGTCGCAGCAGCGCGCGGCAATGGGCGAGGATTTTAATCAGCTTTCCGGCGAGGATATCACCGCGCTCGGATTCATGGCTCACGGCGGCCACGGCTGCATCTCGGTGACGTCGAACGTCGCGCCGCGGCTGTGCGCCGAATTCCAGGCGGCCTGCCTCAAGGGCGATTATGCCGCGGCGTTGAAGCTTCAGGACAAGCTTGCGCCGCTGCACATCAATCTCTTCGTTGAGACATCGCCGGCGCCGATCAAGTATGCCCTGTCACTGATCGGCAAGTGCGTCAATACCGTGCGGCTTCCGATGGTGCCAGCAACCGAAACGGCCGAAGCCGCGGTTCGTCAAGCCATGGTGCATGCCGGCCTGACCAATTGACGGCAGGCGGCCTGCGTTTTTTCACTGCAGTCGCCGTGACGCGCCTGCGGCGCCGTTCATGCCTGGGGAGGGATTGATGCTTGAGGAATTCAAAAAATTCGCGATGCGCGGCAACGTCATCGATCTCGCCATTGGCGTGATCATCGGCGCGGCCTTTGGCGCGATCGTCAATTCGCTGGTCGGCGATGTCATCATGCCGATCATCGGCTCGATTTCCGGCGGGCTCGATTTCTCCAATCATTTTATTCCGCTCTCGGCCAAGGTGACGGCAGGCAATCTTGCCGATGCCAAGAAAGAGGGCGCGGTGCTGGCATACGGAAGCTTCCTCACGGTTACGCTCAACTTCCTGATTATCGCCTTTGTGCTGTTCCTGGTCGTGCGCTTGATCAACAAGGTGACGAACGCCGAGGCGAATAAGGCGCCAGCGCCGCCGCCGGCGCCGTCCAAGGAAGAACAACTACTCACGGAGATCCGCGACCTGCTCAAGAGCCGGTGAGCGGAAAATTGCGGCATGGCGGCGAAGGCAGAGAGAAAGCTTCGGATCGTCGCCGACAACCGCAAGGCGCGGTTTAATTATTTCATCGACGAAGTCTTCGAGGCAGGCGTCGCGCTCACGGGCACCGAAGTCAAATCGTTGCGGCTTGGCAAGGCGACGATCGGGGAATCCTACGCCGACGCGCGCGGCAACGAAATCTGGCTTATCAACTCGAATATTCCCGAATACCAGCAGGCCAACCGCTTCAATCACGCACCGAAACGGCCGCGCAAATTGCTGTTGCACCGGCGGCAGATCGACAAGCTCGTCGGCGCGGTAGAGCGTGAAGGCATGACGCTTGTGCCGCTCAAGCTCTTTTTCAACGAAAAGGGCCGCGCCAAAGTCGAACTCGGCCTGGCGCGCGGCAAAAAACTCTACGACAAGCGCGATACCGAAAAGAAACGCTCGTGGGAGCGCGAACGCGGCCGGCTGATGCGGCAAAAGGGGTAGACGGATGCTGCCGACGAAACTCGATCACTGCGTTATTCACGTGTCCGACTGGGAGCGTTCCAACGCTTTCTACACGGCGGTCATGGGTGCGGAACTCGTCGCCCGGCCGACGGGTTTTGCCTATCGGTTTGGCGACAAGCAGCTCAACGTCCACGGCCCAGGCGTAAAGCCCGCGGAAGTCGCGCGGCTTCCCGTGGCGCCCGGCAACAGCGATCTGTGCTTCGAATGGATGGGACCGATCGCGGATGCCGTGGCGCATCTCGGGCGATGCGATATCCGTATCGAAAACGGCCCGATGCAGCGTTTCGGCGCCAAAGGGCCCGGCACGAGCGTCTATTTTCGCGATCCCGACGGGTCGCTGATGGAGTTTATGTCCTACGCATAAAGGACGAGAAGTGACCGAGGCTCCAGGCGCCCACAATCCGAATGTCCTGCCGCCGGACATTCCGGCTCCGCTGGATGACGGCGCAGCGCGTCATCTCGCCGGCGCGAAACTGCCTGACCTGGCTTTGCCGGCAACCAGTAGACCTGCCGTAAACCTGTCGACGCTCAAGGGCCGCACCGTCGTCTACGTCTATCCACGCACGGGAGTGCCCGGTGTCGATACCCCGCCTGGCTGGGATCAAATTCCAGGCGCGCGCGGCTGCACGCCGCAATCGTGCGGTTTTCGCGATCATTTTGCCGAACTGAAAGCGCTGGGCGTCGCTCATGTCTTCGGGCTGTCGGTGCAGGATACCGGCTATCAGCGTGAGGCAGCGGAGCGGCTGCACTTGCCGTTCCCGGTCCTGTCCGATGCGGATTTGAGCTTTGCGCGCGGTTTGCGCCTGCCGATGTTCACGACATCCGGCATGACGCTTTTGAAACGCATGGCGCTTGTCATCGACGACGGCGTCATTGTAAAGTCGTTCTATCCGGTCTTCCCGCCTGACAAGAACGCCGAAGAGGTCATCGCCTGGCTGCGCGGCCATTGAAGGGCGCCAGACCATGATTCAATTAAATTGAATCGGATCATGCTCTGGCTTTTTCGCTGGAGCATGATCTTTTCGGAAAACCGATTTCCACTTTTCCGGATCATGCTCTAAGGCGCAAGCGGATTGGCCGCGAAATAGCGCGCCATGAAATCGTTGAAGGCTCGCACCTTGGCCGAGAGCTGGCGGCTCGCCGGATAGACGGCATAGATCGTCGCCTCCGGCAATTCAAAGCGCGGCAGCACGCGCACAACGCGCCCGGCGATGAGATCGTCGTGAAAAAATATAATCGGACCGTAGGCGATCCCCAGCCCTCGGACTGCGGCAGTCCGCAACACCTGCCGGTGGCTGGTGACGATGGGTCCGCTGACTTTCACGACACGCTCGCCGTCGCGGCCGATCAGATGCCATTCGTCGGGCTCTTCCAGATAACTGTAGCTGAGGCAGTCATGGCTGCTCAGGTCCTCCGGCTCTTTCGGCATGCCGCGGCGCTTGAGGTAGTCGGGCGCGGCGCACAAGATCCGTCGCGATGTATTGAGCTTTCGGATGATCAGGCTCGCCGAAGTGCCGCGCGGGCGGCCGACGCAGATTGCAACGTCGTAACCGCCTTCGATCGGATCGGCGCCGTGATCGTTGAATGTCAGATTGATGTGCAGGCGAGGGTAGGCGAGGAGCAGGTCGGTGATGGCCGTCCCGATCTCGGCGAGCCCAAAATTCGTCGGCGCGATGACGCGCAGTTCTCCGCGCGGTTCGTTGTGAAGTTCGCCGGCCGCCCGCTCGGCATCCTCCAGATCGGAAAGAATGCGCCGGCATTGCTGATAGAAAAGCCGCCCCGCTTCGGTGACGTTCACCCGGCGCGTGGTGCGGTCCAGAAGCCGGGCGCCGAGCCGCTCCTCGAGCTGCTGCACGTGCTTGCTGGCGGCCGCGCGCGACAGGCCAAGCCGCTCGGCTGCGGCGGTGAAGCCGCCGGATTCGACAACGGCGGCAAAAACCTTTGCGTTCTCAAAACGATCCATTAGGTCTTTGATTGTCAATCAAACGTAGACAATCTATTTCCACGGGCCATATTTATCAAGCGCTTCGCGTGCGTAGAGTGCGGGCAAAGCCGCCAATGGAGGAAAACATCATGTCGAAATTCGTCGTCGCACCGCATTTCCGCCTGCACGAATGGGTTGCGGAGGAGAAGGGCTATTTCGCCGCCGAAGGGCTCGACTATGAATTCCGGGAAACCATGGATTCCAGCTCGGGCAGCGGCCATCACATCGGCAATAAAGTTGGCGCCTACCAAACCCTCGAATCCGGGCGCACCTGCAATGTCAGCGGTGCCTGCCATTGGACGATGAACGTCGCTGCATCGAACGGCCACGGCAAGCTCTACGCCGATGCCTATTCGGTTTCGCCGTGCGGGGTGTTCGTTGCGCCGGAATCGCCGGTGAATACTCCGGCCGATCTCGCCGGCGTGCCGATCTCCGTCGGTTATCAGTCCGGAAGCCACTACGCGACCATCCAGGGCCTCGAACAATATCTCAAGCCCGATCAGATCAAGCTGTCATTCAATGAAGGGCTCCTGTTCAGCCGGATGGAATTGCTGATCGACCGCAAGGTGCCCGCGGCATCGGTGTTCAGTGGTCCGTTTTATTTCCTGGAACAGCTCGGATTCCGCAAGATCATCGATACGACCTTCATGATGGCGTCGATGATTACCGGCACGCCCGATCCGGAAGACGTGCGCAAATTTTTCCGGGCATTGCGCCGCGCGCAACGCGACATCGATCTGCGGCCGGAGCTTTTCACGCACTATTATAGAAAAGAATTCCCGGCACGTTTCCACGACCAGATGGATACGCGGCGCTGGGGCCCCGGCGAACGGCTGGTCTTCGAGCCGTATTCGAAACAGACATTCGAAGAATCCTTCGAGTGGATCGAGCAGCACGGCATTTTCCCGCGCAGCGAGATGGGCAGCGGCAATTACGAAAGCTCGATCTACGCCTAGGCTGCCTGATCAGGCCGGGGCGTCGAGGCGGCTGCGCGCGGCGGTGAAGACGTCGTGGAACATTTGCGGCGTCAGCACGCGCGTATTCGTGTTGTAGCGCGAGCAGTGGTAGCTATCGATCATTGTGAGCGCGGCAATCGCATGACTGCGGCCGTGGCCGAACGGAAACGCCGAGCGTTTCGCGCCGCTTGCGACGACGAAGGCATCGTGCGCGATGCGCCCAAGCGTGATGACGACACGCAGCCTGGACATTTCCTTCACAGTCGCGCCGAGGAAATCGCGGCAGGCCGCAATCTCCAATGGCACCGGCTTGTTCTCCGGCGGCACGCAGCGCACGGCATTGGTGATGCGGCAATCGACCAGTTCGAGCCCGTCGTCGGCGCTGGCTTGGTAGTGCCCGCGAGCGAATCCGAAGCGCAGCAGCGTGTCGTAGAGGAGGTCGCCGGCATAATCGCCGGTGAACGGCCGGCCGGTGCGGTTCGCGCCGCGCAGCCCGGGCGCAAGGCCGACGATGAGAAGGCGTGCATCGGCCGGGCCGAAAGAATCGACCGGGGCATTGAACCAGCCGGGCTCACGTTCGCGCCACGATTCACGAAAGGCGACCAGGCGCGGGCAGCGCGGACAGTCGCGGCCGGGCATCCCGCTCGGGCGCGTCATCAATAAAACCCCTGAAAATCAATCTTCTTCGAATTCGTCTTCAACTTCGACGCGCTGCGAGGTCGGGCTGCGCTGGAGGAATTGCGGCGTATGGCGCGGCTCGCGGGCCTCGCGCGGTTCTCGTGGTTCGCGCATCGGGCGTTCGCCCGGATCGCGTCCGATCTTGTTCTGCAACT
The DNA here is from genome assembly GCA_963723335.1 of uncultured Alphaproteobacteria bacterium. Taxonomy (GTDB): domain Bacteria; phylum Pseudomonadota; class Alphaproteobacteria; order Rhizobiales; family Xanthobacteraceae; genus BOG-931. The sequence continues at coordinate 489,232 of CAVRQJ010000010.1, read as the reverse complement.
CGATAATGTCGACGAACTGATCGGCCTGGCGGCGCAACTCGTCGGCAACCATCGGCGGCTGCGTCGAGATGGTCGAAACCACGATGACGCGCACGCCGCGCCGCTGCACGGCTTCGACAAGCGAGCGGAAATCGCCGTCGCCGGAGAACAGCACCATCTGGTCGATATGCGGCGCGAGTTCCATGGCATCGACTGCAAGTTCGATGTCCATGTTGCCTTTGACCTTGCGCCGTCCGGTCTGGTCGACGAATTCCTTGGTCGCCTTGGTGACGACGGAGTAGCCGTTGTAATCCAGCCAGTCGATCAGCGGTCGTATCGAGGAATATTCCTGATCTTCGATCACCGCCGTGTAATAGAACGCGCGGACCAGATAGCCGCGCGACTGGAATTCACGCAGCAGGCGCTTGTAATCGATATCGAAGCCAAGCGATTTCGCCGTCGCATAAAGATTGGCGCCATCAATGAATAATGCGATTTTCTCGACCTGTGCTGACATGTTTTTTCTCGTGACTACTCTCGTGATGAAACCGGATCGACGGCAATTAAATAGACGATTCCGGCAATTCTAAATCAGCGCTCTCGCCATCGGGAACATTCGGCGTGCGAACACAGCCGCCATTCGCGTTGTGGCAAATAAGCCACGGCGAAAATACTGCGGTACGCCGTCGCGGAGTTTCTCAAGGAAAGCAGGTTTCGGAACTCCGCGAACCACGTCCCGAAATTTTCGGTAACAGACGCGCGGGTACTCGCCAAGTTAAATATCCAAGTTAAATATCGGCAGCCGCAATAAGGCTAAACTGCAGTAAAAGCCGCTTTCCGAGATGGCTCTTGCACTTCCCGGTCCGGAGCGATACCTAAGCGCCACATTTCGAACAATTGCCGGTTGCAGGAACCGTGCCGGCACCCGCGATAGCCCAGCCCAGGAGCCCACCCCGATGGCCCGTGTCACCGTTGAAGATTGCATCGACAAGGTGGAAAACAGGTTCGATCTCGTCCTGCTGGCCGGCCACCGCGCGCGGATGATCGCATCCGGCACGCAGATTGCGGTAGAGCGGGACAACGACAAGAACCCCGTCGTGGCGCTGCGCGAGATCGCGGAAGAGGCGATTTCGCCGGAGGACCTCAAGGAGGAGCTCGTTCACTCCTTGCAGAAATATGTCGAGGTCGACGAGCCGGAACCCGAGGCGGTCCCGCTCATCGGCGCGCCCGGCACCGGCGTCGATGCCGACGACACCGATGTGACCACGGACCGGATGTCGGAAGAAGAGCTGCTCAAGGGCCTGGAAGGCCTCACGCCGCCGGAAAGCCAGCCCGAGCCGGATGTCGGGGACGAGGAGGAGTAAATCTCCTCTGTCTGGCTTGCTCCTATCGCCGCTCCCTTCGCCGCCCCTTTCGTAGCGTCCATTAACCAAGAACGGCATATCGCGCGGCTTGTGGCGCCGGCGCGCTGCCATGATATCTTCGTGACCAGCCTTGGCCGACTCTCTCTTTGGACGAAGCCGGGGTGGCCCGAGGATTGCCATGGCGCGCTCGCCAATCGATCTGCCACGGATGCAGAACCAGCCCCGGCCGCGGGTGCCGGCGGCGCGCGGCCCGAGCCTCGTGCCGCTCAATGGCGGAAGCGCCACGCCGAAGGCCCGCAAGCCGCGGCAAATGCGGCAATACGAGCTGATCGACCGGGTCAAGCAGTACAACCCCACGGCCAATGAGGACCTGCTGAACCGCGCCTATGTCTATGCCATGCGGGCGCATGGCGAGCAGAAGCGGGCCTCCGGCGATCCCTTCATTTCACATCCGCTCGAAGTGGCCGCGATCCTCACCGAGCTCAAGCTCGACGACGCCACCATTGCGGCTGCGCTCCTGCACGACACGATCGAGGATACCGACGCGACGCGTGCCGAGATCGATCGTGTCTTCGGCCATGAGATCGGGCTTCTCGTCGAAGGGCTGACCAAACTGAAGCGGCTCGAACTGGTTTCCAAGGAAGCCAAGCAGGCCGAGAATCTGCGCAAGCTTCTTCTCGCCATCGCCGACGACGTGCGGGTGCTGCTGATCAAGCTCGCCGACCGGCTGCACAATATGCGCACGCTGTCGCACAAGCCCGTCGAGGCGCGCCGCCGTACCGCCGACGAAACTCTCGACATCTACGCTCCGCTTGCCGGCCGCATGGGCATGCAGGAGATGCGCGAGGAACTGGAAGACCTGGCGTTCCGCGAGCTCAATCCTGAAGCCTATAAGGTGCTCAGCGAGCGTCTCGATACACTGGCCGCGCGATCGAGCGGCTGGATCACCGAGATTGAACAGCAGCTTGCCAAGAAACTCGGCGATCGCGGCATCAGTGCGGAGGTGTCCGGCCGGCGCAAGCGCATCTATTCGATCTGGCGCAAGATGGAGCGCAAGGCGGTCGGCTTCGAGCAATTGTCGGATATTTTCGGATTCCGCGTCGTCGTCGGCAACGTGGCCGAATGTTACCAGGCGCTCGGCATCGTGCACACGTCGTGGCCGGTCGTTCCGGGGCGGTTCAAGGACTACATCTCCACGCCGAAGCAAAACGACTATCGCTCGATCCACTCTACGGTGATCGGGCCGGGCAAGCAGCGCGTTGAGCTGCAGATCCGCACCGATGACATGCAGCAGATCGCCGAATACGGCATTGCCGCGCATGCGCTGTACAAAGACGAGCTTGGCTCGCCGACGGAGATGCTCTCGCACGAGTTCGAGCGCCTATGCATGGCTGCGCCGCACCATCGAGCTTCTCGCCGAAGGCTCAAATCCTGAAGAGTTCCTGGAGCATACCAAGCTTGAGCTTTTTCACGACCAGGTGTTTTGCTTCACGCCGAAGGGCAAATTGATCGCGTTGCCGCGCGGCGCGACGCCGATCGATTTCGCCTATGCGGTCCACACCGACGTCGGCAATATGGCGATCGGCGCCAAGATCAACGGCAAGATCGGTCCGCTCAGTTCGCCGCTCGAGAACGGCGACGAGGTCCAGATCCTGACGTCGAAGGCGCAGACTGCGCCGCCGGCTGCCTGGGAATCGATCGTCGCGACCGGCAAGGCGCGCGATGCCATCCGCCGCGCCACGCGCGAGGCGGTGCGCGACCAGTATTCCGGTCTGGGCCGGCGCATCGTCGAGCGATTGTTCCAGCGCGCTAAAATCGAATATTCCGACGAGAAGCTGCAAGGCGCATTGCCGCGGCTGGCGCGCGCTTCGATCGACGACGTGTTGTCGGCGGTCGGCCGCAGCGAGATGAAAGCCTCCGACGTCGCGCGCGCCATGTATCCCGATTACAAGGACGAACGCGTCACGCCCGCTGCACCCAAGGCGGAGGGCGGATGGTTCGGCTTGAAATTCGGCAGGGCGCTGAAATTCAAGCTCCCGGCCGGCGGCGAAAGCACCGAGGCAATTCCAATTCGCGGCATCAACACGGACTTGCCGGTGAGCTTCGCGCCGAAGGGCGGCGCCGTTCCCGGCGACCGCATTGTCGGCATCATGACGCCCGGAGAGGGGATTACGATCTACCCGATCCAGTCGGAGGCCTTGAAACAATTCGAGGACGAACCGGATCGCTGGCTCGACGTGCGGTGGGACGTCGACGACAAGGTGCCGCAACGATTTCCCGCGCAGCTTTCCGTGCAATCGGTCAACGAGCCGGGCACGCTGGCGCAGATTACCCAGGTGATCGCCGAGCACGATGGCAATATCGACAATATCCGGATGACCCGTCAGTCGCCGGATTTCACCGAGCTCACCATCGATCTTGAAGTCTACAACATCAAGCACCTGACTTCGATCATCTCGCAGTTGCGGGCAAAGAAGGTTGTCGCCAACGCCGAACGCGTCAACGGATAGAGCACGGCGCAAGGGCCATCGGCACAGGCAATCGATATGGCGGCTTCCTCTCCCATTCGCCTTGGCGTCAACGTCGATCACGTCGCTACCGTGCGCAACGCGCGGGGCGGACGCCATCCCGATCCGGTGAAGGCGGCTGAGATTGCGATTGCCGCCGGCGCCGACGGCATTACCGCGCATTTGCGCGAAGACCGCCGCCACATCGTCGATGACGACATCGCGCGGCTCAAAGAGCGCATCACCAAGCCGCTTAATTTCGAAATGGCGGCGACGAGCGAGATGGTCGGCATCGCCTGCAAGCTCAAGCCGCACGCCGCCTGCATCGTTCCGGAACGTCGGCAGGAGCGCACCACCGAAGGCGGTCTTGACGCCGCCGGGCAACGCGAGGCTTTGCAGGCCGCTGCCGGCGAATTGGCGCGGGCCGGCATCCGGGTTTCGCTCTTCATTGCTGCCGAGCCCACGCAGATCGAAGCCGCCAGCGACATCGGCGCACCGGTGATCGAGATCCATACCGGCGCCTGGTGCGATGCGATCGCTGCGGGGAAGGCTGCGGCGGCTGCGGCGGAATTCGATCGCATCGTCACCGGCGTCGCGCAGGCGAGGAATGCCGGCCTCGAAGTCCATGCCGGTCACGGTCTTGATTTTGTCACCGCGGAAAAAATCAGCAGCCTCGGCGGGATCGTCGAACTCAATATCGGACACTTCCTTATTGGCGAAGCGATCTTCTCCGGTCTCGGCACGGCGGTGCGTGCAATGCGATCCGCCATGGACCGGGGCAGGGCGCGCATCGGAGCCGATTCATGATTCTCGGTATCGGCTCCGACATCACGGATGCGCGCCGCATTGCCGGCGTCATCGAGCGCCACGGCGACCGTTTTCTCGATCGTGTCTTCACTACGACCGAGCGGGCGAAGGCCGACAAGCGGCGCAACCGGGTCGAGACCTACGCCAAGCGTTTTGCCGCCAAGGAAGCTTGCGCCAAGGCGCTCGGTACCGGCCTGCGCGCCGGTGTGTGGTGGCGCGACATGGGCGTCGTCAATTTGCCGGGTGGCCGGCCAACGATGGAACTGACCGGCGGCGCCAAACGTCGCCTGCAGGCGATGACGCCGCAAGGCTACGAGGCGCGTATCGACGTGACGATTACCGACGAGGGGCCGATGGCGCATGCTTTCGTCGTTATTTCGGCGATTCCCTCCGGCGGCGCCTGATCGCGCGGCCCGGACCGTCGGCCCTGGCTGGCCGCGGTTTTAGGCCAGATGAAATATTCGTCATGGGTTCGGCGATGCCGATAAGCACATGGGATTACTGGGTAAAATAAAGCCGTTGCAAGGCGCGGCGAATTCCCGCGCACAATTGCTTGTGCCTGTGGCACGGTCTACAAGGTCGCGGGCGGGCGCGATTTATACAAGATCATAGGCTGATGAGCGTGCAGACAGGTACCAAGCGGAAAGAAGGCGGTTTCGCCGAAACAGTACGCGTCGTGTTTCATGCCCTGATCATCGCCCTCGTTATCAGGACATTTCTGTTTCAGCCGTTCAATATTCCTTCCGGCTCGATGATCCCGACGCTGCTCGTCGGCGATTATCTCTTTGTGTCGAAATATTCGTACGGCTACACCCACTATTCGTTCCCGTTCTCGCCGGCGGTCTATTCGGGACGCATTCTCGGTTCGCAGCCGCAACGCGGCGACGTCGTTGTATTCCGCCTGCCCAAGGACGATTCGATCGACTACATCAAACGCGTTATCGGCTTGCCGGGCGATCACATCCAGATGATCGACGGCGTACTCAACATCAACGGTACACCGGTTCCGCGCCAGCGCATCGACGATTTCGTCACCGACGACGACGGTGTGGTTCAGCGCGTCAAGCAATATCGCGAAACGCTGCCGAACGGCGTCAGCTACAACACGCTCGATCTCACCGACAACGGCTTCTACGACAACACGCCGGTCTATACCGTCCCGCCCGGCGATTTTTTCATGATGGGCGACAATCGCGATAATTCGACCGACAGCCGCGTTCTCAGTCAGGTCGGTTACGTTCCCTTCGAAAACCTGATCGGCCGGGCGCAGATCATCTTTTTCTCGATTCGCGACGACGCCCATGCTTGGGAAGTGTGGCGCTGGCCCTGGGCGGTACGCTGGAATCGCCTGTTCACGCTGGTTCGATGAGTGGCCGCAAGAAAGCCAAACCCGCAATAGACCCGCGCCGCGAGCCGCCCGCCGAAGAGCGCGCGGCCGCGCCGGACCAAAATCGCGCAGCCGTTTCCGCTGACGGCCAAAAGCCGCCCCGCCGGCGCAAGCGCGGCGCCACCGTCTTCGAAGATCGCATCGGTTACCGGTTTACCGATGCGGCGATGCTCGAAAGCGCGCTCACGCATATTTCGGCGCTCAAAGGCGCGCGCAACCGCGCCAGCAGTTACCAGCGGCTCGAATTTCTCGGCGACCACGTTCTCGGACTGGTGATTTCCGACATGTTGTATCGTGCGTTCCCGAAAGCCGATGAAGGCGAACTGTCACGCCGGCTCGCAGACCTCGTGCGCAAGGAAACCTGCGCCGAGATTGCGCGCACGATTGATCTGGGGGCGGCGATCCGGGTCGGTTCGTCGGAACACAATGCGGGCGCGCGCAAACGTCCGGCCATCCTTGCCGATGTATGCGAGGCTGTGATCGGCGCGGTCTATCTCGACGGTGGATATAAAGCCGCCGAAGATCTGGTCGAGCGGCTGTGGCAGGTTCGGCTGCAGGCGACGGCACAGCCGCAGCGCGATCCGAAAACCGTTTTGCAGGAATGGGCGCAGGCACGCGGTCTGCCGACACCGGTCTATCGCGAGGTGGCGCGGTCCGGCCCCGACCACGATCCCGAGTTTCGTGTTGCCGTGCAACTTCCCGCTTTTGCGCCGTCCGAAGGTTCTGGGCGTTCCAAGCGCGGCGCCGAACAGGCCGCGGCCGCCGCCATGCTGGCGCGCGAGGGCGTCGAACCCGCACGGCGCAATGGCTGATCAAGCCGAGACATCGACCCGCTGCGGCTTCGTGGCGCTGATCGGAGCGCCCAATGTCGGCAAATCGACACTGATCAACGCGCTCGTCGGCAGCAAAGTCTCGATCGTGACGCCGAAGGTGCAGACCACGCGTACTCTGGTGCGCGGCATTGTGATCGAAGGCGCGGCGCAACTCATCTTCGTCGACACGCCGGGAATTTTCTCGCCGCGGCGAAGGCTCGACCGCGCGATGGTCGGAACCGCCTGGGGCAGCACCGCCGATGCCGATCTCGTCGCGCTTCTGATCGATGCAAAAAAGGGCGTGATGGACGACGACGAAGGCGTTTTACGCGCACTCGGCGACGTGCGGCCCGAAAAGGTCCTGGTTCTCAATAAAGTCGATCTGGCCGGCAAGCCGGCTTTGCTGGCGCTGACGCAAAAGCTCAACGAGCGGGTAAAATTCGCCGCGACCTTCATGATATCGGCGCTGACCGGCGACGGCGTTCCCGCTCTCAGGAGCTTTTTTGCCGCGCATGTCCCGGCCGGGCCGTGGCTTTATCCCGAAGATCAAATCTCCGACGCGCCGATGCGCCAGCTTGCCGCCGAAATCACACGCGAAAAGCTTTATCTGCGGCTGCACCAGGAATTGCCGTATCAGTCGACGGTCGAGACCGAAGTCTGGAAAGAGCTCAAGGACGGCTCGGTCCGTATCGAGCAGACCATCTATGTCGAGCGCGATAGCCAGCGTAAAATCGTGCTCGGCAAGGCAGGCCAGGCCATCAGGAACATCGGGGCCGCGGCACGCAGGGACATTGCCGTGGCGATCGAGCAGCCGGTGCACCTCTTTCTCCACGTAAAAGTGCGTGAAGGGTGGGGCGACGATCCCGAGCGTTATCGCGAAATGGGCCTGGAGTTTCCGAAGGAATAATGGGCACCTAAATAACGGCCATGGAATGGATCGATGAAGGCATCGTGCTTGGCGTCAAACGCCACGGCGAGACGAGCGTCATCCTCGAATTGATGACGCTCGGACATGGCCGGCATCTTGGCTTGGTGCGCGGCGGAGCGGGCACGCGGCTCCGCGGGGTGCTCCAGCCGGGTAACGCCTTGCGCGCGACCTGGCGGGCGCGGCTCGACGAGCATCTTGGAAATTACGCCGTCGAAGGCCTCAATCTGCGCGCGGGCGGTTATCTGTCTGCGGCGCATGCCGTCCACGGCGTCACGCATCTGGCGGCGTTGTGCCGCTTGCTTGCCGAGCGCGAGCCACAGGCGGCGATCCACGGTACGCTCGAGACAATCCTCGATCATCTCCACGATCCTCGCGCTGCCGCGCCGATGATCGCGCGCTTCGAGCTCGATTTTCTCGCCGAGCTGGGTTTCGGCCTCGATCTCTCGGCCTGCGCCGCGACCGGCACGACGGCCGATCTGATCTACGTGTCACCGCGCTCAGGCCGTGCGGTTTCACGCGCAGGCGGTGAGGCCTATCGTGACAAGCTGATGCGGTTGCCTGCATTTTTGCACGACGGCAGCGAAACGGCGTCGGCAGATGACGTCGCCGATGCTTTTGCGTTGACCGGCTTCTTTCTCGATCGCCATGCGTTTGCGCCGCGCGGCCTGGCTCTGCCGGAGGCCCGCGCGCATTTCGTCACCGCGCTGGCGCGCGCCGCTCAATAGCCGGTGTAAAGTCCGGGATCGGGCCGGCAGCCGCAGGCCTGCGCGCCATAGGGGCCCCAGCATTCCCAGTGATAGCGATAGGGGCAGACGGGACGCCAGCCGCTGAAATAGGAACGCTCGTAAGAATACGGCGCGTAAGGGTAGCCGCCGTAATAGGGGCCCTGCACGGGAACCGTCAGCGGCGTTGCATTGGGCGGCGCGATCAGATCAGCGGGCGCCGACAACGCCGCGCCCGCGCAAAGGATGAGCGCGGCGGCGGCAAAGATAGTCCTGGCCACGGAAGTCTTGCGCATGCGGATGCTCCGAAACGCCAAGACAGGAGCATAACGAGGCATGGGCCGGCACGCATCAATATCATGGGTTTTTGGTTAGCCGATTCGATGCCATCCGGTACCCGGGCGATACAGTTCAATGTTCCGCGCCTGCCCGCCGTTCATCCCTTGTTCACGCCGGGGAAGCGCGATAGCTCTTCGCAACCATGAACAAGAAAGTGATTCCCCCCGATCCAAGCGGGGTACAGGAAATCGCGCTGCGCGAGGCGCTTGAGGAGCGCTATCTCGCCTACGCGCTCTCGACCATCATGCACCGCGCGCTGCCGGACGCGCGCGACGGGCTCAAGCCGGTGCACCGGCGCATTCTTTACGGCATGAGGCTGCTGCGCCTCGACCCCGGCGCTGCGTTCAAGAAATCCGCAAAGATCGTCGGCGACGTCATGGGCAATTTCCATCCGCACGGCGACCAGGCGATCTACGATGCGCTGGTGCGGCTCGCGCAGGATTTTTCCTCGCGTTATCCGCTGGTCGACGGCCAGGGCAATTTCGGCAATATCGACGGCGATAATGCCGCCGCCTACCGCTACACCGAGGCGCGCCTGACCGAGGTCTCACGCTTGCTCCTCGACGGCATCGACGAAGACGCTGTCGATTTCCGGCCGAACTACGACGGCATTTCGCAGGAGCCGGTGGTTTTGCCGGCGGCCTTCCCGAACCTGCTGGCCAACGGTTCGCAGGGCATCGCGGTCGGCATGGCGACATCAATTCCGCCGCACAATGCCGCCGAACTGTGCGACGCCGCGCTCCACCTGATCGAGCAGCCGAACGCGCGCAGCAAGACGCTTCTCAAATATGTGCCCGGTCCCGATTTTCCGACGGGCGGCCTTGTTGTCGATCCGCCGGAGGTCATCGCGGAAGCCTACGCGACCGGCCGCGGTTCCTTCCGTCTGCGGGCGCGCTGGAAAACCGAGGATACCGGGCGCGGCACCTACAACATCATCGTCACGGAGATTCCGTGGCAGGTGCAAAAGATGCGCCTGATCGAGCGCATCGCCGAATTGATGAATGAGAAGAAGCTGCCGCTTCTCGCCGATATGCGCGACGAGTTGGCCGAAGACGTGCGCATTGTCTTCGAGCCGCGTTCGCGCGCGGTCGATCCGGCGCTTCTGATGGAAAGCCTGTTCAAGCTCACCGAGCTCGAAAGCCGCGTGCCCTTGAACATGAATGTGCTGCTTCGCGGGCGCATTCCAAAGGTCGTCGGGCTTGCCGAGGCACTGTCCGAATGGCTTGCGCATCGCCGCGACGTTTTGCTTCGCCGTTCGCGCCACCGGCTGTCGCAGATCGAGCACCGGCTCGAAGTTTTGGGCGGCTATCTGATCGCCTATCTCAATCTCGACAAGGTGATCAAGATCATCCGCAAGGAGGATGAACCGAAACCCGTCTTGATGAAGACGTTCAAATTGTCCGACGTCCAGGCGGACGCCATTCTCAATATGCGGCTGCGCAATTTGCGGCGGCTGGAAGAAATGGAGATCCGCCAGGAGGACAAGGACCTCCGCGCCGAGAAAAAATCGATCGAGGGGCTCGTTCGCTCCGAGAAAGAGCAATGGAAGAAGATCGCGGATCAGATTCGCGAAGTACGCGAAAGATTTGGGCCTAAAACGCCGATCGGCAAGCGCCGCACCGGCTTTGCGGAAGCGCCCGAGCATGACGAGGCTGCGATCGAGGAGGCGCTTGTCGAGCGTGAGCCGATCACGGTGGTGGTTTCGGAGAAGGGCTGGATTCGCGCGCTGCGCGGTCAGGTCGCCGACCTGGCCGGACTGGTGTTCAAGGCCGACGATGGACTGAAGCTCGCATTCTTTGCCGAGACGACGTCGAAGCTGCTGGCTTTCGCAACCAATGGCCGCTTCTACACCATCGACGCAGCTAAACTGCCAGGCGGGCGCGGCCACGGCGAGCCGATCCGCCTTTTCGCCGATCTCGAGCAGGAGACGGATATCGTTTCGGTGTTTCGTTATCAGGGCGGACGCAAGCTCATCGTGGCGAGTGCGCAGGGCAGGGGATTCATCGTCCCCGAAGACGAATGTCTGGGCAACACGCGCAAGGGCAAGCAGGTGCTCAATGTCAAAGCCCCCGACGAAGCGCGCGCCATGGCGCCGGTTGAGGGTGAACTGGTGGCCGCGATCGGCGAGAACCGCAAGATGCTGGTCTTCGCGATCGATCAGGTGCCCGACATGACACGCGGCCGCGGCGTGCGGCTGCAACGCCACAAGGACGGCGGACTCTCCGACATCAAGACATTTGAGGTGGAGAAAGGCCTGAGCTGGACCGATACTGCCGGGCGCGTGTTCAATCTCACGCTCAAGGAACTCGGCGATTGGCGCGGCAATCGCGCCGACGCCGGGCGTCTCGCGCCGAAGGGTTTTCCCAAGACCAACAAGTTCGGCAATACCAGCGGCCGCGCCAGCACCGGCGAAGCGGGCGACCTCGACTAGATCACGCGTTCGGTTCTACCCGCGGGTGCGCGCTCATTTTCTTGGGAATTCCCGTCGGGAATTTTCGCCTTTGTGCGCGATCCTATATCTGCGAGGGTTGAGTTCCGATCCGTAGCGAGAAGGCGCGGGCATGAACGCGAGCTTTCAGATGTGGCGGGGAAGGCTGCGCCTGATCAGCGCGCTCACCATGCTTTCCTTCGTGATTTGTCATCTGACCGCACATTGTCTCTTGCTCGTGTCATTCGAAGACGCCGAGGCCACCCGCAACTTTCTGATGTATCCGTGGCGGACCTGGATCGGCACCGCAATTCTCATCACCGCATTTCTCGTGCACTACAGCAACGCATTGTGGTCGATCTATATCCGGCGCTCGCTGCGCCTGAATCGCTGGGAATGGGCGCAACTCTCCCTTGGCCTGTCGATCCCGATCCTGCTGATCTCGCACGTCATCGCGACGCGCATCGCCGAGCTCGCGCTCGACACCACCACCTATTACACAACGGTATTCATCGACCAGTGGCTGCTCTTCCCCTGGCTGGGCGTGATGCAGGTGGCGATGCTGCTGACCGTCTGGACGCATGCGTCCATCGGCATCCATTACTGGCTGCGGACCAAGCGCTGGTACCCCAACTGGCGTCCGGTGTTCTTTGCTTATGCGTTGCTGTTGCCAACGCTGGCGCTCGCGGGCTTCGTGACCGGCGGCAATCAGGTTTTGCGCCAGGCGCAAGCCGATCCGGATTTTGCAAAACTTGCACTCGCGGATTCAAATCTGACCGATGAGACGGTCGCCGATATCGGCCGCATGAAGCGTATCGGCTGGAGCGTTTTCATCGCGCTCACGGCATTGCCGTTTGCTGCGCGCGGCGTGCGCGGCTGGCTCTACCGCCGCCGCCGGCCGCCGATGCTGGCCCATTCGAGCGGCCGCACTCTGCCGATCATGCCGGGCGCCACGGTTCTCGAAACATTGCGTGCCGGCGGCATACCGCATGCATCGGTTTGCGGCGGCAGGGCGCGCTGCACGACATGCCGGGTTCTGGTGACCAAGGGCCTCGACCAGCTTCCCGCTGCGGCCGGCCTGGAAGCGAAGGCGCTCTCGCGGATCGGTGCGACACCGGGTACGCGGCTCGCCTGCCAGATCCGGCCGGAGGCTGATCTCGCGGTCATGCCGCTCCTCGCCGCGGACGCCACGCCCGCCGACTGCGGAGCGCGGGGCGGCCTTGAGGGGCGTGAACGCCAGATCACCGTGGTCTTCGTCGATATGCGCGGCTCGACGACATTGGGCGAAGCCAAACTGCCCTACGACGTGCTGTTCATTCTCAATCAGTTCTTTCAGACCATGACTACGGCGCTGGTCTCGACGCATGGGCATTATTCGCAATTCACGGGCGACGGCCTGATGGCGCTTTACGGGCTCTATGACAAAGATGAAGCGAGCGGCGCGGCCGACGCGGTGCGCGGCGCGCGTGAAATGCTGACGAAGCTTGATGAACTCAACGGCCGGCTTCGGGCGGATTTGCGCCAGCCGTTGCAGATCGGAATTGGAATCCATTATGGCGAGGCGATCGTCGGCGCGATGGGTCCGCCACATTCCCAAATCATCACTGCCATTGGCGATACGGTGAACACCTGCGCGCGGCTTGAAAGCCTGACCAAGGACTATGGCTGTGTCGTTATCATCTCCCGGCAAGCGGCCGAGGTGGCGGGCCTCCGGCTCGTCGGGCAAGAACCGCACGAAGCACCCGTCAAAGGACGGCGCGAGCCGGTGCAGTTTTATGCATTGAAGACGCTCGCCGACCTGCCGGCCTAGATTGCCTGTTTCTCATTCTTCGGGATTGCCGGCAGATCGGATAACCAGGCGCGCGCCGAGCGGAACCAGTTCTGCCGCCGCGGCGGCAATTGATCGCGCTGGCGCAATAATCCGACCCGCACGGTGTAGGACTTCTGCGTGCCCTCGCCGGGCGTCGTCGAATAGATCGGCGCGCCGCAGATCGGGCAAAAGGCCTGCAGGCGCGGATTGCCGCTGTCCGCGGTGGTCTTAAGATAGAGCGTCGGCTGGCCCGTCATCTTGAAGCTGGCGCCGGAGACCAGGATCGAATGCCGGAACGGCGAACCGGAGCCCGTCTGGCAATCCGTGCAATGGCAGATTTGCGTTTTCTCCGGATCGGCTTCGCCTTCGATTGTGATCGCACCGCAACTGCAACTGCCTTCGATCCGCATCGCATCGCTCCTTTTTCTTGGTTCGGCATGGTATGTAATAGCATGAAAAAAATCCTCGCCGCCTTTATCGTCCTTATCGCCACTCACAGTCTGGTTTTTGCACAAGCCGCCCCATCCGCGGATGTGATCAAGGATCTGGCGCCAACCGGGAAGCTTCGCGCCGCGCTTAACTTCGGCAATGGCGTACTCGTGCAAAAGGGATCCAACGGCGAGCCGTTGGGCGTAACGCCAGAACTCGCTGCAGCGCTCGCCAAACGGCTTGGCGTGCCGCTGGAATTCGTCGTCTACGATTCTGCGGGTAGGACATTCGAGGGCAGCAAGCAAAATCTCTGGGATATCGCTTTCATCGCCGTCGAGCCGGTGCGCGCGGCGGAAGTAGATTTCACCGCGCCCTATGTGCTCATTCAGGGCACCTATCTGGTGCGGACGGATTCACCATTCAAGGATGTCGCCGACCTCGACCAGCCCGGCATGAAGATCGGTGTCGGCACCGGTTCGGTCTATGACCTTTATCTCACCCGTACGCTGAAGAACGCGGCGCTGATCCGCAATCCGAAGGGTGGCGCGGTCGGCGGCGTAGAGCCGTTCGTCGCGCAGCATCTCGACGCCGCGGCGGGCGTCCGCGAGCCGCTGGATACCTATGCCAAGGATCATCCGGAGACACGCGTGCTGCCCGGATATTTCGAGGAGATCAGGCAGGCCATTGCCACGCCCAAAGGACGCGGCGCGGCGGGCCTCGCGTATTTGCGGGCCTTCGTCGAGGACATGAAGGCGAACGGCTTTGTCGCCGACGCACTCAAGCGCTCCGGCCAAACCGCACCGGTCGCGCCGCCGGCAAGCTGACCGATAAAAACAGTCGACGCAAAAAACACCGGGAAGGAAATCACCCATGAAATTTACGCGACGCTCGCTCGTGCTCGGCACGATTGCAGCCCCGATCGCCGGTCAGGTCCGCGCGCAGTCCTGGCCTTCCGGCATCATCAAGATCATCGTGCCGTTTCCGCCGGGAGGCACCGTCGATCCCATCGCGCGCATGGCGCAGCCGGGACTGCAGCAGAAGCTCAACGCAACCATCGTCATCGAGAACCGGCCCGGCTCCTCCGGCAGCCTCGGCACTGAATTGGTGGCGAAGTCGCCGCCGGATGGAAACACCTGGGTATTTGTCTTCGATACGCACGCGGTCAATCCATTTCTGTTCGATCTGAAATTCGACACGGTGAAGGATCTCGAACCGGTCATGCTGATCGGCACGGCGCCGAACGTGCTCGCGACGCATCCGTCAAAGCCCTACAGGTCTTTTGCCGATGTTGTGGCGGCGGCCAAGGCAAAGCCTGACACCATCACCTATGCGTCGATCGGAAGCGGCAGCGTCGGGCATCTGACGATGACGCTGTTGAGCCAGCGCGCCGGCTGCAAGCTCGTGCACGTACCCTATCGCGGCGGCGGTCCGGCGATGAACGACGCCATCGCCGGCCATGTCGATCTGATCATCGGCAGCGCCGCGCTGGTCATGCCGCAGGCCTCCGCCAAGACGATCGTTCCAATATTGCAGACCGGAAAGACCCGGCTGGCAAACCTGCCGGACGTTTCGACCGCGATTGAGGCCGGATTTCCCGGCTTCGAATCCTACGCCTGGTGGGGTGTCTTCGCGCCGGCCGGCACGCCGAAGCCGATTGTCGACCGATTTGCCGCAGCTCTCGGCGACGCGCTTCGCGACCCGACCGTGAACAAGACGCTCAGCGACAGCCTTCAGGTCACGCTGCGACTCGGTGACGCCCAGGAAGAGGCAAAATTCCTCGCCGCGCAGATGGCGTTATGGGGCCCGGTGGTGAAGGACAACAACATCAAGTCCGACTAACGCAACAGCGCCCGTACGATCAAGGCGCAGCGATGTGCCAGACGCTGTTGACGCCGTCGCCCGTCACGTCACCCGGCTTGGTGTCCTTGCTCCATGTGTAAAGCGGCTTGCCCTTGTAGGCCCACTGCTTGCGGCCGTCGTCGCGCGTGACGAAGCTGAAGTCGCCGGATGCCTTGGCGTCGGTGTCCGCTATCAGCGGGAGCCACAGGCTGGCGCATTGGCCGTTGCAGTTCGATTTGCCTTTGGCGTCGCGGTCGAAAGTGTAGAGCGTCATGCCGTTGGCATCGACAAGCGACTTGCCCTTCGGCGTGTCGGCGCTCGTCGGCGCGGTGGCCTGGGCGAATGCCGCGCCGATCATGAGCGAAAAAACGACGGTGGCAGCTAAGATCGGGACAGACTTTCTCATGCGCATCCTCCCTGGCACGGACAGCCGGTCCGCTCGTTTTATTCTACGCGCGCCCACCCGTCCGGCATCAGCCGTTCCTGCGGCAGGAAGCGGCTCTTGTAATCCATTTTACGCGAGCCGCGCACCCAATAACCGAGATAGACGTAGGCAAGCCCCATGCGTTGCGCGCGGGCGATGTGGTCGAGCACCATGAACGTGCCGAGCGACCGCGCGGCCTCGTCGGGCTCGAAGAACGAATAGACCATCGACAGTCCGTCACCGAGCACATCGGTCAGCGCAATGGCGATGAGGTCGCCGGTACCGCGTTTTGCGTTTTTGGTGCCAGGTTCACGACGCCGATATTCGATAATGCGGGTCTCGATGTGGCTGTCCTCGACCATCATGGCATAGTCGAGCACCGTCATGTCGGCCATGCCGCCGTCGCGGTGGCGGGAATCGAGATAGGCGCGGAAGATCGCGTATTGCTCGGAGGTCGGAACTGCGATCCGCATGTCGCTTGCGATATCGGCATTGCGCCGCGTGATGCGCCGCATGCTTTGGGTCGGGCGAAAATCCTTGGCGACGACGCGCACCGAAACGCACGCGCGGCAGCCCTCGCAGGCCGGCCGGTAGGCGATGGACTGGCTGCGGCGGAAGCCGCCCTGGGTCAGGATGTTGTTGAGTTCGCCGGCGCGCTCGCCGACCAGATGCGTGAAAACCTTCCGCTCCTCCTTGCCGCCCAGATAGGGGCACGGCGAGGGGGCGGTGAGGTAGAATTGCGGTGTATCGCGCGAGTGCTGGGTCACAGGCTGCTATGCGTGGCGGCACGGTGCCGAATCCGGCCAGCGCCTAGGATCGCGCGGGAGGCGGCCTGCGTCAAAGCCCAATTGCGCGTCAGCGCGTCGCGCGCTGCTGGAGCGAAGCCGCCCGATTGGCGTTATTGACGAGGACAACGCCCACCAGAATGTCATGCAGGAGACGCCGGCGTGCGTTGAAAAAACCGATCACGAGGATGAAGGGACTGAGCACGCTGATGCTGATCCAGTAAACAATGGCGTGGACGGAGCCGAGGACGAAATAGGCCGGTGCCCCGTACCAGGTGCGCATTTCGATCTCCATGGCGCGCATTCCGAGTGTGGCTGAGGCGGCGCTGCCGAGCGTGAGGCCGTAATAGACGAGCGCCCAGACCACCGAAGCCGGCCAGAGGATCCAGACCAGCGCCCAGCCGAAGCCGAATGTCACCAGGCCGAGCACAAATATGAATATCGAGACGCCGATCAGCGGGATTGCGATAATGATCAGGTCTATGATGAAGGCAACGACGCGCCGCGCCAGAACACCTTCGAAGAATTCGGGATTTACCGCCGGGTCGTAAGCATGCGGCTTGGCATCGAGCGAGACGCCAATCTTCCGAGGACCCGCGTTTGACCCAGAATCGATCATGATCAGCTTCGCAGTATAGTGCCGCGGCCATGAACCAACAACGACCGCAAAATCCGGGAAACGTGACGCTTGCGGACATCGAGGCCGCACGGCGCACGATTGCCGGGCAGGTGCTGCGGACTCCGGTCCTGCCGGCGCCGCCGCTGTCGGCGCTCACCGGAGCGAGCGTGTACGTCAAATATGAGAATTTGCAGGTCACCAATTCGTTCAAGGAGCGCGGCGCCTGCGTAAAACTCGCCGCGCTTACCGCTCAGGAGCGTGGCCGCGGCGTTATCGCGATGTCTGCCGGCAACCATGCCCAGGCGGTGGCCTATCATGCCCGGCGGCTTGGCATACCCGCGACCATCGTCATGCCGGTGACCACACCGTTCGTAAAGGTGAAGGCAACCGAGTCGCTTGGCGCAACCGTTGTCCTGTGCGGCGAGACACTGACGGAGGCGCATGCACGCGCCGCGACGATCGCGGTGGAGCGCGACCTGGTCTGGGTTCATCCCTATGACGACGCCGCTATCATCGCCGGCCAGGGTACGATCGCTCTTGAAATGCTGGAGGACGTGCCCGATCTCGATGTGCTGGTCATTCCAATCGGCGGCGGTGGCCTCATCGCAGGAAATGCCATTGCGGCGCGGGCGATAAAGCCTTCAATCGAGATCATCGGCGTCGAAGGCGCGCTTTATCCGTCGATGTGGAATGCGATTCACGCGGGCAACAGGCCATGCGGCGGCGCCACGCTCGCCGAAGGCATTGCCGTGAGCAAAGCCGGGGCGCTGACGCTGCCGATCGTGCGCGAACTCGTGCGCGACATCATCCTGGTCGATGAGCCGCTGATCGAACGAGCCGTCAATGCCTTCATGACGCGGCAGAAGACGATGGCAGAAGGGGCAGGTGCCGCGGGCCTTGCCGCGATGCTGGCCGAGCCCGCGCGCTTTGCCGGCCGCAAGGTGGGGCTGATCCTGTGCGGCGGCAATATCGATCCGCGCATCCTCGCGACCATCATGGTGCGCGAACTCGAGCGCGAAGACCGCATCGTGTCGTTTCGCCTGACCATTCCCGATCGGCCCGGAGTGTTGGGTCAGATCGCGAGCCGGCTCGGCGAACTCGGCGCCAATATCCTTGGCGTCGATCATCACCGGCTGTTCCTCGATGTGTCTGCCAAGGGCGCCAAGCTCGACGTCACCATTGAGACGCGTGACGGCGCTCATGCCGAGCAAATCTTCCGCACGCTGACAGACGACGGCTACCAGCCGGTGCGGATGGAAAGCGGCGCGGCGCTGGAGTGACTAGCGCCCGCCTTCGAGGCCCGGCGCATAGCCGGAGTTCGTGTCGCTGACCGCCGCCGTGGGTGTCGCGGCAGGGGCGTCGGCCGGGCGTGCTCTCGGCAGCGGCACGCTTCCCGCCGGTTCCGCCATGGCGATGACATTGGGCCGGCGGCGGGGCAGCGGAACCGGTCCGGCGAGCGGCGCCGCAGCGGGCAGGTCGTCGCTCGCGCTATTGTCGGAAGTCGAGGTCTCCTGCACAGCGGATGCGGCGCCGGCGGGCGCTGCCGATGGATCTGACGGCGGAGTGGGCCACACTGAAGGCGCAGCCGGGGCGGCTGACGAGATGGGGGGCATTGCACTCACCGGAGCCGCCGGCGCGCTCACGCCGGCCGATGCAAGAACAGGCGCCGCGGGCTGAGCGGGGGTGGTTGCCATCGGCTGCGCCGGCGCTGGCACCGCGGCTTGGGGCGCAGCAGCTTGGGGCGCTACCGCAGCATTCGCGTCAGATGCGGTTGAATTGCCGCCAGCAGGCGGTTTCTTGATTTCCAGGAGGGCGGTGCGCGCGTCGCTCGCCATCGCGGCTGCGTTGGCCATCGGGGCGGAAGGTTGGGGCGCAGGCGAGGATGCCTGTGTGCCTTGAGGCGCTGTTGCCTGGGGTGCTGAGGCAGCGGGCAGGGCAGCGGGCGCATTATACTGCGGCTCGGCCGCTGCCATGCGCTGGTAGGTCGGTGCTTTGGGCGGCGCGACGTAGGTCCGCACGAAGGTCGTGATGGTCCACATCACAACCGGCACAGCGATGATAACCGCCGCCAGGATGATGACCCGCTGCAAAACCGGCGTGTAAAGCCGGATATTGTCGTCGTCATAATCACGCATCACACGTCCGCCTCGCTCTTGCATCCCGGGCGGGGGCAGCTTCAGAGAGCGCCCTTCTTCAATTTCTCCGCAACCCTCGCCGCGAAATAGGTCAGTACACCGTCGGCACCGGCGCGCTTGAAGGCGATCAGGCTCTCCGTCATGGCCATGTCGCCGTCGAGCCAGCCGTTAGCCGCGGCAGCCATGATCATCGCATATTCGCCGGACACTTGGTAGGCGAAGGTTGGCATCGCGAAGGTGTCTTTGACCCGCTGCAGGATGTCGAGGTAGGGTAGGCCCGGCTTGACCATGACCATGTCGGCGCCCTCGGCGATGTCGAGTTCGACCTCGCGCAACGCCTCGTCCGTGTTCGACGGGTCCATCTGGTAGGTACGCTTGTCGCCGATCAAGGTGGCGCTCGATCCGACAGCGTCACGGAATGGACCGTAGAAGGCGGACGCATATTTGGCGGCATAGGCCATGATCTGAACGTCGCCAAAACCGGCGCTGTCGAGGCCCGCCCGGATCGCGCCGACGCGGCCGTCCATCATGTCGGACGGCGCGATGATGTCGCAGCCGGCTTCGGCCTGCACGAGCGCCTGCCGCACCAAAACCGCGACGGTTTCGTCGTTGAGGATGATGCCGTCGTGCAGCAGCCCGTCGTGGCCGTGGCTGGTGTAGGGGTCGAGCGCGACGTCGCAGAGCAGGCCGATGTCCGGCACTTCCTTTTTGATCGCGCGGATCGCGCGGCAGACCAGATTGTCCGGATTGAGCGCCTCGGAACCGGTCTCGTCCCGCCGTCCGGGCTCGGTGTAGGGAAACAAGGCGAGGCACGGGATCGACAGTTTCGCCGCCCGCTCGGCGGCGCGCACGGCCTCATCGACCGAAAGGCGCTCGACCTCGGGCATGGAATCGACGCCGGCGCGGATCTTCGTGCCATCAACCAAAAACAGGGGCCAGATCAGATCGTCCGCCGTGAGCACGTTCTCACGGACCATGCGGCGTGACCATTCCGCGCGCCGGTTGCGGCGCGGGCGGCTGGCCAGGTCGAGGCGGGTGGCCGCAGTCTCGGCCTCAACCGGCGCGAGGCGGCTCCGTTCGAGGGCGCGGCCAAACTTGATCGCCATCCGAATACTCCGTGTCTGGCCTGTTTTACCCCTTCCGGGCCTAACCCGCCACTAAGCGGGTGCACGGCATTTAACAGGCCGCGTTGACGGGCATTTGCCGCGCCTCTATCGGTCCGGCTGGAATCCGTCGGAATTTGGCTCCATACCGGCCTGACAAGGACGCACGGAACATCATGAGCGACCAATCGCAGCGGCAGCCGACACGGCCGAGCGACATGATCGAGCCGGTCCGGCTGGGCAAGGCCACCCAGGGGACATGGACGGAGTATCTCGTCCTTTTCCTGCGCATCATGGCCGGCGTGTCTCTGGCCAAGGGCCTCTACCACTGGGCCGAGGTGTGCGGCATCGGCGCACGGCCGGATGAGGGGTTTGCCGCGCACACCATCGCCTGGCAGACTGCGACGGTGTTCTTCGCCGTACTCGATCTTGTGGCGGCGGTCGGGCTTTGGCTTGCGGCGGCGTGGGGCGCGGTGGTCTGGCTCACTTCAGTGGTATCGATGGCGGCGGTGGAAGTGTTTTTTCCGCAGGTCTATGGCGGCAGCATATTCATCGTGTTCCTCGAAATGACGCTGCTTGCCATGTATCTCTGCCTGGCGATCGCGGCTGCCCGCGAGCGGCCGGTGTAAGTCAAAACTCTTGAGTGCGCGGCTAATATCAACCTTCAAAGCCCCAAGCCCTTACTCTTGTAGATTGCGAGTGCGGTCGGCTCCGAGAGAAAGCGGATCAGCGCGCGCCCCTGGTCGGGAGCCTTGGCGGTGGCGCTGACGCCGGCGGAATAAACAGTGAAGCGCTGGAGTTGGGCCGGCAGCAGGCCGATTACCTCGACCTCAGGATTCGACATCAGTTCCGACACCTGTTGCAGACCGATTTCGGCTTCGCCGCTCGATATCAGCACGCTGACCCGGCCGTTCGGGCCGCCGGCGGCGAATTTTGTCTTCGGCGCGACGGCCGCGGCGATGCCGAGCGTATCGAGCAGCTTCAGGATCGGCGCGACTGTAATGCCGCCGCCGGTGGGCGACGTATACCCGATCGACTTGGCCGACAGGAGCGCCTGCTTGAGCGCCTCCGGCGTCGACACGTCGGGCTTCGGCGCACCTTTACGCACCGCGATGCCGATGCCGGTTCGCGCGAGGTCGGTACGGCCGGGTAACAGCTTGCCCTGTTTGATCAGATCGTCGATGGCGCCGCTGTCGATCACGACGATGTCCGCGGACTCGCCGGAAACGAAGCGGCGCGCCACGGCACCGGACGGTCCGTAAGCGATATGCACTTGGTTGCCGCTGTCGTGCTCGAACTTCGGCACGAGTTCCAGCATCGCCGTTTCCATCGCGGTCGTGATCGAGGCTTGAACTTCAGCGGCCCGCCCGGCAGCGGTCGTAACGATGAGCGCTAGTGCTATCATCAGAATTCGCATTTAGCCCTCCTCCAACCCGCCATGCGCAGTCACTCGATCACATCATCTGCAATCGAGAGCACTGCCGGCGACACTTCGATACCATACTCCGGTAGGCGTAGCCGCGGCATAACATGCAACGTCTGCAACCATGATTGGACAGGCCGTGATGGCCGCTCTATCCATGCCGCGCACTTATCAAGCAACGCGAGCCCAACATGACTGACACACCTGAATACATGCCGCCTGAAGTCTGGGTCTGGGAGAAGGAAAGCGGTCCCAATTGGCGCTATGGCAAGACCAATCGCCCTGTTGCGGGTGCGACACATGAGAAGGAGTTGCCGCGCGGAAAGCATCCGCTGCAGCTCTATTCACTCGCGACGCCGAATGGCGTCAAGGTGACAATCATGCTGGAGGAATTGCTGGCCGCCGGTCATGGCGGAGCGGAATACGACGCTTGGCTCATTCGGATCGGTGAAGGCGATCAGTTTGGCAGCGGTTTTGTCGGGGTGAACCCGAATTCCAAAATCCCGGCGCTCATGGACTACAGCGAGCAGCCGCCGCGGCGCGTGTTCGAATCCGGCGCAATCCTGCTTTATCTGGCGGAAAAATTCGGCGCCTTCCTGCCAAAGGATCGCGGCAAGCGCACCGAGGCGCTAAACTGGCTGTTCTGGCAGATGGGCTCAACGCCCTATGTCGGCGGCGGCTTCGGGCATTTCTATGCCTACGCTCCGGTGAAGATCAAATACGCCATCGACCGTTTCACAATGGAGGTGAAACGCCTGCTCGATGTGCTCGACCGGCGGCTTGCGGACAATCAATTCATCGCCGGCGACGAATATACCATTGCCGATATGGCGATCTGGCCGTGGTACGGCAACGGCATGCTGAACGGCGCCTCCTACAATGATCCGCGCAAATTCCTGCAAACGCACGAATACAAAAACCTGGCGCGCTGGACGAAAGAAATCGGCGCGCGCCCGGCTGTCAAGCGCGGGCGAATGGTCAACCGCGCCAGTGGAGCACCCGAAGAACAATTACACGAGCGCCATGACGCCAGTGATTTTGAGACCAAAACACAGGATAAAATCGGCGCGCGAAGTTGACCTCGCCGACAGCCCCACACCACAATCGGACTTTACGCCCGTCCCGTTAAATTAGGCGACCGTCGGTAAGCCGCCCCTCCTAGCGTCCGGTGGCCCGCAGCGCCGCGCGGATGCGCTGCGGCGTTGCCGGCATTTCATCGATCGAGACGCCAAACGGCGAGAGCGCATCGTTGACCGCGTTGATGATCGCGGCAGGCGAGCCGATTGTGCCGCCTTCGCCAAGGCCCTTCGCGCCGGTGATGGAGGAGGCTGCGGGCGATTCAATATGGTGCAATTCGATCGGCGGAATCTCGCGCGCCGTCGGCGGCAGGTAATCGGCCAATGTCGCGGTTTGGATATTGCCGAGCTGGTCGTAGATGATTTCCTCGTAGAGCGCATTGCCGACACCTTGCGCAATGCCGCCATGCACCTGGCCGTCCGCGATCAGCGGATTGATGATGCGGCCCGCATCCTCCACCGCCAGGAATTTCTCGACGCTCACGCGGCCGGTCTGGACGTCGACATTGACGATCGCGACGTGACACGCGTTCGAGAATGTGCCGGGCGGGTCGTAGTGCGCGGTTTCGGAAAGGCCGGGCGCCATGTCCTTGAAGCGATGCGTCTGGTGATAGGCCGCGCGCGCGAGCGTGGCGATGGCGACCGTGCGGTCGGTTCCGGAGACTTTGGCGTTGCCATCCTCCAGCACGATGTCGTCGGGCGACGCTTCAAGCTCGTGACTGGCAAGGACGAGGAGCTTTTCGCGGATCTTGCGCGCCGCCAATAGCGTGGCGCCGCCGGAAATAACGAGCGAGCGGCTGGCAAACGTTCCCCACCCGTAGGGCGTGCGATCGGTGTCGCCGTGGACGACGCGGACATTATGAGGCGCTACCCCGACTTCGTCGGCGACAAGCTGTGCGAGCGTCGTTTCGAGCCCCTGGCCGTGCGGGCTCGATCCGATGCGTGCCTCGACGCGTCCGGACGGATCCATGATCACTTCGACATTTTCCCATCCCGGCGTGATCTCCATGCCGCGCGCGGCAAAGGCGGGACTGCCGTAACCGGTGCGCTCCGAAAACGTCGCAAAGCCGATGCCAAGGAAACAATCGCGCGCGCGCGCCTCGCGCTGGCGTGCGCGGAACGCCGGCAAATCGATGTGAGCGGCGGCTTGTTCGAGCGTTTCGACATAGGTGCCCTCGTCGAAAACAAGTCCGGTCGCGGATGTGTGGGGAAATCGCCTGATCAGATTGCGCTTGCGGATCTCGACCGGGTCCAAACCGAATTCGGCGGCCGCTTTGTCCATCAGCCGTTCGATGGCGAACGTGATGACCGGCCGCGACACACCGCGATAAGGCGCCATGGTGCAGGTATGCGTCGTCACGCCGCGTGCGCGGCAGGAATAGGCGTCGACGTCATAGGGCCCGGGAAATTCGGCCATGGCCATCAGCGGCTCGACGCCGCAGGTCGTCGGAAAACACGAATAGGCGCCGATATTGGCGAGCACATCCGCGGTGAGCGCGACGAGCTTGCCGTCGTCGTCGAACGCGCCTTCGATCTCGATATACTGGTCGCGGCTGTGAAACGCGGCGATCAAATTCTCGCGGCGATCCTCGGTCCACGCAACGCTGCTGCGGAGCTTTCGCGCCAGCCATACGAGGACGATATATTCGACCGGCAGCGACATTTTCTGGCCGAAGCCGCCGCCGACGTCGGGCGCGACGACGCGCAGATCGGATTCCGCGAAACCGAGAATATCGGCGACCGCGGTGCGGGTCAGATGCGGCATCTGCGTGGTGCAGGTCAGTGTCATGCGTCCCGACGCCGGATCGAACGCGGCATGCGCGGCGCGCGCCTCCAGCGGCGTCGCGTTTTGCCGGTGCGAGCGCGCGTTCACCCGGACTGTTCGAGAGGCCTTGGCGCGCGCAGCATCGAAGCCTGTAGTTTTGATCTGGCCTTCGACCACGACGTTTGACGAGGCCTGCATCGTGTCATGGACGCGCACCGCATTCGGCGCGATTGCGTCGCGTGCATCCACCGCCGCGGGTAATTCTTCAATTTCGATCTCGACACGATCGGCTATATCCTCGGCTTCCGCGGCGCTGGGTGCGAAGACGGCGACGACCGGCTCGCCGACGAAACGCACGACGTCCTTTGCCAGGATAGGCTGCTCGATCGGCTGGTAATTGAATTTATGCAGCATGGGCCGGATCGGCCGCACGCCATCAAGATCGCCGGCGCGGATCGTGTTGGCGCCGTCCGGCGCCGTGATGCGAACGATGCGGCCGGACGCGATCGGGCTGCGTGCGAAGCGTACATGATATGCGGCGGCAAGATCCGCGGTGAAGCGGCCGCGGCCGGTGACGAGCGCCGGATCTTCCAAACGCCGCATCGCGCGGCCGACCCATTTCATTCCCGAGCCGGCGGTTACGGTTTTGGTCGTTGCCATTTTCAGAACCGCGGTGGTGCGCCCGCATAGGCCTGGCCGATCACGTTCAAAAGATCTGCCTTCGAGACCGGCCTCGGGTGCGAAATCTCGACAGCCGAAACGACCTCGGCGGCTTTGCCGATATCTTCCTCGCGCATGCCAAGATCCTTCAACCCGGTCGGCAGGCCGAGGCGCACATTGAGATCGTAAAGCCCGCGTGCCGCGTCATCGACGCCAAGCGCGCGTTTGATGCGATTCATGGCAGCCGGCGCCGCTGTGGCATTAAAGCCGATCGCATAGGGCGTCGCGATGGCGTGGGTATGCGCATGATCGAGATTGAACCATTGCCGCACACGCTGCGCCACGGCGTGTTCCAGGCCGACCTCGGAGCGGAAATTCGCCGCGAGCCATGCACCGTAGAGTACGTCCGTTCGTGCCGCGAGATCGCGCGGATTTTGCACCATGCGCGGCAGGCTCGACCCCAGCAGGCGGACGGCCTCTTCGGCCATGGTCTCGACGACGGGATTGGTGTCGATGCCGTAGAGGCTCTCGACCGCATGCGCCATGGCATTCATGCCGCTTGCCGCCGACGTGCGAACGGGCAGGTCGAGCGTCAGTTCCGGATCATAGATTGCGGTTGCGGGGAGCGCTGCCGGACCTTCACCGGTCATGCGATCGTCGGCAACGCTGATCCGCCACCGCGCCGCCATTTCCGAGCCTGAATAAGTGGTGACGACCGCGATATAGGGAATCCCCGTCGTTGCCGCGGTGGCCTTGGCCAGCCCGATCGGCGACCCGCCGCCGATGACGACGAAGCCGTCGGCGCCGTGGCGTTTAAGGTCGGCGATGGTTCGGTCGAAAGCCTCGCGCGGCATGTTGGGTACCGCGGTGTCGCTCATGCCGACAACGAGATCGCCCATCGAGGCCGTCGCGCGGCGTGCGAAATCGCTGCGCGATTTCGAGCACAGCACCACCAGCCGCGACATTTTGTGGAATTCGGCTTCCGCGCGCAGCGCCGCGATGGCGCCGGCTCCAAACACGATCCGCACCGGATCGGAACGGTAGGTGAAGCGGCCCGGATGATGTGGAATGTTCACTCCGCCTTCATGCCGGCGCTTTTGACGACCGGTCCCCACTTGGCGATTTCCGACTGGATGTATTTGCCGAACTCGGCCGAACTCATGTGCAAGGGCGACGCGCCCTGCTGATCCATGTATTTCAGCGTATCCGCCGAATTGAGCACGTCTTCGATCGCGCTATGCAGTTTGTCGACGATCGGCTGCGGCGTGCCAGCCGGCGCGATGATGCCCCACCAATCGGCTGCCACATAGCCGGGCACTCCCGCTTCGGCGATCGTCGGCAAATCGGGAAGAATGGGGCTGCGCTTTGCGCCGCCGGTTGCCACCGGCCGCAACAGGCCGGACTGGATATTTGGCACCGTCTGCACGATCGAACTGAACATGAGCTGGTCTTCGCCGGCGATGACGGCGAGCATCCCTGGGCCGCCGCCTTTATACGGCACGTGCACGATGTCGACTTTGGCCATGAGCTTGAAGAGCTCGCCGCTGAGATTTTGGAAGCTGCCGATGCCGGCGGAGGCGTAGTTCAGAAATCCGGGTTTCGCTTTGGCGAGATCGAGCAACTCTTTTACCGAATGAATCGATGTCTTCGGATTGACGGTGAGAACATTCGTGCCGGTGCCGAGAATGCCGACCGGAACGAAATCCTTGATCGGGTCGAAAGTCTCCTTGTAGATCCAGGGATCGACGGCATGCGCGACGGAGATCACCAGAAGCGTATAGCCGTCAGGCGTGGCCTTCGCCGCAAGATCGGTGCCTACGACGCCGCCGGCACCGGCGCGATTGTCGACAAAAACCTGCTGTCCGAGTTTCTGGCCGAGCTGATTGGCGATAATGCGCCCGACCACGTCGTTGCTGCCGCCGGGCGGGAACGGAATGATCAGCCTGATCGATCGCGACGGATAGTCGTCTGCGGTGGCGAGACCGGAGAAGGCGGTGAGCGCAAATCCAAGGACCATCAGCCCGTACAGCTTCCTCACACGCGTTCTCCCCTCAGCGCTCTTTGCCGGCCGTTATTATACCAATTCTCGCGACCCGTCATTCCGGGGCCGAGCGAAGCGAGGAGCCCGGAATCCATATCCGCGGACCTGTGATTATGGATTCCGGACTTGCCTTTTTGCGGCAATCCGGAATGACGCCGTGGGCATCAGTTCTCTTCGTGCAACGTGATATCGCGCACCTGCTTGGCTTTGGCGGTGCAGGCCGCGAGCAGGAATCCAAGATCCGTGCCGGTCGAGACATAGCGGGCGCCCATGCGCACGAATTCGGCTGCAAGTTGCGGGCGGCTTGCGAGTCCGCCGACGCCGACGTGCTTGCCGTGCTTGCGGCATACGGCGATGGTTTTGGCATAGGCGTCGCGCAGGCGCGGATGCTCGAATTGGCCCGGCATGCCCCAATCGGCGAGGAGATCGTTCGAGCCGATCATGACCATGTCGACGCCGCCGACCGAAACGATCTCTTCCGCCTTCGTCAGCGCCTCTTCGCTCTCGAACTGGACCATAAGCGTGGTCGCTTCGTTCAGCGCGGCATCGGTCTCGGCGGCCGGGAACGTGCGGTAATGCAGGTGGGGCAGGGGCCCGGCAGCCGAACGCTCGCCGAGCAGCGGAAATTTAGCGGCGCGCACATATTCGCGCGCTTCGGCGCCCGAGCGCACATGCGGCGCGATCACGCCCAGCGCGCCGCTGTCGAGAACGCATGAGACTGCGGCGACGCCGGGAACGCGCACGAACGGCGTGATGCCGACTTCGAGCGCGGCCATGCAGATCTGGCCGGTGGTCTCCAGCGAGAAGCTCGAATGCTCCATGTCGACATAGAGGCTGTCGAAGCCGGCGGTCCTGGCGATGCGGGCGATCTCGATCCCGCCGACGAGCCGCACCGTCATGGATGCGACGACCTCGTCGCGCGCCAGCTTATCCTTCACATGATTGCGCAGGATGTCGCCGATCTTTACCGTCCTGGAGCCGTCTGAATTGCCGCCTGACATGACCAGCCCAAAAAGCTAAGATGAAGGGGGAGGAAACGACCGTGAATTATTCGACCGATTTCAAGTCAATCCGGAACGAGGTGTCTGCGCAAGAGTGGCAGACGCGAACCGAGCTTGCTGCCTGCTATCGGCTGGTCGATGCCTATGAGATGACCGACCTGATCTACAACCATATCACGGCGCGAATTCCCGGCACCGAACACCTGCTCATCAATCTCTATGGGCTCCTTTACAAGGAAATCACGGCCTCGAGCCTGGTGAAGATCGATGTCGAGGGCAATGTCGTCGCCAAGCCGGATACCGACTACAGCCTCAACGTTTCAGGCTATGTCATTCATGGCGCGATCCATAAGGCGCGGCCTGACGTCGCCTGCGTGCTGCACACCCATACCCGGGCCGGCATGGCGGTCGCCGCGATGAAATGCGGGCTGTTGCCGCTGTCGCAGACCTCGATCCGTTTCGTCGGCCACATCGGCTACCACGATTACGAAGGACCGGCGGTCGACACCGATGAGCGCGAACGGATTGTTGCCGATCTCGGACCGCATGATACTTTGATCATGCGCAATCATGGTCTCCTCACCTGCGGGCCGACGATCCAGCAGGCGTTCAACACGATGTATCAGTTGGAAATGTCATGCCGGTCGCAGGTCGATGCGATGGCGGCGCGTGCGGAACTGACCATGCCGGGCGAGAACGTTCTCGCCCACACCGCGCACCTCTATCAGCCGGGCACGCGCCGGCCTTACGGCGTGCTCGAATGGCCGGCCATGCTGCGCTTGCTCGCGGCACAAGAGAAAAGCTCGGGCTATCCGCCGTACTGGCATTAGGTTTTGGCGCGGTGCGGTAGCGTGACCGCGGCGCATCGCTAATGCCGGCTTGCCTGCGGCGCTGCCGTTTTGGTGCGGCTCGGCAATTTGGCAAGGATGTTGTCGACGCGTTCGGTGACAAGTTCCGCGCTGACGTCGTGCATGCAGGCGTGATTGTTGGGGCAGCGGCTGAGCAGGCGTAGATAACAGGGCGAGCACGGCAGTTCTGCATTCACCACCGTGCCGTTGCGGTAAGGACCGGCCCAAACCGGGTCGGTCGGTCCAAAAACGCTCACCACCGGACGATCGAGCGCGACGGCAAGATGCATCGGCCCGGAATCGTTAGTGACGCAGATCGTGGCGCGGCGGATAAGCGCGGCAAGTTCACTCAACGTCGTCTCTCCCGCGAGGTTGACGGCGCCGGGCGAAAGCTTTGCGATCTCTTCACACAATGCATGCTCTCCGGGTGAACCGATCAGAGCCACGGCGTTGCCCTTCTGCAGGAGATTGCGCGCCACTTCGGCAAACCCGTCCGCGCGCCACTGCTTTGTTTCCCAATTCGTGCCCGGCGCCAGCGCCACCAGCCGCGCTTTGCCGATGTCGTAATAGTCCAGCAATCCGTCGATACGGGTCGCTGCTTCCTGCGGAATGGGAAAGGAGAAGTCCGGAGCCTCATCGCCAAGGCCGAGCATCGGCGCAATGCGCAGATAGCGCTCGACCGGATGCATATCGAGTGTCGGCAGCGTGATGCGGTCCGTATAGGCGAGCCAGCTGCCTTCGCGCGCGCCGCGCCATGCGTGCTTCTTTGCTTCATCCGGGATTTTGCGCGGGGACGTGTCCCAAATGTCGGCCCGCGGCTTGTCGAAACCGATGCGCACGGGTGCGCCCGAGCCATAGGCGAAAACGGCGCTGCGCAATTGGCCCTGCAGATCGAGCACCAGGTCGTATTTGGCGGCGCGAAGCGTTGCAAGGAGTCGCGCGGAGCTGACATAAGGCGCAAGCCGCCACGGCGTCGACCAGTCGTCGCGCTGAAATTCGATGACGCTGGAAATGGCGGGATTGTGCCGGAGCAGTTCGGCAATGCCCGGCGTGGTCAGCCAATCCAGCCGCGCATCCGGATAACGCCGCCGTAATGCGTTCAGTACGGGGAATGTCTGCACGACATCGCCCATGGCGGACAATTTGATCAGCAAAATCTTCTGAAAATCGCGATCGCGAAGGTCTTCAGCTTGCACCGTCGAATCGGCTCCTGCCGGGCGAGACAATTCGCCACCGTCCATCGCCTGCGTCTTGAATGACTGCAACTTATCTAGCACCATGCCGGACGCGTTGTAAACGAACGCGCGGCTGCGCGGAAATTCAACTGGGGACGGGGGCAAATGCAAAAGCGTTTCACCACGATTGTCGCGGCTGCGTTGCTGGCCGGCTTTGCCGCGACGGACGCTCGTGCCGCCGATCCGGTGCCGGTGACCATCGTGGTGTTCAATCCGCCGTCGCTCGGCGCCATCTTCCCGGCCGTCATCAAGCAGCAGAAATTCGATATCGGAAACGGCATCGACATCACTTTTGCCGAACGGCCGCCGGATGCCTATGCGGCAGAGTTCAATTCGGGCGAGTTTCAGGTCGGCGGCAGCGCCTCGGTGCTGATCGTCGGCCTCGGTACCATGCGCGGCATCAAGTCGAGCTATCTGTTCAACCTGTTCGATTATTGGGGCACGGTGGTGACGGGCCGAAAGGATATCAAGACGCTCGCGGATCTTTCCGGCAAACAGCTTGCCGCGGCCAAGGGCACCACGAATTACGCGATGTTCGAGTGGTTCGCGAAACAGCAGGGCGTCGATCCGAATTCATTCCAGGTCGTCAATACGGCAACGCCGGGTCTGGTCGGTTATGCCATGGCCGATCGTGCCGACGCGGTGCAGATGTGGGAGCCGGCCTATTCAATTGTGAAGGCGAACCGTCCGGATATCGGCGTCATCGACCTCAATATCGCAAAGGTGTGGCACGCGTTCACCGGCGGCAGCGTGCTGCCTTATCTCGGTGTGGCCGCGCATGACGAATGGATCCAATCGCACCGCGATCTGATCCCGGGTCTCTATCGCACCTATAAGCAGGCGGCAGCCTGGGTGACGACCAACCCGGCCGCGGCAGCGCCACTTGTTGCGACGCTCAAACAGGATTCGGAACGGCAGGCGGTCATCGCCATGATCCAGGAGAACACCCGGCTGGCGCTCGATCTCAAGCCGGCCGGCAAGATCACAAAGGAGATCGGCGCGACCTACAAGGCCGGCATGGATGTCGGCTTGCTCAAGGACATGCCGCCGTCATCGTCGATTTACAGCGGCGAGATGGAGTGATGTCGCTTGCGGACGGCGACGCCAGGGGCGCAGGCGGTGTCGGCAAAAGTTTTGGGTTTCGCGGCTTTCACTATGAAAGCGTCGTTTCGCTGGCCGCTCTCGCTGCCGTCTGGCAGATCGTCTCGTTGTTCGTTCCGCATTTCCTGTTTCCATCAATTCCGGAAATTGCCGAGCGTCTCGCGGAAATCTTCACGTCATTGAACTCGATCGGCGATGCGCTCGCCACCAGCGCCCGCATTCTTGCGGGACTTGCCGGCGCTTTCGTGTTCGGAACATTGCTGGCAATGCCGATGGCGCGTTCGCCGGCCGTCGAGCGGTACATTTATCCGCTGTTGAATTTCAATCAGGGCATTCCCGCGCTGTCGTGGGTCGTGATCGCGATCATCTGGTTTCGCGGCATTGAATTCCGCATTTTCTTCATCATGGTGATGACGACGCTGCCGGCTTTCACCTTTCAGATCCTCGATGCCTATCGCGGCATGTCGAAGGAGCTCTTCGAGATGACATTGTCGTTTCGTCCGAGTCGGCTGGATTTGTTCAAGACGCTGATCTGGCCGACGGTGCTTCCGGGCATTCTCACGGCCTGGAAGGTCAATCTCGGCAACGCATCGCGCGTCGTTGTCGTCGCCGAGCTTGTCGGCGCAACCGGCGGCGTCGGTTATGAGTTGTTGCAGCAGCAGCAGATCTTCGATATGGCGGGCGCGATTGCCTGGACGCTGGTGCTGGTGATTTTCGTTCTTGTCGTCCAGGGCTGCATCACCCTGATTGAGACGCGCGCGCTTCGCTATCGTGCTGTCGCCGAGCACGCATTGTGAGTGCTGCGCCCGAAATCCTGTTCGAAGACGTCAGCAAGTCGTTTCCGCGGCCCGAGGTCGGGGCGCCGTTCGAGGCGGTGCGGGATTTGAGTTTCAGCATCGCCCGCGGCGAACTGGTGGCGATCCTTGGCAAGACCGGCTGCGGCAAGTCGACGACTTTCAATCTGATTTCTGGGCTTATTCGCCCTTCCGGCGGGCGTGTGACGGTGCAGGGTCACGACCCTTACGCCGATTTCGCCTGGTTCCGCGGCAAGATCGGCATCGTATTCCAGAACGACCGGCTGATGCCGTGGCGCACGGCGCTCGACAATGTCGCGCTCGGCCTCGAACTGAATAAAATGCCCGCGGCGCAGCGCCTGGAGATTGCCGCATCGTGGCTGGCGCGTCTCGGCCTGTCCGGACACGAGCATAGCTATCCTCACGCGTTGTCCGGCGGCATGCGCCAGCGCGTGTCGATTGCGCGCGCATTCGCGACCAAGCCCGATATCCTGTTGTGCGACGAGCCGTTCAGCGCGCTCGACGAGCACACCGGCAATGCCTTGCGCGACGAGTTTCGCGATCTTTTGCGGCAGACCGGAGCGACGTCGATTTTCATCACCCATTCGATCGAGGAAGCGGTGCGGCTTGGCGAACGGCTCATGGTGTTCGAGCGCCCGGCGCGTATCGCTTACAAGGCGACGCTCGCCGCCGGCATCAGCGAGCCCGAGCGCCAAACGGTGCGCGAGAGCATCCGCAAAGTTCTGTCAGGCTCTTCGGCAGAGTAGGACCGGCTATTTCGCCCGAGCGGCCTGGATCGCTTGCCAGACGCGCTCCGGCGTTGCCGGCATTTCGACATGCCGTACGCCAAAGTCCGACAAGGCATCGACGATCGCGTTTACGACCACGGCCAGCGCCGGCACGGTGCCGCCTTCGCCCGCGGGGCGGATGCCGAGCGGGTGGGTAGAGGATGGCACTTCGCTGATCTCGGTAATGTAGGACACCAGGTCCGAAGCGCGTGGCATGGCGTAGTCCATGAACGAGCCCGTGAGCATCTGTCCGCTCTCCGGATCGTAATGCGCGTGTTCAAGCAACGCCTGGCCGACGCCCTGGGCGATGCCGCCGTGGACCTGGCCGTGAATGATGAGCGGATTTACGGCACGCCCGACGTCGTCGATGGCCACGTAATTGATCAGCGTGACTTTTCCCGTGTCGGGATCGACCTCGACTTCGCAGACATGCGCACCATAAGGGAAGCTCGCCACCAGCACGGTTTCGTCGCAGGCGGCGTAAAGCGGCCCGCGCAAATCCTCCGGCAGGTCGCTGCGCTCGGTTGCCGCCCGCGCCACTTCGAAAAGGCCGACGGCGTGGTTCGTTCCCTTCACCGCGAAGCGGCCGTCCTTGAATTCGATGTCGGCCACCGCCGTTTCCAGAAGATGCTCGGCAATGCGCAGGCCCTTCTCGATGATGCCGTCGGTCGATTTTTTGATGACGATCGAGCCGAGCCGCATGCCGCGGCCGGAATGGGCGCCGCCGCCAACCGTGACGCGGTCGGTGTCGCCGGCGACGAAACGTATGGCTTCGATCGGCACGCCGAGCCATTCGCAGACGAGCTGCGCGAAGCTCGTCTCGTGGCCCTGGCCCTGCGAAACGATGCCGATGATGAGTTCGACAAATCCGTCGGGCGATACCGTGATCTCGGCTTTCTCGCGCGGCACGCCGGTCGAGATGTCGACATAGTTGCCGACGCTGATGCCGCGGCGCTTGCCGCGTTTCTTCGCCTCGGCGCGGCGCTTCTTGAACCCCGCCCAATCACCGAGCCTGAGCGCCCAGTCCATGCCGCCGATATAGTCGCCATTGTCGTATTCGACGCCGAACGGATTTTTATAAGGCAGCTCTTTTTCCGTCACGAGATTGCGGCGGCGCAGCGCGACGCGATCAAAACCATAATCACGCGCGGCAAGGTCGATCAGCCGCTCCATGACGAAAATCACTTCCGGGCGGCCGGCGCTGCGATAGGGACGGGTCGGTGAGGTGTTCGACAGTGCGGCGCGCGCGCGGAAATGCGCCGCCGGCATGCGATAGATGCTCGACATCATCTGTACGCCCTTCTGCACCATCGCGAAGTTCGTGGTGTGGGCGCCGAGATTGCCGATATTGGAGCCGCGCATCGCCAGGAACTTGCCCTTGGCATCGAGCGCGAGTTCGGCTTCGACGACGAGATCGCGCGCCTGGTAATCGCTCAAGAACGATTCATGGCGATCGATGATCCATTTGACCGGCCGGCCGAGCTTTTTGGCGGCCCAGGCGACCAGCGCGAATTCCGGATAGATCATGCCGCGCGTGCCGAAATTGCCGCCGACGTCCTGCATCAGCACGTGGACTTTTTCCGGCGCCACGCCGAGCATTGTGGCGAGATCGTTTTTCAGCCGCACCGCGCCGCCGTTGCCGGCGTAAAGCGTGTAGCGCCCGGTGTCCTTATCGTAGGCGGCGAGCGCGGCGCGCGGCTCCATCGGCACGCCCGTTACGCGCTGCACCCAGGTTTCGAACCGCGTCACATGCGCGGCGCGCGCGAATGCGGCATGCGTCGCTTCGGCGTCGCCAAGCTCCGAATCGAAGCAGACATTTGTCCGGGCGGGTTCATGGACGATCGGCGCGTCCTGCCGCGCGGCGGGAGCGGTCTCGACGACCGCGGGCAACGCCTCGTAATCGATCTCCACCGCCTCGGCGCCATCTTTTGCCGCATGAACGGTCTCCGCGACGACCATCACGACCGCTTCGCCGACAAAGCGCGCCTTGTCGGCCGGCAACGGATAGTGGGGCGCCTCGAAGGGCGGACCGCCGCCCTTGTTCTGGAGCTGGGTTTCCGCCGGGTGCGGCGACCACGGCTTGTGCGGAATGGGTTTTAGGCCGTCGGCGAGGAAATCAGCGCCGGTGAGCACGGCGAGCACGCCGGGCATGGCCTTGGCTTTTTCAGTCGCGATCGCGAGGATACGCGCATGCGCATGCGGCGAGCGCAGCATGACGGCGTACACCTGATCCGGCAGATTCTCGTCAGCGGTGTAGCGGCCGGCCCCGCGCACCAGCCGCAAATCCTCGCGGCGGCGCACCGGCTGACCGATGCCGGAACCGTTGGCACCGGAATTATGGGCGGATCGATCCATGAGCGTCTTTTACCGTCATTCCGGGGCCGAGCGAAGCGAGGAGCCCGGAATCCATATTTGCTGACCTGAGGCTATGGATTCCGGACTCGACGCATTGCGTCGATCCGGAATGACGTGGCCTGATGTTAGTGGAGACGCAGACGGCGCGCCAGCATGTGACAATATTCAGTCGCGGATGTAGAAAACGATGAGGGAGGACGCCTCGAATTCATGGCCGGACATCTCGGCAAATCGATCCTTCGCAAGGAAGACCCTGCATTGCTGTCGGGTCGCGGCCGCTATGCCGACGATCTGCCTGTTCCGGTCGGCACCTTGCACGCTCACGTTATTCGGTCGCCGCACGCGCACGCCAGGATCGTGGATATCGATATCAAAAGCGCGCTCGCTCACGACGGCGTCTGGGCCGTCATCATCGGCGAAGATGTGCGAAAACTCTCCGATCCGTTCCTCGCGGCCATCAAGGTGCCGGTGCTGCAATGGGCGCTTGCCGTGGAGCGCGTGCGTTATGTCGGCGAGCCGGTCGCGCTGGTCGTCGCGGAAAGCCGCTATATCGCCGAGGACGCAGCCGAACTCGTAGCGATCGGCTATGAACCGCTCGACGCGGTGATCGATCCCGAGGCGGCCTGCGGAAAATCCGCGCCGCTTGTTCATCCCGAAGCAAAAACCAACGAAATCTCGGTTCGCGACTTTTCCTATGGCGATCCTGATGCGGCCTTCGCCCGCGCCGACCGCCGCATTGCAACGCGGGTCGAGTTTCCGCGTCTCTCATTCACGCCGATCGAATGTTACGTCGTCGTCGCACAGTACAATCCCGCAAGGGGCAGCTACGACGTGTTGGCGAATTTCCAGGGGCCGTTTTCGATGCACCCGGTCATGGCGCGCGCATTGCGCGTGACGGGACCGAAATTGCGGCTGCGCATCCCGCCGGATTCCGGCGGCAGTTTCGGCATAAAGCTTTCGGTCTTTCCCTATGTCGTTCTTCTCGCGCTTGCCGCGAAAATCACCGGGCGGCCGGTCAAATGGGTCGAGGATCGCATCGAGCATCTGGTCGCGGCGAGTTCCGGCCCGAACCGCGTGACCGAGATCGAGGCCGCGGTGAACAATGACGGCCGCATCCTCGCGCTGAAGCTCGATCAGCTTGAAGACTACGGCGCGTTCCTGCGCGCGCCGATGCCGGGGCCGCTTTACCGCATGCACGGTGCCGTGACCGGCGCCTATGACATCGAGCATGTCATGGTAAAAAACCGCGTCGTGCTCACCAACAAAATGCCGGCGAGTTTGATCCGCGGCTTCGGCGGTCCGCAGCTTTACCTGGCGCTGGAGCGGCTGATCCAGCGCATCGCCGTCGAACTGAAGCTCGATCCGCTCGATGTGATCCGGCGCAACCTCATTCCGGCGGAAAAGTTTCCGTATCGCGCGGCGGCAGGTGCGCTCTATGATTCCGGCGATTACGCGCGCGCCGTTGCCAAGACGATCGGCGATGGCCGGCTCGCCGACCTCAAGCAGCGGCGCGACACGGCGCGCGCGAAGGGCCGCAAATACGGCATCGGCTTTGCCGTCGTGGTCGAGCCTGCCATGTCGAATATGGGCTACCTCTCAACACTGATGACGGCGGCGGCGCGCGAAAAGGCCGGTCCCAAGAACGGTGCGGTATCGATGGCGACCGTGAACGTCGATCCGCTCGGTGCCATCACCGTGACCGCCGATGTCACGGTGCAGGGGCAGAGCGCCGAAACCGTGCTGGCGCAAATCGTTGCCGACGAGCTCGGCCTCGCGCCGGACGATATCGAGGTCGTTCTGGAACTGGACACCGCAAAGGATCAATGGTCGATCGCGGCGGGCACCTATTCGAGCCGGTTCGCCTCGGGCACGGCGGTTGCCGCCCATATGGCTGCCGTGCAGATGCGGGAAAAGCTCAAGGGCATCGCGGCGAAGCAGCTCAACGTGCTGCCGGAGGACGTCGAACTCGCCGAGGGAAAGATCCGCAGCAAATCAAATCCGGACAATGCACTGCCATTCGGCCGGGTCGCCGCGACCTCGCACTGGTCGCCGGTCATGCTGCCGGAAGACATGGCGCCGGCCTTGAGTGAAACCGGCATCTGGTCGCCGCCGGAGCTCGAACCGCCGGCGCATGACGATCGCATCAATACGTCGCTCACCTATGGCTTCATCTTCGACATGTGCGGCGTTGAAATCGATCCGCTGACCTATGAAGTCCGCATCGATCGTTATGTGACGATGCACGACGCCGGACGCATCATGAATCCCATGATCGCCACCGGCCAGATCCGCGGCGCCTTCGCGCAAGGTGTTGCGACGGCGCTCTACGAAGAGTTCACCTATAACGAGGAGGGTGCGTTCCTCTCGGGCACTTTCGCCGACTATCTGGTGCCGACGGTAAGCGAAATTCCCGCCGTCGAAATCCTTCATTACGAGTCGCCGTCGCCACTGACGCCGCTTGGCGCCAAGGGACTCGCCGAAGGCAATTGCATGTCGACGCCGGTCTGCATTGCCAACGCCATCGCCGACGCGCTCGGCATCGGTGATGTTACGCTTCCGGCAACGCCGCGGCGCATCCATGCTTTGATGGAAGCAAAGCCATGAAGCCGCGTCCGTTCGACTATGTGCAGCCGGACACGGTCGAGGAGGCGGTGGCCCTTCTCGCCGAATACGGCGACGACGCGCGCGTGCTTGCCGGCGGTCAGTCGCTGGTGCCGATGCTCAACCTGCGCTTGATCGATCCAAGCGCGCTCATCGATATATCGCGGATCGCGGCGCTCGATACCATTCGCGATCTCGGCAATGCGATCGAAATCGGCGCCGCGGTGACGCAGAATAAACTGATGGCATGGCCGCAGCTTGCACAAAAGCTGCCGCTCGTTGCCGCCGCAATTCCTTTCGTCGGCCATTTCCAAACCCGCAACAAGGGCACCGTGTGCGGTTCGATCGCGCACGCCGATCCGAGTTCGGAATTGCCGCTGACGCTCGCGGTACTCGGCGGTGCGGTCGTGCTGCGTTCGCAACGTGGCGAGCGCGTCGTCGCCGCGAGTGAATTTCAGCAGGACATGCTGACCACAGCGCGTGAGGCGGATGAATTGATCACGGCGGTGCGCTTCCCCACTGGCGGTGGGCCGGGCGTCGCATTCCGCGAAGTGGCGCGGCGGCACGGTGACTTCGCGATCGTTGCTCTCGCCGCGGCGGCCGACGGCAAGGGCGCGGTGCGGCTTGGCGTCGGCGGCATGGCCGGCCGGCCGACGGTGCGCCGCATTGAAGCTGCAAATGCCGCGGATGCGATCGGCGAATGGGCGGAGCAACTGGAAGGCTACGAGGATCTCCATGCTTCGGCGGCGCTGCGCCGCGATCTCCTTCGCAATCTCGGGCCTATCGTCGTTGCGGAGGCTCTCAAATGCGCCGCCTGAAGAAGAACGAGCGCGTGCGGATCGCGCTGACGCTCAATGGCCGCAAGCTTGCGGCCGATGCCGAGCCGCGCTTGCTGCTGTGCGATTTCCTGCGTCACGGGCTCGGCGCGACCGGCACCCATGTCGGCTGCGAGCATGGCATCTGCGGCTCGTGCACCGTGCTCATCGACGGTGTCGCGGCGCGGTCCTGCCTCACGCTTGCGGTGCAGGTCGAGGGCAGGGACGTCAAAACCGTAGAATCGCTCGCCGCCCCGGACGGCACGCTCAACCCGCTGCAGCAGGCCTTCCGCAACAACCACGCCCTGCAATGCGGCTTCTGCACGCCGGGCATCCTGATGTCGTTTACGGATTACCTGTCGCGCAATCCGCATGCCACAGGCGACGAAATCCGCGAGGTTTTGAGCGGCCACCTGTGCCGCTGCACCGGCTATGCCGGGATCGTGAAGGCAGTCGAGGAGGCCGCCGGTACCGGTCGGGAATGAGCAAGACCCGCGTTTCAGCGGGATTATCGGCAATCCGGGCACGCCGCGGCCGGTCGCAAATTCGCCTTGGTGTCCGCTGACTGATCGTCGCCGGTTCGGTATCCTGCAATCTGGGCTGCAATCCGGGCTGCCTGGGACGAGCACAGGCCGGGGACGCTACAGCAAGGTGGTTCGATTGTTTTGGGGACACCGGTTCTTGGTGATCGCAGGCGCGCTGTTCGCCGTCGTCTTTTCGGCGGGGAACGGGCGAGCCGACAATCTATCTGTCGTCTGCGGCGGCGCCGACGAGGTTGCGTTCCTGCCCGCGCCGATCACGCCGTGGAAGGGCGCGCCGCTGCGCGTCATCGTCGCCGTTGAGAAACCTATAGACGGTGTGCTGTCGCTGGTCGCCCCCGACGGAAGCGTTACGGCGCGATCCGACGGCATGCAGGGCGGGCCGCCCTATTTCTGGTACGCCGAGGTCGCTTCGCCCGCGCCCGGCACCTGGCACGCAACGCTCACACGCCCCGCCGCGTCCGCCGGATGCAACAGGGTCACGCGTGACATCGCCGTCCTCGCCAACGAGCCGCCGAAGCCGCGCGGCACCGCGGCCAGCGTCTGGCCGGTGCGCAATGCGTGGAACCGCGTCACGGAAGATCTCTTTTCGGCATGGATCCAGAAACTGTTCGACGCACCGCTCGACGCCGATCTGTCGTGGAAGACCTGGAGCGGCGCGCTGCGCGACAAATCGCGCAACATGCTGTTCGACTATCTCGGTTCCAATGAGGACGCCGGCGCCATGACGGTGCGTCCCGACTGCGCCGACTTTGTGTATTTCCTGCGCGCCTATTTCGCCTACAAGATGGGATTGCCGTTCGGCTATTCGAACTGCTCGCGCGGCCTCAATGGCGCGCCGCCGAAATGCTACCAGTGGTTCGACATCCAGCATCCCGAGGTGATACGGCCTCCGCCTCCCGAACAAACGGCCGCGGCCGGCGCACCGCCGCCGTCGGCTGAACCTCCGCCGGCCGTCGTGCCACAGGCTCCGCCGAAACCGTCGGGCCCGCCGTCGTTCGGCGTCTATCTCCGTGCCGTCGGCGACGTCGTGCACACCGGTTCGGTGCGGGTCGCCGCGGCCGACGACAATACCGATTTCTATATGTTGCCGCTCACGCAGGAGGCTCTGCGCCCCGGCACCGTCTATGCCGACCCTTACGGACACGTCCTCATGCTGGTGCGCCGCGTGCCGCAATCCGGCGGGGCAGCCGGCATCTTCCTTGCGGTTGACGCGGAGCCTGACGGCTCGGTGACGCGCAAACGCTTCTGGCGTGGCAATTTCCTGTTCGTCCACGATCCAAGGCTCGGCAGTCCGGGCTTTAAGAACTTCCGGCCGATCGTGCGTGAGCCGAGCGGCGCGCTGCGGCGGCTGACCAACGCCGAGATCGCCAAGGATCCGCAATACGGCAATTTTTCCCTTGAGCAGTCGTCGCTCGGACTTGAAGACTTTTACGACCGGATGGAGCAGGTGATGTCGCCGCAGCCGCTCGATCCTCTCTTGGCGATGAAGGACGCGATCGCTTCGCTGGACGAGCAGGTGAAGACACGCGTCACGTCGGTCGAAAACGGGCGGAAATACCAGGTCAGCAAGCCCGGCGACACGGCCATGCCGGACGGTCCTGCGATCTTCGAGACGACCGGCGCCTGGGAGGATTTCTCGACCCCGGCGCGCGATTTCCGCCTGTTGATCGCGATCGACGTGGTGCGCGGCTATCCGGATCGCGTCGAACGGCATCCCGAACGCTATGCCATGCCGTTCGGCAAAAGCCCGGCAGACGTGAAGGCGCAGTTGCAAGCGGCGCTTGCCACCGAGCTTGCGGCCCACAAGTTTTCCTATACGCGCAGCGACGGCTCGCAATGGACGCTCTCGTTGCAGGATGTCATCGACCGCATGGCTGATTTCGAAATGGCCTATAACCCCAACGACTGCGTCGAATTGCGCTGGGGCGCGCCGGACAGGAGCGACGAGGCGTCGACCTGCAAGCGCCACGCGCCGGCGGCGCAGCGCACCAAGATGA
The DNA here is from genome assembly GCA_963723335.1 of uncultured Alphaproteobacteria bacterium. GTDB lineage: Bacteria > Pseudomonadota > Alphaproteobacteria > Rhizobiales > Xanthobacteraceae > BOG-931. The sequence continues at coordinate 447,773 of CAVRQJ010000010.1, read as the reverse complement.
CGGAATTCCGCACCTGGTTCCGCGACCGGCATTGGCCGCACGCCTGACGGCGGCTCGTAAAGAGGCGTTTCCTCCTCACCCGCGATAGCGGGGGAGGGGGACCATACGAAGTATGGTGGAGGGGGCGCGGGCGGCAGAGAAAGTCTCCAGCTTCATCCAAACTTCACCGCCGACGCCCCTTCCACCACCCCTTCGGGGTGGTCCCCCTTCCCCGCTAACGCGGGGCAGGAGACAGGAGTGCCCGTGACGCTTGGCGCGGCTCTTGCTATGAACGTGCCATAGCAATCCGGCCGACCGGGGGCCGCCACAAGCGGGCCAGAAGCCACTATGACCGACATTATCGGCAAGCTCGAAGAACGCCGGGCCAGCGCGCGTGGCGGCGGCGGTGCGGCGCGCATCGAGGCGCAGCACAAGCGCGGCAAGCTCACCGCGCGCGAGCGGGTCGAGCTTCTGATGGACCGCGACTCCTTCCAGGAAATCGACATGTTCGTCGAGCACCGCTCGACCGATTTCGGCATGGAGAAGTCGCATATCGCGGGCGACGGCGTGGTCACCGGCTTCGGCACCGTGAACGGCCGCACCGTGTTCGCCTTCGCCAAGGATTTTACCGTGTTCGGCGGCTCGCTATCGGAGACGCATGCGCAGAAAATCATCAAGATCCAGGACATGGCGATGCGGGCGCGCGCGCCGATCGTCGGCCTGTTCGACGCCGGCGGCGCCCGCATCCAGGAAGGTGTCGCGGCGCTTGGCGGCTACGGCGAGGTGTTCAAGCGCAACGTCATCGCCTCGGGCGTCATCCCGCAGATTTCGGTGATCATGGGCCCGTGCGCCGGCGGCGACGTCTATTCGCCGGCGATGACCGATTTCATCTTCATGGTGCGCGACACGAGCTACATGTTCGTCACCGGCCCCGATGTGGTGAAGACCGTCACCAACGAGATCGTCACCGCCGAGGAGCTCGGCGGCGCGTCGGTGCACGCCACCAAAAGCTCGATCGCCGACGGCGCCTACGATAACGACGTCGAGACGCTGTTGCAGATGCGCCGGCTGCTCGATTTCCTGCCGGCAAACTGGGCGGCGGGCGTGCCGGAATGGCCGTCGTTCGACAGCCCCGAGCGCATGGACGATTCGCTCGATACGCTGGTGCCCGACAATCCGAACAAACCCTACGACATCAAGGAACTGATCCTCAAAACCGTCGATGAGGGCGATTTCTTCGAACTGTCGGAATCGTTTGCGCGCAACATCGTCGTCGGCTTCGGCCGCATCGCCGGCCGCACCGTGGGCGTCGTCGCCAACCAGCCGATGGTGCTTGCCGGCGTGCTCGATAGCGACGCCAGCCGCAAGGCGGCGCGCTTCGTGCGCTTCTGCGACGCCTTCAACATTCCGATCGTCACCTTCGTCGATGTGCCGGGATTTTTGCCGGGCACGGCGCAGGAATATGGCGGCCTGATCAAGCACGGCGCGAAATTGCTGTTCGCCTATTCGCAGGCCACGGTGCCGCTCGTCACCGTGATCACGCGCAAGGCTTTCGGCGGCGCCTACGACGTGATGGCGTCAAAGCATATCGGCGCCGACGTCAATTACGCCTGGCCGACCGCGCAGATCGCGGTGATGGGCGCCAAGGGCGCGGTCGAGATCATTTTCCGCGCCGATATTGGCGACCCGGAAAAAATCGCTGCCCGCACCAAGGAATACGAGGAGCGCTTCCTGTCGCCCTTTATCGCCGCCGAGCGCGGCTATATCGACGACGTGATCATGCCGCACGCCACGCGGCCGCGGATTGCACGGGCGCTGGCGATGCTGCGGGGCAAGACGGTGGAGATGCCGGGGCGCAAGCACGATAATTTGCCGGTTTGAATTCGGTTCACCGTTCAGGATTCCGTCTGCCCGATGATGCGGCTGTTATTCGTGCTTATTCTGATGTGGCATCCAATCGCCGTGTCCGCCGCCACGCCTACCTGCGTGCTGAAGTTACAGTTCAGCTCGGATGATAAATCGGACAGTCCCACGGACACGTTCGTGAAACAGATTCTGGCCGGCGAAGGCTACAAAACCATCGACGAAGGGCTGCTCACAATCTTGAGTGCAAGTGATTACGTCATGAAAATCGTCATCAGCCATACCACGGTCCCGAACTACGGGTTTCCCGTCAGCTTGATGGGGATGCAGCTTTTCATTGAGGACAGTTCGGGAAACGTGATCCTCAACGCTGTGATCGATCGCTCGAATCTGGAAGCCAACCTGCGGACTTTCATTCCGGCCTGCAATGCTTCTCCGCCATCCGCGCTGCCGGCCGATTCGAGTGTTGATGCGGCCACTAAGTGAACGGCGCACTCTACCCACCCTACATTCTCGTCATGGCCGGGCTTGTCCCGGCTATCCACGTCTTTGGACACCTGAAAATAAGACGTGGATGCCCGCAACGAGTGCGGGCATGACGCAGGGACGTAAGTCGCGTATCGTTGGCTCACGAGGTAATCGGAACGCCATGCAACGATCGCTCCTGACGTCACTCGCATTCGCCGTGATGCTGACGCACGCCGCATCCGCCCAGCTTGTGAACGAAAACCTTCTCGTCACAGTCCCGCCCGGCTACAAGATCGATTTCAAGGATCGCAAGCCCGACCGGCTGATCAACGAAATGGTGCCGGACGATCAAACCGTCGACGACTGGACGGAAATGGTGACGGTGCAGATTTTCTATGGATTGAAGACGACGCCGGAGGAGTTCGAGAACAGGGTCGCCGATGGCTGGCTGAAGGCTTGCCCGGGCGCGACGACCAGTTCGATTGTAAGCGGGCCTGAGAACGGGTATCCGGCCGGCGTCTGGCTTTTGAATTGTCCGCACAATCCGGGGACCGGCAAGCCGGAGATCACCTGGACCAAGGTGATGGCCGGCAATGACAGTCTCTACGTCGTGCAGAAGGCGTTCAAGTTCGCGCCGTCACGGGACCAGATCATGCCGTGGATGAAATATTTGAGAGAAGTCGCGGTGTGCGATTCAAGGCTGCCCGTCCGGGCGTGCCCGCAGGTCAAGAACTAGGCGCGGGCGACCCTACAAAACACCGTTCGCCCGGCGTATGATCCTTGCATAAAAGCCAGGGAGGAAAACATGCTGAGTAAATCGATCGTCATCGCCGTTGTTGCGCTTGCCGTGGGCGGCGTTGCTTTCGCGCAGGGCCAGATGGCGCCCGTCGCGCAGACGGCCGGTCTTAAGCGCACCGTCATCCAGAAATTCGACGTGCCGGCCGGCGACCGCGAAACGGTCGTGGCCGTCATCGAGATTCCGGCAAACAGCGACGTCGCCCGCCACTCGCATCCCGGCCCCGAGGTCGACTACCTCCTTGAGGGGGAAGTCAATCTGATGATCGACGGCCAGCCGCCGAAGACCTACAAGGCCGGTGACAGCTTCGTTATCCCGCAAGGCACGATCCACGGCGCCAAGAGCGGGCCGAACGGCACGAAGCTGGTCGGCACCTATATCGTCGAGAAGGGCAAGCCGCTGGCCACGCCGGCGCCGCCGCAGTAGGAGGACCATGCGAAACCTGATGATTGCGCTGGTGCTGGCGGCGTTTGCCGCCATTGCGCCGGCGCAGGCCGATACTTTTCCTTCGCGCCCGATCACGCTGATCGTGCCGTTCCCGCCGGGCGGCTCGACCGACCTTGCGGCGCGCCTGATGGCCGACAAGATGGGCGCAGCCTTGGGCCAGCCGGTCATCGTCGAGAATGTCGGCGGCGCCGGCGGCTCGATCGCTGTCGGCCGTCTCTCTCGCGCGACGCCCGACGGCTACACCATCGACATCGGCCAGTGGGACACCCATGTCGGCGCCATCATCTACAATATCGGTTTCAACCTGGAGACCGATTTTGCGCCGATCGGGCTGATCTCGATCAATCCGCAGCTCCTCCTGGCGCCGAAGGCGTTTCCGGCGAACGACTTGAAGACCCTGGTGGCCTGGATGAAGGAGCATCCGGGCGACGCCAAATTCGTCAATCAGAACGCCACCGCGCAGGTCGGCGGGCTTTTGCTGCAAAAGCTTACCGGCACGCAGGTGCTGTTTGTGCCCTACAAGGGCGCCGGGCCGGCGATGATCGACCTGATTTCAGGCCAGGTCGATCTGTTGCTGGTGCAGGGCGCGGTCGCGTTGCCGCAAGTGCGCGCCGGCACCATCAAGGCGCTGGTCAATCTCGCGCCAACACGTTCGCCCTCGATGCCGGATATCCCAAGCGCCGACGAAGCCGGCGTGCCCGGCTTCTACATGCTGGGATGGTTCGGCTTTTTCGCGCCCAAGGGCACGCCGCCCGACATCATTGCAAAACTCAACGGGGCGATGGTGCAGGCGCTCGCGGATCCGGCCTTGCGCGCCAAGTTTGCCAATTTCGGTCTCGATGTCGCCTCGCGCGAGCAGCAGACGCCGCAAGGCTTCGCCGCGTTCCACCAGGCCGAGATCGAGAAATGGTGGCCGATCATCAAGGCCGCGGGAATTCGGGGAGAGTGACGGAGGCTTGTTCCGTCATCCTTTGAGGTCGCTCCGCTCGCGCCTCAGGATGAGGATGTTATGGAGTGATCCCATGCCCAAAGCCTATTTCACCGTCCGCTCCGTGGTTGCCGAGGCGCTGCGTGAAAAATTCGATGCGTGGTATTCGGCGCATCACCTGCCGCTGGCTTTTAATGAGTTCAAGGCGGAGAAGTGCTGGCGCTTCTGGAGCGCGGCGGATGCCGGCGTGCATTATGCGGCCTATCAATTCGCCGACATGACGAAGCTCGACGCGGCGCTGAAATCGGACGGCTTCAAAATGCTTGTCGCCGATTACGACAAAGCGTGGCCGGCGGGTGTCACGCGCACGCGCGATATGCTCAACTTGGTCGAGGAATGGGCCGCATAGAACGCCGGCCGCGGCCAAGAAGAACGCCGACAAGAAAAACGCCAAAAACAGTACCGAGAGCAATGCCGCGCAAATTCGAGGATTTTGCCGTTTTCTCGGCGCCGGCTGTGTTCGTGGTGTTCTGGGCCTCGGGTTTCGTCGGCGCGAAATACGGGCTGCGCTATGCCGAGCCGCTGACGTTTCTGGCCATCCGCATGGCTGCGGCGGTGCTCCTCCTTGGCATTCTCATCGCGCTGACGCGGCCGAAATGGCCGGACGGGCGCGGCATTATGCACAGCGCTGCGACCGGGCTCATGGTGCATGGGCTTTATCTCGGCGGCGTATTCATCGCGATCGAGAACGGCCTCTCCGCCGGCCTTGTCGCGCTGGTTGTCAGCCTGCAGCCGGTGCTGACCTCGACCATCGCCAACCGCTGGCTCGGCGAGCGTGTCGTGCCGCGGCAATGGCTCGGCCTCGTTCTCGGGCTCGCCGGCGTTTACCTGATCCTGCACAACAAGATCGCGACCGGCGAAACGACGCCGCTGGCGTGGCTCTCCGCCAGCCTGGCGCTCGTGGGCATCACCGTCGGCACGCTCTACCAGAAGCGATATGGCGGCGGCATCGATTGGCGTCCGGCGCTCGCCGTCCAGTATGCGGCCGCGGCGCTCCTGTTTGCGCTCGGGGCCTGGGGCTTTGAAACGCGCATCGTGCACTGGACGCCGCAATTTATCTTTGCGGTCGGCTGGCTCGTTTTCGTGCTGTCTTTCGGAGCGGTGTGGCTGCTTTATTTTCTGATCCGCCGTTCCGCGGCAACGCGCGTCGTCAGCCTGTTCTATCTCACGCCGCCGATCACCGCACTGATGGCATGGGCGCTGTTCGGCGAGCGCCTGACGCCACTTGCACTCGCCGGCATGGCGATCTGCGTTGCCGGCGTGTTTCTGGTGATCTGGCGGCCGCGCGGCGCGTAATCCGCCCAGCTTAGCGCCAGCCGCCGCCGCCGTTCACATAGACCGTGTCGGCGGTCATGAATGGGCAAGCGTCCGAGCACATGAACAGCACGAGTTCGCCGATTTCCTCGGGCTCGCCGAAGCGCTTCATCGGCACGTCCTCAAGGAAGCGCTGCACGAGTTCCGGCGACGATTGCGCCGCGTCCTGGAACGGCGTCTGGATCGGTCCGGGCGAGATCGACAGTGCGCGGATGCCTTGTGCCGCGAATTCGCGCGCGACGCCAAGCGTCATCGACACGACCGCGCCTTTCGCGGCGGCATAATGGACCGAAGAGCCGGGGCCGCCGCGGCGGTGCGCCATGCTCGCCATGTTGACGATGACGCCGAGCTTGTCCTTGAGCATATGCGGCAGCACTGCCTGCATGCCGTAGAGCGTGCCGTTGACGTTGAGATCGAAGGTCTTCTCCATCAGCGCGTCGTCGATATCGAGAAATTTCGAGCGGCGGATCGCGGCGCCGGCCGAGTTGAACAAAAACTGCACGCCGCCGAAAGCTGCGACCGTGCGCTGCACCATGTCGTTGACCTGGGCGCGCGACGTGACATCGACCTTCAGCGCCAGGGCCTGGCTGCCTTTGCCGTTGACCTGCGCCGCTGTTTCCTTCGCACCCGCCTCGTTGAGGTCGGCGCAGACGACATTGGCGCGTTCGCGTGCAAAAATCTGCGCCGTGGCGCGGCCGATGCCGCTTGCGGCGCCCGTGATGATGATGGTCTTGCCGGCAAAATAGTCCGGTGTCCTCGGCATGATTGCGTACCCCGCATGTTGCGGGGCCGATAGTGCCTCCTTGCCGCGCCCGCGACAATGGTCGATCAGATTTGGGTTCGATCAGATTTGGGTTCGATCAGGTTTGGCTTCGACCGGGTTTGCGGCTGCGGGAGATTTACTGCACCGTAAGAAGCCGCGCCGACTGCAGTTGCGACAGCGCAGTCTTGGCAGCCGCCGGCGCAACCTGCGTCGGCGCAATGTCGCAGGCCGCCGCGGCGCGGATCACCGCGTTTCGCAGATAGGGCGGCCGGTGACTCCACAAATATTCAAAAATATGGCCGCTCGACTTGTGTGCGAGGCGGATCGTGCTGCCTTCGATGGCAATGTCGAAGCTTGGCTCGCTGCCTTTGACCTGCAAGTTGGGCGAGCGCAAGCCGAAGGCCGCGTGCAGCACCTGATCGACGTCATTGGACTTGAAGGGCTTGTGCAGGAACGCGCAGGCGCCTTTGTCCAAAGCCTGGTCTTCCCTGGCGAGGCTGTGCTCGCTCGAGATCATCACGATCTTGAGCGCCGGCTGCACGAGAAGAAGACGTTTTATGGTTTCAAAGCCGCTGAGGCCGGGCATGTTGCAGTCAAGGAATACGACATCGAACGATGTCGTGCGGCAAGAGGCGAGGGCGGCGTTGCCATCGCCCGCTTCGGCGATCTCGCAATTGAACACGGTACCTTGAAGAATTCTTTGCACGATCATCCGTACCGACGATGAATCGTCAACGATCAGGACTTTCGTGGGAGAGGCGATCCGATCATAGGTTTTGATGATGGCGATCGCGTCGGCGGCGGTGAACGGCTTGAACAGGAATTCGTAGGCGCGCAGCTTGATTGCGAGATCCACCGCCTCGGTGGCAGGAGGGCTCGACATCAGTGTGACGAAGGTCTGGATTCCCTGTGTCCTCGCCGACCATACCGCCTCGGTTCCGGAGAGTTCCGGCATATGCACGTCGACGAAGGCGAGATCGACATTGGCGCCGTTGAGCAATGTCAGGCAATCGCGTCCGTTGTCGGTCGTGCTCAGCCGCAGCGGCAGCTTCGAATCGTGCGCCGCCTCGGTGAGGATGTTCTGCGCGACGCTCGAATCGTCGGCAACAAGCATACTGATCGCGCGTGGCATGACGCTTCGCGCGTGGCATGACGCTCTCCCAATGGAGCTGCAGTCGCATGGAACCAATTCACAGCGCTGCCATGGGTTCATTGCGCTCCAGAATGTTGATTTCGGCGCGATCAATGGCCGGCGTCGAAATCAATTAAAATTTGCGGCTTTCGAACGGCTGCGGCAGCCTCTCCCGCGCCGGCTGCCGAAGCGGTAATGTGCGAAGAGAAAAAGCAGGGAGACATCGAGCCATGCCGTCACGCCCGCCGATCGAATATCGCGACGCATCACCGGAAGTTCGCGCCGTGTTCGACGATATCAAGCGCAGCCGGAAGGTCGAGGACGTCAACAATTTCTGGAAATATCTTGCGCACGATCCGGCAACCCTGCGGCGGACCTGGGAGAGCATCAAGGAGATCATGGCGCCGGGCGCGGTCGATCCGCTCACCAAGGAAATGGTCTATCTGGCAGTCAGCGTTACGAACGGCTGCGCCTATTGTATCGCGAGCCACAGCGCCGCGGCGCGCAAGGCGGGCATGAGCGAGGCGATGTTCGGCGAGCTTATGGCCGTCGTCGGCATGGCGAACGAAACCAATCGCCTGGTGAATGGCTATCGGGTGCCCGTGGATGCCGCCTTCGCGTAGCGCCACAAGTGTTCGGATCAAGAATTTCATTCGAATGCGAAGAAAATTCGCTCTTTCGACTTAGCGCGCCTGCAATGGCCGTCAGCTAATGATTTTACCGAAAGTGGGTGAGGCCGCGGCAAAGCGGCCACATTTGAGGCCGTATCGCATGAAGGCTCCGGAAAGGCGCCGCGCGCAGCGCCGTCTGATCAACCGCGTGGCCAAGATTCAGATTGCCAGCGGTACACTGCCGCGTGACTGTCTCGTCACCGATTTATCGACCGGCGGCGTGCGGCTTCACGTCAACGGCTTCGACGTTCCTGACGATTTCGTCCTGCTCCTGTCCGGCGACAATATCGCCAAGGAATGCAACTACCAGGTGGTTTGGCGGCTCGGCCATGAGATAGGCGCGCGTTTCGTCGGCCTGGTCCGCCGCTCGGGAATGGCGGCGCACGAATAGTCCTTTAAGTCTCGCGATCGCGATTGGCGAAACGGCCCCGGGTTTGACCGGGGCCGTTCTGCATTGATCGCTATGCGCCGCAGGCCGTTACTGCGAACCCTGCGGAGGAGGCGGCGCTGGCGTCATCGGAGCCGCCGGAGCGGGTGTCGCGGCCGGCGGCAGCGGGGTCATTGCCGGCGGTGCCATGCGGGTCGCTGCCGGCGGGGTCATGTCATTGGCGGCCGTATTGGTGCCGCCCTGGCCCGGCTGATGCCCGACGCCAAAGGCGACCGCCAGAAGGACCACCACAAAGACTGCGGCGGCAATCCAGCCCCAGGCGGTATTGCTGGCAGCCACATCCGGGTCGAGCTTGGAATCCCTCCGGAAGGGGTCTTCCGGGTTCCGGAAATCCGAGTTCCTGTAATCAGACATGATGGGTCTCCGTCCATCGTTGGTGCTGACCATTAACGAAAGACGGACCCGTCCCGTTCCAGGCTACGAACGGAATATTGCCACTGCGCGCGGCGCATGACGGGAGGGAACTTCGGGCGATATTCCGGTTCGCGAAATTTTACGTTCCGCGGCGACCGTCACGCCGGCAAACGCCAAAGCGCAACATGCGGTTTGCGGACCGCGCTGGCGCTTTGTGGCGAACCGATTATTGTGCGGATTATTGCGCTCGTAGCTCAGCTGGATAGAGCATCAGACTTCGAATCTGAGGGTCGGGAGTTCGAATCTCTCCGAGCGCGCCAGCATGATTTCCGGCCCGGATGGGCGAGGAAGGGCAGCTTATTGCCCTTCCTCGCATTGCTTCAGAACGGAACCCGCGCCGCTTCTACCGTGCAGCGCTCGAGACGCCGGCGAAGCGGCAGCTCGTAGTCGAAGCTGACCTTGTGCTGGACGGCGCAATTGTCCCACATCAGGAGGTCGCCGAGACGCCACTTGTGCCGATAGATATTGTCCGGCTGTTGCACGGCGTCAAACAGGATCTTGAGCAATTCCTCGCTCTCGGATTCCGGCATGTCTAAAATCGTGGTGGTGTAGCCTTCGCAGACGAAGATGCATTTCTTGCCGGTTTCCGGATGCGTGCGGATCACGGGGTGAATGGCGTCTTCCGGATATTTCCTTTTTTCTTCTTCCGTGAGCTTCGGGCGCAAACCGAATTCGCTGACCTTGCGATCGTACATGTAGCGATAGCTGTTCGCCGCCTTCTTTCCCTCAAGGCGCTTCTTCACCGAGGCGGGGAGTTTTTCGTAGGCGTTGATGTTGCTGGCGAACATGGTGTCGCCGAGGTCCTTGCCCGGCAGTTCGTGCGCATAAAGCAGCGAGCATTTCGTCGGTTTGGGAAGGTAGCAGAGGTCGGAGTGCCAATAGCGGCCGGCATCCTGCGAACCAATCGGCTTGCCGTCCACCAGCACGTTGGAGACGATGTAGAGCTCGGGATAGCCTGGCTTGTTGAAGTCGCTTCGCACGTTGACTTGCAGCGGGCCCCACATGCGCGAGAACGCGATTTGCTGCTCCGGGGTCAGATGCTGATCGCGATAGACCAGAACCGAATAATCGTTGAACGCATCGCTGATGCGTTTGAATGTGTTGCCGTCGAGCGGCTTCGACAGATCGAGCCCGATCACCTCGGCGCCGGTGCCGGAAGGGCTCGGCTTGATCTCGAATGTCTGGGTATCGACTTCCTTGAGCATGTGGTATCCTCCGCTTGTCCAGTTGTACGGACAACCGGAAGACTGGTCCGACCCAGGGCGATTGTCAACCTGTAAATCGCGGCCCGAGCGATTTTGCGGTGCGGCGGCGGGGAGAGTGAGCTAAACGGATTTGGCGAAAGGCGGCGCATGGCCAGCGAACTTGATCTCGAAAAACTGCCATTTGAGACCAAAGAACCGCGCTACCTCATGCTGGCGCGCGAAATCGTCCGGGAAATCCGCTCAGGCAAATATCAGGTCGGAGCATTGCTGCCGGCGGAATCGGAACTGAGTGCGCAGTTTAGCGTGAGCCGCTTCACGGTTCGCGAGGCGATCCGGAAACTCACCGAGGCCGGTCTCCTGTCACGCCACCAAGGCGTCGGCACGCGCGTCGAAGCCGCCGAATCCCAGGCGCGCTACGTGCAATATATCGGTTCGATCGAGGACTTTTGGCAATACGTCGCCGATACACGGCTTCACGTTCTCAAGAGAACCAAGACGCGAACGCCGCTTGCCAATGTCGATCTGCCAGATCTTGGCGAGGATTGGCCGACGGTCGAAGGTTTTCGCTACCGCAAGACTCTCGCGAACAGGATCTGCTGGACCAGGATTTTCCTCAATCCGTTCTACACCGACATCCTTCCCGATATCGGCAGCGGAACCGATCCGATCTACGTCATGATCGAAAAGCGGTATGGCGAAAAGATCGTCGAGGTGCAGCAGCAGATCAGCGCGGTCATTCTTTCACCCGAGATCGCCCATCACGTGAAAGCGACGCCGGGCACTACGGGATTGCAGACGCTGCGCCGCTATATCGGCAAGAACGACCGCGTTCTCGAGGTCACGATCAGCATCCATCCATCGGACCGGTTCCGATACGATCAAAAGATCCGTCTGGAATACGGCAGAGGGTCCGCGCCGAACCCTACCGTATGATGAATGGATTTGTTACGCTGGATTTTGTCGCGATCCAGACCGACTTCACCTGCAAAAATTCCTTGATCCCTTCCATTCCGCTCTCGCGGCCGAGTCCGCTGCGCTTATAGCCGCCGAACGGGGAGGTGTAGCTGACGGCCCGGTAGGTGTTCACCCATACGGTGCCGACCCGCAGTTTTTCGGACATGCGAAATGCCCGTCCGATGTCCGTCGTCCAGACGCCGGCGGCAAGACCGAAATCGACGTCGTTTGCGATTGAAATGGCCTCTTCCTCGTCATCGAACGTGATGACGGCGAGCACCGGCCCGAACACTTCCTCCTGTGCGATCCGCATCTTGTTGTTGACGCCGGTGAAGATCGTCGGCTCGACGAATTGTCCGCCGCGCGCGCCCGGTCCGTCGTAAGGCTTGCCGCCAAGGATGCATTTTGCGCCTTCCTTTTTGGCAATGTCGATGTAGTCGAGGACTTTGCGGTATTGCGCGGGCGTGGTGACCGGGCCGACATGTGTTTCGGCCGACATCGGGTCGCCGATCGTGGCGGCTCGCACGACTTCGAGAAGCCGTTCGATGAATTTGTCGTGTATCGAGCGCTGGAGCAAAAGACGCGAGCCGGCGATGCAGGTTTGCCCGGTGGCGGCAAAAATGCCGGAGATTGCGCCCATGACGGCGGCTTCGAGATCGGCGTCCGCGAAGACGATGTTTGGCGATTTGCCGCCGAGCTCGAGCGAGACATGCTTTATGCCTTTCGCCGCGGCTTCGTAGATTTTCTGGCCGGAAACGTCTGACCCGGTGAAGGCGACCTTTGCCACCCCCGGATGTTCGACCAGAGCGGCACCGACTTCGGCGCCGAGCCCGCTGATCGCGTTCACGACGCCCGGCGGAAATTTGGCCTTGTCGAAAAGCGACATGAATTCGAGCGTCGATGCCGTCGTGTATTCCGACGGTTTTACGACCGCGACGTTGCCGGCGGCGAGGGCGGCCGCCAGTTTCCAGGCCAAAAGCAGGAGCGGTGAATTCCACGGCGTGATCATGGCGATGACGCCGAGCGGCTCGTAGCGTGTGAAATTGAACGTATCCGCCTTGTCGGTCGGAATGACGGCGCCTTCAATCTTGTCGGCGAGGCCGCCATAGTAGCGATACCACTGCGCCAGATATTTCGTCTGCGCGGACATTTCGGCAAAGAGCTTGCCGTTGTCGCGCACCTCGATCTGCGCCAGATGATCGGCGGAATCCTCAACCAGGTCCGCAAGCTTCATCAACAGCCGGCCGCGCTGCGACGGTTTCAGGCTTGACCATTCTCCGGTGAAGGCCGCTTGCGCCGCGGCGACCGCACGATCGACGTCGGCCGCCGCTCCGCGCGGAATTTTGGCCCAGACTTCGCCGGTATAGGGGTTGACCGTGTCGAGGTTCTGTCCGGTCGAGGCATCGAACCAGCGTCCGCCGATATACATTTGATAGTTTTGCATGAGAACTCTCCTGATTGTATTTGGCGACCCGCTCGTTTTTTAGACTGCGATCGGCTCGACGCGAATGACGTCGATACCGCGTTGATGAAGACGAAATCAGAAAAATCGGCGCTGCGATGTCGGCCGCGGTGCGGCCGGCGACTGTGCGTGAGCGATATTAGTCTCAGGCTAGGAGCGCGCCAAGCGCCTGCCGCGTTCTCTCGGCCATGACGGCGCCGGCGCGAGACGTCATGACCCGCGGCGGCAGTTCTCGTCCGATCTTTATGTTTGCGAAAGTCAGCCCCTTTTTGGCGTCGTGAACTCGGGCCGCGAAGGCAAGGACTTCCGCCATTGTCCTAACTTCGCAAACATCCCGCACGCCGCAGCCCTTCGCCACTTCGGAGAGAGAGGTCACGCGCGCCGTATGCGTCTCCTGACCTCCCGTTTCGCCGAATAGACTGTTGTCCAGGACCGCAATCGTGAGGTTCGGCGGATTTTGCAGTGCGATCGTCGAAAAGCTGCCCATGCCCATCAGCATTTCGCCGTCACCCGTGATGACGAGAACCGGAACATCGGACCTGGCGAGGGCAATGCCGAGTCCGATCATCGCGGCCCCGCCCATCGCACCCCAGAGGCTGAAATTCCGCTCGTGATCGCCGGCCGCGCCAACGTCGTAGGTGGACGAGCCGAGCCCGGACACGACGACGAGAGTCTTGCGGTCCTTCAGCAGGCTCGCGACGACTTGCCTTCGATCAAGCATTGTGATGCTCCCGGACCGTTCAGAATACTTTTGCGCCGATCAGGCGTTGCGACAGCAGGACCGCCGTCGCCGTGCCGCCGTCGAATACCATCGCCGCCGCGGCCTTCATGACGCCTGGTACTTCCGCGGCGTCGTTGGCGCGCATCACGCGAATGTCCATGAGACCGAAAACATCCGGCGTCGTGCTTCCCATCGGCACCTGCCAGGGGTTCACCTCTCCCCATTCGCCACGCATGGCGACGATCGTGAGGAAGGGAATTTTGCAAATGCGGATCAGGGACAGCATGTTGACGCAGTTTCCGACGCCACTCGACTGCATGAGAAGAACCGAGCGGTCGCCGCCGATCCATGCGCCGGCAGAAAGCGCCACGCCTTCTTCTTCGGTCGTGAGAGTGACCGTGCGCATCGCATTATTTTTCTGGGCAAGTTCGATCAGCCGCGCATGGCCGCCGTCGGGTACGAAGGCCACCTGACGGACTTTGTAATGCTTCAAGACTTCAAAGATCTCGGCGGGCCAGTCATGGCTGATCCCCGAAATTGCAACCCTGTTGCTCATGATGGAGGAGTCATTTCTGTGCTGCCCTGTATGACGGCCGCACCGTTCCATCAATAAAACGCTTAACGAAATTCGAAATGTGCGATAACTGCTATAAAGAAATGGCATAGGCATTATGGACTTAAAGCAGCTGCGCACGTTTCTCCGGGTCGCCGAAGTGGGTTCGTTGAGCCAGGCATCGGACAGACTGCGATTGGCTCAGCCAGCGCTCTCGCGACAGATCAAAATGCTGGAAAACGAAATCGGCGTCCCGCTGTTCGCGCGCCACGGGCGCGGCATGAAGTTGACCGAGGCGGGACGGCAATTGCTGGAGCATATCGGCTCACCGCTGCGCCAGCTTGAAAGCTCTTTTGACGAGGTGCGTTCGTTCGCCAAGCGGATCGAGGGACGCGTTTCACTGGGAATGACGCCGACGATCAGCTTCATTCTTGCCGGGCGGCTCGCGAAACGTGTCGCCAAGGAGCTTCCAGGGGTGTCGCTTCGGATCGTCGAGGGTTATGGCGGCTATCTCGTCGAATGGCTGCAGCGTAGCGAAATCGATGCAACGGTGCTCTATGGACCGGCTTCAGATTTGCACTTCCGCGTGACCGAACTTCTGTTCGAGCGGCTGGTGCTGGTTGGTCCGGCAACGTGCGATCTGAATATCGATGAACCGGTACCGTTTCGCTCGATCGCCGCTCTTCAGCTTGTATTGCCGAGCCGGCCGCACGGACTAAGAGCCGTCGTCGATCATGCCGCCTCGAAAAGCAAAACGTCGCTCAATATACGCTTTGAAGCCGACTCCTTTCTGGTCCTGAAAGATCTGGTGCAGGAGGGGCTCGGCTACACGATCCTGCCGACATCGGCGTTCAAGCGGGAGCAGTTAGGAACCAGTTTCAGGATTGCGCCGCTTGTCCGGCCGAAAGTCATTCGTCATATCGTGATGGCGACGCGCCACGATCACGTTCCCAACCGGGCAACCGTTGCGGTCGAGAAGCTGCTGCTCGATGAAGTCCGCGCACTCGTCAAGGGCAAGGAATGGGACGCGTATCTTGCATGACAGCCGCGCACGGTAACCGATTGGTGCAAAACAAGCATTGCGCGTAAAGTGACGTTGCTGTTTTTTATCGCTCTTGAACAAGCGATGCATAATCGTAATACCCTATATTCTCATTTTATATACACTGGCGATCAGGGCCGGACTTAATGTTCGGCTGAAATTGTGCCCTGAACCAGGGGTGGGGCGGCAGCTCTTTCGGCAACCGCCCGCAATCGCAAAGGTGCATCGAGAACGGCGCACCAATCAAAAACCGTGCTGCCGGATTGCAGGGAGGAATGTCATGTCGCGATATGTTTGCGCTATTGACCGGGCTGCCTGCTCAATTCCGGGACGAAGACGGTTCAGCGCGATTTTGTTTTCGCTTATCTTCGCCTTGTGCGGCGTGTGGTCGGCATCCGCTTTAGCCGAAAAAATGGTTATCGCTGAAGGTGCTCACGTTATCGGGTATCTCGCTATCTACATCGCGCAGGATGAAGGTTATTTCGCTGCGGAAGGGCTGGACGTCGATATAGTTCCGACACGCGGCAGCGCGCAGGCGGTGGCCGCAATCATCGGCCGGAGCGCCGACGTCGCTTTGGCCACCGTGTCCGATGTGGCGAATGCGGTTTCACAGGGCAGGAATCTCGCGATCATCGCCGGCATCACCAGCCAGCCGCAGATGATGCTTACGGTTTCCACCGATTTTGCCAAGAAGCACAACATTTCCGCGGATTCACCGCTCGACCAACGGCTGCAGGCTCTCAAAGACGGCACGTTCGCGGTGAGCGCTCCGGGGAGCATGACGGATGACGTCATGCGAACACTTCTGACGATGGGCCATCTCTCCCCCGATCATGACGCCCAAATCCTGGCCTTGGGTGGTGCCGGCAATGAGATGCTCGGGGCGCTGGCACGCAAAAGCATCGATGGATTTGTCTTGTCTCCTCCCGCCGGCAATCAGGCGGAAGCGGATGGCAAGGGACTGATCCTTGTTAACTTGATGACCGGCGAGATTCCGAAATATCGCGACGTGATGTTTCAGGCGGTGGCTACCACGCCGGCGACAATTTCGGAGAAACGCGAAATCTTGACGAAGTTCGTTCGTGCCGTGGCGCGCGCGCAAAAGCTCATGGTGTCGGACAAGGACAAAGCACTGGCGCTTGGCGCGAAGGCATTTCCCAACATCGACCCTGTTGTCTTCAAATCGGCGTTCAATGTTTCCTATAAGTCGTTCTCGACGGACCCCGTCATTCCACTGCCGACGGTCGCCAAAGCTCTTGAGTCCATAACCACCAGCGAGAAACCGGCTGCCGACAAGATCGTCGATAATTCAATCGCCAAGGCTGCCCTGCAGTAATCCGGGGTTGACGTTCAACATCGAAGCTCAAGGCAGCAGCCCGGAACAAAAAGCGATGTCTCAAGCCCTGCTCATGGATGCTATCGGCAAATTATCGGACGATACCGCATTCGAATTTCGAAAGGCGTGCAAAAGCTATTTCAAGGACAGTGTCGCCACTCCGGTCCTCAAGGACGTCAGCTTGCGGGCCAAACCGGGTGAATTCATCGCTCTGGTCGGGCCGAGCGGGTCGGGCAAGTCCACGCTTCTGAATCTTTTGGCGGGGCTTTTGAAAGTAAGTTCGGGCGAGGTCTATTTTCAAGGCAAGCCGGTTCGCGAGATCAATACGCAAGTCGGATACGTGACCCAGCGAGACAATCTGGTGCCGTGGCGCACGGTCGAAGGCAATCTCGGCTTGCCTCTGGAGATACGCAGAATCCCCAACGCGGAGCGGGAAGCGCGAATCCAGGAGGCGATCTCGCAAGTGGGTCTTTCGGGATTCGGCAAACATTATCCGAATGAGCTTTCTGGCGGCATGCGCAAACGCGTGACGCTGGCGCGTGCGCTCATCTACGGCGCCAATACGCTGCTGATGGACGAGCCCTTTGGTGCCCTGGACGCTCAACTGAAGCTGGTCATCGAAGATGAATTGATGAAGCTCTGGAACAAGGCAAAACCGACGATCCTCTACGTGACGCACGATCTTACCGAAGCGATTACGCTGGCCGATCGCGTCGTGGTCTTTTCACCGCGGCCTGCCGAGATTCTTGCGATCGAGGAGATCGACATTCCGCGGCCTCGAGACCTGAATACGACCCGGTTTCTCCCGTATTTCAGGGAGATTCACGAAAAGCTATGGGGGCTTTTGAAGATCAATCGGCTGGAGGGCTGATGAAAATTATTGATGCGACGCCTCAAGGCGAAGTGCAGTCGGCATCGATCGCGGCCACCGAATCCAGGCGCCGGACCGCCAACATTGTCCTGATCCGGATTGCCATCGCGCTATTCATACTGTGCGCCTGGCAATTTTCTTCCGGCCGCCTCATTGACGCTTTTTGGCTGAGTCGGCCGTCCGACGTGGCCTACCGGCTCTATCAATGGAGCGCCGACGGCAAGCTTGTCTATCATACCTGGATAACACTTCAGGAAATGGGGTGGGGATTTCTGATCGGGTCGGTGACTGGAATTATTGCCGGCATCGGATTGGGTCTCAGCCGATCGCTCGGTGACGTGGCCAATCCGTTCATTGTGGCGCTGTACAGCCTTCCAAAAGTGGCGATGGGCCCACTTTTCATCTTATGGTTCGGCATCGGAATCGAAATGAAGATCGCGCTGGCCGCGATTACCGTTTTCTTTCTCGTGTTCTGGAATACCTATGCCGGCATCAGGCAAAATGACGAGGAGCTCACGGGCATCGTGCGGCTCATGGGCGCGAGCAGGCTCCAGCTCATTTGTAAAATCATCGTACCCGGCGCGAGAGCCTGGATTTATACGGGCCTGAAGCTTTCCGTGCCTTATGCGCTGATCGGTGCGATTGTCGGTGAGATCATCGCAGCGAACCGCGGTCTGGGCTATCTGCTTTCGTATTCGGCGGGAGCATTCGATACGACGGGTGTCTTCGCCGCGCTATTCGTGCTCATGGCGATCTCAATGATCCTGAATGAAATGATCAGTTTCAGCGAGCGCCGCTCGTTCCGATAAAATAAGGCCATGCAGTGAAGGCTGTCTGCTTCCCGACGGGGGCAAACCGACTTACCGCGCGTCTCTAAAAACAGGAGTGGCCGAATTGGACTCGTTATTGAAGATGCAGATCGAGCATGAGTGCGCAAGGCTCATCAAGGTTTATTGCAACGCGATCGACACACACGACGTCGATAAAATCCTTGGCGTGTTTGCCAAGGATGGCGTCTGGCAGCGGCCCGGCAATCCGCCTTTGAAAGGGCACGCCGCCATTAGAGAGTTCGTGGAACATCATGGCGCCGGCGCGGTCAGCGCGCATTACGTCACGAATATCGTCGTCGACGTTGCCGATGAGAACAACGCCTCATCGAATGCCTATGCGCTCGTCTTTCGCGGCAAAGGCAGTGCAGACGCCGGGCCTTTGCGGTTGTCGCTGCCGCGGCTGGTCGTGCACTACACGCACAAGTTCATCCGGGAGGGCGGCCGCTGGTCCATGAGGTACAAGGAAACCCGCTGGCTCTTCCGGCGTGACGATGACTGAGCTTTCACGGCCGAAGGCAACGATTGCGCAAAAGACGCCGGCCGTCAGTTCTGCACCGTGATGTTGGCGCGCTTGACGACATCGGCCCATTTCGCGATTTCGGCTTGCACGAACGGATCGATGTCGGCGAGCGGCATGTCGAAAGGCACTCCCGCGGCGGCAGCGATATGCTCCTTCGCCTCCGGGCTTTGCAGCGCCACTTTCACGGCCGCGTTGAGCTTTTCGACGATCGGCTGGGGCGTCTTCTTCGGCGCCCACAGGCCGAACCAGACATAATACTGGTACTCAGGCACGCCGGATTCGGCGACTGTCGGGACGTTGGGCAGGAGCGGCGAGCGCTCGGTGCCCGTGACCGCAAGCGCCCGCACGCTGCCGCTTTGGATCTGGCCGAGCGCGCTCGACAGATTGTCGAAAAACACCGGCACTTGGCCCGATATGACGTCGGTATAGGCCGGCGCTGCGCCGCGATAGGGAACGTGGGTGATATTGATGCCGGTTTCCAGCTTGAAAAGTTCGGCCGACAGGTGTTGCCCGGTTCCGTTGCCGCCGGAGGCGAAATTGATCTCGCCCGGCTTCGATTTGGCGAGCGCGATAAGCTCCTTGATCGAATGCACCGGCAAATTGTTGCTGACGATGATGACAAAGGGAAATTTCGCCACCATGCCGACCGGTGCGAAGTCGCGGATCGGGTCGTAGGGCAAATTCGCAAAAAGGCTCGGATTGACCGCCATATTGGCGGTGAGACCCATGAGGAGCGTGTAACCGTCCGGTGTGGCATTGGCAACCGACGCGCTGCCGACCACCGTGCCGGCGCCGGGCCGGTTCTCGACGATGAACGGCTGTCCAAGCTTCCGGGAGAGCTGGTCGGCCATGATACGCGCGATGATGTCGGTGCCGCCGCCCGGCGGCTGGGCGACGACGATGGTCACCGGCCGCGTCGGGAAATCTTGCGCCAGGGCGGACGTTGCAACGATACCAATACTCAAAAGCGCAATGGCGGCGGCGCGCATCACAAATCGCTCAAGCATGATTTCTCCGTTCTCGTTTCACGGCTGCGGCGTCTTTATCACGGACGCGGCGGGTTGAAAGCTCCCCGCCATGTCGTGCAGGACAAACGCCGCTTTTGAGGCTACTGGACTGTTATCCCGGCACGCTTGACCACAGCCGCCCACTTCGCGATCTCGGCCTTGAGGAAGGGCTTGATGTCAGCCAGCGGCATGTCGAGCGGCACGCCGGCCGCCGCGGCGATGCGCTGGCGCACCGTATCGGTCATCAGAGCCTTTTTCACTTCCGCGTGTAATTTCTCAACGATCTGCTGCGGGGTGTTCTTCGGCGCCCACAGGCCGAACCAGGTGTAATAGACATAGCCCGGCACACCCGCTTCCTCGACCGTCGGCACGTCGGGCAGGAGCGCCGAACGCTCTTTGCCGGTGACCGCGAGCGCGCCCACATTGCCGCCTTGGACCTGGCCTAGTCCGCTCGCCAGATTGTCGATCATGATCGGCACTTGCCCGGATATGACGTCGGTATAGGCGGGCGCCGCGCCACGATAGGGCACATGCGTCAGTTTGATCCCGGTCATCAGTTTGAACAATTCCATCGACAATTGCTGACCGGTGCCGTTGCCGGCAGACGCATAATTGATCTCGCCCGGGCGCGCCTTGGCGAGCGCGATCAGCTCCTTGATCGAATGTGCCGGAAAATTCTTGCTCACCACGACGACAAAGGGAAATTGCGCCAGCATTCCGACGGGCTCGAAATCGAGGATCGGATCGTAGGGCAGATGCGCAAACAGGCTCGGATTGACCGCCATGCTGGCGTTCAGGCCGGTTTGCAGCGTGTAGCCGTCCGGCGCGGCTTTGGCGGCCGCGACCGTTCCCGTCAGCGAACCCGCGCCGGGGATATTTTCGACGACAAATGGTTGCCCGAGTTGCTTGGAAAGCTGCTCGGCGATAATGCGGGAGACGATATCCGTTCCGCCACCGGGCGTGGAGGCGACGATGATCGTGACCGGGCGCGTCGGGAAATCCTCGGCGGCCGCGGGGTTTGCCGCTATGCCCAGTACCATCAGTGCGGCGGCAAGCGCTGAGGCACTCATTCGATCGAGCACGGTTGTCCTCCCCTGGGCGCTTTCGCTCGCCGGTCAGCGCAGCGGCCTTTTAGCAAATGCGGACGCCGAATTGAAGGTGACGAAAGGCATCAGGTGCGTGTCGCACCTTGCGCCACGCGCTTCGTTCGTCGAGACTGTCTTGGTACCTGGTTGCGTCGCATTGTGAATACGCAAGATGCATTCCCACGCTCAAGAATCTGTTGAAAGAAGCCGGCTGTTCTTCGCTGCATCAATATTTCCGGCAGCATCATCGTTAAGAGTACCGGAAACAGCCGCGTGTTTGGTTCGGTGCGGCCATGTGCTGACGATGCCTGCCGATGATGCGGCACGTGGTGTCGATGTGGCATCGATGACGGGTGCGCGGTTGGGGTGATGGACGATCTGACCGGCGAAAAGCAAGCGGACGCGTCCAGCGGGTCGATAGCCGGTCAGAACGGCTCACAACGGATCATGGCGCGAACCGACGACGTGCCGCGCGGCATCGTCATGATGATCCTCGCTACGATCCTCTTTGCGAGCGCTTCGGCGGCAAGCAAATGGCTCATCGGAGCTTATCCGGTCGGTGAGGTGGTCTTTCTGCGTTCGCTCTCGTCGTTCATCGCGGGCGCTGCCGCTATTCTTCCGGTTGCGGGCCTGTCGGTTTACGCGACTCGAAAGCCGCGAGATCACGTTTTGCGCGGCCTCTCCCAATCGGTGTCGCAGCTCTCATTGCTGCTGGCCTTCAGCCTGATGCCGCTTGCGGGCGCCATCGCTATCAGTTTTTCCGCGCCGCTCTTTGCGGCGCTGGTTTCAATTTTCTGGCTGAAGGAGCGGGCCGGCTATGTGCGCGGCGGCGCGCTCCTGATCGGTTTTGTCGGCGTGCTGATCGTTACCGACCCGGGTGCAAACTCGCTAACGCTCGGCGCGCTGTTCGCGCTGGTCAACGCGGTCATGTACGGAAGCGTCACTGTCGCCGTGCGCGGCATGGCCAGAACTGAATCGGCCAATACGCTGGTGATCTGGCAGCTCACCGTTCTTACTTTCTTTCACAGTTTCCTGCTGTTCTTCGGGTGGCAATGGCCGACGCCGTTCGATGCGGCGCTCCTGTTCGGCACCGGTTTCACCAACGCCATTGGCCAGTGGTGCTGGACCAAGGCTCTGCACCTGGCGCCCGCTGCTGCGATCACGCCGTTCTATTACCTGATGCTGGTCTGGGCGATGGCGATCGGTTTTGTCGTTTGGGGCGAAATTCCTTCGATCAGTCTTGTCGTCGGGTCGGTTATCGTCGTTGCCACCGGCCTTTTCCTGTTCTTGCGCGAAGCGCGGCTGCAGCGGCGATCGTCATAGGGTGGAGTTGGGGTGGCGTTGGGGCGGCGTTGCCTGCGACGGTTCGTCATTCACCGGCAAATGGCGCGCTTGCTGCAAAGTGATAAGCTGATGCGGTCCAGGGGCCTGCCGGTAAAAAAAAGCATAACTGGCGACAAGGGGGGAATCGTGAAGCGTAGAAGCTTTCTCAAGTTGGGGGCAGGGGTAGTTGCCCTGCCGTTCGTTCCGCGTGGCGCTTTGGCGCTCGACTATCCGACGCATCCGGTTCGCATGCTGGTCGGCCAGGCTGCCGGCAGTTCCTCGGACATCAGCGCCCGTTTGACGGCGCAATATCTCTCCGAGCATCTCGGTCAGCAATTCGTTGTTGAAATCCGTCCCGGCGCTACCGGGAATGTGGCAACCGAGGCCGTCGCTCACGCACCGCCCGATGGCTACACGCTGCTGCTGGTGAACTCGCAAAATACGATCAACGAAGCGCTCATACCCAACCTGCCATTCGATTTTGTCCGCGATATCGCTCCGATTGCCATTACGCATCGGGTTGCGATGATCATGGAAGTGCTGCCGTCCTTCCCCGCCAAGACGCTTCCGGAATTCATTGCCTATGCGAAGGCCAATCCGGGCAAGATCAATATGGCTTCGGCTGGCGTCGGCGGCCCGCAGCATATGGCCGGCGAATTGTTCAAAGTCATGGCTGGTGTCGATCTGGTTCACGTGCCGTATCACGGCACCACGCCCGCACTGACCGACCTCCTGGGCGGTCAAGTGCAAGTGATGTTCGATGTCACGCCGACCTCGCTCGGCCACGTCAAAGCCGGAGAATTGCGAGCGCTCGCTGTTACGACGCCGCAACGGCTCGATTTCATGCCGGGTGTGCCGGCGGTCGCCGAATTTCTGCCCGGCTACGAAGCGTTCGGCTGGATCGGCTATGGCGCGCCGGCAGGTACGCCGCCGGCGATCATCGACGCGCTCAATAAAGGCATTAATGGCGCCGTCGCCGACCCGGCGATCAAGGCGCGGCTGTTGGATCTTGGCGGCCTCGTCATGCCGCCCAACACGCCGGCCGAATTCGCCAAGTTCATCGCTTCCGATACGGCGAACTGGGTGAAAGTCGTGAAGTTTGCCAACCTCAAACCGGAGTGAGCCGTCATGAACCTTCGGCGCAGAAAATTTTTGCAGTTGGCAGGTGGCGCTATGGCAATGCCCGCCCTGTCGGGGATCGCGGTGGCGGACACTTACCCGTCGCGGCCGATCACCATAGTGGTCCCGTTCTCGGCGGGTGGGGCGACGGATGTGATCGCCCGTGTTCTTGCCGATCGCATGGGAAAAATTTTCAACCAATCGATAATCGTCGAGAATGTGACGGGCGCGGCGGGCAGTATCGGCGTCGCCCGCGTCGTTCGCGCCGCTCCCGACGGTTACACTCTGAGCGTCGGCACCTTGACGACCCACGTCCTGATCGGCGGCCTCTACAAACTGGATTTCGATCTGCTGGGAGATCTGGCGCCGATCGCGGAACTTGCTTCCGAACCGCTTCTGATCTGCGTCAAAAACTCTCTTGGAATCAAGACGCTCACGGACTTCATTACATGGCTTAAGGCCAATCCGGGCAAGGCGAGCGTCGGGATTCCGGGCGCGGGTTCAACCGGCAATCTCGCCGGCATCGCCTTCGAGAAAGCGACAGGAACGACCTTTCAGTTCGTGCCATATCGCGGCGATGCGCCGGCGCTGCAGGATCTGATGGCCGGACAAATCGATATGATGATCGAGCCGTCCTCGAATTCCGTCGCGCAGGTGCTGGCAGGTACGGTCACGGCGCTGGCGGTTCCAGCGGCGACACGTCACCCGAGTTTGCCTAACGTACCAACCACCGACGAAGCCGGCTTGCCGGGATTTTATGCGTCCATCTGGTTCGGTTTCTGGGCGCCGAAAGACACGCCAAAGGACATCATCGCCAAACTCGACGCCGCGACCGTCGAATTGCTTGCCGATCCTGACGTGCAGACCCGGCTCGCCAAGCTCGGTCAGCAAGTCGTGCCGCGTGATCATCAGACTCCGGCGGCGCTCGCGGCGCTGCAAAAGTCCGAGGCCGAGAAATGGTGGCCCATTATCAAAGCCGCCAACATCAAAACCGAATAAGCGTCGTCCGTTATCAAAGAGGGAGTTGGCTTGTGAAATTTTCGCGTCGGCGATTTTTACAATTTACCGGAGCGGGTGCCGCTTTGGGACCGATAGTGCGTGCCGCCTACGCGGATACCTGGCCATCCCGTATCGTCAAGCTTGAGGTTGGATTTCCGCCCGGTGGCGGAATGGACTCCGCAGGCCGCATCGTCGCCAACAAGCTTTCGGACATCTGGGCACAACAAGTCATCGTCGAGAACAGGCCGGGCGCCGGCGGACGGATCGCCATGGACGCGCTCGCCCACGCGCCGCCGGACGGCTACACCATGCTGATCACGGCTGGCGCGCCCGCCGTAAGCGGACTACTTTTCGCATCGCTCAGCTTCGATCCGGTGAAAGATTTCACGCCCGTCTCCCTCGTCGGCACTTATCCAAATCTCCTGGTTGTGCCGAATTCGTCGCCGTTTACGAAGGTCGAGGACTTCATTGCCTTTGCCAAGGCCAATCCCGGCAAGATCAGCTGGGCTTCGCCCGGGATCGGATCGGTTCCGCATCTTGCCGGCGAATTGTTCAAGAGCATGGCCGGTATCGACATCACGCACGTGCCGTATCGCGGCGTTGCCGCGGGCGCCATGACGGATCTGATCGCAGGCCGGCTCGATGCGATGTTCAATACGACGGGATCGCTGCTGCCGCCGGTCCAGGGACATCAGGTGCGCTGTCTCGCCGTCACGTCGGCCAATCGCTTCCCGATTGCGCCTGAATTTCCGACCATCGCGGAGTCCGGCGTGCCCGGCTACGAGGCTGTGTCGTGGTATGCGTTATACGTGCCGCCGGCTACGCCGCCGGAGATCGTCAAAAAAATCAATGCCGACACCGTCGCAATGCTGAGCGACCCGGCGGTGAAGGCAAAATTCGAACCGCTGGGCATCGCCGCGGCCGGTTCATCGCCCGAGCAACTGGCGGCCATGAACACGGCTGACGTCGCGCACTGGGCTCCCATCATCAAGGCTGCGAACATCAAGGGCGAGTAGCCGGCTGCCGGTCGTTGCTTGGTTCCCGGACGGAAAAACTCTCACGGAGAAATGCGGCGCCCGCGGTCAGGCGGGTGCCGCTTGATATCAGCCGGCGTAGGCGGCGCGTTCCTGCGCCGCGGCTTCTTCGGCAGTCTTCGGCTTGGCCGGCAATTGCACTCGCCAGGCAATTTCGCCGGTTGCTCACTAATAGAGCACGACGCCGCGAATCGACTTGCCTTCCCGCATCAATGCGAAGCCTTTGTTGATGTCGGAAAGCGGCATGGTGTGGGTAATCATCGGATCGATCGCAATCTTGCCGTCCATATACCAGTCGACGATTTTCGGTACGTCCGACCGCCCGCGGGCTCCGCCAAAAGCAGTGCCGCGCCAGACCCGCCCCGTCACCAGTTGGAACGGCCGTGTCGCGATTTCCTGTCCGGCGCCTGCCACGCCGATAATGATGCTCTGGCCCCAGCCGCGATGGCAGCTCTCCAGCGCGATGCGCATCAGCGCGACATTGCCGACACACTCGAACGTATAGTCGGCGCCACCGATCTGATCGTCGCCGCTTTTAGTCATATTGACCAGGTGGGCCACGAGATCGCCGCCAAGTTCGGCCGGATTGACGAAATGCGTCATGCCGAAGCGTTCGCCCCAGGCCTTTCGCTCGGGATTGAGATCGACGCCAATGATCATGCCGGCGCCGACCAGGCGAAGCCCTTGTATGACATTGAGCCCGATGCCGCCGAGGCCGAACACGATGCATTTCGCACCGGGTTCGACTTTCGCCGTGTTGATCACCGCGCCGATACCGGTGGTTACCCCGCAGCCGATGTAGCAAATCTTGTCGAATGGGGCGTCCTCGCGGACTTTCGCCACCGCGATCTCCGGCAGCACCGTGAAATTGGCGAAGGTCGAGCAGCCCATATAGTGATGGAGTTTCTTGCCATCGAGCGAGAAACGCGACGTGCCGTCCGGCATGACGCCCTGGCCCTGCGTCGTGCGGATGGACGTGCACAAATTGGTCTTGCGCGAGAGACATGAAGGGCAGGTCCGGCATTCCGGAATGTAGAGCGGAATGACGTGGTCGCCTTTCTTGACCGAAGTCACGCCGGGGCCGACATCGGCGACAACGCCTGCACCTTCGTGCCCGAGGATCGCCGGAAACAGGCCCTCCGGATCGGCGCCCGAGAGGGTGAATTCGTCGGTATGGCAAATTCCCGTCGCCTTGATCTCGATGAGTACCTCACCGGCGCGCGGGCCCTCAAGCTTGACTGTCGTTACTTCGAGGGGCTTGCCGGGGGCGACGGCGACGGCGGCGCGTACATCCATGGTATTCCTCGCTGCTTTACTCGAACGATGGCATCCGGAGATTTGAATGGCAAATGGAGAACTGTTTGCGCCACGGCTGAAGTTCGGCTCACGACGGCTGGCGCGCTGGAGCCTCCGTGAACCGATAAGCCCCTTGCGCGACGCTGGCGGTTTTGCTCTGCCAGAGGTCCTGACTTCTGCTCACGGTGATTGCCATGTATCGGCCCGATCATTTTCGCGTTGAGGATGTGCCGCAGATGCACGCACTGATGCGTGCCAGGCCTTTTGCTGCACTTGTCTCGGCAGGACCGGCCGGTCTCTATGCCAGTCACTTGCCGACCGTGCTGAAGGAGGACGGTCGCTACGGCGTCATCGAGTGCCATCTGGCGCGCGCCAATCCGCATTGCAAAGAACTTGCCGAGGTCAGCGAAGCCCTGATGATCTTTCAAGGGCCCGAAGGCTACATCACGCCGAACTGGTATCCATCCAAGGCGCAGGACGGAAAGGTGGTCCCGACCTGGAATTACGCGACCGTGCACGCCTACGGCCGCCCGGAAGTGATGACCGACGGCGAATGGCTGCATCGCCACGTGACTGAACTGACAGCGCAGCAGGAAAAGGCCGAGCCCAAGCCGTGGGCGCTGTCGGACGCGCCGCGATCCTATGTCGATGCCATGTTGCGCGGCATCGTCGGATTCCGCTTTGCCGTCACCCGGCTCGAAGGCAAGTGGAAAATGAGCCAGAATCGCGAGGTGCCGGACCAGGCCGGCGTCGTGAAGGGTCTTGGCCAGCGTGACAGCGGAGACGATCCGGAGATAGCCGAAATCATTGCCGGCCGCCTTGCGCCGCACCCTTGAGGAAAATCTAAGCCTTATCCGGCTGCATGACGATCTGCGTCTGGATCACCAGCGCGCAGAGCCTGCCGTCCTTGCGCGTGATCTTGGTCTGCCAGACCATCGTGGAGCGGCCGCGGTGCAGCGGCGTGCACTCGGCATAGGCCGTGTCGCCAACGGGAATGCCGGCGAAAAAATTGGTCTTGCTCTCGATTGTCGCCGTGCGTCCTCCCTTGGGCAAATTCGCCATCGTGGCGGTGGCGCCAAGATTGTCGGCAAGCGCCATCAGCGCTCCACCGTGCATTGCGCCGAAGCGGTTATTGAGCTCTTCGCGAACGACCAGCTCCGCCATGACTCTGTCCAGGGAAATCTGCGTGATTTTCATTCCCAGGAAATTGGCGAACGGCGGTTGAAGTTCCGCGTCGAGATTCATCGTGCGGTTCATGCTTTTTATTCCCGGCCGGCTGCATACAGCGGTTCGAGACTCAAGAAATCCGATACGCGCGATCCCGGGTAATAGGTCGCCTTGAACGCCGGCCGCGCCTGGAGGCGCTCGTACCATGCGCTGACATGCGGATATTTGTCCTCCCAGATCGTCGACAGCCCGAGATCGGCCATCCGGTCGATGCTCGGCATTACCAGCACGTCGGCCAGCGTGAATTGCTCGCCCATGAGCCACGGGCCCTTCTTGGCAATCGCCTCGTCCATGCGGCGGCACGTCTCTGAAAGCTCACCAAGCGATTTGTCGATTTCTTGCTTCGAGAAGCCCTTGGGCGAACCCATGCGCTGAAACAATTCCTTGCGCACCGGGCGCGGGTTGATCTCCTGCGCCTCGAACTGCTTTTGGTCCTGCCCTTTGAAACGATACAGGAAGGCGCGATTGAAGGACGGCACGCGGATTGCGCCCACCGCGACTTCCTCGATGTAGTGCATCCAGGCGCGCATTTGCGCGCGTGCGACGATGTCGGAGGGGACCAGCGGATTCTGCGGAAATTTATCGTTCAGGTATTCGCAGATAACGCTCGATTCAACGATCGGCACGCCGTCATCGACAAGGGTTGGAACGACGCCGTTCGGATTGAGCTTCAGATAATCCGGCTTGAGCTGCTCCTTCTTGGCGAGATCGATCCGCACTTCGTCGAATTTGGCGCCCTTCTCGTGCAGCACCAGCCGAACCTTCTGGCTGCATGTGGAATGCGAGGTGTGGTACAGCACGAGCATCGAAGTCTCCCTGACTAAACGCAGAGAGCGCGGCCGAAGCCGCGCTCTCTTAGTCAATGCAAGTATGGCGACTAAAGCAAGTGCGTGTTCCTTAGTGCGGTTGCGGCACTACGCGAATGTACGGCTTCGGTGTCTTCCAGCCGTTCGGATAGAGCTTCTTGGCTTCCTCGTCGCTTACCGCGCCGGTGAGGATCACGTCCTCGCCCTGTTTCCAGTTTGCCGGCGTCGCAACGCGATGTTTTGCGTTGAGCTGCAGGGAATCGACCACGCGAAGAACTTCGTCGAAGTTACGCCCGGTGGTCATCGGATAAACCAGCACAAGCTTGATCTTCTTGTCCGGCCCGATAACGAAGACGTTGCGCACGGTCTGATTGTCCGCGGGCGTGCGGCCTTCCGATGAACCGCTCGTGCTCGCCGGCAGCATGCCGTAGAGTTTTGAAATCTTCAGGTCGGTATCGCCGATCATGGGATAATTGGGCGCGAAGCCGACCACGTCCTTGATATCGGCCGCCCACTTCTTGTGATTATCGACGGGATCGACCGACAGGCCGATGATCTTTACGCCGCGCTTGTCGAATTCCGGCTTGAGCCGCGCCATGGTGCCGAGTTCTGTGGTGCAGACCGGGGTGAAATCTTTGGGATGAGAAAACAGCACCACCCATTTGTCGCCAACCCAGTCATGGAAGCGGATTTTGCCTTCGGTCGTTTCGGCTTCGAAGTCCGGGGCTGTATCGCCAATCTGAAAAGTCATCGAAAACCTCCGTCTGGGCTGACGCTATTATGTGAGTGGTGAAAATCGGCGTGCGACCAAGAGCATTATGTACGCTTCAAGGGCGGCAATGCTAGTCCGGCGCCTTGGTAATATTCCGTTGATCTAAAAGCACTATTCAGTCGCGGCCCGCGTACGACCGCGAAAATTTGACTGAATCGGGATGCGATTTCGGAAGATATTTTCGGGATACTTCGTGCTCTTGAAGCGGCGAACCCGCCGTGGGGCTCACGCCATCCCTGCCAAAACATTGAGCGGACATGCCGCGAGATTGCCGCACTGCCGCCCTTCGCGGGCCACCCTGGCATTGGATCTTTGAACCGGATGCGGAATCAGGCCGACTTAAAGGAACAAGCCCGGATTGCGCGAGTTTGAAACTGGACCGGAGACGCTGGTGATGACAACGACGAAGCAACGCCCGGATGTTTCGACGCTCGCGGCCCTTATCGGGCGTTCGCGGATCGTTGTGACACGTTCGGCGTCGCTGCAGGGTCTGCTGCCCGGCTTCGAAGATGTCGATGTCGCGATCCTGGACTGGATTGCCGCCGAAGGCCGCCGCCTCGGCCGCATCCTTGTCGCCGTTTAGCTCCCTTACTGTGTCGCGTTAGGCAAAACCGTAGTAGACAGTCCGACTGTCCGTCCGGGAAATCCAGCGGCGTCGAAGTAACGCGTGGTTCCCACCGTCTGCATATCCAGCACCGTGATGAGGCCGTTTGCCGCCGGGTCGGACTTCACGACACTGCGTGTCACATCGGGCACAGTGCCGTTCGGCAGGGCTTCGGATAGAACGCGTCCGACAAGCTTGCCTTTGTCCTTGACATCGAGTTGCAGCAATTGCGCGATCGTTCGGCCGACATCGGCGTTGCTGGTCGGAGCCGGATCGACGAAGTGCGATTTGAAGTCCGGTCCCTGCATCGCCGCAAAATTCCAGGTATCGGCGCGGCTGAACGAGCCGTGCATTCCCTGGCCTTGCTGAAGGACGGTGTCGGCGACTTCGACCGCGCATCGCACCGGTTCGCCGCACGCCGTGTCGAACGACCGAAAATTGACCGAGATCGCCGGATGCGGCGTGATCGCCGTGCCTTCCAGCGCGATGTCGTTGAGCGACAGAGTGCCTGGGAACTTGCCGAGCTTTGTATCGACAAAGAGGCCGCTGACGTAATCCTGCGTCAGAAGCGCATCGACGATCCGCTTGGCGATCGCCTTGTCGCCATCCGGAATGTAGATCAAATCCGACCCGCCGTTCGCCGCGACCACGACTTTCGGCTTGTTGCGGTCGCCGCCGATAAGTCCGTTGCCGTACTTGGTGTGCTGGCCGTCGCTCACGGTCATGTAGCCGTCGTCCGGATCGATCAGCGGCAGGCTGAGCGCGTGCGCGAGATCGAGCGCGACGAAGCCGAGCGGAACGTGGCCGGGCAATGTATCCGCGAACTTGGTCTTTACCGTCGAACTGGTCTGGCTTTCCTTCGAGATCGTCGAGAAACCGTGGTCGGCGGTGCTGATGATGTCGGTTGAATCGAGCAAGCCGAGATCCTTGAGCGCGGAGCGGATGTGCGCAAGATCGTTGTCGGCATTGCGGATGCCGGCAAGCGACGTTGGTCCGTTGATGCCCGGAACGATGGTGTTCAGGCTGTCGCCCTGATTGTGCTGGCTGCCGTCGGGATCGCGCGACCAGAACACCAGAACGAACGGCTTGTTGCGATCCTTGAACATCGGCAGGACGGCGCGTGCGGCCACATCGGCAAAATAGTCTTGCTGCGCGACATTGGCGCTGGTGGTGCCTGGCGTCGATACATCGCCCGCGACGCCGTTGGCTCCGCGCGGCGGCGCCGCGAGCGGCAGATTTGCGGCCTGGAGCCGTTGCGTTATCTCGGCCGACAGTGGAATGCCTTGGGGCGTACCGGTCGCGTCGTCGACCAGAATGGTTTGCTCGCCGCTGCGTTCGGTCGGATCGAAGATCAGCGCCGGACCGATCTTGCCGATGGACGCGGTGCTGTAGCCTTTATCACGCGCGAGTTTGAGAATTGTCGCCTCGTCGAGGTAGTTGCCGGAAAAGTGCTCGTCGACGTCACCGAGAACGACGTCGCTTTCCAGGAACGGCGTCAGCGTGGCGCCAGCGCCGGGCACCTCGAAACCCGCGTAAATCGTGTTGGAAAAATCGCCCGTATCGCCGAGCATATGGCCCGTTGCCATGCCGGAAGCATTTGCCGTGGTGAAGGTCGGAAACAGCGCGTGACTGTTGCGCAGGCTTACGCCATCGCGCGCCAACGCTGCCATGGTCGGCGCCGTGGAGTCGTCGACCATGCGAAAGCGCAGGCCGTCGGCGACGAACAGCACGACGTTATGCTGCGAGGGGGCCGGTGCTTGTGCAAAAGCTGCAGATGCAAGCGTCGCTTGCAGAATGATCGTGCCGAGAAGAATGAGCCTGTGCATGGCGGGACCTCCGGTGCGGGGATCAGGTCTTTTTGGCGGTGCGCCATGACGGTCGTGTGACCGAGTATCCGCCCGGGACGGCCGCGCCAGTGCTGGCGGCCAGGGTCCACAACTTATCAAGATGCCAAGCCGCTGCGCCATGTCTTTGGACTGAAAGCTGGGAGACCGGTCGCGGGCTATAGGCAAAAAAAGGGCGGCCCGTTAGGGCCGCCAAAGGGTCCGCGCGACAGGAGTTGAAGCGCGGACCCGGGCTTGCGGGCGGCCATCAATGCCCGCAAGCGAAGTTCAGAGAGCGGGGACGATTATTCGCCTTCCGTTCCGATCGCGTAGGCGGTCTCGCCGTGAACCGCGTCGTCGCCTACCTTCAGGGTCGCTTCATCCATGCGCAGCGGGACGATGAACCCGATGATCTTGAGGATGATGAAGGTCGCTACCACGTTGTACACGATGATGAACGCCGCACCTTCAGCCTGAAGCAGAAGCTGAGAGGGATTGCCGTAGAGCCAGCCGGTGATGCTGACGCCGGGCGCATCCTTGTCGGTGCCGATATATTGGAGCATGTCGGGGTTGGCCAACACGCCGGTCAACAGACCGCCGGTGATGGCCGCGACGCCGTGCGTGGAGAAAACGCCGAGCACGTCGTCAACTTTCTTCATGAAGCCAAGCTTCTGGAACTTGTTCATGCTGGCCCACGGGATGATGCCGGCGCACACGCCGATGATGATCGCACCCATGCCGTCAACATAACCGGCGGCAGGTGTGATCGCGACGAGACCTGCGATCATTCCGTTGACTGCGCCGAGCACAGACGGCTTGCCGTAGGCCATCTTGTCCATCAGCGTCCAGACCAGAAGCGCCACAGCGGTGGCGGTATTGGTGTTGAGCACGGCCGCGCCGGCGTCAGCATTGGCGAAGTACGGGTCGCCGCCGTTGAAGCCGTTCCAGCCGATCCACAGGATGCCGGCGCCCACGAGGGTCATCAGCAAGCTGTTCGGCGGGAAGTTGTCGCGATCCGCCTGCAGACGCGGACCGACGAGTGCGGCCGCCACGAAGCCGGAGCTCGCAGCGGCGAGATGGATGACGTAGCCGCCGGAGAAGTCCGCCACGCCGAGGGCGCCGAGCCAGCCGCCGCCCCAGAGGCTGAACGCTCCAACCGTATAAACGAGCGTCATCCACACCGGGCAGAAGATCATCCAAGCCGTGAAGTTCATGCGTCCAAGCACGGAACCGGCGAGAATGATGACGGTAATCGCGGCGAACACGAACTGGAAGTACACCAGTGTCGCCATCGGGAAGGCGAGGGGAGGCATACCAGCCGCCGCCGCCGGTATCGTCGCCTGGCCGAGCGAGAAGGCCGCGGACGTCGCCAAACCTGGCGTACCGATAAATGGATACCACTGTGGGCCGAACGCCAAATTATAATCGAACAAGACCCAGACAACGAGAACGGACGCAAAAGCGTACATCGACATGAAGGCGGAATTGATCGCCCACTTTTTCTTGACGATGCCGCCGTAGAGAACTGTCAGTCCGGGAATGCTTTGCAAGCCGACGAACGTCGCCGCCGCCAATTGCCAAGCATTATCGCCGGTATCTAGCCATGCTGGTGATGGTACAAGTGCCATGTGCCTTCCCCCAAAAATGCCCTCAGTGCGCCGGAGGCACACGGGCGAACGATCGCGAACGATTGATGGGTCGCAAAAAATATGCCAGTTAATCGAACATTTCTTGGCTACATTTTCGCTGGGCGGACGGGCTTAAAACGAGTGTTTCTGGTCAGAAACTTCGCAGTGTGATGATAAAATAGGCAGCAGAAAGGGAGGGGCGCGATGTGGAGTAGGCCATTGGCAGCGGTCTTTGGGGCATTGGCCTTATCTCTTGCCGCTCCGGCGAGCAGTGAGCCGCAGCACGGCGCCGGCGCGATTACCTGCACCAATCTCGTCAGCGGTTTCAACTGGCAGATCCAGGTCGATTACGACAAGAGTACCGTGGATTCCCATTCGGCAAGCATAAGCAATACCGAGATTGTCTGGCACACCGCGGATGGCGAGAACTACAAGCTTGATCGCAAATCGGGAAATCTTACGGTCATCGTCGCGTCGAGCACGGGCGGCTATTTCCTCTATGATCGCTGCAAGCTCGATTAGGGAATCCGCAATCGCGGATTTGCCCTTCGCATCGGTTCCGTGCCGCCAACCGGACTGTCCGCCGTTTCCCGCAAATTTGAGCCGCCGCGATGGCTGAGCGGATTGCCGCCGTCAAGGCGAGCGTGGGCTTTGCTTCAGAGACCGGACCGCGCGAACGCAACGAAGATTTCGCCGGCGCGGTCTTCGGCATGGAACTGCCGAAGCCGCGGCGCGATATCGTTGCCGCGATCGCGGACGGCATCGGCGGCCATAAAGGCGGCCGCGTCGCCGCCGAGACCGCGGTGCGCGGTTTTCTCGACGGCTTTTGCGATATGCCCGAAACCATGGAGGTGCGCCGCGCCGCGGCCACGGTCCTCAATTCGCTCAACGGCTGGATCTATTCGCAAGGGCGGCGTGACGCAAAACTCAACGGCATGGGTTGTACGTTTACGGCCCTGGTGTTGCGCGGGCGCATCGCGCATGTGCTTCATGTCGGCGATACGCGCGCCTACCGGCTTCGCAACGATCGCCTCACGCTATTGACGACCGACCACGTTCGCGAGGGTCCTTCCGGCCGGTCCAACATTCTCAATCGCGCGCTTGGCGTCGAGGCCGAGGTCCGTCTCGACTATGCCGCGCAGCCGGTCGCCCTGCACGATCGTTTCCTTCTGTGCAGCGACGGTGTGCACGGATACCTCACGCCCGACGCGATCACCGACATTCTGCAAGTGCGGTCCGCGTCGGAAGACTCCGCCCGTTCGCTGGTCAACGCCGCGCTCGAAGCCGGCAGCACCGACAATTGCACGGCGCTCGTATTCGACATTGTCGATGTGCCGACGGTGGATTTGGCGGATGTCGGCGCCGACATCATGCAATTGCCGCTGATCCCGACTCCGATCGACGGTCAGACGGTCGATGGCTTCGTCCTCAAAGTGCTGATGTCGGAAGGCCGCTATACCCGGCTGTTCGGCGCATTCGACGAAGTGGACGGCGGCGAGGTGGCGCTGAAATTTCCCAAGCCCCAGGTCGCTGCGGTCGCCACCTACCACGCGGCTTTCGTCCGCGAGGCGTGGGTGGGCGCGCGGGTGAACAGCCCCTGGGTCGGCCGCATCGTCACGCTGCCGCCGGGGCGCCAAACCTGTTTGTACACGGTGATGCCACTTTACCTCGGCGAGCTTTTATCGACCCGGCTCGCCCGCCGCCCGCTGGTCGGTCTCGAAGAGGGCCGGAATATCACGATCAAACTCTCGCGAGGCATTGCGGCGCTGCATCGCGCCGGCATCGTTCATCGCGACATCAAGCCGGACAATATCATTCTCGAAAGCGAAGGCTCGCTCAAACTGATCGACCTTGGAGTTGTGCGCGTGCCCGGGCTAGAGGACTTTCCACCGGAGGATATTCCCGGCACCGTCGCTTACATGGCCCCCGAGATGTTCGCCGGCGAACCAGGCAATGTGGCGACCGACATTTATGCTCTGGGCGTGACGATGTTCCGCGCCTTCACCGGCCAATATCCCTATGACAATCTTGATGCGGTCAGCCCGCCCCGGCGAACCCGCCCGATCGCGCTTGCCGAATTGCGTCCAGATCTTCCGGCATGGCTCCAGGCCGCGCTTGGTCGCGCGATCGCGGTCGATCCCGCCGAGCGATTTCGCGACGTGCTGGAATTTGCAGCCGAGATGGAGGAGGGACCGGTGCGCGCGCCCATGACTGTTCGCCGCCCGCAGACCCTTTATGAGCGCTCGCCCGTCCAGTTCTGGCAAGGTGTCTCCGCTCTCCTTGCCATTGCGCTGATCGCGTCGTGGCTGCGGCACTGGCACTAAACCCAGAGGAATCATCACATGTTGCGGATGGTCGGTCTTGTAGCTGCGCTTTTGTCGCTCGCCGCGCCGGCACGCGCGGAAGACTACCCGACACGGTCAATTCGCATCCTTGTGCCTTATGCACCGGGCGGCATTTCGGATATTGCGGCGCGTATCGTTGGCGCCAAGCTCACCGAAGTCTGGGGCCAGCCGGTGGCGGTGGAAAACCGGCCCGGCGGCAGCGGCTTTATCGCCATGGAGGCGACAGCGCGATCGGCGCCCGATGGTTATACGCTCGTGATGTGCACCGTCGGCGACGTTGCGATCAATCCGGCGTTGTTCAAGTCAATGCCGTATGACGTCAGCCGGGATTTCGCGACGATCGCGGCGGTAAGCGACGCACCTGTCGTGCTCGCAACAAACGGCGCCAGTCCGTACAAGACGGTCGCCGATGTCATCGCCGCAGCCAAGGCGCATCCTGAGACGCTTAATGTCGGCACTCCGGGCTACGGCAGCATCAACCAGCTTATTCTGGAATCGATCGCGCTGAAAACCGGAACCAAATTCGTGCACGTCCCTTTCAAAGGCGGGGCGCCTGCCGCCCAGGCTTTGGTTGCCGGCGACATCCCGCTTGGAATCCTGGCAAGTTCGACCGTTGCGCCATTTGTGGCGAACGGCGGCGTTCGCGTCCTGGCGGTAACTGCGGCGCAACGGTCGCCGCTCAATCCGGAATGGCCCACCCTGCGGGAGCAGGGCATTGGCGACATCAATGCATCGAACTGGACCGCGCTTCTGGCGCCGGCAGGCGTGCCGCAGCCGATCATCGACAAGCTTTCGGCTAAGGTCGTCGAAATTCTCAATATGCCCGACGTGAAACAGCGCTTCGCCGCCGGCGGCGTCTCGACCATTCCCTCCGGTCCGGCCGGCCTTACCGATAAGATCAGCCGGGAATTGGCGGTCTATCGCACGATCGTCGAGACGGCTAACGTTCACGTCGACTGATGCCGGGAAACGGCGGGACGTGAGCGTCATTGACTTTTTCCGGGCGACGCCGCAAAGGCAAAAGGCCGGTTCGCGGGATTCATCAACGTTATGTTCAAGCGAATCCTGATTGCCAATCGTGGCGAGATCGCCTGCCGGATCATCAAGACCGCGCGCCGGATGGGCATCGCGACCGTCGCGGTCTATTCGGAAGCCGACCGTAACGCGCTCCATGTCGCGATGGCCGATGAGGCGATCGCGATCGGGCCGCCGCCGGCCGCGCAAAGCTACCTGGTCATCGAGAAGATCATCGCGGCCTGCAAAACGAGCGGCGCCGAAGCGGTGCATCCGGGTTACGGCTTTCTCTCCGAACGTGAGGCGTTTGCAACCGCCCTCGCCAAGGACGGAATCGTCTTTATCGGGCCCAATCCCAAAGCCATCGCCGCAATGGGCGACAAGATCGAGAGCAAGAAGGCCGCGGCCGCGGCCAAGGTCTCGACGGTGCCCGGCCATCTCGGCGTCATCGAAGACGAGAAACAGGCCGCGAAAATCGCCGACGAGATTGGCTATCCGGTCATGATTAAGGCCTCCGCGGGCGGCGGCGGCAAAGGCATGCGCATCGCGCACAGCCGCGAGGAAGTGGCTGACGGTTTCGCGCGCGCGCGCTCCGAAGCGAAATCGAGCTTCGGCGACGATCGCGTCTTCATCGAGAAGTTCATCACCGATCCGCGCCACATCGAAATCCAGGTTTTGGGCGACAAGCACGGCAACGTCATCTATCTCGGCGAGCGCGAGTGTTCGATCCAGCGGCGCAACCAGAAGGTCCTTGAAGAATCCCCGAGCCCGCTGCTCGACGAGAAGACGCGCAAGCAAATGGGCGAGCAGGCCGTCGCGCTGTCCAAGGCGGTCGGCTACGACAGCGCCGGCACCGTCGAATTCGTCGCCGGCCAGGACAAAAGCTTTTTCTTCCTCGAAATGAACACGCGTCTGCAGGTCGAGCATCCGGTCACGGAACTCGTCACCGGCATCGATCTGGTCGAGCAGATGATCCGCGTTGCGGCGGGAGAGCCGCTCAAGTTCAAGCAAGCCGACATAAAGCTTTCCGGCTGGGCGGTGGAGAGCCGTGTCTATGCCGAGGATCCTTATCGCAACTTCACGCCGT
Organism: uncultured Alphaproteobacteria bacterium; assembly: GCA_963723335.1. Taxonomy (GTDB): domain Bacteria; phylum Pseudomonadota; class Alphaproteobacteria; order Rhizobiales; family Xanthobacteraceae; genus BOG-931. The sequence continues at coordinate 409,827 of CAVRQJ010000010.1, read as the reverse complement.
CGATCGGTCGGCTGGTGCGTTATCGCCCGCCGGCAGAAGGCGTGCACGGCGGCGTGACGGTGCGCAACGATACCGGCGTCACCGAGGGTGGCGAGATTTCGCTCTATTACGACCCGATGATTGCCAAGCTCGTCACCCACGCCAAGACGCGGATCGAGGCGATCGATGCGCAGGCGGAAGCGCTTGATGCCTTCACCATCGAGGGCATTCGTCACAACATTCCGTTTCTCGCCGCCATCATGCAGCATCCGCGGTGGCGCAAGGGCGACCTCAGCACGGCCTTCATCGCCGAAGAATTTCCGAAGGGGTTTGAACGCGTACCGCCGGCCGGCGCCGTGGCAAATGCCGTCGCGTGTGTTGCCGCCGCCATCGATCACGTGCTTGGCGAGCGCAAGCGCAAGATTTCGGGACAACTGAACACCACGCTGACCCGCGAGCGGCGCCGGGCGATCTGGCTCGGATCGGACGAAGTTTATGCCGACGTCGAGCACGACGGGCAGACGGTCGTTGTCACACTGGAAGACGCAGCGAGGCACGTTTTGTCTTCGGCCTGGGTTCCCGGCATGCCGGTCTGGATGGGCACGATCGACGGTGCGCCGGCCGCAATGCATGTGCGTGCCATCCCGAACGGCATTGAACTCGCCTATCGCGGGATCGAAGTGAAGACTTTCGTCTACACCGAGCGGGAGGCGCGTTACGCGCGGCTGATGCCGCTGAAGAAATTGTCCGGCAGCGAGAAAGCCGTCCGCTGCCCGATGCCGGGCCTCATAGTCTCGCTTGCTGTCGCCGAAGGCCAGGACGTCAAGGCCGGCGAGACGCTGGCCGTGGTCGAGGCCATGAAAATGGAAAACATCCTGCGTGCGGAACGCGACGGCACGATCAAGAAAATTCGTGTAAAACAGGGCGACAGTGTCGCCGTTGATGCGGTGATCATGGAATTCTCCTGAAGGTGCACTCATGGCCGGGGCCGGGTCTCTGCTATCGCCGAGCGGGCGTTTACGGCCGCTGCCCTTCTTCAATGCCGCGGTGGTCGTTTATCTGTGCGGGGTCGCCTCGCACCTTCTGACCACCTCTCCCATCCTCGATCGCGCCGGCTTGTGGCCGTTCATCGTCGTCCAGTTGGTTCTGGTCTGCATCTGGTTCGTGCTGCACGCCCAGCGCCTGCACGATGCCGGCCGCGGCAGCGACCTCGCCTTGGGCGTGGCCCTGCTTTACGCCCTGTCGGTTGGATTCCTGTTGATCGTCGGCGAGTCTTTCCTTTCAAATTCCTCAGGCCTTTTGGGAAATGCCGGTGCGACAAGCGCGCTTTGGCTGATTCTGATCCTCGATGTTGCGGCGATACTTCACGAATCGAGCGCCTATGATCTCACCTGGGTCGTGATCGCGATCCTCACGGCCGCTGCGATTCTTCCCATCGTCGTGTCGCTCATCTTCACGATCTGGGCGGCAACACGGCCGAGCGTCGAACCCTCCTGATGTTCCACTTTGCTTACGGCTCGAACATGCATCGCGCCGTCATGCGCCGTCATGCGCCGGCTGCGGTGCCGATCGGTGCGGCGCGGCTCTCCCATCATCGCTTCGTCATCACCGCCGACGGCTATGCCTCGGTCGAGCCGGCGGATGCGCAAACGGTGCATGGTGTCATGTGGCGGCTCACGCCACGCGACCGCGTGACGCTCGATCGTTGGGAAAACATTGCGAGCGGGCTCTACCACGCCACGACATTGCCGGTGCACCGGGACGGCCGGCACCGTCCGGCGCTGATCTACATTGCCCGGCAGCGTCCGCTTGGCCGGCCGAAGCCCGGTTACATGGAGATTGTGATCGAAGCGGCGCGCGCGTGGAAATTTCCCGATGATTACGTAACCACTCTGGAGCGATGGCTGCCGGATCGATCGCTTGGCGCGGGACACCGCAAACTTGGAGAGTTCATTTGAACGTGCAGCGCCATGTCATCGTTCGCGGCCGGGTGCAGGGTGTCTACTACCGCGCCTGGACCGAAACGGCGGCCCTTGAGCGCGGCGTGCAAGGCTGGGTCCGCAATCGCCGCGACGGCTCCGTCGAAGCCTTGTTCGCCGGCCCGGAAGACGCCGTTTCACGCATGATCGAGGATTGCCGCAAGGGGCCGCCGGAGGCGCGCGTCGATATCGTCGATCAGCGCGAGGCCGGCGCGGACGAGCTCGCGCTTCGGCGGCCCGGCGAATTATTTTCGGTGCTCGGCACCGTTTGAGCGCCGGCGGTCGCGCCGAACAGCGGTTCGAACGCGGTGCGCAGCGCCATATCGACCTCCGGCATTGTGACGGTCAGCCCGAGATCGGCGAGTGAGGTAACGCCGTAACGCGGGTCCGATACGCCGCACGGCACGATGCCGGAAAAATGCGACAGGTCCGGTTCGACGTTGAGCGCGAATCCGTGCAGCGTCACCCAGTGCTGGACGCGAATGCCGATGGCCGCGATCTTGTCTTCGAATCCGTCCCCCTTGTCCGGCCGCCGCACCCAGACACCGACGCGGTCGTTGCGCCGCTCGCCGCGGATGTTGAAGGCGGCAAGCGTGCGGATGATCAATTCCTCGATCGTCGTGACGAAGCGGCGCACGTCCGGCGTGCGGCGCTTGAGATCGAGCATCGCATAGCCGACCCGCTGGCCCGGACCGTGATAGGTGAATTGCCCGCCGCGCCCGACTGCATGGACAGGAAAGCGCGCCGCGATCAGCTCATCTGGCTTCGCCGAAGTGCCTGCGGTGTAGAGGGCGGGGTGCTCGAGGAGCCACACCAGTTCCGGGGCCTCACCACGCGCGACAGCCCCGGCGCGCGCGCTCATGGCCGCAAGCGCAAGTTCATAGGCCACTGGCCTATCGCTTATCGCCCATTCGACCGGCGGCGAGGCCGTCTCCGGAGGCAAGCCAGGCGTCAGGCCGGTGCGCGCGTTAACCATTGGATAACCATAGCGTGGTCCAACACTATGGACCTGCAACAGCAAAACCGGAACGGGGGCTCCCATGCCGACACTCGATAACGTCTCGATCGACATTGCGGTGGTCTTGGGGACGAGCTCCATGCCGATCCATCAGGTGCTCCGCCTTGGCCGCGGCGCCATCATCGAACTCGATGCTTCCGAAGAGGACGAGGTGCGCATCCTCGCCAACAACCTGCCGGTCGCGAAGGGCACCGTTATCGTCAGCGGCAACAAGATCGCCGTCGAGGTGAAACAGCTTATGCCGCGGACCCCGGTCGGCTCCTAAACCACCGCCGAAAGTGGCTTTCCGGGCCGGTCTTGTCCGCTCCGGGCCTAGCTGTTACATCGACCCCCGCGCGTTAAACCTGACGCGCGGACACCCCACATGCGGCCGTGGCGGAATTGGTAGACGCACTAGCTTGAGGTGCTAGCGGGGCAACCCGTGGAGGTTCGAGTCCTCTCGGCCGCACCAAATTTGAAACCCGTTAGACCGAATGCCGCGCTTCAATGCGCCGGCGTGGCGGGCGTGAACAGCGCCGCGAAGCTCTTCACCTTGGACGCGAGATCCGCGTGGTTCCCCTCGGTACCGGCACGGGCATGGCTGTGCTCGTGGGCGCGGTGCCGGGGGCTGTCGTGATCGGCCGATCCAGCGACGTCCCGGTGGTGTCGCGCAGCCCCTCTGGAGTGCCGCACCGGTTCGGTGCTGTCTTCCGCGGCCTTGGTTTCAGGCTGATTGGGCCACCGCACATCGCTGCTGTCGGCACCCGGCACGGCGTCCGGAGCAAAAGCCGAGGCGTCGGGCGCCGGCAGGTCGATCTCGTCGGGCGCGCGGTTCGCGCCGACTTCGGGCCAGCTTGGTTGCGCGCCGACATCAATCGTAAGGTCATCCGGCACGGCCGAAGCCAGCATCCGCGTTCTGGCATCGCCCGCCGTCACGATGTGATCCGACGGCGCAGGCACGATTTGCACAATGTGAAAGCCGTTGTCCTTCAATTCCTTCAACAGGCCGGGCAAAGCCGCGACTGTCGTCGGATGGATGTCGTGCAGGAGCAATATGCCCTTGCCGCGCGCCTCAAGGCGCTTGATGGCCAGCGAGATGATCTGGCCTGGCGTGATGCGGTGATGCCAATCGTCGGCGACCGTGTCGGACGAAAACACGATCAGCGAGCGGGCAGCCAGCTCGCTTTCGATCATGTCGGACCGATCGAGGCCGGGAATACGGAAGAAAGGCGCGACCGCCCGGGGATCGCCAATGGCCTGGCTGACGTCGGCAATGCCGCGGTCGATCTCCATGCGCATTCTGTCGATCGGCAATCTGCCGATGCGCATCGGATGGCTTTCGCTGTGCGTGCCGATCGTGTGCCCTGCCTCGAAGACGCGGCGCGCGGTAGCGGGATAGGCCCGGGCCATTTCGCCGACCAGGAAATACGTCGCCTTCACGCATTGCGCGGCGAGAATATCCAGAATCTGGTTGGAGTAGGGCGGCAGCGGGCCGTCATCGAAAGTCAGCACGACTTCCTTGTCCTCAAGCGGCAGCGAGGTCGGATATTGCATGCGGCCGACATGCGAATAGTCGCGGGGATCGATGACGAGCATGCGGCTGGTGCCGATGGCGTCGGGATTTCCGGGGCAGTTTTGCGCGCTGTTGGCGCTCGCCTGGGCGCTGCCTTGAGTGCCGTTCTGGCTCGCTTCCAGGCCGGGTTCCTGCGCGCGCGCAGACCCTCCGGCAAGCGGGATGCCGACTGCCACAGCGAGAGCCCCGGCCAACAGGCCTACTCTAAATCCTCGCATCCCCAACCCCCGGCACCTTGCACAGGTTATTCGCTACGCCGGACACCGCCTACCCTGACCCAATCTGTCGGATAACCATCCTTAACGAAATGTGAACGGCGCGGCCGGGCTGTCGCGCTGTTGATAACTCTCGGAGGTATTCGCAGGAATTCGTCCGGTTCTGGTCGGGTTTTACCTTGCCTTTAATCACGTCCCTTTACCTTTCCGGCGTGGAGTGCGTGGGGGCGTAAGCATGGAAGCCGCTGTGGCAGCCCGGAAAATGTGGGCGAGTCGGCAGGGTGGTCCAGCCGGCGCGCTTATGCCCGGCCGAACGATTGCACGGATCGCGACGGGCTTGCTGCTGGCGCTTGGCGTTGCCGTCGTGACCTGCGCGGCGATTGGCCTCACCCAGACGCAACGCAGCGATAGCCGCCAGGAAGTCGCACACCGCGCCGCATTGAAGTCCACGCTCGAGGAACTGCGCACGGTATTCGGCGATGTCGATCATTTTGATTCGGTGCAACTCGGTCTCATCGCACGCCGCGCCGGGCTCGATGATCTGCGCTTCGATGAGGAACTGACGGCGGACGGCGGGCGCGAAGCGCAGTCGCTGCAAAACATGCAGGGCCGTATCGTCGGCTGGTTCAGTTGGGCGCCCGACCGCGGACTGGCGCACGCCATGTATTGGCTGTGGGGCATCGTTCTGGTCGTCGGCGCATCCCTGATCCTTTGCGCGGCATCTGCGCTATGGGCGACGCGCCGGCTCGCCGGCTCCTTCGCTCGCAGCATCGCCACGGTGCACAAGCTCACGACGCAGGATGCCGGGACCGGATTGCCCAATCGCGCGGCCATGCTCGAACGCCTCGAACAGGCGCTGGATTCGCGCCACACCGAGCCCATCGCCTTCCTGGTGATCGATATCGACAATTTTCGCGACGTAAACGACGCGCTGGGGCGGGCCGGCGGAAATGCCATGCTGCTCAGCATCGCCGAACGGTTGAGAGCAAACTTGCCCGCGGGCGCGATGTTCGGGCGCTTCGAGGACGATGAGTTTGCGCTGATCCTCGGCGGCAGCAATCCTCATGCCGCGGCCGCGGTCGCCGATACGCTCATTGCCGCGCTGTCCGCTCCGATCTTCATGGATCAGACGTGGCAGATCAGCGTCAGCATCGGGATAGCGCAGGCGCCGGAAGACGGCATGACCGCAGACGATCTGTATCGCCGTGCGGCATTGGCGCTGCGCGCCGCCAAGCGCAGCGGTCGGGGATCGGTAAAGCGGTTCGTGCCGCAAATTCACGAGGAACATTCCGAGCGGCGCTTCTTCTTGCGCGAGCTCGAGACGGCGATCCACAACGAGGCGTTAGACGTTCACTATCAGCCGGTCGTCGCTGCCGAAGGCGGCGCTATTGTCGGCGTCGAGGCGCTCGCGCGCTGGACCCACCCGACGCGCGGTGCAATCGCGCCGTCGGTATTTATCCCGCTCGCCGAAGAGAGCGGGCTGATGAACCGGCTCGGCGAGATCGTGCTGCGGCGGGCGCTGGCGGATGGCGCACGCTGGCCGAACCTGTTCATGTCGGTCAATCTGTCGCCGGTCCAGATGCGCGACCGGGGTCTGGTCGATCTTATCGCCGCCGTCCTTTCGCAATCCGGCATGACGGCATCGCGCCTCGTGCTCGAAGTCACCGAGGGAATCCTCATCGACAATCCGGAAGAGACGCAGATCAAGCTTGAAGCACTGCGCGCGCTTGGCGTCTGCACCGCGCTCGATGACTTCGGCACGGGTTATTCGAGCTTGAACTATTTGCAGAGATTCCCGTTCGACCGGCTGAAGATCGATCGCTCGTTCGTCGCCTCGCTCGGTACGACCGGCAATACCGGGGCCATCATCCAGGCGATCGTGACGCTCGGTCACGCCCTCGGCATGAAGGTGTTGGCGGAGGGCGTCGAAACCACCGAGCAGCGGGTGCTGTTGCGGCTCGCGGGCTGTGACGAGATGCAAGGCTTCCTGTTTGCAAAGGCCTGTCCGGCCGAGGGGATCGACAAGGTCCTGTCCCGGCCAGCCCCGGCACGCGGCAGCGCGCGGCAAACGGGCGGCGCGGCGTCCTGACAGGCTCCCGGCGAGCCGCTATCCTGCGGGAATAGTCTTCGTCTCGCTCGTCCCCGGGAGCAGCACGCGATGATCTCCAACAGCCTACCCGGCCTCGATTTCGGCCTCGGCAGCGACATTGAGATGCTGCGCGACACGGTGCGGGGATTTTCGCAGGACAAGATCGCGCCGCACGCCGACGAGATCGACCGCTCGAATGCCTTTCCGCGCGAATTGTGGCCGCAACTCGGGGCGCTTGGGTTGCTCGGCATCACGGTCGAGGAAGAGTGGGGCGGCGCCGGCCTCGGTTATCTCGCCCATTGCGTCGCGATGGAGGAGATCTCCCGCGCTTCCGCCGCGATCGGCCTGTCCTATGGCGCCCATTCGAACCTCTGCGTGAACCAGATCCGCCGCAACGGCGACGACGAACAGCGACGCCGCTACCTGCCGAAGCTCGTATCCGGCGAACATGTCGGCGCTTTGGCGATGTCCGAGCCGGGCGCCGGCTCCGACGTCGTCTCCATGCGCACGCGCGCGGATCGCAAGGGCGACCGTTACGTCCTCAACGGCGCGAAAATGTGGATCACCAACGGGCCGGTCGCCGACACGCTCGTGGTCTATGCAAAGACCGACCGCACCGCCGGCGCGCGCGGTATCTCGGCCTTCATCGTCGAGAAGAATTTCAAGGGTTTTGCCGCCGGCAAGAAGCTCGACAAGCTCGGCATGCGCGGCTCCGACACCAGCGAGATCGTTTTCGAGGATTGCGAAGTGCCGCGCGAGAACCTGCTGGGCGTGGTCGGCAACGGCGTCAATGTGCTGATGTCGGGTCTCGACTACGAGCGCGCGGTGCTCGCTGCGGGTCCGCTCGGGGTGATGCAGGCCTGTCTCGATCTCGTCGTGCCGTATCTGCACCAGCGCACGCAATTCGGCCAGCCGATCGGGCGTTTTCAACTGATGCAGGCCAAGCTCGCCGACATGTATGTGACGCTCAATGCTTCGAAGGCCTACGTCTATACCGTGGCGAAGGCCTGCGATCGCGGCGAGACGACGCGGGAAGACGCGGCCGGCGCCATTCTCTACGCCGCCGAGCGCGCGACCTGGATGGCGCTCGAAGCCATCCAGTGCCTTGGCGGCAATGGCTATATCAACGACTTTCCGGCCGGCCGGCTTTTGCGCGATGCAAAGCTTTACGAGATCGGCGCCGGCACCAGCGAAATCCGCCGCATGCTGATCGGGCGGGAGATTTTCGAGAAGACGCGGTGAGTGGAGTATCGCGCGCCGCGATCACCCCAAGCGGCGGTCGAATTCCAGCACGGCGTTGAGCAGCACCTGGGCGCCGGCGGCGCATTCCTCAAGACTCGTCGATTCTGCCTCGTTGTGCGAAATGCCGCCGAGGCAGGGGACGAAGATCATGGTGGTCGGCGCGACACGCGCGATATAGGCGGCGTCGTGCCCGGCGCCGGAAATGATATCGCGTGACGTGAAGCCGGCTTTGGCGGCGCCGACGCGCACGCAATCGATGAGCTCCGGCGCGAACTTGACCGGCGGCGATTCCCAGATTCGCGCTTCAGCATAGCCGAGATTCATCGGCTGTAGGATTTCGGCGAGCGCGGTGCGGAATTTCGTCTCCATGACGTCGAGGATTTTTTCGTCCGGATGACGAAAGTCGACGGTGAAGAACACCTCCCCGGGAATAACGTTTCGGCTGTTCGGCCTGTTCTCGATCAAGCCAACCGCACCGACGGCGTCGGGCGCGTGCTCGCGGGCGATGGCGTCGATGCGATCGATGACCCGCGATGCGCCCAGAAGCGCGTTCTTGCGCAGCCGCATCGGCGTCGCCCCGGTATGGGCTGACTGCCCGGTGACGGTGACTTCGTACCAGCGCATGCCCTGGACGCCTTGTACGACGCCGATCAAGCGGTTCTCGGCTTCGAGGATCGGTCCTTGCTCGATATGCAGTTCGAACATTGCCGAGAATGCGCGCGCGCCGGCTTTTTCGCCGCCCCGGTAGCCGATGCGTTGCAATTCATCGCCGAACGTCTTGCCGTCGCGATCGGCGCGCGCATAGGCAAATTCGGGCGAAAAGACACCGGCGAAGACACCGGAGGCGAGCATGGCCGGCGCAAAGCGCGAGCCTTCTTCGTTGGTCCAGTTGACGATCTCGAGGGGCGCATTGGTCTCGTAGCCGGTTTCGTGCAGCGTGCGCATCGCTTCAAGCGCGCCAAGAACTCCAAGAGCGCCGTCGAATTTGCCACCGGTCGGCTGCGTATCGAGATGCGAGCCCATGGCGATCGCCGCCAAAGCGGGATTTTTGCCCGGCCGGCGCGCGAACATGTTGCCGACCTCGTCGACGGCAACGGTGCAGCCGAGCGCCTCGCACTGCGTCTTGAACCAGTCGCGTACCTGCCGGTCGAGGTCGGTCAAGGTGAGGCGGCAAATACCGCCCTTCGGCGTCGCGCCGATTTGCGCCGTCTGCATCAGCGTGTCCCAAAGGCGCTGAGGGTCGATTTGCAGGTTCTGCACGTGTAAAAACTCCGGCTGTGCCGGGGAGGGCGTCCCCATGCGCCGATCATCTCCGGATTTTGCGTTTGAACCAAGCGCGGTGCGGCGGCGACGATTTCAAGCGTACTGATGCGAGGTGGGCGATGCACGGAAATTTCTTTGCCAAGATACTTGTCCTTGCCGGGATACTCGCCACGAGCGCCTTCGTGCTCGTGGCCGCGAACGCTCACGCCCAATCGCGGCAGCCGACGGCAGAAGAGGTGACGGCGATCCGCGACTGCGCGACGACGTACCGGGACAACCTCGATGCCGGCGAGCAGCACTGTCTGTTCGCGCTTGTTGCCGACCCATGTATCGGCACACCGGGGAGCCAGTCGAACGCGGCAACGGCCGCTTGCTATAACATCGAGGAACAGATTTGGGACACGCTGCTCAACGAGAATTTCAAAACGCTTCTCGGCACGCTTGACGACGGCCAGACCACCAAAGCGCGCGCCATGCAGCGGGCATGGATCGCTTACCGTGACACCACGTGCCGGTTCTACGACGACAAAATCCAGGGCTCGATGTCGATCATGATGCACGCGGCCTGTACCACCCGCGAAGCGGCGCGGCGGGCGATGCTGCTCGATTTTTTTGCCCGGCTGTGATGATGGACTTCCAGCTGCGCTGACCTATCGGTCATTGCGGCTTCGGCAGCCTGCGGCGCACTAACTCATTGAATCCATGACGAATCAGCTATGATGTCCACAGACCCACATGCTGGGGCAACCCGCCGGAGCGAGCGCCATGCTGCGCGTGCGATTGAAAGCGGACGGACGTCTGGTCGAGATTCTGCCTGATGGCAGCGAGCGCGCCATTCCCAGCGATCCTGCCGCGATAGCGACGGCGGCGCATCGGGCCGCCCGCGCCGAAGCCACCCGCCACGACGCCAGCTACGCCAAGAATGTGCGCGGCCAGACCGGTCTCACCCAGGCCGCCTTCGCGGCTCGCATCGGCGTGCCGGTCGAGACGGTGCGCAATTGGGAGCAGGGCAAGCGCTCACCGCGCGGTCCCGCCCGCGCGCTTCTCAAGGTGATCGAGCAGGCCCCTGATGCGGCCTTCGCGGTTCTCAGCAAGGCGCGCTGACCGGAACGCCACGACACCCTTCGGCATTGGACTGGAATTGGCTGTCGGTATGGCCGAGGCTCCCGTTTGCCAGTCGCCACTGTTCTTTGGAGCAAGGAATGGCGATTATTGAAAGTCTCGGCGCGGGTGTTCCAGCACCGGGCCAGGATGGGTGAAAAGACCGCCGTGGATAGGCTTGGACCAATACCGACAATCGAGGCCAATGGCGCGCAGATTCCGCTGCTGGGCCTCGGCACCTGGGAATTGCGCGGCCGGCCTTGCGCGCGCGTGGTCGAGCAGGCGCTGCGGCTCGGCTACCGCCATATCGACACTGCGGAAATGTACGACAATGAGCGCGAAGTCGGCGAGGGCCTGCACGCGTCCGGCGTGAAGCGCAACGATGTCTTTGTCACGACGAAGATTTGGCCGTCGCATTTCGCTCCGCGCGCGCTCGAACGTGCGGCGCGGGATTGCCTGGCGCGGCTGCGCCTGCGCGAAGTCGATCTCCTGCTGTTGCACTGGCCAAATCCGCAAGTTCCGCTCGAAGAAACGCTTGGCGCACTATGCAAGGTCAAGCGCGACGGCCTCGCCCGCCATATCGGTATTTCGAATTTCACGGTGGCGCTGATCGAAGAAGCGCTGAAAATCGCAACCGAACCTCTGGTGTGCGATCAGATCGAATGCCATCCGTTCCTCGACCAGTCGAAGGTGATCGCGGCCTGCCGCGACCATGGCGTGGCTGTCGTCGCCTATAGTCCGATCGCGCGCGGCAATGCCCGCGATGACGAGGCGCTGACCCGTATCGGTGTCGCGCACAAAAAGACGGCGACACAGATCTGCCTGCGATTTTTGGTGCAGCACAGGATCGTCGTCATTCCCCGCACCAGCAAAGTCGAACGGCTGGCGGAGAATGCCGCGATCTTCGATTTCGAATTAAGCGAGGCGGAAGTGAATGAGATCGCCGGGCTCGCTCATCGCGACGGCCGGATCGTCGACTGGGCCTATTCAGGCCGGATGAACTGGGATTGAGGGCATGAGCCGGCCGCTGCCGGCTCCCATAAAAGATCATGCCCCATTTTTTTATGCCGCCCGGCTGTCGGACGCGACGGTGCGCTTCATGAATTCGGCGAAGACGCGCGCGATCTCCTCCTCGTAAGCGCCCCATTCCGGAAACGGGATGAGCGGAACATCCTGGTCCTTGATCGGCAGTTGGTGCAGTACGCTGCCGGCGATGAGTTCGTGGGCGGTCAATCCGCTCGCGCTCGAATGGGTGTTGTCGTTGCCGGGAATGATGATCGTCGGGGCCTTGATGGAACGCATTTCCTCCGGCGTCACGCCCATGACAGGGTATTTTCCGCCGGCGGCAAAAATTTCGTTCCAGCGGGTGAGAACATCGATGAATTGTTTCGGCGGCAGTTTTGCGAGGTATTCACCGTTCCTCGCATTGGCGGCGATCCGTTCCTTCCACAGATCCATCGCACAGATTGCGGCCATGCCGCCCTGCTTGGCGGCTGTGATGAACTGTCCGTAGTACTGCTCCGGCAGGCGGCCGGCGGCAAACGGGCCGCCCGTGACGCGCAACAGGAGCAGCCCGCGCACTGCTTGCGGGTAGCGCAGGCAGAACAGCATCGAAGTGCGTGCCCCGGCCGACGAGCCACAGAAGAAGGCGGGGAGCGCACCCTGCTCGGACAGGAGCGCGTGCATGTCCCTGGTCCAGAGAATCTCCTCGCCATCCTCGCCCTCGATGAGAATATCGGATGCGCCGGTATTGCGGCGGTCGTGCAAAAAGACGCGAAAGCCGTGGCGTGCGATCTTTTCGGCAAGCGGGATGAATTCGTCGTGGCCGCGCCGGCCGCCGGTGGTCATGACCACCCAGGGCTTCTCGACCGCGCCGCGGTCGCCGACCGTCCGCCAATTGATGTTGACCCCGTTGATCTTGCTGACCGGCATGATGGCAATCCTCCGCCTTTGCGGGGCAGAGGTTGGAACATCCGATGCGGAAGTGCAATCGTGCCCGGTGTGCCGGCCGCGAGGCGTCAGAACTCGACGTCGAGCTCTTCCAGTTCATCCGGCTCAGTCTTGGCGGCGGCGGTCCATTCCTCCATCGCGGGCATCGCCAGGATGGTGCGGCAATAGTCCTTTGCCGGGCCTTCGAGCGTCACATCGTAGGTGGCAAAGCGCGAGCATACCGGGGCGTACATGGCGTCCGCTGCGCAGGGCTGCTTCCCGAACAGGTAGGGACCGCCGTATTGGCCGATACATTCGCGCCAAATCGTGCCGATGCGGTCGATGTCGGCGCGCGCGCCGGCCCAGGATTTGAACCCCGGGAAATGCGCCTTGACGTTCATGGGAAGCGCCGAGCGCAGATTGGAAAAGCCCGAATGCATCTCACCGCAGATCGAGCGGCAATGTGCACGCTGGGCCTGATCGACCGGCAACAGGCCCGCTTCGGGATTAAGTTCGTGCAGATATTCGGCGATCGCCAGCGTGTCCCAGACCTTTTTGTCGTCGTGGATCAGGCACGGCACCAGGAAGGAAGGCGACAACAGCAGCAATTCGGCGCGGGTTGAGGGATCGTCGGTTGAGACGTGCTGCTCCTCGAAATCGATGTTTGCCATTTTGCATAGCAACCAACCGCGCAGCGACCAGGAGCCGTAGTTCTTACTGGCGAGCGTAAGTGTGGCTTTCGACATGCCGTCGTTCTCTGTTTAGAAAACCAAGCCCAGATCAAATACTTAAGGGCCGCTGGAGGCGTCGCGGCCGGCGCGCGTCGGGTGTTTTGGGAGCTCAGCCTTCAGTTCTTCCCCCAACTGTGCAGGATGTTCATATTCTTGTCGCAGTGCAACAAAAAATGCACTAGCCTTTCTTCCGTTGGGGGTCGAAATGTCCGTCGCCAGGCGGACAGCGGCACCCGTAGGACACGGATGCTGTATCTCGCCTATCAGCTGCAAACCGACATTATGAGCCCGGTGCGGGCCTGGGCCAGTATGGCAGCGGGCCCAGGCAATCCGCCATTGTTCTCCGATCACCCCGCACTGCGCAATCTCACTGCGGTCTATGAGCTGATCGCGCGGGCCGGCCTTACGCACACGCGGCCTCCATTCGGCATCGACACCATCGCCGTCGGCAATCGTGAGGTGGAGGTGCATGAAGAGGCCGCCGCGACCACGCCATTCGGCACGCTCCTCCATTTCAAGAAAGACATCGCCACGGTGCAGCCGCGCGTGCTGGTGGTGGCTCCTCTGTCGGGCCATTTTTCGACGCTGCTACGCGCGACGGTGCGCACCATCCTGCCCGACCACGACGTTTTCATCACCGACTGGCACAATGCGCGCGACGTTCCGCTGACCGCCGGCCGCTTCGGCATGGATGAATATACCGATCACCTCATCAAGTTTCTGGAGACGATGGGGCCGGGTTCTCATGTACTCGCGGTGTGCCAGCCCTGCGTTGCCGTTCTCGCCGCAGCGTCGGTGATGGCGCAGGCCGGCAATCCGGCGCAGCCGCGCAGCATGACCTTGATGGCCGGACCGATCGATACGCGGGTCAATCCGACCAAAGTGAACGATCTTGCCCGAAAGAAAACGATCGAATGGTTCGAGCGTACGCTCACGGCGTCCGTGCCGTTGCGCTATCCCGGCGCGTTCCGCCGCGTCTATCCGGGTTTCGTGCAGCTTGTCGCTTTCATGAGCATGAATATTGAGCGCCACGTGAAGGCACATAAGGAGCTTTACGACAACCTCGCCGCCGGCGAACTGGAAAAGGCGGCAGTGACCAAGGCGTTCTACGACGAATATTTCGCGGTCCTCGATCTCACCGCGGAATTCTATCTCGAAACGGTCAAGCTCATCTTCCAGGATTATGCGCTGCCGCTCGGCAAACTCGAATGGCACGGCCAGCGCGTCGATCCGAGTGCGATCCGAAAAACCATGTTGCTGACGGTGGAAGGCGAGCGGGACGACATCTGTGCCGTCGGCCAGACCGTCGCCGCGCACGATCTGTGCAGCAAGCTGCGGCCCTATCTCAAGCGGCACCACATGCAAGCCGGCGTCGGCCATTACGGTGTGTTCTCAGGCAAGCGCTGGGAAACCCAGATTTATCCGCTTCTGAAGAACGTGATCTTGTCGAGCGATTGAGCGCCGCTGCTCACCGCATCGCGGCGGCGATGTTGCCGCCGTCGACGGTAGTGACGTCGGCTGTGGTTTTTAGTTCCAGCGCCTGGTGCAGGAACGCCTGCGCCACATCTTCGGCGGTGACTTCGCGGCCGAGGAGATTGCCGCTCATATAGTCCTTTTCGGTTACGCCGCGTGCCTTGGAGCGCGACGCGATCATGCCCGGCGAAAGCAGGCCGGACCGGATGCGATCGGCGTTGACTGCGTTGGCGCGGATGCCGTCGGCGCCGTAATCGAGCGCGTATTGCCGCATGAGCGCCAGCGCCGCGGCTTTCGGTATGCCATAAGGTCCGAAATCCGGACCCGGGTTCACCGCCTGTTTCGAGACATTGAAGAGGAGGCAGCCGGCGGTTCCTTGCGCCAGCATGATCCGCACCGCCGCCTGCGCGACGCGCTGGTGGCCGTAGAAGTTGAGTTCAAAGCTTTTGTGCAGGACTTCTTCGTCCACGTCGCCGATGCGCCCTTGCCACGCGGCGCCGGCGTTCGACACGACAAGGTCGACGCCACCGAAATAGGTGGCGATCTTGCCGAAGGCCGCATCGACCGACGCGGCATCGGTCACATCGCATACGACCGGCAGCGCCGTGCCGCTGATCGCGTTGGCTTGCGCGCGCGCGGCGGCGAGATCGAGATCGAGGAGGGCAACCTCGGCGCCGGCCGCCGCGAAAGCCTTTGCAGTTGCCGCGCCGATAGCGCCGCCGGCGCCGGTGATCGCGGCGATTTGCCCGGCGAGCGGCAAGTCTTTTCGTTTGCCGAGCTTGGCCTGTTCGAGCGGCCAATATTCGCAATCGAACATGTCTGCTTCAGAGATCGACTCGAAGCGGCCGATCGCCTCGGCATCGCTGACGCCCTCGACCCAGGTCTCGGCGATATCGGCGGCGATCACGGCGTCCTGTTTCGACCGGCCGAGGCCGAACAGGCCGAGGCCTGGCACGAGTACGACGCGGGGCAGCGGATCGAGGGCGTGTTTGATGCCACCGACGCGCTTGTTGTGATTCGCGAAATACTTCCGATAAGAGGCTGTAAAACTTGAAGAAGCGGCATCTGTATCCTTGATAAATTCGTCGAGTTTTCCCGCTTCAGGGACGGGCAGGAGAAGCGGCCAGTTCTTGGTGCGTATGGTGTGGTCCGGTGTTACCACGCCGCTTTCACAAAACCTCGCCAAGTCCTTGTTGCCAAGGAAATTCAGGACCGCGTCGCCGCCGCGAAATTCAAGCACGAGCCGCCGCCATGCTCCCTCGGTCGTGTCGTCTTTCTCGCTGCACGCGCCGCGAATGATCGGCGCAATTTGGGCCACCGGCAGCGTGTTGCGCGGCGCCGCCGTTGCGGCCGCTTTGCGGTTCCGTGCGATAAAATTCTCGGCGAGCGTGACCATTTTGGTCATGCGCTCGTAGGCCTCGCGCGCGGTTTCGCCGAACGTGACGATGCCGTGCTTGCTGAGAATGAGCCCCTCGCATTTCGGATTTTTCTCGAAGACTTCGATCGCCTTCTTGGCCAGTCCAAAACCGGGCATCAGGTAGGGCACGAATGCCAGGCGGGCGCCGAATATTTCGGCGCACTTTTTCTCGCCATCC
Source organism: uncultured Alphaproteobacteria bacterium (assembly GCA_963723335.1). Lineage (GTDB taxonomy): Bacteria > Pseudomonadota > Alphaproteobacteria > Rhizobiales > Xanthobacteraceae > BOG-931. The sequence continues at coordinate 393,661 of CAVRQJ010000010.1, read as the reverse complement.
GGCTGATCGATGACGCTGAGCACGGACGTCGCATGCGTGTGATCGATGAATTTGTGCGGCAGGAACGCGTGCAGCATCATTTCCACGGAAGGGTTCGGCGCTGCCGGATCGATCAGGTTGGCGCGCTCGATGGCGACCAGGTCCTCGTCACCGATAGCGTCGAGCGCGCGCAGCTTGCGCATGGCCGGAAGCCGTACCGCCGGCAGTCCATCCGGACCGATTGTCGCCATGTCCGCGCCGGAGGATTTTACGCGCAAAACTTCGACGTCTTCGCCGAACGGATCGCGCATGCGGCATTTCAGCGACGTATTGCCGCCGCCATGCAGGACGAGCTTCGGGTCGCTGCCCAAGAGCCGCGTCGTGTAAATGCGGAGCGCAAAGTCGCGCTCTGCGTTACGATCGATGCCCGTTGCCGCGCCAAGCGTCTTCGCAAGATGAGCGACCATCGCCTCCGCGTCACGGTCGACCCAGCCGCTCTTCATGGCGTCCGTTTCAGCCGCCGGCGAAACGGCGCGACCACCAGCCGGTGCGGCGTGGTTTGTCGCCGTCCGCGGTATCGCCGGCGTCGGTAACGACCGGCTCCTGCGCGGGGGAAGTCGGGTGAACAGGCGCGGACGCTGACGTGTCTTCGCCGCGGCCGACCGGTGCGCGTTCGCGCACGGTTGAACGCCGACGGGACGTCTCAGGCTCTGCCGGTGCTTCGGCAGCGACCGGCGCGCGCGGAGCCGTATCGCGGTCGGCCACGGCATGCGTCAGTTCCGGCTCGGCCGCAGATGGCGTGCTCGTTTCATGCGCGGCCTCCAAACCGTCCTGCGGAGCGTCCGGGCCACGATCGTGCGTAGCCGGTCCGTCGCCGTTGCGGTGGCGATTGCGCCGGCCGCCGCGCCGGCCGCGCCGTCGCCGGCGTTCGCCGTCGCGCTGAGGCTCGCCGCCATCGTTTTGCTCGCGCGCCGAAAACTCACCTTGTTGTCCGGCAGGCTCGCCGTCGTCCGGCATCTTGTGCTCGGCTTCCGCCGCGAACTCGTCGGCCTCGTCGTCGACCGGTTCGTTGATCGGGATGCGCTCGTGCGACTGACCGGCTTGTTGATCGCCGCCGTTGCGTCCACCGCGCCGCCGCCGACGTCGGCGGCGTGGGCGCTCCTCGTCCTGTTGCTCCAGGTCCGCTTGCTCATGCGCCATATGTTCCGGCGTCATGGACGGCGCTGCCGCCTCGTCTTCTGCGTCTGCCTCGTCTTCCGCCGTCACGGCGTCTTCAAGGTCGTCCTCATCCTCCAGCGGCGCCGCGACAGCCTGCACGCGCTCGGCGATCGCCTTCGCCGCCTCGATGGTGTGCACCTGCTCGCCGCGGTCGACGATGAAGGCCTGAGGCGGCCGCACGGAATCGTCCGCACTGACCGTGATGGTGATGGTGAAACGCTCTTCCAGGCTGCGCAGATGGGCGCGCTTCTGATTGAGAACGTAGAGCGCAACGTCCGGCCGCGTCCGCGCGATAAGATTGTGGGTAGCGCCCTTGATCAGCATTTCCTCAAGCGCGCGCAGAACTTGAAGCGCCAGCGACGACACCGAGCGGACGTGGCCGCTGCCGCCGCAATACGGGCATTTCTCCGTCGAGCTTTCCAGCACGCTGGTACGGATGCGCTGGCGTGACATTTCGAGCAGGCCGAAATGCGAAATACGGCCGACCTGGATACGCGCGCGGTCGTGTTTGAGACATTCCTTCAGCCGTCGCTCGACCGCGCGGTTGTTGCGCTTCTCGTCCATGTCGATGTAGTCGATGACGATCAAGCCGGCGAGATCGCGTAGCCGCAACTGTCGCGAGATTTCGTCGGACGCCTCCAGATTGGTCTTGAGCGCGGTATCCTCGATGTGATGCTCGCGCGTGGCGCGGCCGGAATTGACGTCGATCGCGACCAGCGCTTCGGCCTGGTTGAGGACGATGTAGCCGCCGGAGCGCAACTGCACGACCGGCGAGAACATGGCATCCAGCTGGTTTTCAACGCCGTAACGCGACAACAGCGGTTGCGTATCGTTGTAGAGCCTCACGTTCTTGGCATGGCTCGGCATGAGCATGCGCATAAAATCCTTGGCCTCGCGATAGGCCTCGGGCCCGGCCACCGTCACCTCGTCGATGTCCTTGGAGTAGAGGTCGCGGATCGAGCGTTTGACCAGCGAGCCTTCCTCATAGACGAGCTTCGGCGCCGTCGATTTGAGCGTGAGGTCGCGGACGGTCTCCCACATCCGCAGCAGATATTCGAAGTCGCGCTTGATCTCGATCTTGGTGCGGCTGGCGCCGGCGGTGCGCAGAATGACGCCCATGCCCTCCGGCACTTCGAGTTCGGCAGCGGCTTCCTTGAGCCGGGCGCGATCCTCAGAACTCGTGATCTTGCGGCTGATGCCGCCGCCGCGCGCGGTGTTCGGCATCAGCACCGAATAGCGTCCGGCGAGCGACAGATAGGTCGTCAGCGCAGCGCCCTTGGTGCCGCGTTCTTCCTTGACCACTTGCACCAGCATGACCTGCCGGCGCTTGATCACTTCCTGGATCTTGTATTGGCGGCGATGGCGCGGCGCGCGATCGGGAACTTCCTCAAGCGCGTCGGCGCCGCCGACCGATTCGATAACCTCTTCCTCCTCACCGTGCTCGGCGTGATCGCCCTGCTCGCGCGGTTCGGCGGGGACCGGCCCTTCGGTGTTCTCGGCAGCGACCTGTTCGGCAACATCGCCGTCGTGTTCGGCATCGTCACCGGTATCATCACCCGCATCATCGGCGTCGCCGTGGCCGGAATCGGCGTCCATTGCCGACGCTTCGGCTGCGGCATCGGCGGGTTCGTCAGTCTCCGCTTCGCTCGCTGAATCATAGGCGGGTTGCGCCGCGTCATGTTCCGCATCGGTCGTGTTTTCCGATGCTTCGAAATCGAGTGCGGCTTCCGAAGCGGCGTCGGTTTGCAGCTCGGTCCCCGGTGTATCGCCGATAGCGTCGTCATGCTCGGCCTGCGTTGCCGCAAATTGTTCCGTGCTGCCCGGTTCACCACCCGGCGTTTCGGTAGGATCGCTGCGCACGACCTCGTTGCGGCGTCCGGCGGAGCGGCCGCCGCGATGCCGATGCCGCCGCGAGCGCCGATCGACCTCGTCGTCGGCGGCGCGTTGCGCGCGTTCTTCCTCGTCGATCAGGGCCTGCCGATCGGCGACCGGGATTTGATAGTAATCCGGGTGAATTTCGCTAAAGGCGAGGAAGCCGTGGCGATTGCCGCCGTAATCGACGAAAGCGGCTTGCAGCGACGGCTCGACGCGCGTCACCTTCGCCAGATAGATATTGCCTCTTAGTTGCTTGCGCTGTGCCGACTCAAAGTCGAATTCCTCGACGCGATTGCCGCGCAGAACGACCACCCGGGTCTCCTCGGGATGGGTCGCGTCGATGAGCATTTTGTTGGCCATTGGTAATTCTCTTGGGGGCCGGTATGCCCGGTCGCTCCGCGCCGCATCGGCGTGAGAGGAGCGGGCTGGCCCGATTTTCGGTGAATGGGACGGATTGGAGGCCGCGAGCGCGGCAGGCGGGCAAGGCTCGTGTGCCGGAGAGCGCCGCATGAACGCCGCCGGGCCAATCGAATCGAACCTTCACTTGCGCCTCGAACATAAACTCCAAACCGCTATGAGGCGGCAGCGCGGAGCGCGGCCGCAATTTCGCTAGATCGCTCACGGGACGGCGCGACACTGTTTCAGCAGCTTTGCGCTACTGCTACGCGCGTCGCGCGCGTGGTTCCGATTGTCCTCATCCTTGAGGGTATTGGCGTCGCCTGCGCCGTCGTCGGTGCCATATTCGCTGGAGCCATTGTCCTTGAGCCCATTATCCTTGAGCCTATGGCCGCAACGTCGATATGGCGCCGGAGCGGTTCGAACGTGGCGTCCGCCTCGCTCCCGTCATCTTTCTCGGGGAGCCAATCCTGGCGGGCGGCACTTCAGCAAGCGGATTGCCGGATGCCCTAACGCGACACAACCGGAACCTTACCGTCAGCACCCTCTTCATAAAGCCGCGGGCGGGGAATTGGCAAGTCATCTGTGGGATTTGGCCGGGATGGCCGCGGATTTCCGTGCGTTTTGAAGCCATTTCCCGCGGTATTTAAGATTCAATTAACCATGCGTACCTATTGGAGTAAGGGGGGCTCGATGGGGTGGGAACCGATGGCCGTCCGAGCTGCGCGCTGGGCTTTCCTCAGCGTGCTCGTTGCCGGGACGGCATTGGCGGCCGAACCGCCGGCGACGGTGCCGGTATCCGACTCATTTCCGGTGGTGACCGACGCGCGTCTCGGCGGCGACGATACGCAGACGCGCTTCGTCATGGACCTCGACCGCAAGATCGATCTGCACGTCTTTACCCTCGCCGATCCGTATCGCGTTGTCCTCGACATCCCTCAAGTCAGGTTCCAATTGCCGCCAAAGGCCGGCGAGGGGCGGGGGCTGATCAAGGCGTTCCGCTTCGGGCTGGTGATGCCGGGCGGTTCGCGCCTGGTGTTCGACCTGACCAAGCCCGCGCGCGTCGAAAAGGCGTTTGTCATCGACGCGGCTCATGGCGCGCCGGCACGCCTGGTGCTCAATCTGGTCGCGACCGACCGCGAGAGTTTCCTGCATAAAATTGCGCTCGACGAAAAACTCTTCCCGGCCAGCGTTCCGCCCGCAACGGTGCCGGAAGCCAAAACCACGGATCCGCGGCCGCTCGTCGTGCTCGATCCCGGCCACGGCGGCATCGATACCGGAACCAAATCGACGAATGGCGATCTCGAAAAGGATATCGTGCTCGATTTTGCCAAGCGATTGCGCGATCGCATCGAGCAATCCGGAAAATACCGGGTGCTGATGACGCGCACGGACGACACTTTTGTGCCGCTTGGCGATCGCGTCCGGATCGCGCGAAGCGCAGGCGCAGCGCTGTTTATCTCCATTCACGCCGATTCACTGCCGCGCAAAGAGGGCGATGCCCAGGGCGCCACGGTCTATACGCTCTCGGAAACCGCGACCGATCCGACCGCGGCGCGGCTTGCCGAAGAGGAAAACCGGGCCGACGTCATCGCCGGTGTCGATCTCAAGGAGGAACCGGCCGACGTCGCGGGAATCCTGATCGATCTTGCGCAACGCGAGACAAAGACTTTTTCGGTCCAGTTCGCCCACAAGCTGGTCGGCGAGATGAAGACGACGGCCCGGCTCTACAAAGAGCCGATCAAGTCGGCGGGTTTCCGCGTCTTGCGCGCGCCCGACGTGCCCTCGGTGCTGGTTGAGCTCGGCTACGTGTCCAACAAGGAGGACTTGCAGGCGCTGCTCTCGGGCGGTTGGCGGGACCGTGCGGCGAATTCGATTGCGCAGGCCGTCGAGGGCTATTTTACCACCCACGTCGCCGGCGCGCGGGCCGGGGCCAATTGAGGGCCACATGCGCGGGCGCGACCGGCCTTCCAATGTGCTCTTACGGCCTCAGTTTGAACAAAAAACCGGGCGACGAGAGATGATGGCGAGAGGCCTATCTAGCGGCTCCCGGCCAATACTGCCAAACTGGGCGGTATCGCAGCGCGGCGTGAGTTGACCGGGCCAGGTTTGCTTGCGGCAACGCACCGGACGGCCCGGTGCAAGATCGACGAAATTGGTGATGCAGTGAAACTGGTCCTGCGATTTTTGGGCTTCCTTTTCGCAGCGGGAACGATCCTGTTTATCGTCGGTGTCGCCGCGACGGCCGGCCTGTTGTGGCATTTCTCCAAGGATCTGCCGGACTACTCGCAGCTTCAGGACTACGAACCGCCGGTCATGACGCGCGTGCACGCGGCCGACGGCTCGCTGCTTGCGGAATATGCCAAGGAACGCAGGCTCTACTTGCCGATCCAGGCCATTCCGAAGCTTGTCACCAATGCTTTCGTCGCTGCCGAAGACAAGAATTTCTACCAGCATCCCGGCATCGACATTTACGGCATCGGCCGTGCCGGCATGCTCTATCTCGAAAACTACGGCAGCGGCCGCCGTCCGCAAGGCGCCTCGACCATCACCCAGCAGGTTGCCAAGAACTTCCTGCTGACGAACGAGGTCTCGTTCGAGCGCAAGATCAAGGAAGCGCTGCTCGCGTTGCGGATCGAGCGCACTTACTCGAAGCAGAAAATTCTCGAACTCTATCTCAACGAAATTTATCTCGGCTTCGGCGCTTATGGCGTGGCCGCGGCCTCGCTGCTCTATTTTGACAAGTCGGTGCACGAACTGTCGATCGAAGAGGCGGCCTATCTCGCCGCTCTGCCGAAGGGACCGAACAATTACAATCCGTTCCGCCGCCACGATGAAGCGGTCGCGCGCCGCAATTACGTAATCGACCGCATGGCCGAGGATGGCTACATCACGACGGAGGCCGCGGAGAAGGCCAAGAAAGCGCCGCTGAACGTCACCGCACGGGCGACCGGGGAGCACATCTTCAGCGCCGAATATTTTACCGAAGAAGTGCGGCGCTACCTCTACGACAATTACGGAGAAAAGAAGCTCTACGAGGGCGGACTGTCGGTGCGCACCACGCTCGACACAAAGCTGCAACAGGCGGCGCGTCAGACGATGATCAACGGCCTCGTCAATTTCGACGAGAGCACGGGGTTTCGCGGCCCCGTCAGCCAGATGGACGTGACCGGCGACTGGGGCCCGAAGCTCGCCGACGTGAAATCGATGTCGGATATCGACCCGTGGCGAATGGCGGTGGTTCTCCAGGTTGACGACCAGTCGGCGCGCATCGGCTTGCAGCCGCCGCGCGATCCGGGCGGCAACGTGGTCAAGGATCGCCAGGTCGGGCTCATTTCGCTCGACGGCGTGAAATGGGCAAAGCCCGCGAGCGGGCCGGGGGCTGGAAAACCGATTCAGAAAGTGAGTCAGGTCCTCTCCGTCGGCAACGTGATCTATGTCGAACCGATGGAACAGCAGGGCCAGTACCGGCTGCGCCAGGTGCCGGAAATTTCCGGCGCCATGGTGGTGATGGATCCGCATACCGGCCGCGTGCTGGCGATGGTAGGCGGCTTCTCATTCGACCAGAGCCAGTTCAACCGCGCGACGCAAGCGCTTCGCCAGCCCGGCTCGTCATTTAAGCCCATCGTGTATGCAGCGGCGCTCGACAACGGCTACACGCCTTCGACGATCGTGATGGATGCGCCCATCGAAATCGACATGGGTCAGGGCGGTGGTATATGGCGGCCGGAAAATTACGGCGGGAAGTTCTTCGGGCCATCGACCTTGCGGTTCGGCCTTGAAGAATCGCGCAACGTCATGACGGTGCGGCTCGCCCAGGATATCGGCATGCCGCTGATCGCCGAATACGCAAAACGTTTTGGTGTCTATGACGAATTGCCGCCTTACCTGTCCTACGCGCTCGGCGCCGGCGAAACGACGGTGCTTCGCATGGTCACCGCCTATTCGATGTTCGACAATGGCGGACGGCGCGTGATCCCCACTCTGATCGACCGCATTCAGGATCGCTACGGCCACACGATCTACAAGCACGATCAGCGCGAATGCCAGGGCTGCGACGCAACGAAGTGGGACAATCAGCCGGAGCCGACCTTGGTCGACCGCCGCGAGCAGGTGATCGATCCGATGACGGCTTATCAGATCACCTCGCTGATGGAAGGCGTCGTGCAGCGCGGCACCGCAACCGTCGTGCGCCAGGTCGGCAAGCCGATTGCCGGCAAGACCGGCACCACCAACGACGAGAAAGACGTGTGGTTTGTCGGCTACTCGCCCGACATCGTTTGCGGCGTCTATATGGGCTTCGACAAGCCGCGTCATATCGGGCGTCTGGCGACCGGCGGTCATCTTGCTGCGCCTGTCGTCAAGGACTTCCTGACGATCGCGCTGGCTGACAAGCCGCCGATTCCATTCAGTGTGCCTCCGGGCATCAAGCTGATCCGCGTCGACGCGCACAACGGCATGCGGGCGGGCCCGGGCGATCCGAAGGTCATTCTTGAAGCCTTCAAACCAGGCACCGCGCCGCCTGACAATTATTCGGTGATCGGTGCCGATTCGACGAACGGCGTTCCGACGTCGCAAGGCACGCCCGACGGCGGCAATGTCGTGCGTACCGGGACGGGCGGCCTGTACTAGCCGTTCGTTTGCACCTTAGTTCCCAAAAGATTACATCGGACGTTGGATAGCCAATCATGCGCGCGGAAATTTCGGCGATCATCGAGGAAATCAAGCAGTCGCTGGTGCTGCTGAGGAGGCATCTTTGACGTCGACAAGGCGCGCGCGCGGCTGGCCGAACTGAACCGTCAGGCTGAAGACCCCAATCTCTGGAACGATCCGCAGCGCGCCGGCCGGCTGATGCAGGAGCGCACGTCGCTCGACGATAACCTCAATGCGTTTGGCCGCATCCAGCAGGATCTCGACGATCAGATCGGTTACATCGAGCTCGGCGAGGCCGAGAAGGACCAGGCAGTCGTTACCGAGGCTGAAGAGGCGCTCCGCAAGCTCAAGGCCGAAGTCGCCCGGCGCGAGCTCGAAGCGCTGTTGTCCGGCGAGGCCGACAACAACAACACCTACCTTGAAGTCCATGCCGGCGCGGGCGGCACCGAGAGCCAGGATTGGGCCTCGATGCTGTTGCGCATGTACACGCGCTGGGCCGAGCAGCGCGGTTTTAAGGTCGAATTCATCGAGGAGACGCAGGGTGAAGAGGCCGGCATAAAATCAGCCACCATTGAGATCAAGGGCCGCAACGCCTATGGCTGGCTGAAGACCGAGAACGGCGTTCATCGCCTCGTGCGCATTTCGCCGTTCGATTCCAATGCGCGGCGGCATACCTCGTTCGCCAGCGTCAACGTCTATCCCGTCGTCGACGACACCATCAAGATCGACATCGACGAATCCGATGTGCGCGTCGACACCATGCGGTCGGGCGGCGCCGGCGGCCAGCACGTCAACAAAACGGAATCGGCGGTCCGGCTCACACACATCCCGACTAGTATCGCCGTGGTGTCGCAAGGCGATCGCTCGCAGCACCGCAATCGCGCGACGGCATGGCAGATGCTGCGCGCCAAGCTCTATGAGCTTGAACTGAAAAAGCGCGAGGACCAGGCCGCCGCCGACCAGGCCGCCAAGACCGACATTGCCTGGGGCCATCAGATTCGGTCTTACGTGCTGCAGCCCTATCAGATGGTGAAGGACCTGCGGACCGGCGTGTCGACCTCCGACACCGGCGGCGTGCTCGACGGCGATATCGACCGGTTCACCGAAGCGGCGCTGGCGCAAAAGGCCTTTGGCACGGGGCCGGGCATGGTCGAGGATGTGGAGTAGAATTAACCGCCGAACAGTTTGTCGCCGGCGTCGAGAAATTTCTGCGGATTGACCGCTTCGCCGTTGACGCGTGTCTCGTAGTGAATGTGCGGGCCGGTCGAACGCCCGGTCGAGCCGAGCTTGCCGACGACCTCGCCGATACGAACCTTCTCGCCGACGCTTACATCGATCTCCGACAGGTGGCCGTAGCGTGTCGCAAGGCCGTTGCCGTGATCGACCTCGACCATTTTGCCGTAGCCGCCAGTCCAGCCGGCGATGGTAACGGTGCCGGCGGCGGTGGCGTGAATCGGTTCGCCGAGCTCGCCGCGGAAATCGATGCCGGTATGCATCGCTGCTTCATGCACGAAGGGATCCATGCGCACTCCGAACGGAGAGCTCTCGTCGATCTCGCCGGTCACGGGCTTGCGGACCGGTACGGTGATCAGCGCCGTACTCAACTGGTCGGCGTCCGCCCGCGCCAGATTTACGTGCAGCAGCGCGCGCTGAAAGTCCTGGTTTCCCTGCGACAGCTTGACCGGCACGAATGGACCGCCGATTGCCGGTTGGGGCGGCGCGCCGAGCCTCACGCCGAGCTGGGTAAGGACGCCGCGCATGAGGCGCGCTTTGCCTTCGTAGCGGTCCTCCATCTGGCCGAGCGCCACGGTTTGCCGCCGCTCGACGCGGTCGAGCGAAGCTTCGAGCTTGCCGAGCGTCGTCCCGATGCTTGATTGCTTGCCGCGGTCGTTCCGAGAGGGTGTGGCAGGCGTATCGTTGATCGGTTTCGCGCCCCGGATCGAGCCTGTTATTCCCGGATCGGCGAAGCCGCTCAAGGCGGTGGCGCGCTGTTCCAGCATCGACTGCCGGTGCGCCAGATCATCGAGCTTCTGCTCGAACTGATCCTGATCGAGCAATTGGCGGCTGGTCGTGCGGTCGATCTGCGCGCGCAATTCCGCGATGCGATCTTCGTAGGCAAATTGCTGTTCGGCCTGGTGCGCGATCAAGGTGCGCAGCACATCATCCCGGAAAGCAAAATAGGTCGCGGCAGTGACCGACCAGCCCGCCATGATCACGACGGTGCCGACGGCGATCCAGAACACGACCGGTCCAAACCTGACCTGCCTTCCGGCATGCGCGAAAGTGTAGCCGGCACGGGCGGCCGATTCCTGCGCAGTGCGCTGACGCGGCTCGGAACGGCGCGACACATCGCGCGCGGAAGATGGCGCGGAGTGTTGCGACGGATGCGATGCTGGATTTTGTGATCTTGCGGCCAGTTGCGATCGAGACGCCGTCCACTGCGACATTGCCGCTCCCACCCAGACAGGAAGCGGATTTGAGCCTTTTATGGTTAATAATCAGGAAACCGCGGGCCCGGTTTTGCAACGATTTTGGTAACTTAAGTAAACACTTCGGCAACGGCGATCAGAGCGCCTTGGCGGCTTCGAGGACCTCCTCGGCGTGGCCATCGACTGAGACCTTCGGCCAGACCTGCGCGATGCGCTGGTCGGGTCCAATCAGGAATGTGGCGCGCACGATGCCCAAGAATTTTCGGCCATAAAGCGATTTCTCCTGCCACACGCCATAAGCGTCGAGCATCTTGTGTTTCTCGTCCGAGGCAAGCGCGATCGAAAGCTTGTGCTTGGCCTTGAACTTGTCCTGGGCGGTAACCGCATCTGCCGACACGCCGACGATATCGGCGCCGGCGCGGCCGAACGCGGCCTTCAGCCGCGAGAAGTCCATGGCCTCCCGGGTACAGCCCGGCGTGTCGGCGCGGGGGTAGAAATAGACCACGAGCTTGCGTCCGGCGAAGTCGGCAAGCGAAACGGTGCCGCCGCCGTCGCGCGGCAGCGCGAAGCCGGGGGCCTTCCTCCCAACCTCCGGTAGCTGCGTGGGCTTTGCGGGCTTGGCTCGGGCCTTTGCGCGAGCCTTTAGACGAGCCTTGGCCGGAGCCTTCTTTGCGGCCATGTGCCTTCCTTTCGACGCTTTCCAAGGGGCATTGTCCCCGCCAGAATACGCCCGCGGGTTAGGGGTGGTCGATCGCCTGCGGATAGTTATCCTGTTGGCCGCAATATCCTTAAAAGCGCTACGGACGAGGGGACGCCCGAGCGGGCATGGCGAACCAAGATAGGCAGAGCGCGGCGCGTCCGCGGTGGGAAACAGCCGTCCATCCACGGCGCCGGGGCAGCCTGACGGCGGCTCGCCGGGGCGGCCGCTGGGGCGATAGCCCCTATCTGGCCGCGTATCGGCGGCTGCTTGCCCGGCATCGCAGGCTCATCAGGTGGACCGCGATCGGGTCCGGCACGGTTGTCGGCCTGCTGCTTCTTGGCTGTCTCGGCCTGTGGTGGCGGCTCAACAGCGGCCCGATCCAGCTTGATTCGGTCAGCCCCTGGCTGGTTTCCGCCATCGAGGAGAATTTCGGCAGCGGTGAGCGAGTCGAAATCGGCGGCACCCAGATTGAGCGCACCGGAAACGGCGGCGCCGCAGTGCGGGTCCGCGATATCGTCGTGCGCGATCCCGATGGCACGGTCGTGGCGAGCGCGCCAAAGGCGGAAATCCGCGTCTCGGGCATGAGCCTGCTCAGCGGTCACATGCGCGCCGAAAGCCTCAATCTGGTCGGCGCGGAACTTGCGGTGCGTATCGAGCAGGACGGCAACATCACGGTCTTTGCCTCCAGCGCCGACAAGCACCCCATTGCGACGGCAATCGGACCGGTTGGCGCCGCTCCCGGTAATCTGCAAGAGACGAAACAAGATCACGCAAGCAGGATAAAACCGCGCCCGCCGCGGAAATCCCGGGCAATCAGCCGTCGCACGCGGTTCCGCGTCCGGCGAGCGACAGCATCGCCGCTTTGCTGACGTGGCTCGATGGCATCGGCGAATCCGGTCTCGACGGCCATGACTTGCGGGAACTTGGATTGAAAGACGGCAGTCTGACGGTCGACGACCAGCGCACCGGCAAACGCTTCACTTTCCAAAACATCAGTTTGAGCCTTGAACGCCCGCGCGGCGGCGGCATGGTTGTAACGATCGGTTCGGATAATCCCGCGCGGCCGTGGGGCCTGACGGCTTCGATCAAGCGCGGCGCCGATGGTGTTCGCAGCGTTGCCGTCGAAGCCCGCCAGGTCTCCGCTAACGACCTCCTCCTCGCGTCGCGGCTTGGCGACGGAACCCTGCAAATCAATCTTCCGCTGTCAGCCAGTCTGCGCGGCGAGATCGGGGCAAACGGCGTGCCCCTATCGCTGACTGGCCGTATCGTCGCCGATGCCGGCTTTGTCAACGACGCCGAGGATTCCGACGGCCGCGTGGATCTCGATCGCGCGGAGTTCAAGATAAACTGGGACGCCGCGAGCCGCGTACTTGCCGTGCCGTTCCAAATTATCTCCGGCGGCAACCGGATCACGCTCCTCGGCCAGGTCGAAGCGCCGGCGCAATCTCCGGGCCCGTGGCTGTTTAAAGTCGGCGGCGGCACGGTGGTGCTTAATTCACCGGGCGCCCAGGGCGATGCGCTGATCCTCAATCGCATCACCGTCGGCGGGCAGTTCGATCCGGTCAAAAAACGCTTCATCGTCGAGCAGGGCGATCTCGGCAACAATGACCTCGGCGTCGCGATGTCGGGCAGTGCGGATTATTCGAGCGGTGAATTGCGTCTTGCCGCGGGCGCCGCCGCCACGCGCATGTCGGCGGACTCGCTCAAGCGATTATGGCCGGTCTTCGTCGCGCCCAAGGTCCGCGATTGGTTCAACGATCATCTTGTCAGCGGCAGCATTGAGCGGCTGGTGATCGCGGTGAATGCACCGCTCGACACGCTCAAGGCCAGCGGTCCGCTGTTGCCGGACGACGGATTGACGATCGATGCCTTGGCGACGAATTGCGTGGTGCATCCGGTCGCCGGCCTGCCGGCGCTGCACGACGCCGATCTCACCGTCCATATCGTCGGCCGCGACGCACAGATCGCGCTGGGCAGGGCGACGTCCGATATGCCGTCAGGCCGCAAGCTTGTGATGTCGTCCGGACTTTTTGAAGTGCCCGATACCGGACCGCACGAGCCGCCGGCGCGCGTGCATTTCAAGCTCGACGGACCGGTTCCGGCCGCCGCCGAGCTTGTGGCCATGGACCGGCTGCGTGACGCGTCGGGCGTACCGTTCGATCCGGCGACGACGCGCGGCACGATGAGCGCGCAGGTTACGCTCGGGATGCCGCTCAAATCCGATTTGCCGCCTGGATCGACCAATTACGCGATCGCGGTGGACGCCACGAACTTCTCCGCCGATCACATGATCATGGGGCAAAAGGTCGAATCCCCCGACCTCAAGGTCAGCGCCAATAACCTGGGTTTTGCAATCAAGGGTGACGTCAAGATCGGCGGCGCGCCAGCCAATCTCGAATACCGCAGAATGCGCAGTGACACGACGGCCGATGTCCACATTCACGGCATGCTCGACGAAACGGCGCGCAGCAATCTCGGGCTCGATCCGTCCAGCTCGATCAGCGGCTCGATTCCGATCGATCTGACCGGTCGCATCGGCACATCGTCGGACCGCGACGGGACTTTCTCCGTCGTAGCGGACCTGACCCAGGCCCAGATCGACGGCTTCATGCCCGGCTGGGTCAAACAGTCCGGCAAGCCGGCACGCGCAACCTTCACATTGACCACCAAGCCGCAATCGACGCGCATCGACGATTTGCTGATCGAGGGTGCCGGCGGCGGCGTAAAGGGGTCGATCGAGCTCGACGGTTCGGGCGATCTGCAATCGGCGAATTTCCCGTCTTACGGTTTCTCCGATGGCGACCGGACAAGCCTCAAGATCGAGCGCGCGCCGGATGGCGCGATGCGCGTCGTCATGCGCGGCGATGCCTATGACGGGCGTGCCTTCATCAAGGCCATGACTGGCGGCCCGGTGACGCCGAACCATCCGTCAAAACGGTCGCCCGACTTTGACCTCGACATGAAGCTCGGCGCCGTTGTGGGCTTCAACGGCGAAGCGTTGCGCGGCCTTGAGATGAAACTGTCGCGGCGGGCCGGCGAGATTCGCAGTCTCGGCCTCGCCGCCAAGATCGGGCACGGTGGAGCATTGACCGGCGAATTGCACGGCCGCGCGGGGGGACGCCAGGTCGTTGATCTTGAATTGAGCGACGCCGGCGCGCTGTTTCGCTTTACCGACGTCTATTCGCGCATGACCGGCGGCCAACTGACGACCATCATGGATGCGCCCTCGGTGAACAATCCCACCCAGACCGGCTCGGTCAATGTTCGGAACTTTGCCGTGCACGACGAGTTGCAACTGGAGCGCGCCGTAGCGAACGGAACCGCGCTGCCGCGCAACAACCTGGATTTCTCCGGACTGAAGGTCGACTTCACCAAGACGGCGGGACATCTGGCGCTGCACGACGGCGTGGTGCGCGGACCGGTGCTCGGCGGCACCATCGACGGAATGATCGACTACGGCGGCGACGAAGTGCATCTGCGTGGCACGCTGATCCCGCTCTATGGCGCCAATAACCTGCTCGGTCAGCTCCCGGTCGTCGGCCTGTTCCTCGGCGGCGAGAAGGAGGGTCTCGTCGGCGTCACCTATGAAGTCGTCGGCAAGCCCGGCACGCCCGTCCTGCACGTCAATCCGCTGTCGGCGCTGGCGCCGGGGCTGCTGCGCAAGGTGTTTGAATTCCCGGCGACGCCGTATGTGCTGCCCAATCCCGACGACAATACGAGCACCACCGGCGCCGCGCTCGATAACAGCAACAGTCACTAGATTTTCGTCACACTGCTTTGAGCAGGACGTGACGCTTGCGCCCGAGCGAGAGCTTCACGACGCCGTCCGCCGTAACGTCGTTCTCTCCGATCGCAGCCTTGTCGCTCGTAATGCGCACATCATTGACGAGGATCGCGTTGTTGGCGATGGCGCGCCGTGCCTCGCCGTTCGACGAAGCGAGCCCGGCTTTGACGAAAGCGGCAAGAACGCCAATGCCGGCTTTGAGCTCGGCCCGCGGAATCTCGACGGTCGGCAGGCTCGAACCGAGACCGCCTTCTTCGAACGTCGTGCGCGCTGACGAGGCCGCCTCATCGGCGGCCTGGCGGCCGTGCACCAGCGCGGTGGCTTCCGTCGCAAGAATCTTCTTTGCCTCGTTGATCTCCGCGCCCTGGAGCGCTGCCAGCCGCGCAATTTCGCCGAGCGGCAGCACCGTGAATAATTTCAGAAAGCGGGTGACGTCCGCATCCTCGGTGTTGCGCCAGTATTGCCAATAATCGTAGGGGCTTTTCTGATCGGCATTCAGCCACACCGCGCCCGCTGCGGTCTTGCCCATCTTCGCGCCCGAAGACGTCGTGATAAGCGGGGAGGTGAGCGCGAAGAATTGCGCGTTGTGGAGCCGGCGGCCGAGATCGATGCCGTTGACGATATTGCCCCACTGGTCGGAGCCGCCCATTTGCAGCACGCAGCCGTGACGCCGGTAAAGCTCGACGAAGTCGTAGGCCTGCAGAATCATGTAATTGAATTCGAGAAACGACAGTTCCTGCTGGCGCTCGAGACGAAGTTTCACCGAATCGAATGCAAGCATGCGGTTGATGGAAAAATGCCGCCCGACGTCGCGCAGGAAGTCGATGTAATTGAGCGCGTTGAGCCACTCGGCATTGTTGGCCATGATCGCGTCGCGCTTGCCGTCGCCAAACTGGAGAAAGCGATCGAAGGTTTTGCGGATGCTCTTGAGGTTGTCGCCGATGACGTCGTCGGTCAGGATGCGGCGGCTCTCGTCCTTGCCGGAGGGATCGCCGACGCGGGTGGTGCCGCCGCCCATCAACGCGATCGGCCGATGGCCGGTTTGCTGCAGCCAGTGCAGCAGCATGATCGGCAGGAGCGAGCCGACGTGCAAAGATGGGGCGGTGCAGTCGAAACCAATATAGGCGGTAATCGTTGACGATTGCGCCAGCGCGTCGAGCGCCTCGGGCTCCGAGACCTGATGGATAAAACCTCGCGCGGCGAGGACGTTCAGGAAATCGGACTTGTAGGTGTTCATTGCTGTCCGGCTTGCATATTCTGGCCGCGGCTCGCCGCGGCGGCGCGGCTGGTGTAACAGGTCCGACGGTTGATTCAAGAACGCCCATCATGTCCGAAGAAATGATACTGGATTTGCCGTCGGCAGCGGCCACCTCGGTCCTGGCGATCGGCCTGATGAGCGGCACGTCGCAGGACGGCGTCGACGTCGCCTTGATCGATACCGACGGCGACCGTATCTCGCATCTCGGTGCGACCGCGTGCCGGCCCTATACGCAGCCTGAGCGCACGATTCTTCGCCGCGCCACGGCGGCAGCGGCGAATTTGACCGAACGCACCGCGCGGCCCGATATCGTCGCCGAAGCCGAGCAACTGGTGAATGACGCGCATGCCGAAGCGGTGGAATCGTTTCTCGCCTCCAATGGACTGCAGCCAGTCAATCTCTCGGCTGTGGGCTTCCACGGGCAAACGCTGTTGCATCGGCCCGAGCGCGGCCTGACGTTGCAGATCGGCGACGGCGGCGCGCTCGCGGCGCGGCTTGGGATTCCGGTGGTCTATGATTTTCGTGCGGCCGATGTGGCGGCAGGCGGGCAGGGCGCGCCGTTGGCGCCGGTCTTTCATCGCGCGCTGGTGCGGCACCTGCAGCGCGAGGCGCCGGTCGCGGTGCTCAATCTCGGCGGTGTGGCGAACGTGACTTATATCGACGGCGATGAATTGATCGCCTGCGATACCGGACCGGGAAACGCGTTGCTCGACGATTTTTTGCGGCTGCGCACCGGACGGCCGCTCGATACCGACGGCCGCAAGGCCGCGGCCGGCACGGCGGACGAAGCCATGATCGAGCGTTTGCTGGCGCATCCGTTTTTCGCAGCTCCGCCGCCAAAATCGCTCGACCGCAACGATTTTCGCGGTTGGGTCGGCGACACACTCGACGGCATCGGTACCGAAAACGGCGCAGCGACGCTTACGGCGCTCACCGCGGCTGCGGTGGCGCGGATCGTGCCGCATCTGCCGCGTGCGCCGAAAAGCTGGATCGTCGCCGGCGGCGGTGCGCGCAATCCGACGCTGATGCGGATGCTCGGGCAACGGCTCAAGCCGGCAACGGTCGAGCCCGGTCACGCAGTCGGCTGGTCGGTTGATTCGCTCGAGGCTCAGGCGTTTGCCTATCTTGCTGTGCGCAGCCTGCGCGGCCTGCCGATCTCGTTTCCCGGAACGACCGGCGCACCGCGCCCGCTCACCGGCGGCGTGCTGGCGAAGCCCTAGACCAGAAACACGCCCTTGCCGCCCGTTTGGCGATCGAACACCTGATAGGCCTCTTCGGCTTGCGTCAGCTGCCAGCGATGCGTGAACAAATGTTCGATGTCGATCTTGCGATCGGCAACGAAACGCGCGCAGTCGGCCTGGATGGCGGTGGAAAATGTCCACGAGCCGATGATGGTGAGCTGCTTGCGCAGCATATGAGGGCTGACGTCGATGGTGACGTTGCCGCCTTCGCCGACGAAACACGCGGTGCCCCATGCCCGTGCGCTCCGCACCGCGATCAGCCGTCCGTCCGGCGTGCCCGACGTGTCGAGCGTCTTGTCCGCGCCGGCGCCGTGAGTCAGGTCCCTGATCGCGGTTGCCGGATCGCCGGCCTTGGGATCGATCACGCAATCCGCGCCGAACTCCTTCGCGCGGGCAAGCCGTTCCGCACTGACGTCGAGCGCGATGACGCGGGCGCCCATGTCTGCGGCGAGTTGCGTCGCGGAGAGCCCGACCGGTCCCTGGCCGACGATGGCGATGGTGTCGCCTCCGGCCAGGTTCATCCGCCGCAGCGCCTGATAGGCGGTGCCGGTGCCGCATGAAATCGCAGCACCTGTTGCAAAGCTGAGGTCGTCGGGGAGCGCGACAAGCGTATGCGCCGGAACCTTCATGTAGGGCGCATGCGCGCCATGCCCGGTCATGCCGTAAACGACGCTGCCGTCCGAACACATTTGCGTCCAGCCGGTCTGGCAATGCCGGCAGGCGCCGCAGCCCGAATAATGATGCACCATGACACGCGTGCCGACGCGAACCGCGCGCTCGTCGACGGCGCTGCCGACCGCGGCCACGGTGCCGCACGGTTCATGGCCGGCGATCACCGGGCCGCTGACTTTGCCGAGCCCGAGCGAAGCGGTTTCGCCGGTCGCCCGGTAGGTTTTGAGATCGCTGCCGCACATGCCGGACGCTTTTATCGCGACGACGACATCGCGCGGTCCCGGCTCCGGGTCGGGAAATTCCGCAAGCTGCAATTTGCGGCCGCCGAGGAAAGTTACGCCGCGCATGATCGGCGCCGCTCCCTCAGTTCGCCGCTTCCTTGAGCGGATCCTTCACCGCGGGGAAGGTTTCGAACTCGATCGCCCACGGCTCGCCGTCCACTTTCTGCACCTTGCGGATATAGACGTTCTGCACGATGTCGCGGGTGCGCGGGTCGATCGAGATCGGTCCGCGCGGGCTTTCCCACTTCATGCCCTTCATCACTCCGACGACGGCCTCGGCATCGGTGTTGCCGCCGGTCTTCTTCAGCGCTTCGTAGATCAGGTTCATGCCGTCATAGGCGCCGACGGAAATGAAATTGGAGCGGTGGCCGGTCGCCTTCTTGTAGGCCGCGGCATAATCCTTGTTCATCTGTGACGGATGCGCCGTCGAGTAAATTCCGGCGGTGACCACGCCGACAAGCGCATCGCCCGTCGTCGGCAGATCGTCGTCATCGACGATATCGCCGGGGCCGATGAGTTTTATGCCGGACTTGTCGAGGCCGCGTTCGGCGAACTGCCGCGCGAAGGTGCCGGCCTGTCCGGCGGGCACGAAAACGAACAGCGTGTCCGGCTGCAGGTCGCGCGCGCGCTGCAGGAACGGCGAAAAGTCGGGATTGGCGAGTGGCACTTTGAGCGTTTCGAGAACCTGGCCGCCGCCTTTGGTGAAATTCGCTTCGAACACTTTGCCCGCCTCGGCGCCGGGCGCCCAATCGGACAGGACGGCGACCGCTTTCTTGCTGCCGTTCTTGATCGCCCAGTCGGCGATGATCCCGGATTGCTGGCCGAGCGTGAAACTCGTGCGCACGTAGTAGGGCGACTTGTCGGTCACCACCGAGGTGCCCGACACCATGACGACGGTCGCGACCTTGGCTTCGGTGGCGATCGGCGCCATCGACATGGCGCTCGGCGTGAGGGCCGCGCCAAGGAAGCCGACCTTGTCGTTGACGATCAGTTCCTGGGCGAGCCGCTTGGCGTTGTCGGGCACGCTCTGATCGTCGCGCACCAGAAGTTCGATCTTCTTGCCGGCGACCGTATCGCCGTGCTGCGCCACATAAAGCTTGGCGGCGTCCGAAACCTCACGCCCGACGGCGGCCGACGTGCCGGTCATCGGCGCAACGATCCCGATCTTGATCGTGTCCTGCGCTGCGGCGCTGCCGGCGCTGATGCCGGCGGCCGCGACGGCCAGACAGCCCGCGGCAAGAATGTGCATTGAACGCATGTTGGTCCTCCCCCACGATCCCTTTGGGATCTCGTTGGCCCTTATTGAAGGGCCGCCGCCGCGACATTGCAAGCGCGCTCCCTCGCTCCGGCGGCTGAGGGGGCTTTGAGTTCGAAGATAAATCGCCGCACCCAGTTTCCGCTCGTCCCCGCGAAGGCGGGGACCCAGGCTGGATTCTCGCTTGTGCAGGAATGAGCGCAATGGTCATCCGTTCCCCGACGCGAATGCGCGCGGGTTTTGCCAATTCATAATGTCAAACAGCGCACACATTCTCCCGTCACCACCGGGCTTGACCCAGTGGTCCATGCTGACGCGCAGTTGCGCCAGCCAATCCGAATTTTGCATCAGCCGCTTCGCCGCATGGATTGCCGGGTCAAGCCCGGCAATGACGAAGCAAACTCCTTTAGGACTCGCTTCCGGCAAAAAAGGAAGCGGAACGCCGGCAGACGCAGTGTTTCATGACCCGCGCGCAAGCGGCGTGCGGGGCGCACCAACGAAAGAGCGGCTTGCGCCGCCCTCCGCTTGCGGGCGCGCTCGCCTGCCGGCGTTCCACCACGGTTCTTGCCAGAGGGACTCGTCATCCCCAAGGCTCAGCTCGGGCCAGGCTTCCGGGGACTTGGCCGAAGCGCCCGGTCCTTGACGCCCGCCCCAACCGGGGGGCGGAGACCTTGCGCAATTGATGCGGCCATTACAGCCGCCCCGAACCTGTCCCCGTCCAGCGATGCACCCCGCACGCCGGTCGTAATGCCGGCAGGCATGATGCCCGAGCCGCCCGGGAGCGCGGCTGATGAGGCCCCGCCCGCAGGCACCGCACTCGCCCCTGCCGCCCGGCATCACCCGGACGGCGTCCCTATGGGCGAGGTTTGATTCGTGGGAATGTAACTGAAACAGTGACAAATGTCAATGAAAATGTGACGTCACATTCCACCGTCATCGGGACAAGCCCGGCCTACGGCAATTGGGGCGTGTACTCATAAACGGCAGTCGTGTGCCGGCCTGAACTGGTCGTCCAATGCCTGCTATCGCGAGTAAAGCGGACGTGGCTGAAAGGTGCCGCGATGTCGCTTTTTGAGCCGAAGCGGACATGAGCGCCCAGGGTATTTTCAAATTAATCAGTCGCAAACCATTCATTGTGACGAACGGTCCAGAGCGCAACTTTTACGGGTATTTCATCAATCCGTACTATGCTCGCGTGGTTTTACGTGAAGCAGCTATGGCGACTGACCAAAGGTCGTCACATGCCGTGCGGCGCTCGGGCCAAGATCGGCGGAGTGGCGTTGATACACGTACCAATGACGAAAAGAAGGCCGTCGGCGAACGGTGGCCGGACATGGATCGTCGGTCGGGCTTGGATCGACGAACCGAGCGAAGATGTGAACACAATTCAAAGCGGTAGTCGGCGCAAGGCTCAGTCTTCTCATATAGCCGGAAGTCAAGGGTAGGTTCGCTTAGCAAATAAATTCGGGCCACATCGGTAGGCGCTCATCATGCGTCCTTGGCGGAACATAGCGTCCATCCCATCTGTGCCCGTTCTCGTGGTCCACGACCCCGACATGACGATTCAATTCATCGGCGCTCTGTTGCGGCATTTGGGGTTCGTCGATGTTGACGATGCCAACAGTGGCGCCGAGGCTCTCACCAAGATGCGCGCCAAGCGCTATGGACTCGTAATTTCGGATTGGCACACGGAGCCTATGACCGGGTATGACTTTCTTTGCGAAGTGCGAGGCGACGCACGCTTCAACCGAACTCCATTTATCCTGGTTGGGGAATCCAAGTCTGAGAATGTGATAGCGGCGAAGAAAGCGGGCGTGAGCAGCTACGTTGTGCCGCCTTTTGATGCCGAGACGCTCAAGTCCAAGATTGAAGTGGCGTTCGAGACGAGAAAGGTGCCTCTTCCAGAGCGGCAACAAACTGTATCCGCATCTCATTCTCTACAATCCGACGAAGCCTCTGTCGCGGCACCCAGTTCCGACGCCGCTTCACGAAAATTCACTGGGCGTTTTACCAGCAGTGCTTAGGTCATCATCAACTCGTCTTTGGTCTGGCACAAAGCGGACATTCCACAATATCCAACTGATGTCTGCTTTTGACCCAGAGCGGACATTGACGAGGCGGTCTATGATCTGTGTGATTAGGATCTTTGAGATGTGGGGAAATGGACGATGATTTTTCCTCAATCTCGCGGCTATTATACTAGACAACCAAGGCTCGGTGAGATGAATGGAACTTTTTGGTTTTGTTATTGGTGTCCTGTGTATCGCCGTCGGGATCGCCTATCTTACTAGTCCCCGTTTTGTTCAATGGACGCTAACTCGAGATAGAACCGGTCAACGGTGGGTTCGGATATTGGGACACCGGCTGGCGATCCTGGCCAATCCCAGCAGTCCGAGCGCTATGCTGGAGGTGAGCGACGTTCAGGCCTCGGCTCGGACGTTCGGCCTCGACGTTACAACCTCGGAGATGCGCCAAACCGCGGACATCAATTCTACGTTCGAGCTGCTCAAGAGCCGAGCGGACGCGCTGTACGTCGTTGCCGACCCGCTTGTGAACACGAACCGGATACTTATCGGCACGTTGGCGCTCGGAGCGCGATTGCCGATGACGTGCGGGTTTCGAGAACTCGTGGAAGCGGGATGCCTGATGTCCTATGGACCAAACCTGCCCGACCTGTACCATCGCGCCGCTGAGTTCGCCGACAGGATTTTGCGCGGGACGAGACCGAGCGATATCCCAGTCGAGCAGCCCACGAAATTTGATCTGGTCATCAATCGCACGACCGCCAAGGCGCTCGACCTGCGGGTGCCAGATCAATTGCTCGCTATCGCAAATGAGGTAATCGAATAAGTGCTGTTTTTCTCGCGAAATTGCTGCACGTGCTCAGGTCTCAAAGCGGCACTTAGCGGGCATTGCCCGATGTCCGGATGATGTCCGCTATCGGGGGTAAAGCGGACGTGGACCGAGCGGTTTCCGATGTCTGCTAATGACCCAAAGCGGACATTGGGTCGTTGATTTGGTTTTCAACCCAACCCAATATTACTGCTTGCGTATCAGATCCCATCGCCAGACTGCGCCGACGTGGATTCTGCTTGGGGCCGGCGCCTTTCGCCATGTGGGTTCGGCCTCATCCTGGTGAAACTCCGCAGTGAGATGATCTCCGTCCAAAGTTAGATTTCCGGTCGCGTGATTCTTAAAATCTTTTGCTGGGTCAGTATAGTCCCATGCCAGTTCGCAATTCGAGGTGTTGCCATTCACCTTGCAATTGAACAAGGTTCCGTCGGCCCTATGCTTATCTGCTTCACTGTCATCCAATCCGCGCCACAGAATAGTTCCAACGATTGAGCTATCCTTGATCGCGATCGTCACGGTACTCTCTTTGCCGTCCGGGACGAACCAGACGCCTGCCCATTTCCCCGCCCAAATCCCCATTGCTTCGGCCTGCTTCGGCACGGGTTGCGGTGAGGCCGAGATCGGCACAGCTGCCGGAACACCTATACGGCTATGATTGAGCCAAATGCCAACCAACAGAAGCGCAATACAAATGACGCTGCCGATCACGGGGAAGAACCAACTTTTCCCGCCCAAAATTCGAGTAGTTCCGTTGCCCGGCTTAGAACCATCTGATGCGCGGACTTGGCTCCAAGCAGAAACCTTGTGCACGTTGTCATCGATCGGCGCGCTGCCGGACGAGGTATTGACCTGCAATATCGCCTTCACAGTCTGGGCGAGCTGTTGGAGATGACTTTCAATCGGGGGCGTCAATGCGTCGAGCCAATGGATTCCACCAAGGAAATACTCCATGGACTTTGTTGGCGTAACCTCTTCGATCCGTACGGGGATGATCGGAACGCCTTTGGTTACCGCCCGCTCGATCTCGCGATGAATCTGGCGGGAATCATTCGCGCTCAGCGAAAAAATGAGAACCATCACGCGACATTGGTCGATTGCGTCAATAATTGCTGCGCCATATTCGCCGCCGGGCCTGATATCGCGTGGGGCAATCCAACACCGAACGCCAGCGCCTTCCAGGAGCGCACAAGCGGCGTCGGCCGCTACTTTGTCCTTGCTCGAATGGCTGATGAACGCGTCGAATGCCATCTGTATTCAATGCGTACTAAAGCGAGCGGATTACCCCAGTTGGAGATTAGTGGAGGGTGGACCTTATCGCCAGCGTAATCGATCCATTATTGTTTTCTGCACTCTCCGATATCCTCGCTGCACCGACGAAGGTCCGCTTTCGGGGGCAAAGCGGACATCGGCCAAACGGCCGACGATGTCCGCCAGTGACCCAAGTCAGACATATCCATACGGGCGCAAGTCATTTCTTCTTCGGTAAATTCAAGCGAGCTCCAGAGACGTCGTGCGATGGGCCACTGTTACCCTGAGCTGCCATCCATGCTGGACTTGACAGTACCAGCTTGACGAGTTCGGCCTGCCGGCTAACACCCGTCGCCTGCATGATATGCTGCATGTGTGTTTTGATGGTTTCAGGTCCAATTCCAAGACGCTTTGCTATCGCCTTGGGTAAATCGCCTTCGACCAGAGCGTGAAGGACCGCAGCTTCTCTTGCGGTCAGACCGAACAATTGCTGCAGAAGTTCCTCCGGGGTCTCCACTGGACTGCGCGAGTTCGCTCAAATAGAGCGCCACTGCCTCGGTTTTAACGCCCACATGTCGGCAGATGACGAAGCTAACGAGCGGACCACGGCTCTTATTCGATCATCTTCCCCGACCGGGAGAATAACGCCGACTGGTTTATTTCCGCTGCCGCGGGCGTCGCGTATCGCCTTTGCAAGCTTAACATTGCCCTGCGGAGTAGCCGCCCGAAGCAGGCCGTTCTGGCACGTCACGGAGTTGCCTTCCTCCAACAGCGCGCGTGCTGCTTGATTGGCCAGAACCACGCGGCCTTCGTCGATCACGAGCATGCCTAGCGGCACATCATCGATCACGGCGCGCGCGGCGGCGATTTCCCCTCGCACCCGGTGGAAGGTCCTATGCAGCGTCACGGCGCGCTTAACGTGCGGAATGAAGCGATCCAGATCGTTGCAGTCCTCATCGGTAAAAGGTTGGCCCTCAGGCCCGCGCATCGCGCTCACGACACACAGCGCCTCGCTTTCCAAACCAAGTGTGAAAAACATCGCGTATTCAATCCCAGCCGGCTCCAGCGCCTGCTGGTACATCTCGCTCGCATGCAAAACTTCGTCAGACACTAGCTGCCTGCAGTGAAGTGTTTTGAACTGGGTCGTGGTTAATCGCGGATCGCGCGCACCCAGCTCCCGGTATTTCGGCATGAGTTCCGCAATATCTTCTTCGGCAAAACCCCAAAGCCGAATGAACGCCTCCGCGTCAACGACCGACGTCGCGAAGCTGATCTGGGCTTTTTGTGCTCTGAACATGCCAGCGATCGAGGCAAGGACATCGTTCCATCGATCAACGTCCATCGCGGCGTCGTAAATCAACGCGATCGTGTTGGAAAAGCTGTCGATGTCGAGCACGAACTACCCTGTTCCTGCCGACGCTTGCCTCGGCGAGTATAGCAGGTGTGTGCCGCGCGAAATCCAGCGCAATCACGGAAGATTTCTACAAAAATTGCCCAAGTAGGTTTGGAGCAATGTCCATGCCGATCGCGTGGAGTACAGCTTCGGCACGGTTTAGTCCCGTGTACATCCCAAGGTGCACCTCAATCATGACGATAAGCGACAGCGTAATCGTGATCATCACATAAAAACCAAGGATCGCTCGGGCGCAATCCATTAGATCATGCATCGGGTTGAGATCATACACCCGGTTGAGATCATGCACCGGGTTGGATCTTTGCGGGAGCGACGTGGGCATGACAAATCTCGGCCGAACCGGAAATTCTACGGGCTAATGAATCTACTGGCTCAATCTAGACCTCACCTCATCCATTTGGGGGATGCCTCCAGAAATGGGGATGCCTCCAGAAATTCGAACGATCACACTGTCCGCTCAGAGTGAGCGTTTTGTAGAGGCCAATTCAGCCCGGCTGCACATCGAGTGCGGCGCGGGTTGGGCGTGTTCGGCTGGCGCAAGACGCGGAGAATTGCGGCTGTGGCCGCATGGTCGATGTTTTCCCGAGCGAACCAAAGCCCCGGCAGAAATGCCGGGGTTTTCCATTGACGTGGCTGCGCACTCCCGATGTCCGCTTTCGGGGGTAAAGCGGATATTGGGAAAGGCAGCCTTCGGACCGTTGCAGCCGTCGCGGAGGGGGGAACATCACAACCGGCGTGAACCGAAACGCCGCATAGAATCCCAGTGCTCCGACATTCTTTCCGGAGTGTCGGGGCTTTAAATTTGGTGCTGTCCTAATTCCACGGTGATGGCGCGTACTTTTTGCCAAAATACGTCTTTTAACACTCGACTTTGGTTGCATATGAGAGGCACGTCATTAGACATGCCCGACGAAAACGGCGTTCAAGAAAAGCGCCTTTTTGATTGCAAGTGCGGGCATAGTGAAATCGTCATTTTCGGATACAGGTAGGCCCATGCCCACCGAAACTGAGGCGACTTCAACGCTTGCTGCTCAGCAAGCTGCGCTGGCATCTGATCTGTCGGCTGCTTCCGCCAAATTCGAAGCGCTCTTCAACCAGTCGGGTATTTTCGAAGGCATCATGGACTTGCAAGGTTACTTGCGAGAAATAAATAATCTGGCCGTGGATTGGTGCGGATACACGAGGGAACAAGTTCTGGACCTGCCATTCTGGGACACGCCCTGGTGGCGCGGTTCCGAAGAGATGAAGGCGAGGATTTGTTTCGCAACCGATCAAGCTAGATCTGGTCTCGTTTTCCGCGAAGAGCTTCGATACTGGGTGGCCGATGGCAGCGAACGTATCGTGGATTTTGCGATGCACCCCATTCGCGATAAATCGGGGACGGTGGTGTACCTGCATCCCACAGGAATTGACATCACCGAACGCCGGCGCATCGAAAATGCGCTCCGCGAAAGCGAGCAACGATTTCGCTGGCTCGCATCCATCGTCGCGTCGAGTGACGATGCAATTATAAGCAAGAACCTGGACGGCATCATCACAAGCTGGAATAGCGGTGCGGAGCGCGTCTTTGGCTACACCGCCGAAGAGGCGATTGGTCAGCCCATTACAATTGTCATCCCGCAAGATCGGCAAGATGAGGAGCGGGGGATATTAACACGCATCCGGCGAGGAGAGCGTATCGACCATTTCGAGACTGTCCGGCAGCGCAAGCATGGCAGCTTGATCATTGTTTCAATAACCATCTCACCCGTCAAAGATGCCGAGGGAAAAATCGTCGGAGCGTCAAAAATCGCGAGAGATATTACCGGGCAAAAGCGCAGCCACGAGCAAATTGCCACCTTGGCGCGGGAAGCCGAGCACCGCAGCAAGAACCTGCTTGCGAACGTACAAGCAACCGTCATGCTTTCTCACGCCGACACGCCAGAGGGTCTCAAGCACGCAATCGAAGGACGTATCAAGGCCCTGGCGAATGTTCACTCGCTGTTTGTCGAGACACGCTGGATCGGCGCCGAGCTATCGAGCATCGCAACACAGGAGCTCGCACCCTATGTCGAAAAGGACGAAACGCGCGTGCGAATAGACGGCCCGCAAGTTCTCCTGGAGCCGAATGCCGCTCAGGCGGTTGCGGTAACCTTGCATGAACTGGCGACCAATGCCGCGAAATATGGGGCGCTGTCCACGGCTGAGGGCCGGATCGAAGTGAGCTGGTCGCACGAGGCTGATGGTTTAATCATTCTCCGCTGGACAGAGATTGCCGGTCCAGCAGTACAGGTGCCTACCCGCAAGGGTTTTGGCGGACGGGTCATTGAGCGAATGATCGGTCAATTAAAGGGCAAAGCGCTTTTTGACTGGCGGCCGGAAGGGCTTGTTTGCGAAATTACCATTCGGCCGTGATCAACCTTCGTCCGCATTCCCGGCCAATCGGATTGCCGGAAATCCACAATTTACGCGGCTCTGCGATCCAGCTCCCGCCGCCGACACGGTGACTGAAGACGCGACTTCCGCTTTTGGCACATAGCGGACGTGGCGCATTGTCCGACTGATGTCCGCTTTCGGGGGCAAAGCGGACATTGGCCAGAAACCTCACCAAGGGTATTGGCGGGCACGCCATTGACAGCGATGATTAGGGCGCGACAATAACTTTGGGTGCGACAAGGCAGTAGCGATCTGCTTCTACATCACGCTTCTTGGAGCTGCGGCAGGGCCTACCGCCGGCGTTTTCTCGGGATTTGAAGTCCGCCGAACCTCGCCAGGCGACGCAGGATATTCGGAGCACTGTAATGGTTCGAGATCACCAGCTAGGCGAAGCCGCTTTCAGATCGATCCTGCCGGAAGACATTCACTGGAAGCCGTTCCCGGCATTCCCGCCTTCGGCCCGATTGGCCGTGCTTGTCGGCGACCCCGCCAAACCGGGACCTTACGTCACTAGGGTCAAAGTGCCCTTGGGCGTGAAGCTAATGCCGCACCGGCATCCGGAGGACCGCATCTATACCGTCATGTCCGGCGTTTTTTACATCGGCTTCGGCGCGCAGTTCGACGGCGACAAAGTGAAAGCCTATCCACCCGGCAGCGTCCTCGTTCTGCCTGGCGATACGGACCATTTCCACTGGGCAAAGTCCGGCGAATACGTCACCCAGATTTCGGCGATCGGTCCGTTGGGTCTCGAATACGTGGACCACCGCGACGATCCGCGTGCACAAAATCACCGATAGATCAGCACGTCGGCCAGCAGCAACAGTCCCCTGGACGACCCCGATGAATGGGCTGCACCGTTTGCCGTATATGCTGATTGTTGCAGAACTGATAAAAGCGGCTCAGCGAAGGATCAGTCATGCGGGAACAAATCTGTTTTTTCGTTAGCATCGCCTTCAGTTTCGTCGCCTGGGGTATAGTCACCAGCAGCCTGATCTTGCCGGAATTGCGCCGCCGAGGTCGCAATGAAGCCTTGCGGCCGCTGCTCATGTTTCATTCCTTCCGCTTCGTGGGCTTGGCGTTCCTGGTCCCCGGCGTCGTGTCTCCGGATTTGCCGGCGACTTTCGCCGAAGGCGCCGCCTACGGCGATATCGTCGCGGCGATGCTCGCTTTGTTAACGCTGGTCCTACTGCCGGGCAGGCTTGCCATCGTCGCGGCCTGGGTATTCAATCTGTGGGGTAGCGCCGATATCCTCCATGCCAATTACGAAGGCATTCACTTAGGCGTCCAGGCCGGTCAATTGGGCGCCGCCTACTTTCTCCCAACGTTTATCGTGCCGCTTTTTCTGATCACGCACGGAGTCATATTTTGGCTTCTTTTGCGGAACGAAAACAAAGCCGCCGTGCCGGCCGCGCAGCGACTCGTCTAATCCCTATGACCAAGATCGACTTCGCTGCGCTCGAGGCCACGTTCAACGCAAGTTGAACAAGACGGCGCGCGGTCCCACAACCAGAGAACGACGGTAATGAGCCAAGACGGCGTCACGATACTTGTCGGAACGACGAAGGGTGCTTTCTTGATACGCGGCGGGAGCGACCGGCAGCGCTGGACGGTCGAGGGGCCATTCTGCGATGGCTGGCCTATCAACCATCTCATCGGCGACCCTGTCACTGGGTTGCTGTGGGCCGGTGGAGGTGGAGAATGGCACGGCGCTGGGGTGTGGCGCTCCGAAGACTTGGGTGCGACTTGGGACGTTGCAAAGCTCACAAAGGGTCAGATCGATGACTGGGCAGCCAACGATCCGCAACTCGCCGCCATGATGAACTGGAGCAATCAACCGCTACCGTTCGCAGATCAGTTCTCGCAGATCTGGTCGCTGGGCTATGCCCACGGGACACTGTACGCCGGAACCAAACCGGCAAGACTGCTTTCGAGCCGGGACAGCGGCAAGAGTTGGGAGGAAGTTCAAGGTTTGCGAGAGCATCCTTCTGCCGGCAGTTGGAACCCCGGGGCGGCCGGATTGGTTTTGCATACGATTTTGTTTGATCTAGCGAACGCCAAAAAGCTCTGGATCGGGATTTCGGCGGCCGGTGTCTTTGCGACAGAGGATGGCGGCATGACCTGGGATCGTCGCAATCGACTGTCAAATGCGGAGCCCAGCACTGAACACGCCCATCCTGCGGCGCCCCGCGACGGCGAGATCGGACATTGCGTCCACAACATGATGCGGGCATCGGGCAACGCTGACTTGCTTTATCAGCAAAATCATCACGGCGTCTGGCGTTCTGCCGACGGGGGTCGGAGCTGGGACGACATCACTCGCGGTCTTCCCTCAACGTTCGGCTTTCCGATCTGCGTTCATCCACGAAACCCATATACCATCTGGACTATGCCTTTGAATGGTGACATGGCGGGCCGTTTTCCACCCGATGCCGCGGCGGCCGTATGGCGATCAAGAGACGGCGGCGAAACCTGGCAGGCCATGCGCAATGGATTGCCGCAGGAAGCGTGCTACTTCACCGTTCTTCGGCAGGCCATGGCGCGTGACGAACGCGAGCCGGTGGGGCTGTACTTCGGGACCAATAGCGGCTCGGTCTTTGCCAGCCCTGACGAAGGTGAGAGCTGGCATGAGATCGCGCGGCATCTACCGACCATCCTGAGCGTCGAAGCGCTCGATCGTCGATAGCCAACAACGCAAAGGGTTCCTTCCCGGGTGAACTGTCGGTCACTCGCCGCGATGTGGGGCTAGCGAACCGAGTTGCCGGAGGGCATACTAAGGGTATGCCCGGTCTCCCACCTTCACCTTTCGATTGTCCGCATTCGGGGCTAAGTATCGGATCGTCAGATTAGAGGCGTCACCCGAGGACACAATATCCGAGGTGAGGTGCACCGTCTGTGACGGACCGTTTCATGGGCGCGTGGGCGGCTTTCTTCTTAAGTACTTTCTTGTTGGCAGCCGGCGCGAGCGGAAAACGGGCTAGTTCATAGTTGTCGCACGGCCTTCATGGAAGCCGTGTCACATTAACTTGGAACGCAACGTCCCCTTGCGTTCGCCTCCGCGACGTTGAGCCCCGGCAACCCCAGCTGGGGCTCTTTACTTTGTGTGTAGCCCGTAGTCTGCGAGATGTCTGTATTAAGTTCGGCTTGTTTGCCGATTGCTCGCGCCGTTCTTAAACTCAATTCGGATAGCCGGATCAATTGGCACATACCGCGCGCCAACGGGGACCAGGTCTCGGGAGACCCGCGCAGTAGCTTCCAGTTGAAGCATAAAAATCTCTGCCATCATCGTAGCCACCATGTTCTTTGACACTTTGATGACGGTTAGACTACAGGACACTCCTATCCGGAGTGTGATCGGCAACACAAGAATGCATATTTTGTGCTCTCGGATGCCTTAACCACGCCGGCCCCGACAGTCGGGGATTCAGTCCTCCCCATCCGGTAGGCGGAAAGCGCGATCCTGTGCTCGCCATCACATGCCAAATGCCGGGCTCGCGATACACAAAACGGAAGGTTGCCCGCCTGCCCCGGAGACGACTATGAGCACGACGCACCAAAAGCAGCCCAGCATTTGGCGGCGATTTCTGACCTGGCATGGCGGCATGAATGCGCGGATCGAGCTGAGCAATCTCAATGACAGGACCCTGCGTGACATCGGCATGCGCCGAGGAAATGAGCGGCCTTTGCAACCGTCGTCGCTGTTCTGGATCCCGGGCGTTTTCTAGTGCCCTTGGCGAGCGAATTGTCACACACCCGTTACAACATCCGGGCACGTTCCGCGAGGTTCGAACCCTAAGTTCCCTCAACTTGTTCTGCCCTGGCATTTTGTGCCGGGGCTTTTTTTGGCAACGCCGCTGGGCTTCATTGTACCACCGACGCTAGTCGTAATCGCCGACGAAGTGATCGAATAAAATCGATGTCCGCTAATGACCCAACGCGGACATCGCACTCTCACTCGGGCAGCCGCACTGAATACTCCCCATGGCGGTTATTGCAGCGATTTTCCATTGTCGATGGTCCGGTTGTCCTCGAAACGGATAGCGATCGGGCTGCCGGCTAAAGCACTGGCCATGCCATCACTGAAATGCAGGGGCGTGCAGCGCGCGAGCGTCGCATTCACGGCGTCGCGGTAGACATTGCGCACCTCACCCGGCGCGTCGTGACTTACATAAGTAACGAACGGTGGTGCCAAGATTTCGCCGTCGTGCTTGAAGGCGAAACGCACGGTATACTCCATGCCATGCCGGGCCGAATCCTTCGGCGGAGGCACCCAGCAGGCACGCAACGCCGCGTACATTTCGCCGATTGAGTCGAGCGGCTCTTGCTCCTTAGATTTATCGGCATTGTCACCGGATGTGCTCGCATCGCCACTTTTTCCAGCGCCGCTGCCGGCGTTATTTTCCGTATCGTTGTCGTCTGTCGAAACGATGGTCAGCTGCAAATTCTCGCCGATTGGCGGCAGATATTGCGGGAAGCAGGGGCCGTTATGAAACACGTCGCAGAACGAGGGATGGCAGGGACGGCCGCTTAGCACGCTGCATGGCGCTCGAGTTGGCGGCAGTTGAAGGAGCGCCCCAGATCCCCGAAGTCCGCTTGGCGCATTTGGTGAGACGGGGGTCTGCCTCGTTTGGGGTACAGTGTATGGACTGGAAGGATTGAAGACCGGTGGCGGCGGAGCGGGAACGGGATTCACAAACTGCGCTTGTGCTTGTTCGCTTGCTAGGCAGACGCCAAACGCGGCCACGCATCCAGCCGCGAAAAAATTCGCCAGTGCCATCCGCTCAAATCTCCTCGTATGCTTTGCGGTCTCCTTTGAGCCGATGTTCCACTGTTGCCCTAATGTGACTACGATCGATTGGCACGAAAACGATTCCACACTATTTCTTCAAGTGAGCATCGCGATAATTGCCTGAACCTGATCGGACGCTGCAGCCACGAGGCCATCGTAGCTTGTTAGGCCCTGTGCAGCTGCTTGCAAAATGACTTCGGCCAGATGTGCTTTCAATCCCGGCGTTGAGTGGCCCATCGGTACATTGGCCATCACCGCCTCAAGTGCGTCACGCATCGTTTGGATGAGCTGTGGGCTAAAGTGCGTCATGATCATTCTCCTGATCAGACGCAGATGATTCCCTTATTTGCGCGCTTTAGACCAGTCACAGAGCGTGGAACTCACGCGTAAGTGAGGTTAAAGGTTTTTCATATTCTCGAAGTTTATGCGGAAGCATTATTGGCGACGTTTTCGTGACGGTGGCACTGGGCCGCCAGCCCGACTTTCGCTTCCGGCACTTGGCGGACATCCCGCGACTGCGGTTCAATATCCACTTTCGAGGGCGAAGCGGACGGGGAGCAAGCGCGTCACGATGACTACTAATGACCCAAAGTGGACATCATACGCTTACCCATCACCTTTTTTCTGTGACCTAAGCCTGACGCTCTACACTTTGCGTCTGCACTATGGGAAATTCGAGAGCAGAATGCGATCAATAAGCTCTGGGAGCCAGGAATCATGCGCAGTATTGCATTGGTAACCGCATTTATCGCTGGGCTAATCGCACCGGCGTTTGCTCAAAAGGCCGAAATAGAGGCGGCGAATGCGAAATGGGTCGATTTCTTCAATAAAGGCAATTTCACCGGCATAGCGGCACTCTACACCGACGACGCGAGGGCCTTCCCTCCGGGTTCCGGTATGGTCAAAGGCAATGCCGCTATCGCCGCAATGTGGAAAGATATGGCAGAGAAGGTCACCGATCCGAAAATCAGCACTCTTGATGTCAAACTACTCGGGCCCTCCGCGGCGCGGGAGATCGGGACCTACAGTCTCACGACGAAAGGGCAACCGCCGCAGGAGCTCACCGGGAAATATGTCGTGGTGTGGGAGAAGATCGGAAACGACTGGAAGCTCTCAGCCGACATCTGGAACGACGGAAAGTAGAACACTTCGTTTGCGTCTCTGATTTGACGGCCAGCATGTCCGCTTCTGGCACTTAGCGGACATTGAACGATGTCCGGCTGATGCCCGATTTTGGGAGTGAAGGTGACCTCGCCAGACGACTGCTAAGGCCCCGGCACAAACAGACTAACCACACCCACAGCGCACCAAGCGAAGCACAGCGCCACGAAGAACGTCAGTCCGAGGGCTAAGCTTGGGGCCATCACACAAAGAGCGGCGGTGTGACCCCAGACGCGTTGGCATTGGGGGGCTGACTTATCCGGGGCCACGATCCGAACCGGCCGGGAGCCGGTCTAGTCGTCAAATCACTCAATCGGCGCGAGGTTCCTGTGGCATGTCGCCCTTCTTGCTTGCCGAATTTCCAGCCGACCCGGTTTGGCCTAAACGTCCTTCCGCAACTAACGCGGCATTGAGCCACGTTTGCGCCATCTGAAGGAAGGTGTCGCGTTCCTGATCGCTCTTTGCCGTGCGCGCCCAATCCATGCACTCAGCGGCGTATTCTCGGTATTCCTTCGCAGACATGACACGGTCCAAAGCGTGAATGCCTAAGTCGCCTCCGGTCGCATAATGCAAAACCGCTCTCGCGGTTCCGAGATTTCCAGATGACCTTTCACCGCAATTCAATACGGAAAGGCCCCGTTGGTGAAGACGGGGCCTTTTACGCAACTACACGGATCGTCTACGACCGGATGGGCTGGGGAAGACCGTCCGACCTTTATAAAGTGCAAACCGAGCGCAATGGTTCCGAGGCCGGCGCAAATTTAATGGCAACAATTGCCCAGGAAGCCTGTCGCGGCGAAGGCCGTGAGACCCTGAACAACTAAGGCGCGCCCCTATCCACGCGTTCTTCCTGCCTCGTCGGCTCGAACGATCTCTCCAGATGCCAATTTTAGGGCATGAAGCAACGCCTCGCTTACGCGGCCGAGGTCTTCAAAACTAAAACCCACCAAAGCCAGCTTGTTTTGGACCAGCTTTGATGGCGTCATCGCTGTCATCAGCCGCGACGATGTACGAAATGGCTTCCCGATCGTCTTGGTATTTACTGACCCGAATGAGTCTGCCCCCGCCATGAGCAAGTATGGCACACCGCCTCTATAGGGAAGACAACGATCTTCGTCGTTACGTGGACCTGAGTCGATACCATTGAACGGGCGCGCGTTAGTTCGCTTTTGCCCAGTGAATGGCCTGCTCCAGCCGGTCATTTCCCCAAAACAACTCGCCATCGGACGTCGTGAAACTGGGTGCGCCGAAGACGCCGAGCTGTCGGGCTTCCTCGGTCTGGCTTCGCAAGCGAGCTTTGTTATCACCAGATCGCGCTGCTTCTAGGACCACTCCAGGATCAACTTTCAGACCCTTCAAAATGGTGGCGAGGTTTATTGAATTGTCAATCTGAAGGCCCTCGGCAAATTGCGCGTGAAAGACTGCGAGGCAAAAGTCTTCACCCCATGTCTGGTCCAGCCCAATTAGGGCCACGCGAGCGGCCAGCAAACTATTTTGCGGAAAGGGTTCTGGACGACGGAAGGGTATTGAATCCTCTGCACATTGTCGCTGGAGATCGCGCCACATGTAGCTACCTTTGATTGGATAGAGATTGAATGGAGAGGTATCCCATCCCTGGGCCTTGAAAATCGGGCCGAGTAGAAACGGCCTAAAATTTACATTTACTGCTTCCCTGAATGCGACAGCTCGAATCCGAATTGCCGCCGGGTAAGAATAGGTAGAAGCAAAGTCGAACCAGAAATTAATTGTAGCTTTTGCCATGGGGGGATTTTTGGCGGAGTCTTACGAATGTGCGAAGTCTTTGACCCAAAGCTGACATGATGTCAGCTTCACGATTACCCCTCCGGGGGAAGAATTTCCTGGATACAGACCTGATCAATGAGGTGATCACGGCGCAGATCAGCTAGGTGCGCTCTCTTTTCATCGTTTGTTAGATGGGCGCCAATTCCATTGATCATCACCATTACAAGTGTTCGATCATTCATATCCAGCCAATAGGTGCGGCGAACGAGCTTATTCGTCGCATCGCGCACAAATGGACTATCGACATCAACACTGAGATCAGGCTCGTAGAAGCGATTCATAAAGAAGCCCGAAAATCGCCAATTCAAGTATTGAAAGGTGATTTAACCGCGCCTGTCGCAGCTTTCATATACGCCTCGCCAAGATTCTTCGCTTGATCAGCAAACGAATTTAATTGCGTCTGCATGAACTCAGTTTGGATTTGAATGATGTCTTGAAAATTCTTGGCTTGGCTTAGTTTTTGTACGTACTGATGAGTGGCAGCGACATTCTGCTCGGCATAACTCTTAAGTTTCGTCCCAAACTCAGTATTCATCCAAGGTGAAAACGCGACCGTCTGTTGAAGAAGACCAAAATAATTTTCCATGGCCCCACGAGCTTCCTCTGTAGACCGTTTCGCAAACTGTTCCGTCGCCGCATTCAAATTTTCCAAAGTATTTGGGTCTTTCGACATTTTAGCCTCCTAACTGTGGACTAAGCGAAATCCGGCAATCCTTAGATCGGGCTTAATTGCAGGATAACAAGACTAGGCCGGTAATTTATGGCTGATAACCGATGTCCACTTTCGTAGGTGAAACGGACTTCGTTTAGACCCAGAGCCGGAAAATTGCTGTCTATCTACTTTTTCCCATTTTCAACTTTCGTTTTCATTTGTGTCAGCTCGCCATTCAGCTTCTCTACGGCAATCTTGAGCGTCGCGATCTCATTTCGGGCGGCGGTAAGTTCGCGATCTACGGCTGCGATTTTGTCCTGAGTTTCACGGGTCAGTTTACTCAACGCGCGTTGAAGAAATTCGACATTCGCCTGGAGGCATCCAGTACGACGCTCCATCTGCTTCTCGGCCGTGCAGACTTCCATCCCCTGGATGTCTTGTGCGGCCGCGGGTGTCAGCAATCCTCCAGCAAGAAGTAATACTCCAGCAGGGCGCAAAAACTGCATCACTGCGGGCCAAGGCTGCCCGAACGCGCTCGCCATTTCTCTCCGCCGTGATCTATCGACAAGCAGGCCGCGACGGACCCTAAACCGCCAAGGCCAGTTCCCGCCCGTTGTTGCGAACATTCCCCACCTTTTTATCGACAGGCCAGATCTTGAGCCAGTCATCCGGACACGGCTTCAGCATCACTAACAATTCTCCTTCGGTTACGGCCTCCTCGCCGAGCCACTTCGGCCAATCAGCCTCTCTTTGCCCTTTTCATCGAGTTTCTTCCACACATAGAATCCGTCAGTCACCACGAGACACCGTTGGCCATGTTTCCAGGCGTCCCTAAAAGCAGGTTTTGTTGTGAACTCTTCGGCACGAGCGTTGAACGTTGAGTAAGCAATTTTTTCGTCCTTTGCCCAATGAGGCAGAAGCCCCCAACGCATCATCTTCGGCGTGCGCTTGCCGTCCTGCGATCGAATAGCCACGAGCATTGGCCGTATAGGCGGCAGATTCCAGTTACGCTCGAAGTTTGGCGCCGGAGCATCCCGATCGAACTTCAGCTTTATTTTTATTTCGAAATAATCGGATGTTAGACGAACACGACCGCACATTGCCGCTATCTAGGGAGTTTCAGGGCCTTTTCCATCGAGCCCAATTACTGCCCTTCCCTCTCTGTTTGGGATCAAATCTTTCACCATCGAATCTCAGCTTAAATTTATCTGCGTCGGCCGCTATCGCGAAACAGTACACATGAAACCATTGGCCGTTATCATAGACAGCATGGCCCCGGCTGCAGAGCGTCAAGTCTTTGCAGAAGTCGTGAATCTCATTGTAGCCCCCGCCCTCGCAACGGCGCGCCGGAATTACAATCTGATAAGGCCAGTCGCGGTCAACGCCCGCTGGCGACAGCTCGCCCTTCCGACGCATTTCCGAACCGGTGGCTGAAGGCTGAAGCGTCTGCCAGGGTACGAAAGCAGTACCTGACGGTGTTTGCAGGCAGATCGACGTACATGTCCCAAGGGAATGCACTCCCATCGAGCCAATCGAGAACGTCCATTGCCTCTTCGTCGAAGCACAACGCCACCTGGTACGGAAAGTCTCGATTTATCTCGAAGATCACGCTCATGGGAACATTGAGAACAAAAAGGGAACATAGGTCAATAGGGCGAGCTTTGGAGTGCTGCCGCGCATCGAGGTACAAGATCTCGTATAGGCGACGGAAATGGCGCTCGATCGATGAACGAATCTGCCCGAAATTGATGGGGAATTCGCGTTTCAATCAACGGTCAGGGGAATGCCCGCACAAAGGGGGCTAGTCGGTATCGTCGCCAAGATGAAGACGGCCGCGTAAGACGTCTCCAATCTCCGCGCTTTCTACCTGGCGCAAATTTCGAGGCTCTGCCAAGTCCGCTGGCCGTAGCACGGGGATACGGGATTGAGGTTGAGAAATGCCGTCTTTCTCCATTTGTTGAGCGATTGTGGCCCAAGCTTCGGAAGCCCGACGCATGATAGCGCTTGTCTTTGGATCAGACGCTGACTGGGCTTTGCTCAACCAATCTGCGGCTTTTCTGCGGGTGTCTTCTAAGGTTGTCATGTTCACTGTTGGACGGAGTGCAGCAAACGCTTTATCCCATAAGTGAATGTCAACTAGAAGTCCCGCGGCGCAAAGCGGATGATTCTACCGCTGTCAGAAAAATCGGAACGTCCGATACTGTCGCTTAGCGAACATGGCGCGATGCCGACTGATGTCCGCTTTCGGGCGCAAACCGGACACGGTCAGAACGGCCGCTGATGTCTGCTTTTGACCCAAAGCGGACGTCGGCCCGTCGCGAGAGTCGGCAAAATATATGCAACCTTTGGCATTGCGCTGAGGGCAAATAAGACGGACCATGTACTTACCGTTCATGGGCGCGAACTCTGAAGCGTCCACGTGTTGTCATAAGCGGCCAAGTGCCCGAGATCGCCGCCACCTCCTAGACAACTCTGGTACCGTCGGTCGGCGCGTTTTTCTCTTGAAATCAATCTTGTATCAATTCGCCGGTGCTGGTCGCGCCGGACAAACTGAGTTCGCAATCGACCGTCGACCAGGAGGTAGCCATGATCCAAGTTTCTGTCACGCCGATCGCCGCAGGTTCTGCGCGTGCGCAAGGAGAATTGTGGAGTGTCCGTGCGGGAGACTACGCCGAGATACAGGAACCCACGTTCCTGCCCCTTTACGAAGACGTTTTGCGCCGGCAGGAATTGGCAAATGCCGACACGCTTCTCGACGTGGGATGCGGTCCGGGCCTAGCCGTTCAGACCCTGTCCAAAAAGTTTGGCAAGATCGCAGGTGTCGATGCCTCAGCCCCCTTTATCGAGATTGCACGCGCGCGAGTGCCTTCCGGCGATTTCCGCGTCGCCGAGATGGAAACGTTGCCGCATGCAGACGGCACCTTTGACGTCGTGACCGGTTTCAATGCATTTCAATACGCAGCCTCGCCGGTTAAGGCGCTGCGGGAAGCACGCCGCGTCGCTAAACCGACTGGAATCATCGTGATCGCTGTGTGGGGATTACCCGAGACCTGTGATGCTGCCGGGCATCTCAAGGCACTCGGGCCGCTCATGCCGCCACCGCCTCCCGGTGCCCCAGGGCCGTTTGCCTTATCGGATGAGGCGAAACTTAAAGCATTGGCAATCGATGCCGGCCTGACCCCACTCGCCGTCGTCGATGTACAGTGCCCGTGGATTTATCCCGACCTTGAAACCGCGCTCCGAGGCATGCTGTCAGCAGGACCGGTTGAGCGTGCGATCCGCGCGTCGAGCTTCGAGCAGGCTCGCGACGCCGTTGCCGGCGCTATCACCCAATTCCGCACGGCATCGGGCGGCTACCGTATGAACAACACATTCCGCTACTTAATCTCGCGCGCTTGAGACCGCTTCATCCGGCTACCTATGTCCGCTTTTGGCACTTAGCGGACACAGACCGATGTTCGACTGACGTCTGCTATCGGGTAGAAAA
Organism: uncultured Alphaproteobacteria bacterium; assembly: GCA_963723335.1. Taxonomy (GTDB): domain Bacteria; phylum Pseudomonadota; class Alphaproteobacteria; order Rhizobiales; family Xanthobacteraceae; genus BOG-931. The sequence goes on along the minus strand of CAVRQJ010000010.1, from coordinate 354,101 downwards.
GCGGACATCGCACATACCGGTATTGATGTCTGCTAATAACCCAAAGCGGACATTGACCGGCCACGCACAGAGGTTAGGCTCCATTACAGTCGATGCGCCGGGAACAGCACCATGAGAAAAGCCATCGTCGCCTCGCTATGTCTGATTTTCTTACCTGCAACAGCTCACGCGCAGTCGACCTTCGAGCGCCACGGTCCCTGTCACTGTCGATAATTTCGTGCGTGCCGAGACGCGACAATTATCTGGCGATCAATGCCAAGGAAGCCGGCATCGGCAAGCTCAGTCATCGCCGCGAGCCGGCCTCGATCGATCATCCAGACAGTTATTCGGCTCAACCGCGACACTCTCTATTCCTTCGGCGTGTTCGATCTCGCGGCCGGGCCGGTCACGGTCACGTTGCCCGACGCCGGCAAGCGCTTCATGTCGTTGCAGATCATCAACGAAGACCATTATGTTCCCTTCGTCGCCTACGACCACGCAGCCGCACATGCTCACCGAAAAGAATGTCGGCACCCGTTACGTGATGGTCGCGATCCGCACCCTGGTCGATCCTAACGATCCGAAGGACCTCGACGAGGTTCACAAGCTTCAGGACGCGATCAAGGTCAGTCAGAAGGACGCCGGCAAGCTCGAACTGCCGAACTGGGATCAGGCAAGCCTGAAGGAAATCCGCGACGCCTTACTGGTGCTCGCGAAGCACACGGACGGCTTCAAGCACGCCTTCGGCACCAAGGACCAAGTCGATCCGATCAAGCACCTGATCGGCACCGCCGCCGGCTGGGGCGGCAATCCGGACAAGGATGCGACCTATATCGGCGCGGCGGTGCCGAAGAACGACGGAACGACCGTCTATAAGCTCCGTGTCAAGGACGTCCCCGTGGACGCCTTCTGGTCGGTCAGCGTCTACAACGCCGCGGGCTATTTCGAAAAGAACCCCTACAATGCCTATTCGCTGAATAACATTACGGCGAAGAAAGACCCGGACGGCGCTATCACCATCCAGTTCGGCGGCTGCGACGGAAAAATTCCAAACTGCCTGCCGATCATGCCCGGCTGGAACTATACGGTGCGGCTCTATCGGCCGCGCGCCGAAATCCTGAACGGCAAATGGAAGTTTCCCAGAGCCGCAACCCATTAGCTGACCGGCCCCGCCAATGTCTGCTTCTGGCACTTAGCGGGCATTGCCCGATGTCCGGATGATGTCCGCTATCGGGGGTAAAGCGGACGTGGACCGAGCGGTTTCCGATGTCTGCTAATGACCCATTTCGGACAAATGGCAGACTGTAGTGCTTTGCTGCAATGAAGGCACTTCCGGTACGGCGGTCTCAGCCGCTACGATGCCTTGTCCTAGCTCATGGGCAAGGCAATGAAGCGGCGCTCAAAAGTGGTCGATAAAGCAGCTAAGGCGGGACGCCGCAGGGCGTCAGCGTTAAAGCGCCCCAGTCTATTAAAGGCTCGCCAAGGAGTTGTTCTACCGCGACCACCCAGGAAACAGACACTGCGCGTCTTGCCCGCGAGCGCGACGAGGCGCTGGAGCGGGAGAGGGCCACAGCGGAGGTGCTGCGCGTCGTCAGCTCGTCGCCCGGCGATCTGGACCCGGTGTTCAAAGTAATGTTGGAGAATTCCACGCGCATTTGCGAGGCCAGATTTGGCGTCCTCTCGCTCAAGGAGGGCGAAGCATATCGCGTCGTCGCAATGCACAATGCGCCGCCGGCATTTGTCGAGCTGCGTCGGCGCGAACCTACTTTCAGACCCTCCGGTTCCATGGGCTCACTAATGGCGCGGGCAATCGAAACCAAACGTGCGACACAAATTGCCGATTTTGCAGAACATACTGACGATCCGCTGGACCGCGCCTTCAGCGCGGCGACGCAAGCGCGCAGCCTCATTCTTGTGCCGATGCTGAAGGAGGGCGCAGTTATCGGAACGTCCGCCATCTTTCGCCAAGAGGTAAGGCCGTTCAACGACAAACAAGTCGGGCTGTTAACGAATTTCGCCGCCCAGGCCGTCATCGCCATCGAGAACACGCGGTTGCTAAGTGAGCTCCGTGAATCGCTGGAGCAGCAGACTGCGACTTCCGAAGTTCTCAAGGTCATTAGCCGCTCTACCTTCGATCTCCAAAGCGTACTCGACACGCTTGTAAAATCCGCAGCGAAACTCTGTCGCGCGGATCGTGCCGGCGTGCGTCTGCTTTCAGGCAACTCGTATCGTCACGTGGCGAGCTTCGGTTTCACGTCGGGACAACGGGAATACATGATAGAGCATCCAGTCCCTGATAGGCCAGACCGCGGATCAATCGCCGGCCGCGTCATCAGCGAGAGCAGGATTGTCCAGATCGAGGACACTAGGGCTGATCTTGAATGGAGAATTCCTCGAGCCGAATTTGCTAATGTCCGAACTTGCCTTGGGGTACCGCTGCTTCGCGAAGGTAAGCCAATCGGAACGCTGATATTGACTCGCGGAGTGGCTAAGCCTTTTAGTGAGAAGCAAATCGAACTTGTCACCACATTCGCCGACCAAGCGGTCATTGCCATAGAAAACGCCCGTCTGTTCGAAGCGGAGCAGCTCCGTACCCGCGAGCTGGCGGAATCGCTGCAGGATTTACGGACCGCGCAAGATCGCTTGGTGCAGACGGAGAAACTCGCCTCGCTCGGACAACTGACCGCCGGTATTGCGCACGAGATCAAGAACCCGCTGAACTTCGTCAACAATTTCTCCGGACTCTCGGCCGAATTGGTCGATGAATTGGCAGAGGGTCTTAAAGGTGTGGCGCTCGACGATAAGAAGCGAGAGGAATTTGACGAGATCGCGGACACCTTGCGAAGCAATCTTAAAAAGGTTGTGCAGCACGGCAAGCGTGCAAATTCGATCGTCAAAAACATGCTACTGCATTCGCGCCAGGGTTCTGGCGAGAGCCGGCCTGTGGATATCAACTCTCTCGTCGAGGAAAGCCTCAATCTCGCCTATCACGGAGCGCGGGCGGAGACGGAAGGCTTCGATATGACGATAGAGCGATCATTCGATCCAGCGGCTGGCGAGGTCGATCTGTTCCCACAGGAGATCACGCGGGTTCTGCTCAATTTGATTTCAAACGGCTTTTATGCGGCCACCAAACACAAGGAGCAGACCAATAATAAAAGCTTCGAGCCTACCCTAGCGGCGACGACCCGAAACCTCGGCGACCGCGTGGAGATCAGGATTCGAGACAATGGGACAGGAATACAGCCCGACGTGAAAGAGAAGATGTTCAATCCGTTCTTTACGACGAAGCCTGCCGGCGAAGGCACCGGGCTCGGCCTCTCTCTAAGCCATGACATCATCGTGAAACAACACGCGGGTTCTATTGAAGTCGATACCGAGTCTGGCAAGTTCACGGAATTCAAGATTGTTTTGCCGCGCAAGGCAACGTCTTCTGCCAAGTCCGGAGGATGAGCGTGGGTATCCTTATTCTAGTGGTCGATGATGAGCCGGATGTTGAGGGGCTGTTTCGTCAACAGTTCCGGCGCGACCTGCGTGCAGACCGGTTCGTGATGCAATTTGCCCAATCAGCCCCAGCAGCCCTTGAGTGGGCATCAGCGATGCCGGAATCGCATCGCTTATTCTGATCCTGTCCGACATCAACATGCCTGGGATGAGTGGTCTCGAACTCCTGCCCAAGGCCAAGGCGCTGCGACCCGATGTCCCGGTCATAATGATTACCGCCTACGGCGACGCGGACACCAAACGTAAGGCTTTGGAAGGGGGTGCAGAGGCACTTCTCACTAAGCCGATCGACTTCGCAGCCCTCCGCGAAGAAATCGACACGCGGGTCCAACGCGCGGCGTAGTTGATAGGCTCCGGCGATGTCCGCTTTTGGCACTAAGCGGACATTGCCTGATGTCCGTTTGATGTCCGCTTTCGGGGGCAAAGCGGACATGGGCCCAACGGTTTCCGACGTCTACTAATGACCCGGAACGGACATGGAGCGCGTTATTCAATCACCTGATCCGCGGTGGCGAGCAGCGACAGCGAAATCGTCAGAACGAGCCTCTTGGCGGTCTTGAGGTTGATGACCGGCTCATACTTCGTCGAGGCCTTTACCGGCAGGGCCGCTGGTTTGGGCGCCGCGAAGGATAAGATCGACGTGACCGCCGCGCCCCGCCATTGCCCAATCTGATCGATTCCGCGGGAAATCAACCCGCCTGATAGGTTTGCCGCGACCTGGTAACACCAGCAATCGCGCTTTGATCGACGACTTGGCGGCGCGCCGAATTGTTGGCGTGCATCGGCGAACCGGGAAAGGTACAGTCCTTCGCGGAACTTTTCATAGCTTAATCAGCCATCTACAGTGGAACTTCAAGGCCGACAATGTCCGTATGGAGCAGACGATGTTTGGGCATTCACCTCGCGTGTCTGAGAATATTTGGCGAGTTTTCGCGCTAGTATATGTCGTCGGCGCGATCGCGTTGATATCGCAATCTGCGGCGTTCGGCGCCGATCCAGCGGAGCACATGGCCCAAAGCGGAATATTCACGACCGGGGGCCTGGATTTATCTGGCGATGCCTGGACGGCAATTCGAAACAGTCTGGAAGAATTTTTACATCCCATAATCGCGTTGCGGCTATTTTTAAATCTCGCCATGGCGGTCGCATGCGGCTGTCTCATTGCGTGGCATCCTCGCTCAACCCGAGGCGAAACCCTGGAGGAAAAAAAAACGATTGTTGTGCTGGCCGTGCTGGGCGCAGTGATTGCGGAAGTCACTGGAATTAATCAAGCGCTCGCATTTGTCATTTTCGGCATCGGCTCCTTATTGAGATTTCGCACAGCACTCAAAAACCCGAAGCTCACGGGTAAGGCGATTACGGTGGTGGTAGTTGGTCTGGCTTGCGGTCTGGGCTCCTGGGCAATGGCCGCATTTGTGACGGGGTTCATCTGGATCCTGATCTTCTGGCTGGATTCTCGCGTCGGCTGCCGGCTTCGAATTCGCCTCGCACCGGACGCTGATCTGGAAGTGCCATTCGGCACAGTGCAGGCGTTACTTTCATCGCGAGACTGTCGCGTCCACAGTTCGGCGATAAACACGGCTAAACGGCGACTGGCGTTCGTTATGAACATTCCGGCTGAGCTCGATTTAATTCGGCTAGAAAAGGATATCCGGGCAACGATCCCCACGATTTCTGATGCCCGGATCGATTTCGATATCGAGTAAACCAAGGCGGGGGTTTGAGTTATGTCGCATACGCTGATCGTTCTCCCGGATGATACCGCCAAATCTATTCTCGACGCGATAAATGGCGCCACGCATAGTTTGAACATTCTGATGTTTTTGTTCACTGATCCGACGCTGCGTAACGCGGTGATTGCTGCAAAAGGCCGCGGCGTCAAAGTTCGTGTTATGTTGAATCCGGCGCGGCGCGACGGCGAGAATGATAACGCGAAAGTGCGGAAAGCCCTTGTCGATGCCGGGATTGAAGTCCGCGACAGCAGCGCAGAATTCGCGCTCACCCATCAAAAATCCATGGTGATCGATAACAAAACTGGATTTGTGGAGTTGCTTAACTGGGAGCCGCGCGACCTCACGGAGACACGTGACTACGCGGTCGTGACAACAAAAATAGCTGAGGTCGAAGAGATGGCTGCGTGCTTCGACGCAGACTGGAGACGAACGGGTTTCGACCCCCACCCAAAATCACGCCTGATCTGGTGTCCAAACAATGGGCGCGAACGCATTGCTGCATTCATTGACGCGGCAAAGGACACCCTCTGGCTGCAGAATGAGCGTTATCAGGATACGGTGATTATCGAGCGATTGGTCCGCGCAGTGCAACGCGGCGTCCGCGTCCACATCATGGCGCGGCGGCCGCACAAATTAAAGCTGGAGAAGTTGGTCGAAGGTGTCGGCGGCTTGCGCATCATGGCGGATGTCGGAGCGAAAGTTCACACACTGCGGCACCTGAAGTTACACGGAAAGATCCTGCTTGCCGATGAAAAACGTGCGATCGTAGGATCGATAAATCTCAGTCCTGGCAGCTTCGATGCGAGGCGCGAACTCGCGATCGAAACGGATGCCGAACCCGTAGTGAAACGCCTGATAAATTTGTCACATCATGACTGGAAGCATTCGCATAAACTTGATTTGTCGGATGCCGGCATATTGGCTGACTTTGAAAAGCACGGGAATCAAGGGGCGGAAAAGCTCGCAATACGCGCCCGTTCACGGAAGCGAGAAATCAAATAAATATTGTGAGTTCGCTCATGAGGCGTTGGTCAACCCGATGAAAACTATTCGGCGGCTTGGTATCGTTTAGGCGATGTCCGCCGTTCACGGACCGCATTGTCTCGGTAATCGAGTTTGAACGCGAGATAAAGACAATGACAAACTTGCTGGGCGTCTGGATTGGTATCGTGCTTTGTATCGTCCAGTCTGCTTTTTTCTCTGGCCTCAATCTCGCGGTTTTCAACGTCAGCCAATTGCAACTTCAGATCGAAGCGGACGCCGGAAATGCCGACGCGGCGCGAGTTCTAGAGCTCCGAAAAAACTCCAATGAAGTCCTGGCCACCGTTATCTGGGGAAACGTCAGCATAAATGTCTTATTGACCCTTTTGTCCAATTCCGTTCTTGCAGGAGTCTCCGCGTTTCTGTTTTCCGTTGTCGCGATCACTATGCTCGGAGAGATTCTGCCGCAGGCGTATTTTTCGCGAAACGCCTTACGCGTGACGACGCTGTTGATGCCGTTTCTTAATCTTTATCGCTTCGTCTTGTATCCGTTGGCAAAGCCGACCGGGCTTCTGCTTGATTGGTGGCTCGGAAAAGAGGGTATTCTCTACCCGGCACAACGGCATATCCGTTTCTTGATTGCACGGAGCGCTGCAGGCTGGGACGACATTGGGCGTCTGGAAGCGATTGGCGCGCGAAATTTTCTTGATCTCGGGGAAGTCTTGGTGACGGACGAAGGCGAACCTGTGCACTTGGAAAGCATCATCAGTGCGCCTTTCACCGGTCGCGGAGCGGTTCTGCCGGAGTTCAACTACTCCCCTGAAGATTCGTTTCTCCGCCAGATCGACGCGTCAGGCAAGAGATGGGTGATTTTAATCGACCAGGATGGAGAGCCGATTTTCGTTCTGGACTTACACCATTTTCTTCGGGATGTGTTTCTGAAAAAGCCGGAAAGCAAGACAAGTGCTTATTGGCATCGGCCGATCATCGTCCGGAACATGCAAACCAGGCTGGGCGAAGTCATTGGGCGGATGATGGTCGAACCACAGCAGCCCAGCGACGACGTGATTTACCACGACATGATCCTGGTTTGGGGCGAGCAGAAGCGTGTCATCACAGGGTCGGACCTGCTGGGGCGCCTATTGCGGGACATTGCGAAAGTGCGAGCGTCTACCGTTGCACCCCAAGATGCGATCCGACCGCAAGATTCCATTGAGCCAGGTTGACCTCGGCCCTCCTGGCTTAACGAGACCATCCGACGTTTACCCTGCTCATTGCATCTGGAGGTTTTGATGCGAAAACGATCGGCAACGTGGCTAATTCTTGCAGTTTTGAATGCCTCCTTTATCAATTGGTCTGCCGCAGCAAAGGATGAATGCAGCGCCCAATCAAAGATCGGGGACATATGCCTGTGCAAGCTATCCGAGCTTCATCCCACTCAGGCATCAGTTGGAATGGAGGAAGTTCGGGATAAAGCAAAAAAGCTGAAAGACGAAATGCAACGGCGATCTGGTCCGGAGTTTTTCAGCTATTTGCGAAGGCATAACAAGGTCGAACTGATTGTTATCGGACCTGGCGGTAATTTCTATATTACTGATCGTCACCATTTGGCACGAGCACTTTATGATATTGGGGAGACGACAACATATTGCGATATCGTCCATAATTTATCAGATGCTACGCCGGATGTTTTTTGGAAATACATGGAAGACAGTAATGAAGTCTATCTAAAGGACCGCAATGGCAATGTAATAACACCTTCCGACCTTCCGACCTCTGTCAGGGACCTGCGCAACGACCCATTTCGCAGTCTGGCCGGAGAGGTCCGAGAATCTTGCGGGCTTGTTAAAAATGATAAAGGTTCCGGGGACGAGGATTACTTGGAGTTTAGGTGGGCTGACTATCTTCGTGAGCACTGGGCACAGACGGGCATTGCAGCCGATCGCATCGACGCAAATTTCGACAGAGCTTCCAAGGCTGCCTTACAGTTAGTAGCCCGAAAGGAGGCGGCGGGTCTCCCAGGCTATACCGGGAGGATTTCGTGCGAGTGAATGCGGTTCATCTAACAAGCGAGCCGGCTGATGCTCAATGTTGTCGATTGAGCGTCCGGGTTTTCAAACGATGACTTACCGTCACCAGCGCGCGCAGCACGTGCGCGGGTGTGGGACGCGGAAACCGGAGCAATTATTCTTGTGCTCGCGGGCCATGAGGCGACCGTGAATAGCGCGGCATTCAGTCCCGACGGCAAGCTCATTGTTACGGCGTCCAATGACAAGACGGCGCGGCTATGGGACGCTGGCACCGGCGAGGTAATCCGCGTGCTCGCGGGCCATGAGGATGGGGTGAATACCGCGGCATTCAGTCCCGACGGCAAGCGCATCGTCACTGCGTCCGCCGACAAGACCGCGCGGTTATGGGAGGTTGTTGCGAACAACCGAGACATGGTGGCGCAAGCGATAGCGTCAGTTCCGCGATGCCTCACGCGCCAGCAGCGCCTAGCGGCATTCCTCGAACCCGAGCCGCCGGCATAGTGCATCGAATCCCAAAAGTGGCCTTATCAGAAGCAAGTTTGGGAGGACTGGCTGAACGAGAAGCGCGCCGGCACGAACCCGCCGCTTCCCGACACGGACGAATGGCAGAACTAGATCGCCGCTCGCAGTCCCCGTTGAGTTGAAGCCCCAGTGAGACCCATGTCCGCAAATGACCCGGGGACGTGAGTTGATGCCCGATGGAAATGATTACTTACCCCAATTGCAGACTGTGAATGTGGGAACACAGGCGGAGCTTTTCCCAAAATCCACTCGGCCAGTTACACTCGCGGGCAGGATTTCCGCCAGCCGAATGGTGGATCACTTTGGGGTGGCACGATGTCATGCGTAGAAGCTTCGGAGCGTTTTCCGGGTTGTCCGATCTGCGGTTATCCAGACTTCTCTGAATACACGCGCTACGGCAGCTACTCCAAAGACATATGTTCCTGCTGCGGATATCATGCGGGCGTTAGCATGCTCGGATTTCCCGATGAGGAAAAACTCCCGGATTTGCGCTGGCGATGGCTTGAGAGAGGTTGTGCCTGGCACTCGAAAGCCTTTCAGCCACCGCCGGAATGGAACGCAGCGCAGCAGTTACGGAATTTACTCGAATTTGGCGCCGAGGAAGCAGGCGAACGATGGGCGCGCGATAACGCCGATGTCGCCACGCACACGGGTGTGCTCGATCGGCTGTTGGCTGTCGACCCGGAGCAAGCAAACCTATCCGAAGCCCTGCTCGATGCCGACGACCCGGATCGCGATCGATCGAACCCCGATTGGCCGAGCCTTTATTTTTTCCGAAAGTCAAACTAGCCCGCCGACGAGTACGTGCGTGTTTTTGTCCGCACCGTACAGGCTTTTTGGCGTAATAACCGAAATCACAAGGTGTGATGAGCGATCTCTACGGAAGAAGAATCGATGTCCGAGTAATGTCCGCTATTGGCACTTAGCGGACATCAGGCTTGGGGAACGCAATTCCGGTCCGTGTGGTCACTGCAGCGGGATATGAGCTTCGCGGATGACCTCGGCCCACTTAGTTGTTTCGTCGACTATATATTTCTCAAACGCCGCGGGTGACATCGGCTTTGGCACGCTGCCGAGGCTCGCAAGACGCGTCTTGATGGCGGGATCGATGAGAGCCGAGTTTATTTCCGTATTGAGCTTGGCAACAATCTCAGGTGGGGTGCCTTTGGGTGCACCGATGCCTTGCCACGTGCTTGCCTCGAAGCCTGGAACAGATTCGGCGACGGTCGGTACGTCCGGCAGCGCCGCCGAACGCGTCGCGGTGGTCACCGCCAGCGCGCGCACCTGACCGGCTGTGATGGCGGCGAGCGATTCAGGCAAGGGGCTGAAATACACCTGAATTTGTCCACCCATCAGGTCGGCAAGCGCCGGCGCGCCTCCGTGATAGGGCACAGGGACCATATCGACGCCAGTCATCATCTTGAAAAGCTCGCCCCCGACATGGGACACACTTCCAGTGCCGCCCGACGCTATGCTGATCTTGCCCGGATTGGCCTTCGCCCAGGCGATAAATTCAGGAACCGTCTTGGCTGGGACCGATGGATTGACCTCCATGACGAGAGGCAGAGTGCTGATCATTGCGACCGGAACGATGTCGTGGATGAAGTCGAAGTTGAGTTTCGTGTAAAGCGTTGCGTTGGCTGTAACCGAGCTGGGGATCAGCAGAAGCGTATAGCCGTCTGCGGGCGCACGCACGACCACCTCAATGCCGATATTGGTGCCCGCGCCCGGCCGGTTCTCAATCACGAAGGGCTTATTCAAGCGATCCGACAGCCATCGGCCCATCAGGCGCGCGAGGATGTCGAGCGCGCCCCCGGGAGGGACGGGCACGACAATAGTCACCGGCCGTGTCGGGTAAGTTTGCGCCGTTGCGGTGCGCGACACCCCCGCGAAAGCGGCAGCACCTGCGGCATAACACAGAAAATTTCTGCGAGGAAGTTTCATGGTGTGCGCCCCGTCACGCCACACTAACGCTATGCCAATTCCCATACCTCAAAAAGGGGCGGGGGTGTCCGCTTCTGGCATTTAACGGACATTGCGCGATGTCATGTCCGTTTTCGGGGGTAAAGCGGACGTGGACCAAACGGCTTGTGATGTCTGCTTTTTGACTCAAAGCGGACATCAATGGTCAATCTGGCGCAACGCGCACGCCACTTCTAAGGGCCGCCTGCTCGATTGCTTTTTTGACGATTCCGGACTGCTTCATTTCCTGGACGATCTCTTCGAGTTTGGCGCGGGCGGCAGGCGATTGTCCCTTCGGCGCCGCCAGTGCAACACGAACAGTGTTAAAAGCGCCCGCTATAATTTTTGCTTCGGGATAGTCGGCGGCAATCGAGTCGATAAGTCCAGAATCCGCTCCAAACACGTCTGCTTTGCCGCCGCGTAGTAATTCAATGGCGTCATTCGGAAAATTAGGGCTTAGCGGTAACCGCACAAGCTCTGCTGATTTCAACGTCCGGCTCAGAAACCGATCCGAGGGACTGTTCTGAATCGTCCCTATCCTCACGCCGGGGCTATCGACTTGATCGGCTCCGACGAAATCGCGCCCCTTGGCTGCGAGGTACAAAAGATCAATCAGCCAAACGTCCGAGGTCACGTCGGCGATATCAGGAGGGGCCAGAACACGCGGTCCGATTGCAATATCCCATACACCTTGTCCGAAGCTCTGCTCGTATGTTTGAGGATTGGGGTAGACGACGGGCGAAAAGAGGGCTGACAGCCTATCCGCTACGAATTTGCCAATAGGCTCACCAACACCACCCAACACGCGAATCCCGATCATGGCGCACCGCAATTTACCTGTCGGTGCGATTTCTGAATTATTCGGTGGCTGGCCCATCGTTCCGCGACCCGTAGATTTGCCGAAAGCCCAACGGGAACACGGCTTTCATGCCAGCCGATGAATGTCCGCTTTTGGCCCAAAGCGGACACGCCGACCTTCCGATATCGTGTCCGCTTTCGGGGTAAAGCGGACGCGACACCTCGCGGGAAGCGCGGCAGTTAATGACCCATCTCTACCACTCGACGATCATTCTTGCGGTGCTGCACAAGGCCCTTTCGCCTGCTAAGGTTTGGCCCTCGACCTGAGGACTGAGCCATGAAGCGACGGGAGTTCATCACGCTTATCGGAAGCGCTGTAGCCGTTTGGCCGCTCACGGCGCGTGCGCAGGAGAGCGAGCGCGTCCGGCTCGTTTGTATGTTGGAGGGAATATCCGCTGACACGCCGAGCGCTCAAGCGCGCTATGCGGCATTTCTGGAAGGGCTTCAGCGTTTGGGCTGGACACTAGGGCGCAACGTGCGGGTCGAAGTCCGCTGGGGCGGAGGTAATGAAGCTGAGATACGTAGGTATGCGGCGGAACTGGTCGCGCTTTCCCCGGACGTACTTGTGGCTGGTGGCGACGCCGCCGTAGAGCCGCTCCTGAAAGTTACTCGCAGCATTCCGATCTTGTTTGTCATCGTCCCCGATCCCGTAGGCTCGGGCATCGTCCAGAGTCTGTCGCGACCGGGCGGCAACGCCACCGGCTTTATGATGTTTGAATACAATCTGTGTGGAAAGTGGCTGGAACTGCTGAAGGAGATCGCGCCAAATGTAACTCATGCGGCAGTTCTTCGCGATCCCGCAATCAGCGCCGGCATCGGCCAGTTCGCCGTCATCCAAGCCGCGGCACCATCTGTCGGCATCGAGGTAAGCCCAATCGACCTGCGCGAGCCAAGCCAGATTGAACCCGCCATCGCGACCTTCGCGCAGAAATCAAATGGCGGAATAATTCTAACGGCGAATGCGACAGGGGCAGCCAACGCCAAGTTAATCATCGCCGCGGCTGCGCGCTACAAGCTGCCCTCGGTATTCATTCAACAGCCTTTTGTTGCGGCCGGTGGATTGATTTCATATGGCCCGAATTTTGCCGACCAATACCGACGCGCGGCGAGCTACGCCGACCGTATATTGAAGGGCGAGAAACCCGCTGATCTTCCGGTACAATCCCCGACCAAATATGAACTTGCGATCAATCTCAAGACCGCCAAGGCGCTCGGCATCAGCGTGCCAGCCTCGCTGCTCAGCCGCGCCGACGAGGTGATCGAATGAGCGAGCCGATGTCCGCTTTGGGGGTAGAGCCGACATCGCCGGGATGAGCTCTGACTCGGGCATTGGCAGCCTGATCTTGCCGCGATAGCAGCTGTAACTGCAGTCCACCAACCGGCGGACGGAGAGCCAGAATGTTCGGAAGACGGTTTCTCAGCATTTCAATCTGGCTTATGGGGTCGTGCGTTGTGTCTGCGATGGCGATGGACTGCCCGGTATCGGACTACGAGCAAGTCGAAAAGCGGGTGTCCGATGCGCCCTCCTGCAAGATTTCGATGCAATTGCTCATGGCATGCCAGCTTGGATCAAGCGGTGACGTCGCCTTAAGCCTGATCGTGATCAAGAAATGCGAGGGTGAGTTCCTGCCGTCGCTTAACGACACCGCGCGCCGCGGCTATGAGGGCAAGGTCGCCGCCTGCGGGGATAAGTTCGCCAACGAGAGCGGAACCCTCTTCCAATCAATAAAAGCAATTTGCGCTGCCGAGGTAGCGCACGCGTATGCCGGCCGGGCCGCCAAGGGGAAGAAGCGATAGCGACGTTGGATTCCGGGCCTGCCAGAGTACGCTGGGCCTGAGTCCGCTATTGGCACTTAGCGGACATCGAGATGACGCCACGCGATGTCCGCTTTCCGGGGTAAAGCGGACATCCCAAGTCAGGCCTGTCATGTCTGCCAATGACCTCAAGGCCAGGCGATCAGCGCCGATAAAGAAGCCGCGACCGCATCATTCATCGCTGGCAGCGTAAAGGCGCTTGCTGCCATCGCGTCTCTCGCATGACCCCCGACGCACGGCACTGAACTATCGCGTTTCGCCTAAGTTATCCGCAATCGGACTATTATTTGGTCTTGAAAATCGTGCCCGCGAACGACAATGTTGATTGTGCCGGGAATGCCGTTTCCCTCTTGGAGGAGAGCCATGCATGCCCGCTCAATCTCTTCGAGTCGTCACGCCTTATGTGTGCGCTTACTGCGACGCACCGCTCGCAATGGCGGCCCAAGCTATGGGGACCTGGCGCGAAGGCGGCCGGTTATTTTGCAGCGAGTTTTGCGCGGACAGCGGAATTCCACCGTCCGATAGTGCGATCCGGGTGACTGAGGCCGCCGTTCTGCAATCCAGGTGATCTGACGGCTTTTGAGCGGTCACTTTGCCGCCACTTCAGCTGCTCGCACTGCACGCCTCATAACATTCCCCAAACCGCCCCCCACGGTTTGCCGCCCCACGACCAGTGGGACGTGCCGGGGAAGTGAGTCAATCGAACCGACCGGGACCTCATTTGATGAACCTGCGGCGCAGTCGGCGCGACGAACATTAGGCGCGGTGCCCGGAGTTCGCGGTTGTGGCGATGCGCCTCCTTGAACAGGCATGGTCATGTTGATCCCGGGCGCACTTCGACGAGAGCTCATGTTGGCGGCGCTGGTCGCGGCCTTTGCGTTCGGCACGGCCATCGAGGCGCGAGCTGAGATCGACCATTACCGCGATGCGCTGATGCCGAACGGGCGCGCGCGTAACGTGGCCGCCAAGCAGGCCGATATGCAAGCTTGCGGTGCGGTCAACGGCATTGTCTTTGACAACGACTTTCCGCGCGTCAACGCTTGCATGAAAGCGCACGGCTGGGTGCTTGATCGCGTCGTACGCGATCGCCCCGGCGGAGGCGGCTCTCCCAATGATCCTCTCGACCCGATGTGGCAAACCTGTCCATTCGTGGCCAACTGCTGAACCTGGCGTCCTGCGGTGTCAGCGGCGCGGGCTTCGTCGGCAATCTCACGCGCCGCAAGAAGCGCAATGCGCAGGCACTCGCAGCTGCGTAGCAAATCGATTTTGTGAGAGAAGCTAAAGTGCGAATGTGGATTTCCGGATTGTTCACCGGCGGAATCTGCGGAGCCGTCGGAGGCCTCCTCTTTAACTTCCTCGCGCTGCGGATCGCGCCAGAATACTGGTACCCAAACCTCAATTTGTGGGGTGTAGCGGGATCTGGCGCAGCCGGCGCAATGCTACTCTATTGCTTTCAATTGATGATCCGACGCAAATCGGAGAGTTCAAACTGAAAATTAGCGCGCGCTCCGGGCGCTCCTGGGAGGAAATGAGTTCCTGCCGACCCAATTGCGCCCGTTAGGATTCATCAGCGTTGCGGCGGGTATGGGAACTCCGCCTCTACCGAATCGCCAAGCACTTCCTCTGCAAGCCATGCTGACCGAGGAGCGCCCCCGTACTTCACGCATTACTCAGTGGGACTAATTCAAGTTGATACTTTGCGCTACCGCGGCGCACCCCAGCCGGGAGAGCGAGGACGTCCGATCAGCCGTGATGGTGATGGGTGACCTTCACGATCTTCGGCGAGCCGTCCCAGTTTTTGTAGCCGTTAAATTTGAGCCAGACGTCATAGATGCACAACAATGCTGCTGTAGCGATTATGCCCACCGCGAGCCCACCAGCAACGCCCAAAGCCGCCGACGGAGGTGGCAGCGGCGCCGGTTGGCCGGTCATGACCAACGCCGAAGTCGGTGACAGCGATGAGACCAAAAGCATAACAGCGACCGAATAGGCCGCGGCCTTGTTAGCCATCGTAGTCCCCCAAAAATTGAGCTCGCCCAAATCGAAAGCTTGCGGGGAGCATTGTCAAGATCAAACTTTGTTATTCTCACAGCGGAACGCGCATAGCCGAACTGTAACCGCGCTCAGGCGTCATCCAGCCGCGAAGCGACTTTTGGCGTTGCCGTGACGGTTGGATTGAGCGGCACGCGTACCGAACTCGTGCCACGGGTCATATCGCGCCATCGGATGAACGGAAGCAGATAGGCTTCCGCCACGCTCTGCACCGACACGCCGACGACTCCGGTCCCCGGACACTCGTCGCGGCGCGGCAGGACCGCGGTTCCAAAGACAATGTCCCATATCGGAAACCAGCCGACAAAGTTCTTGTCGATATGGCGCGCCTCGAGCGAGTGATGGATACGGTGATAGTTCGGACTCGTCAGCAGCCACCAAAACGGACCGAAGCCCAGCCTGATATTGGCGTGCGTAAGATAGACCCAGCCAGTCGGTATCAGTGACAACGCTGCGATGTCGCTCACCGGGAGCTTGAACAGGATTGCCATCGGGATTGTCACGAAGACAGGGAGCAGGACGAGCTCGATAAGGTGCTGGCGGGAGGTGGTTGTGACGTTCATGTATTCGTCGCTGTGATGCAGCAGGTGCTCTTGCCAAAACACCTTGCTGCCGTGAACAAAGCGGTGCTCCCAATAGGCAAAGAAATCGAAGATGAATGTGCTGACCACAACGGCCACCGATCCGCCGAGGACACCCCCGAAGCCGAGTGCGTGCAAATCGATAAGGCCAGTGCTGATATTTTGAACGGTATAGGCGGTAACGGCGGAAATGGGCGGCGTGAGGGCGGTGATAGCCACGACATTTGCGAATGCATAGCCGAGATTGAGCCGGTAATGCCGGGCAGGAATTTTATTTGCAGGAATTACGAATTCGAGCAGCCCGATAATGGCGAACATCAGGCACATTAAGACGAAGGTGTCGCTCAAGAGAAGCTGCAGAACCCACAGCGCCGGCTGGCCCACACGAATTCTCCATGACCGTCGGAACGCCGCATTAGAACCAACGCAGTCTCGCGGATCAAGCCAGTTGTAATCCAAAAGCCGAAGACGACAGCAATCCCGTCAGGTCACTGCCAGAGGCTGTTACCGGACCGTCTGGCACTCGCCGAACCGGTACTGCAAGCGTGCCCAAGCGGCTCGGAACGGCTCTCATTTTAATGCGCAGCCGAATGTCCGACTCATATCCGCTTTCGGGGGCAAAGCGGACATGGCTCGAGCGCCTCGTGATCTCCGCTAATGACCCAAAGCGGACATCGCGGCTTTCGGCGTCCGTCACATCGAGTAATCGCGCCGCGCCTTCGGTGATCGCTTACTGCGTGTTATTTCCAACTCACCTATCGGTCTTTCATCGGCTCTGAGCGATGATTTTCAGGGCGCCGATTTTTCAGAGCGCGCATGATGGCCAAGGCAACGAGGCCGTAGACAACTGCATTCACGGCCCACCCAATAGCTGTGCCCACGATGACGTAATTGCCTGCCAAGTACGCCGCGTACATGCCCGGAAGTTGTAAGGACGCCCAATCGTAAGTGGATGGTATAGCCATAAAAATCGTTGAGATGAGAAACCCAATTCCCATTGCGATGATTAGCATTCTTATCATGACACGCGCGTCTCCCTTGCGAAGCTTGCCGCTACCCGCACATTCGGATTTGACCGTAATGTAAGGACGATTGGGAAGGAAGTTCTGGCCTGTAAGGAAAAACTGGATCGGCGGGACTGCTGCGAGTGCCCAATCACTTATGGGGCCTGAAACTGCCGTTCCTGCCGTTTCCACTAATAGGGCCTAAGTCCGCCAAGTGTAACATCGCCCGCTATTGGCACTTAGCGGATATCGCGCGAACAACTCGTGATGTCTGCTTTTGACCCAAAGCGGGCGGCGGGCCGCTCAGCGTGTTTCCTCCCTGAACCAACCCCTCGACGATTGTGCACTGCGCCAGCGGACGCACTTATCCGGATACCGAAAATATGGACGCGAATTCATTGGCCGGCCACGCAGTCTTCACCCGGCGTGGCTTAGCTTAATTGCGTAGCGTTCGGGCATTCTCCTCGGCGAAAGCCGACAAACACAGGAGTTGACCATGGTCTCGCTCATCAAATCCCGCACCTCCAAATCACTCATCCGTTGCGGCGTGATCGTCGCTTCGCTTGCGCTTGCCGGTAACGCATTCGCTGCCAACATTCCCGTTTCGCATCCCGCGGCGAGGACGACGGCGCATGTGACCCACCGCGTTGTCGCGCATAATCGCCGGCCCGCCGCTGTCCAGCCCGCTGGTGTCGCGCAGTTTTTCCCAGGCCTGTTCGGACTGCCCATCCCGGTCCGGGTTAGGGGCGCCGCCACCGCCGATACCGGCGGCTACGACCCGACCTTCGATTCGCCGTCGCCCGCGGTCGAAGTCGATAACAGTCAGTCACAGGCGGCCATCGACGCATCGGACCAAGCCATCCAGCAGATGGACCAGGACATCTTCCAGATGGACGAGAACTTGAACAATCAATAATGGCATGTAGCTTGAGTGCGTAAAGGCTCACGGTAAGCGGACGACGCGGGGCGGCGGCATCAACCGCCGCCTCCTGTCGTTTTTCTTCTGACATGTCCGCTAATGACCCGAAGCGGACATCGAGCAGACCAAATACCGATGTGCAGCGGGGGCCCCTATCGATTGTCGGGCCGAGCCGGTACGATCCCTTCCCTGAGCGTGAGGGGCGAATGAGGCGACGCGACTTCGTAGCATTTGTCGGCGGCGCAACCGTCGCGTGGCCGCTTGCCGCCAGCGCGCAGCAACAGTCGATGCCGGTAATCGGATTTCTTGGCAGCGCATCGCCGGACCTGTGGAAGACGCGTCTGCTCGCGTTCCAACAAGGCTTGAGCGACGCTGGCTATGTCGTGAACCGAAACGTAGCAATCGAATATCGCTGGGCGGAGGGCCGAAACGACCGGCTGCCGGCGCTGGCAGCGGAATTGGTCAGTCGTCAAGTGACGGTCATTGCTGCGGTTGGCAGCACTCCAGCGGCGTTAGCGGCAAAGGCCGCGACTACGACGATCCCAATCGTCTTCGAGATAGCAAGTGATCCTGTTGAACTGGGACTTGTCCAAAGTCTTGCCCGACCGGGTGGCAACGTGACAGGCGTAACGACCTTGAATGCGGAGGTGGAGCCGAAGCGAATCGAAATCTTGCGCGCGTTGGTCCCTGCGGCACCAAACTTTGCGTTGCTCGTCAATCCAACAAATCCCACTCTTGTCGAGTCCACGACGAAAGTCATGCAGGCGTCGGCACACGAGCTCGGAGTGGAGTTGAATGTGCTGCACGCGAGCACAGACCCCGATCTCGATTCGATATTCGAGGCCGCAGTTCAGCAGCAGGCTGGCGCGCTTGTGATCGGCGCTGACCCGTTTTTTACCAGTAGGCTCGCGCGACTCGCTGAATTATCGCTGCGCCACGGTTTGCCCTCGATATACGAATTTCGTGAGTTTGCCGCGGCCGGCGGACTGGTCAGTTACGGAAGCAGTCTTACAAACAACTTCCGCGTGGCGGGCAACTACGCCAGCCGAATTATCAAAGGCGAGAAGCCGGCCGACTTGCCGGTACAAGAGGCTACGAAGGTCGAACTGATCATAAACCTCAAAACGGCCAAGACCCTCGGAATAAACGTCCCGCTCTCGCTGCTTGGTCGCGCCGACGAGGTGATCGAATGAGCGGGCCGATATCCGCAATTGGCACTTAGCAGACATTCCGCAATGTCCGAGTTATGTCTGCTTTGGCGGGTGAAGCGGACATGGGCCAGCGTCCGCTCACCAATATCGAATTATGAGTACATGCCCTGGAATCAGGGCGGTTACGCCGCCGTCGTCGCGCGGCCCGTTTTGCCAAGCCGCTT
Source organism: uncultured Alphaproteobacteria bacterium (assembly GCA_963723335.1). GTDB lineage: Bacteria > Pseudomonadota > Alphaproteobacteria > Rhizobiales > Xanthobacteraceae > BOG-931. The sequence continues at coordinate 334,786 of CAVRQJ010000010.1, read as the reverse complement.
GTCGAGATAACCGCCGATCGCCGTCATCAGCGGCTCAACCTTGCCGTCGAAGAAGTGGTTGGCGCCGGGCACGACCTTTTGCTCGATGATGATGCCCTTCTGGGTCTTCAATTTCTCGACCAGATTGGTGACGTCGCGGTGCGGCACCACGGCGTCCTTGTCGCCGTGAATGATCAGTCCGGAGGACGGGCAGGGCGCGAGGAACGAAAAGTCATAAAGGTTCGCCGGCGGCGCGATCGTGATGAAGCCCTCGATTTCCGGCCGCCGCATCAGAAGCTGCATGCCGATCCAGGAGCCGAACGAAAAGCCCGCGATCCAGCAGCTGCGCGCTTCGGTATTGACCGATTGCGCCCAGTCGAGTGCCGACGCGGCATCCGACAATTCGCCGACGCCGTGATCGAAGCCGCCCTGGCTCCGCCCGACGCCGCGGAAGTTGAACCGCAATGCCGAAAAGCCCCGGTGCACGAAGGCGTAATAGATCTGATAAACGATCTGGTGGTTCATCGTGCCGCCGAACTGCGGATGCGGATGCAGCACGATGCCGATCGGCGCGTTCTTTTGCCGTGCCGGATGGTAGCGGCCCTCGATGCGGCCGGCGGGCCCCGTGAAAATGACTTCGGGCATATAAACCTCGGTTGGTGGAAGCGGCTTAAACGGCGGAATCAACCTTGCTTGACGCCGTTCGGTGTCGCACGTAAGTGTCTAAAACCATTTCAGTTTTTGGAACTGGCGACGTGCTTCAAGCCGGCGAAAGCGTTCGGTCGCGCGTTCTAGCACAGGCCGGGGGCCAAAAAGCAAGCATCACGTGCATGCCGGACCGCGCTTATTTGGACTGGAACGCCACGGCGCCGCTGCGGGACGAGGCCCGCGAGGCGCTCCATGCGGCGCTTTTGCTCGGCGGCAACCCGTCTTCCGTCCATGCTGAGGGCCGCGCCGCCCGGCGCCTGATCGAAAACGCCCGCGACGAGGTGGCGCGCCTCGTTGGCGCACGCCCGGGTGACGTGTTCTTCACGTCGAGCGGCACCGAAGCCAACATGCTGGCGCTGACGCCGGTTATCGAAACGAGTGCCGGCAAGCGGCCGCGGGCGCGGCTTTTGCTCTCCGCAGTCGAGCATGTGTCGGTACGCGCCGGCGGTCGGTTTCCGCGCGAAGCGATCGAGGAAATACCGGTCGATGCCGAGGGGCGCATAAACCTCACCGCGCTCGAGGCAGCTGTCGCGAAATGGCCGGGCGCGCTGGTCTCGCTGATGCTCGCGAACAATGAGACCGGCATCATTCAGCCGGTCGCCGCGGCTGCCGCGATCGTGCATGCAGCGGGCGGCCTGCTCCACGTTGATGCTGTGCAGGCCGCGGGTCGCATCCCGTGCGACATCGGCCCGCTCGGCGCCGATCTCCTGACGCTTTCGGCCCACAAGATCGGCGGACCGAAGGGCGCCGGCGCGCTGGTGCGGCGAAGCGAAGACATCCACTTTCCCGAGCCGCTTATTCGCGGCGGCGGGCAGGAGCGGGGGCTGCGCGCCGGAACCGAAAACGTCGCCGGCATCGCGGCCTTTGGGGCTGCTGCTGCCGCGGCCCGCTCCCGATGCGAGGCGGAGGCCATGCACATGCGGCGGCTGCGGGATTTGCTCGAATCCGGCCTCAAGGCGATCTCGCCGAACGCGGTCATATTCGGGGCGGGCGCCGAACGGCTGCCCAATACGACCCTTTTTACGGTGGACGGTCTCAAGGCCGAAACGGCGGTTATCGGCCTCGATCTCGAAGGAATTGCCGTATCGTCGGGCGCGGCCTGCTCGTCCGGCAAGGTGCAATCCTCCCATGTCCTTGCCGCCATGGGGGTTTTGCCACCGCTGACCCGTGGCGCAGTGCGCCTGAGCCTCGGCTGGGGTTCGCGCGAAAGCGATGTCGAAATGTTCCTCGCCGCTTGGAGAAAGCTCGCAACTGCACTATCTAATGGTGGACGAGGGAAGGCGGCCTAACCCGCTGCCGGACTAACGGATTTAACGGCCTTTTGAACGATTCAAACGGCCCAGATGGGGTGACCCGAAGCAAGGTACGCCAGACCATAACCGACTTAATCCAACCCGCGGTCCTTGAAACCGTGAGCGGAGGGACGAATGCCGGCAGTGCAAGAGACCGTCGACCAGGTCCAGCGCATTGACGTTGACCAGTACAAATATGGCTTCGAGACGCTGATCGAATTGGACAAGGCCCCCAAGGGCCTTTCCGAGGACACGGTCCGCTTTATCTCGGCCAAGAAGAATGAGCCGGAATGGATGCTGGCGTGGCGGCTCGACGCCTATAAGCGCTGGCTGACCATGCGCGAGCCGAAATGGGCCAAGGTCGACTACGGCCCGATCGACTACCAGGACCTCTATTACTACTCGGCGCCGAAAAAGAAGGACGGCCCGAAGTCGCTCGACGACATCGATCCGGAGATTTTGCGCACCTACGAGAAGCTCGGCATTCCGCTGCGCGAGCGCGAAGCGCTGTTGGGAATTCAAAGGCCGACCGACGAGGACGGCGTGGCGGTCGAAGGCGAAAGACGCGTCGCGGTCGATGCGGTGTTCGACTCCGTTTCAGTCGCGACCACGTTCAAGGCGGAGCTTGCCAAGTCGGGCGTGCTGTTCATGCCGATTTCGGAAGCCGTGCACGAACATCCGGAACTGGTGAAGAAATATCTCGGCTCGGTGGTGCCGGTCAGCGACAATTTCTTTGCCACGCTCAACTCGGCGGTGTTTTCCGACGGCTCGTTCGTCTATGTGCCGCCGGGCGTGCGCTGCCCGATGGAATTGTCGACTTATTTCCGCATCAACGAGAAGAATACCGGCCAGTTCGAGCGCACCTTGATCATCGCCGACAAGGGCTCTTACGTCAGCTATCTCGAAGGCTGCACCGCGCCGATGCGCGACGAGAACCAGCTTCACGCGGCCGTCGTCGAACTGGTCGCGCTCGACGATGCCGAGATCAAATATTCGACGATCCAGAACTGGTATCCGGGCGACGCCGCGGGCCGCGGCGGCATCTATAATTTCGTCACCAAGCGTGGCGATTGCCGCGGCAAGAACGCCAAGATTTCGTGGACGCAGGTCGAGACCGGATCCGCCATCACCTGGAAATATCCGAGCTGCATCCTGCGCGGCGACAATTCGCGCGGCGAGTTCTACTCGATCGCGATCTCCAACGGCTACCAGCAGGTCGATTCCGGCACGAAGATGCTGCACCTCGGCAAGAACACGACGAGCCGCATCATCTCCAAGGGGATCGCTGCCGGACGATCGAACAACACCTATCGGGGTCTCGTGACCGCACACCGCCGTGCCACCGGCGCACGCAATTTCACCAATTGCGATTCATTGCTCATCGGCGACAAGTGCGGCGCGCATACGGTGCCTTACATCGAAGCCAAGAATTCCTCGACCGTGTTCGAGCACGAGGCCACGACCTCGAAAATCTCCGAAGAGATACTGTTCTATTGCCGGCAGCGCGGCCTCTCGGCGGAGGAGGCGACCGCTCTGGTGGTCAACGGCTTCGTCAAGGACGTGTTGCAGCAACTGCCGATGGAATTCGCGGTCGAGGCGCAGAAACTGATCTCCGTTTCGCTCGAAGGCTCGGTCGGGTGACATCGGATGCCGCTCGTCCCCGCGAAGGCGGGGACCCAGCTTTAACAAAGTATGGATTCCCGCTGTCGCGGGAATGAGCGGAAAGAAAAACAATTGGGCCGGCCGCTGAACGGCGGCGAATAAAAAAAGGAATTTGGAGTTTTTGGATGGCGTTGCTCGAAATCAGGGATTTGCACGTCGAGATCGACGGCAAGGAAATTCTCAAAGGCCTCAACCTCACCGTGAACGAGGGACAGGTTCACGCCATCATGGGCCCGAACGGGTCCGGAAAATCGACGCTCGCTTACGTGCTTGCCGGCAAGGACAAATACACGCCGACGTCGGGCGAGGTGCTGTTCAACGGCAAGGATCTCTTCACGATGGGGCCGGACGAGCGCGCCGCCGCCGGCATGTTTCTCGCCTTCCAGTATCCGCTGGAGATTCCCGGCGTTGCCACCATGACGTTCCTGCGCACCGCGCTCAACGCGCAGCGCAAGAGGCGCGGCGAGACGGAATTGTCGACGCCGGAATTCATCAAGAAAGTGCGCGAGACTTCCGCCAAGCTCTCCATCGACCAGGACATGCTGCGCCGCGCGGTCAATGTTGGATTCTCCGGCGGCGAAAAGAAGCGCAACGAGATTTTGCAGATGGCGCTGCTTGAGCCGCGGCTCGCGGTGCTCGACGAGACCGATTCCGGTCTTGATATCGACGCGTTAAAAATCGTGTCCGACGGCGTCAACCGGCTTCGCGGGCCGGGCCGGTCGTTCGTCGTCATCACGCATTACCAGCGGCTGCTCGCCTATATCGTGCCCGACGTCGTGCACGTTCTGGCGCACGGCCGCATCGTGCGGACCGGCGGCAAGGAATTGGCGCTCGAACTCGAAGCGCGCGGCTATGCCGAATACCAGGAAGAGGTGCCGGCGTGAACGCAGGCGTCGCCACGATCAAGACCGCGGCCGAAACGGCGCTGGCGCAGACATTTGCGCAGGCGCGGAGCCGGCTGCCGGGCGACGACGCGATTGCGGCGCAGCGCCGCGCGGCCTTCGACGTCTTTGCCGAAGAAGGATTGCCGCACCGCCGGGTCGAGGACTGGAAATACACCGACCTGCGCGCCCTGATGCGCGAGGCAAAGCCGCTTGCGGGGCCGCCCGATGCCGCGGCCAAGGCGCGCGCCAAGGCGGCGGGCAAGCTCCTTGGCGACGTCGAGGCGCGGCGGATGGTTTTCGCCGATGGCGCCTTCGTGCCGGAATTGTCCGATACCGCCAATCTGGAGCCGGGGCTTGAGGTCGGTTCGCTTGGCGAGGCGTTTTTGCGCAGTGGGCCGCTGCTCACCGCGCATCTCGGCAAGCTCGTGCCGGCAAGCGACGTGGCCGTTGCGCTCAATACGGCGCTGATGGGCGATGGCGCGGTGATCCGCGTCGCCGCGGGTGCGACGATCGAGCGGCCGCTGCATCTGCTGTTCGTCGCGTCGGAGAAACCGGCGGCGACGTTTATGCGCTCGCTTGTCGTCGTGGAGGCGGGCGCCCGCGTCATGCTGATCGAGAGCCACGAAGGGCCGGCCGGCAGCGACTACCAGGTCAACGCAGCGCTCGAAATCTTCGTCGGCGACGGGGCCCATGTCGATCACGTCAAGCTGATCGGCGAGGGCGCGGATGCGCTGCATGTCTCGACGCTTGGCGCCGCGATCGGCGCGCATGCGCGATTCAACACGTTTACGTTTACCGCTGGCGGCGCCGTGGTGCGCAATCAGTTGTTCCTGAAATTCGACGGCGAAGGCACCGTCGCCGGCATTCGCGGCGCGACCCTCGTCAAGGGCCACCAGCACGCCGACACGACGCTCGTGGTCAATCACATCGCGCGCGATTGCCAAAGCCGTGAAGTCTTCAAGGCGGTGCTCGACGACGAGGCCCATGCCGTGTTCCAGGGCCGCATCATCGTGCGCCCGCACGCGCAAAAGACCGACGCCAAGATGATGACGCGCGGCCTGCTGCTCTCCGAGCGCGCCGAGATGGATCACAAGCCTGAGCTCGAAATCTACGCCGACGACGTGCAATGCGGTCACGGCGCGACCGCCGGCGCGCTCGATGACGAGCTGAAATTCTATCTGATGGCGCGCGGCATACCGGCGGCGGAAGCCGAGGCGCTGCTGATCCAGGCGTTTCTCGGCGAAGCGATCGAGGGCATCGAACATGCCGGGCTGCGCGAAGCTTTGATGGAATCCGTCGCCGCCTGGCTCAAGGCGCGATCGTAACATGGCACAAGCAGTCGGCAACGGCGCCTACGACGTCAACCGCATCCGGGCGGATTTTCCGATCCTGTCGATGCAGGTTTACGGCAAGCCGCTTGTCTATCTCGACAACGCGGCGTCGGCGCAGAAGCCGCAGGCGGTTCTCGATCGCCTCAACGAGGCCTACACGACCCAATACGCCAACGTGCATCGCGGCCTGCATTACCTCGCCAACGAGGCGACGGAAGCCTACGAAGGCGCGCGCGAAAAGGTCGCGGCGTTTCTTAATGCCGGGCGCAAGGAAGAGATCATCTTCACCCGCAATGCGACCGAAGCGATCAATCTCGTCGCCTATACGTTCGGGCACGAGCGCATCAAGGCGGGCGACGAAATCGTGCTTTCGATCATGGAGCACCATTCGAATATCGTGCCGTGGCATTTTCTGCGCGAGCGCTATGGCGCGGTCATCAAATGGGCGCCGGTCGACGACGAGGGCAATTTCCTCCTCGACGAATTCGAAAAACTCCTGACGCCGCGCACAAAGCTCGTGGCGATGACGCAAATGTCGAACATGCTCGGTACGCACGTGCCCGCCAAAGAAGTCGTCCGGCTGGCCCATGCCCGCGGCATTCCGGTGTTGCTCGACGGCGCGCAGGGCGCCGTGCATCTCGACGTCGACGTGCGCGATCTCGATTGCGATTTTTATGTCTTCACCGGGCATAAGCTTTACGGCCCGACCGGAATCGGCGTGCTCTACGGCAAATACGAGCACCTCGCCGCCATGCCGCCGTTCAACGGCGGCGGCGAGATGATCCGTGAAGTGTTCCAGGACCGGGTCACCTACGGCGATCCGCCGCACAAATTCGAGGCCGGCACGCCTTCGATCGTTCAGGCGATCGGACTCGGCGCCGCGATCGACTATGTCGGCTCGATCGGCAAGGCGCGAATCCGCGCCCACGAGGCGGACCTCGTGCGCTACGCCCACGACCGGCTGCGCGAGATTAATTCGCTGCGCATTATCGGCACGGCGAAGGGCAAAGGACCGATCGTTTCCTTCGAGATCAAGGGTGCGCATCCCCATGACGTGGCGACGATCATCGACCGGTCGGGCGTCGCGGTGCGCGCCGGCACCCACTGCGTCATGCCGCTTCTTGCGCGATTTGGCGTGACGGCGACCTGCTCGCGCCTCGTTCGCCATGTACAATACGCGCGACGAAATCGATTGCCTTGCGCAGGCGCTTGTGAAAGCACAGGATTTCTTCTCATGACGGAAGAAACAAAAACCGAGGCTGGAACTGCCGCAGCGCCGGACACGGCGGAAAAACCGACCACGATTCCGGCGGACGAAATGGCGCGGCTCACCGACGAGATCGTCGTCGCGATCAAGACCGTATTCGATCCCGAGATTCCGGCCGACATCTACGAGCTCGGCCTGATCTACAAGGTCGATATCGATGACGACCGCATGGTCAGCATCGACATGACGCTGACGACGCCGAACTGTCCTTCGGCCGCGGAATTGCCGGCCCAGGTCGAGAACGCGGTGGCAGGTGTGCCCGGCGTGCGCGAGGCAAAGGTCCAGATCGTGTGGGATCCGCCGTGGGATCCGAGCCGGATGTCGGACGAGGCGCGCACCACGCTTAATATGTGGTGAGCCGCGGATCGTCAGCCGTATGTCGTGAGTTGCGCGTGAAGGGCAGGCGCATTACATGGATTGAACGGCAGATGCGTCTGATGTCGTTAGGAGTTTTGAGTTATTACAGGTCGTAACAGCAGCGTTCGGCAGGTTTAGCGAACGCCCGGAGACTGCGAAGATGGCTACTCCTCGGCCGAGACCACAGGTGATGCGGCTCACCGACGCCGCCGCGGATCGTATCAAGACGGTGATGGCGAAGGCCGCCACTCCCATTGCTGCCGTTCGCGTCGGCGTGAAGAACGGCGGCTGCGCCGGCATGAGCTATTACATGGAATATGCCGAGACGATTAACCCGCTCGACGAGGTGATCGAGGACAAGGGCGTCCGCATGCTCATCGATCCCAAGGCGGTGATGTTCCTGCTCGGCACCGAGATGGACTACAAGGTGGAAAAACTGTCCGCCCAGTTCGTGTTCAACAATCCGAATCAGACATCGGCATGCGGCTGCGGCGAATCGGTACAGATCGAGCCCGTGCAAATGGACGGCGCCCAGGCGCATTAGCCTGTCATTCCGGGGCGCACCGCGATACGGTGCGCCGAAATAATTTAGGCCACGCACGCCGCTGTGGCCGTTTCACCGTCGTCGTCGGCTTCGGGATCAGCCTCGCAGATAACGCGATTGCGGCCGCGCCGTTTGGCGGCATAAAGGCACTTGTCGGCACGCTCGATGAGGAGTTGCGGCGTGTCGTCCGGCTTCAGCACGGCGGCGCCGATCGAAATGGTCACGCGGCCGAGCCGCTCGCCGCTTGAGCGCTTCAGCAATTCCTTGGTCACGACCGCGCGCCGTATGTGATCGGCGACGATGATCGCCGACTGCAGCGACGTGTTCGGCAGCGCAATGACGAATTCCTCGCCGCCGTAGCGCGCCGCAATATCCCGCCCCTTGACGTTCTGCTTCACCGCAAGCGCAACCAGCCGCAGCACCTGGTCACCGGTGAGGTGGCCGTATTTGTCGTTGAAGTTCTTGAAGTGATCGATGTCGGCCATCAGGAGCGACAGAGGTTCGCCCCTGGCATTGGCTTCGGCGATGTTCTTTGCCAGCGCGTCGTCGAAGAATTTCCGGTTGGACAGCGTGGTGAGCGGATCGGTGAGGCTTTCGTTGCGCACCGTCTCGAGGTTTTCCTGGAGCTGCTCGATCTCCTGCCGCGACGCCGCGAGCCGGGATTCGAGCTTCTTGTTGTCGAGCTCCATCTCCTTGGCGCCCTGGACGAGATGCTCGATGACGGCGCGCAGCGTTTCGCCATCATTGGCTTGTGCGAGCTTCTCGCTCGCGAGATTGAGGCGGCTGGAATAGGTCGACGCCGACCCGGCGGCCGCGTCGATCGTGCTCAACACCTGTTTGATTTCGTCGAGTGCGCGGGCGTTGACGGAGTTGATCCGATCGCTCATCCGGGTCGCGGCGATATACGTGTCGTAGATTTGCTGTAAATCGGCCTCGCTGAGTGCCGCTTTTTTAGCCAGCGCCTCGTTGATGGCCTGATTGAGCGGCTGATTGTAGCCCGTCGCGTAGTGGTACCAGATTTCAAAATTCCGGGGCGACGCAACCTGGCTCAGCGCACGAATTTGACCCAATGCAATCTCGGCAAATGCAAGGGTCCTTTCGTGCTCTTGATGCGGCACGGTCAGCGTCTCCAATTGCCCGGGAAATCTCAAATGCACGACGCTGAGGATCGTCGGCTACAAATTCACGCTGCGACTTTGGATGAAAGCCGTGAAAGAGCGGTAAACAATCCGCCTGTGTAAGGGAAACACTGACACGCAGGAGCGTGCGCGGGGAGCTCGGCTAAGCTTTGACGGGTACCGGCCGCAGCAGAAAGGCCGGAAGATGGGACGAGTCGGACTCTTCGGCTTGCGGACGGCTCGGCGGTGGCGGCGCGCGGCGCGGTCTTGCTTCATCGGTGCGCGCGACAGAACGCGGTCTTGCTTCATCGGTCCGCGCGACAGAACTCGGCCTCTGCTGCTGATTTCTTTGCTGATTGCGTTGCGGACGACGGTGTGACTGCTGGGGGCGGTGTTCGGCGCGGGGTTGTTCGGGCGCGGCCGGGGCGCTTGGCAGCCCATCCATGAAGGGAATCGGCTGTCCGATCAGTTTTTCAATCGCAGCCACGGCTTTCGCGTCATTGGAGCCGGCGACGATGGTAATGGCGGTGCCGGACCGTCCGGCGCGCCCCGTGCGGCCGATGCGATGCACGTAGTCGTCGGCGTGAATCGGCACGTCGAAGTTGTAGATATGGCTTACGTCCGGAATATCGAGGCCGCGGGCGGCGACATCGGAGGCGACAAGCAGCGTCACTTCGCCTTTGCGGAATTGATCGAGGGCTGCCGTGCGCGCGGACTGATCCATGTCGCCGTGCAGGGCCTGCACCGAAAAGCCATGCCGGTGCAGCGACCGGTACAGGGTGGCAACGTCACGCTTGCGGTTGCAGAAGACGATAGCGTTCTTCATGCCGTCCGCCGAACGGATCAGGCGGCGCAGCGTGTCGCGTTTGTCGTGCGGTTCGCGGCCGGATTTGGCGAGAAACTGGGCCGTGGTCGCCACGGTGGTCGCCGGGCGGCTGACTTCCACGCGAACCGGATTGTGCAAAAATTGTTCGGTGATGCGCCGAATTTCCGCAGGCATGGTCGCGGTGAAGAAGAGTGTCTGGCGGGTGAAGGGAACGAGTTTGCAGATGCGCTCGATGTCGGGGATGAAACCCATATCGAGCATCCGGTCGGCCTCGTCGATGACGAGAAGCTCGACGCCGGTGAGCAGCAACCGTCCGCGCTCGAAATGGTCGAGCAGGCGGCCGGGTGTTGCAATAAGAACGTCGACGCCGCGGGTAAGCTTGACGTCCTGCTCGTCAAACGACACGCCGCCGATGATGAGCGCCACGTTGAGCTTGTGATTGGCGCCGTATTTGACGAAGCTTTCCTCGACCTGGGCTGCGAGTTCGCGGGTCGGCTCAAGGATCAGCGTGCGCGGCATGCGCGCGCGCGCGCGGCCTTGTTCGAGCATGGTCAGCATCGGCAGCGTGAACGCCGCGGTCTTGCCGGTCCCGGTTTGCGCGATGCCCAGCACGTCACGCCGCGCGAGCACGTGGGGGATGGCCTGTTCTTGGATGGGAGTGGGAGTTTTGTAACCAGCCGCCGCGACGGCGGCGATAACTTTTTCGGACAAGCCGAGATTTGAAAACGGCATAAACCCTCGTATCAGGACCGCCCGCGAAGATGACAATGGAACTGGGGATGCGCGCAGGGCGGCCGAATCTGCCTCAGTCGCCCGGAACATAGGGTCGAATGGCCGAAAGTCAACCGAAGGCGGCCCGCCGCAATGCACTAAGTTAAGCGGGCTCCTTCATTTTTTCCCGAGTCCCGCTAATCTGCATGGCGTCGGCCAGCTGCCCGAAGGAAACCGATGACCGAACCATTGCCCGTTGTATTGATCCCGGGTCTCACCTGCACCGCACGGCTCTATTCCGAACAGATCCCGGCGCTGTGGCGGATCGGGCCGGTCATGATTGCAGACCATACGCGTGACGACAGCATGACAGCGATCGCGCGGCGCATTTTGGCCGCGGCACCACCACGCTTCGCGCTCGCCGGTCTGTCGATGGGCGGCTACATTTCGTTCGAGATCATGCGTCAGGCGCCCGCACGCGTGGCAAAGCTCGCGCTTCTCGATACCGGCGCGCGCGGCGACACGCCGGAGCAGACCGAACGGCGCAAGATCGTGATCGGGCTGGCCAGGAGCGGGCGCTACGCCGAGGTGCTCGACATCGCCTTTCCCGTCTACGTGCATCGCGACCGTCACGGTGATGCTGCGTTAAAGCATATCGTGCGCACCATGGTCGAGGACACCGGTGCGGAAGCGTTCCTGCGCCAGCAGCAGGCGATCATCGGCCGTCCGGATTCGCGGCCCGGTCTTGGCGCGATCTCCTGTCCGACGCTCGTTCTCGTTGGCGACGGCGACGAGGCGACGCCGCCGGAACTGGCGCGTGAAATCGCCGCCGGCGTTCCCGGATCGCGCCTTGTCTTGATCCCGCGCAGCGGTCACCTGTCGACGCTCGAACAGCCGGAGGCGGTCACGCAAGCGCTCGTCGAATGGATGGCATGGTGACGGTGGGTCATGCGGCTCGGCCGTGCTAACGATTGAAAAATAACTGCCGGCCGGCACGCCGTTCGGCGGATAAAGTCGGGGAGGGCGCTGATGAAGTTTGGACATTTCTCACGGTGGCCGGTGCTGGTTGCCGTTATTCTTCTCGCGGCGCTGACCGCGGCGATCGCGCCGGCGCACGCTCAGAGCGACTATCCCAATCGGCCGATCCGCCTGATCGTCGGTTTCGCGGCCGGCGGCGGCAACGACATATTCGCGCGGCTCGTTGCGGCCAAAGCGTCCGAAATTCTCGGCCAATCGGTTGTGGTCGAGAACAGACCGGGCGCCGGCGGGCGGCTTTCCGCGGAATACGTCTCCAATCAGCCGGCCGACGGCTACACCCTTCTCGTCGGCGCGAGCGGCGCGATGTCGATTGCGACTGCGATCTATCCGGATCTCAAATACCACCCGACAAAGACGCTCACGCCCCTTGCCATGATCGGAAGCTTTCCGCTGATCCTCGTCGTCGGGCCCGACAATCCGGCCAACACCGTCAAGGAACTGGTGGAGGAGGCGAAGCAACATCCCGACAAGGCGAACTATCCCAGCACGTCGCCCGCCTTCACCATCGCGATGGAGCAGTTGAAATTGAAATCCGGCATGCCCGGCGTGATGATTCCCTACAAGAGCAGCAACGAAATGATGCTCAGCGTCATCGAAGGACAGTCGATGATGACGATCGTCGATCCGCCCCCGGCGGTGCCGCAGGTCAAAGCCGGCAAGGTCAAGGCACTCGCCGTCACCGGATCGGTACGCTCGCCGCAACTGCCGGATACGCCGAGCATGGCCGAGCAGGGCTATCCCGGCGTCGATGTTCACCTGTGGAGCGGCATATTCGCGCCGGCCGCGACGCCGGCGCCGGTCACGGCCAAGCTCGAGAAGGCTTTGAGCGAAGCGATCCGCGATTCCGGCGTATCGGAGAAGCTCAAGAACATGGCGGTTGATCCCGGCGGCGGCTCGCCCGAGGAATTCAAGCGGATGATCGACGCCGACATCGTCAAATTCTCCGACGTGATCAAGGCCGCGAACCTGCACTTCGAGGAATAGCAGCGATTTCCGGCGGCAAAGCTTTACTCGCCCCGGAAGGCTTTACTCGCCACAAAAGCCAGCGCAAATTCACGCGTCGGATCGAGGAGTGCCATGAAGGCTTTTGTGACCGCGCTCGTCGTCGCCACGTTGGCCTGGAACGTTTCCGCCGCGGCCGACGACATTGATCTGTCGACGTGGACGTGCGGCAAATTCCTGTCGGCAAACAGCGCCGACATCGGCATTATTCTTGCTTGGCTGGATGGCTACTACAAGGACGAGGACGATCCGCCGGTCATTGAAACCCATGAATTTACCGAAAACTCCAAGAAGCTCGCCGACTATTGCTCAGCCCATCCGGATATCGGGCTCATCACCGCGACGGACAAGCTGTTTCAGAAAGAGTAACCGGCAGCACCATTCGAAAATTTATTTGGATTGAACAGGAAGGCGGCGTCGTCTGCTGGACTTCGCGATAAACACCGGTCAAAGTGAAAACGAAAGAAAAGGGGCTGCAATGAAAGTCTTCGCTGGTCTTTTGGCTGCCGGAATGTTCGTCTGTTGCGCGCCTGCGTTCGCGGAAGATATCGATCTTTCGACGATGAAGTGCAGCCAGTTCCTGTCATCCGACAAGGAATCGATCGGAGTCATCCTGACGTGGCTCGACGGCTACTATAAGGACCAGGACGATCCGCCGGTCATCGAGACAGGCAAGTTCACCGATAATGCCAGGAAGCTTGGCGAGTACTGCAGGGACCATCCGGATATCGGCCTGATCACCGCTGCGGACAAGCTGTTCTCGGAGTGAGAACGTTTATACGTCGAGCAGTTCTTCGTTGGCGAATTCAGCGCGCTCCTGGATAAATTCGAAGCGCGCTTCGGCCTTCGTGCCCATCAGACGTTCGACCGATTTTTCGGTATCCTTGCAGTCGTCGGCGGCCAGCATGACGCGAAGGAGCGTGCGCTTCTTCGGGTCCATGGTGGTTTCCTTGAGTTGCGCCGCCATCATCTCGCCGAGGCCTTTGAAGCGGCTCACCTCGACTTTGGCGTTGGCGTTGAATTCCTTCTTCAGAATTTCGTCCTTGTGCCGGTCGTTGCGGGCATAAAAATTCTTGCCGCCGTGCGACAGCCGGTAGAGCGGGGGGACCGCAAGATAGAGATGCCCCTTGTCGATAAGCTGCGGCATCTGCCGGTAGAAGAACGTGATGAGCAGTGATGCAATATGCGCGCCGTCGACATCGGCGTCGGTCATGATGATGACGCGGGCGTAGCGCAGATCCTCATCGCGGTAATGCGCGCCGGTGCCGCAGCCGAGCGCCTGGATGAGATCGGCGAGCTGCTGGTTTTGCGCAAGCTTGTCCTTGCCGGCAGATGCGACGTTGAGGATTTTGCCGCGCAGCGGCAAGATGGCCTGCGAGGCGCGGTTGCGCGCCTGCTTGGCCGAACCGCCGGCGGAATCGCCCTCGACGACAAAAATTTCCGAGCCCTCGGTGGCGCTGTTGGTGCAGTCGGCAAGTTTGCCGGGAAGGCGCAGTTTTCGCACCGCGCTTTTGCGCGCGACATCCTTCTCCTGGCGGCGGCGGATGCGCTCCTCGGCGCGCTCGGTCACGAAGTCGAAGAGTTTGTTGGCTTGCAGCGGATTTCCTGCCAGCCAGTGATCGAAGGGGTCCTTGATCGCCTGTTCGACGAGCTTTTGCGCTTCCGCCGTGGCGAGGCGATCCTTGGTCTGGCCCTGGAATTCCGGCTCGCGGATGAAAACCGACAGCATGGCGCCGGCGCCGGCCATGACATCGTCCGAGGTGATCGAAGCGGCGCGCTTGCCCTGGCCGACGCGCTCGGCGTGATCTTTCAGTCCGCGGGTGAGCGCGGTTCGCAGGCCGGATTCGTGAGTGCCGCCGTCGGGCGTCGGAATGGTGTTGCAATAGGAGTTGAGGAATCCGTCGGCGTCGGCGGTCCATGCCACCGCCCATTGCGCGCCGCCATGCGCGCCGGTCTTGCCCGCGCTGCCGGTGAAAATGTCCGGATGAACGAGCGTCGCGCTGGCGAGCGTCTCCGACAGATAGTCCTTCAGGCCGTCGGCGAAATGGAACGTCGCCTGTTCCGGAACGTCTTCGGCGTCGCGCAGAAGCTCCTTGTCGCACGACCAGCGGATTTCGACGCCGCCGAACAGATAGGCTTTTGAACGCGTCATCTTGAAAACGCGCTCGGGGCGGAAATGCGCCTTGGCGCCGAAAATCTGCGGATCGGGCCGGAAGCGCACCTTGGTGCCGCGGCGGTTCGGCGCCTTGCCGGCGTCCTGCAATTTGCCCTTCGGCTTGCCGCGCTCGAACGCCATCCGGTAAAGTTTTTGGCCGCGTGCGACCTCGACCTCCATGCGCTCGGACAGCGCGTTCGCCACCGAAACGCCGACGCCGTGCAGGCCGCCGGATGTCCCGTAAACTTCGGAATCGAATTTGCCGCCGGCGTGCAGCGTGCACATGATCACTTCGAGCGCGGACTTGTTCTTGAATTTCGGATGCGGATCGACCGGGATGCCGCGGCCATTGTCGGTGACGGCGATAAAACCGTCCGCCTCCATCTCGACCTCGATCCAGTCGGCGTGACCGGCGAGCGCCTCGTCCATGGCGTTATCGATCACCTCGGCGAACAGGTGATGCAGCGCCTTTTCGTCGGTGCCGCCGATATACATGCCGGGCCGGCGGCGCACCGGCTCGAGCCCTTCCAGAACCTCGATGTGCTTGGCGGTATAGCCGGCCTCGCCCGCCGCGCCGCGCACGGAGGCGCCGGCCGGGCGGCGCGCGACCCCGCGCCGGGGCTCGGCGCCAGCGAAAAGATCGCCCGTTTTCGCCGGCTTCTGGGTTTTGGACGATTTGGCGGTTTTTCCCACGGTCTATTCCCATGTGGCGCTTTGCACCCGGGACGGCAACGCAAGGCGCCGAATCAGCCCCGACTATGCCAGCGAATATGCCATCGCGACGGCAAAACCATCAGCGCCAAGACCTTTGTGCATTGACGGTGTCGGCCGGTGGCCTTATATCGCCCGCCATGAACAGCGCATTGCCAGCCACTTTTGTTGAGCGCCGCCGCCGTCGCGTCACGGCACGGATGCGCGTTCGCGCGTAACACGTTCGTGCCGCCGGTTCCGCGGCACCTTTCTCCTGATACTCTGTCCCGCGAAATCGGCCTGATCCCTTAAGAGCGGAAAGGTTGAATCATGCCTGCGAAAGCGAAAATCGGCGTCCTTGGCGCCTCCGGCTATACCGGTGCGGAACTGGTGCGGCTTCTCATCCGGCATCCGCGCGTCGAGATCGTCCTGCTGACGGCCGACCGCCGCGCCGGCAAGGCCATGTCCGACGTTTTCGCGCAATTCGCGCCCTATGCGCTGCCGACGCTCACCTCGATCGAGGACGCGGACTGGAAGGCGCTCAAGCTCGATCTCGTGTTCTGCGCGCTGCCGCACGGCACGACGCAGAAGGTCATCAAGGATCTTATGGCGAAGGCGAAGAACACCAAGGTGGTCGACCTGTCCGCCGATTTCCGGCTGGCCGATCCCGCCGCCTATGCGCGCTGGTACGGCCATGAGCATTTTGCGCCCGAACTGCAAAAGGGCGCGGTGTACGGCCTGACCGAAATCTACCGGGGCAAGATCAATTCGGCGCGGCTCGTCGCCAATCCCGGCTGCTACACGACCTGCGCGGAACTGGCGCTGATTCCGCTCCTCAAGGCCAAGGCCATCGACCCGGACGAGATCGTCATCGACGCCAAGTCGGGCATGACCGGGGCGGGCAGGGCGGCGAAGGAGGACATGCTGTTTTCGGAAGTCTCCGAGGGGTTTCACGCCTATGGCGTCGGCCACCATCGCCACATGTCTGAGCTCGACCAGGAGTTTTCCAAGGCCGCCGGCCGCGAGGTTGTCGTGAGCTTCACGCCGCATCTCGTGCCGATGAATTGGGGAATATTTTCAACGATCTATGTGCGCGGACCGAAAGCATCGCCGCAGGACCTTCATGCGATACTTTTAAAGGCTTACGCGAAGGAGCCGTTCGTTCACGTCCTCCCGTTCGGCGCGCTGCCGCAGTCGCGGCATGTCCGCGGCTCCAACATGACATTCATCGGGGTCACGGCCGACAGGATCGCCGGCCGCGCCATCATCGTCTCCACGCTCGATAACCTGACGAAAGGCGCGTCCGGTCAGGCAGTGCAGAACATGAATGTCATGCTCGGCTATCCCGAGACCGCGGGTCTCGAACAGGTGGCGCTGTTTCCGTAAACGATAAGGCGATTGTCGCGCGGCTCAACTGAGCTTGAAGATCGCGAGCACCAGCATCACCTGCGCGACGAAGCCGCCGACGAAGGACAGCGTGCGCAGCACCGGAATGCCGAGCGTGAAGACCGCGGCGTGAACAAGCCGCGACCAGAAATAAAGCGCGCAGGCAAACGCCGTTGCCGGGGTCGCGATATTCATTGCCTGTGCCACGAGGACCAGCGGCGCGAATATGACGAGGTTCTCCACCGCATTGGTGTGCGCGGCCATCATGCGCTGCGCCCAGCCCGATTGCGGCGCATCGTCCGGGGCGGGATTTGCCATCGCGCCCATCACCCCGCGCACCACGATGCGGTCGAGAATGTAAGGCACCCAGAACAGGCCCGTCATCGCCACGGTCAGCACAAGCCAGAACAGTTCCTTGGACATTTTGCTCTCCCCGGTCTTTGCGGTTTATCCGCGCGGGGAAGCCTCGCAGCTAATGCGTGCGCCCGGAAGGCCTGTGCATAAGACTGATGGAGGCAGACTTGGCCGCGGCGGCGCGTCTCAATCGCGGACTTTGACGTAACTTCCCGGCGCATCCTCGATCGGTTTTAGCGCGCCGTCACCGGGCACGCGGGCGGGGACTTCGGTCGGGCTTTGACGCGTGATCCATAACAGCCAATCGGGCCACCACGAGCCGGGATTTTCCTTGGCCTTGGCAAGCCAGCCCTCGACGTCGGCGTTTCGCGGCCTCGGCCCGGTCCAGTATTGATATTTTTTCTTGGCGGGCGGGTTGACCACGCCGGCGATATGGCCGGAACCGGAAACAACGTATTTGACCTCGCCGCCGAAGCACTTTGAGCCCTGCATGACCGATTTTGCCGGCGCGATGTGATCCTCGCGCGTCGCAAGATTGTAAATCGGTATCTTGATCGCCTTGAGATCGATCAGGGTATTGCCCAGCACCATCTTGCCCTTCGACATCTTGTTATCGAGATAGCAATTGCGCAGGTAGAACGAGTGATTGGCTGCCGGCAGGCGGGTGGCGTCGGAATTCCAGTACAAAAGATCGAACGGAAACGGCGCCTTGCCGCGCAGATAATTGTTGATGACATAGGGCCAGACCAGGTCGTTCGAGCGCAGCATGTTGAAAACGCCCGCCATCGCGCCGGCTTCGAGATAGCCGCGCTCGCCCATCCGCTGTTCGAGGGCGGAGACCTGCTCCTCGTCGACGAAGACTTTGAGATCGCCGGCATAGGTGAAGTCGACCTGGGCGGCGAACAACGTTGCCGAGACGATGCGCTCGTCGCTGCCGGGCCGCCATCGCCGCAAGCGCGACAGCAAGGAGCGTGCCGCCGACGCAATAACCGATGGCGTGAACTTTGTCTTCGCCGGTCGCTTCCTTGATGGCGTCGAGCGCCGCAAGCGGCCCTTGCCGCACATAGTCCTCGAAGCCCTTTTGCGCGAGCCGCGCGTCGGGATTGACCCAGGAAATGCAGAAGACGGTGAGGCCCTGATCGACGCACCATTTGATGAAGGACTTTTCCGGCGTCAGGTCGAGCACGTAGAATTTGTTGATCCACGGCGGAACGATCAGGAGCGGACGCTTGAGCACGGTTTCGGTCGAGGGCGAGTATTGAATGAGCTGCATCAGCTCGTTCTGGAAGATCACCTTGCCCGGCGTGACGGCGAGGTTGCGGCCGACCTCGAACATCGACGCATCGGACTGCCGGATTTTCAGGTCGCCGCCGCCGGCTTCGATGTCCTCGGCAAGCATGTGCATGCCGCGAACGAGGTTGTCGGCATTGGAGATGAATGTCTCACGCAGCAGTTCGGGGTTGGTCAGGATGAAATTCGTCGGCGCCAGCGCATTGGTGATCTGCCGCACGTAGAATTCGGCTTTTTGCCTGGTGTGGGGACTGAGATCGGCGGCGTCGCCGACCAGCTTGCCGGCCCAGTCCGTGGTGAGGAGATAGGCCTGTTTGAGAAAATCGAAGAACTGGTTCTGCGTCCATTCCGGGTCGGCAAAGCGCTTGTCGCCGGCAGTGGGCGCTGCGACCGGCGGGACGTCCTCGCCGGTGAGCCGCTTTGCCGTGGCCCCCCAAAGATCGAGATAGGCCTTGCCCAGCCTGTTCTGCAATTCGGTGGCGCGCTTCGGGTCGGCAAGCCAATATTCCGCGACCTGGCCGAGCGTCTTCATGATTTCAGTGATTTCTTCGGCGAGTTCGCCGTCGCCGCGGCCTGCTTCACGCGGCTTGAGATAGGCGGCGAGCGCCCGGCCGCCTTCCTCGACGACCCGCGCCAGATTGCGCGAGAACAGCTCGACATCGAGCGGCCCGATTTTCATCGGGATCCGTTGTATCGGGTTTGCCGGCGCTTCCTGTTTTGCCGGGTCGTCGGATGGAGCCCGCACGAGCGTTCCTTTGTGGCCGAAGGATTCCCGGTCCTTACGGCAGAAATGGCTTGATCGCAGTCCGCGCACAAGTGTTTAACGCCGGACCAGCGTGCCCGCTTGGAATCGCGGCGTTTCCAGAGCGAGCGGCGTCCGGTCCTTGTTTGGACATATTACCAGACTAACTTGACGGCTTGCGTGATCTCTGAGTTGATTGGCGTAAATTATTGCACCACTGCATATTTCTCGATCTTTCAGGATTGGGCGAGGCGGTCCTCCGAGCCGAAAATGGCCGAAGCGGAAGCCACGTCAGGGGTGTCGGAGACAAGTTTGCGGAACAGGGTGAGCGTGATTTCGCATGTCCGTGCGGGCCTGGTGCCTGCGCTGCGGCTTTTGCCGGCGGCGCTCGCTGCGGCTGCTTGCGTCGCTTTGTCCGCCTGTTCGCCGGGTGCCGATTATCCGTCGATCTTTCCGGCGATTCACGACATGCCGCCGCCGCGCGCCGAAACGCCGCTCGATGCCGATCAGGTGCAGCAGGCGACCGAGGATCTGATCGCCGAACGGAACCGGATGAACGGCGGATCGCAGGCTTCCGGCCAGGCCAAGACGACGGGGAGTCCGGCCGCGACTTCGGCAAACCCGCAGCCCAAAAAGCAGCCGTTGGTCCAGCCGGCAGTCCAAACCACGGCAAGCAGGAATGCGGGCGCCGCGCCGGCCGACAGCGCCGAAACCAAGTGAAAAAAATCCGCTGATAGTGTAGTGTTTCGCGAGACGAAGTGCCGGGGCACCAATGGAAGAATTTTATCGCATTCGACGTCTGCCGCCTTACGTGTTCGAGCAGGTCAACCGCGCCAAGGCGGTGGCCCGCAACGGCGGCGCCGACATCATCGATCTCGGCATGGGCAATCCCGACTTGCCGACGCCGGCCCATGTCGTCGAGAAACTGAAAGAGACGATCGGCAAGCCGCGGACCGACCGCTATTCGGCGTCCAAGGGAATCCCGGGGCTGCGCCGCGCCCAGGCTGCCTATTATGCGCGCCGTTTTGGCGTGAAGCTCAATCCCGACACCCAGGTCGTCACGACGCTCGGCTCGAAGGAAGGTTTTGCCAATGTCGCGCAGGCGATCACCGCGCCAGGCGACATCATCATCGTGCCCAACCCGACCTATCCGATCCACGTCTTCGGCTTTCTGATGGCCGGCGGCGCGATCCGCTCGGTGCCGGTCGAGGCCGACGACGCGTTTTTCGGCGCGCTCGAGCGCGCGGTGCTGCATTCGATCCCAAAACCGATCGCAGTCGTGGTCTGCTATCCGTCAAATCCGACGGCCTGCGTCGCGAGCCTCGATTTCTATCGTGAGCTCGTCGCCTTCGCGAAGAAGCACTCGCTCCTGGTGCTGTCCGATCTCGCTTATGCCGAGGTCTATTTCGACAATAATCCGCCGCCCTCGTTGTTGCAGGTGCCCGGCGCGATGGATGTCGCCGTCGAGTTCACCTCGATGTCGAAGACCTATTCGATGCCCGGCTGGCGGCATCGGCTTTGCCGTCGGCAACGAGCGCCTCATTGCGGCGCTGGCGCGCGTCAAATCCTATCTCGACTACGGCGCCTTCACGCCGGTGCAAGTCGCGGCAACGGCCGCGCTGAACGGTCCCGACGATTGCATCCATGAGATGCGCGCGACTTACCGGCGCCGCCGCGAGGCTCTGGTGGATTCCTTCGGCCGCGCCGGGTGGCATGTGCCGCCGCCGGCCGCCTCGATGTTCGCCTGGGCGCCGATACCGGAACCGTTCCGGACCATCGGCAGCGTGGAATTCTCCACGCTTCTTGTCGAGAAGGCGGGCGTTGCGGTATCGCCGGGCGACGGATTTGGCGAGCACGGCGAAGGCCATGTGCGCATCGCGCTTGTGGAGAACGAGCAGCGTATCCGCCAGGCGGCCCGTAATATCCGGCGCTTTCTTGAAACAGGCGCGGAAAGCCTCCATAACGTCGTTCCGCTGGCGACGCGGCGTTAGTCGAGCGTCGCTTTTTCTTAAACTAGGCGACGTTTATGGCTGAGCCGCTGAAAGTCGGTCTTGCCGGGCTCGGAACCGTCGGCAGCGCCGTCGTGCATCTGTTGGACGAGGGCCGTGACAAGCTTCTTGGACGCTGCGGCCGCGGCATCGAGATCGTCGCGCTCAGCGCTCGATCGCGCGGCAAGAAGCGCGGTTTCGATCAGAAAAAGTTTCGGTGGTATGACGATCCCGTCGCGCTGGCGCGCGATCCATCGATCGACGTGCTGGTCGAGGTGATCGGCGGTGCCGGCGATCCGGCAAAACGCGCGATCGAAACCGCGCTCGCTGCCGGCAAGGCGGTGGTCACCGCCAACAAGGCGCTCCTTGCCAGGCACGGTCAAAAGCTTGCCGCGCTCGCCGAACGCAATCTTGTCGCGCTCAACTTTGAAGCATCGGTCGCCGGCGGCATCCCGATCGTGAAGACGCTGCGCGAAGGACTGAACGGCGCATCCTTCACGCGCATCTACGGCATTCTCAACGGCACCTGCAATTACATCCTGACCCGCATGGAGCAGGATCGGCTCGCGTTCGACGCCTGCCTGAAGGAAGCGCAGCGGCTCGGCTACGCCGAGGCCGATCCGACTTTTGACATCGAAGGTCACGATACCGCGCAAAAGCTTGCGATCCTGGCGAGCCTGGCGTTCGGCACGAAAGTCGATCCGGACGCCATCTATGTGGAAGGCATTTCATCCATCACGCTCGCCGATCTCGATGCCGCGTCCGAGCTTGGCTACCGGGTCAAGCTTTTGGGCGTCGCGGTGAAGACCGATGCCGGGATCGAGCAGCGCGTGCATCCGACCATGGTGCCGAAAGACAGCGCCATCGCCCAGGTCATGGGCGTCACCAATGCCGTCACTGTCGATGCGCACGGAATTGCGCCGATCACGCTGGTCGGCCCGGGGGCCGGCGGCGTTGCGACGGCGTCCGCCATCGTCGCCGATCTTGCCGACATCGCGCGTGGCGTTCGCACCCCGCCGTTCGGGCGGCCCACCGCCCGGATGACGGCGTTCCGCAAGGCGCCGATGCAGCACCATGAAGGCGGCTATTACATCCGGCTTCTGGCGCGCGACCGTCCCGGCACGGCAGCCACCATTGCGCGTCGTCTGGCGCAGCAGAAAATATCGCTGGAATCGATTGTGCAGCGGCACGCTGCCGGATCGCGCGGCGCGGCGCAGCCCGGCCGCTCAGGTGAAGCGGTGCCGGTCATCATGATCACATACGCGACCAGCGAAGATGCCGTGCGCAAGGCCCTTGCCGCGGTGCGCCGGGATCGGGTTGTTTACGGACGGCCGCAGGTCATCCGGATCGAAAGAGCTTAAAGCCGCAACATTTGTCCCTGGAGATTTGTCGCATGTCATCGAAGCCCGGCAAGCCGCATCAGACGCTCGAACGCGCGCTGTCGCTTGAGATCGTTCGCGTCACCGAGCGCGCCGCGGTCGCAGCGGCGCGGCTGCGCGGGCGCGGCGCGGAAAAGCAATCCGACCAGGCCGCGGTCGACGCCATGCGCCGCGAACTCGCCGGTCTTGCCATCGACGGCACCGTGGTCATCGGGGAGGGCGAAATGGACGAAGCGCCGATGCTGTTCATCGGCGAAAAGGTCGGGACGAAGGCGGGGCCCAAAGTGGATATCGCCGTCGATCCGCTGGAGGGCACGACGCTCTGCGCCAAGAACATGCCCGGCGCCATCGCTACACTGGCAATGGCGGAGGACGGCACGCTTTTGCACGCGCCCGACATCTACATGGACAAGATCGCGATCGGGCCGGGTTATCCGATCGGCGTGGTCGATCTCGACGCGCCGGCCGACCAGAACATCATTGCGCTCGCCAAGGCAAAAGGGGTCAAGCCGCAGGCCATCACGGCGATGGTGCTCGACCGGCCGCGCCATGCCGACCTGATCGCCGCGGTGCGCAAAGCGGGCGCCGCGGTCAGCCTGATCAGCGACGGCGACGTTGCCGCCGTTATCCACACCACCGACCCCGAGCGGTCCGGCATCGATATCTTCTTCGGTATCGGCGGTGCGCCGGAAGGCGTGCTGGCTGCCGCTGCGCTCAAATGCATCGGCGGGCAAATGCAGACCCGGCTCGTCGTCGATACCGACGAAAAGCGCGCGCGGGTGTCCAAGATGGGCATCAAGGACCCGCGCAAGAAATACCAGATCGACGACATGGTGAAGGGCGATTGCCTGTTTGCCGCAACCGGCGTCACCGACGGCCGCATGCTGCGGGGCGTGCGTTTCGGTAACGACGTGATCGAGACCGAGACGGTGGTGATGCGCTCGACCAGCGGCACGATCCGCTGGATCAGGGCCGAGCATCGCGAGTTGAAGAAGTTCGTGTAGCTTGAAGTTGATTTGCTGAATCGGATAGCGTCATTCGGGATCGCCGCGCGGCGGCGAGTCCGGAATCCATACCCGCCGTCCAAGCAACTCTCGCGCTGCCTGTGATTATGGATTCCGGGCTCGCGCCACGTGGCGCGCCCCGGAATGACAGAGATGGCTGAGAATCGCCTCTTCCTTGGCGTCGAAAATTCGGCGACCGGGCGCGCCTGGCGCGACCGTCTCGACGATCGCGGCGCCGCGCGTGCACTTGCCATCGCCCAGCGCCACGAACTTCCGGAATTGCTCGGGCGTATTCTTGCCGGCCGCAATATCGAGGCCGATGGCGTCGAAGAGTTTCTCGATCCGAGCCTCAAGCGCTCGATGCCGGATCCGCTTGTTCTTACCGCCATGAAAGAAGCCGCCGAACGGATCGCGGACGCGGTCACGCGCGGCGGGAGCGTGGCGATCTTTGGCGACTACGACGTTGACGGCGCGACCTCATCGGCGCTGCTCGCACGTTATCTGCGGCAATGCGGCATCGAGCCGATCATTCACATCCCAGACCGGCTGTTCGAAGGTTACGGGCCGAATGTCGAGGCGGTGCGGGGGCTCGCCGACCGCGGCGCGACGCTCCTGGTCTGCGTGGATTGCGGCACGACCAGCATCGAGCCGCTTGCGGAAGCAAAATCCCGCGGCGTCGATGTCGTCGTTATCGATCACCATCAGGCCGATGAGACGCTGCCGCCGGCTGTGGCCATCGTCAATCCGAACCGGCGTGACGACCTGTCCGGGCTCGGCCATCTTGCGGCGGTCGGTCTCGTCTTCATGACCGTCGTTGCCGTCAATCGCGTGTTGCGCGAACGCGGGTTTTGGACGGCTGAGAGGCCTGAGCCGGATCTGCTGGCGTTCCTCGACGATGTGGCGCTGGGCACTGTTGCCGACGTGGTGCCGTTGATCGGGCTCAACCGCGCTTTCGTCGCCAAGGGTCTGATCGCGCTGCGCCGGCGCGAGCGCCACGGCCACGTCAGCCTGATGGACGTGGCGCGGCTTTCCGGACCGCCGGAAGCCTGGCATCTCGGATTCCTGCTCGGACCGCGCATCAATGCCGGCGGCCGCATCGGCTGCGCCGATCTCGGCGTAAGACTCCTGATCGAGGAGGACCCTATCGAAGCCGCGAAGATTGCGACCGAGCTCGACCGTCTCAACCGCGAGCGCCAGGCGATCGAGCAGGACACTCTGGCGCAGGCTGAAGCGGAGGCGGACGCAGCGCTCGGCCTCGAGGAGAAGGGCGCCGTTGTCGTGACCGCCGCGGAAGGCTGGCATCCGGGCGTGGTCGGACTTGTCGCGGCGCGGCTGAAAGAGAAATTCGGCCGTCCCGCATTCGCCATCGCGCTCGAGCCGGGAGGCATCGGAACCGGGTCCGGCCGTTCCATCGCCGGCGTGGATATCGGGCGCGCCGTGCGGCGTGCGGTCGCCGAAGGCTTGCTGCTTAAAGGTGGCGGCCACGCCATGGCGGCCGGCGTGACCTTGCGCAAAGGCGCACTGGCGCAGTTGCGCGGTTTTCTCGAAGCGACGCTGGGTGCCGATGTGGAAACAGCGCGGCGCTCAAGCGGCCTGTCGATCGACGGGGCGGTGTCCGCGGCTGCGGCCGGCACCGATCTCGTCGCCATGATCAATCGCGCCGGGCCTTTCGGATCCGGCAATCCCGAGCCGGTGATTGCGCTGCCGTCGCACACGCTGACCTATGCGGAGGAGGTCGGGCAAGCGCATGTCCGCGCGCGCCTGAAATCCGCCGACGGCTCATCCGTCAACGCCATCGCCTTTCGTGCGGCAGGACAGAAGCTGGGTCATGCGCTGCGCAACAGCCGAGGCCGCCAGATTCACGCCGCCGGCACCTTTTCCATCGATCGCTGGCAGGGCGAAGAACGCGTGCAATTCAAGATCACCGATATCGCGCCCGCCGAACCGTTCACCGGCCGGTGAGCTCTTCAGGATTTGTTTTCGCACCAGACGCCGTGTGCCTGCCGCCTCATGTCGTCCGGATTGTCAAACGCGCCGAGCGGTCCAAGCTCTTTCTTCCCCGTCTGGTCGTAGAGCCAGTACCAATCGTAGCTGCCGCCGAGCAGGAAATAGCGGTGCGACAGGACGACAAGGTCGTCCTTGTATTTGTTCTGGCAAAAATTCAGCACCAGAAGATCGTTCGCCGGCAGGATGTAACGCTCGTTCGCCGTTCGCATGTCGAACGCGTGCAGCGCACCCGATGCGGCCCAGCCCGGCGTGAGAAAATAGAGCCGGCGGCCGTCGGAGCTGAACTGCTTGTTGCGGAAATCGCAGAGTTGCTTGTCGGGCTCGCCCTTGCGCCCGGTGAGCAAAAGCTTGTCGCCGGTGCCGTCGGCATTGATCTGCCGCAACTCGTCGGGCCGGGGCTCGGTCGTGCAAAACTGGCTGGCGTCGTAGCCGCGCACGCTGCGGCCGCGCCCCTGTCGCGTGTAGACGACAAAGGCGCCATTGGGCGCCAGCGCCGGGCCGACATCCATTTCCGACGTGGTGAGCTTGGTTTTGACGCCGTTCCTTTCGATGAAAATATTGCCGGCATCGCTGTAAACGCGCGCGGCCTGGGCATGCGCCTGCGCGGTGCAGGCGGCCAGGATGGCAAGTGCCAGGATGCGATGCCGGTTCATCTCAAACGTATCGACGGGTTGTGGGGGCTCTGGTGGCAGCGAGTCGCGAAATCGCATCTTGGCACGACCCGCAAGAAGCGGCTATCTGAGTGCGGAAATGTCGCGAATGCGCGACTGGGACGCGATCAGGGAAGTGAAATGGCCAAGCTTAATCTCTCGGTCGCCGTCGGCGACTACGACCGCAACCGTGCATTGTTCGACGGCACCGTCCAGATCGACGGGGTCGATCCGGTTTACATGCAGCTCGTGCCCGAGGAGATTTTCTTCCGTGCCTTCCGCGCGGCCGAGTTCGATATCTGCGAATTGTCGATGTCGAGCTATACGGTCAAGACGGCCAACGGAGACTGCCCTTATATCGCGGTGCCGGCTTTCGTGTCGCGCGCCTTCCGCCACACCTCGGTCTATGTCCGCACCGACCGCATCAAGAAACCGGAAGACCTCAAGGGCCGCAAAGTCGGCGTGCCGGAATATCAGCTCACCGCCAATGTCTGGGCGCGCGCCTTTCTCGAAGACGATTACGGCGTCAAGCGTTCCGACATCCACTGGATCCGCGGCGGCATCGAGCACGCGGGACGGCCGGAGAAGATCACCGTCAAGCTGCCGCCCGGCGTGCGGCTCGACAATGCGCCGGAGGGAGCCACCATCTCAAAGCTCCTCGAAGCGGGCGAGATCGACGGCTTCATGGCGCCGCGGCCACCGACGCTGGTGGAGAAGGGCCATCCGCATATCGGCTGGCTGTTTCCCGATCCCGTTGCCGTAGCGAAAGATTATTTCAAGCGCACCGGCTATTTCCCGATCATGCATGTCGTCGGCATTCGCCGCGAGCTTGCCGAAAAACATCCGTGGCTGCCGGGCGCAGTGCTCAAGGCGTTCGAGCAATCCAAGGAAGCGGGGATGAAAAAGCTGTCCGATACGTCCGCGACCAAAGTGACGCTGCCGTTCGTCGAGGAGCGCCTGAAGGAGGCGCACGATTTGATGGGCCACGATTTCTGGTCATATGGCGTCGGGCCGAACTGCAAAGTGCTTGACTACTTCCTCGCCCAGCATCACCTCGAAGGATTGTCTTCGCGCCGCGTTTCGGTCGATGAAATGTTTCATCCGTCGACGTATGAGACGTTCAAGCTGTAGGGTTCGTCCCACCGCTCATTCCCGCGAAAGCGGGAATCCAGTTGCGCTTCGCGAAAAGCTGGATCCCCGCGTTCGCGGGGACGAGCGGTTGATTGCGCCAGCAAAGAATTGACAGTCGGGCGTTTCAGCCCTTCGCCGGCTTCAACCGCACGTGAATATTCTTCTCCTGGGTATAGGCGAGCATTTCCTCAAAACATTCCTCACGGCCGATACCGGATTGTTTGAAGCCGCCGAACGGGGCGCCGAGGAAGTGCTTGCTGACTTCGTTGATCCAGACGAAGCCGGCCTGCACCGCGGCAGCGGTGCGATGCGCGGTCGACAGATCGTTGGTCCAGATCGACGCGGTGAGGCCGTATTCGACAGCGTTGACCTGTTCGAGCATTTTTTTTCGTCGCTCCATTTGAAGATACCAAGCACCGGCCCGAAAATCTCCTCGCGCGCGATGCGCATGTCCGGCTGCACGTCGGCGAATACGGTCGGCTCGATGAAAAAGCCCTTGGCAAGCGCCGGATCGCTCGGCCGCCCGCCGCCGCACAGCAGCCGCGCGCCTTCCTGTTTCGCGCTTTCGATGAAGCCGAGGATGCGCTCGTGCTGCGTCTTCGAGATGATCGAGCCCATGGTGGTGGCGGGATCGGTGGCGATGCCGGGCTTGTAGTGGGCGATCTTGGCCTGCACTTTGGCGAGCACGGCCTCGTAGATTTTCTCGTGTACAAAAGCGCGACTGGTCGAGCCGCACGATTGCCCGCACCAGGTAAAGTTCATGCCGCCGATCACGCCGTCGGCGACCTCGTCCGGATCGGCGTCGGGGTACGCGATCAGCGCATTCTTGCCGCCAAGCTCAAGCATCACGGCTTTTAGCGTGTCGGATGCCGCCTTCATCACCGCGCGTCCGGTCGGCACCGAGCCGATCAGCGCGATCATGGCGACGTCCTTATGCGACGCGAGCGCCGCGCCAGCCTCCCTGCCGCCGGGCACGAGGTTGAACACGCCGGGCGGCAAAATGCCGTCGATGAGTTCGGCGAGGCGGAGCGAGGAGAGGGGGGCTTGTTCCGGCGGCTTCATCACCACGGTGTTGCCGGCGGCGAGCGGCGCGCCCGCTTTGCCGGCGCAGAACATGAACGGGTGATTGAACGGAATGATGCGGCCGACGACGCCGCGCGGCTCGCGCACCGAGAAGTTCACCACGCCCGGTCCCATCGGGATCGATGAGCCCTTCATCTCGGTGACAAGGCCGGCATAGAAATCGATCTGCGCCGCGGCGATCGTCGCATCGCGCACCATCTCGGTATAGGGATTGCCGCAGTCGGCGGCATCGATCATCGCCAGTTCTTCGGCGTGATCGCGCAGCACGTTGGCGATGCGCTTGAGAAGGCGCGCGCGTTCGAGCGGCGGCGTGTTCCGCCAGGCCGGAAATGCCGCCTTTGCCGCGCTCACCGCGGCGTCAATATCGGCGGCGCCGCAATCCGCGACCGGCCCGAGTGATTCACCGGTGCCGGGATTGATCGCGTCGGCAGCGCGGCCGGATTTCGTCTTATGCCATTTGCCGCCGTAGAACGCGTCGCGATGGTCCGGCAGATGCAGCGGCGGCGGCTTGAGCGACTTGAGTGGAACTGCCTCGTTCATGATTGTTCTCCCTGCATGGAGCGATACCGCACCGATTATCTTTGTCTGATCGCGTCGAGACGGCCGAGGCGCGTCAGCACGACGTTGGCGCCGATGGCGAGCACGAACAGAACGATGAGAATGGCGTAGAGCCGCGGCATGTTGAATGAATTATACGCGTCGATCACCATGAAGCCGAGCCCGCGATTGGAGATTTTGGTTTCCGCCAAAAGAGTTCCGATCAGGGCGACGCCGAAACCGAGCCGCAAGCCGTTGACGACGGGAACGCGCATAGCGGGCAGGTAGATTTTCACCGCCATCTGCCACGGATTGGCGCGAAAGCTTTCGCCGACCTTGATCAGCACCGTGTCGATCTGGCGCATGCCGACGGCGACATTGAGCGCGATCGGGAAGAAGCACGACACCGCGCCCATTGCGATCTTCGATCCGGCGCCGACACCGAACCACATGATCATGACGGGAAAGAAAATGATCTTCGGCGTCGGGCCGAGATAGTAGAGATAGGGTTCGAACGCGGAGGCAATGAACTTGCTGCCGCCGATCACAAGCCCGGCGACGACGCCGGCGGTACCGCCGATCAAGAGACCGATCGCGATCTCGTCGAACGTGAACCAGAGATTCCAGTAGAAATCGGCACCCGAGAGCAGCGTCACAAGCGCGGTGCCGATCTTCGTCAATGACGGAACGACGTCGCGATAAAACAAGCCTGAAACAGCCAGAAGCTGCCAGACGACGAGCGTCGTCAGCACGAGGACGACGCGCAGCGCGGTCACTGGCATCAGCCACGGGGATGCCGCTCGTGCACCGGTCAAGCGGCCGATCTCAGCCATCGTTCCACCCTTTCCGTGGCGACGAAGAACACGACGCTGACGAGAATGACAAAGCAGATTGCCGCATAAACGCCCGGCAGGTCGTAGCGTTCGGCGAGATCGTTGATGAGTTGGCCAAGGCCGCCGAAATTGATCAAAAACTCGACCGCGACAACATTGATCAGGGCGAACATCAGCCCGAGACGGATGCCGACGAAAATCGTCGGCAGCGCCGAAGGCAGCATGATCTTCCAAAACTGCTGCGCCGGTGTCAGCTTGAAACTGCGGCCGACATTGAGGAGCACGCGCCGCGTCGCTGACAGGCCCTCGATGGTTTTGAGGATGACAGGCGCCAGGCCGACGAGGAAAGACATGATGATGATGGTCAGGGCGCTGCGCCCGAACAGCACCAGGAAAAGCGGATAGGCCAGCACCAGCGGTGCCGATGCCATCGCGCCGACCCAGCTTTCATAGGCGAGGCGCAGAAGGTTCACACGATGAAACAGGACGCCGATTGCGACGCCGAAGGTGATGAGGAGGACGCCCGACGCCAGACATTCCCAGCCCGTGAGCAGGAAGCGGTGCAGAATGTTTTCCTCAAGGATCAGGCGCCCAAAGCTTGCCACAACCTCGGAGGGCAGGGGCACGATATAGCGATTGATGAGGCCGGCGCGGATCAGGAGCTCGACGGCGACAATGGCAAGCATCAGGGATGCCAGCCCGACAAACTGCGGCGCGAAGCGGCGCGTGGTGAAAGTTGCCGCGCTCATTTCGGATGCTCGTTCGCGTGCAAGACGCGCGTTTCGTCGTCGATCATGCCGCGGCTTGCCTCTTCGCGCAGGTCGCTCCAGATCTGCGCGACATAGCGGCCGAAGGCCTCGCTCGATACGATCGCCGATGTCCGCGGGCGCGGCAGATCGATAGCGACGATCCGTTTCACCCGTCCGGGGCGGAAGGTCATCACCAATATGCGGTCGGCAAGCTGCACCGCCTCGGTGATGTTGTGCGTGATCAGCAGCGTCGTTTGCTTCAACTGCTGCTGAATTTGCAAAACCTTGTCGCCGAGGAGGAGCCGCGTCTGCTCGTCGAGCGAGGCGAAGGGCTCATCCATCAGCAGGATCTTCGGCTCCGACGCAAGCGTGCGCGCCATCGAGACGCGCTGGCGCATGCCGCCCGACAATTCCGCCGGGTAGCGGCGCTCAAAACCGTCGAGGCCGACCATGGAGATGAAATGCAGGGCGCGGTCGATGCGTTCGCGCTTCGGCACGCCGGCGATCTCCAGCGGAAACGTGACGTTCTCCACCACGTTGCGCCACGGGAAAGTCGACTCTTCCTGGAACACCATGCCGATTGACGCGTGCGGACCGGAAATGGATTCGCCGCCGACGGTGACCTGACCCTGGTAGCCGCTCAAAAGGCCGCCGATGATGTTGAACAACGTCGACTTGCCGCAGCCCGACGGTCCTATCACGGCGAGGAACTCGCCGGGCGTCACGCCAAACGACACGTCGTCAAGCGCGACGACGTCGCCCTCGCTCGTGGCAAAGCGCATGGCGAGGTCCGCGACGTTGAGAATTGCGGGCTCCGCTTGCGCCATCGGCGTTTAGGTTCCGGCGCGCGTCATCGCGGCTGTCATGGTGGCGGTATAGCCGGGCTCGACACGCACATCGACGACGGCGACCTGGCCGGCATCGACCGCGGCAATGGCTTTCTCCAGCACGCCCGGAAGATCGCCGGGCTTCATGACCGGGCCGAAACCGGCGGCGCCCTGGGCGCGGCCCATGGCGGCCAGATCGACGTCGGGATCCGACATGCGCTGGCCGATCCATTTGTTCTCGACCGGCCGGTTGCGCGCGCGCGCCATGCGCTCCTGGTGCAGCTCGTCGTTATAGAACGAGCGGTTGTTGCAGAGCACGAAGAGGAGCGGAATCTTGTAGTGCACGGCGGTCCAGACCGCGGTCACTCCCATGAGAAAATCGCCGTCGCCGCACAGCGCGATCGGCAGCCGTCCGGAACCCTTGAGCGCCAGCGCCGCGCCGACTGAAATTCCCGGGCCGCCGCCAACGCCGCCGCCGCCGTCGGAACCGACGAAATCGAGCGGATGGCGGAACGTAAGCCAGCTATCGTCCCAGGAGAGCGGCAAATGCGTGTAGGTCACCGCACGGTCGCCGAGCACTTTGCGCAAGGCGCGCGCGACATGTTCGTTGGTAAAGCCGGCCGGCTCCTTGTCCGGCATTTTGCGCGGGCTCGGCACCGCATGAGGCTTTGAGCTTTTGCCGACGTCCTTGACCAGTTCCGGCACCACGAGGTCGGGATCGGCGGAGAGCAGAAGATCGACCGGGGGAAGGGCCTGATGATCCATGCTCCAGCCGTTATGGATGCGATGATCGAGCGAGACCTGGATCACCTTGGCGGACGGCGACGGACCGAAACTCCGGAGCGCGCCGGCAAGATCGACCCAGTCGAGGCTCAAGACGACGTCGACGTTTTTCAATCCCTCGACGCTCTCGGGCGTGATCGCGCGCGGCGAGCCGATGTAAAGCGGATGGTCGGTCGGGAAACTCGCACCGATTTTCAAATCCGTCACGACGCGCGCATTAAGTGCTTCGGCGAGCGCGACGCGTGCTTTCCAGGCTTCGGGATCGCGTGAGGCGCGGCCGGCGAGGATGAGCACCTGCTTGGCGTCCTTGAGCATGCCGGCTGCCTGGCGAACGAGGTCGGCAGGCGCCGCGGTCGAGACTGGCGGCATGTAGCGCGCGACATCGATCGGCGGCAGCTCATCGGAGACTTTCATCTCCTGCAATTCGGCGTCGAAATTGATATAGACCGGGCCCTGCGGCGCGGTGTTGGCGATCCAGGTGCCGCGCAAAATCGCTTCGCGCGCAGCGCCGGGCGACGAAGGCTGGTCGTCCCATTTGGTGTATTCGCGCACCAGTGCGCCCTGATCGCGCGCGGTGTGAATCCAGTCGATCCACGGCCGGCGCTTGGCGGCATCGACGGGCCCGGTGGCGCCGAGCACGATGACCGGCATGCGGTCGCACCAGGCGTTGAACATCGCCATGGTCGCGTGCATCAGGCCGACATTCGAATGCACGGCGGTGACCATCGCCTTGCCGGTCACCTTGGCATAGCCGTGGGCGATGGCGACGGCTGCTTCCTCATGCAGGCAGAGCAGCATTTGCGGCTTCGTGTTGCCGAGATAATTGACGATGCTGTCGTGCAGGCCGCGATAGCTCGCGCCGGGGGTCAGCGCGATATAGGGAATGTCGAGCGATCGCAGCGCGTCCGCGATCACGTCCGAGCCGAAACCGGGCGCGTTGGCGCCGGTCGGGGTCGGCCGCTCGACTGCGGCGACGGCGGGATCGGCGGCGTTATCGGCGCGTGCGGTCGCTGATTGGGACGGCGTCATGTTGGGCATTTCCTCGGACGGGCTGAAACGGGTTGGTTGCCGCATCCAACCGGATCGGGAGCCGGTTCACAAGCCGGTTCACAACGCCATTCGTGACCCCATTCACGACGCATTCACGCCCCTTGGCGCAACCGGGCGAGAAGGCCCGTGCCGGCATAGCCATCGGCGGGCTCGATGCCGATCTTGCGCTGGAAATTGCGCGCCGCGAGCGTCGTGTCGAGGCCGATGCGGCCGTCGGCGCCGCCGGTGTCGAAGCCGAGCGCGGTCAGCCGCCGCTGGATTTCCTGGATCTCCGGCCAAGGTCGGAGCCGGCTCGCTGCCGGGGAACTTTTGCACGAACGGGCCGCCGCCGACGCAGCGATCGCCGATGTGAACCAGCGCCAGCGCGTAGCTCATCGACGGATTGTAGCTCTTCGCGGCAAAGAAATTCTGGCCGAGGAGGAAAGCCGGCCCGCCCGGAACGGGGATCCAGGGCCGTGCCGTCGCGGCGGGCTGCGGATAGGGCTCGCCGTCGGCGCGGGTGACGCCGAGCGCCTGCCAGGCGGCGTAGCTGCGCGAGCGATGACCGTCCAGTTTGGCCGGCATGCGGACTTCGTGGCCCCAATGTTCGCCGCGCCGGTAATTGCCGCGTTCGACGAAAAAGTGCGCGGTCGAGCCGAGCGCATCGTCGGGCGCACCGAACGGCGAAATACGGCCGTCGCCGTTGTAATCGATGCCGACATGGAGCCACACCTCCGGCATCCATTGGGTATGGCCCATGGCGCCGGCCCACGAGCCGATCATCTGTTCGGGTGTCGCCCAGCCGCGCTGAACGATCATCAGCGCGTTGACGAGTTCCTGTTCCCAATAGGCGCGGCGGCGCGGCTCGCCCCAGGCAAGCGTCGCCAGCGATGGAATGACCGGCCGCATGTGATTTTTCTCGACGACCGGATCGCCGAACGCCGATTCAATGCCCCAGACGCCGAGCATGAACGCGCGCTCGACGCCGTAATCCGTTTCGATCCTTGAAAAGAGTGAAGCGTATTCCTTCGCCTTTTCCTTGCCGGCGCTGATCTTCCAGTCAGAGGTGGCGCGGTTGAGATATTGCCAGAGCTTTTGCGTGAACTCGGCCTGATTGTGGATGGCGCTAAGCCCGGTGGTGTCCGGACGTATCCCGCGCATGACGCGCGTGTAGGTGTCCTCCGTGATGCCGCGCGCCTCCGCCTTCGTCTGAAACATCGCGATCCACCGATCGAACGAGTCTTCGGCGTCCGCGCCGCTCGGACACGTCAGACCCGCAAGACCGCCGCAGATGACCCCTAACGCGGTGCGTCGTGCAATGTTCGTCACTGGCGGATTTCCGTTCATTGGGAGATTCGCTTTCGGGTGACGGCATCATAGCATTTGTCGACGCGATCTTCGCTGCCGCATCGTTATTTGCTGGCGGCATCGCAGCGATATTGTGCATGGCAATAGCGCCGAAGGAATCCAGCGGATCGATTCCCTGGCGTTCCGTGGCGACAGCATCGGTCGATTTCGGCGTGTCGTCCGAAGTCGCGTCGGTGACCGGCGCACCGATCGACGCCTGGACTTCCGGCGGACCCGCCAATGTCTTGCCCAGACGGTCGATGCTGTCGGCAAAACTTTCGACGCTGAAGTTCAGCGGATCGTCGTGGCCGTTGGGGAGATCCGCGTCGAGCGCGGCATGGAACGCCGGGATGAGCCAGCGGCCAGCGCGCACGCTCGCGATCGTGTAGAGCAAAGCCAGCCGGTCATATTGCACGAGGGAAAAGGCCGGATCGGGCGAGCGGCTGTCGCCGCCATGCGCGCCGGCGCGCCGCGGCTGGATCATCTCGACATGCAGGAACAGGCCCTTTAATTCGCCGCCGAACTCGGCGGCCTGCTCGAATTTCGTTTCGCGCCAGGGCGTGGAGAGTTCGTGGTCGAGCAGCAGCGCGCCGGTGCGGCTGAGCACAACATGGGCCTTGCCCCATTCATCGGAGCAAACGAAATTTTGCAGATTGTTGATCCTTGGATTGACGTTGATGTCGTCCGGAAATCCGCGGTGGCCGTAGTTCGGCCCGCTGGTATCGTGGATGACGAAATAACGCGCCATCGGCGCTTCGGGATTATTGTCCTCGGCGTGTGACAGCGGCTGCCACAGATAGGCGGCAAAGCTGTATTCAAGGTCCGCCTTGGACAAGAATTCGCTCAACTCTTCGCGCGAGGGGAGCCCGCTGCTCGCTCCGACGCGGCTTGCCAATGCTTCCGGCAGGCTTTGCAGCGTCGGCCCGAGGTTGCGCGTCACGTCCATGCCGCGCATCAGGCACATCGCTTGCTCGACCGGCGTGCCGCTAAAGCTGAGCGTGTCGATGTCGAAGTTGCACGGTCCCATCGTCCTCATGAAATAGAGCGGTTTGAGGTGGCCTGGCTTGCAGCCGGCGAGTGCGGCTTGCGCAGACATCAGGAGCGGCAGCACGCATGCGAGTGCCGTTGTTATGCCCTTTGTTCTTGCCGAAGCGCGCACGAGTCTGGTCCCGAATTGACGGCGTACTATCGCCATCAACGCGCGTCGTGCCAAGCGGTGCCCGCCAGGCTGGCAATGAACAAATGTTCAGGATGCGGGGCGGCTTGAGCGCGCAAGTTCAGTCTTTGGCGCGTTCGACGTAACTGCCATCCGCCGTCATCACAACGATCTTTGTGCCCGTGGTGACGAAAGGAGGCACCATGGTGCGCACGCCATTGGACAGGACCGCGGGCTTGTAGGACGAGGCTGCGGTCTGGCTCTTGAGGGTCGGCTCGGTCTCGACCACTTCGAGGACCGCTTTGGGCGGCAGTTCGATGGCGACGGGATTGCTTTCATGGAGGCTGATCGTCACCTCCATCTCGGGCTGCAAATAGGCCGCCTGGTCACCGATAATGTCGGCCTGCAACGCCACCTGGTCGTAGCTTTCCATATTCATGAAATGGAAGCCCTCGGAATCCTGATACATGAACTGGTGCTTGTGGTCCTCGACGAAGGCCCGCTCGACTTGATCGGTGGTCTTGAAACGCAACGACACCTTCACGCCATCGGCGACCCGGCGCACATCCATCTGGGTCACCGGCGTTCCCTTGCCGGGATGGATGTTCTCGACGGCCATGATGACCCCGAGTTTGCCGTCAATCTCGACCATATTGCCTTTTCGCAGCGAGCTGGCGATGACTCTCACGGGGCTACATCCTTGGGTGTTAGGGCCTCGGCAGGAGGGCGCAACATACTGATCCTGCGCCTAATCGCTAGTCATTTCTCATCAAGCCGCCGACAGGGACATGCCGCACGATCCGCCCGGTTCCTCGCCCTTTTGGGCCCCTCACGTCCATGCCGACCGCCGGCCGGTCCTCCTGGCGCGGGGACGGATCGTGGCTGCGCTTCGCAATTGGTTTGCCGCGCGCGATTTTGTCGAGGTCGAGACCGGGGCGCTCCAGGTCTCGCCGGGCAACGAAACACACCTCCATGCGTTCGCCACCGCGCTCGCCGCTCCCGACGGGGTGCCGTCGCCGCGCTATCTGCGCACCTCGCCGGAATTCGCCTGCAAGAAACTGCTCGCCGCCGGCGAGCGCCGCCTTGTCGAATTCGCCCGGGTGTTTCGCAACCGCGAGCGCGGCGCGCTGCACCATCCGGAGTTCACGCTGATCGAGTGGTACCGCGCCGCCGAACCGTATCGCGAGCTGATGACGGATTGCGCCGCGATCCTGCGCGAGGCGGCCGAAGCGGCAGGGACGCGGCGCCTGACATTCCGCGGCCGTTCGGCCGACGTGTTCGTTGAGCCGGAACGGCTCACCGTTGCGGACGCGTTCACGCGCTTTGCCGGTATCGACTTGCTGGACACGCTCCCGGGCGGCAAGCCTGACCGTGAGCGATTTGCGGCGGCCGCGCGAAACGCCGGTATCCGTCACGGCGATGACGACACCTGGGGTGACATTTTCAGCCGCGTGCTGGTCGAGCGCGTCGAAGGCAATCTCGGCCTTGGCCGAGTCACGATCCTCGATGAATATCCGGCGGCGCTGTCGGCGCTGGCGCGGCCTGCATCCGATCCGCGTGTCGCCGAACGTTTCGAGCTTTATGCTTGCGGCGTTGAACTCGCCAATGGCTTTGGCGAATTGACGGACGCCGCCGTGCAACGCCACAGGCTTGAGGCCGAGATGGCGGAAAAGCAGCGCATCTACGGCGAACGCTATCCGATCGACGAAGATTTTA
The DNA here is from genome assembly GCA_963723335.1 of uncultured Alphaproteobacteria bacterium. GTDB lineage: Bacteria > Pseudomonadota > Alphaproteobacteria > Rhizobiales > Xanthobacteraceae > BOG-931. The sequence goes on along the minus strand of CAVRQJ010000010.1, from coordinate 297,231 downwards.
TCGCCGCACTTGCGCACATGCCCGAGGCGTCAGGGGTCGCGCTCGGTCTCGATCGCCTGGTCATGCTTGCCACCGGCGCTTCGCGCATTGATCAGGTATTGTGGAATCCGATTGAGGAGACGACGAAATGACGACGGCAAAATCGCTCCGCACGCTGCCGGCGCTCGCCGATGCCCGGCTTCTCAGCCGCAATCGGATCGCGGCGCTGGAAAGTGTCGCAGCGCGCTACGCCATCGCGATCACGCCGGCTGTCGCCGGCTTGGTCGATGCGGCGGATCCTGACGATCCGATCGCGCGGCAATTCATTCCGGACATGCGCGAGCTGGATGCTGATCCCGCCGAGAGCGCCGATCCGATCGGCGACGACACGCATAGTCCGATCGAAGGCGTGGTGCACCGCTATCCGGATCGCGTCCTGCTGAAGCTCGTCAAAACCTGCGCGGTCTATTGCCGGTTTTGTTTCCGGCGCGAGATGGTGGGGCCGGGGCAGGGTGGTCTGTCGCGCACAGCGCTCGCCGCCGCGCTCGATTACATCCGCGACACGCCGCAAATCTGGGAAGTGATTTTGACCGGCGGCGATCCGCTGGTGCTCTCGCCGCGCCGCCTCAAGGACGTGATGACGCGGCTTGCCGCCATCGAGCACGTCAAGGTGATCCGCGTCCATACGCGAATTCCGGCCGTGGCGCCGGAACGGGTTTCGGACGCAATGGTCCGCGCGCTGCGTACGGACAAGGCGACCTATGTCGTGCTTCATGCCAATCATCCGCGCGAACTTGGCGCAAAAGCTCGCGCGGCATGTGCGCGCTTTATCGACGCCGGGATTCCGATGCTGTCGCAGTCCGTGCTGTTGCGCGGCGTGAACGATGACGCCGAGACGCTCGGGGCACTGATGCGAACCTTCGTTGAGTGCCGGATAAAACCCTATTACCTGCACCACGCCGATCTTGCGCCCGGTACCGCGCACCTGCGGACATCAATCGCGGACGGCCAGGATCTGATGCGCGCGCTGCACGGCCGCATGTCGGGACTCTGTCAGCCGGCTTATGTACTCGACATTCCCGGCGGCCATGGCAAGTCGCCGATCGGTCCGAATTATTTGAGCGAAGACGGTGCCGTGGTCGAAGATTTCAACGGCCATCGGCACCATTACCCGGTGCCTTATGCGGCCTCAGCCGGAAAGAAGACCGTGGTTTCGAACTGATAGCTGCACGCGTCGCACGACCAGGTGTGCCGCACGCAACGATCGTTGAGATATTCGGACCAGTCCGGAGCCAGCAGCCACTCGCTGCATTGCGGGCAATTGTTTTTGCTGTATGTCGCCAGACGCGCTCGGGGTGAGATCTCTGTACGCAGAGTCATGATTCTTTCTCCCTGAACCTTCCCTCCGCCGTTGCAGAAGCTACCGGCACTCTGTGGCGTCGGCGTGACGGTTCTGGGTCGCTTGCGTGTGTGATGCGCGGAAAGATTCCGGTTGCAGTGCAACAGTTTTTTGAATTGTGCGCTGCACGCGGAATTTTGCGCGCCACGCGGAAACGGCGGATGCGGCAGAACGGCGCGCCCTCCATCGTCGCAATCACCAACGCGGACTGATTGTTTGGTCCGGACGGTATCGGGCGGCCGATTGCGGCCAACTGCGCGCCGCAGAATGGACACGAATTAACGCGCCGGCCATCACCGCTTCATCCGGGCGAAACTACCCTCATCCTCAGCGTTCGGGGAATCTCCTCGGCACCCCAGCCGAACACAAAGGAGTTTGCCATGACTTCGCTGAAAATCATGACCTCGCTGAAAACCATGACCTCGCTGAAAATCAGATCGTTGATCCCCTGCGGAATGATCGTTGCGTCTCTGGCCTTGTCCGGAAACGCGATTGCCGCCGACGCCAACGTCAAATCCGCGCCCGCGCATAGCCACCACGCGCGTGTCGTCACTCACGCGGCGCCGCGCCGGCATTATGCGGCTGCACGGCAACCTGATGACTTCGGCCAATTCATCCAAAGCCTGTTTGGCGGCGGCTGGACGGTTCGCACCTCGCGCGGCGATGCCGGCTCCGATGCCGGATCCTACGATTGGTCGCCGAGCGTCGATACGTCGGTGCCAACCGATAACGGCGCGGCAGCCGCGCAGGCCGCGTCCGACGCGGAAGTCCAGGCCATCCAGCAGATGAACGACGAAAATGCGCTTAACGCCTCCATGGCGGCCGCCGAACAGCAAAACGATGCGGCCAATGCGGCCGCGCTGCAGACGGAGATCAATGCCGGCAACTGAGCGATCGAACAAAGCGCCGCTCGCCCGCGGCGCCCTTCGATAGCTTCTCCTGCCGGCATGGCGCGGCCCACGGAATCGCCCCTGTGGTGCCGCGCCGCTTATTTCAGGGGCTGCACGCCCGGCGGACAAACAATCACATCGTAACCGGTCGGCAGCCCGCCCGGCGTTTTGCCGCCCACGGGCATGCACTGCGCCGGGATCGGCGCGCAGCCGAGCACGGTGCAGGCAATCCGCTGCGGAGCCGCGGCCTGCACTGGATGGTGACGGTGGACGGGTTTTGCCGCCAGCGCCCCGGCAGGAAGGGCGGCGAGCGCGGCGGCGGCAAGAAGAAGCGATATCCTCACGGGGATCTCCATCGTTACGTAGGAGATATGCCGTGCGCCGAATGATTCAAATGAATTGTTCGTCAGCGCGGCGATGCATGTTGCATTCCAATTAAATGTACTGTCACCGTAATCGTAATTCCGTAATTCGAGCGGACCACCAACCCGCAGGAAAATGATAAATGATCGCTGAGACCGTTGGCTTTCTGCTGCGGAATTTGCCTGCCGTGCTCTTCGTCATCGCACTCGTTGTCGCGGCAATTCGCCGGGGGCACGATTCCGCGGCCGAGCGGTTTCTGTCATGGATGCTGTTGCTGCCGATCGGCCTTACCGGCATTTGGGCGGGTACATTCCACGTCTTTTTTCCGGCCATCGCCGCCAAGCTTATCGGCTGGGACGTAAGTCCATTCCAGTTCGGGGTTGGAATGGCCGACCTGGCCATTGGAATTACGGCTTGCGTGGCCTTTTGGCAAAACCTCGGATTCAAGGCGGCTGCAGTCTGCGCGGCGTCGATCTTTCTGCTCGGGGACGCAGCCGGACACGTTCACCAGATGGTGGCGGCGGGAAATTTTGCTCCGGGAAATGCGGGCGTGCCGTTCTACATGGACGTGATCGGTCCGGTGTTATCAATTGGCTTTCTCACCATGGCTTTGCGGAAGCCGGCATAAGGTGCTCCGGCGCTGTCCTGCCGGCCCGACGGGCCTCTCGCTCAATTCGCGAGGCTGCCGCAGCGCCACGGTTACAGGCGTTGGCGGCTTCTGCGCGCAAAACACACACGCAAGGCGTTGGTTTTGTCGTAAACCGGGGCTATATTCAGTTCGATGGCAAAGCCCCGAGTCACTTTCAAGATCAAACGGATTGCGGACGACGATTGGGGGTTTGAAGCCCACTATCCCGGCGAGGAAATTCGTTACATCACAGGGCTGACCAGCAAAGCCGATGCCGATGAATGGCTACAGGGAACCCGCCGCATAGACTGGCTACGGTCCCAAGGCTACGCAAAATGATCCCTACGATCTCCGGCAAGATGCGCGCGGAGCGAACGCGGCGTGTATCGGGAGAGTAGGATTTAGCGGAAAAAATTGGTGGCCCGACTGGATTTGAACCAGAATCTGGAGCTGCCAACGGCTCACGCAGGCCGGCGCCGTCGCTCCGTCACCGTTTGCTCATAGGCTCGCGCCATCCGACGACCGCAGCGTCGACGCGACCGCCGGTATCCACATTCTGCCATGCGTCATCGCGCCACCGGCACAGGAACGGCAGGACGTACGTACCCACATGATCTTCGCAAAGAAGCTCTTGGGGCCGATCGGCGGGCGGCGCCCCGACATGCGTAAAGTCAGCGATGCGCGCTTGCCGGGTTGCCATTGTTTCTCTGTTTAACCGCGCGACAATCTTAGCCACGCTGGAGGTGGTGCTCAGCGTTTCGGCCGCCGATCCCGTTATTGGGATGGGGACCGGAAGTGATTGGACTGCCAGGTTTCCGCCCAACTTCGGACATCCTCCTGTGCAGACGCAGACGTCAATTCCAGATTTCTGACCATCGCGTTACAGAAGGTGGTCATTTCCTTTTCTGTCATAGGCTTCGTCAGCTGCTGCTTTCGAAGCTTCTCTTCGACAGTGCCCTTGGCTTCACTCTCGGTCACAACCAGCCCGGTATAGTGGTTTTGTTTCAAGTGCTTCTATCTCTGGGTATTGGACACCGAAAACAGCCGTGCCATTAAGGCATTGATTTTGCTGGCGCGCCCTACGGGACTCGAACCCGTGTTACCGCCGTGAAAGGGCGGTGTCCTAGACCGCTAGACGAAGGGCGCGAATGGTTCGCGAATGCGGTGCACCAAAAGTGCGCGACCTATAGAGAGGTTTGCGGCGGGCAGCAAGCGAGCGCAGCCGCCCGGCCGGCATCCAGGCCGATTACCATTTCCCGGTATTGGGCATCGAGGCCCATGGTTCCTTCGGCGGCAGTGCGGTGCCCTTCTGCAACAGCTCGATCGAATGCCGGTCCGGCGACCGCACGAAGGCCATCATGCCGTCGCGCGGCGGCCGGTTGATGGTGACGCCGGCTTTCATGAGCTTGTCGCAAAGCGCGTAGATGTCGTCGACCTCATAGGCGAGATGGCCGAAAAAGCGCGCCTCGCCGTGATCCTCGGGATCCCAGTTGTAGGTGAGTTCGACAAGCGGCGCCTGGCGGGTCGACGGACCCTTGGCAATAAGATCGTCGTCGTGCGGTGCGCCGAGAAATACCAGGGTGTATTTGTTCTTCTCATCCACCCGGCGGCGCACTTCCTTCAAGCCAAGCTTGTTGCAATAAAAATCAAGCGCGGCGTCGAGATCGCGCACGCGCAACATAGTGTGCAGAAACCGCATAGTGGAACCTCCGCTGGCCGGACAACGGCCGGAAATGTATGACAAAGCCACGCCGTTATGAAGGTGGACCGAGACGGCCGGCTGGACGCAGGAATGATCGCGCCCGATATCGATAGTGGCATAGCGCGCCTTAAGGACATCGTCCACGAGGCCGGCACCATCGTGCCGTTCACCGGAGCGGGCATTTCGACCGAATGCGGCATCCCCGATTTCCGGTCGCCCGGGCGGGTTGTGGACCAAGAACCAGCCGATCCCGTTCGATGACTTCCTTGCCAGCCAGGAGGCGCGCAATGAATCCTGGCGGCGGCGCTTTGCCATGGAGGATGAGTTCGGCGGCGCCAGGCCGGGCCGCGGGCATTGCGCGATCGCGAGCCTCCATCACCTCGGCAAGGTGCCGGCGGTCATTACCCAGAACATCGATAATCTGCATCAGGCCTCCGGCATCGCCCCCGACCATGTCGTCGAACTGCACGGCAACACCACCTTCGCGCTGTGCCTCGATTGCAGCGAGCGCTACGAGCTATCGTGGGTGCGCGGCCGCATGGACGGCCGGAAATGGTTGCGCGCCGGACTGTCCGGCCTGCGGCGGCTTCATCAAGACCGCGACGATCTCCTTCGGTCAGGCCATGCCCGATACCGCAATGCGGCGGGCGCAGGACCTGACGGCGGCCTGCGACCTCCTGCTTGCGATCGGCTCCTCGCTCCTGGTCTGGCCGGCCGCCGGATTTCCCCTGATGGCAAAGCGGAATGGCGCGCGTCTCGTCATCATCAATCGCGAGCCGACCGAGTTCGATGCGATCGCCGACCTCGTCATCCGTCAGGACATCGGGACGGTGCTCGAGCCGTTCATCGTTCATTGAACGAGTTCGATGACTAAAATCCACTTTGTGCACAGGCTATGACGCTTTTATCGCAGTGTTGCATTTTTGTACTTTCCCCTCGGAAAGTCGGTGTTATCTTCGATTTCAACAGATTCGTCACGCGCCCATTCGGGCGCCAGCACAGAGCGGCGGCGGCCACTGCGTCATGGCGTCGGACGGGATCGAAACAAAAACCAATATTCCGGGCCTCGGGCCTGACGTCACGCTTGGCGACGAGGCCTCGGCGCGTGTCATCGAGGTCTCGGGCGTCATCAAGTGGTTCGACGTCGCCAAGGGCTACGGCTTTCATCATTCCGGACAACGGCATGAGCGACGTGCTCCTGCACGTGACCTGCCTGCGCCGCGACGGCTATCAGACGGCTTATGAAGGATCGCGGGTTGTCTGCGAGGTGCTGCCCGGTCCCAAAGGGCTGCAGGCCTTCCGCGTCCTGTCCATGGACGAATCGACGGCGATCCATCCGGCGCAGATGCCGCCGCCGCGAACCCATGTTACTGTCGCGGCCACGAGCGGTCTCGAACGGGCACAGGTCAAATGGTTCAACCGGCTACGCGGTTTCGGCTTCCTCACGCGCGGGGAGGGGACGCCGGATATTTTCGTCCACATGGAAACGCTGCGCCGCTTCGGCCTGACCGAACTGCGGCCGGGCCAGTTCGTGCTGGTGCGCTACGGCCCCGGCCCGAAGGGCATGATGGCGGCCGAAGTGCATCCCGAGGGCGGTTCGCTCGGCCCGGCTTCGCACTAGCGCCAAAATCATTCTCGCATCGCGATTCATGCTGGCGCTTCGTGTCGCCACGATGTTGCTCGCGGTAGGTCGTTGCCGGCCTCGCGCCGGCTGGACCGGCGCAGGCGGCGACGCCAGGATACGATCGAGATCATCAGCGCCAACGGCGTCCACGCCTTTTCCGTCGAGCTCGCGACCAATGACGCGGAGCGCGAGCGCGGCCTGATGTATCGCAAGGAACTGCCGGAAGGCCGCGGCATGCTGTTCGATTTCCAGGTCGACCAGCCGGTCCAGTTCTGGATGCACAACACCTACCTCCCGCTCGACATGATCTTCATCACCGCCGACGGGCGCATCCTGCACATCGCGGAAAATGCCAAGCCGATGTCGGACGCCCTGATCCCGTCCGGGGGGCCGGTGCGCGGCGTGCTTGAAGTGATCGCCGGAACCGCGCGCAAGCTCGGCATCGCGGCCGGCGACCGGGTCACGGGATCGTTCTTCGGCAAAGCCCGGTGAGGCCCGGGGAGGCCCGATGAGAGGCCGACGCGCTTGCTGGGCGCTTGTGAAAAAGCTATCCCAAGCCGCGACCGGCGGGGTATAGCGCAGCCTGGTAGCGCGGCAGTTTTGGGTACTGCAGGTCGCAGGTTCAAATCCTGCTGCCCCGACCACTACCTGTCCGCCGCGGCGGCGAAACCTGAGGGATAGACCGTTCATGACGGCCCGGATCTACAAACCCGCCCGTACCGCCATGCAATCCGGCACGGCAAAGACCAAAGAATGGGTGCTGGATTACGAACCTGAACAGCCGCGCGCGGTCGAGCCGCTGATGGGCTGGACCAGTTCGGGCGACATGAAGCAGCAACTGCGTCTTCAGTTCGACACCAGGGAAGAGGCCGTCGCCTATTGCGAGCGCAACGGCATCGCTTACGAACTGTTCGAGAGCAAGCCGTCGGCGCGCCAGAAGATTTCCTACTCCGACAATTTCGCCTACACGCGGCGCAGTCCCTGGACGCACTAAAGCGTTCCGAGGCGCTTCAGGCCGGCCGCTTTTCGCGCGCGCGCGGAGCGGCCGCGGCCGTGTGCGGTCCAGGCGACATGGCCCTTTGGCGCAACAGCGAGGCGAAGCGTTCCTCCGGCATCGGCTGGCCGAGCAGGAAGCCTTGGCCGTAGTCGCAGCCCATGCTGACGAGCGCCAGCGCGTCGGAGGCCTTCTCGATGCCGATTGCCACCGCGGTGCTGCCGAAATTGTGCGCGAGATCGATCACGGTCTTGCACAACGGCGCCTTGGTCTTGTCCGTCGCGCAATCGTTGACGAAGGCGCGGTCGAGCTTGACCTCGGCAAACGGCATGACCGCAAGCCGGTGCAGCGCGGAATGGCCGCGGCCGCAATCGTCGATGGCAAGCTTGATGTCGAGGTGGGCCAGTTTCTTCGCGATGTCGGTCGCCAGCCTGAGGTCGCCGACAATGTCGTCCTCGGCGATATCGATGATGAGGCCGGGCCATTTTTCGAACTGCGGCCGGTAGCTCTCCACGACGTCGTCGATGGCGATCCTGATCAGCACATCGACCGGTATGTTGATCGCCATGCGCAGATTGGCCCCGAGTTTTGAGAAATTGAGCCCTGCCTCGATCGCCTGCGTCAGAGCCATTTCGGAGAGCGCGATGAGGTCGGCTTCGGTCGCGCCGGGCATGAACGCGCCCGGCATCAGAATCCCGTATTCGGGGTGGCGCACGCGCGCGAGGGTCTCCGCGCCGATAAGCTGCTTTTTGCGCAGGTCGATCTTCGGCTGGTACCAGAACTCGATCCAGGTGTTGGACAAGGCGTCCGCGAGGTCGATACGGCCGGCGACGGTGGCAAGATGACCGAGCTTGAGGTCTCCCAGCAGCTTGACGATGACGTTGGTCTCGAACGGCTTTCGCAATACCGGCAGCATCTTGAGCTTGTGGTGCACGCCGATGCTTTTGACATGCGCCAGGACCGCGGCGCCGCGGTTGCTCATGAGCTGCACCTGGCCGCGATAGCCGCTTTTGCCGAGGGCGACGATGCAGGCAATGGCTTCGGCGGACTCAAGAGGGATGTCGAGGAAGATCAGATCGGGCGCGCGCCGCGCCAGCACCGCATGCAGTGCACCGCCATCGGCAAATTCCTCCGTATCGATGCCGCCGCCATGCAGGACCAGCGACACAAACCGCCGGATGCTCGGGTCGGTATCGATCACGAGGCAAAACGGCGTGCGAGATGCGTTGCCGCCAGCCGCCTTGTCGTTGTTCGCCGCGGACGATAATTGAGCCGGTTTTGCGCTCATTGCAGGGGCAGTTTCACCGTGATGGAACGCGTCATCATTGATCGAAATTGTTAACCCGCGGTTTCGGCGATGCAGTAGCGGTGGCGTGTATTTTCCGGCGATGAATGGGCCCTACACGGGGGCGTGAGCGGCCCGCGCGGTTCCCTGGTAGGGATTGTGATTGGCGCGCGGTCTCTGGATTGACGTACAAGTCCGCCGGGATTTGCCGCGTCGCCGGGCGCAATGAACGGGAGAACGGACATGGCTGGCAATCGTCTCTTGCTTGGGCCCGTGGTTGGCGCGCTCTTGCTGATTCCGTTCCTTGGCTTGCTATCGTCCGGCGCCGTGCTGGCGGCCGAGCCGGCGGTCGCCATTCCGCCGCCCGCGGTTGACGCGGCCGCGCCCGGCGATGGCGGATTGCAGACGGTGGTTTTGGCCGGCGGCTGCTTCTGGGGCGTGCAGGGTGTTTTTGAGCACACCAAAGGCGTGACCCATGCGGTGTCGGGCTATTCCGGCGGCAAAAAGGAGACGGCCCACTATCAGATGGTGGGCACCGAACAGACCGGCCACGCCGAGTCGGTTCAGGTCACATACGATCCGAAGCAGATTTCCTACGGCAAAATCCTGCAGATTTATTTTTCGGTCGCGCACAATCCGACGGAGCTGAACTATCAAGGCCCCGACAGCGGTCCGTCGTACCGCTCAGCCATTTTCTTCGCCGGCGACGACCAGAAACGGATCGCCGAGACCTATATCGCTCAGCTTGATCAGGCGCACGTCTTCAAGTCGCCGATCGTCACAAAACTTGAGCCGCTCACCGGCTTCTATCCGGCCGAGGATTACCACCAGGATTTTCTGGTGCTGCATCCGGCCTATCCATACATTGTGTTCAACGATCTGCCGAAGGTGGAAAACCTCAAGCGGCTCTTTCCGGATAACTATCGCGAGACGCCGGTCACCGTGACTGCGTCGAACCAGCCGAGCCAGTAGGCCCAAGTTCCCGGCCACGCGTTCTCGGCCCCGCGTTTCCGGCCTTGCGTTTCCGGCGCCGCGTTTTTGCGCCGCACAAAATGAGCGCACGGCGTGCGCCCGCAAGGATGTGGGCCGCGGCCTCTTCGCTATAGCCACGGGTCGCTCTCCAAAGTATCGTTCGCGCAGGAGTTAAGGGCGACAACAAGCCCACTCTGCAAAAACGAGGAAACGGGGAGGGATACGAAATGGCTACGGCAACGATAGCAGGACAACTGTCCGAGGCTGAACATAGCGTACAGCTGCGCAAGGCCGTTATTGCTTCGACAGTCGGCACGGCCATCGAGTGGTACGACTTTTTTCTCTACGGCACCGCGGCCGGACTGGTCTTCGGCAAGCTGTTCTTCCCCAACCAGGACCCGCTCTCGGCGACGCTTCTTGCATTCGGGACCTATTTCATCGGCTTTGCCGGCCGCCCGATCGGGGCGGCGATTTTCGGCCATTACGGCGACCGCATCGGCCGCAAGGCAACTCTGATCGCGACACTGCTGTGCATGGGGCTTGCCACCTTCGCCATCGCCTTCGTTCCGACTTACGATTCGATCGGCATCTGGGGCGCGGTTCTTCTGACCGTGCTGCGGGCCATCCAAGGTATCGGCGTCGGCGGCGAGTGGGGCGGCTCGGTGCTCCTGGCCATGGAATGGTCGCGCACGCAGAAACAGCGCGGCCTGGTCGCTTCGTGGCCGCAATTCGGCGTTCCCTGCGGCCTCCTGCTCTCGACGCTCGCGGTCACGGTCTTCAGTTCATGGGCCGGAGCCGATTTCTTGACCTGGGGCTGGCGCATTCCGTTTGCCCTGTCGATCGTCCTGGTCGGCGTCGGCCTGTGGATCCGGCTCGGCATCCTCGAGACGCCGGTGTTCCAGAAACTTCTCGACACCAACAAGATCGAAAAGGCGCCGATCCTCGAAGTCATCAAGAAGCAGCCGAAAGAGATCATCCTGTCGGCCTTGCTGCGGATGTCGGAACAGGCGCCGTTCTACATCTTCACCGCCTTCGTCTTCGCCTACACCGTCGGCACTCTGAAAATGGACCGCAACGTTCATTCTCAGCGCGGTGATAGTGGCGGCCTGCGTCTCGTTCTTCACCATCCCGATTGCCGGGCATCTGTCCGACAAGATCGGACGCAAGAAGATGTACATCATCGGCGTCGTCGCGATGGGGCTGTTACGGCTTCATTTATTTCGGCATGCTCGATCACCGCGACCCCGATCGCTGGTGTTCATCGCCATCGTGCTGTCGCTCATTCCGCACGATATGCAGTATGGGCCGCAGGCGGCGCTGATCGCGGAATCGTTCACGCCGCGGCTGCGCTATAGCGGCGCCTCGCTCGGTTATCAGCTCGCCTCGCTGATCGCCGGCGGACCGGCGCCGCTGATCGCGACCTGTGCTGTTTGCGACCTATCATTCCGGCTATGCGATCGCGATCTATATCGCGGTCTGCGCGGTGATCAGCCTGATCTCGGCCGCGCATGATGCCGGACTATACCGGCAAGGACATCTCGGACAACGCGTATAGCGAAGACTGAGTATCCTTCGGGCTCGGCTTTGGCCGCGGGCCCTGACGCAAAACCTGACGCGAAAATAGAGAGCTCGGTTCAAATGAACCGGGCTCTCTTCGTTTCAATCTCTGAAAGCTAGAGCACCACGCCGGTTTGCGGATCGATCAGGTGCATGTGGTCCATGTCGGCGAAGAGCCGCATCGGATTCGCCCGGCCCCGTGGCAGCTGCCGGGATCGACCCGGCCGCAGACTTCCTGGCCGTCGACGGTGAAATACACCATCGTCTCCATGCCCATCGGTTCGACGACATCGAGCGTGGTCGCGAACTCGCCGTTGCTGGTCGCGATCGTTGCGGCGCGGCTCGGTGATGTGCTCCGGCCGCAGCCCGAAGATCAAATCCTTGCCGGTCAGCGCCTGATAGCGCGGCGACAGCGACGCCGGCACCGGCAGGCTGATCTTGTCGGAGATGCGCACGCGCAGGCCGACGCCGTTCTGCTCGAGGCGGCAGCGCAGGAAATTCATCGCCGGCGAGCCGATGAAGCCGGCGACGAAGCGCGTCCGCGGATGATGGTAGAGGTCCTGCGGCGTGGCGATCTGCTCGATCACGCCGCCGTTCATGACCACGACGCGGTCGGCGAGCGTCATCGCCTCGACCTGGTCGTGCGTGACGTAGACGGTGGTGGTCTTCACCATCTGGTGCACGCGCTTGATCTCGGTGCGCATCTGCACGCGCAGCTTGGCGTCGAGGTTCGACAGCGGCTCGTCGAACAGGAACACCTTCGGATTGCGCACGATGGCGCGGCCCATCGCCACGCGCTGGCGCTGGCCGCCGGACAGCGCCTTCGGCTTGCGGTCGAGAAGCTCGGTGATGTCGAGGATGCGCGCGGCATGGTCGACGCGCCGCTTGATCTCGTCCTTGGGGAATTTGCGCAGCTTCAGCCCGAACGCCATGTTCTCGAACACGGTCATGTGCGGGTAGAGCGCGTAGTTCTGGAACACCATCGCGATGTCGCGGTCTTTCGGCGGCAGGTCGTTGACGACTTCGCCGCCGATATAGATGTCGCCGGAGGTGATTTCCTCGAGCCCCGCGATCATGCGCAGCGTCGTCGACTTGCCGCAGCCCGACGGGCCGACCAGCACGACGAATTCGTTGTCGGGAATGTCGAGGTTGATGCTGCGCACCGCTTCGACATTCGTCGTAGCGCTTGACCACCTTACGCAACGCTACTTCCGCCATTTGCGATCCTCTGTCGTTGCTCAGCCTTTGGTCGCGCCCGCGGTCAGGCCCGCGATGTAGTAGTCCATCAGGAAGGCATAGATCACGAGCGGCGGCGCGGCGGCCATCAGCGCGCCGGCCATCAGCATGCCCCACTTGTAGACGTCGCCGCGGATCAGGCTCGTCACCGTGCCGACGGTGAGCACCTGCTGGTCGGCGGAATAGAGGAACGCCATCGGATAGACGAAGGCCGCCCAGGAGACGGTGAAGGCGAAGATCATCGCGGCGATGATGCCGGGCAGCGCCACCGGGATGAAGATCTTGGTGAGCATCTGCATGTGGCCGGCGCCGTCGATCAGCGCCGCCTCGTCGAGCTCCTTCGGGATCGACTGGAAATAGCCGATCATGATCCAGGTGCAGAACGGCACCGTCAGCGTCGGATAGACCAGCACCATGCCCCAGTAGGAGTTGAGCAGGCCGACCGCCTTGACGATCTGGAACAGCGGAATGAACAGCAGCGTGTCGGGCACCAGGTAGGTCAGGAATATCCCGGTCGCGAGGATGCCCGAGCCCCAGAATTTCATGCGGCCGAGCGAGAAGGCGGCGAATACGCTCACCACCATGGTGATCGCGACCACGCAGACCGTCACGATGATGGTGTTCTTGAAGAAGATCAGGAAGTCGGTCTGCGTCAGCAGGATCTTGAATTGGTCGAGCGTCACGCCGTCGGCGATGATCCACGGATTGGTCGCCATGCGCGCGACCTCGGCGTCGCTCTTGAGCGCGGTGACGACCATGTAGTAGGGCGGGATCAGAAAGAAGATCGCGAACATGATCAGGAACACATAGGACGTGATCAGCGCCCAGCGCCGGTTGCGGCTCAGGCTGGCGCGGAGACGGGCACTTTGGCCGGGGCGGACGGCGAGAGCGGCGGTGCTCATCCGATCTCCCGGCCGCGCTTGCGGACGCCGCGCAGGATGAAGACCGCCGCGATGCCGAGGATCGGGAACATGAACAGCGAGGTCGCGGCGCCGAGCGGCAGATCGCCGGAGCGGATGCCGAGCATGAAGGAATAGGTCGCGAACACATGCGTCATGTTGCGCGGGCCGCCCGCGGTCATGATCTGCACGATGTCGAAATTGGCGAAGGTCACGATCAGCGAGAACAGGACGGTGATGGCGATGATGTTGCGCATCATCGGCAGCGTGATGTGGATGAATTTCTGCCAGGCGCTGGCGCCGTCGATCGAGGCCGCCTCGTAGAGCTGCTCGGGCACCGATTTGAGCGCGGCGAGATACATGATCAGAAAGAACGGCGCGCCGTACCAGACATTGACCAGGATCACCGAAAACCGCGCCCAATAGGGACTGCTGAGCCAGGGGATTTCGTCGAAGCCGAGGCTGTCGAGAACGTAGTTGAAGGCCGAATGGGTGGGATCGAACAGCCACCACCAGCCGAGCGACGACAAGGCCAGCGGAATGACCCACGGCACCAGCAGCATGCCGCGCCATTTGCGCTGGCCCTTGGCCGGCAGGTTGTTGATGAGATGCGCGGTGATCAGCCCGATCAGCGCTTTGAAGAACACGGCCGAGAGCGCGAAGATCGCGGTCTGCTCGACCACCATGCGGAACACGTCGCGTGACAACAGGAACGAGAAATTGCCGAGCCCGATGAATTGCGTCTGCGCCTTGTTCAGCATCGACAGATAGATCGAATAGAAGGCCGGGTAGATGATGAGGCAGGAGACGATCAGGATCAGCGGCAGGCACATCAGGAACGCGATGGTCGAGCGGCGGCGCATGAAAAGCTGCAGGCTCCGGCTGGCGGACGGATGCAGCGTCACGCCTTGCAGCGCCGGAGTCCACGTCTGAACGGTATCTGCCATTTCACGTTGCTGATCCTTTCGGATCAGCCTCCCATCGCGCCTGCCGGTCCCCCTCGGATCGGCAATTCAGCGCTCTTCACACATGCCGGCCCCCCAAAGGCCGGCATGTGGTCTGGTCGCGAAGTTCCTCGTCTTTTTCTTCCTTCCCCGCTTGCGGGGACCTCTCCTTCTTCTCCTTCTTCCTCCCCCGTTTGCGGGAGAGGGTAGGGAGGGGTCTTTACGCGCGCAACGTGCCTTCGAGTTCGTTTTCAGCCCACTTGATCACGTCGTCGATCTTCTCGTTGCCCTGCGCGACCTTGGCGACCATCACGGTGTTGATCGCCTGATTGTAGATCTGGGCGCCGACTTCCGAACGCGCCGGCGCGCCGGCGATCGAGGTCTGCTCGTCGCCGCGCGGCGGATAGCCGTAGACGGTGCCGACCGGCGGTTCGACCGTCTTCCAGGTGTCGAGATCGTACATGGTCTTGAACGACGGCAGGTCGTAGCCGAACGAGGCCTGCGACCAGTTGCGCGAGCCGACTCCTTCTGCGAGATGTAGGTCAGGAGGTCCTTCGCCGCCGGCTTGTTCTTCGAGAATTGCCACAGGCCGTAGAACTGCGGCAGTTGCCCGACGAAGCGGCCCTTCGGCCCTTTCGGCATCGGGTGCGTCCAGCAATTCGACGCCACCGTCGGATTGTCGCGCTTGGCGACCGCCCAGGCGCTCGGCGGGTTCATGATGCTCGAGCCCTTGCCGGAAATGAGCCAGCGGTTGTTGCCGGCGTCGTCCCACGCGTAAACCTCGGGCGGGTTCACCGCCATCAGCTTCTTCATGTATTCGAGCGCCGTGCGGGTTTCGTCGGAATTGACCTTGATGTTGTCCTTGGCGTCGACCATGCACCACGCCGTAGGAGTTGAACAGCGCGCCGACCCAGTCGACTGCGTCGCTCGATTGTCCCATCGGCAGGCCGACCGGGAAGCCGGCGGCGTGGAGCTTCTGCGCGGAGTTGAGATAGGTGTCCCAGTTCCAGTGTATCGATCTTCGCCTTGTCCCATTTCGACTCGTCGGCCGGGAACATGTCGCGCACGTCGATGCCGGCGTGCTGCTGGTAAAGATCGAAGCGGGAGCAGCACGGCTTCACCTGGCTGCCGACCGTGGTCGGAACGCCGCGCCAGGTGCCTTTGATATTGGCGAGGTATTCGGCGACCGGGCTGATCGGGCCGTATTGCTTGATCAGGCCGCCGACCACATCGTCGAGCGGCTCGAGCACGTTCTGGTGGATGCGGATGTTCCAGTCGCGATGGGACATGATGTCGTGGCCGGTGCCGGCTTGCGCCTCTGCCGCCGCGGTCAGCTTGTCCTTTTCACCTTGCGAGGTGATGTAGTCGATCTTGACCTCGCAATTGTTCTTCGCGCCCCACTCGTTGCAGAGCTTGGTCAGCGTGGCGTTGGCGCCGGGAACCCAATGGTCCCACACGCCGAGCGCCAGCGAGCCGGCGGCGTAGCTGTCTTTCACGTAAGGGGCGGTGATTGCGGCTGCGGAACCGAGCGCTGCGGATTTGAGAAGCTCGCGGCGGGACGGTTTTTTGGCGAGTAGATTGGTCATCGTATCCTCCCAAGGGTGACTGCGAAGTCAGCGCCATGATTTTTATTGGCTTTGGCTGGCTTGGCGGAAAACATACCCTTATCGCGGCAGACCCGCTAGTGCGGCTTTTGTGCACGCAGTGGGCGGCCCAGTTGGGCAAAGGCGAAGGGCGATTGGGCCTAGTCGTCCCGCGATACCCAGGGACGAACGGACGGTTTTTGCCAAATCGAGGGCTTAAGTCTTTGAAGGGCCAGCAAATGATGTTTTTGACGGTGACGCGAATTAACGGCTGCAATTCGCGTGGATTTTAGGGGCCGCGCCCGGTCAGGCTGACATCGAGCCACTTGTCGTCCCACTTGAAGCGTATCGAACACCGCTCTCCCGGCCGTGTCTCCAGCGTCTCGCGGAAAGCGAAGAAGCGTGGCCGCGCGTAGAACCCGCGCGGCGCCAGACCGGGGCGCGCTTCGAGGATTTGTCCCGGTGCGAGTTCCACGCGCAGCCAAACCGCTACGCCGTTGATCCGGCCGCCGCTACTTATAAGGCATCCTCGACGCCGCTTGGAGCGGGCAAATCATGAGGCAGTACGGCGCTCACCATCGATGCAGAGCCAGATCGAAGTGAGAGATCGGGATTGCCAGCGTCCAGAGGGATTTCCATCGAAGCAACAGCGAGCAGTGTGCCGAGGTCCAACCCCGTCATCGGGCTGCAGTGACGGAAGGCCGGAATATTGCGCGCGGCTCCGGCAGTAATAGAACGGCCCCGGACTCAGTTTTTTGAGTGAGGTTCCTGGTGAGCCGTGCGGCTTGGCACGCTGGCCCGGTGCTCAGCGGGCCGGTCGCCGTTGGTTCTGCATCGGGCGCTGGCGTCGCCATTGCTGCGGTCTTTCTTGTTTCAGCGGCGCCGAACTTCCGTTGATGAACAGGTAATAGCCTTTCCCATGGCATTCGCTGCATAGACCTCCGTGGCGTAACCCGGAAGCACCGCAAGCTCCGCACGGAGCGGGCAGTTTTTCATCCATTCGATTTGCCTCAAACAGTTCTGCGGAGTTGGAAGGACAGGGCGCAACAGCGCTTCTCGTCAGGTGAGGGGGCTGCCGAATCGTTGATCACAGATCATCCTAGCGCGAATACATGCCTCGGTGCCCTCAATACGGAGCATCGCCGTCCGCCGCGTCAGTTTGTTTTACACGGCCAATTTTCCCGAAGCGCTCTTACAACGCCTAAAATTCTATTTTTTTTGCGCTTCCTGCGGATTCTTATCGCTCCAGTCCAGGAAGGCCTGGACCATTGCGCCGTACGACGGCGTAGCGCAAATCGCAAACGCGCGGAATTTGGGATCGTCTTGAGTGCCTAAACCCAGAAATTGCATGTCGTCACCGACACCGGAAATGTAGCCCAGGCAAAATGCATAATATGGCGAGCCGACCGGGTTCTTGCACCGGCCGTAAAGGCTTTGAACGTCTTGGTTCTCAATTTCAAAGTTGACGTAGGATGGACTGACACTCACCAGCATCGCCGCGATAAGACCACGAACAATCATTCGGCCGCTCCCAAGAATAGCCCGCGAAACCGGGCTGGACAGGAGGTACAGGCACACGCTGCTTTTCATCGCCTACGTCAAACACATTCTCGTCAATGTAGAGATGAAGGCCGGGCAACGATTGCAATTTCTGGAATGGATCAACGGGCAGACTTGCACGTCCGTCACGCCGGAAATGCTGGAGATGGTCGAGCCAATGTCCGAGACGGAAATGAAGATGATGCACGAGGCCCGTTCATTGAACCGCAAAGATGATCCTGGGGGCTCAACGAGCTTCGATGTCCTGACAAGCAAAGAAGTGTTCGAGGATTTTCTTGCGCTTAATCCCTCGCTGCTTGCCGCCATTACGTTGCACAACAAACAATGGAATGTCGCGCCGGCCGTGCAGCAGGCCGAACAGCAAGATGAGCAACGGTACACCCCGCCCGCGGGCCACGATTGGCAATGGGCCAAGCAGTTTAACCCCGTGAGAGTGAGCTAACAGCATGAGCGAAGCAGCCATAGCACTCGGCGCGCCCAGCATTGGCGTGTCCGATCTGATCAACGGCAATGCCGCACCAGGAGCGCAACCCGCGCCGCCATCGTTCATGCCGGCAGGGTTTCCTGTTGCGCCCGCGGCATTCGATGCACCTGAGGCCGCAGCGGCCCGCGCGGAGATCAAGGACAAGATCGCGGACAAGGAATTCTACAAGTCGCTAATCGCCGAACGCGGGAGCGGCGTCACCGGACCCGCAAGCCTCGCATGGGCAGAACTTCAAAAGCGCGGCTACCCTTCGGCGCCAGCCATCACGTCCCAGGCCGACGTCGACAGCCAAGCGGCGAACCGAAATGCGGAGCTGTGGAACGCACACCTCGCCGACCTCCGCAGCCGCTTCCCTCTGACTGAGGTCCAGGAATTAGAGATCCGCGCCGGCGTGGTTGATGAGCGGGTTCACCGCGCCGCAGTCGAGGAGAAAGACAGGCTGATTAAGGACCGCGCCTTCTACCGGCGCCTTCTCGACGGCGACAGGGAAGCAAATCGGCAATGGGGCTTGTTGACCAGCTTACTGGCGTTGCGCCCCGTGAAACGCACCTGACAACTCGACGGGACGATCATGGCAGCACCGGTACTCCCTAGAAATCATGGAATCGTTAAGTGGTTCGATTCCGGGAAGGGCTTTGGGTTCATCACGCCCGCGGATAGGACGGATGATTTGTTCGTGCACGTCTCAAACGTCGCGGAGGAGTTCGAGCCGCGGAAGGGTCAAGCCGTCAGTTTCGTAAAGGGCGCCGGCCGCGATCGTCGCCCGTGCGCGCTGGCGGTTATGGTGGAGCTCTAACGAGAAGCGGCCCCGCCCGGGGTGGAGCGAGGCCGCGAGAGTGGAGGTTCGCCGCGTTCTCGGACGGCATGCGTAATTAAAACTGAGTCTCGGTTGCGTTTCCAGTGGCGTGTCGTCGCAGCGTATTTGGATTCAATTCAACGACCACGCGCAGGAGCGCTTCATGAGACGGATCATTTTCGGATTGGTGATGCTGTGGGCCGCGCTGTTCGGCGCGTGGCAGGCGAGTGCGCAGTTCAATGGCTGCCCAGCGGGATTTTGTAATCCGCCCGCCGTGAGTAGCGGCACCACACCATTTGATCGTGATGGCACCGTGCAGCAAACCACTGGCAGCGGTACCACTATCGCGGCCCCTGCGTACACATCAACACATTCAAGTGACGTTGTTCTTGTAGATATTGTGAACAACGGCGGCGGTTTTGTAAGCAGCATCAGTCATTCTTGTGCTGGCCTGGGAACATTCACCGCAAGGTCACAGGTCACCGGCGCCAATTTTATGGAAGAATGGTATGCGATTGCGTCATCGCCATTGAGCAGTTGCGTTCTGCCGGCACACATGCCGAGCGCAGCATTTTCCGCAATTACCGTTATCGCGATATCTGGCGGTCATACGGCAGCGCCATTCGACTCTAGCGTATCGCTCCCCAATACAAATTCGACTGGAGGTTTGGCTGCTTCATGCGTTACGACCAACGCCAATGATATTTTGTTGGAACAGTTGGAAACGGGGACGCAAAATAATTCGTCAGGCTTGGCGTGGATTGTTACGTTTCAGGGTTTCCAGCAATTCGGCTATCTAGCCGAGACTTCTACCGGAACCTACGCCACAGATACCGCGTTCAACGGGCCGTCGATGTGTGATGCGGTAATCAAGGGACCGTGACGTGAAGCTACGGCGCCGTCGCTCCCGGCGGGTCATGCTGATGCGCCAACGCCGACCAAATGAAAGAAGCCCCGGCGAGGGACCGGGCTTACCGGGTTGTCGCGGCTTTCAGTTTCAGCCGCTTGGCTTTGATCCTCAATTTTCGCTGCAGTCGGTTGCGTTTCTGCCGGAAGCTCTTGCCGCCCATGTGCGGTTTCCTCGTGCCAGTGAAAATTCAGACACACACTATCACATCGCCATGCGCCAACCGTGCGCGGGTTACCTTTTGTCGCCAACGAGAAAGTGGATCGCGTCTGTATTCGCGCTCATACTAGCGTCGCCGGGATCAACATTGGCGGCGATGCCTATATCATTAAAGGCACGAGCAAGTGCTTCTGCGGCAGCAAGTAATTTATCGCGGTTCTGCGGATTTATCTGTATGGCCACGTTCAGCACATTTGCGATGCCATACTCGTGCGGCGTCTTCGACCAATCATTAAGTTTCGCGAACGCCAGTGGACCATGCCACTCTGCAAAAGCCCAACCTGCTTTGATGAAGAGCGGTTCGACATCCCAAACAAAATCCCATATTTCCCGTCCATCAGCGGGGTGACCAACGTCAAAGTTTGTACCAGCGAAGGGTTTTATTTCGGAAACGAATAAATCCGCGTTTCCCGGCGCTCCCAATATTTCCCGACAACTCTTACGGTATTCCGCTAATTTTAATTCCGCCCTAGCCACATCAGCTTTTGCAGCCTCTCCTAAGGCATTAGCGTCGGCAATTTTTCTCTCAGTATCTAATTTATACAGTCCAAATTCCTGAGCAGCTTGTCGCGCCTCCGCCTTCTGCAGTTGAATGATAATCAATTGGGACAATACGACAACGATCGTAGCGACAGCGCCGGCTGCCAGACAGCCGAGCATGATGTTGTTCCAGGAGTCCAGCCCCAGGCCGAACATTCGACTTGCTTTCTGCGATGGGATTTTGCGTTCCGCAGTTGGCATAATCGTGCGCACCCCACGGCCGCCCCACAACCATTGTGATGTGTCAGGGGAGGGGAGTCAACCGCGGTGGGCAAGCCAGATAACGCAGCAAAAATGGGCCGCGCTATATCCTTTTGCCGGTTGACTCTCGTGTCGCACTAGAGCGAAAGTTGTGGTCAGGCGGTGTGGCCTTCAGCGAGACCGCCTTTTAGCGTGCGCTGTCGCGCCACGCTGTGGGGGTAGTGATGCGTGCATCCAGTCTCAGTATCACGACATTCGCGTGCGCTGTTGCGATCGGCGCCGCAGTCCCGATGGGGGCGCAGGCGGCGGAAGTTGGCAACATCGAGGTTTGCTACAACTGCACAAACAATTTCAATTCTCTGGGGGTGCTGGACGGCCCAACATTTGAGATCAATAATCTAACGTCCACGCCACTCACGAATGTAATGTTCACTGCGAACGGTGATACCTACAATGTTGGCACCATTGCAGGCTTAAGCAGCGTTGTGTTGGATCCAGGCCTCTCTAATGATGGAGGCACACATGCGGCCGGTGCGTTTTGGCACGTGACGGGGTCGATCCTTGACACCAGTGATGAGGGCCCGAATTCAAACAGCACACCATTCGATCTGACGGCACTTTTTGGCGCCATTTCAGCGACGACCGGAGTATTCACTCCGGCCACTTCTGAACTTCCTGCGAATGACGGGACAGTTACGCTTATAAGTTTTCTAGGTGGCCCCGGAGATCACGATGGTCCTTGCAACAATTGCTACGGGCCTAACATTGTTGCAACGATCGACACCCCGTCCGCAACACCACTCCCGGCGACTTTACCGTTATTCGCTGGCGGTCTCGGCGTGGTTGGCTTCCTGACGAGGCGCCGCAAGAGCGCGAAGCAAGCGCTCGCCGTCTAACGCGACGTACAGCAATCGGATTTTTGAGAGGCCGCCGCAGGGCGGCCTTTTCATTTGGTGAAGTGCCGGCGGAAGGAGTCAAACACAGACCGTCGCTGTATAACTTTCGTTTATTGCCAGCCTGCCGGGCTATCGCTAAACGTCCGGCAGGGCCATGATCGTGTGGGGTGATGGCGGCTGCAACTTTTGGGGGACTAAATTCAATGCGCGAAATCTGCAGACTCACCTTCACGGCCGCTCTCGTGATATCTGGCGCCGCGTACTCTGCCTCAGCGGCATCCGCTGCGACCGTCACGTACACTTTTGTGGACGCATCAGCGACGTTTCCCAACGAGGGCACATCTAATTTTTCAGGGACATTTGGCTGGGATAATGATCCAGGTACCGGATATATTACCTTCGCGAATATTACAGTGACTGGCTTCGACGCCGGTACCTACACTTACCTCGCCAACAGTGGAGGAGTTCACGCCTCAGGATTTGAGTTTGCGGTTAGCTCGACAAGTTCCTCCAATGCCTTCGACCTTTATTTCAACTATTTCGATGGCATTTCTAACGACCCTATAAACAACGCTTATTATGGAACCGAAGGCAGTGTTTCCGCGAGCAACATTGATTCCAGCGTAGCCGGTTACGCCACCCCTAACCCGACTCCGCTACCCGCCACTCTGCCACTCTTCGCAGGCGGTCTCGGCTTCGTCGGCTATCTGACACGCCGCAAGAAGCGCGCGCAGGCTGTTACCGCGTAATCAATCCAGTTTGTGTGAGGATGAGAACGGCCGCTGGGGAGCGGCCTTTCTTTTTGCGCGCTTGTTATAAGAGCGACACGACGGCGTGAGTTAGCTCATAGCCCATGAAAACGCCCCAAGCGAGACTCAGTGCGAGGCCGCAGATCACGACCGCAATTGGTAGAGATCATTTCTGGAACCGTGCGTATCCTCTGCGACGCGCCTGAGCATGTCGATGCTGAGAGATGAATTCACGGATGCTATAGCCGCACGCGAAACCGAAGAGGATCGAAAGGCCAACAATCTGAAACAGGTGTTCCACGGGAACTCCAAAGTTCCCCAATCCCTCGCGAGAATGCCTAATGGTGCATTGCAATATTTTTGTGGCAATAATCCCCTGAAAGCGGCGTGAATTAGATCATTCGTTCGCGCAAGCCCATCGCACCTTGCTCCAAATCCTATCTCTCGCGCCGACGGGACGAGAAAATAAGGGCGAGAAGAGCAAGCGCCACAGCCGTCAGCAATAGCGGCCGGGCCAACCAAACCCAGTCGGGCGGCAATGCGATCGCGATAGCAATTAGCGCCGCCGCGGCTAGACCGAAAATTCTCCCGGGCTTTCTTGGCCACATATCCCCGAACCGCCTTGACGTGACCTGCGACGTCGGCGCCGCCCCGCCATCTATTATTCGGCGCACACGGTCTAGACGCGCCTTGAGCGCGGGGGTTTGCGTGTAGTTATTTTCGATTGAATGGATCAGCCATTTGGGTCGCTTGCGATTGTCAGCGATCCCTAGTTCATATTCCCGAGCGATCTCGTCCAGGTATTCTAGCTCGCTGTCCTCGATTATCTGCTTCTCTTCATAGAAATACACGGCGTACAGCACGGCCGCGAGGCAAACGACAATGGCGCCAAGACCGAGCCAAACCATTGCGCTGTTCATAGGCTCACCGCGTGCCCTTGACGTAAATCCCGCATGAGCGCAGTTTTGCAAGCGCAGCCCGGATCGGCCGTAAACCGACCCGGGCCACTTGCCACAACGCACAGATGAAGGCTGCGCGTCATGACCGATTCCCCAGATATCATGAGTCTGCGCGGCTTCCCGCCTTTGCGTGTGTGCAATCCACACCCACACACAAGGAGATGAAGCTATGTCGCCTACAAATCTAAGTCGTCGCGGCCTGCTCCGCGCTGCATCATCCGTTGCTGCCGCATCAACAGTAGTCGCACTGCCAATAGCGGCGTTCCCGGCAGCCGCGGCGCCAGTCACGTCTGATACATCCGACGCCGAACTTCTGGCGCTTGGAGAGAAGCTAAAGCCGCTGCTCGTCGAAGAATTCAATCTTAGGCCAAAATATGACCGCGCCTATCAGCGGGCCTCGGACGCGGGCGGCTACATGAAGTTAGGCACAGGCAAAGACCGCACGGAGAAGCAACAGGCCGAAGCCGACCGTCGATTTGAAGAGGAATCCAAGCGAAGTGGCTACGATCGTCTCTGCGCAAAAATGAATTCCTTGGACAGCAAGCAGCGCAAACTTGCGCGCGCCATACTCAAGATCGAACCAACCGCCCGTATAGGCGATGGCGTTCACGCTGCCGCGGCTTTAGTGTTGGACGAGGAGCTGGAATACGAGGCAGGAACTTTGCTTTGGGAGATGGCTGCGCGAGCGGGCTTTCCAGTTCCGCCCGATGCGGCAACCAAACTAAAGCAGGTTGCCGCAGTTAGATCGCGACTAGCGAGGCGCCAGACCCGCAGTCGGCTTGCGGCCCGAGAGGCGGTGCAGTCATGACAGCGCAGGTCATCCGCCTTCCGCTGTCCGAAGAGAAACGTATATCCGCTAAAGGCGGTCCTAGACCGCAGCCGAAAGGGCGAGCGCCTGGGATTCTCACACCGGGCGAATTTCTCGATCTCTATCTCGCGCTCGACGAGAGGGGGCAGGCGGTAATCCAGCGGATTTGAGAAAAATAATGGCGCGAGCCTAGTCGCACGGCGCCGGGCCGGCCTGCGCTTGCCCGGCGCTTAATGATGCGGCCGACACAGCCGTCTATTGAGTTTTGCCGTGTTTACTTTGGCACGCGGCAACACATTTGTTCATACAAACAGGCTTTTGTATCGCCTGAGAGCACATATTTTGCATGCACCACTGATTGCACCCGGCGAAGGCTGGAAAAGATAAGCTGCCTACGAGGCAGATCGCTATCAGAACTGATCGCAACATAATCCCCTCCCAATTTCATTTAAGCGCCCCAAAAATCTGTAACAGAGTAACCCCGCCGCGTCCGTCACAACTAATCCTCGTCCGCAGACGTCTTCGGCCGCGGAATACCTTTCAAAATGTCCCGCGGCACGCTCGGCAGCTTGCGATGTTGATCGCTATAGGGATGAGGTATGTTTCGGCCGCGTCGCGAGTGGAATGTAAGGCGGGGCTCTCTGACACGCTGGGTCAGGGGACATGGCCACCGTCACCTGATCGGGATACTTGTTCATTGCGCCGCTCACCGCATCGACACCGAGGCCAAGGACGCCACCGAAGATAACGTTGCCGGCCGACATTGCTTCGGCGTTTGACGGAATAATGCTCGCACCGTTCACGTAGCACTCTTTGGTGCAGGTAATCGGTAAGGGATCAGAGCCTTTTTTGAGCGACACCGTGCCCGGCGTCATAACGATTTGCGGACCACTTTGCGTGGAGATGGTGCACGATGCGCCTGGAACGCCAAGTGTATCAACTGCGATAACTTGGGTAGTTCCTTTAGTGATAGTAGCGCACGCGGCAAGCAGCAGCGCGCACGCAAAAATCGCGATGTTACGCAACAAGACCGTATTCCCCCCAGAGCCCTGTTGGACTATCCAACAACCTACGCGCGAGTTCAAGAGTACGGGATGGCAACTGGTCGTCGCTTTGACCAGCAACGTTAATAGCGCAGCATCCGGCATGGGCTTCAACCGTCGCAAAATGGATGATGAGCGCCGGCGGGCTGCCGACAAGGAAGCCGCGGCTAGGCGCGCGCTGGATCCGCAAGTAATGGCCGACGCCGAGCGGCTAATCGTCGACTGGAACGAGCGCCAGGCCAAGCGCATGCCGTTGGTGTTCGCGCCGATGATCGGCGCCGCGGTTACGGCTCGCCATTGGTTCTTGTGGGTCGGCTGCCCAGCCTGCCGCATGACCAATGCAATCGACCTGCGGACGCTCGATCGGCACCAGGACGCCACGGTGACAAGCCTCATACCGGCGTTGTCCTGCCGCTCATGCCGGCCAAACCCGTCGTTCGCCGAGCTGGTGCGGCTATCGAAGACCAGCATCGCCGACGAGATGCGGCAGGAGCGGACACGGCAGCTCTAAAGGAGTAGGGTACGCGTAAATGTCGAAGGCCTATGGGATCGATGACGAGATGGCTATAGCGGCGCGCGCCGAAATGGCCGTCACTGGCCTTACGTCAGGAACCGTCTCTGACGCCGATGTAACGAAGGTCCTCCGCGGTGCGCCTGTGCGCCACTCGCGCGAACGCTCCTACACCTGGAGGGGGTATTGCTGGTGCGCGACGCGAGACAGCGCTCGCCGCTCTCGACCTGATCATAACGCTGAAAGGATCAGGTCCACGCGATCAGAAAATTGGTCGTGCTATTAAAGCCATTGAAGCTTGGAACCGCGAGCTCGCAACGGTGTAAATGCGATCGCGCGCTCACGCCTTCGCTCGAACCATTGCGCCTGCCAGTCGTTCGCCCATCCACGGATCCTTGTGGGACCGTCGGTATTGAAATCGAAGTCGAAATATCTGCTCATCCGATCGCAGAACGCGGTCATCTCTTCTTCAGTCAACGGCTTCGTTAGCTGCTGCTTGCGTAGTTTCTCTTCGACTGTGCCCTTCGCTTCGCTTTCAGAGACAGAAAGCCCGGCATAGTGTTGTCCCTTGTTCATTCGACGGATCCGATCCTCGCTCCAGGGCTTTCCACTGCGTTCCGCCCCGTTTCCGCCCTAATGGGATTTTAGGGCGGAAAAAGCAAGGCCGAAATGCAATAAGCCATTGATATTACTGGCGACCCCGGCTGGATTCGAACCAGCGACCTTCAGCTTAGAAGACAGGAGGTCGCCTATTTCACAACGTTTCAAGACGTTTCAAATAACATTCTGTGTACAATGGCTTAGCGGATGTTTTTCATCCTTGCAATGGATTGAAACTTTCACTCTATTTCTCGGGGTAACACCGGTTTGCGTTACCCCGGCGTTACCCCGGATTGACCCAGGGAATTCGGATTGCGCCAAGGGGAGGGCCTCCGTGCCGACCAAGAAGCTCACCGATCTCTTCGCCGAGCGGGTCAAGCCGCCGGCGCAAGGTCGGGTCGAGTATTTCGACGCCGCTTACGGCAGCCTGGCGCTGCGGGTGACGGCCGGCGGTCATAAGTCATGGTCGCTTTTTTATCGCACCGGTGGCCGTCTGCGGCGCTTTACGCTCGGAAATTTTCCGGACTAAAGCCTGGCACCGCCCGGCGCGAGGCTTCCCGGATTATGGAAGAGGTTGCGCAGGGTATTGATCCGCTCGTCAAGAGAAAGGCCCAGCGTTATGTCCGAACCCCGGCCGAGGAGACCTTCGGCGCCGTGGTGAAGGACTACCTGGAACGCCACGCGAAAAAGAACACCACGCCCAGTACCTACGCCGAGACCAAGCGCGTCCTTGAGGGCGCCGATTTCAAGGACTGGCAAAAGCGTCCCCTGCCGGCAATTACGCGCCGCGACGTCGGTGACGTTATCGACAGGGTCACGATCCGGGCAGAGGTCCAGGCCAATCGTACGCTGGCCAAATTGCGCGCCCTGTTCAATTGGGCTGTCAGCAGGGACCGCGTCGCTGTTTCCCCCATTGAGGGTATGAAGCCACCGACCAGGGAGCATGCCCGCGATCGAGCACTTACCAACGATGAAATCCTCTGGTTTTGGTCGGCCTGCGGGGTCTCCGGCTGGCCATTCGGTCCACTGGCACAACTCCTCCTTCTCACTGGACAGCGACGCGATGAAGTCGCGTGCATGGAATGGGCCGAGATCGACTTCGACCAATCCCATTGGTTGATCCCGGGCAAGAAGGTCAAAAACAATCTCTCGCATTTGGTGCCGTTGTCGGACGCCGCGCTCGCAATTCTTGAATTGTTGCCTCGCATTAGTGACGGGTTGATTTTCACGACAACCGGAAAGACGCCGGTGTCGGTTTTCTCGCGCGCCAAACGCCGTCTCGACAAGGAAATGGTGAAGGCCCATCGCGGTGCCCTCGATCTGCCGCACGAAGAAAACGAATACCGACGCGCTGTGGGTGATTCCAAGGAAAAGCCTCTCCCAGTCGAAATCCCGCCGTGGACTCTGCATGATCTTCGTCGCACTGCAGCCACTGGAATGGCCGGCCTCAACATTACGCCCCACGTCGTCGACAAGGTGCTTAATCACGTCTGTGGCGAAATCCGCGCTGGCGGCGGTATACAATCGGTTTGAATACCTCGACGAACGGCGTGCGGCACTCCAAGCGTGGGGACGGTATGTCACAGATCTCATCACTCCCTCGGTGGCAAATGTTGTCAACCTCCGCTCCTGACGAAGTTGAAGAGTTTGAATACAGCGTCGAAGACTGGGCGACGATTGAACAATCTGTTCAGACGATCCGTCGTCCACTTACGATTCCGAGCGATGGCATTTGTGGTATGCGGCGCACGTTTATCTGATCTTTTGGAACGGACGGGAAGGGTTACAGCGACGTCACGAGGCGAAGATGGCAAACTACACAAAAATCGCTGAGCTGTCCGCTGATTTGGCGGAGGAATTAATCGAAGCAGATATTCGTCGGCGTGAACCAAAACATCGTCGGCTTATTGAACGGCTCAGAGGATTTAGAAGGACGCAGAAAGGACGACGGAACCATGCCCACCGGAATTGTCGGACCGTGAGTGGTACTATCAAGAGGTCCTTTCTCTTTGGGTCAAATTCGGTGGATCGCTGAGGCACTCCAGACATCCGCATACTCAAAAGATTTCCGGGCCACTGGTCAGATACTTTAAAGCGGTGACAAGTCCGGTATTGGGCCCCTCTGCGCCGGCGCTCGAAAGCATTTCTGACATCATCGGACGTGAAAAAGAACGACGTAAACGGTGGTGATTTCTGCGCTTAATGGGGTCAAGTGCGGGATCGGCGACTTGAGCGCTCCCCATTTTGAATGAGAGGCCTCGTCGTGGCTATCTCGCCGCTGCGAATCACTTCGAGGCGGCTCATGACAATACGAAAATCGATAAAGGCTGTTGCGGACATATCCATACGTGCGCCGACTGAACGGCGTTCACCGCCTAACTTTACATCGGTAGAAACGACCGCGAAGCACAATGAGCCCGACATTCTAATCTCGGCGACAAAAATCAGAAAATTGTGTGGCCAGGTGAGCCTCGTGACGTTCTGGCGCTGGCGCCACTCGGAAAAATTGCGATGCCCGCCTTTGACGGTAATCAACGGGCGGTTATATGGCAGCGAGTGTGAGTGGCTCGCGTGGCGCGAAAACCAGAAGCTGCAGCACGATTTGCCACCACCGACATTGGTGCGCCATGACCGCTAAGGAACTCGCGCCAAGAAGCATACCAATAGTATTTGTTCCTCCACCTCGGCGCTCGCCAAATCGCGTGGCTTGGCAGCGCTCTCGTTTCTTCCGTGGGCCAACTTTATCATGTGCAGAGTGGGCAATGGCTCTCGTTCGTCGCTCTGTTGCACTCGCAACGGACGATCCACGTTCTCATGCGCTAGCAGAAGATGCTCGAGTGCTTGCTGCACTGGTTCGAGATCGCGAAATCCTCAGGCGCGATGCCGTGGATCGAATTCAAAGCGCAGGGATCGCCTTTGGTATCGACGACTGCACTATTTGCGAAATATTGTGCGCGGAGTTTGCGTCATGATCGACACGCTCAACGCTGGATCCTTTGATAAGAGCAATGGTAGTTATGTCCCGCGTCTTCAGGGGATGGAGTTACGCAACACACAGCAAAGATTGCTAGCTGCCTTGTTGCGGCGGCCGAGCCTCGTTCCAACTACGCTTCGCTCAGGAATTCGGCAAGATGATTTTCCTGAGGATTTGCAACTTGCTTTTATCGTTGCAACAAAGGAGCCGGACCGCATCAAGAAAATAATGAGCGACCCGGACGGCGATCCAACCATCAGGCGCTTATACATGCGAGTGGTCGAATGGGGGGATGGCCAAGCCCTGCGAATTGCCGAGCAGATTGTATTCAATTCTCGACGCATTATCGCAGAGGAGAGATGTTATGAAACCTCAGTAGAGCCAGACTGCGCACAATACGAACCTAATTTTGACCCGCAAACGCATGCTAACGGCCGTGACGATAATGCTCACGGGGGCAACTCTGAGGCGAATTGCGCCGGTCAGAGCCGTAAAGATGCTGGTGAGAAAAAAGCGGCTGACCGCGAAACAGCAGCCCGACCGGAGCCTGAAGGCGAACCGGATCTCGCCGGTATGAACGCAAAATACGCAGTTGTTAAAATTGGCGGGAAAACGCGCGTTGTATCATTCGAAAAAGACGCGACTTTTCCTGGCTGTACAGTTCCCGTGTTTTCAACAATTTCTGACTTTTGCGCATTTCATGCAAAGCGAAAAAAGGCTGTCCGCGCCAAAAACGGGCGAGAAAAGAAAATCGGTATCGGGCGGTGGTGGATCGATCATGAGCAACGCCGGCAGTATGACGGCATTGTCTATGCGCCGAATTCTGTCGCAGGTGACGGCAAGTTGAACCTTTGGAATGGATTCGGATGTAAGCCGCGAGAAGGAGACTGCGGCCTGTTTCTTGACCATCTGCGGAACAATATCTGCACGGGCAACGAGCAGTATTCGGAATATTTTCTTAATTGGATGGCTTATGCCGTTCAGCACCCCCATCGACAGGGTGAGGTGGCCGTTGTTCTGCGAGGCAAGGAAGGCACTGGCAAGGGCGTAGTTGCGAAGCAATTCGGAAGATTACTTGGGTCCCATTTTCGACACATCGTACATGCCAAACACCTAACAGGGCATTTCAACGCGCATTTACAGCACTGCTCGGTCCTGTTCGCTGATGAAGCGTTCTTCGCTGGAGATCGTTCCCACGAGTTTATTCTCAAGGCCCTCATCACCGAGGAAACGTTACTGATCGAACCCAAGGGGATAGATCCATTCCCGGTGTGCAATTGCGTGCATCTGATCATGTCCTCGAATAACGATTGGGTCGTTCCGGCCGGTGCAGACGCAAGGCGCTATTACGTGCTGAATGTGGGTGACGCGCATATGCAGGATCACGGGTATTTTTCTGCCATCGCAGAGCAAATGGACAACGGCGGTCGAGAGGCTCTTCTGCATCACCTAATGAATCGAGACATTGCGAGTTTCAACGTCCGACTGGTTCCGTATACAGAGGCGTTGGCGGAACAGAAGGCGCATAGCAGGCGCGGAGTGGATCGGCTGGTGGAGACCATCGCACATGCAGGAGTGCTGCCGTCAGCACATATCGAATTAGCCGATGTTGCAATTACAAGTGGTGAAGACAAGAGTTCAGGGTTTCTACTTCGCGGCCCGATCCCTGGTTCCGGATTTACGACACGTTTCATCCATCATCATCAGCAGCGCTCTCAAGAAGGAATGGGGTTGCGTTCCTTGGAAAGACAGAGCTCAGAGAGGGCTCCGTTTCCCTACATTGGTCGGTATTCGAGAGCTATTTGACAAGAAGCACGGTGTGCAGGAATGGCCGATGCCTAGCGGTGAGGCGTCCGGCTGGTCGGTGGCCTCATGAGAAAAATCTGCAATTCGCACATTTTGGCTAACAGATCCGCCACAGCCGCCACAGCCGCCACAATGAGGTGCACGCGGAATATCGCTTGTGGCAAGCTTGGCGAATACCGCACCTACATGCCACTTAGAATCTCTTGATAGAAAATGCTTGTGGCGAGTATGGCGGCTGTGGCGGGTTGTCGGCTTGTTTCGGTCCAGTGATATCGAGCTAATGCCAAATGAATTATGCGACATCCCTCCGAGCTATTTTCTGCCCGTCAAAACGGGGAATCGGCGACGCAGAATCCGGCTATCGGCGGATCTATCAACGTCGGCGCACCTCGCTTTTAACTAGCCGGGTGCTTACCCATCTCGCGCGGCTTGCTCTCAAGGCAGCGCCTTGTCTCGATTTGGTCGGCAAAATCCGTCACGCTATCCACACCGTTGATTTAGCCGGTGCGGCCTGTAGAACACCCGCCACAATCCACAGTTTGTCGACGAATGATCCTCCGTCAATCGCGCTGGATTGTCCACGGCGCTCAGTT
The DNA here is from genome assembly GCA_963723335.1 of uncultured Alphaproteobacteria bacterium. GTDB lineage: Bacteria > Pseudomonadota > Alphaproteobacteria > Rhizobiales > Xanthobacteraceae > BOG-931. Next base: position 265,530 of record CAVRQJ010000010.1, on the reverse strand, counting down.
TTGGGTAGTGGGTCAGTTTGAATAAGGCAGGCCAGAATGGGGCTTGCGGGGTTGGCTGATCCGGCCATATTCGGGCTCATGGCCAAAGCTTGGAACATCGTCGCCCGCACGAAGCCAATGGACGGGAAACCGGGCCAAACGCGATACTATATCGTCGCTATGGCCAGTAAGGAGACCGCATTGGCGGCCCTACGCAGTCATTCGGACTTAGCTTCCGCTCGTCTTGAAGTGGCTGGAGAAACGTCCGCCGATTTCATGGATTGGGCGGGTGGTGTTAAAGATGGTCAAGTTCTCTGCGTGGTGGCGATGGAGTGACGCAGCCCCCCAAGCGCCCTAGGGACTTCAGCCAAGCGGCTAAGCTGGTGATCGACATCGCTTGCCGGAGACGTGGCTGAGACTATCCCAAGAGAAAAAAATGCTGCCGCTGTGAGGCTCGGCCGCGCGGAAAGTCCCGCTCGGCTATCCTAACCAACAATAAACGCAAGAGAATTTCCCAAAAGGCGGCAAAAAGTAGGGGGCAAAAGATTGATCTAAGATCAAGGAACGCTTGATCTTAGATCAACGTTATGGTAAGTATCCCCAGTTAAAAGCTGAGGATATCACATGGTCGATATAGGCGATGAGCCGCCGCAGAAGAAGCGTCGTCTGACGTCGGAGGAAGTATGGATTTGGGCGTTCCTCGAATTCTACGGTACCGAAAATGTCACTCGCTTCTGCCGTGACGATCTAGGCGGCGTTTCGCTGATAAGGATCGCTGAAGTGCTGACGTGTGGGGAACACGTCAGTTCGGAAAAGTGTGAAGGACCCGGAACGGTCTGCATCTTTTCGCACGAATCCGATGACGATGAGGTCGAAGTGACGGTGTGGTTTGATGCTGGAGGAATAGTGTTGGAATTGAAGGGGGCACGAAAAGTGAAGGAGATGACAAGTGAGCCAAACAATGCAGCATGACTATGCCGACAGTCCTGTTGCACAGGACTACGGCGAACTCATAGGAGTACCTTTCAAGGTGTTCCTTACGAACGGTGTCGTAGAAAAGGTTGATGAGAAAACAGGAAAGGTGATGACGGAAATCACCGATCTTCCTGGCCTTATTACCTGTATCCTACAAACTCGGGTTTTGCATCCCCGGAAGCTATCTGGAGATGACCTTAAATTTATCCGGGTGGCTCTTCGTTTGCGGTCGGCTGAAGTAGCAGACATTCTTGATGTTTCGCCGGAGCACTACAGCAGGTGTGAGACGGGCACCAAAACTCTTTCTACTTCAACAGAGAAATTCTATCGAATGAGAGTTTTCTTGCAGGCCGTCTGCAAAGATAAAGCTATTCAAGAAATACCGGAGAAGATGGAGAAAGAAAATGCTGAATTCGATCCATCAGAGGAAATGAAGGAAGCCTTTGCGGCTTTCCGGAGTGTGTTCTTCGATATGAAAATCGAAAACATTTTCGCTGTGGGAGAAGATCTTGCATTTTCCTTCGTTCACGCCCGCCGCGAGGTTCGCCCACGTCGATCCCGCGGGAAGGACGATAGCAAATGGCGTAAGGAAGCTGCCTAAAACCATTTGCTTTTAACTCTCATAACCCCGCGGATCGTTTGGTTCGCGGGGTTTTTGTTGCCATCCACGAATTGAACTTTCTGTTTGATGCTAAGCATACCGGTATCAGCTCGCGGTGGCCGTCCCAGCTGTGTAATTTTAGCATAGAGTCCTTTCACTGATCGTTTTTCGATTGTAGGCATCATCGATCGTAGGCCTGAAATTGCTGGCATCTTCAATCGCCTAGGAATTTCACTGCTCGTACAAGAAGCATTTTACGAGCGGTGTGAGATTTAGGGCCTTGTACGTGAGGAGGCTCAATTTCGACGCGGTGTTGGCCTGGAATCTCTGCACCTCGCGCGCTGACTGCCGATAACTTAACTTCTCGGAACCAAAACGAGCGCCCGCTCGATTTCCGTTTTACCCCCGAAAGCTGCCGCGACTATCTCCGACTAGCGTGTCCGCTTTGGGCCATAAGAGACATTGATCGTGACTTCACGCCAACGAAAAACCTCGGTGCGGTGGGCTTTGTCATCTGAACACCGTTGATCGATCAGGCGGCGACAGCCCCAGGCTTCCGCTTCCTGCGCCAGCCAAACAGACCCATGGCTCCTAAATCAGTGGCGAACGTAGGAGAACGGCGGCAAGCGGTGTCGTAGCCACATCCGTGTCGGAGAATTCGAGATGGTCCGTCGCGAAGTCGGGTGGCGGATTATCTGGCTCAAAGGCAACGCCGACGGACACGAGTCATACATCGTTCGAGGTCCGCTACGCGGCAGACATGAGCGCGCTCGGTACAAATCGAGTTTTGTGCGATAGAATAGTCATTATGACCTCGCACGCTCACGCGGATCCCGCCTTGGGGCAAAAATTTGCCCTGACGGAGCGGTTGACCGGCGAGGAGCTTCACGCCTATCAGGCACCCCTTCTCGCGAAGCTCGTCGATCATGCACGCCGAACAACAGATTTCTACAAGGATCGACTCGATTTCGATTCTGGCCAGCCAGGGAGCATCGAGCGGCATTGGTCCGAAGTACCGATCTTGACGCGCGCCGAGGCGGTTGCAAATGGCGAGAAGCTGAGAAGTCGAAGCACGGCGTCCGAAATCGGCCCGATCGTCGATGTCAATTCGTCAGGATCGACCGGTATGCCGTTTCGCTGCAAGAGGATCGCCGCGGCATTATCGGTAGATCAAGCGTTGACCGATCGCATGTACCGCTGGTGGCGCGTCGATGGTGACAAGACTTTGGCTCAGATCGCTTACGACCATGCCGGGGAGGCCCAAACTGCCCGTACGTTCACCACCCTTGGCTGGCGTCCCGATTGCCCAACCGGCGTTATGCACTTTCTTTCGACCGGGTTTGATAGCGATACCCAGTTGGATTGGCTGGCGGCTCACAGGCCGAACTATCTCGCGTCGTATTCGAGTATCCTGAAGGAGCTGGCGGTAATGGCGCAAAAGCGTGGGATTGCGCTGCGGCTCGAGCTGATTTTTTCGTTCGCCACCGTGGTTGATCCGGACATCCGCGCTTTGTGCCGAGTTGTCTTCGGCAGCGAGATCGCCGATACCTATGGTGCTCAGGAAGTAGGCCACATTGCCGCGCAATGCAGCGACTGCGGCGAATATCACATCAGTGCTGAAAGATGCTTGGTCGAAATCCTGCGCGACGACGGTTCGCCGGCTGGCCCTGGCGAGATCGGACGCGTGATCGTCACGCCATTCTACAGTTACGCAATGCCGTTCATCCGCTATGAATTAGGCGATCTGGCTGAAGCCGGGACGGCAACACCATCGTGCGGCCGGGGGCTTCCGACGATGCGCCGTATTCTCGGCCGGTATCGCAACCTATTCAGGTTTCGTGACGGGACTACGGTGTGGCCAACCCCTGCTCAGTTCAAAAAATTCATCGCGGGGAAGCAGTTTCAGGTCGTGCAGACTGATTTCGACAATATCGAGGTTCGTTATGTGCCAGAATCGACCGATCAGCCGATCGATCTTCTAGCCCTGACCGAAAGCGTTCGGAGTACGCTGGGACAGCCCGTCGATGTGACGGTTCGTGCCGTCGATGCGATACCGCGCTCTCGAAACGGCAAATACGAAGATTTCATCAGCCAGGTCCCGACGAGATGACGGCACAGTTTATGGGTACGATGCGCGTATCAGCGCGGCGCAGCGTCTGTCGGGGGACTATCCGTCTTCCCTGCGCGATGCAAAATACTCGCGGACATGTTCGTGCATCTCTTGCTTGTTGGTGTTCCACCGCCAGGCCCCGTTGTCGTCAATCGCAACGTCCGTATCGGGATCGAATTGGAATCGTCGAAAATCCTCATGCCGCAAGCGCCCTTTCCGGCTGGCGACATCTCCGTGCCAAAGGTGGAATATTTCTGCCTCCACGAATGCAATCTCAGCGCGAACGGACTCGTAAAATGGCTCGGCCCAGGTGATATAACGCCGTCGCTGGTGCTCATTCATGGAATGACTTTGCATCAACTCCTCGAAGCAATGATGGGTGGCGCAGGCCATTGCGCGATCCCCTCCGCCAAGAATGCAAGCGTCGAAGAAAGAGTGCTGGTCTAGCAGCTCGCGGCGCGCCGCCCATGCGAAACCGGATGCGCACCTGTCTTTTCGACCATCGATAAGTTGGCCGAGACATGTCGCGGCGGGGACGCCTGACGCTAAGGAGAAGGCCGCCGACGGCTGTGTGAACTCAACCTCAGCCACGCGATCTTGTCCGGGAGCCCACTGTGGGCCGAGATTATGCAACTGCCGGAATAACTGGATGATCGAATATCGATCGAGTAATAAATTCGCGGCCTCGACCCAGTCGGGCCTCTCAAACATAATATCGCAATCCAGCCACGCCACTTTATTGCAACCATTCGGAAGGGCTTTCAGTGCCAGATTGAGCAAGCGCTCCTTTTGCCACAGAATTGCGCCGCAGCGCAGCTGAATGAGAATTTCTGCGTCTTGCGCCTGCAGCTCAAACTCTGACCCAAATGTCAATTCGACCACGACGAGAGGTACCTGCAAACACTCGCGGAATATCCGGAAATTCGCCAGCCTCCGCCGGTAACGCATCGGATTGAAGTAGCAGGTGATGGCCCAGAGTTTCGAGTGGAGATCTGTCATGCCCGCGCGTTCGAATCCGACACTGGTACGGACCAAGACGCATTCAGCAGATTTCTTGCCGCTCCATCTTCGCCTACCTTTCGGACGAGGGTCACGCCTTGGTCGAAAGGAAGATCAAGAACCTGTAGTCGCTTGTCTTGCTTAAGTTTATCAACAAAATATCTGACACGCTGCTCGTAGGCGCGTTCGACCCCATAAATGCGGGAGACCCTGCTGCACGCCGTGTCGTGCAGCAGAATGATTTCATCAGGGCTCAGCAGGCCTTCGAAGGCCTCGTAATCAAAACGAGCCTGTTCCTCGGAGTGATACCCGTCTACGAACACCATTCCCATTCGATCGAGGGAACGATAGGCCTCCGACTGGGTGAACTGCTGTGTGGTCATCAAATAATGCTCGATATTCGTCGCGCCAAAGAGAGCAAAGTGCGCGCGAACGGTCTGCGCGTCTTTCCAGAAATCGTCGACAAAAGACGGGTCGATGAAAATGACCCGTCCTCCATCTAGGTTGTCGGCGAGGGCTTTGCCCAGGACCAGCGGAACGAATCCACGATATGATCCGATGACCACGACCTGTTTCGGGCGGATGACCCGCGCCAAACCGTAATAGATCCATCCTAAGCCGAGGTTTGCATCTTCGACACGCTGTAAGTGGCCCATACCGGCCAAATCGCGGTAATCGAGCAACTTTGCAATCCAATCCTTCATGGGGAATGATCCAGAGCGCGGTTAGTTACCAAGCAAGGAAAAGCGAATTCTGCATAGCGGCGAACTCGCGTTCAAGCTACTGGCGTGGACTGTGAGGCTTGCTCCGCTTAAATGTTGCCCTGATATCTCCCTGGAACTTCGGGTTCATTCCGTTCGGGCCCGATTTTCTGAATTTTGATGATGGCGTAGCCGTAATTCAGCAAAAAAGGTATATCCAAAGATATATGCAAGAAGTACCGAAGCCCATTGACTAGTATTGCATTCAGCTAGATTATTAGGGTTTCCTAGGAAGTCGCGGCAACTGATCAAAAATTATCTCTATCACATCGGGAGTTTGTTGTGACACACGACCCCAATGCACTTAAGAAGATTGCGGTTCTGACGGGATTGACGGTGCTGATTGGCGGCACAGAAATCTCTAAAGCTAACGCGAATACAACAACCCCTCAAACGGATGCGTTTTTTTATTCTATTGGTAGCTTCAGCGACGGTGGAAGTTCAAGTACGTCTGATTCCCTATCGTTTTTGGGATTTAATACTTCGTTGGGAACGCTTACAGAAGTGGACGTCCAGCTGAATTCTTTTATCGACTTAAATGCTAGGTCGCTGACCGCTTCGGTATCACTGGCTGGTCAATCGGTCGGTTCAACCACCTCCACAGGTGAATTTGATAAAACCGCAACTTTTACCACTTCTTTGAGTTCCTTTGAGACGGCAACAATTACTGCTGCTCTATCGTTGATGACCTCCGATGGCTTTGCCAACTGGAGTAGCGCCAGTAGCGGCCACACTCCCGAAGGTCTCACGGTTAGCTACGAATATACCCCAACCTCAGCGACGCCGCTTCCCGCCACACTGCCGTTGTTTGCAGGCGGCCTTGCTGGCTTAGGCTTCACGACTTGGCGTAGGCGGCGGAAGCAGACGGCGAAAGAATAAGCCCAAGCAGGTGGCAGTCCAAATAACGGCATGCGCGATCGCGCATGGGCGACGATTAGATTTTATTCTATTCGTTGTTCGGCTTTCTGTTTTGGGAAGGTCTCATAACGGCGGTATGAGTCCATGAGCCTCCCGCGGAGCGTACTTCAAAAAGAGCACGTCGCGATGGCGTTCGGTACGCCCATTTCTTCCTATCTTTGGGTGGACAGTGACATCATTAACGCGGAATTGAGGACGCTCATTCTGCAAAAAGAAAAAGCTGACGGGGGATTGACGAAGAGCAATGTGGGTGGCTGGCACTCAGGAGCGGATCTATTCTTCTGGGAAGCAGACTGCGTTCGCAAACTCCAAGATCGGGTGAGCACCACGGCGTTAGATTTGACCCGACTAGTGACGGTATCGGATGGCCCCAGAAAGATGCATTTGCGCATGGACGGTTGGGCAAATGTCTCGCGGCGTGGACATTACAATAGTGTTCACGACCACCCTGGTGCAACGTGGTCTGGCGTCTATTACGTTTCAGGCGGTGAGCCTGACAATAGTGTCCCGACAAATGGCAAGTTGGAATTTATCGATCCGCGCGTTGGGGTGACCGCCCCCCCGTTAGAGCAGGGAGTATTAGGTGGCCGCTATCTAGTCGACCCCTTGTCCGGGCTTATGGTGATGTTTCCAGGCTGGTTGAAACACATGGTGCATCCGTTCTCCGGTTCCGGGGAAAGGATATCTATATCGTTGAATATATACGTACAATTTCAGCAAGAAATAAAGTGAGCGTGGACTGGCGTTTCCCAGCAAACGTCATCATCCGCGACGACGCTCAGCAAAGGTGGAATTAGTGCTAGTCCGACGGTGGTTGCCGCATGCTAGAACTATTCGAACGCTACAGCAGAGCTCTCGCCAAGACCGAGCGCATCTCGCTCCACGATCTTAAGCACCAACAGGCGCAGTTGCTGCTTCCGCTCGTCCGGCATGCACGCGATAAGCTTCCATTCTATGACCGTCGGCTCGACGTTCTGTTTAGGCCAAACGGAGAGGTCGACCTGTCACACTGGACCGAGGTTCCGGTTCTGCGGCGCGATGAAGTAATTGCGCACGGTCGCGAGATGCGCGTCTCACGCCTCCCAGCAGGTTACGGTGCGATTCGCGAGTTTCGAACATCTGGGTCGAGCGGCGTTCCCTTGGAGATAGCCAGCAATGAACTGGTGCTCTTGGCGTCCAATTTACACTTCACGCGGATGATCGGATGGTTTGGCCTAGACAATTCAAGACCGCTGGCAACCATCCGGCGCTTCATCAACGACCCGACTCCGCTTGGCCTTGAGGGTCGCGTGAGTGCAGGTTGGTCCTTGGCAAATCCAGGTGCGCCGCATTACGAAATGGAACTAATGGCGCCCGTCGAACAGCAGTTGGAATGGCTCTCGAGACACAAGGCGCCCTATCTGATGACCCAGCCATCCGGCGCGCTCGCAATCGCCCACGCCGTCACGCCACAACGTGGCAGGGCGCTGGGCATCGAAATCGTAATTCTGGTCGGAGAAACTATCCCGGACGGTACCCGCGATTTTATTGCTGAGCGGTTGGGGGCTCGCGTCGCCGGGATCTATTCTTGTCAGGAGATCGGCGCTATGGCTTACGAATGCGAAGCCGTGTCGCACTACCACGTCGCTGCCGAAAATGCCCTCGTCGAGATTCTCGACGATCAGGGGCGCGATGTTGCGCCTGGCGGGCTGGGACGAGTTGTTGTGACGGGCTTTTATAATTATGCAATGCCATTTATTCGCTATGAGCTTGGCGATATTGCTCAAGTCGGGCCAGCAGCTTGCACGTGTGGGCGTGTGCTGCCGATTATCTCGCGAATTGAAGGACGCACTCGCAACGCATTCATCTTTCGTGACGGTGTCCGGGTCTGGCCGCGTGGGGCGATGGTGCAAGCGATGCACGCTTTCGTTCCGTTCCGGAGATATCAGCTCGTGCAGCTCGATCACGAACGAATTGAGTTTCGTTACATTCCGGATGGTTCAGGGCGCAACCCTGATCTCGTCGGCCTCAACACTTACGCCCGGACAGTACTACATCCCTCGATACGAATGAGTGTTCGGGAAATGGATGCGTTCCCCCAAGGACCGAGTGGAAAGATCGAAGAATTCATCTCGCATATTGCCACCTTTGCACCGATTAGCCCCCCACTGGAATGAGTGAGCTGATGCCGAATTAACAACGTTTTCCCGAGGACCTGCCGCTGCTCGCAGCAGAGAATTTCGCCATTGCCAATCGCACCTGCCGATCATGCGGACATATGCATGCACTTTGGCCATATATTCGGCTGGCGCGTGCTTCGACCGGAATAGAGGGGGAATCGTCAGACCTTGATCTCATATTGCGCGAGCTCATCGTCGGTGGACATCGGAGGGTGCTGATTGCAGGTTCACAGGGTACCGGGCTCATGGCGCTCGTCGCACACGCAGCCGGAACGGGTACCGTCGAAATTACCATCCTTGATCGGTGCGGATCGCCGCTTGAGTGCTGCCGCCGTCTCGCACAGGCCTGGTCACTGCCGATTGAAACCATGGAGCAGGACCTGATGAATCTCGAGGTGGAGGATCGTTTCGATATTGTCTTAGTCCATCAAACACTTCATTATATTTCTTCCGATCGTCAAGTGGACGTTCTCGCGCGGCTACGGCGGGCGCTTCGCCCTGGCGGCGTGCTCGTTATGTTGTTCAACATCGGTAATCGTCTCGTCGGCGAGCTCGCTTCTGAAGGGCGCCGCGACTATGCTAAATGGGTAATCGAGGAATTGCAGCGTGTCGGAGTGCCATTGCCGGAGGAAGACGCGGCCTTTGCCGCCCGCCTGACTATCCACGCCGAGAATCGGGAAAACCGCGAAGGTGCGTACAGTCGACCCGAAGAAGTTTACGATCTCCTCGCCAGATCAGGGTTTGATGTGCGCCAATGCTTCGAGAGTGGCGTTAAACTGGCCAATCCGATGCAGGGTTTCGTATCGAAGTTGTCAAAGCGGCGATTTCTCGCCATCGCTGAAGCTCACGTTTGAGCTTGCGAGACGGCGTTTGGCGCACTTAACGAATTTGGCGGAGAACCGTAACGCACGACGTCTGATTGTTGTCCCGCACCGGTGCGCCAGGACGGCGCCAAGGTTGTCAGGGCCAAGCGGCCGGTGGTCCAGCAACAACTTTGGATAGACTGTCTCTTATCATTACCTCCCCGCTTCAAAATAGACTTTAGAAGTGGCCGGTTGTGCCTTTGGACACAATTTTTGCGCGGTAGGCCGATGTCCGCTTTGGGTCATAAGCGGCGCGCGGTCACGCCAGGTCCACTGCAAACCGTTTCAGATCGGCCAGCGAGCAATAGGTCAGAGCTCCTTGATGGGTGGCACGCAGAACCACGCGGGGCGCTCGGTTTGCTTCGAATGCTTCCTGCCAGCGCGGTGCACATAAACACCAACGGTCATCCGGCTTAAGGCCAGCAAAGCCGACTTCCGGCACCGGTGTGGACAGGTCGTTCCCGCGCGATTTGGAAAATTCGAGAAACGCGACAGTCATCACGACGCAGACAGTGTGACTACCCACGTCTTCTTGCGCCGTGTTGCAGCAGCCATCCCGATAAAAGCCTGTCATGGGCTTGATCGAGCAGATTTCAAGCGCCTCGCCGAGCACGTTGCGGGCCGCGACCGGCCTGCCGCCTCCGTTACCGCTATCGTCTCTGAGCACGCCTTTTTCCTTTGGGTTGCGTCCGGGGCTGTCACTTGACCGGCCGGCAGGCTTGCGGCGCTGTCGAAGTGGCACGATGCCGACCGAGGAGCATATGACAGAAATAGGGAACCGCGAAGACCGACTTCGCCGTGATGCAAGAAGCGGGGAGTCGCGCTGAAGAAGACCCGAAGAAGAGGAGGATCCGGAAGCGAGCACAGTCCCTACCACGTGTTAGAGCCAATCAAAAACCTGGCGAGTTCCGCGGTTCCCTATCCGAATGGCATGGCGATCGACGAGGCTGAAGCGTTTCGAACAGCAACGCAGCTAGGCCGTGTACTCATAAAATCCGGCCCGATGTCCGCTTCAGTCCAAAAGCGACCAAATTTCCGCGCCGCAGCGAAATGACGCGATGGGCCATAAGGCGACATCGGCTAGGAAGTGGTCGAGGTCAGCTCTGTGCCAATACTGTACTCAGGTTGTGCGGCGGCCTCACGCTAGGGGGCAACGTCCAGGCACTGCGCCGGCTTCGCGATGACAAAATGTCCCGCTCCAGGCTAGACGGTGGTGCTCAATGCCTTTTGGACCACCAGCAGCAGATCTTTCGGCCGAAACGGTTTGTATAGCGTGTGCAGCGCTCCGGCCTCTTGCGCCATTTCCTGGAACAGTGGCATTTCCGGGCAGGAACCGCCGAACATAAATCCGGAGGCGGCGATGATCGGTATGTGCGGGCTTAGTTTGCGAATTGCCTTCGTCGTTTCCAGGCCATCCATTCCGGGCATAAACAAGTCGACGATGACTACGTCGAAACGTTGCTGGACGATTTCGGCGAGACCTGATTTTCCATCCGCGACTGCAACCACGTCGAAGCCGCTTGCCGCGAGCGCTATCTTTGTAGCAGTGCGCACCGCCTGGTCGTCGTCGATGATCAGTATACGTGCCATGACAGGTCTCGTAGAGAATGGTTTTGCCAGTAGTGCTATGCCGTTACGCTGATCGAGTTGTGTATCGCTTGCATGAGCTCCCTCGCCCGAAACGGTTTTTGCAGGAGTGTGATGCCAACGAGCTGCGGCGCCTTGGACAAGACATCAAACACCGTCCGTCCGGTGCCGCGTAGCAGCGCGCCCGAGATAGCGATAATGGGCAATTTCGGCGTACGTTCGCGCATCGCCTTGATCAAGGTCACGCCGTCCATGTCGGGCATGTAAATGTCGACGATAACCAGATCGAACGGAGTGATATCAAAGATGGTCTTGTTCAGCTCGATCAATCCCAACCGACCGCTCTCAACGGCCACTACCTCGTAAGCATTGGCTTTGAGGGCGGCGGAAATTGCCGCCCGCACATGAGGCTGGTCATCGATGATCAGCACACGCGGCATATTGCGTCCCCCTTCAAAGGGCTGACCGAGCCGATTGTGAGCTGACAGGATATCAACCTAAACTAGTAAATGCCGGGTTATCGACCCATGGTGCCTCAGATAGCCTGGGATTTCGGCGGATCTGGTGCATCCGGAGCCAAGCAGTCGGCGGCGTCAAGGGCGCGGCGGATCATCCGGGCTAGCTCCGTCTTGCGGTACGGCTTGGCCAACAGCAGAACGCCTGGATCGAGGCGGCCGTGGTGGATGATGGCGTTTTCGGTGTAGCCGGAGGTGAACAGCACTTTAAGCGGCGGGCGCCGCCTCGCCATTTCCTCAGCGAGCTGCCGTCCGTTCATCTTGCCCGGCATGATGACGTCGGTGAACAGCAGATCGAATTGCGTCCCGTGATCGGCGATCGCCAGGGCTTCAGCGGCGTTAGCGGCCGCCAGCGTCTTGTAACCGAGACTTTGAACTTGCGCGATGACGGAGGTTCGAACCAGCGCGTCATCCTCGACGATCAGGATCGTTTCATTGCCGCCGTCGAGCTGGGAATCGTCCGGCGATGTCGCGATCGGTTGCGCTTGCGCACCGGCCCGCGGCAGGTAAATCCTGAACGTCGTACCGTGACCCTCTTCGCTGTAGACCTTGATGTGTCCGCCGGACTGCTTGACGAAGCCGTAGACCATGCTGAGCCCGAGCCCGGTTCCCTTGCCGACATCTTTCGTAGTGAAGAACGGCTCGAAGACTTTTTCGCGGATCGCTTCGGAATGCCGTTGCCGGTATCGCTCACCGCAATCAACACGTAGTCGCCGGGCGGAACGTCAGCGTTGGTCTTGGCATAGTTCTGGTCGAGCACGACATTGCTCGTTTCCAGTGTCAGCTTGCCACCGTCTGGCATCGCATCGCGCGCATTGACGGCAAGGTTGAGCAGCGCCGAGGTGAGCTGGTTCGGATCGACCAGCGCCGGCCAGATGTCTGGCCGCAGACTTGTCTCTATCTCGATATGTTCGCCGAGCGCCGGACGCAGCAGCTTTCCCGATCGACCATCAGGGCGTTGATGTCGGTTTCTCGCGGCTGCAAGGGCTGCTTGCGGGCGAAGGCGAGCAAGTGACCGGTCAGCTCCGCTCCTCGATCGGCCGCCTCGCTGATCAGCTTTGCGATCGCGGCGAGTTCCGGCTTGTCAGCGACCGCGTCGGCCAGAATATCGATCGTTCCGGTAATGACCGTCAGCATGTTGTTGAAGTCGTGCGCAATGCCGCCGGTCAATTGGCCGACGGATTCCATCTTCTGGGCCTGTTGGAGCTGCTCCTCGGCGGCAACTTTCTCGGTTATATCCCTGATAAATCCATTGATGATGTAGCCGTCACGGCGGCGCAGCGCCGTAAGCGACACTTCGGTGCTGAATCGTGAGCCGTTGCGCCGCAGCGATGGCGCTTCGTAGCGTCTGCCGAGAACGCCCTTGTCCGCGTCACGAGAAATTGGGCGATCCTCTCCGAAAACGCTTCGCGATTTTCCGCCGGAATAAGCAAGTCGCAAGCTTTCGCCCGATGACTTCCTGGCGCGACCAGCCGAACATCTCCTCCGCCTTGGGGCTCCAGCCGATAACCGTGCCTGTGTCGTCGAGTTGCACGAAAGCATCGAGCGCCGTGTCGATGATGGCGCGGGCCATCTGTTCGCTTTACGCAGCGCCTCTTGCGCCTTCTTTCTGGCTCCGATGTCGCGCGCGACCTTTGCGGCGCCGATGATCGCTCCCGATTGCGACCTGACCGGCGAGACGCTGAGGGAAACGTCGATCCGCCGTCCATTCTTGGCGATGCGGACCGTTTCGTGGTGATCGACTTTCTCGCCGTTTTTGATCTTGGTCAGTATGTCGCGAACCTCACCGCGCAATTCGTCTGGGACGATAATATCGATGCGCTTGCCGATCGCTTCTTGCGACGTATACCCGAATAGCGCTCCGCGGCGGGATTCCAACCGGTGATGACGCCGTCCAAGTTCTTGGTCACGATCGCATCGTTGGAGGATTTCACCGCCGCGATGAAGAGTTGCTCGCGCTCGGCATATTCCCGGATTGTGGCCTCGGCCTTTGCGTCGCGGTGATGTCCTCGAACGTGGCGACCCAGCCGCCTCCGGCCATCGGCGTATCGGCCACGCGAAGGATTCGCCCATTGGGCGACTCCATGATTTCTCGTATCCGACTTTCCCGCGTGAATGTCCGCCATCACATCAGCGAAATATTTCTCAGGATCGCCTGCAAAATCTCCGGTAGCGGCACGGTGCTTGAAGAGATCGAGTAGTGAGAGACCTTGCAGGAACTCGGGCGACTCCCATAAAGGCCCTATAACGCTCGTTGAATAAGACGACGCATCCCTTGGCGTCGAACATCACAGGCCATGGGACATGTTTTGCAATGCCGCATCGAGGAGAGTTCTTTGCTCTCCAGTTCGGTCTTGTGCGAGCTTCTGTTCGGTCGTGTCGCGGCCGATGAAAAAATGCTGCTGAACTGGTTCCGACCATACACCCGTCCAGTCCAACGTGACGATGTGGCCGTCCTTGTGAATGTATCTCGTCTCGAAGTTCCTTGTGACCTGACCGCGGCGCGCCTGGCGCATCTCGTTTCGAGTTGTTTCTAAGTCGTCAGGACAAATAAACGCGACTGCGTTGCGTCCGACATGTCCTCGGGGCGGTAACCCAAAATCGTCTCGCAACTCGGCTGATCCGCGTGTAGGTACCCTGACGATCGGTGATCATGATCAAGTCAGGCGAGGTATCGAAAATGAGGCGGCGTTCCTCGATCTCCTGCTTAAGGGCCGCCGTCTTTGCTTGTACTCGGCCGCCATATGACCGAACGCAACAGCCAGCACGTTGATTTCGCGCCCGCCGCCGGCCGGCATGACAATCGGCGCATCGTCGGAGAAACCTTCAACGGCTTTTGTCATCTGGACCAGAGGCCGTGTCAGCGAACGAGCGAGAGCAACCGCCAAAAGAAGCGCGCAAACGACGGCCGCCAGCCCTCCAACCAGACTCGAATTGCGAATCGCGGTCGCCGCGCCAATGACCTGGCTGTAAGGCACGGTTTCGATAACGCTGACCCGAGGTCCGCCCGCGAGCCTCACCGATTCCCAGCCGACGCCGAACCGCGCTCCGGTGCGATCCGTCATCAAAAGAGGCGTCGTGTCGTTCTTCGCCAACAAATCGGCAAAACCCGGAAAGTCGTCTTGTATCCGAACCGGCTTGCCGAATTCAAAACCAAACTCGCGGCCTGGAGCTGGATTGAGAAGATAATCGCCGCGTTCGTTTACGACATACAGCTCAGTGCCATTCTCATTTCCGATCGAATTCGCGCGAACGCCGGCGCAGGTCGGTATTGATGATGACGATGCCGAAAGGCTTGCCGTCAGGTGTGTATATTGGAGCGGCCGCCCGCAACGTTGGAACGAACGGCGTTTCGAAAACGCCATTTTCCTGGTTGAGATCGACCGGCGAAATATAGATGTCGTTGGGCGGGAGCGCGATCCCGTCTCGAAATAGCTTCGGTCGCCTTTATGTTGCAGCTCGGCATCCGGCACGATCCGGATCGCGCCGTCAGTTCCGAACGATCCACCCGCACAAGCTCGCGTCCCCGTCGCCGGCGCCGATGAGACGAAATTGCGCGTAGTCAGGCTTTCCAGTGAGCTCCGACACAAAACGCTGTGCCAGGCGCTTGCGCAATTCCGTCTCGGCCGCGGCCGCCGCCGGATCGACGAGGCCATTTAGACGCGCCGTCATTATATCGACGACTGCAATCGAGGATCGAAAGCCGATTACGTCGGCGCGCGCGGCGCGCACCGTGCATTAAGCTCCGTCGCGATCACGCGTGTGTTGGTATCGATCCGATCCAAGCCGCGGGGCAACGCGATCGCCACGACATTGCGGTACGCGAGCAGGCCAATGGCGGTTGCTGTGACCAGCACCAAGGCGACCATCGCAATGGTCAAGCAAGTCGACAGCCTCATTGCTTGCTCCGATATCAGCGCGACGAAGCCCGAAGCCTGAGTCGCATCCTGCGGTATCCGCAGCATCAGAAGGCTGCAGCGCCGATACTACCAGTGATTGTGTGGGTGATTGAAAGGGAGTTGCCCGACTACAAGGTCCGTGCCTTCGCCGTGGCCGCTTTGGGTCCACAAACGGACATGACAACCAACAGCGCACGTGACCGGTCTTCACCCAATAACGGACACGAAGCCCATAAGGCTGCGCGACTGCTACGGGCCAGATTCAGACATTCGGCACTGCAGCAAATTCGGGATGGTTCGGCGCTAAACTTCAAGGTTCCGGTAAGCAATCAACGTCATGCGATTTTGATTTCGAGGGCCGGACGACTATTCGTCTCGCTATTCCAGATACGGCGTCAGCACATCTTCGATCCATTTCATGAATGCGCGGACTCGGCGCGACAGATTGCTCCGATGTGCTACGACGAGGGACACGGCGAGCGCCCGGCGACGAAAATCGGGCATGATCTCCACAAGCGCTCCACTCTCCAAGTATCGGCCAATCCCCAGGAGTGGCGCCTGGATCAGGCCAAGGCCGGCGAGGGCAGCGGCTTCGTAGGTCTGCGCGCTGTTGACGTGTAGCGCACCTGGCAACTGAAGCGTCGCGTAGCTGTCGCCGTCCGGATATTCCCATCCATAGGGTCTTGCGCCCAGCATCGTCGAAAAATGAATTGTCCGATGTTCCTGACGCTGGAGATCTTCCAGCGATCGAGGGACGCCATAGCGCGCCAGATAGGCGGGACTGGCAGCGTTGACCATGCGCAACAGGCCCAGCGGGCGGGCAATCAGCGTCTCGTCCCTGATGGGTCCAAGCCGCAATACGCAGTCGAACCCCTCTTGAACCAGATCGACTTGCCGATCCGTACTCGACACCTCCAGCTCCAACTCGGGGTGAGCCGCCATGAAATCCGGCAAGGCCGGCACGATCGTTGTGCGCGCCACCTCGGTCGGAAGATCGACCCGTAAACGCCCGCGAAGCGCCACGCGATCGCCTGCGAACATCGAGTGCAGGTCATCGACTTCAGCAAGCAGATCGCGGGCACGGGCATGAAATGCGCGTCCGTCTTCCGTCAACTGCACGCTGCGCGTCGTCCGGTGCAGAAGCCTGACACCGACATCTTCTTCCAGCTTCCGGACCGCCGTTGAGGCCCTCCCCTTCTGAATGCCCAGGCTATCGGCCGCGCGGGTGAAGCTCCCCATTTCCGCTACCGTTATGAAAATGAGGATGGGTTCGAGATTCTGCATTTTCGTGCCTCGGCATTGTTCACCACAGAGAGAACAGTGAGTTCATTTCTCCGGTGTTTATCATACCCAAGAGACACAGTAAGCTCTCGAATATAGGTGACCCCCATCGGAGAACGACAAATGTCCGAAACTATGAACCTGCATCAGGCGCCTGAAACCATGACCTTGCATCGCGCCCTGTGGGCCGGCCGGATAATGAGCGCGTTTGTCGTTATCGCTCTGGTGGCAGACGGCACTATTCAGCTTTTCGCGCCGGCACAGATCGCGAGCATGTTGCAGGAAACCGGGTTCGCGATGGACCTGACCCGTGTCGTGGGTCCGATCATACTCGCCTGCGCCATCCTTTACGCCATCCCGGCCACCGCCGTCCTCGGCGCGATCCTGGTGACGGGCTTTTTGGGAGGCGCCATCTGCGCCCATGTCCGCATTGGTGAGTTGGGGTCGCCGCCGGAAATCATTTCCCTGCTTCTGGGCGCGATGACATGGGGCGGCCTCTACGCGCGCGATCCCCGTATCCGGGCCATTCTGCCGCTCATCCGTTGAACCAACAGGGGCAGTGCTCTGTCCCTCAAGATCAGGAGAAAACGCATGTTTTTAGTAATGGGAATCACGGGAAAAGTGGGCGGCGCAACGGCAGAACATCTGTTGGCGCACGGCAAGGAAGTACGCGCGCTAGTCCGCAATCGCGAGAAGGCGTCAAGCTGGGCGAACCAGGGCGTGGAACTGGTTGACGGTGATTGGAATGATTCGGCAGCCATCGAGCGGGCGCTCAAAGGCGTCGAAGGCGCGTTTGTCATGTTGCCGGCTGTCTGGGCCCCCTCGCCCGATTACAAAGAAGCCAAGGGCGTGATTGCGAACTATGTCGAGGCGCTCACCAAGGCAGCGCCGCCGCGGGTGGTTGCGCTTTCGTCGATGGGTGCGAACAGGACCAGCGGGCTTGGGATGATCACGGCCTTGTCGCTTCTGGAGCAAGGTTTTCGCGACCTGATATCGCCAATCGCATTTGTGCGCGCAGGTGGATTCTTCGAAAACTTCCTCTACGGCTTGCAGGTCGCCCAGGGCGGAACGCTACCGGTCTACTACAATCCGACAAACCGGAAATCGACCATGGTCGCGACGAACGACATCGGCGCGGAGGTCGCAACCCTTTTGACCGGGCCAGCGTGGTCAGGGCAGCGCGTCGTCGAGCTTGGTTCGATGGTCACCGCGGATGAAGTCGCGGAGCAATTGGGTGAAGTCCTGAATCTCGACGTGAAAGCCTTTGCAGTCCCGCGTGCAGGGTGGGCGGAAGCGTTCGAGCAATTCGGCATCCCGAAGGGCCACACCGGACCTGCCGAAGAAATGTTTGAGGCCGTGAATGCAGGATGGATGGACCTCGGAGTCGAGGGTACGGAGCACGTAGCGGGTACGACGTCCGCACGCGACGTCTTCGCGGCGGCCCAGAAGGCCGTGACGGCGTGAACCGCGACGTTCACACCAATGAAGATCGAGATCGAACATGAAGGTTCTGTTCTAGTTGCATTGGCCCCGATGTCGCTGATGGGTCACACTCGGCCGCGACAAGCAAGAGCGCGCGTGACCGGTCTTCACCCAATAACGGACACGAAGCCCATAAGGCTGCGCGACTGCTACGGGCCATAAGCGACATGCAGTTGCCTCACAAGGTTATTTGATCACCTGTCAGCACGGCCGCCCCGAGCAAGCCGCATTGTCATGGCCGTGCATGAGCTGCATTTGCTCCGCAAGATGTTCCGCGTCTTCGCCGACGCATTCAGAAATGCGGACTTGCGTTTGTATAGCCAAGGCAGGCCGAGGAAATAAACGCCAGGTACCCTTGTGATCCCACGCTTGTGCTCTGGTATTCGACCTGACGTATTGTCCCGTTTGCGAAGATTGGCAGGTCAATCCAGTTGAAGTCATACCGAAACCCATTTGCCCAAATGATAGACGAGATGCCAGCTGCGGCGAGATCGAGGGTCAGGACGGGATCGGCGACTTCCTTCGAGTTGTACGGAACTTCGGCACGCTCAGAAAGTGGAATCTCTAGTCCGTTCCGAGCGACATGCTCATCAGCTCGCTGCGTGAAATCGATAAAGGACGCATCCCCGCGCGCCAAGTTTTCGCCGAGGTCAGGTGAGATGGTTAGCCTGCCACTCTGGCCACCGAGAATGCGGCCAAGCAGCACTGCCCCATCGGCCGCCAGCCGAGCAGATCAAGGTCGTGACCGCCCCGTACACCGGTGATTAAAGGTGACGGCTGCTGATTTTTCCGCTGATCGACTGTCGTGTCGGCGTCACCAAGGGCAAAGTACCACCAGTTGTAGTCTTTGCCCGGTAACGACGCGGTATGCGCCGGTGCTTGCTCACGGAAAGGTACACTCGGCGGCCAGCCAAGCAAAGCTCTTCCGCGATCTGAGCGCCCGAGTTCCCCGAACCGATCACTAGAACCGCGCCGGGCGGCAGGCGTTGAGGATTGCGATACTGGCTGGAATGCAGATGCAGCGCCGTGCCCCCAAACGCGAGAGGATCTACCGGTACATGGAACGGTCCAGTGGCGATCACGACGTTCTTCGCCTCGAATAGGTTAGCCTGCGTCTCGACGATCAGACCCTTCGAGTCTGGCGTTTGGCGGAGTGCGGTTGCCGCCAGACCAGAACGAAGTGGTGCGTGGATGAAGGCAGCATAGCTCTCTATGAATTGTACAACGTCGTCGCGTGAGGCGAATGCATCTGGGTCGGCGGCCCGAAAGGCAAAACCCGGCAACTGAATGTTCCAGTTCGGGCTCTGGAAAGCCAACGAGTCCCATCGCTCGCTCCGCCAACGCTCTGCCACGCGCTGTCGTTCAAGAATTACATGTTCGCGTCCAAGCTGGCCGAGGTAGTAGCTCATTGCCAACCCAGCTTGGCCCCCTCCTATGATCACAGTTTCAATCTGTTCCCTGATCATATGACGATTACGGTCTCGATTTTCAGTTCAGATTGCATCGGGGCGCGTCAACTTTCGGGGACCCCTGCTCCACGCGAAAGGAGCCACATGCCGGCGTAGTAATACACCGCGACAGCTCAATGTCGCATATGGGTCATGCGCGACTGGGACGAGACCAGCAGCAGGTGCCGCCATGTCGGCTATGCTCCCGAAAGCGGAATTAATTCAGGGTATTGGAATCTGCCTCGACGGGCGCTAGCGGGTTGATGGTGTCGCCCGGTACGTGATTCGAGCTCCACAGCCGGAGCCTCAAATCATGCGCTACGAACTCACCAATTTTGAATGGGCCGCGATCAAGCCGATGCTGCCGAACAAGCCGCGCGGCGTTTCGCGCGTAAAGGACCCCCGTGCTCAACGGCATCTTTTGGATCTTGCGTTCGGGCGCGCCATGGCGCGATCTGCCGGAAACTATGGGCCCCGCACTACTTGCTATGATCGCTTCCTTCGCTGGCGGCAGGCCGGCGTATGGGACCGGATCATGGATGCGCGGGCCACACCGGTCATAACGCGGCGGTGTAGATGATCATATGCTCATCGTGCGAGTGCATGAGCACGGAGCCTGCATTGTGGCAATAGTGAAGAACATACGGGGCGGTCGCGTGGTGGGCTGACGACCGAAATTTATGCCGTCGTGGACACCAATGGCCTGCCGGTCACTGGGCTTACGCCCGTGAGTAGGTACGACAATTAGCCTTGCTCGTACTCCTGTAACGTATTGTGCCCACGAACTATGCTGTGGCGGATGGAGGCTAGCGCCGATTGGATGAGGGCACTCACCAGTGAGCAAGGGGCGTGGGCAAACATCCGCCAAAACGGAATGGTAAAGAGGCAATCTGCTTCAGCCCATATCTCTACCTTGCGCGAAACTTGGTCAACGGTTCTTTAAGAAGATCAAGCAATGTCGGCGCATCGCCACCGCTACGAGCGGCTTGCAGCCACTATCTTGCTTTTATTAAGCTCTCATCAATACGGATTTGACTACATGCTTATGAATTCCGCGCCCTAGACATTTTGAGACCAACGAGAAGCGGGATTAGCTTCTATAATCGTCATTTTGGAAGAAAAAACGTTCAATTGCGCGATTCGGAGACCGCTCGTAGATCGACGATTATACGAGCAGTATAGAGAGCGATGGGAGTGGGATAATGCCAGCAAAATCGAACCTGCGGTTGGTGAAGAAGCAGCCACCGAAAAACGAGCAGTTGCGCCGAGGCGGCAGCCAAATCGAGACCTCCGTACCCGGGAACACCAGACCGAAACCGAGGTCGAGAGGCCATCTAGGGCTGGAAAAGGCAACCGCCACGGCGATTGGGACTACGACGATGACCTCGTCGCTGATCGGCATGGCTTGCGAGCTTCGGAGATTTGCGACCTGCGGTGGGAGCAGATTGATTTCAGTTCGGCCACCGTCCATGTCCGTAGGGTGAAAAATGGCAAGCCCAGCACATATTGGTTCGCGGCGATGAGCTGCGAGCGCTGCGCAAGCTTCAACGCGAAAAGGCGCTGAAATGTGTATTTCCTACTCGGTGAGAGCGAACGCGGTGGACGATTCACCACGGACAGCTTCAATCTGATGGTCAGTGGGCAGGCAGAAAGCCGATTTTCGTTTCAGGTTGACGCGCAGATGCTGTGCCTATGTTACTGGTGAGAAGCTTGGAGGCGAGATGGCCATGATAACGAGGAATTCGAACCAACAGGACTGGTGACAATAAATATGCAGCACTGCTTGTAGAGAGAGCTTGTGACGGTGAGGCTTAAGGGTTAGGTGTGATGAGTCAACTGCGTTTAATTGAAGAGCGCCGTGATTGCTTTGGTGGATCTGGCTGACGTGAATGCTCTGGCGGCCGCCGTGGTGTACCCGCTGGTGAAGGGACCTGGACCGCAAATGCCGAGTTTCCGTGAAACCTGGTTATTTTCCTATAATTCGCCTGCGGTACTGGTGCTGTTTGGAGTGTGCAATCCGCAGCGTGTTCGAGCCCCGGCGCGGATCGGCGATGATCTCAAGCGAAGCCACTGGACGGACCTACGTCTACAGCAATCAGGGTAACCAGGCCGTTTCCAGCGTCCGTAAGAGGCAGCTCCGCGGTGCTGCTCTTTCACGAGACCGAGACGTGCGAGGGCATTATCCAGGACCTCAACAGCGCCGGCGCGAATGGCGCTCTGACGTGGAGATTCGCGACAGCGACGGCGAAACGTCGGCGGATTCCCGCGTCGAAATGACGTTTCGCTTGGGCGCTGAAGCTCCATGCCCTCGACACACCGGTATCGAGCCCTTCGATGACTTTTGCTGTGCATCAAAATCGCGCGTCATCTCTTTTCCAGCCGCTTCAGACCGCTGCGACTGCGTTGGTGGGTACGGCGTCTGCCAACTGCGTTGTCATCGAAATGCACCTGGTGGGCGCTGCGCGACGCTTATATACAGAGAAGTTTACTGGACGGCCAACGCTAGGTCCAGGAGCAAAAGGCAGTGGTTTGCCCCCGCGCCTGGTGCTTATTGCCAACCAATGGCCTGAACTCAACGATATCTGCGATATGCCGACTGGAGGTTTTCTCGGTGCCGACTTGCCGAAGAATTCGCCGCGCGCGGAGAGTGTCACGGGAGTAAGGAGTTGGTGGGATGGGGTACATCTTTGGCAAGAGTGTGGATATATATGAGGGTTCTGCGGCCGAACTGTAATGTGTGTGTGAGGGCATTTGAGAGGTGAGCAATGAAAAATGAGCCGACGACCGTGTTTGTGTGCGGTTAAATCTGGCAGAAGGACGCGGGTGCTCGCGAAGGATCTCCAGGCTTGGTTAGAATTGCTGCTGCCAAAGTTTTAGCGGCAAACATTGCAAGTCCGCCTCGGGAAATTTTTCTGCGAATTGAATTGCGGTTCTTAAATCTTCGGAAATTTTGGTTCTATGTTACCCCAGACGTCACCCCGGTGGATTTTCTTGACATTCGAGCCGTTGGAAATAGTCGTCTAACGCATTGAAATCACTGGCGACCCCGGGTCAACTGCCAAAGCATCGCATTGTCAATGGGTTATATTCACAAACCGGGGTGAAAAATGCACCCATTGAAGTCAAATGGCTTTCCGGGGGAGTTACAAACCTGATTGCGACGAGGGAGACGGGGATTAAAAAAATCGCATTGTTTGCGCTCCTCGGATTTTTTGGTGAAAATTTCTTGCACCGCGTTCGGGGCATTGCTGGGCGTGCATTACATCGCGTTTTCGCTCTGGCTGGGTTCTGATCTGATCCATCGCGACCCGGCGACGCAGAGTGATTTAGGTGGCGGCTGCGGCATGTCGTATCTCGCCGTCGTCACGTTCTTAGGTACCCTGCTTGGCGGCCTCGTCGGTGGAGTGGGTCTCAGCCATTTCGCACGGCGGTTAGGCGCGCGCGGCAAGCGCACGCAGCCTGTGGGGAACGGCCGAAAGCCGATGTCCTTGCCGACTAGCCTGGATGGCGAATGGTCGCGCCTCGCTGCCGCACGCAGCAAAAAATGGGCGGCCCCACACCCTCTTGCTGGTTGGTACTCTACTGTCGCAGAAGAGCTAAAAGGTGGGCTTAAAAAGAACCGGACGATGGAAATAGTTGGAGTGAAGAGATGATGAATGTATTTAGGGAGGGGGAATGGGTACCGACTTGTAATGGGCTTTCTCCGATCGTGCCTGCCTCACAATCTGAGGTGAGATGTAATCTTCGGCACTTTTGGACTTTGAGTAATGTGGGTGCTTGGACTACTGCGATGATGCTCTGCCGGTACACTTTTTAATCGAGACTTTGTAGTCGCAGTTGGGAGCGGCACGATTCAGGCAAGCTGAGGGTGAATGCCCGTAAAGGCGCCGATTTCCGAAATCGCCTTCTCTGATCGCTGCTTGAGAAATGCTCATTGCTCCTCTGCGCCTTGATCAAACTAATATCTACAGTGTCACGATTGTGCTGCTACTGTAGGCCTTTTTCGCGCACCGACACTGACGTTGGCTAGTCGTGCATGGGCGTCAAACTACAGCTCCAGGGCAGGACCTGGCCCGTCGCTCGATGAGACCATCGGAGTGAACGGAATCGACATCAGCGAGACAGCATCATACTTTATTGCTCTTTCACGGCATTTATTATTGTCGGGAATGGCAGTTCGATCATCTCGTAGTCCTTCTCCTCTAACCCATCAGCTCGTCTTAGAATGGTTTGGATGCTGACCGTGTTCTGACTGGAGAGACTTGGCACAGCAAATCGTTTTGCCTTTCAAATCGGCGAGGGCTTTAATGTTTGAATTGACGAGAACCTGCAGAGACCCGGTGTCGGGCTGGGGGGGGGGGGGCGCTGACGCGTGCCATTTCCTGTCTGAGAATCGCCGCGATGCCGAAGCCGTTCTGGATCGCAGTTATCTCATTCTCCGGATCGCAAACATAACGTCGATGGCGCCGGATCGGCCTGCCGCAGCGGCTCTATCTCCGTTGGAAATTCGGCAAGAAGAGCACCGAGTCTGCAACTTGGCGTAGAGACCGGTCCTCTGGGCGGAAAATATTTTGGGGGCTGTGATGATGACTGAGAGTTGCGACTTTAACTTCCTTGTAGCGGCGCTTGTGCATTGGTGTTATTGAAACTGGCGGTGTACCGCCGGGAATGAGAAGAGCTGGAAATTGCATCGGAAGCCAGTTTTTCGCGGTGGGCGACTGCACGCAAATGCGAAATTAGAGCGAGCTTTTTGAGATACAAAATATACGGACTCTGAAAAGTTGCCGCCGAGACGAGGACTTGCGCTGTGAAATAGATCTTACTACTCAGTTTTGTCAATTTCAACGGATATTTAGCTTGCCGCACAGTACGTGTGCGAAAAATGCACTGAAAGTCAAACTACAGTTGAGTTTTTTCATATCATTATCTTCAAGCTTGGAAGTGACATGGATCTCCAGTTCAGACGGCGTGGTTGAAGCATAAACAACGGAGCGGTCTCGACATGGCGATTGCCGCTGTCTAGATTGCTGCAGGGGATGGCCTATGGATTACAGCAAGCGACGTTGCCGATTCTCTGCATGCGCTGGAAAGCGTTATGCGCGTAGGAGCGGTCATCGAGCTACGCGACGTCGGCAAAATCTTTACTGTCAACAGCCGGCAACTGAAGTTATTCGAGTGGTTATTCTGTGCCATCGATGCTGGCAGCTTCGTGTCGATCGTTGGCTCTGGTCGGGCTGCGGCAAGTCCACTTTGCTCAAAATCATCTCAGGGCTCGAAGCGCCACTGTCGGTACGGTTTGCTTCAACGGCCGTCGAATTTCTGGACCACCGAAGGGTATGATCTACATTTTGGAGCAATATTCTAAATCGATTTTTCTGTGGTGTACTGTTAACCGCACATTTAGTTTGGCTCCAAACGAGAAAAAACTCCCGTGTAAGGAAGTCCACGACTGATGCCGCGAAAAATGTCTACCTGGTCGGGGAATGAAAGTACGAGGAGGAGGAAGGATGACCCTGCACAGCTGTGCAGCCGGCAGGCAGCAGTGTGTCGACCTGCCTGGCACCGACTGGCGCAGCTGACGCCTGTGATGGACGGGCCAATCAGCGCTGTAGACGCGATGACGCGCGCCATTCTCCAAGAATTGCTGCTCGACCCCGCGGAAAACGATTTTAGTGATGATTTTGTTTGTAAAAACGAATGATATTGATGAGGGAGTCTTTTTGACCGAGTGACATCATCTCTGGCTTGGCTCGCCGGCGGCATCGTGGAAGACGTGGGAGTGCCGCTTTGCCGCTCTGCGCAACCAAATTGTGACTCGCCTGGAGCCGACTTCATCGCCGTCGGCAGCGCCTCTTTTCGAGGATTCCAACTGCTGGAAATGAATATCGAGATGACAAAGGGTTGAAATTACTAAAAGCCGCTGGCCAGGCTTTTCTTCTTATTGCGGTAATCCTTGTCTTTTGGGAAGTTGCTTTGCTGCGAATCTCATTGATCCCGTCGCCTTTCCGCGCATCTCGCTCATCGGCAATGCGCTGTACGAAAACGTCATCGATGGGCGAATTCGGCCATTGCAAATGCTCGTGAACGTAGCCAAAATTTTTTCTAAGCTTCGTCATCGCTGTCGCAGTGGGCGATATCTCTTGGCTGCTCATGGGGACGGTGCCATTTGTTTACCGCCTCATGGAGCTCATCACCGGCTCTTCGTGGCGGTCTCAAGCTTGGCCTATACCCCTGTTGTGATTTTCTCGTCTGAGGTATGGCAACGAGATGAAGGTGTTTGTCGTGTCCTCGCCTGCTTGTTTCCTGAGCTTCTAAGAGGATTCTTGGTGGTGTATGTGGTGTGGACCCGACTTGGTGGATACCGGTCGCACCTTTAACGTCTCGCGATTGCGTACTTTAGGTCAGATCATTTTTCCGGCCGCATTGCCTCATGTTCTGACCGGCATGCGAATCAGTCTTGAAATCGCGCTGGTTGTCACCGTGGTTGCTGAAATGATCGTCGGCAACACAGGCATGGGCTATTTCATTCTCGATATGCAGCGCAACTTTCGTGTGCCGGAAATGTTTGCTGGAATTTTTATGCTTGCAATTCTTGGTTTTCTCATCAACATTTTATTTTTGCAGATCGAAGGATATTTTCTGCGCTGGCGCAGCGTAGGCAACCAGTAGTCGTAAGCGCGCAAAGCCACCGCTCGCGAACACGCAGAATGGAATCTAAAAGGTCGGCGGCGTACAAGCGCTTATGACTTCGCATGCGTCAGCGCCGACACATTTGAACCGGTGCGGTCGCTGGCTCGCAAAGTAGTAAGCATCGCCAGGACCGAGGATTTTGCGTTCGTCGTCAACGGTCACCTCGAGGCGCCCCGACAGTATGATTTCCTCCTTCTTCGCCTTGTGTGTCAGAGGAATTGTACCTGTGTCGGCGCCCGGCAAATAGCGCTCTTTCAAGATTCGTCAGTGGAACGGCCGAAGTGGTGCTCGCCGATTTGCCGATACGAGATCTTTCCCTTTCCATTCTCTGTCAGTTCGTTCGATTGATAGAAAACTCTGCTTTCTCTTTCGGGCTCGAGCGCGAAGAATTCGGACAAACCGATCGGGATGCCATCGAGAATCCGAAGAGCGCCGACAGAAGGTTTTACGTGATTCGATTTAATCAGGGAGATCGTTGCGTTGGCCACCTTCGCTCTTCTTGCAAGCTCTCGTTGAGAGAATTGCGAGCGCAGACGAACTCTTGTTGTAAGCCTCCTTCGAGATCCACGACCATGGAACATACTTTCCAGACGTTTCAGTTGTTCACGATCCAATAACAATCGGACATTACGTACGTAATTTCAATATAATAATAGCGACCTTCAGAAAAGGACTTGTTCAGTAATGCGCGACATGCGCTGCTTAATACCAGTTTGTGGAGCTGAATTGATGGACGTTCGTGTCGTTGCGAATATTCCCGACCTTTCCAATTACTGGATGCCGTTTACTGCCAATCGACAATTTAAGGCCGCCCACCGACTTCTCGTTTCGGCTCACGGCATGTATTACACGACCATCGAAGGTCAGAAGATCATAGATGGAACGGCGGGTCTTTGGTGTGTGAACGCGGGCCATGGGCGTGAAAACGATCGCGAAGAGCAGCTGAGAGTATCGTCGTCTCGCTGGATTTTGCCCCATCATTCCAAATGGGCCATCCGATCGCGTTTGAATTTGCCGGAAAGCTTGCCGCGATAGCTCCAAAACAACTGGATCGTGTTTTCTTCACCAACTCTGGGTCAGAATTGGTCGACACCGCTCTCAAAATCGCGATTGCCTATCAACGATCTATCGGCCAAGGGACCCGGACCCGCCTGATCGGCCGAGAGAGGGGGTATCATGGTGTTGGGTTCGGTGGAGTGTCAGTAGGTGGTATCGTCAGCAATCGAAGGATGTTTCCTCAATTACCAGGATGCGATCATCTGCGTCATACGCACGATCTGAACCGGAACAGGTTTTCGCGTGGATTGCCCAATCACGGCGCAGAGCTGGCTGACGATCTTGAGCGCCTCACGATGTTGCACGGAAGCGACACGATTGCCGCCGTTATTGTCGAACCGGTAGCGGAAGCTTCACCGGTGTCTTGCTGCCTCCTGAAGGATACTTGCAACGCCTTCGGGAGATTTGCTATTCTCATGGCATTCTGCTGATCTTCGATGAGGTCGTTACCGGATCTGGTCGCCTTGGGGCGGCGTTTGCCGCTGATTATTTCGGGTCACGCCCGACATCATTGCAACCGCGAAGGGTCTTACCAACGGTGCAATCCCAATGGGTGCAGTATTGGTGAGCCGGAAGATTTACGACGCACTGATGCGGGGGCCCGAGAGTCAAGATCGAACTGTTCCATGGGTACACCTATTCTGGTCATCCGGTTGCCTGTGCGGCGGGTTTGGCGACGCTGAAAATATATGAAGCGGAAGGACTACTGACGCGCGCTGGCAAACTGACTGAGCGTTGGCAATCCGCCGTCCATAGCCTCCGAGGCGCGCCGAACGTCATCGACATTCGAGCGATGGGCCTGCTTGCGGGCATCGAACTTGCGCCCCGAGATGGCGCTGCTGGCGCGCGCGCGTATGACGTTTTCGTCGACTGCTTCGAGAAGGGTCTTTTGATTCGCACTACCGGCGACACAATTGCGTTATCTCCGCCTCTGATCGTATCTGAAACCCAGATGGACGAAATTGTCGGAATCCTCGGGGCCTCAATTGGCAAGGTTTCCTAGTGCGTTCGACCGTTCGAGAGGAATGACAGCTAATGACCAGCACTGTTTCACACACATCGATGGCCAGCCGACGAGCTGAATAGAGGGAACAGTCTTGTGCTGATCGGAGTGCCGAAAGAGATTAAAACGCATGAACATCGAGTTGGCCTCACGCCTGTCGCTGTGCGCGAGTATGTGGCCGCCGCCCTGGTGTCATTGTTGAAAAGAATGCCGGGTGCGTTATCCGAGTTGTTTTCACACAGAGGAGCGAACAAAAATGGCTGATGCAGAAATTCCAGTCCTTGATCTTGCCGAATTTGAAAACGCTGCCCCGGAACGCCAGACCCACATAGGGCGTGAACTCGACGAGGCGCTGAAGCGAGTCTGTTTCTTGACTGTAGTTGGCCACGGCGTTTCACAAAAACTCATTGACGACGCATACCGCTACGCATTGGAGTTCTTCCGCCTGCCAGCCGAGGAAAAGCTCAAAGCCTCGAAGACCGACAAGGTCGGCACCAGCCGGGGCTACGTCCCGCGCAATTTCGAGCAAATGTCGAAATTGCCCGACATCAAGGAATCATTCGCGATGGGGCGATTAACTCCACCGGGATCATCCGTCAGCGCTGCGCATCGCGGTCGCTATGTTCAGAATGTCTGGCCCGACCAGCCAAAATGGCTGCGCGAGACCTTTGAGCAATATTATCGTGAACAGGAGCGACTGGCGGCGCGGATCCTGTCCGTGTTCGCGCGCATTTTAGGCCTCGGGGATAGCTACTTCCAACGGCACTACATCGATCATGAATGCCTGTTACGCGGTCAATATTATCCGCCGCTGGATCAGGCGCCGTTACCCGGACAGTTGCGGATGGCAGCCCATGTCGACTACTCCGCAATCACGATTTTTGTGTGAGAAACAAAGAAGGCGCGCGGGGCCTTCAATTGCAACACGGTGATGGAAATTGGCTTGACATGGTTCCCAGGGATGACGTGTTCATCGTAAATCTGGGAGAAGTTATGAAGATGTGGACCAACGAGCGTTGGAAATCGACCGTCCATCGAGTTGTAGTACCGGAACAGCATGCCGCACAAAAAGGTCGATCGCCTCTCGCTAACGTTCTTCGCCGTTCCCGATCCTGACTTGACTATTGAATGCGTGCCCACCTGCCGAGAAGTAGGCGTGCTCCCCCGTTTTGAGCCCGTTAATGCTGGAGAATGGCGAGCGGAGATGTTCCGGAGAATTTCAGCGGGATAAGCAGTCGGTTGGAACGTCTGCAAAGTCGCCGATCGTTTGCTCAGGCTTAATTCGCTGCGGGACGGCCAACTTGCCGCTTTCCCAGCAACTGGCTTCGCGCAGCCGAAATCTGAACTCAACGTGTGCAAAATGACCCGGGACGATCGCGTGTACGTGGTGGGAGCAGGACCCGTCGGACTTTGCGCCGCGGCGAGCCTTGCGCAAAAAGGGGTGCCAGTCACGGTTTTGGAAGCGTCCTCAACCTTGAGTACGGAGTTCGAGCATCGACATTTCACCCTCCGACGCTAGACATGCTTGGACGTCTTGGTGTCGTTGATGACCTTAGCGCACAGGGCTTGATTGCCCCAACGCTTCAATACCGATCCAAACGCGAGGGCCTAATTGCACAATTCGATTTCGGCGAAATTAGCGATTTGACCAACCACCCCTATCGGTTGCAGTGCGAACAGTTCAAACTTACGCGGATTCTGCAGAGGCATTACGAGAACAACCCAAACTTTAGGATTGAATTTGATTGCCGGGTCGAAGGCGCGACTCTAGACCATGACAGCATCACGATTTTAATTCGGCGGTCGCAGGGACAGACAGAACGGCGCAGAGGACTATGGCTCATCGGAGCAGACGGCGCGCACAGCAACGTTCGTAGTGCAACAGAAATCGAATTCGAAGGCTTCACATGGCCGGAACGGTTGCTGGTGATTTCGACCACCTACGATTTCAATCGATTGATCCCCGATCTTGGCCGAGTGAGCTACGTGGCGGATCCCGTCCAATGGCATTTCTACCTTCGTGTGCCTGACGCCTGGCGTGTGATGTTTCCATCGAACCAGACACCAGCGACGAAATCGCAACGTCGGCCGAGTATGCGCTAGCGACACTTTCGCAAATTAGTACCAAAGGGCGAAGTCCCTTTGATCACGCACACTACGCTCTATCGAGTTCATCAGCGGGTTGCAAAGACCTTTCGGCTGGGGCGTGTATTCTTAAGTAGGCGACGCCGCCCACATCAATAATCCCCTAGGTGGAATGGGAATGAATGGCGGCATTCACGACGCGATCAACCTCGCCGAACGACTTAGCAACGTTTGGCACGGTCGCAGCGAGGAATTGGGACTTGGACCGGTACGACCGCCAGCGTCGCCTCGTAACGCTCGAATTCGTGCAGCGGCAGTCGATCGACAACAAGCGCAATCTTGAAGCGAAGACGCAGAAGGACCAAGATTGTTTCCGAGATCGAATTCGGGCGGCTGCCTCTTCGCCAGATCTTCGACGCGACTTTTTGAAACGAATATCTATGATAGCCAGCTTAGAGTTAGCAGCCCAGCTCGGCTAAACTAAGTGGGCTGCTAAGTCGGCAAGTTTTCGGTGGATTTTGATAGGCTGGATGAGCTGCAAGCCAATGCAAGACAAGGAATGAGCGACCGCATTATCTTCCGAGCCCGTCGCATCCATACTATGGTGCCGGGTGCTCCCTTTTCAGATGCAGTTGCCGTCGCGGATGGCAAAATCGTCGCGGTCGGTCGCTACGGCGACGTCAAACGCGCCTATCCTTGGATTGTTGAAGACGGATTTGCCGACGCCATACTCCTTCCCGGCTTTGTGGAGGCGCATGCACATCTCAGGACCGGGGGCATCTGGCGACACGTGTACGTCGGCTTCTACGACCGCCGCGCCCCCGACGGTCGGCTATGGCCAGGCTTGAAAAGCTTCGAGGAAGTAGTGGAGCGGCTGCGATCAGCCGAACCCACATTGCCAAATAACGAACCAGTGACTGCCTGGGGATTTGACCAGACTTCTTTGGTCGCGAGCGAATGAATATCGGCCATTTCTGACCGCGTTTCTCAGAGCCGACCCGTCGTTGTTATGCACCAGAGCTTTCATGCCATTAATGTGAACAGCGTGATGCTTACCATGGCAGGGATTGACAGTGACGGCGGAGACCGAACTGTCGAAATCGATAAGCATGGGCGACCTACCGGCGAATTACACGAATTCGCGACTATGAGCTATGCAATGCGGGCCGCTCGGGTCGACTTCTATAGCAACCTATCAACTGAGTTTGGCCTTCGGGACTATGCACGCATCGCCAACTTGAACGGCGCAACCACCATCTCCGACTTAATGAACCGTTCAATTGAAGAAACAGCACCTACGTTTAACGAAGTGACGAGGGAGGCGGATTTTCCGGCGCGTCTCTTCTGCGCAATGGCCGGCTGGCCCGGCGAGGCCACAACATTGATTAACAAGTTGCGTCGTACAGCCGCGCTGAACTCTGACAAGCTGCGTTACGGCGCGATCAAATTCATCATTGATGGCACATTGCAAGGATTTACGGCGCGATTACGTCCACCAGGTTTCTATAATGGCCGGCCCAACGGAATATGGAATTTAACGCCCGACGAATTCCTGCGACAAGCGCACGCTTTTCATCAAGCAGGTTTCCAGCTTCACATACATACCAACGGAGATGAAGCGACCGAACTCGCCATTGAAACCTTTTCACGACTACTCGCCGAAGATCCGCGGCCCGATCATCGACACGTCTTACAGCACTGTCAGCTTGCTGACGAAGACCAATTTCGCCGTATGAAGGACCTCGGCCTTTGTGTAAATATCTTTGCCAATCACATTCATTATTACGGAGATATACATTACGCGGTAACGGTGGGACCAGAGCGCGCGGAACGCATGAATGCCACAGGAACCGCTCACCGAACAGGCATACCGTATTCAATACATTCCGACTCACCGGTCACGCCGTTCGCGCCATTATTCACTGCTTGGATTGCAGTGAATCGATTGACGGCCAGCGGGCGGGTGCTCGGCGAAGCCGAGAGTTTATCGGTGCCTGACGCTCTAAGAGCGATTACGCTTGGCGCGGCTTATACACTAAAGATGGACAGCGAAATTGGCAGCATCGAGCCGGGCAAATTTGCCGACTTCGCCGTGCTAGACGAAGACCCTTATCAAGTCGCACCGCTCGCATTAAAGGACATACCGGTACGTGGGACAGTCTTAGCGGGGCGCTGCTTCCCTGTTTCCTAATGTAACCACAAGCGAGTCCACGGAAGCGGCATGGTGTTACTGAGGTGATCGGTTTAAGATGACGGATCGAAGCTCAGAGCATTCTGAAACACAGTGTCGAAATGGGTTGTCGGTAAGGGTCCGACACCAATCAACACGAGTTCCGTTCGTCCCGTGTGATCGTACCCATGCGGACACGGTGTGAGATCCCACTGACCTGCCACCAAATGGAAAACCGATCGGCCGGCCCCCCCGGCAATAGACACGATTCCTTTACCGCGGATGATTGTCGTCGGCAGGCTCGCCAGTGCCGTTTCGAGGCGCTCTGGATCGAACGCGCGGTCGGCAATAAAAGTCCACGCCTGAAAGATTCCGTCGTGACGCACATTCTCAGTCGCCTCTGCATAAGGAAAAACTGAACGCGCGGACGTGGTTTGCAGGCTGGCCGAACCATCCGAATTTGATTTTAGCAGGAGCTCAAACGGCGCGTTGGTCTGGCTTGCCAAAACTTTGGGGAGGTGCGGCACCATACCTTCTAGCCACACACTAATCTCCTGAGCAACCTCAGGTGGCACGAGATCGCATTTATTGAGGATTAGCAAATCGGCCGCACGAATTTGCCGCACAATAGTATCGGAAATATAGCGGTCTTTGACATGCTGTCGCACATTGAAGACATCGAGGATTGTCACTATTGCGTTGAGCTTAAAGTGACTTCCGATGCGTGCAATTCTGCCAATACGGGCCGGATCGGCAACTCCGCTCGCTTCCACGATGATGGTGTGTAGTTTGGCAGGATGCTCCCGAAGGCTGAAAAGCGCATCGACGAGGTTTTCTCCTAGGTCACAACAAACGCAACCGTTGGCGAGGCTGATAAGCCGGTCTTCGCGGCAAACAACCAGCTGTTCATCAATGCATATGGCACCAAAATCGTTGACCACTATGCCGACGCCTTCGGCAAGTTCGCTCGCCAACAGGCGATTGAGATATGTTGTTTTGCCCGCGCCGAGAAAACCGCCTAAGACGGTCAGTGCAGTGGGTGGCTTTGGCGAGCCTGACAAGTGCTACTCCGATTCCTTACCTAGCCAATCGCGAAAGGCCTAACATGCCATCGCGGTAGTACCTGGTCGCCGTCAACAAACAGAAGTAATCGTCGCCTCTCGTGAAAGCGTTTCCGTCTAAGTCGTACCGCTGGGTGGTCGATTGCGTGGCCATCCGCAACGGTTCGTGAAAACGTAACGATTTGTCAGATCATGCGGGCAGAGCGGCCGACCCTACAAATTCGCATCTATGGATGGGGTCCCCAGGGGGCGGCTAGAAGGAGCTTGGTTTCCTGAGTAATGAGCAGCGGACGAAATTTTGTAGCGAAGTCGTCGACGAATGCCCTGTTGGCGTAAACTGCGGCCCAAGTTGTTCTGCGATCAGCATCATCTTCAAATTTCCAAAGATGAATAAGTTGGTTAAGGGTGCCGGTATCTGCCTGGAAATATCCCACTAGCTTCTTATGGTGGCCGCCCTTCTCGAGTGCGGGAAAGCCAATTTCTCGATAAAGATTTACCGCCTCTGCCATTGTTCCCACCTTGAGCGTATACGTTCTCAATTCGTAAACAGCCATCGGACGTACCCTCCTTCCCATTGCAGTTCGACTTGGAGCCAGCTTCAACCTAATTGGGCATTTTGGATATACGTCAACGAGCGGGTCAACACCGATTTGTATTGCCAAATGCCTGGAGTTGCTCGTTCTCCGGGTAATTTGAAGTTTATGCGCGCGCGTCGGAAAAGCGCGATAAAATTTGCGCATGAGCACAACAGAACAACGCAATCGCAAACTTTTCCATCATGTGCACGCCGCCGCCGATCTCCTCGAGGAGATACTGCTGAGCAATCCAGTTCGCCGGGAAAATGACGGGCCGGCGGTAGCTAAGATTGATCGACGTACGATTGATACTACGGAGAGACCGCGGTCGGAGAAATTGGCGTACACATTGAAAGAAGTTCAAGAACTCGTCGGAGTGAGTAGGAGCTCAATTTATCTCGCGCTCGCCGACCGACGTTTGCGTGCCGTGAAATTAGGCAAGAAGACTCTCGTATTGGCGAAGGAGCTTCAGGAATGGCTGGAAAAACTGCCAGCGAAATCTTAGACGCCGCGTCGCGCGCTTTGCCGGCGGTGGTCGAGCAATGTCTGAAATTCGCGTCTCGAATTTTTCAGTTCGATGTTACCCCAGGCGTTACCCCGAGCCGATTTTCATGCCGAACAGTCGTTTGAAAAACAACAGCTAAGTGATTGATTTAACGTGGCGACCCCGGCTGGATTCGAACCAGCGACCTTCAGCTTAGAAGGCTGTTGCTCTATCCCCTGAGCTACGGGGCCGTAAGGGTTTTTTTCGGCTAGGTACTTTTTAGGTACCAGGTCCACTGCTTAGGCGACCCGGCCGTCTTATAGCATCGCTTGGTTGCTGGAACATGCTCGCGGATGAGCATGACGCCCCTGCGCGACGCTAACCGCTGATCAGGATATTGGAGGGCGGCGACGTCGAAGGCGGTATTGCCGATTGAGATTGACGCGGTGCTTGGTACTGAGCGGACGACAAGTCGGGCTGACGAATGTCCGCTTTCGGGGGTAAAGCGGACATGAGCTGAACGCCTCGCGATGTCCGCTAATGACCCAAAGCCGGCTTCCCGACCCCGCGACGTACCGATAAATGCCGCGCTGCCGGAGGGTGATCCATTTCACGTCAACCCTGTTTCAGCTCAGCGGTGATGTTTGGATTGCCAGCGGCGGCCACGAGGGCGCCGACTTGAAGCCGGCACCCTCGTCTCACGCTTACGCACGCGGCGTACATTCCGTTATCGATTTAGGTTCTCGTTCATCTGAAAGGTGTCTTGGTCCACCTGCTGGATGGCTTGGTCCGACGCGTCAATGGCCGCCTGTGACCTATTGCGGAGGATCAAAAAGCCAAGGCGAAGTGTCGTAAAGAGACACCGCCGGGGCATGGGTGCCGCCGGTGCTGCCGGTCAGTCCCGTGAAGCTATAGCCGCGGCCCGCCATGCACTTCTTCATCGCCGCGCCATCCGGATGGAAACGGCTCTGGCCGGTTTGCTGATAACAAAAATCGAGATCGGCTTCGTGGACCGCATCGCTGCGCATCGTCCCATTCGGCCGAATGAGATCGTGGTAGGTGTCCGTCTGTCCGGCTTGCGCGGCAACTGTGCCGATCAACACGGCGGCGGTGATGATGATGATCCGTTTCATGGTGTCCTCCGCAGTGCACATCGGTGTGCCTCGCCTTGTCGGTCGGCGCTAAAAGGGGGAAGGTTCGAGAGCTTACGTCATTTTAATCTGTTCTGCTTCCGTCTTGCTCCAAAGCGGATATTCTGCGTCCGTATATTGGCACTTAGCGGACATGGCGCGATGTCCGACTGATGTCCGCTTTCGGGGGCAAGGCGGACATGCCGCCAGCGGGCTTCGAACCAGCGAGCGATATGGCGGTCATGGAGCAAGCTGCCGATGTCGAGCATCGCGGTGCCCGCTCGACAAGGCTCTTCTTAGAAGGCTGTTGCTCTATCGGGGCCGCTTAAACGCCAAGCTTATATAGATTCCGCGCTGCAAATGCCCGGTAAATTGCGCGCCGGCCGGGCGCATCCGCGGCGCGGTGAACGGCTTGTGTTTGTCCGGCGACTAAGCCCGATGCAGCGCGTTTGCCCGTGCGCGGAGGATTGCCAAGAGTTAAGCTTTCGCATGCCGGTTCGGCCACGACCTCGACACGATCTTTGCCTCACATTTGCGACTGCGTCACATTAGGCGCCGAAGCCAAGTCCGAAGCCAAAGGCGCCGAAGCCAAGTCCGAATCCAAGTCCGTCATCCAAGTCCGTCCCGGGAGGACTCCCCGATGTTGTCGTTCGTTCGCGCCGGCCTTGCGGCTGCGGCTCTTGCTGCGTGCTTTGCCGCCTGCCTCGCCGCCGCGCCGTCTGCGGCGTCTGCCGCGGACAAGCCTTTTACCAACGACGATCTCGCCACCAGCGCCGTCGAGCTCGAGGGCCAGATCAAGTCCGACGCCGGAACGGCGACAAAACCGGTGGCGCAGCTTCGCAAGGATGCCGACGCTGCGTTTGCGAAAAACGATTTCCGCTCCGGCATGACGATCCTCGGCCAGATCGTCGCCGCCGCGCCGAATGACGCCACGACCTGGCTGCGGCTGGCGCGCACGATCCAGCAGATCCGTCCGGCCAATGACAACGAACGGGTCATGCTTTCGCAGCGCGCAGCGACGGCGGCTTACATCGCCTATCAGCGCACCACGAACCACAATGAGGAGGCCGATAGCCTCGCGTTTCTAGGCACGGTGATGGCGCAACGCCAGCAATGGCGCCCGGCGCTCGATGCGCTGCGGCTGTCGCTCGATCTGCGCGAAACCGCCGACGTGCGCGGCCAATATGAGCGGCTGCGCGATCAATACGGTTTCCGCGTGCTCGATTACACCGTCGATGCCGACACCGCTTCGCCGCGCGCCTGTTTCCAGTTCTCCGAGGATATTCCGGCGCGCGCCGATTTCTCGCCCTTCGTCGTCCTCGCCGGCACCGACAAGCCGGCTTTGTCGACCGCCGAGAAGCAGCTTTGCGTCGAGGGCCTCCAGCACGGGCAGAGCTATACGGTGACGCTGCGCGCAGGCCTGCCGTCGGTCGTGCACGAGACGCTGTCGAAGACGGCTGATTTCTCGATCTATGTCCGCGACCGCAAGCCGTCGGTGCGGTTCTCGACGTCGGCTTACGTGCTGCCGCGGACCGGCCAGCAGGGCATTCCCGTCATCAGCGTCAATACCAGTTCGGTCGCGGTCGAGCTTTACCGCATCAGCGACCGCAATCTGATCGATACCATCGCCGGCGTCGGCTATTCGAACGGCGACTTCCAGCAAAGCCTCGACCGCTACGATGTCGAGCGGCTCAAAAAATCGCGCGGCGTCGCGGTCTGGAGCGGCGATCTCGCCGTCGAGAAGGGCGCGCTCAATGCCGAGACCACGACCGCATTCCCGGTTGACCAGGCGGCGGGAAATCTTCAGCCCGGCGTCTATGTCATGGTGGCGCAGCCGGCCGAGGAGAAGAATCTCGACAACAATTACGATTCGCTCGCGACGCAGTGGTTCATCGTCTCCGACCTCGGCCTCACCGCGTTCTCCGGCAATGACGGCATCCATGTCTTCGTCAATTCGCTGGCGACGACCGACGCCAAGAACGGCATCGAGCTGCGGCTGGTCTCGCGCGGCAATGAAGTTTTGGCGACGCGCAAGACGGATGCGAGCGGCCATGCGCTGTTCGAGTCAGGCCTCGCGAGCGGGCAGGGCGGCTCCGCGCCCGCGCTTCTCGCCGCCACCGATCCGCAAGGCGATTACGCCTTCCTCAATCTGCACGCGCCGGCTTTCGACCTGACCGATCGCGGCGTTGCCGGGCGGCCGGCGCCGAACGGGCTCGATGCATTCGTCTATGCCGAGCGCGGCGTCTATCGCTCGGGCGAGACGGTTTATCTCACCGCACTTTTGCGCGATGCGCAGGGCGCCGCCGCCGCCAATGTGCCGCTGACGCTGGTCGTCGAGCGGCCGGACGGCGTCGAGTTCAAGCGCGCGGTCGTACCCGATCAGGGCCTCGGCGGCCATGCTTTGACATTGCCGATCAGCGCCTCCGCGCCGAGCGGCACCTGGCATGTGCGCGCCTTCACCGATCCGAAGCGGCCGGCGATCGGCGAGACCACGTTTCTCGTCGAGGATTATGTTCCAAACCGCATCGAATTCGACCTGACATCGCCGACCGGCCATATCTCCGCGAACGTGCCGGCCGAGGTGGACGTCGCCGGCCGTTTCCTCTACGGCGCGCCTGCCGCCGATCTCGATCTCGAAGGCGACGTGACGATCGCGCCCGCCAAGGAGCGGTTCGGCTTTGCCGGCTATGCGTTCGGGCTTGCCGACGACGAAGTCGATCCGTCACGCCAGCCGCTCGACGACCTGCCCTCGACCGACGATTCCGGCAATGCCAAACTGACCATCAATCTCGACAAGCCGCCGGTGAGCTCGCATCCGCTCGAAGCGCTGATCGCGGTGCGCATGGCGGAGCCGGGCGGCCGCGCGGTCGAGCGCAAGATCACGCTGCCGGTGACACCAACCGCCAACATGATCGGCGTGAAGCCCTTATTCTCGGGCCGCTCGCTCGCCGACGGCGCCAGCGCCAATTTCGATGTCATCGTTGCAGCCCCGAACGGCACGGCGATCGCGCAATCCGGGCTGCACTATCAGCTCCTGCGGATCGATACGCATTACCAGTATTACAAGCGCGACGGCGCCTGGAATTTCGAACCGGTCAAGACGACGACGCGCATCGCCGACGGCAAGATCGACACCGCGCCGGACAAGGCCGGGCGG
This sequence comes from uncultured Alphaproteobacteria bacterium, assembly GCA_963723335.1. Classification (GTDB taxonomy): domain Bacteria; phylum Pseudomonadota; class Alphaproteobacteria; order Rhizobiales; family Xanthobacteraceae; genus BOG-931. Next base: position 226,542 of record CAVRQJ010000010.1, on the reverse strand, counting down.
GTTTCGCTTCCGGTGAATTTCGGCCGCTACCGTCTCGACGTCACGACGTCCGATCCGAACGGGCCGGAGACCTCGGTCGACTTCGACGCCGGCTGGTATGTCGAAGCCAATGCCGACACGCCCGACATGCTCGAAGTGGCGCTCGACAAGCCGGAATACCGTCCCGGCGATACGATGACCGTTGCCGTCACCGCGCGGAACGCCGGCCGGGTCACGCTCAACGTGGTCGGCGACAAGCTCCTTGCGACGCAGGTTGCGGACGTTAAAGACGGCGTCGCCAAAATCCAGGTGCCGGTCGGCCGCGATTGGGGTTCCGGCGCTTATCTCGTCGCGACCTTGCGCCGCCCGCTCGATGCTCCGGCGCAGCGCATGCCGGGCCGCGCCATCGGCGTGCAATGGTTTGCCATCGACCGTGCGGCAAAGGCGCTCACCGTCAACCTGAACCCGCCGGCGCTGTTGCGGCCGAATTCGAGCCTGCACATTCCGGTCAAGGTCGATGGGCTCGCCGCCGGCGAAGACGCCCGCATCGTGGTTGCCGCCGTCGATGTCGGCATCCTCAATCTGACCGACTACAAGCCGCCGTCTCCCGACGACTATTATCTCGGCCAGCGTGCGCTGTCGGCCGACATCCGCGATCTCTATGGCGACCTGATCGACGGCATGCAGGGCACCCGCGGCCAGATCAGGAGCGGCGGCGACGAAGGCGCGAAATTGCTTGGCAATCCGCCGACCGGGCCGCCGGTCGCGCTCTATTCAGGCGTCGTCAGCGTCGGCAAGGACGGCAGTGCCGAAGTCGCCTTCGACATTCCGGACTTTGCCGGCTCCGTTCGCGTCATGGCGGTGGCGTGGAGCAAGGACAAGGTCGGCCATGCGACGAGCGACGTTACCGTGCGCGATCCCGTCGTGCTGTCGGCGACCCTGCCGCGGTTCCTCCTGCCCGGCGACCGTTCGACCGTTCATCTCGATCTCGACAATGTCGAGGGAACGCCCGGCGACTACACGCTCACGGTATCGACCGCGGACGCGGTGACCGCGGGCGCCGGCGCGACGCAGACGCTTACCCTGCGCGCCAAGGCGCGCGGCTCGATCGCCGTTCCCATCACCGCAAACGCGGCAGGCCTCGGCGCGGTGAAGGTCAGCGTCACCGGTCCGGCAAACTTCGCTCTCGCGCGCAGTTACACACTCACCGTGCGCTCGCCGGCGCAAATCCTGGCGCGGCGGACGGTAAAACCGCTCGCCAAGGGCGAGAGCCTGACATTGTCGAGCGACATGTTCGCCGATCTCGTGCCGGGGACGGGCGGCGTCTCGGTCTCGGTCGGGGCGTCGACGGCGCTCGATGCGGCAGCGCTTCTTGCCGCGCTCGACCGCTATCCCTATCGCTGCTCCGAGCAGATCACGAGCCGCGCGCTGCCGCTCCTCTATGTCAGCGATCTCGCCACGCAGGCGCAGGTCGCGACCAGCGCGGACACCGACCAGCGCATTCGCGACACCATCGACGCGCTCCTGACGCGGCAGGGCGGCAATGGTTCGTTCGGCCTGTGGAGCGCCGGCGGCGACGACATCTGGCTCGACTCCTACGTCACCGATTTCCTCACCCGCGCGCGGGAGCGGAAATTTGCGGTGCCGGAAGCGGCCTTCCGGCTCGCGCTCGACCGGCTGAAAAACGCCGTCGCCGATCTGTCGGACCCCGGCAAGAACGACGGCGCCGATCTGGCCTATGCGCTCTATGTGCTTGGCGCGCAACGGCGCGGCGCCGGTCGGCGATCTGCGCTATCTGGCCGACGCCAAGCTCGATCTCCTCACCACGCCGATCGCGAAGGCGCAGGTCGCCACAGCGCTGGCGATGGTCGGCGACCGGGCGCGCGCCGAGCGTGTCTATGCGGCGGCGCTGGCGGCCATCGATCCGAAACCGCAGCCCGAGACTTTGGGCCGCGAGGATTACGGCTCGACACTGCGTGATGCGGCAGCGCTGGTCACGCTCGCGTCCGAGGGCGGCGCCAGCAGCGCGACGGTGCAAGCCGCCGTGCAGCGCGTCGAAGCCGCCCGCGCTTCGCTGCGTCCGACTTCGACGCAGGAAGACGCATGGCTGTTGCTCGCGGCAAGCGCCATGTCGAAGAACGCCGGCAAGATTTCGCTCGACGTCAATGGCACGGCGGTGACGCAGCCGCTCAACCGCACGATCCGCGCCGAGGATCTGAAAGAGCCGTTGCGCGTGACCAATAGCGGCGATGACGAGGTGAAGGCCGTGGTGACGGTCACGGGAGCGCCGGTGACGCCGGAACCCGCGGCCGAGAGCGGCTTCAAGATCGATCGGCAGACCTACACGCTTGGATGGCGATCCGGTCGATGCGGCACAGGTGAAGCAAAACACCCGCCTGGTCGTTGTGTTGAAAATCGCCGAGGCGCAGCCGCAATTCGGCCGCCTGATCGTCGCCGATTATCTCCCGGCGGGTTTCGAGATCGACAATCCGCATCTCGTATCGTCGGGCGATACCGGCACGCTGTCGTGGATCGAGGATGGGGCCGATCCGGTTGACACCCAGTTCCGCGACGACCGGTTCACCGCCGCTTTCGAGCGCAAGACCGGCGATCCCGCCATATTCACCGTGGCCTATGTGGTACGCGCGGTCGCACCCGGAAAATACGTGCGGCCGCAGGCGAGCGTCGAGGACATGTATCGTCCCGACCGCTTCGGCCGCACCAACAGCGAGAGTGTTGAAGTTTTGGCGGGCAAATGACGAAGCTGCGCGCCTTCGCCGCCGTCTTAGTGGTCGCCGCCGCGGCATTGTCCGTTGCGGCGTGGCGGGTCGCTGCGCTCGGGCCGCCGCCGCTCGGCAAGGACCTCGAATTCTCCACGGAAGTCCTTGATCGCAACGGCCGGCTATTGCGGACCTATGCGACGAGCGACGGCCGCTGGCGCTTGCCGGCAGCGATTGCCGATGTCGATCCGCGCTTCTTCAAGGTGCTATTCGCTTACGAAGACAGGCGGTTCTACTTACATCCCGGCGTCGATCCGTTCGCGGTCGGTCGCGCGATGGTTCAACTGGCGGCAAGTGGTCATCCTCGTTCCGGCGCTTCGACGCTGACCATGCAGGTGGCGCGCCTGCTCGAAGGACGGCATCGGCGGGATGTCGCCGGAAAACTGCGCCAGATGGTGCGCGCCCTCGAAATCGAGCGCGCGCTGACCAAGGATGGAATTCTCACGCTCTATCTCGATCTCGCGCCCTATGGCGGCAATATCGAGGGCATCCGTGCCGCCTCGCTCGCCTATTTCGGTAAAGAACCGCGGCGGCTTTCGCTTGGCGAGGCGGCGCTTCTTGTCGCCCTGCCGCAATCGCCGGAACTGCGGCGGCCGGATCGCTTCCCGCAAGCCGCGCGCGCGGCGCGCGATCGCGTTCTCGACCGCTTCGCGGATACCGGTGCTGTGCCCGCCGACGAAATTGCGCTCGCCAAGACCGAGCCGGTGCCGACGTCGCGCCGCCCCATGCCGATGCTCGCGCCGCATGCCGCCGATGAGGCGATCGCCCGATCGCCGGCGGAGCATGAGATCCGGCTTACGCTGGATGCCGATCTGCAGAAGAACCTGGAAGATCTGGCGCGCGAACGCGTGCACGCGCTCGCAGCAACGCTGGGTCCGGATATTTCGCTTGCGGTGTTCGCCGTCGACAACGCCACCGGCGAAGTGCTGGCGCAGGTCGGTTCGCCGATCTATTTCGACGACCGCCGCGCCGGACAAGTCGACATGACGCAGGCGCTGCGGTCGCCCGGTTCGACGCTCAAGCCGTTCATCTACGGCATGGGTTTTGAGGACGGCTTCATCAATCCCGACACGCTGATCGAGGATCGCCCGGTCAGCTATGGCGCCTATGCGCCGAAGGATTTCGATTTCGGCTTCAAAGGCACCGTCACCGTGCGCGAAGCGCTGCAGTTCTCGCTCAATGTGCCGGCGATCGCCGTGCTCAATCGGGTCGGGCCGAGCCGGCTTGCCGCGCGGCTGACGCAAGCGGGCGCCACGCTCATGCTGCCCAACGGGCAGGCGCCCGGTCTTGCCATCGGCCTCGGCGGCGCGGGCATAAAGCTCTCCGACCTCGTCATGCTCTATGCCGGCATCGCGCGCCTCGGCGCGGTCTTGCCGCTGACCGATCAGCTGGGGGCACCGCCGCCCCAGGCCCGCCGGCTGATGGAGCCGGTCGCCGCCTGGTACGTCGGCAATGTGCTGCTCGGCTCGCCGCCGCCCGAAAACGGTGTCGCCGGCCGCATCGCGTTCAAAACCGGAACCAGCTACGGCTATCGCGATGCATGGTCGGTCGGTTTCGACGGCAAGCACACGATCGGCGTTTGGGTCGGCCGGCCGGATGGTGCGCCCGTTCCGGGTCTTGTCGGCCGCGCTTCGGCGGCACCTATCCTGTTCGACGCCTTCGCCCGCATCGGCACGCCGCCAGCCGCATTGCCGCGCGCGCCTTCCGGTGTCCTTGTGAGTTCGAACGGCAAGCTGCCGCCGCCGCTGCGGCGCTTTCAGCCGGGACGCCTTGCCGGCGAGATGGGACGCCCGCCGCTCCACATCCTCTTTCCGCCGGACGGCGCGCAACTTGATCTCTCGATGACGGCCGGCAAACCCGATCCGGTTGTCCTGAAGGTTGCCGGCGCCGTTGCGCCGCTGACCGTCCTCGTCAACGGCGTCCCGGTCGCTGATGAAGGGCGGGGAGCCCTCTACTTCAATCCGGACGGGCCGGGCTTCTCACGCGTTACTGTCATGGACGCATCGGGAGCCGCCGACAGCGTCGTCGTGCGGCTAAACGACGGTGCATCGGCTGCAGGTGGCACCATCGTGAAGCATTGAAGCGGCCGCCATCCGCAGGCGGCGCTTCGTTCTGTTCCATATAACGTAATAATATCAATATGTTACAAGAATATTTGAGAATATCGGTTGAAGGCAGCCAAAGCTGATCCTGCCTTGGAGCCAAAGGCCTGATCTGTGCTACGAGTGGCAAGGCGCGGCGACCATCGCAACGGACGGGAATTGCTTTGTGAGCACGACAACCGCAGAAACCCTGACGGGCCGGGAACTCGCAGTCCGGATATGGAAGTATTCCATCCGCAGGGTGCTGTTCCCGCTATGCGTCCTTGCCCCCTTCGCTTATTTCTTTCCGAAGATCGCGCTGTTTTACGCGATCTGTGGCGGCTACGACGTCAGCCGTAATTCGGGTCTGAATCTATCGACATTGCGGCGCTACTTCATTGGCAACGGATTCCTGACCTGGGTCCTGTCTCCGTTCAATACGCTCCTCGATTTGCTGTCGCTGCCTTACGTCAACAAGGGCGTCTATGCGCTCGAAGATCTGCCGCCGGCCTATCAGGACGAAGTGAGGCGGCTGATCGAGGCCGCCAAGAAGGGAAATCTCGTCGCGCAACTGGAAGAGCGCGCGAAGGAGTTTTCACGGACGATGGTTTTCTTCCGCTGGTACGGCGTCGACGTGAACACGTTCCTGGATATGCCGGCGTTCCGTCAGCCCTGGACCTATATCCAGACGATCGGGGTTTCGGTTTTCAACAAGAAGGTTCAGACGTCAAAACACTTCGGCTTCATGCGGGCGTCGTTGCGCATTTTGTACAACCTCAACGACATGCAGGATGATTCCGCCTACATCGTCGTCGGCGACAAGATCAGCTACTGGCGCGAAAACAAGCTGTTCATTTTCGACGACACGCTGCTGCATGAATCCGTCAATCAGACCGACCAGACACGCTATTGCCTGTTCGTGGACATGGTTCGTCCGACCCCGTTCCCGGCAATCATGCGTGCTGTCATCTCCGGCATTCGGCTGCTGACTCAAAGTTTCAAATTCGTCTATTACCAGAACTGGAAAGTCATCGAAGAGTAACGCGGCCGATAAGGCCTCGCTCCTTCGTATGTCGAGTGATCTGGATCCTATTTGCGTCAGAGCGGCATGAGCACCACAAGCGGCTGGGCATCGCGGCCATACTGGCCTGCCAAAGGCATATCGGCGCTGTTCGAATACGCCGTCGCCTCCAACCGGCGCGCCGTTGCCGCGCTGATGCTGGTGTCGCTTCTGGCGTTCGTGCCGGGCATTTTTCAAATTCCGCCGGTCGATCGCGACGAGGCCTATTTCGCACAGGCCACCAAGCAGATGATCGAGACCGGAGATTACGTCGATATCCGCTATCAGGACGACGTGCGCTACCGCAAACCTGTCGGCATCTACTGGCTGCAGGCGGCGGTGGTGAATACCGCGAGCGCGCTCGGCGTGTCCGGCGCGCAAACGAGGATTTGGCTCTACCGCATTCCGTCGCTCTTTGGCGCCATCGGTGCAGTGCTAGCGACCTATTGGTGTGCGCTTGCCTTCGTCAGCCGGCGCGGTGCGCTGCTGGCCGGTTTGATGTTGATGTCGTCTGCCGTGCTCGGCGCGGAAGCCCGGCTCGCCAAGACCGACGCGGTGCTCCTTTTCACGATTGTTGTCGCCATGAGCGTGCTGGCGCGCGTTTATCTGGCGCCGCGGCGCGGCGACGAAGCGCCCGGCATCGGCCTCCTGGCGATCTTTTGGACTGCGGTTGCGGTCAGCATCCTCATCAAGGGACCGCTCATCCTGATGGTGGCGGGGCTCGCCGCCGCGACGCTTTCGATTCTTGACCGTTCCGCGCGATGGCTTCTGGCGCTGCGCCCGCTGGCCGGCGTCGCCTGGGTCATTCTTCTCGTTCTGCCGTGGTTTATCGCGATCTATCTGCGCGTCGGCAGCGAGTTCCTGATGGCGTCGGTCGGCGAGGATATGCTTGCCAAAGTGGCGAGCGCGCAGGAGACGCATGGCGCGCCGCCGGGCCTCTATCTGGTCTTGTTCTTCGCCACGTTCTTTCCCGCCTCGATGCTGGCAGGGCTGGCGGCGCCTGCGGTATGGGCCGTTCGGCGCGAGCCTGCCGCGCGGTTCCTCCTGGCCTGGCTGGTGCCGTCGTGGATCGTGTTCGAGCTCGTCGTGACCAAGCTGCCGCATTACGTGCTGCCGCTCTATCCGGCGATCGCCATCCTGATCGCGGGCGCCGTCGAATTGAAAGTACTGTCGCGGCGGCCGTGGATGGTGCGCGGCGTCATGTGGTGGTTCCTCTTTCCGGTCATCCTCAGCATCATCGCCGTGACCGGCGCCATCGTCATCGAGCGCGATCTCGTCCTGCTCGCGTGGCCGTTTTTTGCCGCCGCGATCGTGTGCGGGCTGTTTGCCTGGCAATTATACGCCGACGAGGGCGCCGAGCGCGCGTTCATGCGTGCGGCGGAAGCAGCTGTGCTGATGGCGATCGGCATCTACGCCGTGGTGGTGCCTTCGCTGGAATCCGCGTTTCCAAGCGTCGCGCTTGCGGACGTGTTGCACGAAGCAACCTGCGCAAATCCGATTGCCGCCAGCGTCGGCTACGAAGAGCCGAGCCTGGTATTCCTCGCCGGCACGAAGACGCGCTTTACCGATGCCGCAGGCGCGGCCGACTTTCTGCGCGAGGGCAGTTGCCGGTTTGCCTTCGTGGAAGCCCGGCAGGAGCGCGCCTTCGCGCTGCGCGCCGAGGCGATCGGACTGCGCTACGCCCGCGGCCCGCGCGTCGACGGCTTCAACATCAGTATCGGCAAGCCGGTGACGATTGCGGTCTTTGAATCGGCAGCCGCGCCGTGAATGGGCCGGATGCGCCTTCGTCCGCAACGGCCGCGACACTGTCACGAAACATCCTGCGAAATTTCGAACGATGGAGCCTTGTTCTCTCCGCACCGGAGCGACTGCACATTCCGCCGCGATATCCGATTGCCGTCGCGATCAGTGCCATCCTGCTCACCGCAACCGTTGTTTCGATGTTCCTGTTAGATGCCGCCGCGACGGAATGGGCGCTCAGCTTGCCGCAATGGTTCAGGGATGTTTTTGAACGGATCACGAATTTCGGCCTGGCCGGCTGGTTCCTGTTTCCGTTCGGTTTCATTCTCCTTTGTCTTGCCGGGCTGCTATCGCCGGCCTTGTCGCGGATGTCACAGGGCGTTCTCGCCGCGTTTACAGCCCGCATCGGCTTTTTGTTTCTGGCCATCGCCGTGCCAGGCCTGTTTGTCACCATCGTCAAGCGGCTGATCGGACGCGCACGCCCCACCGTTGGCGGCCATGACGACCCGTTCGCCTACATGCCGTTCATCTGGCGGCCCGAATATGCCAGCCTTCCTTCGGGCCATGCCACGACAGCGGTCGCGGCCGCGATCGCCATCGGCGCGATCTGGCCGCGCACGCGCGTCATCATGTGGCTCTATGCCGTGACGATCATGTTCAGCCGCGTGGTCGTTCTGGCGCATCATCCGAGCGACGTCATCGCCGGTGTGCTTGTCGGTGCAGCGGGCGCGGTCCTCGTGCGCCGGTGGTTTGCGGCGCGGTGCCTGGTGTTTTCGCCGCTGACGTTACAGCCCTCTTGTGGCCCTTCGTTGCGCCGGATCGGGGCGGCGTTGCGCGAGGCCGTTTCCGGACTGCAGCCAAGCCACTGAATCTACAAGACGTTTGGCCCGATTGAACCCGGGCGTATTGCCCTTTAGAAGCTTGCGGCATGGCGCAGGGAAATGGGCACGAGGCCCCCGCAATATCGGTGGTCGTGCCGGTGCGAAACGAAGCCGGCAATATTGCGCCGCTGGTCGCGGAAATCGCCGCGGCTCTGGCCGGGCGTGCGTTCGAGATCGTCTATGTCAATGACGGTTCGAGCGACGCGACAGAGCAGGAATTGCGCGGCCTGATGAGCGATCGCCCGTGGCTGCGGCAAATCCGCCACGAAACGTCCTGCGGCCAGTCGGCGGCCGTGCGCACCGGCGTCGCGATGGCGCATGCGCCCGTCGTCGTGACGATCGACGGGGACGGCCAGAACGATCCGGCGTTCATTCCGGCGCTGATCGCCGAGCTCGATGCCGGCGCGGCGCGCCGAGGCCTCGTCGCCGGTCAGCGCGTCGGGCGCAAGGCGACGGGATTTAAGAAGCTGCAATCACGCGTCGCCAATGGTGTGCGCAACGCCGTGCTCAAGGACGGCACCCGCGACACCGGCTGCGGATTGAAGGCCTTCCGCCGCGATGTCTTCCTGTCGCTGCCGTATTTCGACGGATTGCACCGTTTCCTGCCGGCACTGGTGCGGCGGGAAGGTTTTGACATCGGTTACGTCGACGTCGTCGATCGGCAACGCCGCCACGGCACGTCAAATTACGGTTTCTGGGACCGGCTCTGGATCGGCATTCTCGATCTTGCCGGCGTCTGGTGGCTTATCCAGCGCAGAAATCGCGTTCCCCAATCCAAGGAGGTCACTCTTGCTCATTGAGATGTCGCACGCGGTCGGCAACTATCTGGTGGACGTCTTCTTCACCAGACTGGACGGGTGGCTGATCCTTGGCTTCGCGGCGCAGGGCCTGTTCACGATGCGCTTTCTGGTGCAGTGGATCGCCTCGGAGCGCGCCGGGCATAGCGTCATTCCACTGGCGTTCTGGATTTTTTCGATTTTCGGCGGACTGTTGCTGCTGGTGTACTCGCTATACCGCAAGGACGCGGTTTTCATCGCGGGTCAGGGCTTCGGTGTATTCGTGTATCTGCGCAATCTTTATTTCGTGATGCGCGACCGCAAAGCGATGGTCCCCGCCGCCTGAACGGATTCAGGCATGCGCTGCCGCTGCCAGCGCGGCAAAGCCACGCTCGAGATCGTCGGTGAGATCCTCGACAGCTTCGAGGCCGATGTGGAAGCGCACCGTCGGTCCGCCGGGCTCCCAGCGTGTCGCGCTGCGCAGCGGCGTGCAGTCAAAGGGAATGGCAAGGCTTTCGTAGCCGCCCCACGACGCGCCGATGCCGAATAGTTCGAGCGTGTCGAGAAAGGCGAGATAGGCTTTCCGCGGCACCGGCTTGAGCACCATGCTGAAGAGGCCCGAGGCGCCAGTAAAATCCCGCTTCCAGATGGCATGTCCCGGATGGCTCGGCATGGCCGGATGCAGAAGCCGCAACACTTCCGGCCGCTGCTCGAGCCAGCGCGCGACGGCCAGCCCGGATTTGTAATGCCGCTCCAGCCGCACAGAAAGCGTGCGCAAGCCGCGCAAGCCCAGATAGACGTCGTCGGGCCCTTCGCACACCCCCGTGTAGCGCACCGTAGTCTTGAGGTTCGCGAGTGCCGCCGCATTGGCGGAGACGGTGCCGAGCATCACGTCGGAATGTCCGCCGATATATTTCGTGCCGGCCTGGATCACGAGATCGACGCCGTGGTCGAGCGGACGGAAATAGAGCGGCGTCGCCCAGGTATTGTCCATCAGGACCAGCGCGCCTTCGTTGTGCGCGGCCTTGGCGATCGCGCCGGTGTCCTGCATCTCGAAGCTCAGCGAGCCGGGTGACTCGAGATAGACGGCGCGGGTATTCGGCTGCATCAAGCCGGCAATCGCACCGCCTATGCCCGGATCGTAATAGGTCGTGGTGACGCCGAGCCGCTTGAGGACGTGTTCGCAGAAATTGCGCGTGGGCCCATAGGTGCTGTCGGTAACGAGGAGATGGTCGCCGGCATGGACGACCGACAGCAGAGCCGTCGAAATTGCGGAGAGCCCGGAGGGCAGCAGGGATACGCCCGCGCAGTTCGGCCCCTCGAGTTCCTGCAACGCCTGTTCGAGCGCTTCGGTGGTCGGCGTGCCGCGGCGGCCGTATTGGTAGCGCGCGCGGTGGGCGAGAAAATCCTCCGCGTTGGGATAGAGCACGGTGGAGGCGTGATAGACCGGCGGATTGACGAAGCCATGATAGGCCTCGGGATCGCGCCCTGCGGTGACCAGTTTGGTGTCCGTGCGCCGTGACTGCCGATGGCCGTCGTCGCTCTTTTCATTCATGACAATGTCTCGAAATGGCGGTCCCGGAGCACTGGCGTTGCTTATCCGTGCCGTGCGGCCTGCAGCCGCGGCAGACAGGCGGTTCACTTGGGCCTCATTACCCCGGCATTGATGGCTTTCGTCAACCCCTTGACCTTAAAGCGCGATCGTTCTCAGATGCCGATGTAGGGTAATAGCCTCGAGCGCGTCCGACGGCGGGGATTTGGCGCGCGTTTCCTGTTGAAAGGCCTGATCATGAAACGTTTTTTTACGGCATTCGCCATTGCAACGGTACTTGCATTGGGCACTCAAGCGGCATTCTCGCAGACGCTCAAGGCCGTTCAGGATCGCGGCCAGCTGGTATGCGGCGCCAATGGGACGCTTGCCGGTTTCGGCATGCCCGACCCGCAAGGCAACTGGGTGGGCTTTGACGTCGAATTCTGCCGCGCCATCGCGGCGGCCATTTTCAACGATCCGACCAAAGTCAAATTTGTGCCGCTGACGGCCGCCAATCGGTTCACCGCTCTGCAATCGGGTGAAATCGACGTGTTGTCACGCAATACAACCTGGACCATGTCGCGCGACACGACGCTCGGCGTCGATTTTGCCGCCGTCAATTATTACGACGGCCAGGGCTTCATGGTGCGCAAGGCGCTGAAAGTGAACTCGGCGCTCGAGCTCAATGACGCCACCGTCTGCGTGCAGCAGGGCACGACGACCGAACTGAACCTCGCGGATTATTTCCGCTCCAACAATATGACGCTTAAGTCGGTGACATTCGCGACCGCGGATGAGGCGGTGAAAGCCTACGACACCAGCCGGTGCGATGCTTACACCACCGACTCCTCGGGCCTTTACGGCGAGCGTCTGCGGTTGACCGATCCGAGCGCGAACATCGTGCTCCCGGAAATCATCTCCAAGGAGCCGCTCAGCCCTGCCGTTCGCCAGGGTGACGATACCTGGGAAGACATTGTGCGCTGGACGCACTACGCCATGGTCAATGCCGAAGAGCTTGGCGTAACCCAGAAGAACGTCGACGACATGCTCAAGTCGGCCACGCCGGATATCCGGCGGCTACTTGGCGTCGAAGGCCAGTTCGGTCAATCACTTGGCCTGTCCAACGATTGGGCGGTTCAGATCATCAAAGCGGTCGGCAATTACGGCGAGAGCTTTGAGCGCAATGTCGGCCAGGGTTCACCGCTTAAAGTGGCCCGCGGTCTCAATGCGCTATGGACCAAGGGCGGCTTGCAGTACGGCATTCCGGTTCGCTGAGCTGCCCGTGCTCGCCGGCCGTCGCCGCTGCGGGCCGTTCGATGGCTGATGTCGTCCAGGCGCCGGTACGCGGGCGGCGATGGGGCAATATTGGGCTCCAGGCCGCGCTGGTCGTCGTCGTAGGCGGACTTGCGACTGCCGCGATCGTCAACGCGGCGCAGAATCTTGCGCAAGCGCATATCGCATCGGGTTTCGGCTTCTGGAACAATACCGCTGGCTTCGATATCAGCCAGACGCTGATCTATTACTCCTCCAGCACGTCGACCTTTGGCCGCGCATTCTGGGTCGGCCTCCTCAATACACTTCTCGTCGCCGGTATCGGGATCGTACTGGCGACCGTGCTGGGCTTTGCCATCGGCATTGCGCGGCTGTCGCGCAATTGGCTCGTCTCGCGCCTCGCGGGCACTTACGTGGAAATGATCCGCAACGTACCGCTCTTGCTGCAGCTTCTGTTCTGGTACAACGCGGTGCTCAAATCGCTGCCGGAATTGCGCGGCAGCGTCTCGTTGCCCGGCGGCGGCATACTCAACAATCGCGGACTGTTCCTGCCGCGGCCTGAATTTGCCGAAGGTTTCGGCCTGGTCGCGGTCACACTTCTGTTCGGGGTCCTGGCGACACTTGTGTTGCGCGTCTGGGCGCGCCGGCGTCAGGAACGTACCGGCCAGCGGCCGTACACCATTTGGATCGCTGTCGGCCTGATCGTCATCCTGCCGCTTTTCGTATTTTTGCTCTCCGGCAGTCCGATGTCGTTCAGCGTTCCGAAAACGGGCCGCTTCAATGTCATGGGCGGCGTCGAGATCTTGCCGGAATTTGCAGCCCTCCTCGTCGCCTTGACGATCTACACGGCGGCCTTCATCGCCGAGGTAGTGCGCGCGGGCGTCGCGGCCGTACCGCCCGGCCAGACCGAAGCGGCGCAGGCGCTGGGATTGCCGTCACGCACCATCCTGCGGCTCGTCGTTATTCCCCAGGCGATGCGGGTGATCGTACCGCCGCTGACCAGTCAATATCTCAACCTGATCAAGAACTCCTCGCTTGCGGTCGCCATCGGCTATCCCGACCTCGTCCAGGTCTTCACCGGCAGCGTGCTCAACATCACCGGCCAGGCCGTCGAAGTCGTCGCCATTACCATGGCCGTTTATCTCTTCATCAGTCTCGTCACCTCGCTGCTCATGAATTTTTACGGGCGCTCGGTCGGTATTGTGGAGCGCTGATGCCGATGGCCACAACCGCCGACATGGTATTCCTGCGAAGCGCACCGGCGGAACGTTTGCCGCCGCCCGCGCTGCAGGCCGGCGTTGTCGGCTGGTTGCGGGCAAACCTGCTGTCGACGCCCGGCAATATCGCACTGACGCTGATCTGCGTGCTGTTCCTGGCCTGGGTGGTGCCGCCGGTCCTGCGTTTCCTGGTATTCGATGCGGTGTGGTCGGGACCCGATCGCGAGGTCTGCGTCGCGTCGCCCGAGCACCCGAATCCGGGCGCTTGCTGGGCGTTCGTGCGGGTCTGGCTGTCTTACTTTGTCTATGGCTTCTATCCGGCTGCCTTGCGCTGGCGGGTCGACATTTTCTTCGCGGCGCTCGCCTTCGGCATTGCCTGGCTGGCATGGCTGTCCGCGCCGCGCCGCGACATCGGTGCGATCTATTTCTTCATTGTGCTGCCAGTTCTGTCTTTTGTCCTGCTGAGCGGCGCGCCGCTTATCGGCGTCGCCGCGGTATCGACGTCGCTGTGGGGTGGCATCCTGGTGACGATCGTCGTGGCGACCGTCGGCATCGCAGTATCCCTGCCGATCGGCATATTGCTGGCGCTCGGGCGCCGCTCCGAGATTCCGGTCGTAAAACTGTTTTCGATCGGCTTCATCGAATTTGTTCGCGGCGTGCCGCTGATCACGGTTCTGTTCATGGCGAGCGTGATGTTGCCATTGTTCGTCCCCGAGCGCTTCGCGCCGGACAAGCTGTTGCGCGCGCTGATCGGCGTGGCGATGTTTGCTTCGGCCTATATGGCGGAAGTCGTGCGGGGAGGGCTCATAGCGATGCCGCGCGGTCAATATGAGGCCGCGCAGGCGCTCGGTTTGCCGTATTGGCGCATGATGGCGCTTGTTATCTTGCCGCAGGCGTTGCGGATCACGTTGCCGAATATCGTCAATATCTTTATTGCGCTGTTTAAGGACACGACGCTGGTTTTCATCGTCGGAATTTTCGATTTGCTGCGCACCATCGAAGCCGCGCGCGGCGACCCGCGGTGGTCGACGCCGGTGACCAGCGTGACCGGCTATGCTTTCGCGGCGATGTTTTACTTTATCTTCTGCTTTGCCATGTCGCGTTATGCGCGCCGCGTTGAAGCGCGCCTGGCGCGCGCACACCGGCGCTGAAGGATGCTGCGATGAACAATCCCGCGGGCGGGCCCGCTCCTTCGAAAACCGAACTGGCTGTCGAAGTCATTGCCTTGCACAAATGGTATGGCGAGTTTCATGCGCTGCGCGACATCAATCTGACCGTTACGCGCGGTGAGCGGATCGTCATCTGCGGCCCGTCGGGCGGCGGCAAGTCGACGCTGCTTCGCTGCATCAATCGGCTGGAGGATTGGCAGCGCGGCCGCATCGTCGTCGACGGCATCGAGCTCACCGACGATCCCAAGCAGATTGTCGCGGTGCGCCGCGACGTCGGCATGGTGTTTCAGCAATTCAATTTGTTCCCGCACCTGACGGTGCTCGAGAATTGCACCCTGGCGCCGATCTGGGTGCGCCGGATGCCAAAAAAAGACGCCGAAGAACTTGCGATGAAATATCTGACGCGGGTCAAAATACCGGAGCAGGCGCAAAAATATCCGGCGCGACTCTCCGGAGGTCAGCAGCAGCGGGTCGCCATCGCGCGCGCCTTGTGCATGAACCCGAACATCATGCTGTTCGACGAGCCGACGTCGGCGCTCGATCCGGAGATGGTGAAGGAAGTGCTCGATACGATGGTGGAGCTTGCGAGCGACGGTATCACGATGCTGGTGGTGTCGCACGAGATGGGATTTGCGCGGCAGGTCTCCGACCGCATCATCTTTATGGATGAAGGACAGATCGTCGAGATCAACAAGCCTGCGGCGTTCTTCGATCACCCGCAGCACGAACGTACACGGCTGTTTCTGCAACAGGTCTTACGCTGAACGCCGCGCTGAAGACGTCGCCGATACGTGCGGCCGCCGCACTGCACAAAATGCACATCCCAACTATACGTATTTAATATTTATAATATACTTTGTTAGATGAAGATTACAGAGTTGTAATATTGTAAAAACTCAACATTTCAAAAGTTTAACTTGCTTTATAGCCTCTAGAATCCTCTATTCAGCGCAGTTTGAGATCTGAGGAGGATCCAATGCTCAAGCCAATCGTCGCCGGTGCCGCGCTGCTTGCGCTTGCCGGTTCTACGTTCGTGTACGCGCAACAGGGTTACGGTGGACACGGCGGTTACGGTGATGGCCCGCGGGCCGAGCACCGGCATCGTCCGAGTGCCGCCGACATGGCTGCATTCACCGACGCTCGTATCGCTGCGCTGAAGGCGGGTCTCGAATTGACACCCGACCAGGTGAAGAATTGGCCGCCGTTCGAGCAGGCGGTGCGTGATATGGTCCAGCTGCGCATTCAGCGCATCCAGGCCCGTCAGTCCGGCGACCAGGCGCAATCGACGTCACCGTTCGATCGCATGGCACACCGGGCCGACAACATGTCGAAGGCGAGCACGGCGCTCAAGAAAGTCGCCGACGCCGGCGCGCCGCTCTACCAGAGCCTCAACGACGACCAGAAGGCCCGCTTCGTGAAGCTCGGCCGCATGCTGCGGCCGCATCATCACATGCATGCCGATAACGGACGTGGCGGCCAGAGGTTTGGCCAGGGCTACGGCCGCGGCGGTGACGGGCAGGGCGGTGACGGCCAAGGTTGGGGCCACGGCCGGCGCTTTGGTCAGAATGGCGGCTTCGGCAAAATGCAGAACCTGTCCGATGACAACGGCGATCAAGGCTCGCAACTCTAATCGAACTGCGAGATTGCCAGGCGCGCACTGAGTTTACCTCCCTGCAGTGTGCGCAATGAGACGGAAGCCGCGGGACATGCTCCCGCGGCTTTCGCATTTCCGGTGTGAAAAAAAGGAATCAGCGCGGTGCGAGCGGTCCGTTGGCTTTCTTCCAGGCGTCGATGCCGCCCGCGATATGGCACGCGTTCTTGAGGCCGGCGTCCTGCGCCGCCTGCACCGCCATCGCCGAGCGCTCGCCGAAAGCGCAGTAAAACAGAATTCGCCTGCCTGACGCGGCCGCCAGTTCATGCAGCATGCCGCCGGTATCGATCTCGTCGCGCAGGTTCGGGTAGGGCGCATGCAACGAGCCCGGAATGACGCCGTGCTTTTCGCGCTCGCTCTTCTCGCGCAAATCTACCAGCGCGATATCAGGCTGTCCGCGCAACGCAATCGCATCTGCCGCGGACACCGCCCAGCCTTTGCGCGCGACCTCTTCCTGATGCAGGCCGACATGCATGTTGGCCGGCACCGCGACGTCCATCATCTTCGGGTTCGGCAATTTCAGGTTGTTCATCAGCTCGGCGTAATCGTCCATGGACTTCACCCGGAGCCGCGGGTTGTAGAGCTTTTCTTCGCCGATGGTGGAGACCGTATCGCCCTTATAGTCATGCGCGGGATAGACGAGCGTCGTGTCGGGCAGTTTGAGAAGCTTGTTGAAGATGGAATCGTATTGCGCACGTGGGTCGCCGTTCTGGAAATCGGTGCGGCCGGTGCCGCGGATCAACAGCGTATCGCCGGTGAAAACCCGGTCTGCCAGATGGAATGAATAGGAATTGTCGGTATGGCCCGGCGTATAGAGAACATCGAGACGCAAGCCCTCGATCTCGATGCGGTCGCCTTCGGCGACGCGCATGGACACGACGTCGGCGTGAGTTTGTTCGCCCATCACCGTGATGCAATGGGTGCGGTCGCGCAGCGCCCCAAGCCCGGTGATGTGATCGGCGTGCAGGTGCGTGTCGACGGCCTTGACCAGTTTGAGATCGAGCTCGCGCACAAGCTGCAGGTAGCGGTCGACCTTTTCCAGAACGGGATCGATGATCAGCGCCTCACCGCCCTGACGGCTGGCAAGGATATAGGTGTAGGTGCCGGACGTTGCGTCGAAGAGCTGGCGAAAGATCATGGCGGCCTTCTTCGCCTCCACCTTAGAGGAAATTGCGGCCGAATTCACTCCTCGTAGATCATTTTCCTCGTCATTCCGCCATCGACGACAAAATTAGCCCCCGTGACAAAGCCCGAGCGTTTGGCGTCGAGAAGCCACGCAACAATCTCGGCGATATCTTCCGGCTTGCCGACCCGGCCGGCGGGGTGCTGCGTGTGATCCTTGCGCCGCAAGGCGCCATAATTTTTGGTCTCGATCCAGCCGGGGCTGACGCAATTCACCCGCACATCCGGGCCAAGGCTCATGGCGAGTGCGTGGGTGAGCGCAACCAGTCCGCCTTTGGTTGCCGAATAGGATTCGGTATTGGCCTCGGACATCAGAGCGCGGGTCGAGGCGATGGTGACGATAGCGCCGCGCGCCTTGCGCAACGGCTTTTCGGCGGCGCGCGCCAAAAGGAACGCGGCCGTCAGATTGGTGTCGATGACGTGGCGCCATTCGCTGAGCGTGAGCCGGCGCAGCGGCTTGCGGATCATGATCCCGGCGTTGGAGACGACGCCATCGAGCCTGCCGAAACGGCGGACGAGTGCTTCGACCGTGTCGGAAATGGTTTCTTCGTCGCGCACGTCGCCCTCGGCGACAAAGACGCTGCGGTGGCGCGGCGGGTAGGCTCGGCGCAGGCCGCTTCCCGGAAGATCGATGATGCCAACTTGCCAGCCGGTCGAGAGGAGGTGGCGCACCACGGCGCGGCCAATACCCTTCGCGCCTCCGGTCACGAGGGCGACGGGTTTGGTTTTCGGCATTTTATTTTTATTTGTCGCGCTCGACCGGCAGATCGGGGCGGCCGCCCCATTCCGCCCAGGAGCCGTCGTAAAGGCCTTTCGGCTCCTTGCCGATCGAGTCCAGGGCAAAGGTGAGAATTGCCGCGGTGACGCCCGAGCCGCAGCTTGTGATGATCGGCTTGTCGAGATCGATGCCGGCCGACGTGAATGCCGCGGTAACTCGCTCGCGCGAGGCAAGCCGGCCGTTCTCCAGCAACCGATCGTAAGGCACATTGAACGCGCGCGGCATATGACCGGAGCGCAGCCCGGGCCGCGGCTCGGGCGCCTTGCCGGCGAAGCGGTCCGCCGAACGCGCATCGACGATCTGCACGCTGTCGCTGGTGAGCGCCATGCGAACGTCATCGAGCATGGCGACGGCGCCGACATTCATCTCGGCGGTGAATTTTTTCGGCGCACGTTTGACCTCACCGGGCGCGACCGGCCGGTCCTCGGCTTTCCATTTGGGCAGTCCGCCGTCGAGGATGTAAACCGATTTGGCGCCGAAAATGCGAAACGTCCACCACACGCGGGCTACGGAAAAAAGGCCCGTGCTGTCGTAGACGACAACTGCATCGCCGTCGCCGATGCCGAGCTTGCCGGCAGCCTCGCCGAACTGCGTCGGCCCCGGCAGCATATGCGGCAAGTCGGTGGAATGATCGCTGACCGCCTCGATATCGAAGAATACCGCGCCCGGAATGTGACCGCTGAGATATTCAGCGTGCGCGTCGCGTTTTTGTGTCGGCAAAAAATAAGAGCCGTCGACGATGACGACGGCGGGATCGGTCAATTTTTCGGCAAGCCAGTCGGTTGATTTCAGCCAGCGGCTCGTGGGCGGGGGGGTTGGCGTATTATCGGTTCTCAGCATGATTGTTCTCTAAGGCCTAACGCCGGGACGCGGGCGAAGTTCATTCGTAAGGAACTTTGATATTGGACTTGCGCTCGAGCCATTCCGGCACCGGCAGGTTCTTCTCGCGCAGAAAAGCGGGATTGAAGAGTTTCGATTGATAGCGGGTGCCGTAGTCGCAAAGCACGGTTACGATGGTGCGGCCCGGGCCGAGCTCTTTGGCGAGCCGAACGGCACCGGCGACATTGATCCCGGAAGAGCCGCCGAGGCACAGGCCTTCGTGTTCGAGCAGATCGAAGATGATCGGCACCGCTTCGCTGTCGGGAATTTGATAGGCGACGTCGATCGGTGCGGTTTCGAGATTTTTGGTGATGCGGCCCTGGCCGATGCCTTCGGTGATCGACGAGCCTTCCGACTTCAGCACGCCCGTCGTGTAGTAGCTGTAGAGCGCGGCTCCCATCGGATCGGCAAGACCGATGCGCACATTCTTGTTGCGCGACTTAAGCGCCATGGCGACGCCGGCGAGCGTGCCCCCGGTGCCGACCGCGCAGATGAATCCGTCGACCTTGCCGTCGGTCTGCTGCCAGATCTCCGGCCCCGTGCCGTCGATATGCGCCTGGCGGTTGGCAACGTTGTCGAACTGGTTGGCCCAGATCGCGCCGTTCTTCTCGGTCTTCGCCAGTTGCGCCGCGAGCCGCCCGGAAACTTTGACGTAATTATTCGGGTTGGCGTAGCCGACCGCCGGGACTTCGATTAATTCCGCGCCGCAGAGCCGCAACGTGTCTTTCTTTTCCTGGCTCTGCGTTTCCGGGATGACGATGACCGACCGGTACCCCATCGCGTTGCCGACCAGAGCGAGGCCGATGCCGGTATTTCCGGCGGTGCCCTCGACGATGACCCCGCCCGGCCGCAATTGTCCCTTTTTGACTGCATCCTGAATGATGAACAGCGCGGCGCGATCCTTGACCGACTGGCCGGGATTCATGAATTCGGCCTTGCCGAGGATCGTGCATCCGGTCGCCGCCGAGACGCGTTCAAGCTTTATTAACGGCGTATTGCCAATTGCCTCGATGATCCCGTCACGCAGTTGCATTGTCTCACATTCCTGAACGCGCCGACCCTATATGACGAATACTTCGGAAACAACATCGCCGGAATTTGCAGCATTTAAGAAAAGCCATTGATACCAAGACTTTGCATGGCCGTTCGTCGCTAACGTCCATTCACCCATTTTTTCCGCCGAGGAAGATAGGCTTGGGACTACGGGGCTGCCAGCTTTCGATTTCGGTGTCCGTGCGATGTGGTTGTTGCCGATGAATCTTGACGTCAACACGCTGTTCCTGGTCACGATCTATGTGGAAGCGATCCTCGGATTGCTGCTGCTGTTCGCCTGGGTACAGAACACGGCGATCTATGCCGTGGCGTGGTGGGGCTTTGCCGATCTGTTGCGCGCAGCCTCGATCGTCCTGTTCGGCATGTACGGCTCGACGTCCGATCTCATATCGATCGATCTCGCCAACGTGCTGCTCTTCACCTCTTTCGCATTGACGTGGACCGGCGCGCGCGTATTCGATCATCGCCGGCCGCAGCCGATCCTGCTGTTTGCCGGCGCCGCCATATGGCTTGTGCTGTGCCGCATCCCGAGCATTGCCGGCTCGTGGGATATCCGTGTGCTGCTCAGCTCCAGCATCATCGCTGCCTATACGTGGGCGGCGGCTTACGAGTTTTGGCGCGGCCGCAGCGAGCCGCTGGTTTCGCGCTGGCCCGCGATCTTCATGCTGTTCGCGCACGGCGCGCTTTATCTCCTGCGCACGCCGTTCGGCGCGATGCTGCCGTGGTCGCCGATGCACAACCAGGTGTTCGATAGCGTCTGGATGACGGTGCTCAGTTTCGAGGCGCTGTTGTTCACGATCTCGATTGCCTTCATCCTCCTGGCAATGGCCAAGGAACGCACCGAGCACCGCCACAAGACTGCGGCGCTGGTCGATCCGCTTACCGGCATCGCCAACCGCCGCGCGTTCCTGCAGGACGGCGAAACGCAGCTCAAGCGGCAGGCGACCGATCCGCGTCCGACCGCGGTCATGCTGCTCGACCTCGACAACTTCAAGTCGATCAACGACCGCTTCGGTCACGCCATCGGCGATCGCACG
Organism: uncultured Alphaproteobacteria bacterium; assembly: GCA_963723335.1. GTDB lineage: Bacteria > Pseudomonadota > Alphaproteobacteria > Rhizobiales > Xanthobacteraceae > BOG-931. Next base: position 205,476 of record CAVRQJ010000010.1, on the reverse strand, counting down.
CTGCAACTGTTCGCCGACGTTGCCGCCAATTGCATGCGGCGCATGGATCTTTTCGGCCGCCTCGGCGGCGAGGAGTTCGCGGCGCTGTTGCCGGAGACGACGCGCGAGCGCGCCATGGCGGTCGCCGAAGACATTCGCACGTCCTTTGCCAGGGCGACGGCCGAAGTCGAAGGCCGGCCTGTCGTCGCCACCGTGAGCATCGGCATTGTCATCAGCTACGATGCCGTTCTCGATATTTCGGCGCTGCTCGCACAGGCCGATCACGCGCTCTATCGGGCCAAGGACAATGGCCGCAACCGGATCGAGATCGCGTCCATCGAGCTGATCCTCGATCGCGCCAAGCGGGCCGGTGCGGAAATCATTCCCGGTCCGGGCGCCAAATCGTCGGCCCGGTCCGCCGCCTAAAAATCCGCCCGCGTCTTCACTTCACTTCCGCGGGCGTCGCGGTTCCCGGCCCTTCACCGACAATCAGCAAAACCGCGTCTTCGTTTTTTGCTCCGTCGTAATGGACCTGTTGTCCGTAATGCGTCACGAACGTGCCCGCCGGCATGGGCACCGTGCTGTCCGGATCGAATTTTGTTCCTGTGCCCACCCACCAGGTTCCCTTGAGCACGGTGATGAAACGATCGTGCGGGTGGAAATGCGGGTGACTGAAATGGTTGCCGGCGAGCCATCTGAGCATCTGCACGTAAAGCCCTTCCTTTGCGGGATCGCCGGTCAGCAGGGCGCCTTGATTGCCGGCAGGCGTGGGAGCGCGCCCACGGAATTTGATCGGGCAATTTAAAGGTCACGGCCGCCGGATTTAATTCCGCGGCTTGCGCGAAACCCTCGGACAGCAGGAGCGCCATGGCTGGCAGGACGAGCGACTGCCGGCGCGTGAGCGTGGTCATGAATTCCTCCCCATGGTTGCGCTACAGCGAGCGCTTTTTGCAATGCTACTCCGCGGCGCCGGCCTCCGCGAGATGGGACAGCGCCCAACGGCGCGATGCTTTCCGACGATGCCATTGCAGCCGGCGCGCGGTGCTGTATCAGTTGCTGCGCAATGAAATCCGCCGAGGGAAGCAATGAAGCGCAGCACCGATCGTATCCTCACCACACATGTCGGCAGCCTGATCCGGCCGCCCGCGCTGCAGGAATTCCTGCGCTCGAAACAGGCGGGCAAGCCATACGACAGAGCCGCCTACGAGACGTGCTTGAAGGACACCGTCAGCGAGGTCGTGCACAAACAGGCCGATGTCGGCATCGATGTCGTCAGCGACGGCGAGTTCGGAAAATCGATCAGCTGGTCGCAATATGTGCTTGAGCGGTTGAGCGGTTTTGAACGGCGCGCGATCAAGCCGGGCGGCAATCCGTTCACGCGCGGCGTCGATCGCGAAAAATTCTCCGAATTTTACGCCGAACTCGATGCCCATGATGGTGTCTCGACCACGGTCGAGGCGGTGTGCGTCGGGCCGATCGCCTATACCGGGCAGGAGGAGCTCAAGCGCGACATCGATAATTTCAAGGCAGCGCTCAAGGGCGTCGGCGTCGAAGAGGCGTTTCTGCCGGTCGCCGCCCCGGCAAGCGTCATCCCGGACCGCAAGAACGAATATTACAAGAGCGAGGAGGAGCTGATCCGCGCGATCGGCGCGGCGATGCGCACCGAATACAAAATGATCATCGATGCCGGCTTTGTCCTGCAACTCGACGACGCGCGCGCCGCGGTCACCTATGACCGCATGGTGCCTCCCGGAAGTTTTGCCGATTACCGGAAATGGCTCGCCTTGCAGGTCGACGTGCTCAATGAGGCAATCGCCGGCCTGCCGGCGGACCGCATCCGCTATCACGTTTGCTGGGGTAGCTGGCCGGGCCCGCATACGACCGACGTGCCGCTCAAGGATATCGTCGATCTCGTCCTCGGCATGAAGGTTGGCGCCTATGTCATCGAAGGCGCCAATCCGCGGCACGAACATGAATGGCGGGTGTGGGAAAGCGCCAAACTGCCGAAGGACCGGGTTCTTATTCCCGGCGTGATCAGCCACGCGACCAATGTCGTCGAGCATCCCGAACTGGTCGCCGAGCGCATCGTGCGGCTGGCGCGGCTCGTCGGACGCGAGAACCTCCTGGCGGGGACCGATTGCGGTTTTGCCCAGGGGCCGTTCCACCGCCGCGTCCACCCCAGTATCATGTGGGCAAAGCTCGATGCACTTGTGAAAGGTGCGCAGCTAGCAAGTGCCGAGCTTTGGAAGTGACCGCGGTCCGGAAACCCTGCACATAACAGCGCCGCGCCTCGCTCCCGATGTGCCTGAGCGCGAGGCTGGGCGGCGCCGGGGCGGGTTCATCTGCGCCTTCGAATTTGCTAAACAAGGGGCAAGCGCGAGGCCGCACGGCCCCTGAGGAGAACGATCATGCTCGATGTCACCAAGCGACAACATACCGCTCCGTTCGATACCGCACGCCTCGACCGCCAGATGGACGACGCCGGGATTGACGTGCTGGTGGTGACGTCGAAGCACAACGTCCAGTATCTGCTCGGCGGCCATCGCGCGTTCTTTTTCGAATCCATGGACGCAATGGGATTGAGCCGCTACCTGCCGGTTTTCGTCTATGCGAAAGGCGAGCCGGACAAAGCGGGCTTCTTCGGTCACCGCATGGAGAATTTCCAGAACGAGGTGAAGCCGTTCTGGGTCGCGGAACTCAACGTCAGAAATTCCGGCTCGATCGACGTGATGGAAAAGGCCGTCGAATACGTCCGCAAGCTCATGCCCAACGCCAAGCGCATCGGCGCCGAACTTGCATTCATTCCGGCTGATGCGATGGCGGTGCTGCACAAGGCGTTTCCGCACAGCGAAATCACCGATGCGCTGTTCGTGCTTGAGCGCTTGCGCGCGATCAAATCGCCGGAAGAGCTGAAGATGCTGCGCATAGCGTCCGACGCCGTGATCGATTCCATGCAAGCCGTCATCAAGACCCACGGTGCCGGCACCACCAAGGCGGAACTGACCGAAGCGCTGCGCCGCGAGGAAACCTCCCGCGGGCTGACATTCGATTATTGCCTGATCACGGCGGGAACGAGTCTCAACCGCGCGCCGTCCGACCAGCGCTGGGAGGAGGGCGATATCCTCTCGCTCGATTCCGGCGGCAATTATCACGGCTATATCGGCGACGTCTGCCGCATGGGCATCGCCGGCGAGCCGGATTCCGAGCTTGTCGATCTTTTGGCGCAAGTCGAAGCCGTGGAGCAGGCCTCGATGAAGCCGATCCGGTCAGGCGCGCTCGGCAAGGAAATCTATGCGGCCGCCAACGCCGTTCTGCATAAATCGAAGATCCACAATCACGCGCATTTCCTCGCGCACGGCATGGGGCTCGTCAGTCACGAAGCGCCGCGCCTGACCAATTCCGGCCCGGTGCCCTACGATGCCTATGACGCGGACCGGCCGCTCGAAACCGGCATGGTCGTCTCGGTGGAAACCACGCTGCAGCACCCGCAGCGCGGCTTCATCAAGCTTGAAGATACCGATCGTCGTCACCCCGGGCGGCTTCGAGATTTATGGTGACCGCATCCGCGGCTGGAATCGCGCGGGCGCGTGATCGTAAAACGACAGCTGAATCCTGAAATCGGCGTGCCCCGCGCTTGAACGCGCTCAGGTGGGGTTGTCGTCCGTGTTTACGGAGCGCTCTTGCGCCATTCCTGCTTCGTGGTGAAGCGCGCGGATATAGCCGAAGCAGACGACGCCACCCAACGCCCATGCGACCGCGGTGAAATAGACGACCGATGGCGGCACGTGGGTTGAGAGAGCGGTGAGGAACCAGTAGGTCGCTCCCCACGCCATCAGCACAAGGACGGCTCGCGGAACAACGTAGGCCAGATTTTGCGTCATGATTCGCACCCCGTAAAATGCGGGCACGATCTTGATTGCGCGCGGTTAACAATCCGATGCGGTCCGCCTTAAGTCACACTTTTATGCGAGTAGAAATGGGGTAGGGTATGGCGCGGATCGTAAATTGGCTCATCGCATTTGTTGTTGACTGTCATGCATTTGGGGAAAGAGTTTCCATGCCGTGGAAGCGCCCGGCACGTTGCAAGGCAAATTAACAATGGGCAACGTTCGGGAGATACCCCGCGGTGATCGGGACTGGTAACGAGAATTTCCAGCGCGGCGTTTCGGCGCTCCAGGCCGGCAATCTCAAAGAGGCCAAGCAGCTCTTGCAAGCCGTGGTTCGCGCCGAGCCGCGGCACCTCCCGGCGCTTAATTTGCTTGGAGTAGTATTCGGCCAGCTCGGGCGCAACGGCGACGCTGTGGCAAGCTACAATCGGGCCTTAGCCGTAGCGCCGCAATCAATCGAGTCGTGGTACGGCCTCGGGATGACGCAGCTTGCGGCCGGGCGCCCCAAGGACTCGGTTGCAAGCTTCGATCGTGTTCTCGCCCTCAAACCGGATTTCACGCAAGTCCACCTGCTGCGGGCGAAGCTTTTGACGGATTTGGGCCGGCACGATGCGGCGCTGGAAGGCGTCGAGAAACTCTTGGCGCTGATGCCGAATTTGGCCGAGGGCTGGCTCGGCCGCAGCATAATTTTGTTCGGCCTCAAGCGCCATGACGAGGCACTGTCGGCGGTCGACCGGGCGCTGGTGCTCAAATCCGATTTGGCTGAAGCCTGGCACGGCCGCGGCAATGCGCTCAACGAACTCAAGCGCTATGATGAAGCGCTCGTCGCCTTTGACAAGGCTCTGTCAATAAATCCCAATTTTGCCGGAGCCTGGCATGGCCGCGGCACCGTGCTCGACGAACTCAAGCGCTATGATGAGGCGCTCGGCGCCTATGAGAAGGCATCGGGCTTGGCGCCCGATCTGACCGAAGCATGGCTTGGCCGCGGCAACGCGCTTTACGCGCTCAAGCGCTCCGAAGAGGCGCTCACGTCCTTCGACCGGGCGCTGACGCTTGATCGCAATCTCGCTGAAGCATGGCTTGGCCGCGGCAATGTTTTCACAGACCTCAAACGTCTCGATGAAGCGCTCACATGTTACGACAAGTCGATCGTCCTCAAGCCGGATTTTGCAACGGCTTACTTTAATCGCGCGCGCGGAAAGTTGCTCGTTGGCCGATTCAAGGAGGGTTGGACGGACTACGAATGGCGCTGGGGCGCACAACACTTTCCGAGCAAACGTCCGGACCTGAACGTTCCCGATGGGCAGGGCAAGAGCTTATCGGGATGCCATCTGCTGGTTTACGGTGAACAGGGCTTGGGAGACATCATTCAATTTGTCCGATACCTGCCGCTCTTGGCGGAACAGAAGTGCAAGATAACTTTTCTCGTGCCGGAAAAACTCGTTCGTCTGTTTCAGCAATCCATTCCGTCGGTGAATTTTGTCAGCACGTTGCAGGACGTCCACGGGGTTGATGTCCAGGTTGCCCTGATGAGTCTGCCCCAGCGGTTCGATACCGGACTGTCCTCGATCCCGAATGAAGTGCCGTATTTGAAGGCGGAACCAGAGCTAGAAGCGCGGTGGAAAGCCCGGATTGGCGCCCCTGGCTTCAAGATCGGAATTGCCTGGCAAGGAAATCCCGCCGGGAAGATTGACGAAGGCCGATCCATTCCGCTTAGGGAATTTGTGCGCTTAAGCCGTATCTCCGGGGTTCGACTGATAAGCCTGCAAAAACATGTTGGCCTGGATCAGCTCGCGGCTCTGCCAAAAGACACCGGAATTGAAACTCTCGGTGAAGACTTCGACAATGGCGCGGACGCGTTTATCGACACTGCGGCAGTGATGAACAGCCTCGACCTGATCATCACTTCCGACACGTCGATAGCGCATCTGGCGGGAGCGCTGGGCCGGCCGACGTGGGTTGCTCTAAAGGAAGTGCCGGACTGGCGTTGGATGCTCAACCGCGAGGATAGCCCGTGGTATCCTACCCTGCGTTTGTTCAGACAATCGCAGCAAAACGACTGGGACTCCGTTTACGCAAAGATCGAACAAGAACTGCGCGAATTAGCGGCCGCAAAAGAGATTTAGATGGACCCGTTGCCAAAAAAGATTTCCGCGACCGCGCCAAAGATTCAGATCTCCTGGGGAGAGCTCATCGACAGGATAACGATCCTTGAGATAAAGATGCAGCGATTGAACTCCAAAGAGGCAACTGAAAATGTAGGTCGTGAACTTGTGACGCTGAACAATATTGCCAATGACGGCCTTTCACGGCGACTGGATATTGAATCGCTAAAACAGCAACTGAGATCGGTCAACGAAGCCCTTTGGGACATCGAGGACAAAATACGGGCAAAGGAAGAGGCAAAATCGTTCGATCAAGAATTCATTGCGCTGGCAAGGTCGGTCTACATAAACAATGACGAGAGAGGAAACCTCAAACGTCAGATCAACGCACTTTTGAATTCGGACCTCGTTGAAGAAAAGCAATACACCCCGTATTCAGCCTAGTGTGGCTGCGTTTGCCGGTGTTTATAAGATCAGCAAATTTGTAAGATCAGCAGTATGGCCAAGCACGTCGTTCTTGGGTGGGAGATTTCGACCGCACATGGCTGGGGGGTGTACGGCCTCAACTTGGCGCTGAATTGGGCTTCCGATCAAGAGATCGAGGCAGCGACCAGTTTTGTCTTGAGTCCGGAATTAATCGATATAGATCCGCTTCGGGCGCGCGCATTGGCCCCGTTTATCAGGCGGTCGCTGGAATTCCAGCACAACCTGCAAGGGTTTGCGAACAGACAGACGAACTATGGCGGCACGTTTCTGGCGAACCTCGGCAATGATTTCCGGACGCGCCCAGGCGCGCATCAGGTCACGATTGTCGGCAAGCCGTCGATCGGTGTGATTTTTTTCGAGGAAGCCCTACAAGCCGAGGCGGTCGAGCGCGCCAAGCATTTTCCTTGCATTGTAGCCGGCTCCACCTGGAACGAGAAAATTCTGAAGGCCTACGGCATCAAGGGCGCTCGCACGGTTCTGCAAGGAATTGACCCGACGCTGTTTCATCCGGGACCGAAGCAGGACTTGTTCAAGGACCGCTTTCTGATTTTTTCCGGAGGAAAGGCGGAATATCGCAAGGCGCAAGACATTGTGCTGGCCGCGTTCAAGGTATTTTCCGGGCGTCATCCCGAAGCAATGCTGGTGACGGCGTGGCATAACTTTTGGCCGAAAACGATCGAGACCCTCCATTGGTCCAAACTTTTGCGGCCGTTCGTGCTCAACAAAGCCGATCAAGTCGATGTCTACGGCTGGGCTGCCGCCAACGAAATACCGCCAGACCGGATTCTCGACCTCGGCTTTGTTTCCAACCACAGAATGCCGACAATTCTTCGCGAAATGGATGTTGCGCTTTTTCCCAATCGCGCCGAGGGCGGCACCAACTTGCTGGCAATGGAGTGCATGGCATGCGGCCTGCCGGTAATTCTTTCCCGCAATACCGGCCATGCCGATATCGTCGATGACGATAGTTGCTATGCGCTCGACGATCAGCGCCGGACATCGCACGGCTTTGCCGATGTTGACGGCGTTGCCGGCTGGGGCGAAAGCCAGATCGATGAGATCGTGGAGCGGCTGGAGCAGGTCTTTGTCGACCGTACCGAAGCCTCGCGGCGCGGTACGCGCGCGGCCGGCCGTTTGACTCAACTCACCTGGCAGGCAACCGCGGGACAGACCAAAGACACAGTTATCGAATTTGCATAACGCTCAGGCACTGGTGCGCTGTCATGCCACCATTCTGTGGCTCAAAGTCTCGCCTGGGAAATCGAACCGGTAGAGTTTCAGTGAAGACTTAAGTCTGCGGATCGATCGTCGCAATCGGCCAATATTCGGCGACATTCTTCGCCGTGCTGAAAAGAATGTTGATGATGACCGAGCTGCGGATTTGCACGCCCGGTGGGATAAATTTCGGAAGTGAATTGGAATAATAGAGCGCGAAGGTCGAGTAACCCAGGCCTTCCATGAGGCCACGCAGGCTCTGCTGTGTGCAGCCGAGTTTTGCGAGGGCGAACTCGTGCAACTCCACCACGATGAACGGCACTTTGCAGTTCGCCAGAAGATTCATCGCGCCTTCGAGCACCCGTTGCTCGGCGCCTTCCGTATCTATCTTGATCAATTTGGGGATCGGCAAATTGTGCTGTTTGTATTCGGCATCGATCGTCGTCGCGGCCACTGAAATTGGCATCGGATTGGCGCGACTCTTCTCGTTGCCCGGCCATTCGCCCGGATCCCACAGCGCGTTGCCGCCGCTGTTGTCGCTATTGAGATAGAACTTTGTCTCGCCTGATTGAGCCGCCGCGACTTGATCAATGATGTTTACATTCGTCAGCCTGTTACGATCGAGATTGCCTCGCATTCGGGTGACGCATGTCGCAGCGGGTTCAAAGGCCATGACGTGGCCGCGCGGGCCGGTCAGGGTCGCAGCCAGCGCAGTGAAAAAGCCGCAGTTGGCGCCGACATCGATAACGGCATCACCAGCTTTAAGAACGCTGATCATCAGTCCCGCGACTTCAGGTTCGTAGAATACGCGAGCATTGTAGAAATCAAGGATGGCTTTCTCGGTTGGGTCGCCAGGATCGAGTTCCATTTGGAACCGAAATTGCTCCCAGCCTCGCTTGAATTCCCAGGTGGCTATTTGCGGCGCACCAGCGGTTTGTGGATTGGCCGTATTCGTCGGGAGCATGTTCAATCCTGCGGAATTCACTCGCAAGCCACTTGATCAGCAAAGTAGCGGCTGTGACCCAGGCGGGGCCGGCTTACTGAAATCAGATTTTGCAATCGGATTCTAGGAGTACCGGACTTGTCGGTTCATAGAGGCCGCGGATTGGGTCTCGCCGCTTCGAGAAATTGACCGTGCACGCGAGGCTCCGCAATATAGTATTGAAGTAGTCGCCCAGGGGGACGCATGGCCAGCATTGTTCCGGATACTTTTCAGAATCTATCGCGAGGCCGGCTACGAGCCCATTACCGGATTTTCGTCATATCATTTCAACAATTTTCGCGACGCCCCCTTCACGATCTTCGGGAAGGACGGCCAGATTTTCGGTTTCCCCGATTTCGGTCTTGCGCTGCAAGAAGTGATGTTCATTGAGCATTTCCGCGATTACATGGCGCCGAAGAACGTGCTCGTCATCGGTAATTCCTTCGGCTGGAGCACGGTGGCGCTTGCGCTGACGTTCCCGGGCGCGCGGACGATCGCGATCGACCCCAATGCCGCTGGCGTCAATGTCACGAACGAGCTGATCAATCGGAACAAGTTATCGGCGCTGGCGGTGACCGGGCGATCTCCGGAGGATGTGGCCTCCGCGGTGCGCGAGCATCTCAATGGAGCGGTCGATTTTTGCCTGATCGATGCAGTGCACACGAATGACGCGCCGTTTGCGGATTTTGTCGCCGTGCAGGCGGTCGCAGCACCAACGGCGCTCTATTTATTGCACGACGTTATCAATTGGCACCTGATCGACGCTGTAAATAAAATTGTTGCGTCCTATCCGCTCAAGGGAAAGGTCTTTACCCGCACACCTTCGGGCATGGCCCTTCTTCATCCCGGGCTCAGCGCAGATTTCGACGCCTATCTCAGCTGCTTCAGCGATTTGCCGGAGCACTACCAATCGCTGCGTCAGTTCTTTTTGGTGAATATCGCCGATCCCATCAAAGCCTTCATGTACGGCTATCGTCTGCCGAAGAACTGAGCACCTTCGCCTGTTCATCGGCAACGAGGGAATTGGCCGTCATCCGCGCCCACGGCGTATCCCGGCGCACACGGCGTATCCCGGCGCATATGGCGCTTAAATCGCGCGTCGATGAATTATTGAAATTATTGGCTCCCCGGGCCTCCGCCAAAATCCTATTCGCCACCGTTCGCATTTATCCAAAAATACCGATAAAACACCAATAAAAATAGCAAAATACTATTCGCATGCATTCATTGTAATTCGCCGCTAGCCGGAGTAAGATTGTGGGTAAATCGGGGGTAAATTATGGCGCACACGGTCCGACAGCTCACGGCGACCAAAATTCAGAAGACGAAAGTGGCTGGCTTGTATGCCGATGGCGCTGGCCTTTATTTGCAGGTCACCAGTGAGACCGCCAAATCGTGGCTCCTACGGTATTCGCTCCGCGGCAAAGCCCGCGAGATGGGCCTGGGATCGCTCCGTAAGGTGACGCTTGCTGAGGCCCGCAGAAAGGCTGCCGACTGCCATAGGCTGCTGGAAGGGCATACAGACCCAATTGAGTATCGAAGGAAGGCGCGCGCGTCCGCGGCACTCGCCAACGCCAAAACCGTCACCTTCAAGGAGGCTGCCAAAATTTACATTGCCATGCGCAGCAAGGGTTTGAAAAACAGCAAGCACGCCGCGCAATGGGGTACCACGATAGCAACCTATGCCGAGCCAGTCTTGGGCCAGCTTCAGGTACGGGAAATCGACGTCGGCCTATTGCATCAAGTGCTCGAACCGATCTGGACTACTAAGTCCGAGACGGCCGGTAGAGTGCGCGGACGGATCGAAAAGATCCTCGGTTGGGCCAAGGCGAACAACTATCGGGAAGGGGAGAACCCCGCCCGTTGGCGCGACAACCTCGACCAATTGCTGCCCAAGCTGTCCGAGGTACGGAAGGTCAGGCACCATCCGGCGCTGCCGTACGCCGAGCTGCCGACGTTCATGAAAAGGCTGCGCCACCAGGAAGGCACCGCGGCCCGCGCACTCGAATTTGCGATCCTGACGGCCGCTCGCACCGAGGAGGTGATTTTGGCCCGCCCGGGCGAGATCAACAAGCGGGAGAGGCTTTGGACCGCGCCTGCAGAGCACATGAAGCTCAAACGGGAGCATTTAGTCCCGCTGTGCGATCGGGCGATGCGGCTCCTTGATGATGCTAGCGAAAGCTATCTGTTTCCGAGCTCGTCTCACCCGGACAAGCACCTCAGCAACATGGCAATGCTGATGGTGCTCGATCGAATGGGCTATGGCCATGTCACTGTCCATGGGTTCCGCTCGACCTTTAAGGATTGGATGCGCGACCACACTCGATTTGAGAACTATGTTTCCGAAGCCGCGCTTGCCCATGCGACTGGAGACAAGATCGAAGCTGCATATGCTCGCAGCGATGTTCTCGATAAAAGGCGGAAGCTGATGGATGCGTGGGCGCAGTTCGGTGCTCCAAAGCCCGTCGCGCCTGGTGAAAACGTGCTCACCCTGCGGACGGCATGATGCAACGCAATCGAAGCGGAAATCTCCGCAGTAAGATGCTCGAATGACGTCGTCTCATCATGACCAAGTGGGCCGAATTTTGCACCAAACGCTCGGTGCCCAGTGCTGCGTTGCGCACCGCAAGCCTCGGAGTTGACCAATGATTTATTATCCACCAATGCGCCCGTGTGGTGAGCACGCCGTTCGAAAGACCCCGTCTATGAGCTAAAATCAGGGGCGACCAATGCGGAGCGCGTCATGGCAGTCATCAGCGAAGCCAGCTTGGACCGCATTGTCGCCGCGGTCGGCGCTAAATTGATAGCCATCAATTTCGACAAAAATGCATTGCAGGGTTGCCTTGAACTGGCGCTGCGGCGATATAGCGATGCGGTTCGATACAAATCAAAACGGCAAGACAACCTTGAGATTCGTCATTTTGAAAAAATAAGAAAAACAGCAAAGCGGCTTGAGCTGCTGATCGGCCCCGTTGACATCAGGCAATGGGGGAAAATGCTCCCTGGACCGCCACCACCTGAATACGTCCCCCCGTTTGATTCGCCGGTAGCGCGTTTCACCACAACGGAGCTGGTGGCGGCGATCGATCTTAAACTGAAAAGTCTTAGTGAGCGCGATGAGTTATACGCAAAGACTTTCCGCAAATATAATCCGTTTGACTGGATGATCGGGGTCTATCTCGCGGACGTCTATAAGCTGAACTTTCGTCGGCCACCGACCATTGCACTGAACGGACCGTTTGTCCGCTTTGCCGAAGCTGTTCTCTCTGAATGCAAAATCACCAAGAGCAATGGGCGGTACTACAAACGTGCGTCGATTTTGAAGTCTTTGAGAACGGTTCGTGCTGGACAGGTTCGCCGCAAGGTCGGTTCTGGCGAGCAGAAATACCATCATTGGTCGTTCTCGCAGTTGGCAGAGGCCTACCGCAATTCCGCTTCGCCGGACGACCAAGAGGCCGTCGACCCTGATGGTCCCAAGATAACGATCGTCGACCAAGATGCGGTTGCTAAATATCTGATTTCAATTCGAGATCCCGAGTTTTTGGTCTTGTTGATGAAACTGGTCGACGAAGACGTAAAAGCGGGAATAACACCACCAGGCGTGAAACTAATCGAAGTTTTTGAACCAGAAGACCCGCTCTCGGATATCGACATGGGCAATTCCGAATAAGGAAAAAGTTTTGCCCACCTTGCAGGGCTTCTAGGTCCGCCCTTAATCAGTTTCATTCGCACTCGTTTGCCAGTGCGGATCGTAAACAGAGGGTCCGGATCATGAGCATCTCCAGCATCGGCATGTCCGACGACGAACGCCAGCTTCTTCACGGCTTGAAGCCGCTCGCCGTTACGATCAACACGGCCTTGCGGCTTGTCGGAATAGGCCGCACCACTCTCTACGAGCTGATTGACCAAGGCGCCGTTGAAACGATCACGGTCGGCCGGCGTCGTCTGGCGGTCTACTCTTCCCTCGAAGCGCTGGTGGCGAAGCGCTCCGAAGCACCTTCGGCGAGCCGCTCCGACAAAACCATTGTTGCGCCGTCGCTCGAAACCATGGCAACCGCCAAGAGCGAATTCGCAAAAACACGTGATCGTGTGGCGCGCTAATGTCCACTTCTTCAAAAACCGTTGGCGAATACTGCGTAGTCACGCGAGGCCTCCGCCAGCCGAGAACGCCTTTCAAGATCCTCGACGAAGTGCTGGGACTTGTCGCTCGAGGTGTTCCTTGCTTTCCGTGCCGCGCTGATAAGCGCCCTGCAACGCCGCGCGGATATAAGGACGCTACGAGCGATCGTGCGACCGTCGAGGAGCTATGGAAAGCCTGTCCGGGGCCGCTGATCGGCGTCCCCACGGGCAAATTGTCCGGCTTCGATGTCCTCGACATCGACGCGCGGCACCGCGGCGACATGTGGTTTCGGGAACACAGATCGCGGTTGCCTTCGACGCTGGCACACAGGACCCGCAGTGGCGGAATTCATCTTTTCTTCCAGCATGTTGGTGGGCTTCGCTGTAGCGCCGGGCGTGTAGCCAATGGCGTCGATATACGTGCTGACGGTGGCTATGTCATTTGGTGGCCGGCGGTACGGCTCGCTGTTCTTGCCGATGTGGCGTCCGCGCCCTGGCCGGATTGGATGTTGCGACGCTTATTGCCTGTTCCAAGCTCCAACGTTCGGCGCGTTACAGTGCCTGATAGGCACGCACTGGGCCATCTGGTGCGGGCTGTCGCAGGCGCGCGTGAGGGCGAGCGAAACGCCATTACATTCTGGGCCGCATGTCGCGCCGGCGAAATGGTCGCTTCCGGTCTGATCGCGAAGGAACTTGCGGCCGATATAATCACGCAGGCTGCGACGCAATCAGGCTTGTCGGCCGCCGAAGCCGAACGCACCGCATGGAGCGGCATCCGGACAACATTCGGTGGCGCCCATGTCTGAGGGGACCGCAGCTGAGATTTTGGATCTTGCCCTCGCGAGGCCAGAACTTCTGGTCCATCCTGGCGACTTACCAGCAACGGCCGAGGCTTTGCGCGACCTGTTTGCGGCCTCCGGCCGGTTCTTTGATCGTGGCACGCCCGTGCGCATCATCAGGTCTGCCGATGACCGTTCACCTGCCGCAAACCCCCTGACCAGACACAATGTCGTCATGGAGGCACATCGGCGGTGTCGACCGATGAAGCTGAAGTCTGACGGAAGTCGTGTCGAAGTAACGCTGTATGATCGTGTCGCGCAGATGTACCTGGACATGGCAGGTGAGTGGCGTTTGTTGCCGCTTAATGGCGTGACCACCGCGCCGATTTTATCGGCAACCGGAGCAATGCGTATCTCTGAAGGTTACGATCAAGAGAAGGGGTTGTGGTGTAGCTGCGCCGCGGCAATAAAAGTGCCGGATCGTCCGTCACGTGCCGAGGCGGAAGCGGCGGTGCGATGCTTACGCCAAACCTTTCGTACATTCCCATTTGCGGACGCGGCACGGTGCTGGGATGCTTCGATCGGAGCTGAGGTCGTCGACCTTACCGTCCCGCCCGGCAAGGATGAGAGCAGCTTTCTTGTAGCGCTATTGACGGCGGTATGCCGCGCGAGCCTGTGGCTCGCGCCAGGTTTCTTGGTCATGGCGCCGGCGGTGTCCGGAGCCGGGACCGGGAAGGGTTTGTTGGTCCGTGCAATCAATATGATCGCGTTTGGCATACGACCACGCGCATTTACAATGGGCGGGGACCGTCAGGAGCTCGACAAAAGGCTAGCCGCAGAACTGATCGAGGCGCGACCTTCGCTATTTCTGGATAACGCAAACGGCATCGCGCTGCGCTCGGATTTGCTCGCCTCGATCCTCACTGAACGTCCATCGAGGATTCGTCTTCTTGGACAAACCCGCATGGTGGAGCTGAACAGCACAGCGTTCATCGCTGCCACGGGAAATGGACTGACAATGAGCGAGGATCTCGTTCGTCGCTTCATAGCGAGCGAATTAAACGCCAACTGCGAGGATCCGGAGCTGCGATCCCTGCCCGGAGGTTTTCTCGATCAAATCGAAGTGCGGCGCGGCGAGCTCTTGTCGAGCCTTGTCACGATCTGGCGTTTTGGCCGACAAAATGGCGCTACACTGCGCCGCGGCAAGCCGCTCGGCAGCTTTGAAACCTGGTCCGATTGGTGTCGCGATCCATTTCTGACGCTGGATTGCCGGGACCCGATCGAGCGCATGGAAATCCTCAAGGCCAGCGATCCTCGCCGCCAGCGTATCGCCGAATTGTTCCGGATTTGGTGGGAGCATCACAAGTCGGATTCGGTAAAGGCGATTCAGCTTGCGGAGCCAGTGAGGGGCCATATCGATCCGCAGGGGAGGGGCCGACAATACGTTGCGACCTATTTATCCCGTCTTGCCGGCACCCACGCCGCCGGTTTTGTCCTCAACCGTCAGGAACCGGCAGGCAAGTGGGCCGCGGCAACCTACGTGCTAACCACGGCGGCAGTGCCAGATGCCACACGGCATAGGACTGATAGGGGCCATGGGCCGCATCAGCCTTCCACCACGTCGGGAGCAGGCCTTATCGAACCTATGAGTCCTATGCCTCATGCCCATCAGGGCGATGCCGTTCCGCCGGGCGCTGAGGCGGCGATATGAGCAACGCCTTAAATCTCCTTAATGACCTGGCCGAGATCGGGGCCACGATCCGGCCGGCCGGCGATCGCCTGATCCTGCGGGCCGGGCAAACCGCTATTCCCGCCGGACTGGTGCAACGGGTCCGCGAGGCTAAATTGGTGCTCCTGGCGTTACTCCCCGCTGGCGCGCACAGAGGCAACCTCCAGCGTAAAGAGGCGACGGGTAGCCACCAGACCTTTCGCAATGACGAAAGAGCCGCTCGGACCGGCGAGACGTGCATCGTTGCGTGGTTGAACCAGCATCCCGCCCCATCCGCACCTGGGCGTTGCGGGTGGTGCGGCAGGCCGGAATCGGCGGATGCCATGGTTTTACCCTTTGGAACTGAGCCAGGAACGCACGCTTGGCTTCATGCCGAGTGCTGGCCCGATTGGCATCGAGCGCGCCTGGCAGCGGCCGCCCAGGTGCTCCGGGGCCGTGAAACTTGCCGCTCGGTGCGCATGCACCCGGGGGGATAGCGAAATTTTGAGATCAACCCCATGAACCAGAATATCCGGAATAGACCTCGGCAGCTAAGGCCGGCGCCCGCGTGCGGAGCGAGGACGCGTGCTGGTAAGCCGTGCCAACGACCAATCATGTGCGGACGCCAGCGATGTCGTTTGCATGGCGGCTTAAGCCCTGGCGCCCCGCGCGGTCCCAGGAACGGAAACTTCAGTTCTGGCGACTGGACGGCCGAGGCGATCGAGGAGCGGAAGTGGCTGAGGTCACTCGTGCGGTCGTTCGCTAAGACCGAAAGAATTGAATGACGCGCAAAATGCACAACTCATTTATGCTGCCGTCGGATCAGGCCAGCCTGCCACCAGTTAGGGTTAAACTGCGGCGAGTGCATGCGAACTTGGCAACGGCCTATCCGCCGGACGGCGATAGCAAAGTTTGGTGGAAACGACTGAAGAAAGCTCTCGGCACCAGATCGAGTGATTTTGTGAGCGTCTCTCTCCTCCAACTAAAGTCCGCCGCCCAAACGCCCGGTAGCGGTATTTCGGAAACAATCCTAAATGCCGCTCTTGCGATGATTGAAGCTGCCGCCCCGAAAGATGAGATCGAGGCAGCCCACGCCGTCCAAATGGCGTGCACCCACATGGCCGTCATGGCGGTTCTTGCTAGGTTCGTAGGAGGTGGCGGGACAGAGCGGCGGGTAGCGGCGCTTAGCTCGGCCGCGGCTCGATTGCTGAAAGCGTATGCAACCCAAGTTGAGGTGCATCGACGGTTACGTCACGGTGGAAATCAATACGTTCGCGTGGAGCACGTACACGTTAATGACGGCGGACAAACCGTCATCGGCAATGTACAGACGCGTGAACATAAGCGCGAACCAGCGGGCTCCTATCGCACGGTCAATGTTGAAGATCAATTACCAGACGATCGGTTCGCTGATTAGAAATCGCCACTATTGTTTCCCTCCCATTGGGATGGGATTCGATATCGAGAATTTCTCTGTAAGCGCCGGTGAACAAGATTGAAGATGTGCTTCCTGCGCGAATGCCAGTATAAACATTCATTCTAGATCTTGATTGTCCCATAAGCACCGACCAAGCCGAGGCTGCCTCGACATTCAGATCAACAATATATTCGGAGATGAATTCAAGAATTACGCTTCGCGGTATCTCATCGAATAAAGCTGCGTGGTCCTTGATGCTTGTACAATCATCGGGCACAATTCGCGCCAGTGTAATCTGGCTACAAAGATGAGATTCAGACCCAGCTCCTGCTACCTACTTGCGACTCTGTTGTTCATTTTGCTCGGCGGCGAGGCTCGCGCCTGGGGCGATTTGGGCCATAAAGTCATTTGTGAAATTGCTTTCCGCTTGGTGCAACCGGAAACGCGATCTGCGATCAATCGCTTGATGCAGCTCGATAGTGAATTCAAGACATTTTCGGACTCCTGCATCTATCCGGACCATCCTCGCATACGTGCGGCCGAGCATTTCATAGATCTTCCGCGGGATTCCAGAGGCTTAACTTCGGACCAATGCCCGATTGCTGAGACGTGCGTACTTACTGCGATCTTTCACGATTTCAAGATTCTCCAGGCAACAGGTCAGACAGACGCGAACAGGTTGATTGCCCTGAAATCATTAGGACACTGGGTCGGCGATATACATCAGCCGCTGCACGTCTCTTTCCTCGATGACAGAGGGGGTAATACCATCAGGACAAGCGGGCAGTGCACCGGCAATCTTCACGCGGTCTGGGACAATTGCCTCGTTCTGTATGCTGTAGGCCCCGGTACTTCGGAAGCGGCGACTGATCTCTTGGCTTCCATCACTCCCGAGAAAAAGACGCAATGGAATGCTTATGAGCCGCGCGATTGGGCTAATGAATTGTTTGCGATCGCGGAGGCGCCAGGAACGATGTACTGCGGTATGCACGGACCGTCATGCGATATGACCTCAAGGAACCTAAATATCAACAAAGAATACCTTGAGGCGAATGAGCCAGTTGTGAAGCAACAGCTGCAAAGGGCTAGCGTCCGTCTCGCCCGGCTACTCGATACTGCCATCCCAAATTAACCAGCGAACTTAGAATAGAAGTGATGGCTTCGCGACCAGCTCCGCAGATTCGACTCAAATCACATCATCACCGAATACTATTCGGGTGCGCGACACGTTCAGTTCATCGGCTACGCCGATGTCGTAAATTTTTCGGCAGGATCGGAAGCGTAATCGCCAAACCTAGTGACACGAGCGACCAGCAGGCCGATTAGTTGCTATCTTTTGGCCGCCTGCGGTTGCGACGGTTTCGACCTTGAGGGCGGCGGAATCCGCTGATGCTCCCGATGTCGCTCCAATTCGTCCGGTTTCTGGTTTGTCTCGCCTGTCACGGTTTCTCCAATATCCAGTGGGTTTCCTACTCTTGAAGTGAAGGACGCACATGGCCCGAAACCTTTTGATTGCTCTTAACAGTCGATCGCCTGCATCTTAAGCTGTTGCGACCAGGGGTTGGGGTCGCAAATGTTAACTGTTGCCAGAGCGCTTTGCGTTGTCGTCACCGCATTTTCTTCGGCGTCTTACGCACAAAACATCAATCAGATATTTCGAAATTTCGGCGGCATTGCGCAGCAGGCGGTCCAGCAAGCAGCGCTCTTCCAGTGGGGACAGATCCCCCCTGACGAACGCATCTGTGTCGAGAACAACTTGCGGCAATACGGATCAAGCATTGAGGCTTATGCCGCCCATGGAATTTTTCCAAATGATACCCGGCTCAGTCCGCTACGGGCCAGTTGTAGATCCCAGGCGATTGCGCAAAGTCTCGTTCGTCCGAGTTTCAATTGCGCGCAGGCTCGTGCTCCGGATGAGTTCGCAATTTGCGCAAATCCAGAGCTTTCAGAACTTGATAACGGAGTTGCCGTCGGCTTCCAGTACTTCAAACAAATGAACGGCGATGCCGCCGCAAAGCAAGTAAACACCCCATTGTATCAAGCGCGACAGGCTTGCGGCGCGAACCAATCTTGCATCAGACAAAAGCAAATCGATGCGATTATCAAGTACCACGACGCGGGAGCGCCAGTTGCAGTATCGCGATGGGATTTGAACGGTTCAATCCTTCTCCTGATCGACAATAGAAACCTGCGAAAATTATTCTATGAATCCCCTCGCCCAGAAGTGATCGCCGCTGGCGGCGGACCCGGTGATATCGTTTTCTCCGGCGAACTGATAAATTCGCAGTACGCCGGATACGCCTATTTTTACTCCGCCCGGTGCGGACGGATGCGATTTCAGGTAAGCGGTCTGGCTTCCGAAGATTCTCAGAAGATTGTCGTAAGCGGTGCCGCGCCTCGTTTAGATCCAAACTGTTCTGTCGTGGGCACCGCCCAAGTATCTCTGGACCTGAGGGAGATTCAACCGACTCCTTCCATCATCCCGCCTTCACGCGAGAGCAACAATACTACCCCGCCCAATCCAACTCCAAAGCTTTCTAACGCCGATTTTAATCCCGTCTCTATTCCTAACGAGCTCCACCCACCTCCGGCGATCAATAAAACTACCGTTTCGGCTGAGACACGCCTTTCGCTGCCCCTTTTACCGGCATACTTGCGACTTCTCGTCGCTGCCCTATTCGGTTTATTTGCAATAGGCCTCATCGAACTTACTCGATGGCGTGCAAAGCCTAGCAAGCCAGCTGACGACAATTCCATCGCAGATTCACTTCATCGTCGAACGTGGAGAAAACCGCTCGGCATCACAGTCATAGTGTTGGCAGCGATCGCCATTGTTGCCGGATCGAATGAAACCGCCATCGCCATACTCGTGGTTGGCGGCTGGATAGCGCTTTTTTCGTTCGGTCGATGTCAACTCGCGGACAAGTATTTCCATAACAATGACAGCTTTGAAAAGGGCGCGCTCCAAATAGTGGAGTGCGGTAGCTTATATAGCCACGGCAATGACACGCGAATATATTCTCATTGTGGTCGTCGTTGGCAGGGAATAAGCGCGGCGCGGAGCTTTCTAGTTCTCTATAACGATACGAGTCTGATGCTGATTACGCCCGAGCGTTGGTGGGTAAAAATAGGCGGCCTTATTACCAACGGCAATACTGAGGAAATCACTTGGACTTCATTTGACTATCCCGAGCAGAAGCGCAGCTGGAGTGGTCGAGAAGAGATCGTCGGCACGATTTGGAAACATTCAACAAAATCAGGCGAGCGAGACTACCGTTACAAAGACAATCCCGAAATAACTCTTGTACGTCGCTATGGCGTGACGTTGAGATTCGCAGCCGATTTTGAATTTAAAATTTGGTTCGTTAAAACGAGAACAGCACAGAACGTTCTCGGCTGCTCTCGATACACTCTTTCCTTTGGATCGCTCTCGATATCGCTCCGAACAAACAAACTCTCACAAGCACACAAATCAAAAAAATAACGAGAACCATGAGAATAAAAACGGTAGCAGTGGCGTGAACCGAAGTTGCTACGAAATATTAGGCGTACCTAACTCGGCAACCGAAGATCAGATAAATGCGGCACATCATTCGTTAATTGTGAAATGCCATCCGGACAAAGTCGCTGGCTTAGATCCCGACTTTGAAAGGCTGGCCACCCTCAAAGCTCAGGAACTTAACGCCGCAAAAGCCGAAGCGATCGCGCGACTAAGACGCTGACAGTGCTACCACCTCAAGGATTGTATGGCCAATGCAGAGCCGAGACAACATTCCGCAAGTCAGAATAGATAGCCCATCAAAATACTGGCTCATACCAGGCCTAGTAATTCAATGGTTGATGTACATGAACCCAGGGAGGGGATTTCGTGGCGTCGCGTACTCTACGAGACACGCTAGAAGCCCGTTGATGACTTACGTATACAGCGTTCTGTTCTGGACGGCCATTGGAGTAATTGTCGTGTTTATCGCGATACGTAATTTTGAGAAATGACTTTGCCCATCGTTTGCATAAAGGCCATAGGCGGCGACTTAGTCCCGCATACCCTTGGGCGCCGCGATCGTTCGACTGCTACGGGTTGTCGCACTCGTATTGGAAAAAATACGTACACGACTACTCGCTAAGTTCGTCGAGCCTCTGAGAGTGTTCGGGGGCTTTTTTTATTCGTACCCACTCGCGTCGCAAGGCATGCCGTCTATGTCCATGCGACCGCTCTTGATCGGATCTGGGCGGTCCGCTTGGTCATTTGCCCCGCTACACATGATTCTAGATCGGCGGTTACGATAGGGCCCCGGGAAGCCAACATGGCGGCGCGTACCGTATCAACATAGGTTCGAATCTCGTTCCCCTCACTATGAACTCTTTGCATCCTCCCACGCACCACAATCAGTCTTCACTCAAGCGACTTCTGAATGTCTTTAGCCATCTTATCCACGAACTCAATATCGCGAATCTGCTCTTCATCACTTGTCAAGAGGTTACGCCCTTCGGCATAACCATTTTGCGAGTACCAGTTCTTCTTCCAATTCCATCCTTCCCGGTAGCGCGCCTGGTCCATCCGACCGAGGTGCTCCCATAAGAAAACGTTGCCGGCGTCGTCGATAAACGAAAAGTCTGGACGCAAACGGCCAGGCTCAACCGTACCTTCCAATGGGCGCTCGTAATAGTATTTGATTCCAAGCGCATTTAGCTTTTCGGCGATAAGAAGTTCTGATTTGCTACGCACCAGCTCGCCGCGCGTGGTGCGGTAAATCAGGTGTGCAGCATAGCGATCGGTCGACGGAGCCCCGCCCCCTTCCTTACGCCGGTCCTCGTCACGAACCCCGACGGCAAAGAGATTTGTGCTCCGTCGCGCGGTCTCTGATGTTTTGATCAGCTCGTTGAGAAAACTGGCGTCGTTCCCTTCGAGCAGAAGGACAAGACAATCCTTAGAGCGCGTCAAGGCGGTGTAAATTAGCTCGCGGGTCAACAAGCGGGACCGACGTGGCAGTACGACAAATACCTTCCGAAAGTCGCTGCCCTGCGCTTTGTGAACCGTGAGCGCATATGCCAGTTCAAGTGGAGCACTATCACCGCTAAAGCTGCTCGGCCAAAATTCATAGCGGACGTCGGGGCGGCCGGCGAAGGCAACGTTCAATAACTTGTTCTTCATGGTGCCATTGCCAAACGCTGCGAGACCAATTTCGCCGTTGGCAAGATATTCTTCGACTTTCGTCCTGTCCTTACCATTCCATCCCTTGCGTTTGCCGTTACGCGTTAGTATCACTTTGTCGCCCCAGACAATTTCCTCTTCGCCAAGACTCAATCCCCAACGCTCCCGTGCCGTCTTCAATTGATCCCGGCGGAAACGTGATTGAATCCACCGGTTAAGTTCGTAGACGCCGTGCGCATTTCTGCGAATCGGGCAAAGTAGCTGGAAATTTTCGGCACCGTCGTGATTGTCAAACGGTACCCAACCCTCCTCGGTCAAACCCATGGCGCGGTTAAAGCCGGCGATATCGGTTGGCTCCTGCAAATTCAGGTGGATGCTGAAGAGTTTAGTGAGCTGTGTGTGTAAGTCTTGTGGCGACTTCCAATAATGCACCTCGAGGTCATTGAATTTCCTGTCGGCTTCAAGGTCGCTCAGGACTCGATCGGCATCGACGGGCTGTGGTTCACGCGTAAACCATGACGCCAATCGCAGGCTATCCGATGGCGCGCCTGCGCTCGTGCGCACTTCGACCGATAGCCGCGCGAGTGCCTTGGCCTCTTCCAGCTGCCTCTGCGAAGCTTCGTCGAGAAAGGCGACAAGGTCCGCGAGAGGCCTGCCAATGCCGATTGGCGGAAGTTGGTTGGGATCGCCTACCAGGATCAGGCGCTGCACGTGCGCAAGATCGAGAGCGACAAGCACCGCGTAGAGATCGTCCATCGTCAACATGGAGCTTTCGTCGATGACGACCGTTTTCTCCTTTGCGTATAGCTCATTGCCCTCAAACAGAGGTCGCTGCCGTACGGCGTCATAGCGATCTTGCTGGTAGAGAAACTGCGCTACCGTCATGGACGGATCACCCGTCTTCTGGCCGAGACGCACACGCGCCTTTCCAGTCGGGGCAAGAAGAGAATCCCCTGTCGCTTGAGGGTCGGAGATTTCTTCAAAGCGCCCAGCACTGTGGTTTTGCCGGTGCCGGCACCGCCTACAAGAACGCTCAGCTTGCGCGTCGTAATCCGCTCGAGCGCCTGGGCCTGTTCGGTCAGCGCTTCGACGTACCGCGGTTCCGTCAGGTCTACTGTAACAGCCTGTTCTCGGATTACCTCGCGAAGATGCGTCTCCCAAGGCTCCCTTAGACTCTCAATCGCCGCTTGGGCTCGCTTACTAAGTAGCCGCGAAAGATGTTTTTCCCGCTTCATTACGTCGACGAGCTGGAGGCACAGGACCTCCATCTCGTCCTTCTCGCGTCGCTTTACAGGAAATCGGGCGATCTCGCTTTCAAGGTTTTGAACGTTTCCCTTGATCCAGTCACTTGATGCCGGGCAAGGTTGCCCGAGGTCGAGCTTGGTTACCCCTTCAAGCAATTCGTCTTCTATAAGGAGCGCATCGCCCTGGCGCGCCGCTTCACGCAGTACCGTCACGAAGGTGGCTCGCACCCGCCGCCAGTCCAACGCCGATCCCACCGATGAGGGGGCGGGGACGGGATGATTCGCAGCAATCGTTGCGTCAGGCATGATGCCGCGGTCAATGACTCCGAGACCAACGGGGTTTTCCTGAGCATCACCAAGATCGGTTTCGACAATGCGATACGGGTTTTGGAGGATGGCCGTATCGTCCACTTGGCCACGAGTTGCCTTTTTTCGTTCCCTTGGATCGAACCATCGGTTTGCTTGCGCGGGACTCAGGCCAAATCTCGAGAGAAGGGTAAGCAGCGCTTTTCGCTCTGCCGAAAGTCCCGCCCATGTCGGACCGATCGCGTCGATGTCTGCTTTGTATGCTTTTTGTGGTGGCGCTGTACGACCTCGAAGGATTGCATCTAACACCGTCCAAGGATCTTCTGCCGACTTAATAGTCCGGTTGGCAAGTAGCTCGAACATCATGCTGGTGCCAAGACGCATTCCGAGAGCTTCGAGTGCAGCCCCGGCGCCAGGAAACGCTCCGCGCTGCTGCCAGACAGCGTGTATTTGTTGGTTGAGCCATTCTTCACGTTTTTCCCACGGGCCGCTGACAATCCCATGCGCGCGCACTTTCCTAACGGCGTCAAGCGTACGCACGAGCGTTGACAGCGCAATGTCAGCCGTGGCGTGTTCGCCTACATGGGAGAATGACATCATTTGTGTGCGCTCGGGCGCCACCGCAATCTCGTCGATCAGAGTTTTGCGCCGCTCGTCTTCATCAATGTCACCGGTTGGCTCCAAGTAGTCATGGTAAGGCAGCAGCATGCCTTGGATGCCGTTCGGGCGGATCGAATGCGTGAACAAGCGGTCCCACAGAGGATACCCAGCTCCTTCTGAAGCTTCGTAAAACTGGAGTTTCGAAATCCATTCGATCTGACCGACGCCAACTACCAGTCGATTGATGGATTCATCGAGGGGGTGACCGCTTTTGGTGTAAAAGTACACAAGCGACTTATTAGGAACGATTCTTCCGAAAAAAAGCTCACATAATGCGTTCTGCCGCTCTCGCGAGAAAACCCATGAGGTTTTAAAGGGCGGCTCCTCATCTGGGGGGAGTGCCGAAGATAGAGCGCCTTCTATTTCTTCCTGATTGTCACGCAGCATCCAGCGAAACGGCACAGCAAAGGTTGAATATGGAGGAACCTTCACGGCTGTCTTGATGAGCTTCCCATGTGTCTCCTGGGCTTTCGTAATTTCCATGTAGGGATGTCGGAACGTTCGCCACCACGTCTTTTCATTCATGAAAGCGCCAGAATCCGCCTGGCAAGGCGGAAACTGGCCGTCTTTCAATTCCCAAAATGGCCTGCCGCTTAACTTGTCTTCCTCGGCATCATTGCGTTCAGCCCGGATCCGGTCGAGATCGAAACAATATGAATTCCTGGATGGCGCGCGGCAGACGTGACCATTCCATCGGTCGTCATGCCAAGCAACCCGCAAATTAAGATGATGAAAGGCGTCCCCGGCCATCCCATTCCTCCCCTGTTAGATCCAAAGTCCATTAGCCGCTAAACTCCGAAGCAAGGAGCTAGGTGATCTCCTTTGTGTGCTCATAAGGAGTCACCGGTGGTGGACGCGGCGTTAGCGGAGCAGCCTGACCTACTCGGCTCGGCAACTTGTACTTGTCAAAATGTAGCGTTTGGCTAGTTAGACCGAGTGCTACAACGAATCTCGGATATTCGTCGTCCAACACATTGGGTGGCCGCGGCACTGTTTCAATTTTGTAACCACCAATCCCCCATGAGCTATGGTTAAACTCCTGGTGAATGCGTGCGAACAAGTGCCGATACCACTCCGACGTACAGCCACCGCCTGCGATGTATAGTGGAATGATTGGCAGCGATGGGGGATTAAGTCCTGGTTTTGACTTCGTGATGGTGTCGCTAAAATTCTCAAAGTTCTGCCCCGGAAGTTTCCGTCGCGCTTCACCAACAATTTTGGCGAATACGGTTTGAACTCGTTGCTCTAGGGACTTTGGGATCGGAAGACGTGGAGCGGGTGTGGGACCATCAAATATAATTGGCTTCTCAACTAATTCGCTCATCTCAAGGTAGGCATTGGCAACAAGATGCCTAGCGACTGCCATCGTCCCAATTTCATCGACGTCAGCCGATAAAATTACGAAGCGCGAGCCCTCAAGCTCACGGGTTAGTCGGAACACGGCGCCATCCACTGTTCCGCCGCCGATGTCAATAAAGGCGTAAAGGCCGGCGGGTGTATTGCGCTGCTCCGCAAAATGGACCAATGCCGCAGCCAGCTCTGGAACTACACTGACCGGCATTTCGCGGTTACCGATCCCGGCGGCCGTCGTTGTGTAGTGATCCACAAGATCATCTGTCGTTGGGGGATGGGGTGGGGGCACGCCCCAAGCCCATTCCCAAGCGACCCGGACGACCTCTGAAAACACCCACAGCGCGTCGCCGTCGCAGTGCTTGACCGGCACGCCAATGTTGGCGGACCAATTAATTGGCCTAGTCGTAGATAATTCTTGCGGAAATGTCCGACGTGCGGCGCTCGTCGATACTCTCAGAACTATTGCCAAATAATATGCAGAAAGCGCTCTGACGGCTTCGCTAAATGAGTAAGATCCAAGGGGCGTCGATGAGCCGAAAGCCTCGGTGTCAGGATTGGCGAGGCGCATTTTCAGATATTCGATTGATTTCACCGTCGTGGCATTAGGCCGCGGTTGAATAGCGGCGATCTGGCCAACGCTATCAATGATGACACGCGAAGGTAGGAGACGACCCAAAGAACCAAACGATAATATCTCGCGCCGATCGATATGGGGCAGCGATAACGCCACCTTGGTGTAGCGAGTTCCGAAATCGACACCAAGTATCGCATCTATTCTGGGTGAGCTCTTAGGAGTGATGTTGTTTGTTGGGGTCGACCCATCCTGAGCGTGAGACCTATTGTTTGAATTCCCGTCCACGGCATTCACGGCGCCGCCGGCGCTTGCAGTGCGCGTCGCGTCATTCGGAAAGCCGTTAGTTTGCTGACGTCCGGCAACCGGGGCTGACGCTTGTATTTGCTCCAAAACCGCTGCAAGTTTTGCCTTCCAGTCGTCCACCATGGCTTATCTCACCCAAATGACGCCGCCGGACACCGGGTTAGTGCTCGTACTCGCATGCACCATCGCACTTATGCGCGAAAGCCTTTGATCTCGGTCAGCCTCAAGCCTTCGAATTTGCCCCTCTGTTAATTGGATGGCCCGCCGCCTTCTCTCGTCAGTAGAGAGTTGTTGTGCCTCAAGGCGTTCCCGCAGCATTGCCAGTCGTTTTGACGCGCGTTCGGTTGCAATTATCGTTGCCTGCCGAACCCGGTGTTCATTATCTAATTGGAATATATGGGCTTCCTCACCATACTTGTCTTGTAGTTTCGCCTCGCATTTTAAAAATGCGTCTGCGAGCAGGGCGCGATCGTCTCGAAATTGAAAAAGATCAAACTTACGTCCGAGGCGCGCGGCCTCATCTATTAGTTGCTCAGAAATCTCTCCGTCTAAAGTCATTCCGTCGAGGTTCGCAACGCTCGTTCGCAGAACGACGCGTTTCTGAAGACCCTGCATTCGCCACAGGTCGACCGCGAAAACATAAAGTCCGGTCGGAATTGACGTACTATCCGTGCTGAGTTCGATAGCCACCCCCGGTGGCGGCCTATTGTGGCGGTCCAGCTCCGAACGTAGCCAAAGAATTAAAGGGTGATTGAGGTCGACTATCTCTGGTCGCGGCTGCCCGATTTGAGCCGCTATATTGAACGTAACAAGCGCTGTAATCCCGGGAACATGACAACGTGTAGTACGCGCTGGCCGGTGGACCTCGATATGAGATTGTAATGAAGCCTTCGCCTCGGTACTGAGGTTAACATCGAAGATACCGTCCCGTCCCTGACGCCGTTCTATGAGCGAGCCGGGATAGAACTCTCCCAAAACCTCTGTAACAAATCTCAGCAGATCTTGTGGCCGTATCCACCGACCCAAATCGCGACCTTGTTGGATGTTCGAAAGTATAAAATTAGTGTGACCTATAAGTTCTGGAGCGTCATTTTCCAATCCTTCGAGATCAACCCGATGACCTTCGGCGGTTAGCGCATTTTGCTCCACGCGCCTCGCAAAATCAGCATCGGTGAGACCGTCCCTAAAGTACTCGATCAGCAGTTCGTCAAATGATTGACCGAGGACTTCCTCGAGATCTCCAATAGATTGTTCAAAGAGCTTGAGCCGCGAGTAGAGTTTATCAAGTACGATTTCATCGATCGTATCTTTAACAGCGAAATTGATAATGTAGATTTTTTCGGACTTTTGCCCCAATCGATCAATTCGGCCAATCCGCTGTTCAACTTTCATCGGATTCCACGGCAGATCGTAGTTAATGATAACCCGCGCAAATTGAAGGTCGATACCCTCGCTGCCTACCTCGGATGAAATGAGTACAGACGGGCCGTTTGGATCGGAAAAACGCGAAAGCTCACGGTGCTTTTCATCCCCCATGCCGCCAAGAATGACGGAGCAGCTAATGTTTTCGGACCGTAGGCGGCGTTCTAGGTAACGAATGGTCCCCCTGTAAAACGAGAAAACAATTATTTTCTCTTTGGGAGTTTCTCTAAGAAGACCTTTTATAATTTCCAGGAAGGTCTTGTACTTAGAGTCACCCTCTTCAAGCTCGGCCAAATCAGCGTTGAAAGTGCTCTCAAGTGGATCTTGGCTGCCTTCGTATTCGACGCCCAGGTCCTCCCATAACAGTTCGGATAAATCAGCATTTCCCCGCCACCCGCTAACAGCTGCTGGTATCGAACTGCCTAGCTGGCGTAGTCGCCCAATTATGGCGAATGTCTGCACGGTATCAGCTCGACGAGCTCTTTCTCGAAGAGTTCGCTTCACATGTTCGTAGAGTGCCCGCTCCGCAGTCGATAAAACAATCCTATGGACCACAGCATTTCTTTGGACCCGATTTTGAATAACGTCACGCTTCCGAGTGCGAGTAAGCACATCGCCAAGTAGTGAGCGAGATTCGAGAAAACGGGCGATTCGTATTCGTTCATCCACCGATCGCAGGTCTATGGATGATTGGGCAAATTCGGAAAGCAACGCGTCTCCCTCAAAAAATTGATTGTTGCTCGCCTCTTCGAGGGCTGCTTTGAGGCGCTCCATGTCTGGCGGTATTCGCAATACTGCGCTGAGCGCTTCAATTATAGGAAGGTTCGCTTCACGCAGAAGATTAAAGACATCAATGTTCGCGTACCTTTCAGAATCAAGAAGTGTAAGAAGTTGAAAGAGATTCTCGCTACCGATCTGAATAGGTGTCGCAGTCAAGAGAACGAGGTGAGACGCGACTCCAGCAAGAAGAGAGGCCAGATAATTTGAGGCGGTCGCTGGGTTTCGTAGGTAATGAGCTTCATCAACGATTACTAGATCAAGTAGCTCAGAACCGAGCGCGGCTTCATGGTTGGCCAAAAGCACTGCGAGCTGTTGCCTGGCTCCGGCGGGTCTTTCGGTATCGGAAGTAAATCGCCGGGTACGAAGCGACTCTAAACTGCCAATTGCATTGAAGCTTGTATTCGGGTCACGGACCGCTTTTTCCAAAAGTTCGTGCAATTGTGCTGCGTTGACGATGTCAGTTTCAATGGAGAACCGATCTTGAAGCTCGGTCTTCCATTTTTCCTGAAGCATCGAAGGGCAGACCACAAGGAGGCGTCTGGCGCCCACTCGTGCCTGGAGCTCCTTCCAGATATAAATGGCCTCTATCGTTTTTCCGAGACCAACCTCATCTGCGATGAGTATGCGTCCGCTGAGGGAAGATACGAGCTTAAGAACCGGACGAAACTGGTGCGGATAAAAATCGGCCCGACCAGAGTCCATCGAGTAGACTATCTCTGTGAGCTGACCGCGAATCTTTTCCGTTAACAAAGCTCTCTCAAGCGAATCCGGTCCGGAAAATTGAAAGTGTTTGAATACGTCTGCGCGACCTTCGATCTCCGGGATTTGTTCGAGTTGATCGAACGCGTATTGCGTGATTTCCCCGCTTGGGAGCTTGATGAAGGCATAGTCGCGGCCACCGTGGCGCGCCGCCCGCCCGGTCGTATGTCCTACTTTGGCCGGATCGAAGATGAATTTTACTTTTATGCCGGGACGGCTAAAATCAATGCTGTCGCCGGACTGACTGGATGTACTCATACCCCCCTCTACCGGGGGTAGTGTCGCACTATTTAAGTAATTTGCAATCGAGACGGGCGGTCGTGCCTTCCGCCCTTTAACAAACGATCTTCGGACATTGTTGCTCCTATCTCAGATTTTTTGGAATACTATCCAGGTTAGTTTCCCAAGCTTGAGCTGACATAGCAGCCCGACAATGATCAAAGCGATTACAAACGGGGAATACCGGCGCCTCTGCCAGGCACATGGCGTCGCTCCGGTCTATTTCGATGAAAAAGGGCCAAAGCAGCAGGTTGCAAACCAGGCAGACGCATCAGTAAATAGGACGTTTGGCGACGGGTTTGTTCTGGTCACGCCGACTGAATCGAAGTCAAGAATGACAAGGCCACAGGCGGGATCAATCGCCGTGGTCAGAAAGAAAAAATCCGCCAAAAGGGCTAAGAATCCCCCGCGTCCTTCTCGCAAGCGTCGAAAACTGAGTCCGGAAGAGTGGTCGGAGCTTGAGCGTCTTGAGCGCAAGCAAGCCAGGTTTTTCCCACGAACCGCTTCGATCGAAACCCGGGGCATCGCCTTCAGTGGGCGATCTGTTCGGGGCGGTCTGCCAGGACTGGGAAAGCGGCGATAGGGGCCTGCACCAGCCGGATGCCGCGCCTTGAGACTGTTCATAAAATGACTATTTTACGAGCAGTAATGGCCGGAAGGAGGCGGATAATGCGAGCAAAATCGAACCTGCGGCTGGTGAAGCCAGCCACCGCGCTCTGACCTCTGGCCGGAGACGGTACGTGGCCTCATCATTCCATTCCGCCGAATGGACATCGGCCATGCGCGCTCGGTTCAATGGGGCAACCTCACAGGTTCAAAAACTGGCACTCTTGAGGCGGTATGGCTGGGGTGTTCCTGATCTTACCCGCGCTTTGTTGAGCGCTGCGAACGATGCAACGCTTATTGTCGAAGATGTACTGCTACCGTTCCGCAAGGATGGCGCTGCTATTAAGACCCGCGACATGAACCTGCATAATCTTCCCTGGCCGCGCGCCGAACTGCAGTCGCTTGGAAATCTTGATGTCGAGCTTCGAATTACCCTAAGTTATTTCATTGAGCCTAATCCCGGCGAGCGAGGCTGGACGCGACGACACCGTTAAGCATCACATAACTTGCGATTTTCTGTGAAACGCGCCCTGGAGACGCTTCCGACATTTCGGCAGCGCATTAACAAAGCTGCCCAGGAAGAAGAAATGGGTACGTCCGCGCAAAGAGCGGGAGGTGACGATTGGGTCCTAGGCCCAATTCGCGATCGCGGTTCGATCCATTCCGATATTTGGCGCGGCAGTGCTGCCGCCCTTGCGGAGCGGGACGCCATCGGTGTGTTCCCCTTGGGTGGATGGTGGAAAGAAAAGCCGGCGCTCCAGCGGTGGGAACGCGCTGCTCGGTACGCGCTATTGGTATCAATCCGGGCGCCTGGCTCGGAGGTGGATATCTACAGCGGTATCTTCAATCAGCTCGCGGTGGCCGTCCCAGCTGCGTAATTTGTATGTAGACCTTCACCGCTTTTTTTTGAGCGTCTGCATTATCGAACGTAGGTCTGGTATTGCTGGCATCTGAATGATCGCAGTTAATGGACACGATATTCTTCCGTGTTTGGTCCTACCTTTCTTGCCTAGGCTCAACGCATGCGATCGTCCGTTTCCTGCGCAATCCAAACAAACTCATAACGCCGAGACCGATGGATAAGAGAGATAGGCTGCTCGGAAGCGGCGTGGCCGCGATGGTCATCTCATTGATATTAGCGCTTTGAAGCTCAAACTCCGGGCTAGAAGTGAATGTCAGGTAAGTCACACTGGTGATGTCTGCGGTCGCATCCTGCACTCCCAGATAAATGTCTGAATTATCGCCAACGTCACCCGAAAAGCCGGTTTCTGTAAATGTTGCTAGAAGCACACTGCCGCTGAAGGCCAAAATTTCAGCTGTAAACAGGTCGCCGATCCGACCGTCCTGGATCTGCGCCCCTACGGTCTCAACGGGTGTATTAAAATTGATCGTCAGCGGAAGGCCCATCTGAGTGGATAATACGATATCGCCGGGCGCAAAATCGCCACTAAAGGTTCCGGTGATCCCAATACAGCATTGCTGGGTAAGAGAAAGGGAGCCAGTCATGCTCAAGTTTCCTGTGATTCCACCCGTACTTGTGAAGCTCTGCGGGCTTGCAAGGGTTAGGTTAGGGGTCCCTAGCTGGCTCCAGTTGATCGTATCTCCCATCGCCGGTCGGGCCGTAAGTTCGATTGGGCTCGCGTAAACTTGCTGAGGCAGCACAACGATCAACGTGACTGTGATCAGACTTAAAAGCTTCGTCGTCATCGCGTAACTCCGCTTACTCACAGTGGACAAGAAATTCGACGCCTTTTTTGTCCACGTTACAAGATCAACTTGGCGCTGCGATGCAAGATTATTTCATGAGTGCCAGAATCATCGGATGGTCGCCCGCATGGTTGGGCGAGTATCCGCTGCGCTTCGAGCGCGTTATGATTGAAATTTGATCGCGATAACAAAACGCGCGACAACTGACTTTAGCTGGCGGTTGACGGGCTAAGACCCATGGCACAGGAAGACATTGCGGGCCGGCGATCGTCGAAATCCGACGATAACCCGAAGCCGATCTTGATCGAGGTGGGAGAGCAAATTCTCGCCGCATTGGAAAGTGTTGCTCGGTCTGCGCAAAGCTCACGCCTTCAAGCATGGCCAATACACCGCCGAGGCCATCGCCGAACGGCGGCACCTGAGGGCGCTGTTGCGCGGCATGAAGGGCCTTGTCGAGCAGGTGGAGGAGTAGGCCGTGGCATCTTTTCCGATGCGGGCGGGCCGGTTAGGTTCTTCCCGGCGCCTATCCTACGCGGGCGGCGAAAGCGCGCTTCGCAGCCAGCGGCAGGGGTGCGAACCGGTGCGCACCCTGGGTTCGCGGGTTCGCACTCCGGATGCAAAGGGTGCGCATCCGTGCCAATAGTTGGCTTGAGCAATTTGACGATTTGCCCGCGACGATGAATGAACGTAGCCCCAGCGAACGCGCATCTGAAATTTGGTCTGCCGGCCGTTAATCGCGCCGGCTGCGACGAAATGGCGAGCTAACACAGCATTCGGTCTAACCTCGCTGGAAATGGTCGACCCCCAAAATGGTGATAATCACGGCCGAACGCCACCTTGAAGAAGCGTTGGTCACGAAACTGCGGGACCTCAAGTATGAACATCGTTCAGACATTCGCGACCGCGCTGCGCTGGAGCGGAACTTCCGTGCAAAATTTGAAGATCTGAACCGCGTCCGGCTTACCGAATCCGAGTTCGCCCGCTTGCTCGACGATATCGTCACGCCGGACGTATTCACCGCCGCCAGCAGACTACGCGAGCGCAACAGCTTCACCCGCGACGATGGCACGCCACTGAACTATACGCTCGTCAACATCAGGGACTGGTGCAAGAACTCGTTCGAGGTCGTCAATCAGCTACGCATCAACACAGACTACAGCCATCACCGCTACGATGTCCTGCTCCTGATCAACGGCGTGCCCGTCGTGCAGATCGAGCTAAAGACGCTTGGGATTAGCCCCCGCCGGGCGATGGAGCAGATTGTCGATTACAAGAACGACCCAGGCAACGGGTACACCAAGACGCTTCTCTGCTTCCTGCAGCTCTTCATTGTTAGCAATCGCGATCGCACCTTCTATTTCGCGAACAACAACACTCGACACTTCGCTTTCGACGCCGAAGAACGCTTTCTGCCGGTCTACGAGTTCGCTGACGTGAACAACAATAAGATCGCGCACCTTGATAGCTTTGCCGAGACCTTCCTCGTCAAATGCACGCTCGGACAGACAATCAGCCGTTACATGGTGCTGATCGCCACGGAGCAAAAGCTTCTGATGATGCGTCCGTACCAAGTCTATGCGGCGAAGGCGATTGTGGACTGCATCACCCAAAACTGCGGGAATGGCTACATCTGGCACACCACCGGCAGCGGCAAGACGCTCACCTCCTTCAAGGCGTCGACACTGCTCAAGGACAATCCCGACATAGAGAAGTGCCTCTTTGTCGTGGACCGCAAGGACCTCGACCGGCAGACGCGCGAGGAGTTCAACAAATTTCAGGAGGGCTGCGTCGAAGCAAACACCGACACCGCTTCCCTTGTGCGTCGCTTGATTTCGGACGACTATGCTGACAAGGTAATCGTCTGCACGATCCAGAAGCTCGGCCTCGCGCTGAACGGCGCCAACCGACGTAATTTTCGCGAGCAGCTCCAAACGCTTCGCGACAAACGCATCGTCTTTATCTTCGACGAGTGCCATCGGTCCCAGTTCGGCGAGAACCACAAAGCGATCAAGGAATTCTTCCCGAACTCCCAGCTCTTCGGTTTCACCGGCACGCCGATCTTTGAGGAAAACGCCAGCCGCGTGCAGATCGATGATCAGCAGGCCTCGCTGAAAACCACCGCCGACCTATTTCAGAAACGACTGCACGCCTACACGATCACGAACGCCATCGAGGATGCAAATGTCCTCCGCTTCCACGTTGACTACTTCAAACCTGAAGGCAAGAACCCGCCGAAGCCGGGCGAACCGCTTGCGAAAAAAGCCGTCATTCAAGCCATCCTCGCCAAGCATGACGCCGCCACCGGCGGGCGCAGATTTCAACGCGCTGCTCGCGACCGCGTCCATCAATGACGCAATCGAATACCACCGCTTGTTCGGCGAGCTTCAAGCGGAGAAGCAAAAAGCCGACCCGGACTTCCGGCTGCTGAATATCGCTTGCGTCTTTTCTCCGCCTGCTGAAGGGGATCCCGACGTCGGGCAAATCCAGGAAGACCTGCCGCAGGAAAAGGCGGACAACGCCGTCGAACCCGAGAAAAAGAAGGAAGCGCTCAAGGCCATCCTCGCCGATTACAACACTCGCTATGGCTCTAATCACACCATTGGCGAGTTCGACCTCTATTATCAGGATGTGCAAAAGCGCATCAAAGACCAGCAATGGCCCAATTCCGATTTCCCACACGCACAGAAAATCGATATCACGATCGTGGTGGACATGCTGCTCACAGGGTTTGATTCCAAATATCTGAACACGCTCTATGTCGATAAAAACCTCAAACACCACGGCTTAATTCAGGCGTTTTCTCGCACCAATCGCGTGCTCAACGCCACCAAGCCCTATGGCAACATTCTCGACTTCCGCCAACAGCAGGACGCGGTGGACGCCGCTATCGCACTATTTTCTGGTGAGACGGCCGGAGAGAAGGCGCGCGAAATCTGGCTGGTGGAGAAAGCGCCTATCGTCATCCAGAAGCTGGAAAGCGCGGTGCAAAAGCTCGACGCCTTCATGAAGTCGCAAGACCTGGATGCCACGCCGGAAGCAGTCGCCAATATTAAGGGAGACGCGGCACGCGCCGTCTTCATCGAGCGCTTCAAGGAAGTGCAGCGTCTCAAAACGCAGCTCGATCAATACACCGATCTGACCGACGAGAACGCCGCCGCCATTGAACAGATTCTGCCGAAGGAAAACCTCCTCGGCTTTCGCGGCGCCTACCTGGAAACCGCGCAGCGCCTCAAGGTCCAACAGGGAAAAGGCGCGGACAAACCGAACAAAGACGTGGATCAGCTCGACTTCGAGTTCGTCCTCTTTGCATCCGCCGTGATCGATTACGATTACATCATGCAGCTCATTGCGCGCTTCTCCCAACAAGCGCCTGGCAAGCAGAAGATGAGTCGCGAACAGCTCATCGGCCTCATCCAGTCCGACGCCAAGTTCATGGACGAGCGCGAGGATATCGCCTCTTACATCGCCACGCTGAAGGCGGGTGAGGGCTTAAGCGAGAAGGCCATCCGCGATGGCTACGTCCGCTTCAAAGTGCAGAAGGAGGCAGCAGAGCTGGCGGGCATCGCCGGTAAGCACGGACTGGCCACGGCAACCCTACAAGCATTCGTGGACGGCATTCTGCAACGCATGATCTTCGATGGCGAGCAGCTCACCGATCTGATGGCGCCGTTCGGTCTGAGCTGGAAAGATCGCCGCGTGAAGGAACTCGACCTCATGGCCGACCTCCTGGGGCTGCTCACCAGACGTGCCCAAGGCCGCGAAATTTCAGGGTTGAGCGCATATGAACAGTAGGGTGGACGCGACGAGCACGAAAAACGGCGGCCCGCGCAAGTTAACGCCGAAGCTGCGATTTCCGGAGTTTCAGACTGCGGAGGGGTGGGAGCCTAAGCCGATGAGCGCGGCGTATACATTCAAGGGCAATAATTCCCTATCGCGCGACAAGTTGAATTATGTGGCTGGTTCCGTGAAGAACATCCACTACGGAGATATCCATACCAAGTTCGCTACTCACTTTGACATTACCAGAGAGCGCGTTCCATTCGTGAATGAATCGGAGCTCGCCACGATGCGGCGAGATAATTTCTGTGAGGAAGGCGATTTGATCCTCGCGGACGCTTCTGAGGACTTGACCGATATCGGAAAGTGCATCGAAATCGTAAAATTGAACAGCGAGCGGGTAGCTTCAGGTCTGCACACCATTCTTGCTCGCCCGAAAGGAGAGCAGGTTGCGCCCGGCTTCGGCGGGCACCTCTTCAAATCCGGTTGGGTTCGACAGCAAATACAAAAGGAAGCTCAGGGCGCTAAGGTTCTGGGCATTTCACCAACACGACTCCGCAATATTCTATTGCCTTTGCCGCCCAATACTGGCGAGCAACGGAAGATCGCCGACTGCCTCAGCTCCGTGGACGAGCTGATTGCCACTCAGGCCCGAAAGGTGAACGCGCTTAAGACCCACAAAAAGGGTCTGCTGCAGCAGCTTTTCCCTTGCCAGGGTGAAACCCAACCCCGCCTCCGCCTCCCCGAGTTTCGAGACGCTGGGGAGTGGACCGCAACGACGCTGGGAACACTGATTCAACTGCAATCTGGGTTCGCCTTTTCAAGTGAATATTTTGGGAGCAACGGCAAGAAGCTAGTAACACCGAAGAATTTCACCAAAACTGGGGTCGGGAATTTCGATGACGCCGTATCCAAGTACACGACGGAGGAAGTGCCGCAAAAATACGTCTGTACGCCCGGTGACTTGCTTCTGCTTCTGACTGATCTGACGCCGACCTGTGAACTTCTCGGCAAACCGCTAGAGATTACAGAAGCGGACGGTCAAGTATTGCTTAATCAGCGAGTTGCCAAGGTCGAACCTGTTTCCGCTGACGTGACAACGTCATTTCTGAAACAGTTTTTCCTGACTGACGCTTACAATCAAGTGATTGTGAGGACGGCGTCTGGATCCACTGTAAAGCACACCTCTAATAAGATCATATTGGGCATGGGAATTGTATTTCCTCGCCCCTCAGAGCAACAACGCATCGCCGACTGCCTCAATTCTCTCGACGACTTCATTGCTGCGCAAACCCAAAAATTCGACGCCCTTGAGAGCCACAAGAAAGCGCTGATGCAGCAGCTTTTTCCGTCGATGGAAGAGGCTTGAGCGATGCCCGACGCCGCCTTCGAGGACCTCTCCGCGCTCGCGCAACATCTCCAAGCGGAGTTGCTGGTAAAGAAGTCGGTTCTGATTTACGCATACAACGGCACGGGCAAGACCCGTCTTTCGGGTGCCTTTCGCGATCTAGGTCGGGAGGTCAACGAGCTTGGCGAAACCATCAAACGCGACACGCTCTATTTCAACGCCTACACGGAAGACCTCTTCATCTGGGACAACGATCTCGAAGGCGAACGCCGGCGGGTGCTGGAGCTCAACGACGACTTAAAGTTTTTCGATGGCCTTCGCGAGTTGGAGATGGAAGTAAAGGTCGGCAAACTTCTGCAGCGCTACACCGACTTGAATTTCTACATTGCCTACGATCGCGAAGATAATGTGGGCGGCGAGGTTCGAGAGCTTCCGCCTGCCGTGACGTTCTTCCGGGAGCGCACGAAAGACGGCGACCCGATCCCGATCAAAGTCTCGCGCGGCGAAGAGAATATTTTCATTTGGTGCTTCTTCCTGGCCATCGTGCAACTCGTTCTCGACGGAGCCGGTGCATATAGCTGGGTGAAGTACATCTATATCGACGATCCGATTTCATCGCTCGACGAAAACAACGCGGTAATGGTTGCGCATCACCTAGCACAGATGCTTAAAGACGCGCGGGATCCCTTGCGGGTGGTGATCTCGACGCACCACGTGCTGTTCTTCAACGTCCTCTGCAACGAGATGAAGAAGTCGCGCAAGTACTTCCTAACTCGTCAGCAGCACGCCTTCGCGGTGAGAGAGACCGACAGCACCCCGTTCCTGCAGCACTTGGCATCCCTCGTCGAGCTGCATAAAGCGCAAAAGGCTGATGAGCTCTACACGTATCACTTCAACATGCTGCGTCGCGTGATGGAGCAGACTGCGAGTTTTT
This sequence comes from uncultured Alphaproteobacteria bacterium, assembly GCA_963723335.1. GTDB lineage: Bacteria > Pseudomonadota > Alphaproteobacteria > Rhizobiales > Xanthobacteraceae > BOG-931. The sequence goes on along the minus strand of CAVRQJ010000010.1, from coordinate 167,595 downwards.
TTGGGTACGCCAAATGGGAAGAGTGCATCAAACCCGAGGCCAACGATCAGAACCAAACGATGTACAAGCGTGTGATCGACCTAATGAGCCACGGCGATTATTCCTTGTACGAACCGCGCGAAATGATGCCGGAGAACAAGGAGCATCTGCGCAGGGTACTACGGCAGTTCATAATGCTGCACCCTTTCAGTCCGACCCTGTTCCCCGAGGATGCAAAGTAGCTTCAAAATGAACGACCAAAGCCAAAAACAACTGGGCAAGACGCTCTGGAACATCGCCGACCAACTGCGCGGAGCGATGAACGCGGACGATTTCCGCGACTACATGCTGTCCTTCCTCTTCCTGCGCTACCTCTCGGACAATTACGAGATGGCGGCGAAGAAGGAACTGGGGCGCGACTATCCCGACCCCAACGCCGATCGGCAACGGCGGGCGATCGCTCCCTGTCTGTCTGGTACGAGCACAACCCCGACGATGTGGCGGCGTTCGAGAAGCAGATGCGGCTACAAGGCGCATTACGTCATCCAGCCGCCGCACCTCTGGAACAGCATCGCCTACATGGCCCGCACCCAGAATGGCGAACTGCTCAACACCCTGCAGGCGGGCTTCAAGTACATCGAGAACGATTCCTTCCAGAGCACGTTCAGCGGCCTGTTCTCAGAGATCAATCTCGGCTCGGACAAGCTCGGCAGGAAATACGAAGACCGGAACGCGAAGCTATGCGCAATCATCACAGAGATCGCCAAAGGGCTCGCGGAATTCTCCTCCGGTGTCGATGCGCTGGGCGATGCTTACGAATACCTAATCGGCCAGTTTGCCGCCGGCTCCGGCAAGAAGGCGGGCGAATTCTACACCCCGCAACAGATTTCCGACATTCTCTCCGCCATCGTCACGCTCGACAGCCAAGAACCTGCCACCGGCAAGAAAGACCGCCTCGCCAGCGTGCTCGACTTCGCCTGCGGCTCCGGCTCGCTGCTGCTCAACGTGCGCAAGCGCATGGGGCCGCACGGCATCGGCAAGATTTACGGACAGGAAAAGAACATCACCACCTACAACCTCGCGCGCATGAACATGCTGCTGCACGGGGTGAAGGACACTGAGTTCGAAATCTACCACGGCGACACGCTGACCAACGACTGGGACATGCTGCGCGAGCTGAACCCGGCCAAGAAACCGGCCTTCGACGCCATCGTCGCCAACCCGCCCTTCAGCTACCGCTGGGAGCCGACCGACGCGATGGGCGATGACGTGCGGTTCAAGAACTACGGCCTGGCGCCTAAATCCGCCGCCGATTTTGCCTTCCTGCTGCACGGCTTCCACTTCCTGAAAGATGAAGGCGTGATGGCCATCATCCTGCCTCATGGCGTGCTGTTTCGGGGCGGCGCCGAGGAACGCATCCGCACCAAGCTGCTAAAGGACGGCCACATCGACACCGTCATCGGCCTGCCGGCGAACCTGTTCTACTCGACCGGCATCCCCGTCTGCATCCTCGTGCTCAAGAAGTGCAAGAAGCCCGACGATGTGCTCTTCATCAACGCCGCCGAGCACTTCGTGAAAGGCAAGCGCCAGAACCAACTCACGGACGAGCACATCGACAAGATCATCGACACTTACCAGGAATCGCAAGGAAGAGGATCGGTACTCCAGGCGAGTCGGCATGGAGCGGATCGCCGAGGAAGACTTCAACCTTAATATCTCTCGCTACATCAGTACAGCCGAGCAGGAAGCCGAGATCGATCTGACGGCTACGCACGGGAAGTTGGTCAAGATCGAGAAGCAGATTCGGAAGTCAACGGCGAAGCACAACGCGTTTCTAAAGGAACTTGGACTGTCCCCGTTGCCACTGCCCGATAAGTAATCGAAGTAATCCCCCAAATCCTCCGCCTCATGGTCCGAGAACTCGCCGAGGACGCCTAAGCTCGGTTCAAAGTGGCGCCAACTTGAACATGGGTCCATTTGCCTCCACGAGCCGCACATTGGCCCGTCGACTACTAAGAGCGTATCCTCAAATCAAAAAGCCTCAGGATGCTATTCATCTCGCTACAGCCCTTTTGAACAATGTCGATGAATTGCACACCTATGACCGAGAGGACTTGCTTAGCCTTTTTGGAGTGATAGATCGCCAGGACGGTCAGAAACTTAAGATATGCCCGCCGCCGAAAAGACCTCCGCCAGCGACGGTTGCCAAAACACCGCTTGAGGAAGCTATCGATGAAGCAAAAGCTGGTGACAGCAAAGACCAAGTGTCCGGAAGCGGACGATCCTGAACAGTCTCGACGGTTCATGGAGGCTGCCCGTAACGCAGAGGCGGCCGAAACAGAGGAAGAGGCGGATAGGGCATTCAGGAAGGTCGCAGGACCGGCAAGCCCAAGCGGAAATGAGCGGCCCGGTTAAAATGAGTGGACGTGAATTTGAATGCGAAGTTTATGGCGGCATTTGCGCGGACCGCCGATGCAAGCGGGGTTACTGCGCGCGCAAACAGGACGAAATCGCCAAAGCTAGAAACCAAGTTCAGCCGCCACAGCAGCCCGTTCGTCTTTCCCCAAAGAGCCAAGCAATCGTGAATGAAATCGTTGCAAAGATGCCGAGATTGGCGAACAGACCTAGTAAAAAATGAAAGCGCCGCTCAACCCGCAAGGGGGAGCGGCGCTAGGTATGTCGCCGAAACCGGCTTCGACTTACGCTGGGGGTAGGAATGTGGGTAAATGCGAGGCGGTGGCGATAAATGCAATAATATCAATGGTCACTGGCTCCCCGGGCCGGATTCGAACCAGCGACCAACCGGTTAACAGCCGGTTGCTCTACCACTGAGCTACCGGGGAAAAGCCTGCTCAGACTGGGGCCGCATATAACAAAGGCGGCCGAGCATTGAAAGCGCTAGTCCGGCCCGCGGCGAGGCTGCGTGGGCAAGAGAGGGAAAGCTGCTTGCCGAGCCGTAGCGAGTGCTCAGTCCGCCTACGCCCCAAGAGGGCTTCGGCGTGACAGCCTTCGCGGCGCTGCGCTTGCGAAGGAGTGGCTTGCCAAGCCGTAGCGAGTGCTCAGTCCGCCTACGCCCAAGAGGGCTTCGGCGTGACAGCCTTCGCGGCGCTGCGCTTGCGAAGGAGTGGCTTGCCAAGCCGTACCGAGTGCTCAGTCCGCCTACGCCCAAGAGGGCTTCGGCGTGACAGCCTTCGCGGCGCTGCGCTTGCGAAGGAGTGGCTTGCCAAGCCGTAGCGAGTGCTCAGTCCGCCTACGCCCAAGAGGGCTTCGGCGTGACAGCCTTCGCGGCGCTGCGCTTGCGAAGGCTGGAGGCCACGCCCGGAATTGAACCGGGGTACACGGTTTTGCAGACCGTTGCGTAACCACTCCGCCACGTGGCCATCCTTGGGGATGGGTAACTGCACCAAATCCATTAAGCAATGCCTACGGGATCAGCCGGCCCACGCCACAATGCACCCGTCTCGCGGCTATATTCACGGTCCGCCCCCGGGCGTGGCGGGCGCTTGCGTTTTGCCGGACGGTATCGCAAAACGAATCCCGCCATTTGGGAACCCGAACGATGTTGGACACCGCTACCGCGCGCCGCATGATGGTGGACGGGCAGGTTCGGACGGCCGATGTCACAAATCTCGATTTGATCGCGGCCATGCTTGCGGTGCCGCGCGAACTCTTTGTGCCGCCATCGCTCGCGGGCCAAGCCTACTCTGACGGCGATATTGCGCTCGGCAATGGCAGGGCTTTGCTCAAGCCGATGGTGCTCGCCAAGCTTCTTCAGGCGGTGCAGGTCGTGGGCACCGATCACGTCCTCGATGTCGGCTGCGGCACCGGTTACGCCTCAGCCGTGCTGTCGCGGATTGCAGGTTCGGTGGTTGCGCTTGAGGAAGATGCGTCCTTGGCGCGCCAGGCCCAGCAGGCCCTCGCCGCAGCGGGCGCCGGAGGCGTTGCGGTTGCAACCGGCTCCCTAATCGCTGGCTGGCCCGCCGCTGCGCCCTATGACGTCATTCTCCTCAATGGTGCCACCGAGATCGTGCCGGAGGCCTTTTGCGGGCAGTTGAAGCCGGACGGCAGGCTCGCCTGCGTTTTCGGCCGTATTCCGACCGGGAAAGCCATGATCTACCGGATGATCGAAGGCCGTCTCGTCGGCCGCCCGATTTTCGATGCCGGGGCGCCGGTTCTGCCTGGTTTTGTGGCGAAACCGGCCTTCGTTTTCTAGGGCATTAAGGCACGAAACGGCGAAAGCAGCCGTGGCGGCGTTATGGGCCGTTTATGACAGCCGTTGTGCCCCGAATCCTGGACCTGTGGCTTAGAAGTGCCAGCCGCCAAATTTCTGCAATTCATCCCCAATTGCGGGGTTTCCCGTTCCGCGCCAGCCCCTTAAGGTCGAGAGTCTGCCGCCTTCGGTCAGCCCTTGGCCGAGGCGCGAACCTATGTCGCGTACCGAGGGTCCACCGCAGGGGCGGGTGGAGTGGTTGGGAGCAGTGTCTACGTCATGAGTGGACGAGTGCTGCGGGCGCTTATCCGGGCTGTTGCATGCCTTGCTTTAGGCATCGTCGCCGTTGCTGCGAGCGGAGTGACGGCGAAGGCCGACACGCTCGAATGGGCGCTGGTCCAAGCCTATCAAAACAACCCCTCGCTCAATGCACAGCGCGCATCTCTGCGCGCCACTGACGAAAACGTTCCTCAGGCTCTCTCGGGCTATCGGCCGAAGCTCAGCGTCACTGCGACCGGCGGCTATAATTATGGAAGCACGCAGTCGCATTCGCTCAACCAGTCGGTATTTCCGAACACCGTTACGTATTCGGACATCGCCGATAATTTCGGTTCCCGCGGCATCGGCGCGAGCGCCACGCAGACGCTCTACAATGGCTTCCAGACCGCCAATCGCACGCGGCAGGCCGAAAGCCAGGTGATGGGTGCGCGGGAAACGTTGCGCGTCACCGAGCAGCAGGTATTGCTCGACGCGGCGACCGCGTACATGAATCTGCTGCGTGACGGGGCGATCCTCGACCTTAATCGCAGCAACGTCGAAGTCCTCACCGAGCAGCTCAAACAGACACGCGACCGTTTCAATGTCGGCGAAGTGACGCGGACCGACGTCGCCCAGGCCGAATCCCGCCTGGCAGCAGGGCGATCCGCGCTGCTTGGCGCGCAATCGAACTACGTGACCTCGCAGGCAAATTACCGCCGCGTCATCGGCGTCGATCCCGGCAAGCTTGCGCCCGGCACACCGGTTGACCGGTTCTCGCCGCCAAACCTGCCCGCCGCGATCTCCGCTGGCCAGATTCAGAGCCCGTCGGTGCTCGCTTCCATGTACGGCGTCGACATCGCCGCACTGGCCGTGAAGATCAGCGAAGGCGCGCTTTATCCGAACCTCGCTTTGACGGCGAGCGTGTCGAAGAACTACGACCCGCTCTACAACGTCAACAAACAGACGGAAGCGTCCGTGATCGGATCGCTGACGATCCCGATCTATCAGGGCGGCTCCGAATATTCCGCGATCCGCCAATCCAAGGAAACGCTGGGTCAGCAGCGGCTTAATCTCGACGTCAACCGCGACCAGGCACGCGCCACGGTGGTTCAGAGTTGGGGCCAGCTTGACGCCGCGAAAGCGCAGATCGAGGCGACGACGGCGCAGGTAAATGCCGCCGAAATCGCGCTCAACGGCGTGCGCGAGGAGGCGCGGGTCGGGCAGCGCACGACGCTCGACGTCCTCAACGCGCAGCAGGAACTGGTCAATGCCCGGGTGGCGCTGGTGACCGCCCAGCACGACCGCGTCGTGGCGTCCTATACCGTGCTGGCGGCCGTAGGCGGCCTGTCGATGCAGCGGCTCGGCCTCAATGTCCTGATCTACGACCCGCAGGTCCACTATCAGCAGGTTCGCGACGCCTGGGTCGGCGTGCGGACGCCGGACGGCCATTAGGCGGCTGGCCGCCGATTCTGCCGCGGCTCGTGTCCACAGCGCGCCTTGCCATCGACTTTCGCCATGACATACTTGCACGCTACGTTGCATAGTCGCGGCAGCGTGATTCGGAGTTGCCGGGGGATAAGGCACAGTCTCGCGGCGGCGGGGGCGCAGCGGGAACGCACGCGAGACAGGCGAGGATGTGCGCATGACGCAACCGGCGAAATCGCAGGAACCGTCCATGGAGGAGATTCTCGCCTCCATTCGCCGCATCATTGCCGACGACGATGCCACAAAGACGGTGCCGCAGCAGGCCGAGCAGCCGCGGGCGGAAGCTCATCCGGCTCCGCTGCCGCCTCAATCCGTGCCGTCTCACGCCATGCCATCTCACGCAATGCCGCAGCCTGAACCGGTCCAATACGCTCCGCGCGTTGCGCCGCCGGTCGCCGAGCCCGAGCCGTTACCGGAAGAATCCGTCGACGAGGCCCTGGCCGAACAAGGCGCCGATATTCTCGATCTCACCGAGTTCGATGGCGGCGCCCATGCCGCAACCTTCAGCAGAGCCCATGCCCAGTCCCGCACCACAGTTCCGCACTATCGATGGCAGTTCCGACGTCGGCTTCGACGAGGTGGCCGAAAGGCCTGCGGCTGCACCCGTTGCAAGTCCGCCCGAACACAGCGCCGAAGAGCGCGGACGGCTTCTCTCGCGCCAGAGCACGGCGGCGGTCGATTCAGCCTTCAACGCGCTGGCGCAGACTGTGCTCGCACAAAATGCCCGCACGCTCGAAGATCTGGTTCGCGACATGCTTCGGCCGATGCTGAAAAACTGGCTCGACGACAATCTGCCCGGCATGGTCGAGCGCCTGGTGCGAGCCGAGATCGAGCGGGTTTCGCGCGGGCGAAACGGCTGATCTCAATCCTTCAACGCGGCAGCAAGCCTTGATGCCTGGTCGGACAGCACGGCCGGATCTTCTTTGACGCTTGCAGGCGGCTTCAGCTTCACGCCGTTTTTGCAGGGTATGACGTGGAAGTGGACGTGAAAGACCACCTGGCCGCTGGCCGGCTCATTGAATTGCTGGATGGTGAGGCCGTCGGCGGCAAAGACCGTCATTGCGGCGCGCGCGACCGTCTGCGTGACCTTGATGAGATGGGCAAGATCGTCCGGCGCCAGATCGAAGATGGTGCGGGCAGGGGCCTTGGGAATGACCAGCGTATGGCCGGGCGCACGCGGCATGATGTCGAGGAAGGCAAAGGTCTTGCCGTCCTCGAAGACCTTGTGTGCCGGCAGTTCGCCGCGCAAGACTTTGGCAAAGATGTTGTTCGTATCGTAGCTCGCCATCGCGCCCTCCGCCTATCGCAGGTCCATCCCGGTCATTCCGTTTCCGCGGGGTAATCCCTGCGGAACGGCGCCAGCGTTGCAAGCTCGGTACCGGCCGCCGCGACATAGGCGCGTTCGCGCACCAGATAATCGGCAATCGCGCGGCGGAGCGCGGGGTCGGCGATGTAATGCGCCGAATAGGTCGTCGTCGGCATATAGCCGCGTGAAATCTTGTGCTCGCCCTGCGCGCCTGCCTCGACGCGCGGAAGCTTGTGCGCGATCGCGAAATCGATCGCCTGGTAGTAACAGAGCTCGAAATGCAGAAAGGGGTGATTTTCGATGGCGCCCCAGTGGCGTCCGAACAGGGTATGCGAGCCGATAAAATTGATGGCGCCGGCGATCCAGCGCCCGGCGCGCTTGGCCATCACCAGCACGATCCGGTCACGCATTTTCTCGCCGGCGAGCGAGTAGAACTCCCGCGTCAGGTAGGGACGTCCCCATTTGCGCGAACCGGTCTCCATGTAGAATTCAAAGAACGCGTCCCACACGTCTTCGGTGAGGTCGCTGCCGGTGAGCCAATGCACGCTGATGCCGTTCGCCAGCGCATCGTGCCGCTCGCGGCGGATGGTCTTGCGCTTGCGCGCGGTGAGCGCGCCGAGAAAATCGTCAAAACTGCCAAAGCCCGCGTTCTCCCAGTGGAACTGCTGGTCGGTGCGCTGCAGGTAGCCGAGCTCGCCGAGGAGGCGATATTCAGGTTCCGTCGCGAAGGTCACGTGGACGCCGGACGTGTCGCAAAGTTTGCAGATTTCAATGAGGCCCGAGGCGAGGGTGCGCGCGATGACGGGTGATTGTGCGCCCGGCTTTACCAAAAGCCGGCGTCCCGTCGCTGGCGTGAACGGCACCGAAACCTGGAGCTTTGGGTAGTAATTTCCGCCGGCGCGCTCATAGGCCTCGGCCCAGCCGCGGTCGAACACGTATTCGCCCTGGGAGTGGCTCTTGAGGTAGCAAGGCGCCGCCGCGACGAGCGTGCCGTCCGCCGTCTTTGCCAGCACGTGCTGCGGCTGCCAGCCGGTACGGCCGCCGACGGATTTAGACTCTTCCAGTGCGGCCAAAAAATCATGTGAGAGAAAGGGGTTATAGGACGTATCTTGATCTGATTTGGAAGGTATAAAGCCCGCGCCGCTTTCCGGCTCATTAGATGTCTGAGCAGAGCCTGTCAGATTATTAGGATCATTATGAAAATCAGGATTAGCGCACGCATCCCAATCAGTGGCGCTCACCTCGCGTATGTCGTCCACAACGGTGATCTGTAATTCGCCCGCTGCGGTTTTGTCCTGAGGATCCGAAGACGAGGGCGCGTTACGCGCACGGTTCATGGCCGAAAACCCTCGAAAATCATCTGGTCGGCCCAGCGGGCCGCCCGTTGTCGTTCCGCTTCGGTCCGCACCGCCCAGGTCAGGAGCGGAAGACCGAGGACACGGCGTGCGAACGCCGGCGCGAGCGCCGGCAGATCGGCAACGGCATAGGCCACGAATTGCGGCTGGGCCGCGAACGCCGTGAGCAGGTATCCCATACCATGCCGCATCCACGCCGGCATGAGGTCCCAATAGGGATGCGGCCGGTATTTTGCGGCAATGATGCCGCGAACGAGGCGGGGGGCCATATACCGCAGCGCCGCGAGCTGGTTCGGGTCGAATGACATTGCCGCCACCGGGCCGCGATAGCCGGCAAGCACGTCGGCAACGCGCGCCGGCAGGCTGCTATTGCCGTCGAACCGGCTCTTGATCTCGACCAGCATGGTGCCGCGCCCGCCAATTAGGTCGCACAACTCGCCAAGTGTCATCATGCGCTCGGTACTGCCGCGGAACGGCACACGCTTGAGTTCGGCGGCTGTCATCCGATCGAGCCGGCCGTCGCCCTCGGTGAGGCGGCCGAGCACGTCGTCGTGATAGACCATGGCCTCGCCGTCGGCGGTGAGCTGAACATCGGTCTCGATACCGTAGCCGGCAGCGATCGCCGCGCGCATGGCGTCTGCAGTATTCTCGATCAAGCCTTGTGCCGCATCATGCAGCCCGCGATGGGCGATCGGCTTTGCGGTGAGCCAGTCGAGCGCCACGGTTTTACGATACTTCGAACAGGCCCTCGACCTCGACCGCTGCCTCGGCCGGCAGCGCAGCGACGCCGACCGTCGAGCGGGCGTGCCTGCCTTTGTCGCCGAACGCCGCAACCATCAAGTCGGACGCACCGTTCATCACTTTCGGCCCATCGGGAAATCCAGGCGCGGAATTGACGAAACCGCCGAGGCGGACGACGCGCGTCACCTTGTCGAGATCGCCGAGCGCGGCTTTGACCTGTGCCAGAAGATTGATGGCGCAAGCGCGCGCCGCCTTCTGCCCGTCCTCGATCGAGACGCCGGCGCCGAGCTGTCCCTTGGCGACAATCTTGCCGTCGCTGTCGACGCAAACCTGGCCGGACACCGTCAACTGATTGCCGCTGCGGACGAAGGGAACGTAGTTCGCCATCGGCGCTCTTGGCTCGTGAAGCGTGATGCCAAGTTCCAGTAATTTCTTTTCCACCAATCCGGCCATCAGTGTCCTCCGCGCAGCTTTTGCGACCAATACGCAAGGGCACTTCTTCGCCGATCGGCGTTGTCCATGCAAGCGGCGGCGGCCCGGATTGCTGTTGCGGCAGGCGGGCAAGGTGCCTATCTTCGCCGCAATTCTGACGATCACTGGTTGTCACGAAAAGGGGGAAACGGCGGGCGGGGGCCATCTCCGAGGCGAGCTAGCGTGGAACAGGTTCATGGTCGTGGATGACGCATTCACTTCGCGCGGCGCCGTTATTGCCCTTGGTCTGTTTCTCCTCGCCCCGGCTCTGCCGGCGCGGGCGCAAAATGCGCCCATCGTGCTTGTGCCGCACCGCGCGATCTACGACCTGTCGCTTGGCGATACGCGGGGCAATACGCAGGTCGCGGGCGTTCGCGGCCGCATCCTCTACGATTTCGACGGCAATGCCTGCCAGGGCTATTCACTCGAGTTCCGCCAGGTCTCCGAGCTCGACAGCGGGGAGGGCAAGGTATCGACGACCGACCTGCGCTCCACAACGTGGGAAGGCGCCGACGCAAAAAGCTTCAAATTCACGTCGCAGAATTTTGTCGATCAGAACCTCGTCGATACCGTCGATGGCCATGCCGAGCACGACACCAGCAAGACCGCCGTCAATCTCGACAAGCCGCAGCAGAAGAGCCTCAATCTGGCCGCCGGAGTCGTGTTCCCGACCGAGCACATGTTGCGCATCATCAATGCAGCGCGCGCCGGCCAGAACATCCTCGATTTTCCGGTCTATGACGGCTCCGAGACCGGCGACAAGGTCTTCGACACCCTGACCGTGATCGGCGGCAAAATCGCCCCGGGCGAGCGCAAGCACGACGACGCCGCAGCCGACGTGCCAAGTCTTGCCGCATTGCCGCGCTGGCCGGTGACGATCAGCTATTTCGAGCGCGGCAAGACGGAAGATTCTGGTGAGCAGACACCGGCTTATGCGATCGGCTTCGAGCTTTACGAGAACGGGATATCGCGCTCTCTGACGCTCGATTACAACGACTTCGTCGTCAGCGGTAAGCTCTCGTCGCTCGAACTCAAAGACGAGAAACCCTGCCCCTAGGCTTTGTCGGGCGGCTCAAAAGCGAGCCCGCGGATCACCGCGTCGTCGCCAAAGCGCGCGCGCACGCTGTCGACCGCATGTTCGGCCTGCGCCGCGCGGCCGTCGACGAGATCGGCCGGATCGGCCCGGTCCGTACTGTCGAGCGCGCTCGCACCGACGCCGAGCAGCCGATACCGCGTGCCGTCGGTCTCGTGTTCAAGAAGACCGCGCGCCGCGGCAAAAATGCGCTGCGCAAGCTGGGTGGGCGATTCGAGCGAACGCGCCCGCGTCCGGATTTTGAAGTCCGCGGTCTTAAGCTTCAAGGTGACGGTTGCGCCCGCCAATTCCTTGCTCTTGAGCCGCGCCGAGACTTCCTCCGCGAGCGTCCATAAAGTCCGCTCCAGCGTACGAAAGTCGGAAATGTCGCGCTCGAACGTCGTCTCCGAAGAAACGCTCTTTGTCTCGCGCTCCGCGCTGACGATGCGCTCGTCGAGGCCGCGCGCCAGCCGCGCCAGCCGCCGGCCTTCCTCGCCGTAGCGCCGCGTCAGATCGATCTCGCTCAGGCGCTGCAGGTCGGCGATACGATGCAGCCCGTCGCGCGCGTAACGTGCTGCACTGACTTTGCCGACGCCATAGATGAAGCCGATCGGTCTTGGCGCGAGGAACGCCGGCGCCTCGCTTTCGCCCAGCACGGCAAAGCCGCGCGGCTTGTCGAGGTCGGAGGCGACCTTGGCGAGGAATTTGTTGCAGGAAAGGCCGATTGAAACCGTGATCTTGAGGTTCTTCTCCACGTCGGCCGCAAAGCGCGCCAGCGTCTTTGCCGGCGACATGCCGTGTACGCGCATGGTCCCGCTCAAATCGAGGAAGGCCTCGTCGATCGAGAGCGGTTCAACGAGCGGGGTGAGCGCCAGCATCATCCGGCGCACCTCGCGTCCGGCCTTGGCATATTTCTCCATATTGGGCCGGACCACTTTTGCCTGCGGGCAAAGGCGCAGCGCCTCGAACATGGGCATCGCCGACTTCACGCCGTAGGTGCGGGCGATGTAGCAGCATGTCGCGACCACGCCGCGCTTGCCGCCGCCGACGATGAGCGGTTCCGCGGCGAGCGACGGGTCGTCGCGCTTTTCGATCGTGGCGTAGAAGGCATCGCAATCGACATGCGCGATGGTGAGCGTTTCCAGCTCGTCGTGGCGCAGTAATCGCGGTGAACCGCAACCCTCGCAGCGTTTGCCCGTCGGGCGGGCGTCGGTGAGGCAGTCGCGGCAAAAGCTTGCGCTCACGGCGAACCTCTACGGCAAATCGCGCTCCCAATTGCCGCCAAAGGCGCGCAGCGCCCGCCCGATATCGGCCGGATCGATGCCGGCGCTGTCGGCGAAGGCAATCAGGAGATTCTCGTCTGCGAGCATATGCTCCAGCACGCCCGCGAGAAAGTCGGGCTGGCGCGCGGCATCGCGAATTGCCGGGATGTCGATGCCGGTCGCCGAAACGAAGGCCGAAAGCCGTTCCGGCTCTTCCGCGATGAACGAAAGCGCCTGAATCGCCAGAATTTCCGCGGATTCCCGCGCTGGTGGTAGGGCCTTCTTCATGGCGTTCTATTTGCCTTTCCGTAAGGAATGGGGGCTAGTTTCGCGATGCCGTCCGGTGTGCGGCAGGGAGCGATTCTCGCTCCTGCCAGCATCGGACCGGGGACCGGCGAAGGGAATGGGGGATGGCTAAAACCGTCCTGATTGTGGAGGACAACGAGCTCAATATGAAGCTCTTCCACGATCTGTTGGAAGCCCACGGCTATTCGACGGTCGGCACGCGCAACGGCATCGAAGCGCTCGATCTCGCGCGCAAGCATCGCCCCGATCTGATCCTGATGGATATTCAGCTCCCCGAAGTCTCGGGCCTCGAAGTGACGAAATGGCTGAAAGACGATCAGGATCTGCGCCGCATCCCCGTCGTCGCGGTCACGGCCTTCGCCATGAAGGGCGACGAAGAACGCATTCGCGAGGGCGGCTGCGAGGCGTACCTTTCGAAACCGATCTCGGTGGGCAAGTTCATCGAGACCATCCGCCATTTCCTCGGCAATCCGTAGGATCGTGAAATGACCGCCCGTGTCCTGGTCGTTGACGATGTGCCAGCCAATGTCAGGCTGCTCGAGGCGCGGCTGTCGGCGGAGTATTTCGACGTCGTCACGGCGATGAGCGGGCGCGAGGCGCTGGCGATCTGCGAACGCGCCGAGTGCGATCTCGTCCTGCTCGACGTCATGATGCCCGACATGGACGGGTTCGAAGTTTGCCGCCGTCTCAAAAGCAATCCGGCCACCCATCATATTCCGGTGGTGATGGTGACGGCGCTCGACCAGCCGTCGGACAAGGTGCGCGGGCTCGAAGCGGGCGCCGACGATTTTCTGACCAAGCCGATCCAGGAGCTGGCGCTGATCGCGCGGGTGCGTTCGCTGGCGCGGCTCAAGATGATCACGGACGAGTTGCGCATGCGGGTTTTGACGTCCCGCGAGATCGGCATTCGAGTCACCGGAGCGCGAAGCCGTCGCCGACACCGGCCGCAACGGCCGCGTTCTCATCGTCGACGACCGGCCGGCGTCGTACGAACGCATCTCGGCCACGCTTGCCAAGGAGCATGAGGTCGAGGTCGAAGTCGATCCGAACCAGGCGCTGTTTCACGCCGCCGACGGCAATTACGATCTGCTGATCGTCTCGCTCGGGCTTGAGAATTTCGATGCATTGCGGCTGTGCAGCCAGGTGCGCTCGCTCGACCGCACGCGCGGTCTTCCCATCCTTGCGGTCACCGAGCCCGATAACAATGTGCGGATGCTGCGCGGGCTCGAGATCGGCGTGAACGATTTTCTGATTCGCCCGATCGACAAGAACGAATTGCTGGCGCGCACACGCAGTCAGGTGCGCAAACGCCGCTATGCCGAGCGGCTGCGTGACAACGTCCAATTGTCCATCGAAATGGCGATTACCGACGCGCTGACCGGCCTGTCGAACCGCCGTTATATGGAAAGTCATCTCGGAACGCTGATCGAGCAGGCCGTGGCGCGTGGCAAGCCGCTTGCGACTCTCGTCATCGACATCGATTACTTCAAGGCGGTCAACGATACCCACGGCCACGATGCCGGCGATGACGTGCTGCGCGATTTCGCGATGCGTATCAAAAAATCGATCCGGGGCATCGATCTGGCCTGCCGCTACGGCGGCGAGGAATTCGTCATCGTCATGCCGGAGACGGATATGGCGGTGGCGGCCATGGTCGCGGAGCGGCTACGCCGCCGTATCGCCGCCGACCCTTTTGCGATTGCGGAGGGTACGCGCCACATCCCGGTGACGATCTCGATCGGCATTGCCGGATTGCGCGACAAGGACGACACCGGCGCGGCTCTTCTCAAGCGGGCCGACCAGGCGCTTTACCGCGCCAAGCGCGACGGCCGAAACCGCGTCGTGCCGGACGCGGCGTAAGGCGATACATCGAGATCAATTCCGAAATGAAAAGGGCGCCTGCCGGCGCCCCGTTCGACCGCGCCTGTGCGCGCCTTACTTGATCTTCGATTCGCGAAACTCGACGTGCTTCTTCGCGACCGGATCGTACTTCTTCTTCACCAGCTTGTCGGTCATCGTGCGCGAATTCTTCCGCGTCACGTAATAGAAACCGGTATCGGCGCTGGAGACGAGTTTGACCTTGATCGTGGTGCTTTTGGCCATGATGGAACCTCAGGTACCTTGTTGGAGCGGCAACCTAGCGATCAAGCACGCGATGTCAAGGAACGGCTGGATTTGGGCCTAATCCGCTGCTTGCAGCCGCGTTGTCATGCGGCCGGAGTCATGCGGCCGGAGTTCTCGCCGCGCAGGATTTGCGCAAAAACCGGCTTGTCGATGTTTCCGCCCGAGAGGATCACACCGGCGCGCTTTCGGGCATAGCAGTCTTTCTCCTTCAAAAGCGCCGCAAGCGGCGCCGCACCCGCTCCCTCGGCCAGATTGTGTGTCGAGGTGTAGTAGATGCGAACGGCCTCGGCGATTTCATCCTCGCTGACCCGGACGACGCGTGCCGCGCCCTTTGCGATGATCTCAAAGGCCTCGGGCTGTGGGTCGCGGCAGGCCAGGCCGTCGGCAAATGTCATTGCCGAATTGGTCGGTATCGGCCGGCCGGCCTCAAACGACAGCGCGAAGGCCGGTGCATTCTCGGCGACAACGCCGACGATCTCAGTCTTCAGGCCAAGAAGGTCGCGCACCGTAATCAGCCCGCAAATGCCGGACCCCATGCCGATCGGGACATAGACGACGTCGAGGTCCGGGTGGCTGGCGAACAGTTCGTAGGCGTAAGTTGCAACGCCCTTGACCAGTTCGCGATGGAACGACGGCAAAAAGTGATAGCCACGCTCGTGCTGGAGTTTCGCAGCGACCAGGCGGCTCTCATCGAAGTCCTTGCCTGCGGTGACCAGCTCTCCGCCGAAGGCTTCCATGGCGGCGTTCTTCTCGCTGGAATTGCCTTCGGGAACGACGACGATGGCCGGAATGCCGAACTTTGCGGCGGCGATCGCAACCGATTGGCCGTGATTGCCGCGTGTCGCGGTGACGACGCCTTTCGGCATTTGGCCCGAACGCCGCAAGGCGTCCATATAGGCGAGCGGACCCCGTGCCTTGAACGATCCGGTCGGGGTGTGGTTCTCGTGCTTGACGATGACCGTGGCGCCGGCTTTCGCAGCCAGGAGCGGCCACGCATAAGCGGGCGTCGGAGGCACCAGCGCGCTCACGATCTTCGTGACGGCTTCAAGCTCGTCTAGGGAAAAGAGTGGGGTGTTGCCGGTCACAGGATTTCGCGCACAAAGCGCTTATGCAGCATGCGGTAGAGCGGCACCGGATGATCGTGGCTCATGCCGGTCTTGATGCGGTCCTGGAGTTCTTCCAGCACGACCGCGGTAATGCCGGGCATATCCAGTTGCCGCGCTTCGGTGATCGGCAGCCAGACGAGTTCGACAAGCTCTTTGTCCGGGCCGACAAAGCCGTCCTCGCGCCGGGCGATGGCGGACACGTCCGCGGCGAAGAACCGGCTGTCGAAACGCAGCGGCCGTTTCGGCGGCGTGATGGCGCGGGCGACGAAATGCACCGCGCCGAGATCGGGCGCGATTCCGGCTTTGGCGAATGCCTCCCAGGTACCAGGCGGTGCGGTCATCAGCGCCGCCGACGGCACGCCGAGCATGAGTCCGGTTTCTTCATAGGTTTCGCGCACCGCCGCCAGCGCGAAAGCCATGGCCTTGGCAACGCTCGGCCGTTTCACGTGCTGCATCAGTTTTGCGATGTGGCGGTCGTGCAGCGCTGCGGCAGATACCATCAGCCGGTCGGACGGCTCGATGCGGCCGCCGGGAAAGACGAACTTGCCCGGCATGAATCTGAGACCTTGATGGCGGCGGCCGAGCAGCACTTTCGGCACGCTTGCCGCGCGATCGATCAGGATCAGCGTCGCGGAGTCCTTCGGCTTGACGTTCGGGAACGACTGGTCGCGAATTGTGCGGGTCAGCCGGTCGGCGCGATCGGCCGCCGTCCCGCCGGCGACTACGCTTGAAATATCGTCTTCCATGAACGCGGGTCTCTGTCTCTAGCGCCGCCGGCCGCGGGATTTTGGCCGCTGCGCGAATTTCGGCCGCTCGCGCTGGGAATGTCCAGCCCTCTTCGGCGCGTTGCGGTCATGCCGCAAATCATGGCCGGCGAGCTTAAAGCGCAGCGCGCCCGCAACCGGCGCCGCTTCCACCAGTTCCACCGTCACCGGATCGCCGAGCCGGTGGGAGACGGAGCGGCCGTGAAACGCGCGGCCGGTTTCGTCGAACCGGAAATATTCGTTGCCGATGAAGCGTGCCGGAATAAAGCCGTCGGCGCCGGTCTCGTCGAGTTCCACGAACAGGCCGGCCCGCGTGACTCCGGAAATATGGCCGTCGAAGGTGGCGCCGATGCGGTCGGCCAGAAAATGCGCAATCAGCCGGTCCGATGTTTCGCGTTCGGCCTTCATGGCGCGGCGCTCGGTTGCGGAAATGGTCGCGGCGATCTCGGCGAGCGCACGCCCGTCCGTGCCGTCGGGCAAACCGTCGGCGCCAAGCTTTACCGCCCTGATCAAGGCGCGATGCACGACGAGATCGGCATAGCGCCGTATCGGCGAGGTGAAGTGCGCGTAGCGGCGGAGATTGAGGCCGAAGTGGCCGAAATTGTCGGAGGAATATTCCGCCTGCGCCTGCGACCGCAGCACGACTTCGTTGACC
The DNA here is from genome assembly GCA_963723335.1 of uncultured Alphaproteobacteria bacterium. GTDB lineage: Bacteria > Pseudomonadota > Alphaproteobacteria > Rhizobiales > Xanthobacteraceae > BOG-931. The sequence goes on along the minus strand of CAVRQJ010000010.1, from coordinate 150,501 downwards.
AGCCGTTCGATGTCGCGGCCTTTGACCCGCTGCAGGATAGTATTGAAACCGTCCGGCCGCAGCGTTCCGCCCTTGGGGAGAGAGATGTCGATCGTGGCCAGGAACTCGCGCAGCGCATTGAGCTTTTCCGCCGATGGCTCGTCATGCACGCGATAGATCAGCGGCGTGCTGGCGCGCTCGCATGTCTCGGCGGCAGCGACGTTGGCGAGGATCATGAATTCCTCGATCAGCCGGTGTGATTCAAGCCGCTGCGGCATGACCACGCGATCGACGGTGCCGTCGGATTTCAGCAGGATCTTGCGCTCGGGGAGGTCGAGATCGAGCGGCCCGCGCGCGTTACGGGCGTGCATTACGCAGCGATAGGCGGCGTAGAGGGGCCCGAGGATTTTATCCGCGATCGGTTCGGTGATCTCGTCGGCGCGTCCGGAGACCGCAAGTTGCGCCTGCTCGTAATGCAGTTTTGCGGCGGAACGGATCAGTACACGGTGGAATGTATGCGAGCGCTTGCGGCCGTCGGCGCCGATCACCATCCGCACCGCGAGTGCCGCGCGATCTTCGCCGGGCCGCAGCGAGCACAGGTCGTTGGAGATGCGTTCCGGCAGCATCGGCACGACGCGATCGGGAAAATAGACCGAATTGCCGCGGCGGACTGCTTCGCGGTCGAGCGCAGAACCGGGCCGCACATAGTGCGCCACGTCTGCGATGGCGACGCTGACGACAAAACCGCCGGCGTTGCCCGGATCTGGATCCGGGACGGCATGAACGGCGTCGTCGTGGTCCTTGGCGTCGGGCGGGTCGATGGTGACGAAGGGGATTTTGCGCCAGTCTTCGCGCCCTTCAATCGATGCAGGCCGCGCCGCGTTCGCTTCTTCAAGCACGGCGCGCGGAAATGTGTGCGGAATATCGTGGGCGTGGATGGCGATCAGGCTGACGGCGCGCTCGCTCTTGAGCGAGCCGAGCCGCTCGATGACGGTGCCTGTCGGCAGTCCGAGTCTGCCATGCCGCGCCACCTCGACCGACACCAGGTCACCGTCCACGGCGCCGCCGGTTGCGTCCGGTGCGATCGCAAGTTCGCGGCCAAGCTGTTTCTTGTCGATCGGCACGAGCCTGCCGCCGCCGTTGGGCAGCCCGCGAAAGACACCGAGCGTGCGGGTTTTGGCGCGATCGATGAGTTTTATGACCCGGCCGCTTGTTTCCTCGCTGCTCGTGCGGTCGATGCGGACGAGCGCGCGATCGCCGACGCCCGCGATTTCGCCGGGCGAAGCGCGCCGCGGCGTGACGATGCGGATGACCGGCGGCGCGCCATGCGCGCTCTCGTCCCATTCCGTCGGCCGCGCCAGAAGCTCGCCATCACTATCGCGGCCGGTAACATCGACAACCACGACGGGCGGCAGCGTGCCGGCATGGTGCAGGCGCTTGCGCTGGCTTTCGATGCTACCGTCGTCGGCGAGCTCACGCAGCATGCGGTTGAGTGCGGCGCGGTCCGAATTCTTGGCGCCGAAGGCGCGCGCAATCTCACGCACGCCGACTTTGCCGCTGCGTTCGCGGATGAAGGCGACAAGCTCTTCCCGGGACGGGAGGCGTTGTGAGGGCAGGCGTTTCATAGGCCACCCATCGGCGTAATCATCGACCGAATCGTGGGCCCAATTATGGACCCTGGCCGTGGCCGGTGGCGCGTTGCGTAATAACTATTCGGCAGCTTGCGTCGTCTTGCGTGGAGTTTTGGCGGCGGCGCGTTTGCGCGCTTGCGCGCCGGGCCGTTTGGAAGATGCTTTGATATGCCGCGCCGTGCCGGATGAGGGGCGCTTCGTCTTGCGTGGCCGCGCATGCGGCGCGGGCGCCCCGCGATCGGCCCGGGCGTCAATCAGGGCGACGGCCTCCTCAAGCGTGACCGTTTCGGGCGTCTTGTCGGCCGGCAGCGTCGCATTGACGCCGTCGTGGCTGACATAAGGACCGTAGCGGCCCTTCTTGGCGACGATGGGTCCGCCCCTCGTCGGGTGATCGCCGAGCGCAAGGCCCGGATCGGCGCCGAAGCGGCGGCGCGGACCCTTGGCGATTTTTTCCGCGATCAGCGTCACCGCGCGATTGAGCCCGACGGTGAACACCTCTTCCGGTGAATTGAGGTTGGCGTAAGTCTTGTTGTGCTGGACGTAAGGCCCGTAGCGGCCGATGCCGGCGCGGATCGGTTCGCCGTCCTCGGGGTGCTTGCCGACTTCGCGCGGCAGCGACAGCAATTTGAGCGCAGCCTCGAAGTCGATCTCGTCGGGCGCGACGCCTTTCGGCAGGCCGGCGCGTTTCGGCTTTTCGCCATCCTTCACGGTCTCGCCGATCTGCAGATAGGGGCCAAAGCGGCCGCTGCGCACGGTCACATCAAGGCCGGTTTCCGGATCGACGCCGAGTTTCTTGGTGCCGATGTCAGGGGAGCCGTCCGCGCCAGCCGATAGCTGCCGCGTATAACGGCATTCAGGGTAATTCGTGCAGCCGATGAAGGCGCCGAACTTGGACAGTTTCAGCGAAAGCCGCCCGGTGTCGCAGGTCGGGCACTTGCGTGGATCGGTGCCGTCCTCGCGGGCCGGGAAAAGATGCGGCCCCAGCATCTCGTCGAGCGCGTCGATCACCGCGGAGATGCGTAAATCCTTGGTCTCATCGATGGCGCTGATGAAGTCACGCCAGAAGTCGCGCAGCACGTCGCGCCACGGCACTTCGTTATTGGAGATGAGGTCGAGCTTGTCTTCGAGGCTCGCGGTGAAGTCGTACTCGACATATTTTGCGAAAAAGCTCTCCAGGAAGGAGACGACAATACGTCCGCGGTCTTCCGGGATCAGGCGCTTCTTGTCGAGACGCACATATTTGCGGTCCCTGAGCACCTGCAGGATGGACGCGTAGGTCGATGGACGGCCGATGCCGAGTTCTTCCATGCGCTTGACCAGCGACGCTTCGGAATAGCGCGGCGGCGGTTCGGTGGAGTGCTGGTTGGCGGCAATCGCGCGCTTGGAGAGGCGTTCGCCGCCACTCATTTGCGGCAGGCGCCGTGAATCCTCATCGTCGGAATCTTCGTCGCGGCCTTCCTGATAGAGTGCGAGGAAGCCGTCGAATTTCACCACCGTTCCGGTGGCGCGCAGGTCGAGGATGCGGCTTGCGACCTTGGCTTCGATATCGACCGTGGTGCGTTCGAGTTCCGCGGATTCCATCTGGCTCGCCATGGTGCGCAGCCAAATGAGCTCATAAAGCTTGGCCTGATCCGCATCGAGAAAGCTTTTGGTTTCCTGCGGCCGGCGGTCGAGGTCGGTGGGGCGGACGGCTTCGTGCGCTTCCTGTGCGTTTTTCGCCTTGGTTTCGTAACGGCGCGGTGCGCCCGGCACATAATTCCGTCCGTAGTCTTCCTCGATCACCTTGCGGGTGGCGGCGATCGCTTCATCGGCGATCTGCACGCCGTCGGTGCGCATATAGGTGATCAGGCCGACGGTCTCGCCGCCGATGTCGATGCCTTCGTAGAGCCGCTGCGCCACACGCATCGTGTGCGCCGGAGCAAAGCCGAGCTTGCGGCTTGCTTCCTGCTGCAAGGTCGAGGTCGTAAACGGCGGATAGGGATGCCGCTTGACCGGCTTCGCCTCGACAGACGTTACCGCGAACGCCGCCGTTTCGAGCGCCTGCTTGAACGCGTCGGCTTCCGCGCCCGAGCCGATATCGAGCCGTTGCAGCTTCTTGCCGTCGGCGCCGACAAGCCGGGCCTCGAAGGTCTCGTCGCGCGGTGTCGCGAGCGTTGCCACCAGCGACCAATATTCCTGGCGGACGAATTTTTCGATTTCGAGTTCACGATCGGCGACGAGCCGCAATGCGACAGACTGCACGCGGCCGGCCGAACGCGCGCCCGGGAGCTTGCGCCACAGCACCGGAGAGAGCGTGAAACCGACGAGATAATCGAGTGCGCGGCGCGCCAGATAGGCATCGACCAGGGCCTGATCGATGGCGCGCGGGTGCAGCATCGCCTCGGTGACCGCCGACTTGGTGATGGCGTTGAACACCACCCGCTCGACCTTTTGGTCCTTGAGCGCCTTTTTCTCCTTGAGCACCTGGAGCACATGCCAGGAGATCGCTTCGCCCTCGCGGTCTGGGTCGGTCGCCAGAATGAGCTTGTCGGCGTCCTTCAGGGCGCGCGCAATGTCATTGAGTTGCTTCTGCGCCTTGGGGTCGATCTCCCAGAGCATGCGGAAATTCGCGTCCGGATCGACCGATCCGCTCTTGGGCGGCAGGTCGCGCACGTGACCGAACGAAGCCAGGACTTCGTAGTCCTTGCCCAGATATTTATTGATTGTCTTCGCCTTGGCAGGCGATTCCACCAGTACCAGATTCATGCTAACCCAATGAGTTTACGGCCCATTTTCCCGTCGACACGAGATTTACGGCTAGGAGGCCGCCGGGAACATGGGTAATGCATATCCACCTGTCAAATCGTTACCGATGGAAAGCGTTACGCGGCCGCCGCGGTAATGACGGGCAATCGCGGCGAAATGCCGTCCGCTCTACCTGCTCCTAATAGTTGTAAGTAATAGTTACTAGCGTTATTGTATACGCGTACCAACGGCTCTGTCGTGCCGCAATACGTGACCAAAAGCATGAATGACCACGACACATTCGACGGGGGAAACGACGAAACACCCGGTGGCGCTGCGCACTACATCGCTACGCTGACGGAGGAGCTTTCGCGTTGTAATCGGGGTTGAAGATTTTGATGACGTGTTCGACCGCCAGCATGGACGCGGCGAGGCGTGCGGCCTTTTTCTTGTTCTCCAGAATCTGACCGCCGATGTCGGCGTGCAGCCGGACCAGATACGCGACGGCGGGATGGTTAGGCGTAGCTTTGAATGAATGGGGCATGACACTGGAGGAACGTTTGCGAACGCGGGGCGTGTTCGCTTCTGTTCTCCAAATCTGGTAAGTTGTCGGTGATTTGCTTGTGGCGTTTGCGCCATAATACCGCGCGGCCCGACATTCTGGCTGCGGATGAGCCGCAGCCAGTCGAGCCGTTGCTCGTCGGTCAGCCGGATGGGTTCCGTGCCGTCGCTCACGCCGCCCCCAAAACACTCCAAAACATCAGGCCGTGTAATCGCTTGAACCGGACAATACCCCAATCTCGGGCAATCGAGGCCCGGAACCCAAGGTATTTGTTGCAAAACGGAAGCCAAACCCGCACATTCCGCCCCGTTGCCGGAGGGCCCATGGGCTTCAAGGATGGGGTCAAGGTTTCGTCGCCTGTTCCGTTTTTCGGGGGTCTTCTTTGCACGGTAACCTGACCAAGCGCGCATTCCGGGTCGTCCTGATCAAGCCGTCGCATTACGACGCCGATGGTTATGTCATCCAGTGGTTGCGCTCGACGCTGCCGTCGAACAGCCTTGCCAGTGTCCATGGGCTGATTGTGGAGTGTGCGGAGAACCGCGTGCTCGGCCCCGACGTCGATATCGAGGTCGAGGCCTGCGACGAATGCAACACGATCGTCGATGTGGCCGGCGTGGCAAAGCGCATCCGCGCCGCCGGCGGCGGCATGGTCGGCCTCATCGGCGTGCAATCGAACCAGTTTCCCCGCGCGCTCGATCTCGGGCGGCAGTTTCGCAAGCTCGGTCTCAATGTCGTCATGGGCGGCTTTCACGTGTCCGGCTGCATCTCCATGCTGCCGAGCCTGCCGCCCGATCTGCAGGAAGCGATCGATCTCGGCATCAACCTGTTCGCCGGCGAAGCCGAAGGCCGCATGGCCGACGTTTTGCGCGACGTCGCGGCGGGCAATGCCAAACCGATCTACAAATTTCTTAACGACCTGCCGGAAATGGCGGCGGCCGTCTATCCGATCCTGCCGCGCTCGGTGGTGACACGGGTCGCGGGACATTATTCAAGCTTCGATGCCGGCCGCGGCTGCCCGTTCCAATGCAGCTTCTGCACCATCATCAACGTGCAGGGCCGCAAGTCGCGCTATCGCACGCCTGACGACGTCGAGGCGATCGTGCGGGCGAACGCGGCGCAGGGCATTACGCGGTTCTTCGTCACCGACGATAATTTTGCCCGCAACCGCAACTGGGAACCCATCCTCGACCGGCTGATCGAGTTGCGCGAGCGCGATAAATTCAACATCCGGCTTCTCTTGCAAGTCGACACGCTCTGCCACCGCATCCCTAATTTCATCGAGAAAGCGGCGAGGGCGGGGTGCACCGCGATTTTCCTCGGGCTGGAGAACATCAATCCCGAATCCCTGATGGGTGCGAAGAAACGCCAGAACAAGATTTGGGAATATCGCGAGATGCTCCTGGCATGGCGCGCGCAGAAGGTGATGACTTACGCGGGCTACATTCTCGGCTTCCCGACCGACACGCCGGAAACGATCGCGCGCGACATCGAGATCATCAAGAAAGAATTGCCGATCGACATCCTCGAATTCTTCTACCTGACGCCGCTGCCCGGTTCCGAGGATCACAAAAATCTGTTCATGCGCGGCGTCCCGATGGACCCCGACATGAACAAATACGATCTCGAACATGCCTGCACCGCGCATCCGATCATGTCCAAGGAGGCGTGGACCAAGGTCTATGCCGACGCGTGGACACGCTACTACACAGACGCACATGTCGAGACGATCATGCGCCGTGCAGTGGTTTCCGGCATCAATAAAACCAAGGTTCTCGACTCGCTGACGATGTTCTCCGCGGCCTCCCGCATCGAAGGCGTGCATCCGCTGCAATTCGGTTTCTTCCGCCGCAAGGTACGCTCGCAGCGCCGCTACGGCATGCCGATCGTGAACCCTCTGTTGTTTTACCCGTGGCGGGCTTTTGATTTCCTCGCAACCATATCGCGATGGGCGGGCGTGATCTGGCGTTATCGCCGCCTCATGGCGCGCGTCGCGAAAGATGCGGCCGCACACACCTATTCCGACGATGCGCTGTTGCCCCATACCGGGGTCGGCGAGACCGACCATTTTGTCGAAATGTTCGCCGACAAGATCCCGCACACCCACGGTGCGCCGGTGATGCCGCCGCGGGAGCCCGCGGCTGCGGCGGTCGCCGCGGAATAAACTGCTCCGCTCAGTGTGATCCGGCGCCGATTTTGCTTTCCGTGCCGCCGATCAGGCGCGCCAGGTTTGCGCGGTGCATGATCCAGAGCAGTACCGCGAGCAGCAAAAACAATTTCGCCGCCGAAGAATCGCCGATCCACCACAACACGACAGGCGTCGCCGCGCTCGCCATCAGGGCGGCAAGCGAGGAATAGCGCGTCGCCGCCGCGATCGCGAGCCAGATCAGGCAAAATATTAGCAGCGCGATCCATACGCCGAAGCCGAGCAACAGGCCGATATAGATTGCCACGCCCTTGCCGCCGCGAAAACCGAGCCAGACCGGAAACAGATGGCCGAGGAAAGCGCCAAGCGCGGCGTAATACGCGGCATGGCGGCCGAATACGGCGATGGTGATGGCGACCGCGGCGGTGCCTTTGAGGATGTCACCTGCAAGCGTGCCGGCGGCGAGCGCCTTGCGCCCGGTGCGCAGCACATTGGTGGCGCCGATATTGCCGGAGCCGACGCTGCGGATATCGGGCGCTCCGGCAAACCGCGTGAGCAAGACGCCGAACGGAATCGAGCCGCACAGGTAGCCGAAGGCAAACGCCGCGGCGATTTCAGCTCCAGGTGGCCAGTTCAGCGGCTGCATAGCGGTTCAATAATATACGATTGTAAATTGCCGACGACGGTAACGAGTCAGCCCGCGTGCGCCTTCTTTCGCGGCTCACGCGGCGCAAACCCGTCTGCTATCGCGTCCGCCTCGCTGCGATAGATGACAACGTGCTTGAGCTTGTCGGCTGTGGCGTGGGCCAGCGATGCGGAGCCGGGCGCAAAGGTCTTGCGTGCCGTATCGGCGACGACAAGATGCGACGTCGCTTCGTCCTCGACGTCCTTCTCGCAATACACACAGCGCAGCCTGCAATGCTGCACGGATTCGTCGTCGACAACATAGAACTTGTTTGCGGCGTATTGCCGTTCTGCCGGATCGCCGGTGATGCAGTTTGGATTGTCGCATTGCAGGCCCTTGCCGATGGGCTGGGCGTAGATCGCATGCTCCGACTTCGCAAAGCCGCCGGCGAAGAGAGTGAGCGACTTGCTCTTCTGCAGATGCAGAAGAAGCGCGATCAGGGCCATGCGGATTGGAACGCCGTAGGCGGCTTGCTGGAAATAGACGGCGCGCCGGTCGCTGTCGAACGAGGCGTCGAGTTCGTTGACCCGGGGCAGGGGGTGCATGACGCTCGCTTCGGAGAATTTCGCCTCGCCGAGGAATTTTGCGTCGATCTTGGGATAGGCGCGCTCCTTGTCGGCCCAGCGCTCCTTCTGGAAGCGCGTGACATAGACCGCGTCGATCTTTTTTTGCACCAGAAGGCCGTAGTCGATATCCGGATCGGGAATGAGCGACAATTGATGCGGCTGGTCGGCGGTGACGTAGAGCGCGTCGATCGAGCCGACCTGAGCCTGCCCGGAATCCTTCGACACCATGCGGCAGTGGAATTCCTCGCGCAGCCGGCGATGGACATAGGCCGGCAGTTCCATGCCGGGCGCGGGCAACGGATCGATCGTCGCGCCAAAGCGCGCCAGCGCATAGACGAAGGAATGGATGGTGCGGCTGCCCTTGAGGTCGCCGGCGATGGCCACCTTCATGTCCTTGAGCGTCTTCTTCTTCGCTTTCAGCGTGAACAGGTCGCACAGCGTCTGCGTCGGATGCTCGTGGCTGCCGTCGCCGCCATTGATGACCGGGATCTGCGAATATTCCGCCGCAAGCCGCGCCGCGCCGTCGCGCGGATGGCGGATGACGACGATGTCGGCGTAGTTGGAAATCACCCTGATCGTATCGGCGAGGCTTTCGCCTTTCGCAGCCGAACTCACCGCCGGGTCGGCGCTGGTTATATTGGCGCCGCCGAGCCGCAGCATCGCGCTTTCGAACGACAGCCGCGTCCGCGTCGAGGGCTCGTAAAACAGGCTCGCCAGAATCGATTTTGAGGCCAGATCAGTACTGCGCCCGACCCGGTAGGAAATGGACTTGTCGGAAAGTTCCTTCAAAAATCCCTGCGCGACTGCGAAAATCGTCTCGATCTCATGATTGCTGAGATCATTGATCGAAATGATGTGTCGCGTGAGCGGCTGGGCTTTTGCCATTAAAGCGGTGTCATAGGCCCAATCCGCGCAGTCGGGCAAGCCCGGCTTGGGCCGGCCGGCCGGTCATGCACCGGAAACCTCGGCCGCCGATCAGGCCGGCGATGCATGGTTCGCGAGCCGGTCGAGCGCGCCCTGAAGAATGTAAGTCGCAGCGTGCTGATCGATCACGGCCTTGCGCCGGGCGCGGCTCGCGTCGGCGGCAATGAGCGCGCGCTCGACTGCCGCGGTCGACAGCCGTTCGTCCCACAGCGCAATCGGCAGTGCGGTGAGCTGCGCGAGGCTGCGCGCGAAGGCGCGTGTCGATTGGGCGCGCGGGCCTTCCGTGCCGTCCATATTGATCGGCAGACCGAGCACGATCCCGGCGGCGCGGCGTTCGGCGGCGAGGTCGAGGATGCGGCGGGCATCGAGGCTGAAACGCTTGCGCGCCACGGTTTCGACAGGAGCAGCGACGCGGCGGTCCGGATCGCTCGCGGCAACGCCGATCGTCTTGGTGCCGAGGTCGAGACCGATCAGCGCACCTCGATCCGGCAGGAGCGCAGCGGCATCGATGAGAGCAAGGACCGGCATGGCGCTCGGTTAGCACGCGGACCCGGCAAACGCGACCTTTCGTGCGGCTTCACGGTTGATTATGGTGGCCAACTTTCCGGCGTCGCACGGCAATTTTCATGACGGGCAGGGTATTGCTGCGGCGAGGAGTTTTCATGCAGATCACAACGGCAATTCTCGCAACCACGCTGGCTCTGACCATGTCCCAATCCGCTGATGCCGCCGAGATCACTGTCGTCAGCGGCGGCGCATTCAAGCAGGTGCTCAACGCGCTTGCCGAGCAGTACCAAAAGGAGAGCGGCAACACGCTTGCGATCAGCTACCAGACCGTCGGCCAGCACGTCGCCCTGATCCGCGACGGCAAGGAGACATTCGACGTTGCGGTTTTGACGCCCGAGGCGATCGACGGTCTTGCCAGGGACGGCAAGGTGGTGCCCGGGACCCGCGCCGACCTCGCCAAGACTGGCATCGGTGTCGTGGTCAAAGCCGGCGCGCCGTTGCCGGACATCTCCACGGTCGATGCGTTCAAGCGCGCGCTCCTTGCCGCGAAGTCGGTCGCCTATATCGACCCCAAGGCCGGAGGCTCGAGCGGCATCTATGTCGGCAAGCTGCTTGAGCGGCTCGGCATCGCGGAACAGGTCAACGCCAAGGCCGTGTTGGTCCATGGCGGCGCCGTTGCCGACCACGTTGCCGACGGCGAGGCCGAGTTCGGCGTGCATCAGATCAGCGAGATCATTCCGGTCGCCGGCGCCAAACTTGTCGGTCCGCTGCCGGACGAGATCCAGAATTTTACCGTCTATGCGGCGGGCGTCGGCGCGGCCGCCAAAGACGATGCGGCGGCCCGTGGGCTGGTGAAGTTTCTGTCCGGCCCGCATGCCCTGCCGATCATCGAGGCCAAAGGCATGAAGCCCGCTTCCTGATGTTCGCAAAGAACGTTGGCCCATAAAACGACGGCGCCCGGCCGAAGCCGGGCGCCGCTGTCGTCTGGAATGGCGGCGATCGCGCGATTACGCGCGCGACTGCTCCCAGGCGATCCGGGCGATGTCGCCACGCGTGATGCCGATATCGGCAAGTTCACGGTCGCTCAGGTGTGAAAGCTCCTGCACGGCGACCCCATAGCGCTTCCAGGAGTTGAAGAGGTTGACGATGGATAACAGCATGATTCTTATTCCTTTCTCCGGCTCACCACCGAAATCAGGAACCGAATATAGGGACTGGATAGTGCGGCGCAAAATATCCTTGTTGCAGTGCAGCTAGGTGAAAAACGCATGTAGAAAGCAATAAATTTGTAAGCTTTGTGGCAATCTAGGTCGATCTCAATCGAAATATAAGCCAAACGTGGAATGCGCCATGTTTCTGGCGCAATACCTTACCTCAAGCAAGATCCGCGGTCCCGCTGATACCTAGGAGTTCCGGCCGCCTCGTTTTTTACCGCCCGCGCCCGCAATCCGCCCCATCAGCATCGCGCCAGTGCCGCACTGCCAATTTCGAATGGCCGGGCAAGTTGGCTTGTGTCGGGGGAGTGCCGTCATGGACACTACGCTAGACCACCGCAGGCACGCGGAAGAGTGTGTCGCAAAGGCGCAACTGGCCGAAAGCAGAAAAGACAAGGCGCTTTGGCTTACGCTTGCCCAGTCGTGGGTAAGGCTTGCCCAGGATATGGCGGACGCCGAAACCAGCCTCGCTCCTGAGACGAACGACGCCGCAAACTCCACGGCCGTTGTCCTGGCCGGAGAGCGCTGACGATCCTGTCTGGACGCCGGCGTGCCGTTACTGACCGTGGCTGGCCAGCACCTTCTGGCAGGCGACGCTGATCTTGGCGCGGTTGTCTCTCAGGCAGCCGAGAATGCCAAGAACGTCGGTGGCGTTGATCTGCAGCTGGAGCTGACAGTACTTGGTCACGTCGGGATGGCAGGCGGCGCGCTCCTGATCGTTACCCTGGCCCATCGGCGAAGCGACCGGCGGCGGCTGCGGCGGTAACTGCTGGGCCTGCGCGGCGGTAACGGCGAGCATCGAAGCGATCGTCAGGATCGAAATGCGGATCATGGTCCCCCTTCCCGGGCGTCCGGCCCACGTTGCATCACCGATTCTTATCCCACACTTTTCCGCCAGTGTCCCGATTTCGGCGCCGGCCGTCGCTTGCGCGCCGGCTATCTGCGGGGATACACCTCGCCGCGCGGGCGGTTAGCTCAGTTGGTAGAGCGTCTGCTTTACACGCAGAATGTCGGCGGTTCGAGTCCGTCACCGCCCACCAGCCTTCGCAAGCGAAGCGCCGCGAAGGCTGCCACGCCGAAGCCCCTGGGGCGAAGGCGGGCCATACGCTTGCTACGGCTCGGCAAGCCAGCTCTCAACGTCGGCAAGCGAAGCGCCGCGAAGGCTGCCACGCCGAAGCCCCCTGGGGCGAAGGCGGGCCATACGCTTGCTACGGCTTGGCGAGCAGCGACACCTTGTTTCAAAAAGAAATCGCCCGCCGCCGTTGCAATTTCACAATTGCAACGGCGGACGGGCGAGTGAGTGGCGCCGGACCCGCGCTTCGCGTGTCCTGACTGGAGGCGATCAGACTGCCTCTTTGAGCTCCTTCGAGGCGCGGAAGGCGACTTTCTTGCTGGCCTTGATCTGGATCGGTTCGCCGGTGGCCGGATTGCGGCCCATGCGTGCGGCGCGCTTGCGCACCTGCAGGATGCCGAGACCGCCGATGCGGATGCGTTCGCCCTTCTTCAGGTGCTTGACGATATTTCCAACGAAGCCGCCGAGGATGGCTTCCGCCTGCTTTTTCGAAAGCTCGTTGTCCTCCGCGAGAGTCGCGGCAAGATGCTTCAATGTCACGGTCGTTGCGGTTGTTTTACCTGTCGACATTAGTCCCTCCTCAATGAAGCGGTAGTGTTGGGAAAGCGCCGCTCACGGCGAAGCAGTTAAACGATTCGCTTTGCCCTGACCACGCTTGTTTTGCCGATTCCACCGATGTTTTCGGCATCACCAGCCTGTCTGAGGCGGCTCTGTGGCCAGCATAAGGCGGCCCGGAAGGGCCAATTTAGGCCCCAAATCCTTGACTTGCCGCCGGGCGGGCCTTAAGTGCCGACGCGTCCGCGGGGGCGTAGCTCAGTTGGTTAGAGCGTCGGCCTGTCACGCCGAAGGTCGCGGGTTCGAGTCCCGTCGCTCCCGCCATTTCATCGATATTTCAATGACTTGAAGATCATCAGCCGCGAAAGATCGGCGCCGGCTGGGCGAAGAAGCTCCACAGGATGTGATAGACCAGCGCGTAGTTTTTCTGCTGGAAACTGGCGTGCGAGATGCCCGGCATGACGGCAAAGTGCTTGTCCGGGTTCGGCAGCCGCGCGAAGAATTTGGCCAGATCCTCGAAGCTTGCAATGCCGTCCCACTGACCGCGCATAATGAGGGTCGGCGCGGCGATCTTGTCCGGATCGATCACCGGCAGCCTGCTGCACATATCGACATAGGTTCCGGTCGGCACCGAGTCGTCGAGCGCGGTGACGGCATCGGCGAAGGCGTCGATGACCTTGTCTTCGGCCGTGCCCGGATGATCGCGATCGAAGATCGAGTGGATGAAAGCCTTGTCGATCGGGCGGCGATTCTTGGCGATGAATTCGGGAAGCTTCTTCTTGCGTTCCGCCAGCGTCGGCGAGCCTTCGCCGGTCCAGACCATGGCGTCGAGTGCCAGGCGGGCAACCATGTCGGGATGATTTTGCGCGAATAAGGCTGCGCGCAAGGCGCCCGACGAAATGCCGTAAACGAGGAACGGCCGCTTGCCACGCAGCTTCTGGATATAGGACGCCGCGGCAAAGCAGTCGTCAGCGCCTTGCGCGATCGGGGCGTTATTGTCGCGATCCTTGGTCGAGCGGCCGTAGCCCTCCATGTCGACGCACCAGCAATCGTAGCCGCGGCGCGCGAACCAATCCATCACCGAGGAATCCGGCCGGCCTTCGACCTGAAGATCGAAAGTCGGCTGCGCCGCCATCGAGGAACCGTGCACGAAAAGGATCGTGCCAACACTATTCTTCGGGTCGCCGGCGCATTTTTCGAACATGAAAAGCTTTGCGCCGCCGTCCTTGGTGGTCCAGTGCTCTTCACCCTTGATCGCGGCAGAAACGGTCTTGCTCATCTCATTCATTGCTTCACCTAATTGATCAACGCGATGTGGTTATCCTGGATCACCTTAGCCCATTTCACGATCTCCGCCTTCATGAAGGCGTCGAATTGCGGCTGCGTCATCACAAGCGGCGTCGCGCCCTGCTTTTCCCAGGCGTCCTTGATGTCCGGCCGCTGCAGGATCGTGGTGATCGTGCGGTTGAGCAGATCGACGATCGGCTGCGGTGTCGCTTTTGGCGCCATGAAACCGACCCACAACGTTGCCTGAAAACCCGGCGCGCCTGCTTCGGCAAGCGTCGGCACATCGGGCAGGATGGGGGAACGCATCTTGCCGCTGGTGCCGATCGCGCGAACCATGCCGGCCTGGATCTGCGGCGCCATGGTCGGCACCGAATCGAACAGAAGCTGGATTTGTCCGCTGAGAATGTCGCCGCGCATGCCCGTCGAGCCCTTGTAGGGCACATGCACGATGTCGATTCCCGTAATATTCTTCAGAAGCTCTCCGGCCATGTGATAGTTCGAGCCCGGCCCGGACGAGCCGTAATTGAGCGTTCCGGGCTTTGCGCGCGCCAGCGCCAGAAGTTCGGCGAGATTGTGCGCCGGCACCGACGGATGGACCACCAGCACCAGATCGGTATCGATCAGCGGCGCGATCGGCACGAGGTCGCGCATTAGCTGGTACGGCTTCTGCGTGTAGAGCGTTTCGTTGACCGTCTGCGTGCCCGAAACCATCAGCAGCGTGTAACCGTCGGGGTCGGCCTTGGCGACGAGGTCGGTGCCGATCGTGGTGCCCGCGCCCGGGCGGTTCTCCATGTAGACGGTCTGATGCAGCGCCTTGCGCATTTCATCGGCAATGTCGCGGGTATAGACATCGGTAGGGCCGCCGGCGCCGAACGGCACGATGATCTTGATCGGGCGGGATGGATAATCATCGGCGCGCGACGCGGACGCGGCGGCTGCGCTCGCCAAAGCAAGCAATACGGCGCGGCGCGAAGGCGTGAGGGGCATGCGGTGGTCACTCCACGGTGAGATCGCTGTCTTATTGTTCCGGCAGTCGAACGGTCCGATCGGTCAAATCCTCGTTCACGAGCCCGCCGATCCTGTCAACGACAGCGGCCGGCGAATCCATAGCCCGGTGCTGTGGCGGTGATGGTTCCGGCGCCACGTGATGGCGACCGAACGCGCCGGGAGGCGATCACGGTCATTTGCTCTCCGTAAAATTGTCGCGGCAACGTAACATCGGCGTTGCCGGCGGCGTCAATCTGCGCGTCACACACAGCCCTGCCTTGCACCTTTTTGTGCACTGCGCTAAGGGTCGAAACGTTCTACTTTCAGCGCCAATCCGCTGGAATTTTGGACAAATTGGCGCTGGCGTTCGACGCGGGCAACTGCGCTGTCCGGACAAGTTTCCGACGCGGAAGCAAGTTCGGAGCCGGCCGATGAAGGGTCCACGATGGGTCAATCACTGACTCAATTGCTGCTCGCTTATTTGCCGCTCATTGTCTTCGTCGGCGTCGCGGGCGCGATCAGCCTCGTGCTTCTCGCCGTTGCGTTCGTTGTTGCCTACAAGAGCCCCGACCCCGAGAAGCTCTCCGCCTATGAGTGCGGTTTCAACGCCTTCGACGATGCGCGGATGAAATTCGACGTCAGGTTCTACCTGGTCGCTATCCTCTTCATCATCTTTGACCTCGAAGTGAGCTTCCTGTTTCCGTGGGCGGCGGCCTTCGGTCATCTTGGTGTGTACGGCTTCTGGTCGATGATGCTGTTCCTTGGCGTACTGACGATCGGGTTTATCTATGAGTGGAAGAAGGGAGCGCTCGAATGGGATTGAGCGAGCCCAAATTGAACGAACCAGGCATCATCACGCCGCGCCAGGACCTCATCGATCCGCGCACCGGAAAGTCGGTCCGCGACAGCGATCCGTTTTTCTCCGACCTGAACGGTGAACTCGCCGACAAGGGATTTCTCGTCGCCGCTACCGAAGATCTGATTGCCTGGGCGCGCACCGGCTCGCTGATGTGGATGACCTTCGGGCTCGCCTGCTGCGCGGTCGAGATGATGCAGATGTCGATGCCGCGTTACGACGCCGAGCGCTTCGGTTTCGCACCGCGCGCCTCGCCGCGGCAATCCGACGTGATGATCGTCGCCGGCACGCTCACCAACAAAATGGCGCCGGCTTTACGCAAGGTCTACGACCAGATGCCGGAGCCACGCTACGTGATCTCCATGGGCTCCTGCGCCAATGGCGGCGGCTACTACCATTATTCGTATTCGGTGGTGCGGGGCTGCGACCGCATCGTGCCGGTCGACATTTACGTACCGGGTTGCCCACCCACTGCCGAAGCTCTTTTGTACGGCGTGCTGCTGCTACAGAAGAAAATCCGGCGCACCGCCACCATTGAACGTTGAAACCGTCGAACGCTGAAAATGGATGAGACGCTCGACACGCTCGGCAAAACCATCGCGAGTGCGCTTGCCGCATCGGTGACCGGCTATACGGTGGCGTATCATGAGCTCAACGTGTCGGTGCGGGCGGCCGACATCGTTGCCGTGATGCGTTTCCTGCGCGACGATCCGCGCTGCCTGTTCATCAACCTGATCGACATCACCGCCGTCGACTGGCCGAGCCGCGAGCGGCGCTTCGATGTCGTCTATCATCTGCTTTCGCCGAAGCACAATGCGCGTGTGCGGGTGAAATGCGAGACCGACGAAGCGACGCCGGTCGCGTCGATCATCGCGGTATTCGCCGGCGCCGACTGGTTCGAGCGCGAGGTCTACGATCTCTACGGCATCGTGTTCACCGGCCATCCCGACATGCGGCGGATCCTCACCGATTACGGTTTTGAGGGCCATCCGTTGCGCAAGGACTTTCCGCTCACCGGCTTCGTCGAGGTGCGCTACGACGACGAGCTCAAGCGCGTGGTCTACGAGCCGGTGCGGCTGACGCAGGAATTCCGCAACTTCGATTTTCTTTCGCCGTGGGAAGGCACCGACTACGTGCTGCCGGGCGACGAGAAATCGAGCGGGAAGGGGTCGTGACGTGAAAGCCACGCTCAAGCCCGGCATGACCCATCGCTTCGCCTACAAGGTGCCGGAGAACAAGACCGTTCCCTACACCTTTCCGGAATCGCGCGAGATCGCGTCCATGCCGAAAGTCTTCGCGACCGGCAACATGATCGTCCTGATGGAATGGACATGCATGCAGCTTCTGGCGCCGCACCTCGATCCCGGTGAAGGCAGTGTCGGCGTGCATGTCGAAGTCAGCCATTTGGCGGCGACCTTGCCAGGCCAGACGGTGACGGTCGATGTCGAATGCGCCGTGGTGACCGGCCAACGTGTTTCCTTCAAGGTGAAGGCGCGTGACGAGATCGATCTGATCGGTGAAGGCCGGCATGACCGATTTGTCGTCATGTGGGACAAATTCAATGCGCGGCTTGCGGCGAAAGCCGCGAAAGTGGCGGAGCTGGTGTGATGGCAGACGCAGCACCCGCACCGCGAAACTTCACGATAAACTTCGGACCGCAACACCCCGCCGCGCATGGCGTGCTGCGTCTCGTGCTCGAGCTTGACGGTGAGGTGGTCGAACGCGTCGACCCGCATATCGGCCTTCTGCATCGCGGCACCGAAAAGCTGATCGAGCAAAAAACCTATTTGCAGGCGATCCCGTATTTCGACCGGCTCGATTATGTGGCGCCGATCAATCAGGAGCATGCGTTCTGTCTCGCCGCCGAGAAGCTCCTCGGCCTCGAAGTGCCGCGGCGCGCGCAACTCATCCGCGTGCTCTATTGTGAAATCGGACGCCTGTTGTCGCATCAGCTCAATGTCACGACGCAGGCGATGGATATCGGCGCGCTCACGCCGCCGCTCTGGGGTTTTGAAGAGCGCGAGAAGCTCATGGGTTTCTACGAGCGCGCGTCCGGCTCGCGCATGCATGCCGCGTATTTCCGCGTCGGCGGCGTGCATCAGGATCTACCGCCGAAGCTGATCGACGACATTGCCGGCTTTTGCGATCCGTTCCTGAAAGTCTGCGACGATCTCGAAGAACTCCTCACCGAGAACCGTATCTTCAAGCAGCGCAATGTCGATATCGGCGTCGTGAAGCTCGATGACGCCTGGGCGCGGGGATTTTCCGGCGTGATGGTGCGTGGTTCCGGCGCGGCGTGGGATTTGCGCAAGGCGCAGCCCTATGAGTGTTATGCCGAACTCGATTTCGACATTCCGATCGGCAAGAACGGCGACAATTACGACCGCTACTGCATTCGCATGGAAGAAATGCGCCAGTCGATCCGCATCATGAAGCAATGCATCGACAAGCTGCATGCCCCGGATGCGCAGGGCCGCGTCACGGTCGACGACAACAAGATCGTTCCGCCACGGCGAGACGAGATGAAGCGCACGATGGAATTGCTGATCCATCACTTCAAGCTCTATACCGAAGGCTTCAAAGTGCCCGCCGGCGAAGTCTATGCCGCCGTCGAAGCGCCCAAGGGTGAGTTCGGCGTCTATCTCGTCGCCGACGGCAGCAACAAGCCCTACAAATGCAAAATCCGCGCGCCGGGCTTTGCCCATTTGCAGGCAATGGATTTCCTGTGCCGCGGCCACATGCTGGCCGACATATCGGCGATCCTCGGCTCAATCGACATCGTATTCGGCGAGGTCGACCGATGAGTGTCCGCCGTCTCGCTGAAAAGCAGCCGCCGAGCTTTGTGTTTACGCCGGAAAACCTCGCCTGGGCGAAACAGAAAATCGCGCAATATCCGGAAGGCCGCCAGCAGTCGGCGGTGATCCCGATCCTGTGGCAGGCGCAGGCGCAGTGCGGCGGCTGGCTGCCGCAAAAAGCGATCGAGGCGACTGCAGAACTCCTCGGCATGGCGAAAATCCGCGTGCTCGAAGTCGCGACCTTCTACACGATGTTTAATCTGGCGCCGGTGGGGCGGTTTCATGTCCAGCTCTGCGGCACGACGCCGTGCATGCTGCGCGGCGCGGAAGATTTGAAAAAAGTCTGTCACCGCATGATCGGTCACGAGAACGACGTGACCGCCGACGGAACGTTTTCATGGGTCGAAGTCGAATGCCTCGGCGCCTGCGTGAATGCACCGATGGTGCAGGTCAATGCGGATTACTATGAGGACCTGACGCCCGAGACCTTCACCCGGATCATCAACGACCTTTCCGCCGGGCGCACGCCGAAGCCCGGGCCACAGATCGACCGGCAGAATTCCGCACCGGTCGGCGGCCCGACGACGCTGATCGACCCGTCGATCTATCAAACCTCCAAACCGGGGCAGGGCTGATGCTCGCCGACAAGGATCGCATCTTCAAAAATCTTTACGGTCATCATGGCTGGGGCCTCGATGACGCGCGGGCGCGGGGCGCGTGGGATGGCACCAAGGCGATCCTGGAAAAAGGACGGGACGGTCTCGTCAATGAGATGAAGGCGTCGGGTCAGCGCGGCCGCGGCGGTGCCGGATTTGCGACCGGGCTGAAATGGTCGTTCATGCCGAAACAGGTCGGCGACCGGCCGCACTATCTCGTCATCAATGCCGACGAGTCCGAACCCGGCACCTGCAAGGACCGCGAGGTGATGCGGCACGATCCGCATCTGCTCATCGAAGGCTGCCTGATCGCGGGCTGCGCGATGGCGGTAAACACTTGCTACATTTACATCCGTGGCGAATTCATCCGCGAGCGCGAGCGTCTCGAAGCCGCGGTGCAGCAGGCCTATGACGCAAAGCTGATCGGCAAGAACAATATCCACGGTTGGGATTTCGACATCGTCGTGCATCACGGCGCGGGCGCCTACATTTGCGGTGAAGAGACGGCGCTGCTGGAAAGCCTCGAGGGCAAAAAGGGACAACCGCGGCTAAAACCGCCGTTCCCGGCCAATATGGGCCTCTACGGCTGCCCGACCACCGTCAATAATGTCGAGACCATCGCGCAGGTGCCCGACATCATGCGGCGCGGTGCGGCGTGGTTCGCCGGCATCGGCCGGCAAAACAATTCCGGCACAAAGCTCTATTGCATCTCCGGCCACGTCGAGCGGCCGTGCAATGTCGAAGAGAATATGGGCATTCCGCTGCGCGAACTGATCGACCGGCATGCCGGCGGCGTGCGCGGCGGCTGGGACAATCTGCTCGCCGTCATTCCGGGCGGCTCGTCGATGCCACTCGTGCCTGCCGGTCCCGATCAGGCCGACACGCTCCTGATGGATTTCGACGGCTGCCGCGACAAGAAGTCGGCGCTCGGCACCGCGGCCGTGATCGTGATGGATAAATCCGACGACATCATCAAGGCGATGGCGCGCATTTCCTATTTCTACAAGCACGAGAGCTGCGGCCAGTGCACGCCGTGCCGCGAAGGCATGGGCTGGATGTGGCGCGTGCTCAACCGCATGGCGGAAGGCCGCGCGCAAAAGCGCGAGATCGACATGCTGATGGAGGTTACGACCCAGATCGAGGGCCATACCATCTGCGCGTTCGGCGACGGCGCGGCGTGGCCGGTGCAGGGGCTGCTCCGGCACTTCCGTCCGGTCATCGAAAAGCGCATCGACCAATATACCGCCAATGCGGCTTCCGAGCCGGTCTCGGCGGCGGCGGCGGAGTGAGGATGAGATGACCAAGCTCATCGTCGACGGCAATGAGATCGACGTTCCGCCGGAATACACGCTGCTCCAGGCGTGCGAAGCCGGCGGCGCCGAGATTCCGCGCTTCTGTTTCCATGAGCGGCTGTCGATCGCCGGCAATTGCCGGATGTGCCTGATCGAAGTGGTCGGCGTCCCGAAGCCGCAGGCGTCCTGCGCCATGGCGGTCAAGGATTTGATGCCGAACAAGGACGGCTCGCCGAAAGTCTTGAGCACGCGCTCGCCGATGGTGCGCAAGGCGCGCGAAGGGGTGATGGAATTCCTGCTGATCAATCATCCGCTCGATTGCCCGATCTGCGATCAGGGCGGCGAGTGCGATCTGCAGGACCAATCGATGGCCTACGGGATTGATTCCAGCCGTTTCCACGAGAACAAGCGCGCGGTCGAAGACAAGTATTTCGGCGCGCTGGTCAAAACTTCGATGAACCGCTGCATCCAATGTACCCGCTGTGTGCGCTTTGCCACCGAGGTCGCCGGCGTGTCCGAACTCGGCGCCACCGGGCGCGGCGAAGACATGGAGATCACAACCTATCTCGAAGAGGCGATGCGCTCCGAGCTGCAGGGCAATGTCGTCGATCTCTGCCCGGTCGGTGCGCTGACCTCAAAACCTTACGCTTTCGCCGCGCGGCCCTGGGAGCTCAACAAGACGGAATTGATCGACGTCATGGACGCGCTCGGCTGCGCCATCCGTATCGACACGCGTGGCCGCGAGGTCATGCGCATCCTGCCGCGCACCAACGATGACATCAACGAAGAGTGGATTTCCGACAAGACGCGCCATGTCGTCGACGGGTTGCGCACGCAGCGGCTCGATCAGCCCTATATCCGCGAGAACGGAAAGCTTCGTCCGGCGTCCTGGAACGAAGCCTTCGCCGCGATCGCCGCGAAAGTCTCGAAGGCCAATCCGAAGCGGATGGGCGCTATCGCCGGCGACCTCGCCGCGGTCGAGGAAATTTTCGCGCTCAAGGATCTGATGACGCGGCTGCAAGTCACCAATCTCGATTGCCGCAAGGACGGTTCAACATTCGATCCGGCCTGGGGCCGGGCGAGTTATCTGTTCAATGCGTCGATCGCCGGCATCGATACGGCGGATGCCATGCTGATCGTGGGATCCAATCCGCGCAAGGAAGCGGTGATCCTCAATGCGCGCATTCGCAAACGCTGGCGCGCCGGAAAATTCCCGGTCGGCCTGATCGGGCCGAAGGCGGACCTGACATACACTTATGACTATCTCGGCGCCGGGCCGGAGACGCTCGCCGCGATCACGCGACATTCCTTCGCCGACGTTCTGCGCAAGGCCGAGCGGCCGCTTGTGCTCGTCGGGTCTGGCGTTTTCGCCAGAGCTGACGGCGCCGCCGTCGCTTCGCTTGCCGCGAAAGCCGCAATCAATCTCGGCGCGGTCAAGGATGGCTGGAACGGCTACTGCGTATTGCACAGTGCGGCTGCGCGCGTCGGTGCGCTCGATCTCGGCTTCGTGCCGGCGCAGGGCAGCTTGACGGCGCGGCAGATGGCGGCGTCCGGCACGCTCGACATCCTGTTCCTTCTCGGCGCCGACGAAATCGACGTCGCGCCGGGTTCTTTCGTCGTGTATGTCGGCACGCACGGCGATCGTGGCGCGATACGCGCCGATGTGGTGCTGCCCGGCGCGGCCTATCCGGAAAAGTCGGGCACTTACGTCAACACTGAAGGCCGCGTGCAGATGGCGACGCGCGCGGCGTTTCCGCCGGGTGACGCCCGCGACGACTGGGCGATCCTGCGCGCGCTGTCCGATGTCCTCAAGAACAAGCTGCCCTATGACTCGCTCGCGGCTTTGCGGCAGGCGATGTTCAAGGCGCATCCGCATCTGATGCGCATCGGCCAGATCGCGCCGGGCGATGCGGCCGATATCCAAAAGCTCGCGGCACTCGGCGGCACGACCGACAAGGCGCCGTTCGTATCGAGCGTCGATGATTTCTATTTCACCAATCCGATTGCGCGCTGTTCGGCGGTGATGGCGGAATGTTCCGCCATCGCGCAGGGCCGCGCGACCCTGACGGCGGCGGAGTAGGGCATGACCTTCGCAGCCTTATGGTCCGTTTACATCTGGCCGCTGGTGATCATGGTGGCGGAGAGCGTTCTGCTCCTCGTCATCCTCCTGATCGCGGTCGCCTATGTGCTCTTGGCCGACCGCAAAATCTGGGCGGCGGTGCAAATCCGCCGCGGCCCGAACGTCGTCGGCCCGTGGGGGCTGTTCCAGTCGTTCGCCGATCTGCTCAAGTTCATTCTCAAGGAGCCGGTAATCCCGGCCGGCGCCAACAAGGGTGTGTTCCTGCTGGCGCCGCTCGTCACCTGCGTGCTGGCGCTCGCCGCCTGGGCGGTGATCCCGGTCAGTGCCGGCTGGGTGATCTCCAACATCAATGTCGGGATACTCTACATCTTCGCCATCTCGTCGCTCATGGTGTACGGCGTGATCATGGCGGGCTGGGCGTCGAATTCCAAATATCCGTTCCTCGCCGCCTTGCGTTCGGCGGCGCAAATGGTGTCCTACGAAGTCTCGATCGGCTTCGTCATCATCACCGTGCTGCTCTGCGTCGGTTCGCTCAATCTGACGGCCATTGTCGAAGCGCAGAACACGCCGTGGGGTTTGCTGCGCTGGTATTGGCTGCCGCTGTTTCCGATGTTCGTGATCTTTTTCATCTCCTCGCTGGCGGAGACCAATCGGCCGCCGTTCGACCTCGTCGAGGCCGAGTCCGAACTCGTCGCCGGCTTCATGGTCGAATATGGCTCGACGCCCTACATGATGTTCATGCTTGGCGAATACGTGGCGGTCACCACGATGTGCGCCATGGCCACGATCCTGTTCCTCGGCGGCTGGCTGCCGCCGTTCCCGGTCGTGCCGTTCACCTGGGTGCCCGGCGTGATCTGGTTCGTGCTCAAGGCGTCCTTCATCTTTTTCATGTTCGCCATGGTGAAGGCGTTCGTGCCGCGCTATCGCTACGACCAGCTGATGCGGCTCGGCTGGAAAGTGTTTCTGCCGATTTCGCTTGCCATGGTCGCGATCGTGGCCGGCGTCCTGCAATTCGCCGGATGGGCGCCGAAATGAAGGGAGGACAGCATGGATTTCCCGCTGCCGGCCTGGCTCGGCGCGTTCGCCGGAACGCTCGCCGCCGTTGCGCTATGCATTCCGGTAAACCGTGCGGTGGAACAGCGGATGCGCGCGCGGCAGGGTCCGATTGCGCTCGGCAATCGCACGGAGTTCGAGGACAGGCTTTCGATGGTGCGCCGCGTGATCCTCGGATGTGCCATCGCGGTAGTGGGGACGCTGGGTTTCTGGATCGGCACAGTGATCGGCGGCATGAGAGGTTGATATGAGACTCGATCAAGCCGCGCGTTCGCTGTTCCTCAAGGAATTCGCACAGGCGTTCGTCCTGTCGATGCGCTACTTCTTCAAGCCGAAGGCGACGCTCAATTATCCTTTCGAGAAGGGCATGCTGTCGCCGCGTTTCCGCGGCGAGCACGCGCTGCGCCGCTATCCGAACGGCGAGGAGCGCTGCATCGCCTGCAAGCTTTGCGAGGCGATCTGCCCGGCGCAGGCGATCACGATCGAAGCGGGTCCCCGCCGCAATGACGGCACGCGGCGCACGACGCGTTACGACATCGACATGGTGAAATGTATCTATTGCGGGCTGTGCCAGGAGGCCTGCCCGGTCGACGCCATCGTCGAAGGCCCGAATTTCGAATTCGCTGCCGAGACGCGCGAGGAGCTTTACTACGACAAGGAACGCCTCCTTGCGAACGGCGATCGCTGGGAACGCGAAATCGCAAAAAACATCGCGCTTGACGCGCCCTATCGCTGAGACCGGCCAAGATGATCCTTCACGCCCTCTTCTTTTATCTGTTCGCCGGGGTAACCGTAGCGTCGGCCGTCATGGTCATCGCCTCGAAGAATCCCGTGCATTCGGTGCTCTTCCTCATCCTCGCCTTCGTCAACGCGGCGGGCCTGTTCGTGCTGGTGGGCGCCGAGTTCCTGGCGATGATCCTGATCGTCGTCTATGTCGGCGCGGTGGCCGTGCTGTTCCTGTTCGTGGTCATGATGCTCGACGTCGACTTCGCCGAACTGCGGCAGGGCTTTCTGAATTACCTGCCGGTCGGCGCGCTGATCGGGGCCATCCTGCTCGCGGAACTCATCGGCGTCGTTGGCGCCTGGGTGATCGGGCCGGCCGTGCACGGCGCCATCACGGCGCCGATCCCCGCCGCAAGCGACATCAACAATACGCAAGCCATCGGGCTCGTGCTCTATACCCGCTATGTCTATTACTTCCAGGCGGCCGGCGTCATTCTGCTGGTGGCCATGATCGGCGCCATCGTGCTCACACTGCAGCACAAGCCGAACGTCCGGCGGCAAAACATCGCCGACCAGGTTGCGCGCAATCGCGCAAGCGCGATCGAGGTGGTCAATGTGAAAACGGGGCAAGGCCTATCATGAGGCGGGTCCTGCCATGACAATTGGCCTCGGCCACTATCTCTCGGTTGGCGCCATCCTGTTCACGCTCGGCGTGCTCGGAATTTTTCTCAACCGCAAGAACGTTATCGTCATCCTGATGTCGATCGAGCTCATCCTGCTCGCCGTCAACATCAACCTCGTCGCGTTCTCAAGTTTCCTCGGCGACATTGTCGGGCAGGTCTACGCACTGATCGTGCTCACCGTGGCGGCGGCTGAAGCCGCAATCGGACTCGCCATTCTCGTCGCCTATTTCCGCAATCGCGGTTCGATCGCGGTTGAAGACATTAATCTGATGAAGGGCTAGCGCCATGTATGAGGCGATCGTTCTCCTGCCGCTGCTGGGCGCCCTCGTTGCCGGCGCGATCGCGCTGTTCGGCGCGCGCAATCGCTTTCCGGGGCAGAATCCGCCGCCGCCCGACGAGCATGCCGCAGCGGACGGGCCGCACGCCATCGCTCACGCCGCGCATGCCGAAGACGGCGACCACGACCACGAGCCATCGGCTGCCGGATCGCTTGCCGCGGAACTGATTACCTCGACATTCCTCGTGATCTCCTGCGTGCTGTCGTGGTTTGCCTTCTTCGACGTCGGGTTCGGCGGCCACGATGTGCGTGTCACTTTGTTTTCGTTCATCAGCTTCGGCGACCTGCACTCGGAATGGGCGCTCCGCGTCGATTCACTGACCGCCGTGATGCTGGTCGTGGTGACGACGGTGTCGTCGCTCGTCCACATTTATTCGATCGGTTACATGGAGGAGGATCCGTACAAGCCGCGGTTCTTCTCCTACCTGTCGTTCTTCACCTTCGCCATGCTGATGCTGGTGACGGCCGACAACCTCATTCAAATGTTCTTCGGCTGGGAAGGCGTGGGGCTCGCGAGTTACCTCCTGATCGGCTTCTGGTATTACAAGCCGGAAGCCAACGCGGCGGCGATCAAGGCCTTCATCGTCAACCGCGTCGGCGACTTCGGCTTCTCGCTCGGGATATTCGCCGTCTTCTATTTGACCGGCGCTGTCGACTTCGACACGATCTTTGCGCAGGCGCCGAGCCTCGTCGGCAAGAATTTTCATTTCCTGAGCTGGAATTTCGACGCACTCACCGTGACGTGCCTGCTGCTTTTCATGGGCGCGATGGGCAAGTCGGCGCAATTCCTGCTGCACACCTGGCTGCCCGATGCGATGGAGGGCCCGACGCCGGTCTCGGCGCTGATCCACGCCGCGACCATGGTGACCGCGGGCGTGTTCATGGTGGCGCGGCTGTCGCCGCTGTTCGAACTGGCGCCAGTCGCCGCCGCCTTCGTGACCTTCATCGGCGCGACGACCGCGATTTTTGCAGCGACCATCGGGCTCGTGCAAAACGACATCAAACGCATCATCGCCTATTCGACCTGCTCGCAGCTTGGCTACATGTTCGTCGCCATGGGCGTCGGCGCTTATTCGGTCGGCATGTTCCACCTGTTCACGCATGCCTTCTTCAAGGCGCTTTTGTTCCTCGGTTCGGGCTCCGTGATCCTTGCGATGCATCACGAGCAGGACATCCGCAACATGGGCGGCTTGTGGCGCAAGATCCCGTTCACCTACGGCGTCATGCTTATCGGCACCCTGGCGCTGACGGGATTTCCCCTGACCGCCGGTTATTTCTCCAAGGATGCGATCATTGAGGCCGCAGCCGTCGGCACCAATCCGATGGCAATCTACGGCTTCATCATGACGGTCATCGCCGCGGTCCTGACGTCATTCTATTCCTGGCGGCTGATCTTCAAGACCTTTCACGGCGCGCCGCACGATCAACACCACTACGACGCGGCGCATGAAAGCCCGAAGGTCATGCTGATCCCGCTCGCGGTGCTCGCATTCGGCTCGATCGCTGCCGGCTGGCCGTTTCTCTCGATCTTCAAAGGCCAGGATGTCGGCGCGTTCTTCCGCGAATCGCTGAAATTCGGACCCGACAACAAGATCCTGGAGAACATGGAGCATCTGCCGCTCCTGACCTCGCTGTCGCCGACCGTGATGATGATTTTGGGATTTCTGGTCGCCTGGCAGTTTTACATTCGCCGGCCAGATATCCCCGTGCGTTTGGCCCGCGAGCAGCCGCTTCTCTACAATTTCCTGCTCAACAAGTGGTACTTCGACGAGATCTACGGCTTCCTCTTCGTGCGTCCGGCGATGTGGCTCGGCCGCTTGTTCTGGAAGGGTGGCGACGGCTTTATCATCGACGGCTTTGGGCCTGACGGCGTGTCGGCGTGGGTTCTCGACGTGACGCGCAATGTCGTGCGCCTGCAGACCGGCTATCTCTATCACTACGCCTTCGCCATGCTGATCGGCGTTGCCGCGTTCACGACTTGGTTCATGTTCGCGGGGCAGCACTGATGACGAGCTGGCCCATTCTTTCCGTCGTTACATTCCTGCCGGTGATCGGCGCGCTGTTTATCGCAACGCTCGCCGACGATGAGGCGGGCGACCGCAATGCGCGCTGGGCTGCGCTGTGGACGACGCTGATCACGTTTGCGATCTCGCTGATCCTGCTCTGGCGCTTCGATCCGTCGTCGCCCGATTTCCAGTTCTTGGAAAAGCGGCAGTGGCTCGGCGGTACGATCACCTATTCGATGGGTGTCGACGGCATTTCGTTGCCGTTCGTGGTTTTGACCACGGCGCTGATGCCGATTTCGATCGTGGCAAGCTGGACGGCGATCCAGCGCCGCGTACGTGAATACATGATTGCCTTCCTCGTCCTCGAAACGCTGATGGTCGGCACCTTCTGCGCGCTCGATCTCGTACTGTTCTATCTGTTCTTCGAGGGCGGTCTTATTCCGATGTTCCTGATCATCGGCGTGTGGGGTGGTCCGCGCCGCGTCTATGCGAGCTTCAAGTTCTTTCTCTACACGCTTCTTGGCTCGGTGCTGATGCTCCTCGCCATCATGGCGATGTACTGGCAGGCCGGCACGACCGATATCCCGACGCTCTTGCATCACCCGTTCCCACTTACGCTGCAGACCTGGGCCTGGTTCGCCTTCCTTGCATCCTTTGCCGTCAAAATGCCGATGTGGCCGGTCCACACCTGGCTGCCTGACGCGCATGTCGAGGCGCCAACGGCAGGATCAGTGATCCTTGCCGCCATCCTTTTGAAAATGGGCGGCTACGGCTTCCTGCGTTTCTCGCTGCCGATGTTCCCGGAAGCCACACAGCATCTCGCACCGCTGATCTACGCCCTGTCCGTCGTTGCCATCATCTACACGTCGCTGGTCGCGCTGATGCAGGAGGACATGAAAAAGCTCATCGCCTATTCGTCGGTCGCGCATATGGGCTTTGTCACGATGGGCATATTCGCGGTCACGGCCCAGGGCGTGGCCGGCGGCATTTTCCAGATGATCTCGCACGGCATCGTCTCGGCGGCGTTGTTCCTGTGCGTCGGTGTTGTTTACGATCGCATGCATACGCGCGAGATCGCGGCCTATGGCGGGCTGGTCAACCGCATGCCGGTCTATGCCTTCGTCTTTTTGGTGTTCACGCTCGCCAATGTCGGCTTGCCGGGCACGTCGGGATTTGTCGGCGAGTTCCTCACCCTCATCGGCACGTTCCGGATCAATACCTCGGTCGCGACCCTGGCGACGATCGGCACCATCCTGTCGGCCGCCTATGCGCTCTGGCTCTACCGCAAGGTGATCTTCGGCAAGCTCGAGAAGCCGAGCCTCCTCAACATCCGCGATCTTGGCTGGCGCGAAGTGGTTATCCTCGCGCCGCTCGTGGCGCTGACCATCCTGTTCGGCGTTTATCCGAAGCCGGTCCTCGATATGTCTTCGGCATCGGTGACGGCCCTGATCGACAATTATCAGCATGCGCTCAGCGCCGTGCAATCGGCATCGCTGGGCGAGGTGAAATGATGAACGCCGCGCACCTTCCGACGCTTATTCCGCTTTTGCCCGAGATTCTGCTCGGGCTTGGCGCTATGGCGCTCCTGATGTTCGGCGCCTATCGCGGCGAGAACGACGGACGCACCGTCGACATCGCCGCAATCGTGCTCCTGATCATCGCCGGCATCATCCTCGTGATATTGCCGTCGGGCAAACTCACGACATTCAGCGGCAGTTTCGTGGTCGACGATTTTGCCCGCTTCCTGAAGATATTGGCGATCCTCGGTTCGGCGACCGCCATCGTCCTGTCGCTCGATTACAACAGGCGCGAAAAGCAGGAGCGGTTCGAATATTCCGTCCTGGTCCTTCTCTCGACGCTCGGCATGCTGATGCTGATCTCGGCGACGGACCTTATTGCGCTCTATCTCGGCCTCGAACTGATGAGCCTGCCGCTCTATGTGGTCGCCGCGAGCCATCGCGATGCGCTACGCTCGACCGAAGCCGGGCTCAAATACTTCGTGCTCGGCGCGTTGTCGTCGGGAATGCTGCTTTATGGCGCGTCGCTGGTTTACGGCTTCACCGGCACGGTGAGCTTTACCGGAATCGCGCAGGCTGCGGGGGCGGGCGGCACCGGGCTGATCTTCGGCATCGTATTTCTGTTCGCCGGCTTCTGCTTTAAGGTTTCGGCGGTGCCGTTCCACATGTGGACGCCGGACGTTTATGAAGGGGCACCCACCCCGATCACCGCATTCTTCGCCTCCGCGCCGAAAATCGCCGGCATGGCGATGTTCGTTCGCGCGGCCGTCATGGCGTTTCCCAGCATCACCTCGCAATGGCAGCAGATCGTCGTCTTCGTCTCCATCGCCTCGATGCTGCTCGGCTCCTTTGCCGCGATCGGCCAGCGCAATATCAAGCGGCTGATGGCCTATTCGTCGATCGGCCATATGGGTTTTGCGCTGATCGGTCTTGCCGCCGGGACGTCCGAGGGCGTTCAGGGCGTTCTGATCTATATGGCGATCTACATCACCATGACGCTCGGCGCCTTTGCCGTGATCCTGTCGATGCGGCGCTCGACCGGCATGGTGGAATCGATCGACCAGCTTGCCGGGCTCGCCCGCACACATCCGTCGACCGCATTTTTCCTCGCCATGATCCTGTTTTCCATGGCTGGCGTACCGCCGCTTGCCGGTTTTTTCGCGAAATTCTACGTCTTCCTTGCCGCGATGAAAGCCGGGCTCTACGTGCTGTCCGTGATCGGCGTGCTGGCGAGTGTCGTCGGCGCCTACTACTACCTGAGCATCATCAAGGTCATGTATTTCGACGAGCCCGCCGAAAACTTCTACGACATGCCGTATGAGCTTCGCGTCGTGCTGGCGATCTGCGGGCTCTTCAACATCTTGTTCTTCCTGTATCCGGGCCCGCTGGTCGGCGTGGCGAGCGCGGCCGCGCATTCCCTGTTCTGATGCAGCTCGATCCCATCGCGGCAGAGGCTGGCGTGCGGCTCCTGGCGCTCGGTGCCGTCGGCTCGACCAACGAGGAAGCCCGTGCGCACGCGGCGTCCGGCGAGACCGGCTCGCTCTGGATCACCGCGCAGACCCAGACAGAAGGCCGCGGCCGCCGCGACCGCTCGTGGATTTCGCCTGCGGGCAATCTTTACGCGAGCCTCCTTCTCACCGAGCCGTCGCCTCCCGAGCGTGCCCCTGAACTGGCTTTTGTCGCGGCCCTTGCAGTGCGTGACGCGGTCGTCGCCGCGGCGCCGCAGCTTGCCGCGCAGCTTTCTCTGAAGTGGCCGAACGATCTTTTGCTCGCCGGCGAAAAATGCGCCGGCATTTTGATCGAGGGCGAAGCCGGGCCGGGACAAAGCGTCAGTGCCGTCATCGGCATCGGCGTGAACTGCACAAGCCATCCGTCGGCCGCGATCGATCGCCCGGCGACCGATCTTGCCGCTCACGGCGCCGCAATCACGCCGCAGCAACTGTTCATGCGCCTTTCCGCCACGATGTATCTGCGCCTTGCACAATGGGACCGCGGGACGGGCTTTTCGGCTATTGTCGGCGATTGGCTGGAGTCCGCGCACGGCGTGGGCGAGGAGATCATCGTGCGCAATGGCGGCAACGAAAAACATGGCCGTTTTGCCGGGCTCGACCCCTCGGGGCGGCTCCTGCTTGAATTGCCCGGCGGCGGCATCGAAAAGATCGCGGCGGGCGACGTGTTTCCGCTGAGCGCGCATGCCGGCTCGCGCGCTCCCGGTCATCCGGCCTGACGATGGCGCATAACGAACTCGTCTTCGCGCCGCTCGGCGGCATCGGTGAGATCGGGATGAATCTCTCGATCTACGGTTTTGGCGACGAGCGCCGCCGCAAATGGCTGATCGTCGATTGCGGCGTGTCCTTTGCTTCAGAGGAGCAGTTGCCCGGCGTCGATCTCATCCTGCCGGACATCCGCTACCTGATCGAGGAACGCAAAAACATCGTCGGCCTCGTCATCACCCACGGCCATGAAGATCACATCGGCGCTCTCATCGATCTCTGGCCGCGCCTCAAGGTGCCGCTCTACGCGACGCCGTTCACGGCCGCCCTGTTCGAAGCCAAGCGGCTGTCCGAGCCGGGCGCGCCTGAAATCCCCGTCAATGTCGTGCCGCTTGGCGGCCGGCTCAACCTCGATCCGTTCACGATCGATTTCATCAACGTCTCGCATTCGATACCGGAATCCAATGCGCTGGCGATACGCACGCCCGCCGGCACGGTGCTTCACACCGGCGACTGGAAGATCGATCCAAACCCCATCATCGGCGTGCCGACCGATGCGGCGAAATTGACCGCGCTCGGCGATGCGGGCGTGCTGGCGCTGATCGGCGATTCCACCAACGCCGTGCGGGAAGGGCGCTCGCCATCTGAATCCGACGTCGCCAAGACGCTTGCCGAACTCATCCGCACCGCGCCGCAACGCGTCGCCGTGACGACGTTTGCCTCCCATGTCGGACGGGTGCGCGCCGTGGCCGAAGCTGCGCGCGCCTGCGACCGCGAAGTGGTTCTGGTCGGCCGCGCCATGGAGCGCGTTTCGCAGGTGGCGCGCGAAACCGGCTATCTCGACGGCGTTCCGGAGTTCCGCAGCGTGCAGGCCTACGGCTACCTGCCGCCGGACAAGGTTTTGGCGCTCTGCACCGGCAGCCAGGGCGAACCGCGCGCCGCGCTCGCCCGCATCGCCGAGGACCAGCATCCCGAAGTTACGCTGTCCAAGGGAGACCGCGTGATTTTCTCGTCACGGGCCATTCCCGGCAACGAAAAGGCGGTGTCGCGGGTGATCAACGGTCTGGTGACCCAGGGCATCGAGGTCATCACCGACCGCACGCATCTCGTTCATGTCTCCGGCCATCCCCGGCGCGATGAATTGCGCGACATGATCGGCTGGGTGCGGCCGCAAATTCTCATTCCAGCCCACGGCGAGGCGGTGCATCTTGCCGAGCATGCGGAACTGGCGAGGCGCGCGGGCGTGCCGCAGGTGCTGGTCTGCCGCAACGGCGACCTCGTCCGCATCGCGCCGGGGCGCGCGGAGATCATCGGCGAGGTCCCTTCGGGCCGGCTCTACAAGGACGGCTCGCTGCTGGTGAGCGCCGAGGACAAAAGCGTGGCCGGGCGTCGGCGCTTGAGCTTTGCCGGCATCGTGTCGGTGGCGCTGGCGCTGACGGACAAAGGCGTCCTGGTGGCAGATCCCGAGGTGGAACTCATCGGTCTGCCGGCAACGGATGCGAGCGGGGCCTCCATGCACGACATCGCCTGCGACGCGGTCGAGGAGGCGCTTGAAACCCTGCCAAAACCCCGCCGCCGCGATCCGGATGCGATCGCGGACGCCGTCAAACGCGCCGTGCGCGGCGCCATCGCCGAACGCTGGAACAAAAAGCCGATCTGCCACGTCCACGTCTTGACGGTATAATCGGCCGCCGGGTTTGCCGGGCAACGGAGACTAAAATCATGATCGGCAGGCTCAATCACGTGGCGATCGCGGTTCGCGATATCGGCAAGGCCACTGCCGTTTATCGCGACGTCCTCGGGGCGAGTGTGTCCGCGGCGGTCCCGCAACCCGACCACGGCGTGACCACGGTGTTCATCACGCTGCCCAATACCAAGATCGAACTTTTGGAACCGCTTGGAGAGGGCTCGCCGATCGCAAAATTCCTCGAGCGCAATCCCGACGGCGGCATGCATCACATCTGCTATGAGGTCGACGACATCCGCGCCGCGCGCGATGCGCTAAAAGCCGCCGGGGCGCGCGTGCTTGGCGACGGTGAGCCGAAGACCGGGGCGCATGGCAAGCCGGTCCTCTTCCTGCATCCGAAGGATTTTTCCGGCACGCTGGTCGAGCTGGAACAGGGCTGAGCCGGAGCACGGCATGCCACTCGCCGCGGCGATCGCGATCTTCGTCCTGATCTGGTGGCTGGTGCTGTTTGCCGTGCTGCCGTGGGGGGTGCGCAGCCAGCATGAGTTCAGGGGACATGGTGCCGGGCACCGATCCCGGCGCCCCGACGCGTTTCCGGGTCATCCAGAAACTATTGTGGACGACCCTGGTCGCGGCCGGGATCTACGGCCTGGGCTACGTGGTCTATGTCGAGCGTCTGGTGACGATCGACCGGCTGATGTCGCCGTTTGTTAAAAATAGTTCTTGTTATCAGCAGTTTAGCGACAAGTGTTGATGTATCGCGGGCACTCGGATTTGAAGTCCGTACACCCCAAAAAGAAAATGCAGGGCTAAAGCCCTGCACTGAAATCCTCATCGAACCCATAACCCACGCTTTTCTATACGCATTACGCGCGTGGCTGGCGAAACTTTACGTTCGCGGGTCATCCTCCCGAGACTTGGACCGCTGCCTCATCGTTGTGAAGCGAGCGGGGTTATTGGTAGTCGATCCAAATCCGGTTGTCATCATGTTACCACCGGGGGAAGCAAAAAATTCGCCGGTCATCGCCGTGTTTGCGAGGCCGTATGTAAGTCCGTAACTTTTCCCGTCCCAAATTTCCCCGCGACTTGTGTTTCCAGCGCTATTGCGGCTTCACTGCCGGATCGCGATACCGCGCCCCAACGAGATTTCATGCGCCTTTCCCGATACTTCCTGCCGAATCTGCGTGAGACGCCGAAAGAAGCGGAAATCGCCTCGCACCGGCTGATGCTGCGCGCCGGCATGATCCGCCAGGAGGCGGCCGGCATTTACGCGTTCCTGCCGCTCGGGTTCCGCGTGCTGCAGAAAGTCTGCGCCATCGTGCGGGAGGAGCAGGACCGTTCCGGCGCCATCGAGCTTCTGATGCCGACCATCCAGTCGGCCGACCTGTGGCGCGAAAGCGGGCGCTACGAGGCCTATGGCAAGGAAATGCTGCGGATCAAGGATCGCCACGAGCGCGACATGCTCTACGGCCCGACCAACGAGGAAATGATCACGGAGATTTTCCGCAGCTACGTGCGCTCGTACAAGGATCTGCCGCTCAATCTCTACCACATCCAGTGGAAGTTCCGCGACGAGGTCCGGCCGCGGTTCGGGTTGATGCGCGGGCGCGAGTTCCTGATGAAGGACGCTTATTCCTTCGACATCGACTTTGCCGGCGCCAAGCACGCCTATAACCGCATGTTCGTTGCTTACCTGCGCACGTTCGCGCGCATGGGCCTGCGGTCGATCCCGATGGTCGCCGAGAGCGGTCCGATCGGCGGCAATCTCAGCCACGAATTCATCATCCTCGCCGACACCGGCGAGAGCGAAGTGTTCTGCCACGCCGACTATCTCGGTTTCGACGTGCCCGGGCCGGACGTGGATTTCACCCATATCGGCCGCCTGGAGGCGATCGTGGACAAGTGGACGTCGCTCTATGCGGCGACTTCGGAAAAGCACGACCCCGCGGCCTTCGATGCGCTTCCCGCCGACAAGCGCGTTTCGGCGCGCGGCATCGAAGTCGGGCATATCTTCTATTTCGGGACCAAATACTCGGAGCCGATGAAAGCCGTCGTGACCGGTTCCGACGGTGTCGACCATCCGGTGCATATGGGCTCCTACGGCATCGGCCCGAGCCGGCTCGTCGCCGCCATCATCGAGGCCTCCCATGACGAGGCCGGCATCAAATGGCCGGAGGCCGTGGCGCCTTTCAAAGCCATGATCCTCAATCTCAAGCAGGGTGGCGCCGACACCGATCCGGCCTGCGAGCGGCTTTATGCCGAACTCACCGCCAAGGGCATCGATACGCTCTATGACGACAGCGACCAGCGGCCGGGCGCCAAATTCGCCAGCGCCGATCTCATCGGCGTGCCCTGGCAGATCCTGGTGGGTCCGCGCGGACTTGCCGAGGGCAAGGTCGAGGTGAAGCGCCGCGCCGACGGAGAGCGGGAACTCATGTCTCCCGCCGACGCCGTGGCGCGGCTCCTGGCATGAGGCGCTATGCCGCTTTCGGCATGAACCTGTGTGCGGCGCGGCCGGTTGCGACGTTGCGGGGCTTGAAACCGCCGGAATCGTGTGAAACTCGGAGTGTTATCGGGGACCTGATCTAAATGGCCGATTCGACCGGCACCCATCCCTTTTCGGCATTCGAGTGGTTGCTGTCGCTGCGCTATCTGCGGGCGCGGCGCAAAGAGGGATTCATTTCCGTTATTGCCGGCTTCTCCTTCCTCGGCATCATGCTCGGCGTCGCCACCCTGATCATCGTCATGGCGGTGATGAACGGGTTCCGTCAGGAATTGCTGTCGAAGATTTTGGGCCTCAACGGTCATTTGCTGATCCAGCCTCTGGAATCTCCGCTCACCGACTTTGCCGCCGTCGCCGACCGGGTTTCCAAGGTCGACGGCATCTATCTCGCGGCGCCGCTCGTCGAGGGCCAGGCACTGGCGTCGTCGCCGTTCAATGCGTCCGGCGTCGTCGTGCGCGGCATGCGCGGCGCCGACCTGGCAAAACTCACCCAGATTTCCAAGAACATCAAACAGGGCACGCTCGACGGTTTTGACGACGGGCAGGGGCTCGCGATCGGCAGCCGTCTTGCCGAGCAGCTTTCGGTGCGCGCCGGCGATAACCTGACGCTCGTCGCGCCGCGTGGCGCGGTGACGCCGATGGGCACGACGCCGCGCATCAAGGCCTACAAGATCGCGGCCGTGTTCGAGATCGGCATGTCCGAATATGACTCCGCTTTCGTCTTCATGCCGCTGTCGGAGGCGCAGGCCTATTTCAACCGCGCCGGCGACGTCACAGCGATCGAGGTCTATACCAACGATCCCGACCGCATCGACGGTTTCCGGCAATCCGTGACGGCCGCTGCAGCGCGGCCGATCTACATGGTCGACTGGCGCCAGCGCAACGCCACGTTCTTCAACGCGCTCCAGGTCGAGCGCAATGTGATGTTCCTGATCCTCACATTGATCGTGCTGGTGGCGGCGCTCAATATCGTCTCCGGGCTCATCATGCTGGTGAAGGACAAGGGCAGCGACATCGCCATCCTGCGCACCATGGGTGCGACGCAAGGCGCGATCATGCGGGTCTTTCTCATCACCGGCGCCTCGATCGGCATCGTCGGCACCGGCGTCGGATTCCTGCTCGGCACCATCGTTTGCCTCAACATCGAGGAGATCAGGCGCTTTCTGTCGTGGCTGACCAATACGGAGCTGTTTTCGCCGGAGCTTTATTTCCTGTCCAAGCTCCCCGCGGACATGAACGTCAAGGAAACGGCGGCTGTTGTCGTCATGGCGCTCGGGCTATCCTTGCTGGCCACGCTCTATCCGTCGTGGCGGGCCGCGCGGCTCGATCCCGTCGAAGCGCTGCGCTACGAGTGATCAGGCGCAATGGACGACACCACCACGATAACCGAGGCCGCGTCCGGCGCAGACGCCGACGAGCAGCCGCTCATTTTTCTGCATAACGTCAGCCGGCAGTTCCAGCAGGGCGATGCGACGCTCGATGTGCTTAAAGGCGCCGAGCTTGCAGTCTGGCGCGGGCAATCGGTGGCGCTGGTCGGGCCGTCCGGCGCCGGCAAATCGACGCTGCTTCATATCGCCGGGCTCCTCGAACAGCCCGACTCCGGCGAGGTCTATATCGACACGGTGCCGACGACGAACCTCACCGATATCCAGCGCACCCGGATCCGCCGCACCGAGATCGGTTTCGTCTATCAGTTTCACCATTTGCTGCCCGAGTTCACCGCGCTCGAAAACGTGGTCCTGCCGCAGATGATCCGCGGCCTGTCGCGCAAAGAGGCGACCGTGCGCAGCAGCGAATTGCTGAGCTATCTCGGCTTGAAGGAGCGGCTGACGCATCGCCCGGCAGAGCTCTCGGGCGGCGAGCAGCAGCGGGTCGCGATTGCGCGCGCGGTCGCCAACGCGCCGCGCATCCTCCTCGCTGACGAGCCGACCGGCAATCTCGACGTGCGCACGGCGGAGCACGTTTTTGCGACGCTCAATCAGCTGGTGCGCGCGTCCGGCCTCGCCGCCGTCATTGCCACGCACAATATGGAGATCGCCGCGCAAATGGATCGGCGCGTCACGCTCCGCGACGGCCTCGTCGTCGAACTCGCCTAATAGCCGCTGCGCGACCGGCGCGGGCCGCCCGGCGGCACGTATTGCGTGTTCGGCTCGCAGACCCCGCCGATGCCGCTGACCGTCGCCATGCACTGAGCATAGGTGGAGAACCCGCAATTAGTGCCGCCCAGCGCGCCGTCGTAATAGGCGCACCACGGATAATTCTGCGCCTGCGCCGGCGTGCCGAACGCAATCGCGCTGAGGAACGCTCCCAGAAATAGCAGCGACACCTTCATGACTGATCTCCCGGCCTGGAATTGCTCAAACTAACAACGCCGCACCGCCCGTTTTATTTCATCGGGCGCGAAACATTATGGCCGGCGCGGCCGGCCGCCGTCCGGCAGCAAGGCAATCGCGAGCGGTGACGGATAAAAAGCGAGGCCACCTCGCGGCGGCCTCGCTGCAATCATCATGAGTTATTGAACGTGTTTGTCTTAGTAGCAGGGACGGCTTTGTCTTAGTAGCAGGGACGGCAGTGGCAGCCCCACGGGCCGCACGCCCAAACCCATCCCGGGCCGCAGCGCGCGCCCCATCCGCGGCAGGCCGCCTGCTTCACGATCGGGGTGGCGTTTTGGGCTTGCGAGCGCAGGCCGGACGCACCCGAGGACTGTGTTTGCGCATTGGCCGCAACGGCCATCGTTCCCAGCACCAATACTGCCGCGGCGAATGTCATCGTCAGTTTACGCATGAGATCCTCCTCCTTGCTTCCTGTGTTTGCCATTACAAGAATACTGCTACAGCGGAGCGACAACGCTATCCGCCCGGAGCCGTTCCGCAAGCCTTGAGCAAGCTTTGAGGACGACTCGTAAGCGGCAAATTCTTATACGCCCGCAGAAGCCATCGGGCTCGGTAAAACGGTAGGGGCAGACTGGAATAACGATGGTTTTGAAGGATTTTCCAGGACAAACGGGACGGCACAGCCGGCTCCGATTGGTCTTTTGCGTCGCGGCTGCCGTGCTGGCTGTCACGGTGATCGCTTCGGGCCCGTTGACCCACACAGTCATCGCTGCCGAGCGCGCGCTTTCGGATGAACAGAAGAGGAAGATCGACGGCTGGATCGCGCAGGACGGCCGCGAGACGCCGATGAACAAAATGGTGACGGATATTCTCGGCCTGACCAAAAACGACGAGACAATTTCCGCGCGTGCCTATGCGGTGAAGGGGGTCGAAGACACTTTCGAAATACACCAGATCCAGATCCTGCCGGGAAACCAGGGCTACCTCGTGGGCCACGTACACCAGGATAAGCTTGAGATTTACTGGACCGACAAAGACCTCATGCTGATCTCTACCGCGGCCGGCACGCGCGGCGGCAAGGGCGAGCAAATGTCCTTCGCGGACGCACAACGCGAGCTCGGCAAGGAACTGGCCTTCTGGGCAAAGTTCGCCGACGCGCATTAGCCGCGGCGCGCTTACTCAAGCACATTGGGGATTCACGTACCCAATATACGTGCGGCGATTGTTCGGCGCCTCGTCGGTGAATTTCAAATCAGCATAAGGATCAGCGCCCCGCTGCGGGCGACCGGCTGTTTGAGG
Source organism: uncultured Alphaproteobacteria bacterium (assembly GCA_963723335.1). Lineage (GTDB taxonomy): Bacteria > Pseudomonadota > Alphaproteobacteria > Rhizobiales > Xanthobacteraceae > BOG-931. The sequence goes on along the minus strand of CAVRQJ010000010.1, from coordinate 111,632 downwards.
GCCTGGATCGCTGTGTGTCCATCAAAGCAAAAGAGGCCCCAGTCGTTTCCGACCGGGACCTCTCTGACTTGGGCCGGGCTCAGACGGAAACCGGCTGTGCACTGATAGGCAGCCGGTGTTTATGGATAGTTTATTGGCTTGTCAGGATTTGCCCTTGTTTTGTGCGAACGGGTTTGACCCGCTCCATTTCAGATTGACGCACTATCGTACCTTTGGTCGCGCGCTCCTTTGAACAAGGCAGCCGGGCGGGGCACTGGTCCCGTCGCAAACTGGGGCTATATTCGGCCGCATGGCAGATTCCAAAGAACAACCGGTCATTGAGCCCTTCCCCAATAAGGACGGGACCGGATGGCACGTGGTCATTCGGTTTCACGAGGGCCACGAGCGGCTGATCGAGGGCTTCGCCACCAAGGCGGAGGCGGTCGACTGGATCACCGAGAACTCCGATCAGGTGGACAAGTAGCCGCCAACTCGCTTCGGCTAAATAAATTCGGCACCGATTTGATTGCCGCGGCGCCATTTCACGCAGGCGTTCCGCCCCGGCGAGTTCTTTGAGAGAAGCAACGTGAATCTCGCGGGAATGCTTGCAGCATTCTCGACGGATATTCGAACGCCCGTGTCGGAGAGATCAAGGACGGTGCAGGGGCGTCCGGCAAACCCGCCCAGCCGGATATGAGCCGTCGTGCCGACTGCCTTGCGCTTGGCCTGGCGCTTGTCTCTTCGGTTGGAGATGACGTCGTATTTGCCAAATGCGGCCATATAGGCCCCTTTCCCCTGAACCGGGTCAGTGCTTGGCGGATTGCAGGCTGCGCTAAGGAGATTTACGCGGAGTTACGCAGTTCGCTCTCGGAAACCGCCGCAATTCAAACTGACCCACTATCCGACCTTGACTCCAGAACAATAAGTGAACTATGTTCCTCTTTCGTTCTTTTTGGGGAGAGGAGATAAAACCATGGTTCGCTCGGTTGTTGAGGAGGCGATGGCGTTGGCTTCGCTCGGACTTTTCCTGGCCACTGTCGCGGTCTGGGCGCAGGTGCTTGGCGTTCTGTAAGGCCGCCGATCGGCAGGCCATTTATGGGGCCTGAGCATATTGGGGAAAAGCCGCCGCCGGCGAAGCGCGCCGGGCGCACACGATGGACAGCCGCGCGTGCGATCCGCCATGCTCGCACCTTCGAGATTTGCTTCGGATCGCGGTCGCGCCCCGCAGGCGCGATGTCCAAAAGCGCGAGTCCCATAGGCGCGAGACCCATAGGCAATGGCGGCTGAACCCGGCTTCGTCCATCTCCACGTCCATTCGTCCTATTCGCTGCTCGAAGGCGCGCTGACGATTGCCCGTCTGGCGGAACTCGCCAAGAAAGACCGGCAGCCGGCGCTCGCGATCACCGACACCGACAATATGTTCGGCGCGCTGGAATTCTCGGAGAAACTGGCCGCTTACGGCATCCAGCCGATCGTCGGCTGCGCACTCGGCGTCGACTTCGGCGACCAGGAGAACCGCAACGACAATCGCTCGCCGGTAGCCGGCCAGGCTTGGCCGCGTATCGTGCTGCTCGCCGCGAACGATGAGGGCTATCGCAGCCTGATGCGGCTGTCCTCGCGCGCTTTTCTCGAAACGCCGGCGCAGGAACGTCCGCACATCATGCGCGACTGGCTCGAGGGCGAGACGTCGGGGCTGATCGCGCTCAGCGGCGGTCCGCACGGGCCGCTCGATCTCGCCATCGCCGGCGGCCAGGGCGCGCTGGCGCAAACGCGCTGCGATGAGATGCAGCGCCTGTTCGGCGACCGCTTCTATATCGAGTTGCAGCGCCACGGCGTGCCGGCCGAACGCACCGTCGAACCGGGCCTGATCGATCTTGCTTATGCCCGCGGCATTCCGCTCGTCGCCACCAACGAGCCGTTCTTCGCGACGCGCGACGACTACGAGGCGCACGACGCACTTTTATGTATCGCCGAAGGCCGGCTGATCGCCGACAGCGACCGTCGGCAATTGACGCCGGAGCATCGTTTCAAGAGCCGGGCGGAAATGGCGGCCTTGTTCGCCGATCTTCCTGAAGCGCTGACCGCGACGATCGAGATCGCGGAGCGTTGCGCCTATCGGCCGCGCACGCTGGCGCCGATCCTGCCGCGCTTCACCACGGGCCGTGATGAAAGCAAAGCCGACGAATCGGGCGAGTTGCGCCGCGCCGCGCTATCGGGCCTCGAGCGGCGGCTGGCGCGCTACGGCACTGCGCCCGGCCAAACCGTCGAGGCCTATCAGGAGCGGCTCGAATTCGAGCTCGGCGTCATCGTCAAGATGAAATATGCCGGCTACTTCCTCATCGTCGCCGATTTCATCCAATGGGCAAAGGGGCAGGGCATTCCGGTCGGTCCCGGCCGTGGTTCGGGCGCCGGCTCGCTCGTCGCCTATGCGCTGACCATTACCGATCTCGATCCGATCCGCTTCGGATTGTTGTTCGAGCGCTTCCTCAACCCCGAACGCATCTCGATGCCGGACTTCGATATCGACTTCTGCCAGGACCGCCGCGACGAGGTGATCACCTACGTGCAGGGACGCTATGGGCAAGATCGCGTCGCGCAGATCATCACGTTCGGCACATTGCAGGCGCGGGGTGTTCTCCGCGACGTCGGGCGCGTGCTGCAAATGCCCTACGGTCAGGTCGATAAGCTCTGCAAACTCGTGCCGCAGAATCCGGCGAACCCGGTCACGCTCAAGCGCGCGATCGAGGACGAGCCGCGATTGCAGGCCGAGCGTGACCGCGATCCGGTCACGCGGCGCGCTTTCGACATCGCGCAGAAGCTCGAAGGCTTGCACCGCCACGCCTCGACGCATGCCGCCGGTATCGTCATCGGCGAGCGGGCGTTGACCGAACTGGTGCCGCTTTATCGCGATCCGAAATCGCTGATGCCGGTCACGCAATTCAACATGAAATGGGTCGAACCGGCCGGCCTGGTGAAGTTCGATTTCCTCGGCCTCAAGACGCTCACGGTGCTCGACCTTGCCGCAAAGCTGGTGCGGCGGCGCGGCGTCGACATGGATCTGTCGAATCTGCCGCTTGACGATGCCAAGACTTACGAAATGCTGGCGCGCGGTGAAACGATCGGGGTGTTCCAGGTGGAAAGCCAGGGCATGCGGCGCGCGCTCGTCGACATGCGCCCGGACCGGTTCGAGGACCTGATCGTGCTGGTGGCGCTCTATCGTCCGGGTCCGATGGCCAACATCCCGACCTATTGCGCGCGAAAGCTCGGCCATGAGCGCACCGACTACCTGCATCCAAAACTCGAGCCGATCCTGCAGGCGACCTACGGCATCATCACCTATCAGGAGCAGGTCCAGCAGATCGCGCGCGATCTCGCCGGTTACAGTCTCGGCAGGGCCGATATTTTGCGCCGCGCCATGGGCAAGAAAGATCGCAAGGAGATGGCGTCGCAGCGTGACAGCTTCATCTCGGGCGCGGTCGAGCGCGGCATCGGACGCGCCGACGCCGAAGCCATTTTCGATACCTGCGCGAAATTCGCAGAGTACGGATTCAACAAATCCCACTCGGCGCCCTATGCGCTCTTGACCTATCAAACTGCCTACATGAAGGCGAATTACCCGGTCGAATTCCTCGCAGCGTCGATGACGCTCGAGATGGGCAATACCGACAAGCTGGCCGAATTCCGCGCCGAGGCGGAACGGCTCGGCATCAAGGTCGAGCCGCCTTCAATCAACCGCTCGGGCGTCGAATTCGACGTCGATGGCAATACGATTTATTACGCGCTCGCCGCCTTGCGCGGTGTCGGGCGGCAGGCCGTCGACCGCATCATCGCCACGCGCGGCGAAATACCCTTTGCCGATCTCGCCGATTTCGGCCGGCGCATCAATCCGCGCAACGTCAATAAACGCGTCCTGGAAAGTCTTGCAGCCTCCGGCGCATTCGACACGATCGAGCCGAACCGGGCCGGCGCCTTCGCGGCCGTCGATGCGCTCCTTTCCACGGCGCAGCGGACGCAGGAAGACGTGGCGCGCGGCCAGTCGGAGCTGTTCGGCGGCACGGCGTCTGCCGCTCGGGTCATCGTGCCGGCGCTTGAACCGTGGCTGCCTGCGGAGCGCCTGCAGCGCGAATTCGAGGCGGTCGGATTTTTTCTCACCGGGCATCCGCTCGACGATTATGCCGCCGCGCTCAAACGGCTGCGCGTGCAGTCCTGGGCGGAGTTCGCGCGTGCCGTCAAAAACGGCGCCGGCGCCGGCCGCGTCGCCGGGACCGTGGTCGCGCGCACCGAGCGGCGCACCAAGAACGGCAGCAAAATGGGAATCATCGGCCTGTCCGATCCGAGCGGCCACTACGAAGCGGTGCTGTTCGCGGAAGGTCTCGCGCAATACCGCGATCTGCTGGAGCCGGGGAAAGCGGTCCTTCTGTTTCTCACCGCCGAAGTGCAGGCCGAAGAGGTGCGCGCGCGCATTCAATCGGTAGAGCCGCTCGACGAGGCGGCGGCAAGGATGCAGCGCGGATTGCGCGTTTTCCTGCGTAACGAAGAGCCCATCGCGGGTGTGGCGCGGCGCCTTGAGCCGATGCAGAAGGGGCGCAACGGCCCCGAGCTCGGCGACGGCGAGGTCAGCATGGTGCTGATGCTCCAAAACGGCAACGAGGTCGAGGTCAAACTGCCCGGGCGCTTCAAGGTCTCGCCGCAAATCGCGGGCGCCATCAAGGCGGTCACCGGCGTCGTCACCGTCGAGGCGCTGTAGGCAAAGGCCGTCATTGCTTTGCGGCTTTCTTCCCTGCAACGACGAATGTCTTGCAAATTCGTGGCATCACGATAAGAACCGCCGCGTCTTCTCCCCATCCGTTCCTCAATCGCGGCAGCCGACATGCTTCGGATCGACAATCTCGTTTTCGACGCGTGGGGCCGCCGCTTCTTCGATGAGGCGAGCGTCGCCATCCCGGCCGGCGCCAAAGTCGGCCTGGTGGGACGCAACGGAGTCGGAAAATCCACACTGTTCAAGCTGATCGTGGGCGATCTCGCCGCGCAGAGCGGAGAGATCATTCTGCCGAATAATGCGCGGATCGGATCGGTCGATCAGGAACATCCGGCCACTCCCGTCACGCTGTTGGACACGATCCTCGCCGCCGACACGCGCCGCGAATCGCTCAATGCCCAACTGGAAACCGCCAAACCCGAAGAGCTTGCGGACATCTACCAGCTCCTCAACGCCATTGATGCCGATCGCGCACCGGCACGGGCTGCCGAAATTCTCAGCGGACTCGGTTTTTCCAACGACGACCTGACGCGGCCGATGGCGGAATTCTCCGGGGGCTGGCGCATGCGCGTCGCGCTGGCGGCGGCGCTGTTTGCCGAGCCCGACCTTCTCCTCCTTGACGAGCCGACCAATTATCTCGATCTCGAAGGCGCGCTGTGGCTTGAGGCGCGGCTGAACAAATATCCCAATACCGCGCTCATCGTCAGCCACGACCGCGAGCTTCTGAACAATTCCGTAGACGGGATCCTGCATCTGAGCGAAGGCAAGCTCGATTTCTATACCGGCGGCTACAACGATTTCGAAACGCGCCGCGCGGAAAAGAGCCGTCTGCAGGCGGCGACAAAGGTCAAGCAGGAAGCCGAGCGCGCGCACCTGCAGCGCTTCATCGACCGGTTCCGGGCGAAGGCGAGCAAGGCCGCGCAAGCCCAGTCGCGCATCAAGCGCCTCGCCAAGCTCGAACCGATCGCCGAGATCGTCGAGCAGCGCGTCGCGCCCTTCACCATACCGTCGCCGAAACGGCCGCTGGCGCCGCCGCTCATTCAGCTCGAAGGCGCCGCCGCCGGCTACGACAAGTCCACGGTGTTGCGTAACCTCAATCTGCGGCTCGATGTCGACGACCGGATCGGGCTTCTCGGCGTCAATGGTGCGGGCAAGTCGACCTTTGCAAAAGTGCTTGCCGGCGCGCTGCCGCTGCAATCGGGACTGATGCAGCGGGAGGGCCGCATCAAGGTCGGCTGGTTTCATCAGCACCAGATCGAAGCGCTCGATCCCGACGATACGCCTCTCGATATCATCCGGCGCGAATTGCCGGACGACAGCGAGTCGGCGCGCCGATCAAGACTGGCGCAGTTCGGCCTGTCGTTCGAAAAGCAGGAAACCACAATTGCCAATCTCTCGGGCGGCGAGCGCGCGCGGCTTTTGCTCAACCTCGTCGCGATGGCGGCGCCGCATTTGCTCATCCTCGACGAGCCGACCAATCATCTCGATATCGACAGCCGCCGCGCGCTTCTCGACGCGCTCAACGACTACGAAGGAGCGGTCATCCTCATCACGCATGACCGCTCGCTCCTCGAGCTTGTCGCGGACCGGCTGTGGCTGACGGCCGGCGGTCACATCACGCCGTTCAAGGGCGACATGGACGACTATGCCCGGTTCGTCCTCGATCGCGCCAAGGCCGGGGCGAGCGCGCCCGCCCAGACCACCGAAGAAGCGCCCGCCGTGGCGGCGACCAACGACCGGGAAGCCGCCCGGCTCGCGCATCTTGCCGCTAAAAAGGCGGCCAAGAAGAAGCGAAGGCGAGGCTACTGAGCGCCGGTCCGGGTTGATTTTGGCCGGACCTGCCTTTGTGCCGTCGCCGCAACGTTTCGGTTGCGTTCACAGGCCCCCAGCCTATATAAGGCGCGCAATCTCACACGCGGACCTTGGCCTTAGGGCCGTCCGGTGTCCGGTCGTAAGGCTGAACTCATCGGTTCGCGGCGGATCAACCGGAGAATGACATGTCATTGCCAGACTTCAATATGCGCCAGCTTTTGGAAGCTGGCGTGCACTTCGGCCATCAGGCCCACCGCTGGAACCCGAAGATGTCCGAGTACATCTTTGGCACTCGCAACAACATCCACATCGTCGACCTGACGCTTTCGGTGCCGATGCTGCATCGCGCGTTGCAGGCGGTCAGCGACACCGTGGCCCAGGGCGGACGCATCCTGTTCGTCGGCACCAAGCGCCAGGCGCAGGACGGCATCGCCGAAGCCGCCAAGCGCTGCGCGCAATATTACGTCAATTCGCGCTGGCTCGGCGGTACGCTGACCAACTGGAAGACGGTTTCCAACTCGATCAAGCGGCTGCGCGCGCTCGAAGAGATGCTCAGTTCCAACGAGGGGCAGGGCTACACCAAGAAAGAGCGGCTGACGCTGCAGCGCGAACGCGACAAACTCGATCGCTCGCTCGGCGGCATCAAGGAGATGGGCGGGCTTCCCGACCTGATCTTTGTGATCGATACCAACAAAGAAGACATTGCGATCAAGGAAGCGCGCCGCCTGAACATTCCGGTCGCAGCCGTCGTCGACACCAATTGCGATCCCGAAGGCATTACTTACGTCGTGCCCGGCAATGACGACGCGAGCCGCGCCATCACGCTCTATTGCGATCTTATCGCCAAGGCCGCGATCGACGGCATTTCGCGCGCGCAGGGCTCGCACGGCGTCGATGCCGGCGCCGCGGCCGAGCCGATCGTCGAGGAACTGCCGCCCGAAATCAGCAAGCTCGGCTTCGAGCCGCTGTCGGGTCCGCGCGGCGTCGCCGACGATCTTAAAAAGCTTACCGGCATATCGCCGGCGATCGAGAAGCAGCTCAACGATCTCGGCATTTTCCACTTCCAGCAGATTGCCGACCTGTCGCCGACCGCCGCACACAATGTCGGCGAAGAAGTCGGACTTCCGGGCCGCGTCGAAGGCTGGATCGCCAAGGCCAAGGAATTGACCGCCGAGGAAGTGTAAGGGCCTTATCGATGACGACGAATATCAGCGCAGGCATGGTGAAAGAGCTCCGTGACCAGACCGGCGCAGGCATGATGGATTGCAAGGCGGCGCTCAGCGAGTCCGGCGGCAATCTCGATGCCGCGGTCGACTGGCTGCGCAAGAAGGGCTTGTCCAAGGCCGCCAAGAAGGCCGGGCGTGTCGCCGCCGAAGGTCTCATCGGCGTCGCCGTGACGGCGACCAAGGGTGTTGTGGTCGAGGTCAATTCCGAGACCGACTTCGTCGCCCGTAACGATCTGTTCCAGGGCCTCGTGAAGCTGATCGCGAATGTGGCGCTCGATGCCGGTTCCGACGTCGGCAAAATCCTCGCTGCGCCCGCCGGCAGCATTTCCGTCGCCGACTCCATCAGCGACACGATCGCCAAGGTCGGCGAGAACATGACATTGCGCCGTGCCGCCGAATTGTCGGTCGGCAAGGGCGCGGTGGCGAGTTACGTGCACAGTTCGGTGATGGACGGGCTCGGCCGGATCGGCGTCATTGTAGCGCTGGAATCGACCGGCAATGCCGATGAACTCAAAGCCATCGGCCGGATGGTGGCGATGCATATCGCGTCGGCCAATCCACAGGCCGTGGATCCGTCAGGCCTCGACGCCGCCGCCGTCGAGCGTGAGAAGGCAGTCCTTGCCGACAAGGCGAAGACCCAAGGCAAACCGCAAAATGTCGTGGAAAAGATCGTCGAGTCCGGGCTGAAGACTTTCTACAAGGAAGTCTGCCTGCTCGATCAGCCGTTCATTTTTGACGACAAGAAGAGCGTTGCCCAGGCGTTGAAGGAAGCCGAGGGGAAAGCCGGAGGCCCGATCAAGGTCGGCGGCTTCGTGCGCTTCGCGCTTGGTGAGGGAATTGAACGGCAGGGAAGCGATTTTAGCGGCGAAGTCGCGGCGCTCGCCGGCGCGCGCTGATCCCTCTGCCGTTAAATAACGTTCGCAGCTAGGCTAGCCTTATGCTGCGAGAATCGGCGGCGAGGGGCGGGACATCCCGATGGCGAAACCGAAATACCGGCGGGTGATCGTCAAGCTCTCGGGTGAAGCGCTCAGCGGACCTGAAAAGTTCGGTATTCATCAGCCGACAATCGAACGCTTCGCGGCCGACCTCGTTGCCGCCCGCGAGCTCGGTATCTCGCTTGGCGTCGTGGTCGGCGGCGGCAATGTGCTTCGCGGCGCGCAGATTTCCGAAAAAGGCCTGTCGCGGCCGACGGCCGACGCCATGGGCATGCTGGCGACCGTGATGAATGCGCTGGTGATGGAAGCGGCGATCGAGCGCGCCGGCGCAAGCGCCCGCGTCATGTCGGCCCTCTCGATGCCCCAGGTTTGCGAAACCTACGAACGTCAGCGCGCGCTGCGGCACATCGAGGACAAACGCATCATCGTTTTCGCCGGCGGGACCGGCAATCCGTATTTCACGACCGATACCACGGCGATCCTGCGCGCCGCCGAGATGGAGTGCGATGCCGTCTTCAAGGCGACCGATGTGGATGGGGTCTATACCGCCGATCCGAAGAAGGACCCCAAGGCCACCCGCTACAAACATCTCGACTATCAGGAGGCGCTCGATCGCCGCCTGAAAATCATGGATGCGACGGCCTTCGCGCTGGCCCAGGAAAACCGTATACCTATCGTCGTCTTTTCGATCCGCGAGCGGGGCGCGATCGAGAATGTATTGCGCGGGAAAGGACCCTTCACCACCATCGACTAGCGTCGGCCGAAGGTGGTGAGAACAGAGCCGACAGGACGCCACGGAGGCTGCCAGGGAGCGTGTCATGGCAATTGCGGATTTCGACATGAACGACCTCAAGCGCCGCATGCAGGGCGCCATCGCGTCGTTGCGGCAAGAGCTGTCGGGATTGCGCACCGGCCGCGCATCGACCGCTTTGCTCGACCACGTTCAGGTCGAAGCCTATGGCAGCCACATGCCGCTCAATCAGCTCGCTACCGTCAGCGTTCCGGAGCCGCGTCTGCTCAGCGTCCAGGTCTGGGACCGCTCGATGGTCCACGCCGTCGAGAAGGCGATATCGGTTGCCAATCTCGGATTGACCCCGTCCACCGAAGGACAGGTCCTGCGATTGCGTATTCCGGAGCTCAACGAGGAGCGGCGGCGCGAGCTTGCCAAAGTCGCCCATAAATATGCCGAGGGCGCACGCGTCGCCGTTCGTCACGTCCGCCGCGATGGCCTCGATCATCTCAAGAAGCTCGAGAAGGACCACAAGATCAGCGAAGACGAACACAACCACCAATCCGGCGAAGTGCAGAAGGTGACGGATTCGACGATCGGCGAAGTTGAAAAGCTTCTCGCCGGCAAGGAAAAGGAGATCATGACCGTTTGAGCGACGCGGCCAGATCAAGCGAAAAAGCGACCGAGCCGCGCCACGCGTCCAGCGACGGCTTCGAGATGCCGCGCCATGTCGCCATCATCATGGACGGCAACGGACGCTGGGCATCGGGTCGCGGCCTGCCGCGGGTGGCGGGCCATCGCCGCGGCGTCGAGGCGTTGCGCAAGACGGTTCGCGCGGCGAGCGATCTCGGCATTTCCGTTTTGACAATTTTCTCGTTCAGTTCCGAAAACTGGTCGCGTCCGCAGTCCGAAATCCGCGATCTGCTGACACTGTTGCGACGCTTTATCCGCAACGATCTTGCCGATCTGCACAAGAGCAATGTGCGCGTGCGCATTATCGGCGAGCGCGACGGTCTTTCGCCGGATATCCGAAGCCTCCTTGAAGAGGCGGAAAACCTCACCGGCGCGAATGACGGCCTCACGCTCGTCGTTGCCTTTAATTACGGCGCCCGGCAGGAGATCGCGCGCGCCGCACGCCGGCTCGCGATCGAAGTTGCCGAAGGACGCCTTGCCGCGTCGGATATTACGCCGGAGCGTCTCGCCGCCCAGCTCGATGCGCCTGATCTGCCCGATCCCGACGTCATCATCCGCACCAGCGGCGAGCAGCGCCTGTCCAATTTTCTCCTCTGGCAGGCCGCCTACAGCGAACTGGTCTTTGTTCCGATCAACTGGCCGGATTTCGACCGCGCTGCGCTCGAGGGCGCGATCGCCGAATATCGCCGGCGCGAGCGCCGCTTCGGCGGCCTGATCGCTCAGACGGGCTCGTGATCACCCTGAACCGGCACGAACCTGACGAAGGCGGCAATGTCGCGGTCAAGGCAGGCGATGGGCGCAACTTTTCGCTGCGTCTCGTGTCGGCTCTCGCACTGGCGCCGGTCGCGATCCTCATAGCCTATTGCGGCGGCTGGCTGTTTCTTGCGGCCTATCTGGTCGCCGCCGGCATTATCCTTGGTGAATGGACGACGCTCGTTTCCAAAACCGTGGACTTGCGCATTCTCGCACCGGGCCTGGTGGCGCTCGTCGTCGCGGCGGTGTTCGCCGGCAAGAATGCGGCGGGCGCCGCAACCGTGGCGATCGCCATCGGCGCGATCATCGCAGCCGGCCTCGTGACTGCATGGCCGCGCCGATACCCCGCCGCAAACCCCGTGGCTTGGGGCGCCGGCGGAGTGATTTATGCCGGCGTCGCGCTCCTTGGCCCCGTGCTGCTGCGCAACGATCCGGGGTTCGGCTTTGCGGCAATCCTCTTTCTGTTCGCGACCGTTTGGACGACCGATATTTCCGCCTATCTGGCCGGGCGCGCTATCGGCGGTCCGCTCTTGTGGCCGGGCGTCAGCCCGAAAAAGACCTGGGCGGGAGCGTTCGGCGGCCTTTTCGGGGGGGTTGCCGCGGGCACCCTGGTCGCTTATGCGAGCGTGGGAACAAGGCCAGCAATTGCGGGAGTTTTGGCATTATTGCTGTCCGTCGTTGCGCAAGGTGGGGATCTCCTTGAGTCCGCGGTGAAGCGGCGCTTTGGCGCAAAGGATGCAAGCGGCCTTATTCCCGGTCATGGCGGTATGATGGATCGTCTCGATGGCTTTCTGGTCGCCGCTCTGGCGGCTGTACTGATCGGGCTCGTGCGCCAGGGCATGGCCGCGCCCGGACGCGGCTTACTGGCATGGTAGTGTTTGCATGATTGGCCCGATGACAAAGAGCCGCCCGGCGGCCAAGTCCGGCACTGCGCCTCAACCGCGCTCAGTGACGCTTCTTGGTGCCACGGGCTCGATCGGCACAAGCACGGCGGATTTGCTGCGGCGTAATGCCGATCGCTATCAAATCGAGGCTGTGACGGCGCATCGCGATGCGTCCGCGTTGGCGCGTCTGGCACGCGAATTCGGCGCACGCTTTGCCGTGGTCGCTGACACCGCAGCCTATGGCGAACTCAAAGCCGAACTCTCCGGCTCCGGCATCGAAGCAGCGGCCGGACCGGCGGCAATCGTCGAGGCCGCGCAGCGGCCGGCCGATTGGGTCATGGCGGCGATTACCGGCGCCGCAAGTCTCGCGCCGACGCTTGCCGCAGCCGAACGCAGCGCAACCGTTGCGCTCGCCAATAAGGAGTGCCTCGTCTGCGCCGGTGCATTGTTCATGCGGCGCGCGGCAGCCGCAGGCGCCACGGTCTTGCCGGTCGATTCCGAACATAATGCGATTTTCCAGGCGCTGAGCGCGGGCCGCCGCGAGGACGTGCGCCGCATTGTTCTCACAGCGTCCGGCGGACCGTTCCGGACCTGGACGCTCGAAGCAATTCGCAAAGTTACGGTCGAGCAGGCGCTGAAACATCCGACCTGGTCGATGGGGCCGAAGATCACGATCGATTCCGCGACGCTGATGAACAAGGGCCTCGAACTGATCGAAGCCCTGCACCTGTTTGGACTGACGCCCGACGAACTCGACGTCGTGGTGCATCCCCAGTCGATCGTTCACGGGCTGGTTGAATTTCGCGATGGCTCGGTGATTGCGCAGCTCGGCTCACCGGACATGCGAATTCCCATCTCGCATTGCCTGGCGTGGCCGGTACGCATGGGTACCCCGGCGCCCAGGCTCGATCTGGCGGCTCTGGGTACGCTGAGCTTCGAGGAGCCCGATATGGTGCGGTTCCCGGCGCTGGCGATCGCGCGGCGGGCGCTGGCTGCGGGGGGCGGGGCGCCCACCGTGCTGAATGCGGCCAATGAGGTCGCGGTGCGCGAATTCATCGACCGGCGCATCGGATTTAACGGTATTGCGGCCCTGGTCGAGGCGACACTCGCTGCCATGGAACGGCGCGGCGAGACCGGAGAGCCTCAATCGGTCGATGAAGCCCTCGCCGTTGACCATAATGCAAGAAGGTTAGCCGCCGACCTCTTGCCCGAAATTGCCGCAATGGCATCCTAGCGTTAAGGAGTTCGGGGCGGGAACACTTTGGGGGCGTCGGGCACCATCATGGGGTCGTATTTTTTGTCGCATTTGCATGCGTTGGGTGGCGGCGTGGTCGGCTACCTCGTTCCTTTCCTCTTCGTCCTCAGCCTCGTGGTGTTTTTCCACGAGTTGGGACATTTCCTGGTCGGGCGCCTGTGCGGCGTCCGGATTCTCGTTTTCTCCATTGGATTCGGCCCGGAAATAGCGGGGTTTAACGACCGGCACGGTACGCGCTGGAAGATTTCGGCGATTCCGCTGGGCGGCTATGTGAAGTTCTTCGGCGATGAGAATGCCGCCAGCGTGCCCGACGGGACCCGCCTTGAGGCCATGAGCCCGGCGGATCGCGCCCAAAGCTTCTTCTTCCAGCCGGTGCCCAAGCGGGCGGCCATCGTGGCAGCGGGTCCGATTGCCAATTTCATATTGGCGATAGTGATTTTTGCCGGGATCTTCATGGTCTACGGCAAGCAGACCATGAGCTCGCGGGTCGACGCCGTGCAGGCGGATAGTGCCGCTGCGGCCGCCGGATTCCAGCCGGGCGACGTCGTTGTCGCCATCAACGGTCAGGCCATCGACAACTTCTCCGATATGCAGCGCATCGTCAGCGAGAGCGCCGGCGAAACGCTCGACATCAAGGTGGAGCGTAAAGGCGCCGAACTCGTTCTCCAGGCGAAGCCGGCGCTGAAAGAGGTCAAAGACAATTTCGGCAACGTTCATCGCATCGGCATTCTCGGCATCAGTCGCTCGATGGCGGCGGAAGATCTTAAATACCAGCCGGTTTCGCCGCCCCGCGCGGTGGTGATGGGAGCCCAGGAGACCTGGTTCGTCATCGACCGGACGCTGAGCTATATCGGCGGTGTCATTGTCGGACGCGAGGCGGCCGACCAGCTCGGCGGCCCGATCCGGATCGCGCAGATTTCAGGCCAGGTTGCAACCATCGGTTTTGTCGCGCTCATCCATCTTGCTGCCGTACTTTCGGTCTCGATCGGGCTTCTGAACCTGTTCCCGATTCCCCTCCTGGATGGCGGTCACCTTTTGTTCTATTCGATCGAAGCGATGCGGGGCCGTCCGCTGTCGGAACGGGCCCAGGAGTTCGGGTTTCGTATCGGTCTCGCGATCGTCGTGATGTTGATGATATTTGCAACTTTCAATGACATCGTGCATCTGGCGACGTCCTAGAGCCGCGGCCTCGGGGGGCCATGGCAATAGCGCGACGGCGTGCTATAAGTATTTGAAGCATTAAAAGAAGTTGGATTCCGCGCAAGGAGCACTGAGGGAGATACGAAGGTAACCCGCCACTGGGGGCGGCTGCTAAAAGGGTAGCAAGGGCGCTTTGCGCATGGACATGTGTGTGCGGGTAAAACAGGGGCTTGTCGTAGCCGTCTTGCTCCTGGGGATGGGTATATTTGGCTTTTTGGCGGGCGCCGCTGCTGCAGCGCCGGCCGATAGCGGACCTGCATCAAATTCAATCGTCGTCGAAGGCAATCGCCGTGTCGATGCGGATACCGTCCGCTCGTATTTCAAGGCGACGCCCGGCGAGCGTCTGGACGCTGCCAAAATCGATGCCGCGCTGAAGGCGCTTTACGCCACCGGCCTGTTCCAGGATGTGCGCATCTCGCAAGCCGGCGGCAAGCTCATCGTCACCGTGGTCGAGGCGCCGGTGATCAATCGGCTCGCATTCGAAGGCAATCGCCGGATCAAGGACGAGCAGCTCAAGGAAGAGATCCAGTCGAAGGAACGCGGCTCGCTGTCCAAGCCCGTGGTGCAGGCGGATACGCAGCGCATCATCGAAGTCTATCAGCGCAATGGACGCTTCGACGTCACCGTGGTGCCGAAGATCATCGATCGGCCGAATAATCGCGTCGATCTGGTTTTCGAAATCAATGAAGGCGAAAAGACCGGGATCAAGTCTATCGTTTTTGTCGGCAACAATTCCTATTCGGCATGGCGCCTCAAGGAAGTCATCAAGACCGCGGAATTGAATTGGCTGAGCTTTTTGCAGACGACGGACGTCTACGATTCCGATCGCATCGAGGCCGACCGCGATCTGATCCGGCGCTTCTATCTCAAGCACGGCTTCGCCGACGTTCAGGTCGTTTCGGCGACCGGCGAATACGATCCGTCAAAGAAGGGCTTTATCGTCACCTTCACGATCGAGGAAGGGCCGGTCTACCATTTCGGCACCGTCGATATTCAATCGAACGTTCGCGCCATCGACGCGACAGTCGTTACGGCCATTTCTGCGGATGGCGAACAAACAAGTCTATAACGGCGAATCAATCGAGAAGACGGTCGAAGACATTACGGTCGAATTGGCGCGGCGCGGCTATCCGTTTGGCACGGTGCGGCCGCGCGGTGACCGCAACGCACAGACAAAGACGATCGGCGTCGTCTTCGTGGTCGATGAGGGTGTTCGCGCCTATATCGAGCGCATCAATATTCGCGGCAATTACCGCACACGCGACTATGTGATCCGGCGCGAATTCGATATTGGCGAAGGCGATCCGTACAATCGCGCGCTGATCGATCGCGCGGAGCGTAGAATCAAGAACCTCAATTACTTCAAGACGGTGAAGATCACCAACGAACCCGGCTCGGCGCCCGACCGGGTGGTAATCAACGTCGACGTCGAGGAGCAATCGACCGGCGATTTCTCGATCATGGGCGGCTATTCGACGGCGAACGGCTGGCTTGCCGAAGTTTCGCTCTCGGAGCGCAACCTTCTCGGCACCGGGCGCTATGCCAGCACGGCGGTGACCTACGGCGAGTACATACGCAGCGTCGAGATGGGTTTCTCCGAGCCGTATTTTCTCGATACCCGGTCGAGCCTGGGGCTCGATCTGTTTGCGAAGGAGACGCTCGCCAACAGCTATCTGTCGTACGGAACCGAATTGTACGGCGGAACACTCAAGTGGGGTCTTCCAATCCGTGAAGATCTTGCCATCCAGCTACGGTATTCGCTGTACACCCAGAAGATTACGTTGCCGTCGTACTTGAACGACTGCAACAATATCAATCCGGATTTCGCGAACACTTTCCCGACGATCAATGGGCTCACGGCAGGCGGCCAGCGTTGGCATATCCGACGCCGCCTTCGAACGGCCTTACCTGCATGACCTACGGTCAGGCCTCGTTGCCCGTACGTGAGGAGCTAGCCGCGGGGACAACACTGACTTCAGCGATCGGATATGGTCTGGCCTACAGCACGCTGGACAACAACAAGCTTCCAACCAGCGGCGTGTATTTCTCCTTCGGGCAAGACTTCGCCGGCCTTGGCGGCGACGTGTCGTACATCAAATCCGTCGCAGACTTTCGCGCCTATTACGAAGTCGTCAGCGATCTCATAAGCATCCTGCATTTGCAGGCTGGCGACATGATCGGCCTGAATAAATGTCCTACGGGCGAATGCGCATCGACTGACGGCTACGTGCGCATGCTCGACGACTTCAAGATGGGCCCGAACCTCGTCCGCGGCTTCCAGCCGGCCGGTTTCGGGCCGCGTGACATTACGCCTGGCACCTCAAACGACAATATCGGCGGCACCATGTACTGGGGAGCCAGCCTCGAATTCCAGTATCCGTTCTATTTCCTGCCCAAGGACTACCGGCTTCAGGGGCGCCGTCTTCGTCGATTCCGGGTCGGTATGGGGTTACAAGGGCGAGACTCAATATCCCGCAACCGGAGAAATCAACGGCACTGTTGTTCCTGCACCGCCCTGGGTCACGCCTTTCGTCTGCCAGTGCGGCATGCAATTCGCCGACAGTGCGAGCGTACGTGCATCGGTCGGCGCGAGCATCATCTGGGATTCGCCGTTCGGCCCGCTGCGGTTTGATTTTGCCTATCCGTTCCTCAAAACGGGCTACGACAAAACCCAGTTTTTTGCCTTCGGCGGCGGAACGAAATTCTGACCGCGGCCCAAGCGCGCGCGCCCGAACGGCTATGCCAGATCTTGTCAAAGCGAACTGCGAATTGACGATCGGCGAAATCGTCGCGCTGACGCGCGCCACGCTGCGGGAGGGCGATCCAGCCGACCGGCGCATCTGCAATATTGCGCCGCTCGATACCGCGGAAGCGTCCGACATCAGCTTTCTCGACAGTTCGAAATTTTCGGATGAACTCGCCACGACGCGGGCCGGCGCTTGCCTGATCGCGCCGCGGTTTGTGGCGACGGCGCCGCGCGGACTGGCGGTACTGGAAACGCCGCATCCCTATCCCGCCTTTGTTGCCATCGCGCGCAAGCTCTTTCCGCACATGCTGCGGCCCGTGTCCCTGTTCGAAACGAACGGGCGTGCTGCGAGCGCGCAAATTCATCCGACGGCGCGGCTCGAAGCCGGCGTGATCGTCGATCCGCTCGCGGTTATCGGACCCCGCGCCGAGATCGGAGCGAACACGCTGATCGGACCGGGCGTGGTCGTCGGGCCTGACGTTCGGATCGGCCGCGACTGCGCGGTCGGCGCCGGCGCCTCGATCCTGCACGCTTTGATCGGCGATCGGGTGATTATCCATCCCGGCGCGCGCATTGGCCAGGACGGCTTCGGCTATCTGCCGTCGCCGCAAGGTCACCAAAAGATACCGCAAACCCGGCGGGCCATCATTCAAGACGACGTCGAAATCGGCGCCAATACGACGATAGATCGAGGCGCCACGCGCGACACCATCATCGGCGAGGGCACCAAAATCGACAATCTGGTCCAGATCGGACACAACTGTTCCATCGGCCGGCATTGCCTGATCGTCTCGCAGGTCGGCATATCGGGCAGTACGACAGTCGGAGACTTCGTCATGATGGGGGGACAGGCGGGCGTCGCCGACCACATCACGATCGGCGCGGGCGCGATGATCGGTGCGCGGGCCGGCGTCATGTCGAATGTTCCGCCCAAAGCGCGCTGGGCCGGTTTTCCCGCGGAGCCGGCCATCGATTGGAAGCGCGGCGCTGCAACGCTGCGTCGCATGGTGCGGCGAGGCCGCAAATCCGGGGGAGCGGAGGAATGAGCAGCGAGAGCGTGGAAATCGCCGATATCCGCGAAATCCTGCGGCTGCTGCCGCATCGCTATCCGTTCGTCATGATCGATCGCATCATCGACATTCGGGGCGAGGAACATGGCATCGGCATCAAGAACGTCACGATCAACGAGCCGCAATTCATGGGACATTTTCCGGACAATCCGGTGATGCCCGGCGTCCTGGTGATCGAGGGCATGGCGCAGACGGCGGGCGTGTTGTGTTTGCGGCAGATGAGTTCAAAAGAAAAACAGCGCGCGATGTATTTTCTCACGATCGACAAAGCCAAATTCCGCAAGCCCGGGGTGCCGGGCGACACCATCGAATATCACGTCAACAAAATCGCGCAACGCCGCAACATGTGGTGGTACCGTGCTGAAGCCAAGGTCGGTGACACGCTCATCGCCGAAGCCGAAGTCGGCGCGATCATCACCGAGGTTTGAATGGCGATCGACCCGACCGCGCGCGTCGCCGACGGCGCGCGCATTGTCGACGGCGTCGAGATCGGACCCTATTGCCTGATCGGTCCGCAAGCCGAGCTGCAATCCGGCGTTCGGCTTCTCAGTCACGTCTGCGTCACCGGCGTAACGACGATCGGCGAGGGTACTGTCGTCTATCCTTTCTCCTCGCTCGGCACGCCGCCGCAATCGGTGCATTACCGCGGCGGTGCGACCAGGCTCATCATCGGCGCGCGCTGCGAACTGCGTGAGAGCGTCACCATGAATACCGGGACCGAGGCCGGTGGCGGAGTGACCCGCGTCGGCGATAGGTGCCTGTTGATGGTGGGATCGCATGTCGGACACGATTGTGACGTGGCCGATGACGTGACGCTCGCGAACAACGTTGTGCTCGGCGGCCACGTGAGCGTCGGCCAACACACATTTCTCGGCGGCCACGTCGCCATCCATCAATTCGTGCGCATTGGCGAAGGCGTCATGATGGCCGGAATGTCGGCGGCGCGCGACGATATCATCCCGTTCGGATTTGCGCTGGGGCAGACCGGCGCGCTCGTCGGACTGAATATCGTTGGCATGCGCCGGCGCGGCGCAACGCGAGCCGAAATGCATCGGGTCCGCCGCGCATACCGCTCGTTGTTCTTTACCGAAGGACGGATCGCGGACCGTGTCGATGCCGTCGCGAATGAATTTCCCGATGATCCGATGGTCGGCAAGATCATTGCGTTCATTCGTGCCGGGGGTAAACGCCCGCTGATGCGTCCGCGCGTCCGGCGCGACGCCGACGCGCCGGCCGAAGAGGACGGTTAAAGAGCGCGAGCATGGCTGAGGCGCAAGGCAACGGTCCGCTGGCGATCATCTGTGGCGGGGGAAGTTTTCCCGGCGCAGTCGCGGAGGCCGTGAAGCGCCAGGGCCGCAGCCTGGTCATGTTCGGCCTTAAAGGCTGGGCCGACCCCGCGCTCGTCTCACGCTATACGAATCACTGGATTTCGATCGGGCAGGCCGGGCACTTTTTTCGCGTTGCCCGCGCGGAAAATTGTCGCGAACTCCTCTTCATCGGGACGGTTTTGCGGCCCCACATCACCCAACTTCGCCTCGATTGGGAAACCATCAGAGCGATGCCCGGACTGGTGCGCGCCTACCGCGGCGGCGATGACAAGCTCATTTCCGGCGTCGCGAAGATCGCCGAACGCGGCGGGCTGCGCGTTGTCGGCGTCAAGGATGTGGCGCCCGAAATCCTGGTGGCCGAAGGGGTGTTTGGCCGTCATCAGCCCTCCGAACGTGATCGGGCCGACATTGCGCGAGCCTTGACGATGATAGCTGCGCTGGGGCCGTTCGACGTCGGGCAGGCCGCGGTCGTTGCCGACAACCACGTGCTGGCCGTCGAAGCCGCCGAGGGCACCGATCATATGCTCGCCCGGCTGACCGATTTACGCCGGCTTGGCCGGGTTACTGCTTCACCCGGCACCGGCGTCCTAGTGAAGGCGCCCAAGCCCGGACAGGATCGCCGTTTCGATTTGCCTTCAATTGGGCCACTCACGATCGAGAAGGTCGCTCAGGCCGGACTTGCCGGACTTGCCGTCACCGCCGGCAGCACAATGATCGCGGACGCGGAGCAGGTGATCGCGGCGGCCGATCGTGCCGGGATTTTCTTTGTCGGCGTGCGTGAGGACATTCCGGCATGACGCACGCGCCGCAGCCTTCGCTGTTACGGCCGCTTTCGATCTATATCGTCGCCGGCGAGGAATCCGGCGACGCGCTCGGGGCGGCGCTGGCAAACGCGCTCCGCGAGCGCGAAGGAAGTGCGCTTGTTCTCGCCGGCGTCGGCGGCCGCGCCATGGCTGCCGCCGGCATCACCAGTCCATTTGCGATCGGCGAGCTTTCGATCATCGGCCTTGCCGCCATTCCGGGACGGTTGCCGACCATCATACGCCGCATTCGTGAAACCGCGCAGGCCATCGTCGATGCGCGACCGGACGCTCTCGTCATAATCGACAGTCCGGACTTTACCCATCGGGTCGCCCGGCGCGTGCGGCGGCTTGCTCCGTCGATCCCCGTCGTCGACTACGTGTCGCCGTCGGTTTGGGCCTGGCGGTCCGGGCGGGCGCGCGCGATGCGCGCTTATGTCGACCACGTTCTCGCGCTGCTGCCGTTCGAGCCCGCAGTTCATGCGCGGCTCGGCGGGCCGCCTTGCACCTATGTCGGCCATTCGCTGATCGAGCGCCTTGGCGAGTTGCGGCCAGATGCTGAGGAGGCGAAGCGGCGGCTTGCCGATCCGCCTCTGATCCTTGCCTTGCCGGGAAGCAGGTCGGTCGAGATCCGGCGGCTCGCCCCGATCTTCGGCGCTGCGATCGAACAGCTCGTCGCCCGGGCCGGGCCGATTGAACTCGTGCTGCCGACGGTGCCGCATATTGCCTCGCAACTGCGCGATGCCGTTGCCGGATGGACCACCAAGCCGCGGATCGTCGTCGATCCGGCTGAAAAGCGGGCAGCGTTCCGCAAGGCGCGGGCAGCGCTGGCGGCGTCCGGCACCGTGACGCTCGAATTGGCGCTCTCCGGCGTGCCTATGGTCGCGGCCTATCGTCTCCATGCCCTGGAGGCGATGGTCGCGCGGCTGATCCGGCTGCAAGCGAACCTGCCTAGCGTGATCCTCGCCAATCTCGTGATCGGCGAAAACATTGTTCCGGAGTTCCTGCAGGAGGACTGCACCGCGGACAAGCTTGCCGCTGCGCTCTCGCCGCTTCTGTCCGACAGCCCGGAGCGCCGGCGCCAGATTGAAGGCTTCCGCCGGCTCGATGACATCATGGCGGTCGAGCGCCGGCGCTCCCAGCGCCAAGGCGGCTGCAATCGTTCTCGAAACAGCCCGCCAAGGCCGCCGCGCGACGGCGCACACCGGCGAAGCGGCCCGCCTATGTTAACCGCGCGCCCGCCGCGGCCCTACCATTGCCGCAAGCATCCTGCTAAGCCGCACGTCATCCCGCCGCCCCACAGCGTAAATTCAAAGTATTTCGTGTGAAAAAGTCAAAAAGAACGCCCCGGAAGTCCCCGATCCGGGCCGCGATCACCGGGGTTTTCGGCTACGTTCCGCCGGACGTGCTCGGTAACGCCGAACTCGCGGAGATGGTCGATACCAGCGACGAGTGGATCACCGAGCGGACGGGCATCAAGGAACGGCGCATTCTCAAGGGCAAGGGTCTCGGCACCTCGCATATGGGCGCGCACGCGGTGCGCGGCCTCCTGACGAAAACGGGAACGGCGCCCGGCGAAGTCGAACTCCTGATCTGCGCGACGACGACGCCGGATTTTGTCTTTCCGTCGAGCGCCAATCTCATCTGCGATATGTGCGGTATCCGTTCCATCGGCAGCTTCGACGTCCAGGCGGCCTGTTCCGGCTTCGTCTATGCGCTGACCGTCGCGACGCAATTCATCGAGAACGGGACATTTCGAAAAATCATCGTGGTCGGCGCCGACAAGATGTCGTCGATCATCGATTACACGGATCGCGCCACCTGCGTGCTGTTCGGCGACGGCGCCGGCGCCGTGCTGCTCGAGCCAAACAAGAAATTCGGCATTATCGACACGCTGATCCGCTCCGACGGCTCCGGCATGCCGCACCTGCATCAAAAAGCAGGTGGCAGCCGCATGCCGCCGACGGCAGAGACGGTCGCCAAGCGCTTGCATTACGTCCATCAGGAAGGGGCGGCGGTTTATAAATTCGCAGTCGCCCGCATGGCGGAAGTCGCGACCGAATTGATGAAGCGCAATCGGCTGACCAGCGACAAGATCGACTGGCTGGTGCCTCATCAGGCCAACAAGCGCATCATCGAAGCAACGGCCGAGCGCATGAAGCTCGACCCGAAGCAGGTCATGATCACCATCCACAAATACGGCAATACGACCGCGGCCACGATTCCGCTGTGTCTGTGGGACTACGAAAGCAAGCTCAAGGCCGGTGACCGGCTGATCCTTGCAGCCTTCGGCGGCGGCTTCACCTGGGGCGGCGTATATCTGACCTGGGCTTATAATCCGCGGTGAATTTCCTCGTCATTGCGAGGAGCGAAAACGGCGAAGCAATCCGGTTTCGGACGCTGGATTGCTTCGCTTCGTTCGGAACGACGCCTGAGAATTATCTTCGCTTCGACATCGGCTGGTAGTCGCGCAGCGGCGCGCCCGTATAGAGCTGGCGCGGACGGCCGAGCTTCTGGTGCGGATCCTCGATCATTTCCTTCCACTGCGCGATCCAGCCGACGGTACGCGCAAGCGCGAACAGCACGGTGAACATCGTGGTAGGGAAGCCCATCGCGCGCAGCGTGATGCCGGAATAGAAATCGACATTGGGATAGAGTTTTTTCTCGATGAAATACGGGTCGTGAAGCGCGATCTTTTCAAGCTCCATCGCGACATCGAGAAGCGGATCCTTGATGCCGAGTTCGTTGAGCACCTCGTAGCAGGTCTTCTGCATGATCTTGGCGCGCGGATCGTAGTTCTTGTAGACGCGATGGCCAAAACCCATCAGCCGGAATGAATCCTTCGGGTCCTTCGACCGTTTGATGTATTCGGGAATGCGGTCGACGCTGCCGATCTCGCCGAGCATTTTCAGCGCGGCCTCGTTGGCGCCGCCATGCGCCGGCCCCCACAGACAGGCAATGCCGGCGGCGATGCAGGCAAAAGGATTGGCGCCGGTCGAACCCGCCAAGCCGCACGGTCGAGGTCGAGGCATTCTGCTCGTGGTCGGCATGCAAAGTAAAAATGCGGTCCATGGCGCGCGCCAGCACCGGATTGGGCTTGTACTCCTCGCACGGCACGGCGAAGCACATGTGCAGGAAGTTCGACGCGTAATCGAGATTGTTCTTCGGATAGATGAACGGCTGGCCGACCGAATATTTGTAGGCCATGGCGGCCAGCGTCGGCATCTTGGCGATCATGCGGATCGAGGCGACCATGCGCTGGGTCGGATCGGTGATGTCGGTCGAGTCATGATAGAAGGCCGACAGCGCGCCGACGGAGCCGACCATGACGGCCATGGGATGAGCGTCGCGCCGAAATCCCTGAAAGAACCGGCTCATCTGCTCGTGAACCATCGTGTGATGGACCACGCGATCGACGAAATCGGACTTTTGCGCGGCGGTCGGCAGTTCGCCGTACAAGAGCAGGTAGCAGGTCTCGAGGAAATCGCCGTGTTCGGCGAGGTCGGCGATCGGGTAACCGCGATAGAGCAGGACGCCTTCGTCGCCGTCGATATAGGTGATCTTGGACTCGCAACTGGCCGTCGACGTGAAACCGGGGTCGTAGGTGAAGATACCCGTCTCGGAATAGAGCTTGCTGACGTCGAGCACCTCCGGGCCGATCGTGCCGTCGTACATCGGAAACGTATAGCTCTTGTCGCCGAGCTTAAGCGTACCAGTCTTGATATTGGCGCCGGTCTTTGCGTCCATGATTACACCTTTGATATCTGACAACCGGAAACGCGGGCCGGACCCGGCCAATTCGTCGAACGCGGCTGGGCAGCAGGTTTAACCCGACCGTATTTGGGTAGCGCAACGGCCTGTGCACTGCAAGATAATAGCCCATAAACAAGGCGGAAAGGACCGCCGGGGCAAAAATTGTGCATTCCACAATGCAAGGCTTATCCGGCAATCACTAAATTATTGCGACCGATCGGCGAGACGGCCGAGGCTCTCGGCCTTGCCCAGAACGGTGAGCACTTCGAAGATACCGGGAGAGGTCGTTCGTCCGGTCAGGGCGGCGCGCAAAGGCTGCGCAACCGCTCCAAGCTTGGCGGCCTTTTGCTCCGCGAAACTGCGCACCGCGTGTTCCGTTGCCTCGGTCGTCCACGGTTCCACCTTGGCGAGTTCGGCGGCGACGTCTGCCAACAGCGTCTTGGTGTCCGGCGTGAGGAGGGCCGCCGCTTTGTCATCGAGTGAGATGGGCCGGTCCGCCAAAAGAAAGTGTGCTCCGTCAATGATATCGAGCAGACTCTTGGCGCGCTCTTTCAAGCTGGGCATGGCGGCCAGCCATTGCTGGCGCAGCGCCGGCGTTATCTTGGCGGCGAGCGTCTGACCGTCGGGGAGATACGGCAAAAGCATTTCGATCGCCGCCAGCAAGCCGGCGTCGTCGCATTGGCGGATATAATGCCCGTCGAGACTTTCAAGTTTGGCGAAATCGAACCGTGCCGGCGAGCGGCCGATCTGCGGCAGGTCGAAGGCCGCGATCATTTCCTCGGTGGAGAAAATCTCCTGGTCGCCGTGACTCCAGCCGAGCCGGACCAGGTAATTCCGGAGCGCCGCCGGCAAGTAACCCATGGCGCGATAGGCATCGACGCCGAGCGCACCGTGGCGCTTGGAAAGTTTCGAGCCGTCGGGGCCGTGGATCAGCGGAATGTGCGCCATCACCGGCACCGCCCAGCCGAGCGCGTCGTAAATCTGTTTTTGCCGCGCGGCATTGGTCAAATGGTCGTCGCCGCGGATGACGTGCGTCACGTCCATGTCATGGTCATCGACGACCACCGCGAGCATGTAGGTCGGCGTGCCGTCGGAGCGCAGCAGCACGAGATCGTCGAGGTTCTCGTTTTGCCAGACGACGCGGCCCTGAACCTGGTCGTCGATGACGGTTTCGCCGGTCAGCGGCGCCTTGAGCCGGATGGCCGGTTTTACACCGGCCGGCGCGTCGCCCGGATCGCGGTCGCGCCAGCGTCCGTCATAGAGTTTTGAGCGGCCTTCGCGGCGGGCCGCCTCGCGCATCTGCGTCAGTTCCTCCGGGCTCGCGTAGCAGCGATAGGCGTGTCCGGCCGGCCAGCAGGCTCTCGGCGACCTCCCGGTGCCGCGCTGCGCGGGCAAACTGATAAACGGTGTCGCCGTCCCAGGCGATGCCGAGCCATTTGAGGCCGTCGAGGATGGCGTCGATCGCGGCCTGCGTCGAGCGCTCGCGGTCGGTGTCCTCGATCCGCAGCAGCATCTTGCCGTTATGCTTGCGGGCATAGAGCCAGTTGAACAGCGCCGTACGCGCCCCGCCGATATGGAGGAAGCCGGTGGGCGAGGGGGCAAAACGGGTGACGACGCTCATATCGGTCCAAGGCAGCGCGACAGCGCGTTCGTCTAGCACAGAAAATTACGAAAAGATGCAAATGGCCCGATGCTTTCCAGAAGCCCGGGCTTGACCCGGTAGGCCAAGTTGTTCAATCCGGGCCGTCCAAAGGCGTTGCCCTGGAATCGGCACGCGGGCCGGGTTAGTGGCCCGCGCATTAAATGGAAACGATAATGGAAACGATCGCGGCTGGAACGACATCGCTATGACGGTTGCAGAAACAGGTGCGAAGGAAGCGGGCCAGGATTTCATCCGGGACATCGTGCGCGCCGACCTGCAATCCGGCCGGCGCTCGGCGATCGTCACGCGCTTTCCCGCCGGAGCCGAACGGTTACCTCCATATCGGCCACGCCAAGTCGATCTGCCTGAATTTCGGCATTGCCGAGGAATTCGCCGGCCAATGCAACCTGCGCTTCGACGACACCAACCCGGCCAAGGAAGAGCAGGAATATATCGACGCCATCGAGGCCGACGTGCGCTGGCTCGGCTACGATTGGGGCAAGAACCTCCATTACGCGTCCGACTATTTCGAGCGGCTTTACGAATGGGCGGAAGAGCTCATCCGGGCCGGCAAAGCCTATGTCGACGATCAGAGCCCGGACGCGATGCGTACCACACGCGGCACGCTGACCGAGCCGGGCAAGAACAGCCCGTTCCGCGATCGCGGCGTGGAGGAGAACCTCGATCTCTTCCGCCGCATGCGCGCCGGTGAATTTCCGAACGGCGCGCGCGTGCTGCGCGCCAAGATCGACATGGCGTCCGGCAATATCAATCTGCGCGATCCGGTGCTCTACCGCATCTTGCACGCCGACCATCCGCGCACCGGCAAGGCGTGGAGCATCTATCCGAGCTACGATTTCGCCCACGGCCAATCGGACGCCATCGAGGGCATCACCCACTCGATCTGCACGCTCGAATTCGAGGATCACCGGCCGCTTTACGACTGGTTCCTGCAAAATCTGCCGGTGCCGTCGCAGCCGCATCAATACGAATTCGCGCGCCTGAATTTGACGCATACCGTGCTGTCGAAGCGCGTGCTCACCGAGCTCGTGCGCGGCGGCCACGTCAATGGCTGGGACGATCCGCGCATGCCGACGCTTGCCGGCTTGCGACGGCGCGGCGTGCCGCCCGAGGCGATCCGCGATTTCGTCAAGCGGATCGGCGTCGCCAAGGCCAACAGCATCGTCGATGCCGGCATGCTGGATTTCTCCATCCGCGAACATCTCAACAAGACGGCCGAACGGCGGATGGCTGTGCTTCGCCCGCTCAAGATCGTGATCGAGAACTATCCGGAAGGCCAAAGCGAAGAACTTGATGCGGTCAATCATCCGGAAAATCCGGCTGCGGGGACCCGGCGCATCCGTTTCGGCCGCGAGCTTTTCATCGAGCGCGACGATTTCATGGAGAATCCCGCCGAAGAAATTCTTCCGGCTGTCGCCCGGCGCCGAGGTGCGGCTGCGCTACGCCTATTTCGTCACCTGCCGCGAGGTGGTGAAGAACGCGGCCGGCGAGGTGATTGAGCTGCGCTGCACTTACGATCCCGCGACCAAGGGCGGTAACGCGCCCGACGGCCGCAAGGTCAAGGCGACGATGCATTGGGTCTCGGCGGCGGACTCCGTGCCCGCTGAAGTGCGGCTCTACAATCCGCTGTTCACCAAGCCGGATCCTGATGCCGGGAATTTCGCGGCCGAGATCAATCCGAATTCACTTGAAATCATCACCGGCGCGCGCGTCGAACCGGCATTGGCCGGTGGCAATTCCAAAGACGTGGTTCAGTTCGAGCGACAGGGCTATTTCTGTCCCGATCCGAACTCGGCGCCGGGTCGGCTCGTCTTCAACCGCACCGTCGGCTTGCGCGACACCTGGGCGAAGACCGCGGCGAAGGCTGCAGGCGGCGGCGATTAGATGCCGCACGCAGAGACACGGTGCCCTGGCAAACAAACTCGAGGAACCCCATCGACCAATGTCTGTTTTTGGGGGGCAAAGCATACATGGCTCAAATGGCTCGTGATGTCTGCAAAGGACCCAAAGCGTCCATCGGGTCGGTACTTGGTCGCCCACCCCCGAATCGTCAACCGAGCACTTCCTGAGAGCTGTTTTGGCCCCGAGGGCGGCTTTGGAAGCGCCCCATTGATGGGCCCGATACTTGCGGCAGATGCTATCCTGCGCGGGATGGCGATAAAATGCGATGGGTGGCCTGACGGTTTTTTTGTACCACGTCGTGGGGAGGTTATTGCATATGTTCGACCTGATCTAGCGGTGACAGGAACGGGTTGATCGTTTGTGGCGCGGGTGGTCGATATTCGATGGAGTGCGGTCTGATTGTGTTGTAGTGCTTGCGCCATTGCTCGACGACGATCTGTGCTTCCTTGAGGCTGTAGAAGATTTCGCCGTTGAGCAGCTCATCGCGGAGTTCTGCTGCGATATCCCCGCGTCACGGCACGCAACCGGCGCGGATTTGCCCTGCGACAGCGAAACCTAAATCTGACGAAGCAGCGTCACAACCTGCTCCGCGCTAAACCTCTTCTTCGGCATGACCAAAGCTCCTTTGCCAAGCTATTCTCTCACATCGCTTGGTTCAAAAAAGCCAGGTCAGGTCACTCGCCAATCTCCTTGCCATGCCGGTGGTTTCCGCTTGGGTGATGCCGATGGGGATTCTCGGCGTCGTCGCCATGCCGTTCGGCCTCGATGCGGAGTGCTGGAGCCAAATGGGCTACGGCATCGAGTGGATGGATGCCGTGTCGCTGTGGGTGGCGGGCCTGCCGGCCGGGTTCGGCCGCGTCACCACGTTCGGCACCGGGCCGCTCCTTGTCGCGACGCTTGGTCTTCTCGTCATCGCCCTGCTGAAGACGCCGCTGCGCTGGAGCGGAGCGGTGCTCGCGGCGCTCGCAGTGATCTGGGCGGCCCGCATCCCGGTCCCCGACGTTTTCATCGCCGACGACGCGCGAACCTTTGCCGTTCGCGGCGCCGATGGCAGGCTCGCCTTCCATCACACCGGCGGCGATACGTTTGCCATCAAGGAATGGCTCGCGGCGGATGCCGATGGGCGCGATCCGAAGGATCGCCGGTTGGGCGAGGGCATCTCCTGCGATACGTCGGGCTGCATCGGCAGGCTCGCCGACGGCGCCGTGGTTGCTTTTGCGCTGACGCCGGACGCCTTCGAGGACGATTGCCATCGCGCCAGCCTGGTCGTTGCCGTGCATGCTGCGCCGCCGGCCGATTGCGCCGCGACCGTCATCGGGCGCGACCAGTGGCGCGCGCAGGGTGCGCTCACGCTGCGTCGGGCTGGTTCCGGCTTTGTCATCGGGGGAGGACACGGCCGCGGAATTTTGACCGGCCCTGGGCGCCGGCGCCGCCACGCAGACCGGCCCTCGCAGCGGGCGAGGGGAGCACGAACGCGGATGGGACCACGCTGTCACGTGCTCCCGCGCGCGACGCGACGCCGCGCATCGACGACATTGAAGCCGATCAATAATTTCCCCGCTCATTCCCGCGAAGGCGGAAATCCAATGCGAGGCTTTCCATTGCAGAATTGCGCCAGGTCCCCGCCTGCGCGGGGACGAACGGATAGCAACTCCGATCAATACCGCCGGAACAGACTGACGAGCTTGCCCTGGATGCGTACCCGGTTGGGCGGCAGGATACGGACCTCGTAGGCGGTGTTGGCCGGTTCGAGCGCGATCGAGGCGCCGCGGCGGCGGAAACGCTTGAGCGTTGCCTCTTCGTCATCGATCAGGGCGACGACGATATCACCCGTGTCGGCGGCGTCGGTGCGCTTGAGGAGCGCCATGTCGCCGTCGAGGATCCCGGCCTCGATCATGGAATCGCCGCGCACTTCGAGCGCGAAATGCTCGCCGGTTGTCAGCAGATCGGACGGCATATTGATCGTATGGCTGCGGGTCTGGATGGCCTCGATCGGCGTGCCGGCGGCGATGCGGCCCATGACCGGCACGGCCACTGGCCTACCGCCCTCGTCCTCTGAGCCAGTCCGCACCCGGCCGAGATTGCCTTCGATGACGCTCGGGGTGAAGCCGCGGGAGCGGCCCGCCACCATGCCGTGCGCAACCGATTCCGGCAGTTTTATCACTTCGATGGCGCGCGCCCGGTTGGGCAGCCGGCGGATGAAGCCGCGCTCCTCAAGGGCCGTGATAAGGCGATGAATACCCGACTTGGACCGCAGGTCGAGCGCGTCCTTCATCTCGTCAAAGGAGGGCGGAACTCCCGCTTCCTTGAGGCGCTCATGAATAAATCGCAAGAGCTCGGCCTGCTTGCGTGTCAACATCGGCGTTTCCCCTTTGACCGGCCCCAGGGCCGAAACAAATCATGAACGGACACTATCCGTTCCATATGTGTTCCGCAACCATTTAATTTGAAGTGAAGAAAGCGAGCGTCGCGCCAAACCCGCGCTTAACGCTCGAACTTAACAATCGTGCAGGCGCTGCCGGCCTTCGCGGCCGGCGCATAAGGCTCTCGGATGACAAGGCAATCGGCCTTGGACAATGGAACCATCATCGAGCTGTCCTGGACCGGGGCGGTGGTCGCAACGAGCGCCCCGGAGCCGTTCTTGAGGGTCGCGCGCAGGTAATCGGCGCGCTCGTCGTTCTCCGGCAGGTCGTTGCCCAATATCGCCGACTCGGTTGGCGCAACGAGATCGCCGCGCCCGCTCATGCGGCGGATCAGCGGCACCAGAAACAGGAAAGCGCAGACATAGGACGACACCGGATTGCCGGGGAGGCCGAGAACGTGCATCGCCCCGAGCCGCCCGTGCATCAGCGGCCGGCCGGGCCGCATCGCGATCTTCCAGAACGACAGGTCGATGCCTTCGGCGGCGAGCGCCTTCTGCACCAGATCGTAGTCGCCGACCGACGCTCCGCCGGTGGTCACGAGAATATCGGCGCCGAGATCGCGGGCGCG
This sequence comes from uncultured Alphaproteobacteria bacterium, assembly GCA_963723335.1. GTDB lineage: Bacteria > Pseudomonadota > Alphaproteobacteria > Rhizobiales > Xanthobacteraceae > BOG-931. Next base: position 81,153 of record CAVRQJ010000010.1, on the reverse strand, counting down.
GCGCACCGCGGCGACGGTGTCTTCAAGCTTGTCGGCGACGACGCCGAGATCGGTGACGGCGGCGCCTTCCTCGCGGGCGAGCGCGGCCAGCGCAAAGCCGTTGGAATAGACGATCTGCCCCGGTCCGGGTTCGGTGCCCGGCTGCACCAGCTCGTCGCCGGTGGCGAACAGCGCAACTTTCGGCCGGCGATAGACCGGCAACAGCGGATAGTTCATTCCCGCGGCGAGCGCGAGGTCGCGGGCTTTGAGCCGATGGCCTTTGCCGAGGAGCACCTGGCCGAGGCGAAAGTCGAGCCCTTGTGCGCGGACATTGCGGCCCTTGGCCGAGGCTTTTGCACCGCGACGCGATCGCCGTCGCGCGTGGTCACTTCCTGCACCACGACCGTATCGGCGCCGTCGGGCACCACGCCGCCGGTAAAGATCCGCGCCGCCTCGCCCGCTCCGATCGCCGCCGTGAACGGCCGGCCGGCGGCGACTTCGCCGATCACGTTCAACTGCACCGGAGCGCGCTCGACGTCGGCTGCGCGCACGGCATAACCGTCCATGGCTGAAACGTCGGCCGGCGGCTGGGTGCGCAGCGCTTTCAGATCGGATGCCAGCACGCGGCCGTCAGCCTCGGCGAGCGGCACCTTCTCCGGTGTCAGAGGCCCGGCGTGGGCGAGCACATGATCGAGCGCTTGCGCAACCGAGATCAGCGCCATGATCTACTCCCGCACGCGAAAATGGCCGGAGCGGCCGCCGCTTTTTTCCAAAAGCCGGATGCCCTCGATACGCATGCCGCGTTCGACCGCTTTGACCATGTCGTAGATGGTGAGGCAGGCGACCGACACGGCGGTCAGCGCTTCCATTTCGACTCCGGTTTTGCCGGCGACCTTGACCCGCGCCTTGACGACGACGCCGGGCAGTTTTGCGTCCGGCGTGATGTCGATTGCGATTTGCGAGATGGCAAGCGGATGACACAGCGGGATCAATTCGTGGGTGCGCTTGGCGGCCTGGATGCCGGCAATGCGCGCGGCGCCGAGCACGTCGCCCTTTTTCGCGTCGCCCTTGCGCACAATGGCCAGCGTCTTCGCTTGCATGATCACGCGGCCTTCGGCCACCGCCACGCGTTCGGTCTCGGGCTTTGCGGATACGTCGACCATGCGCGCTTCGCCGCGGCGGCTGAGATGGGTGAGCTTCCGTGCGCGCCGCGCCACGGCGTTCACCGGGCTACGGAGACGGGGGAGGCAAGGGTGGCGGTTTGGCGCGCGAGCAGCGCACGCGTTGCGGCGGCCACATCTGGCTGCCGCATCAGGCTTTCACCGACAAGGAAGGTCGAGATGCCGGCTTTGGCAAGCTGCGCGAGGTCGTCCGGCGCGAATATGCCGCTCTCGCCGACGGCGATGCGGCCGGGCGGGATGCCGCGCGCCAGCCGCTCGCCGGTCTCGAGCTTCGTCTCGAAGGTCTTGAGGTCGCGATTGTTGATGCCGATGAGCTTTGATTTCAGGCGAAGTGCCCGCTCTAACTCATTGGTATTATGTACTTCTATGAGCGCGTCCATGCCCAGCGCAAAGGCCGCGGCTTCAAGCTCGGCGGCGCAGGCATCGTCCACCGCGGCGAGGATGATCAGGATGCAGTCGGCGCCGTAAGCGCGTGCCTCCGTCACCTGGTAGGGGTCGTACATGAAATCCTTGCGCAGCACCGGCAGGGTGGCCGCTTCGCGCGCGAGGCGAAGATGCGCGAGCGAACCCTGGAATGAGGGCGCGTCGGTCAAAACCGACAGGCAGGTTGCGCCGCCCGCCTGATAGGCCGCGGCGAGGGATGCCGGATCGAAGTCCGCGCGGATGAGGCCCTTCGACGGGCTCGCCTTCTTCACCTCGGCGATCAGCGCATAGTCGCCGGCGGCAAGCCGCCGCTCGATGGCGCGGGCAAATCCGCGCGGCGCGCCTGCGGCCTTAGCCTCCTGCTCGATCGTGGAAAGAGGACGCGCACGTTTTGCCGCCGCGATCTCCTCGCGTTTATAGGCGCCGATCTTTTCCAGAATGTCAGCCATCGTTGGACACCACGATGAGGCGATCGAGCCTGCCTTCGGCCTCGCCGGAATCGACCGAATGCGCGGCGAGACCGACACCGTCTTTCAGATTCTCTGCCTTGCCGGCAACGACGAGGGCGGCCGCGGCGTTGAACAGCGCCACGTCGCGCAGCGCGGTTTTCTTGCCTTCGAGCACGTCCTGCACCGCCTTGGCGTTGGTCTGTGCATCGCCGCCGCGCAGCGCCTCGGGCTTCACTTTCTTTAACCCAACGTCTTCGGGCGCAATCTCGAAGTTGCGCACCACGCCGGCTTCGAGCGCGGAGACGCTGGTCGGCCCCGACGTCGTGATCTCATCGAGCCCGTCGGAGCCGTGCACGACCCAGATGCTTTCGGCGCCGAGATTCTTGAGAACTTGCGCCAACGGCTCTGTCCAATGCTTTGAAAATACGCCGATCATTTGCCGCCGCACGCCCGCCGGATTGGACAGGGGACCAAGCAGGTTGAAGATCGTGCGGGTGCCGAGTTCCATGCGGGTCGGATTGACGTTCTTTGTCGCCGGATGATGCGACGGCGCGAACATGAAGCCGATCCCGGCCTCGCGGATGCAATGGCCGATCTGGTCCGGCGTGAGATCGATATTGACGCCGAGTGCTGCGAGAACGTCGGCGGCGCCTGACTTCGACGACAGCGCGCGATTGCCGTGCTTGGCGACGGGAACGCCGGCGCCGGCGACGATCAGCGCGGCGCAGGTCGAGATGTTGAACGAGCCGGACGCATCGCCGCCGGTGCCGACCACGTCGATCGCATCGGGCGGAGCAGTCACGCGCAGCATCTTGGCGCGCATGGCCATGACGGCGCCGGTGATTTCCTCGACGGTTTCGCCGCGCACCCGCAACGCCATCAACAGCGCGCCCATCTGCGACGGCGTCGCTTCGCCCGACATCATCTGCTCGAAGGCATTGGCCGCTTCGTCACGGCTCAGCGTGGCGCCGGTCGCGACCTTGCCGACTATTGATTTGAACTCGACGGTCACCGTGCGGCCCTCAATTTACCCGCGCTCGCGCCTTTTGCGCCGCAGGCCGCGCCGCATCGCGCCGTCCGGTCGACGTATTCCAGGCTCGCGCGATATCGAGAAAGTTTTTCAGCATCAGGTGGCCGTGGTCCGAGGCGATGCTTTCGGGATGGAATTGCACGCCATGCACCGGCAGCCGCGTATGCGCCAGCCCCATGACGAGCCCGTCGTCCGTATCCGCGGTCACGGTAAGTTCGCCGGGCATGCTGTCGCGCTCGACGACGAGCGAATGATACCGCGTCGCCTTGAACGGCGCGTTGATGCCGCGAAAAATCCCACGGCCCTGATGGCGGATCTCCGACAATTTGCCGTGCACCGGGGAGGGCGCGCGAACCACTTTGCCGCCAAACGCGTCGCCGATGGCCTGATGGCCGAGGCAGACGCCGAGGATCGGGATTGTCGCCGCAGCTTTCGCGATCAGATCGAGACAGATACCGGCCTCCTTTGGCGTGCAGGGGCCGGGCGACAGCACGATGGCGTCCGGATCGGCCGCGATCACGTCGCCGCTTGCTACCTTGTCGTTGCGGCGCACGTCGACCTCTTCTCCCAGTTCACCAAAATAGTGCACCAGGTTGAAGGTGAAGCTGTCGTAGTTGTCGATCAAAACGATCATAGCGGGCGCTCTTAGGGACGCACTTAAACCGGTTCAAGGCAGCGTTTTCCGCCGAAACGCCGGAAACGGGAGGAGATTAGTCCAGTTCCCGGGCAAGAACGAGACAAAAGGGCAGGCCGAACGAGGGGGGCTTGCTGCGGCGCCGTTGCGTTCAACAGTGCCCGGCCTGTGGACCAATAAATGACTTGTGGCGCGATGTTACATGGTAAAATCACGCCAGGAGGAAGCCATGAAATATTCATTATTCCTGCTGGGAGTGCTTGTAACGGCGGTCATGAGTGCCCCTGCGGAGGCCCAGAACTATCCGTGGTGCGCGTATTACGGTGGTGGTGCCACGGGGGGCGCCACGAATTGCGGCTTCTCGACCTTCGCACAATGTATGGCGACGGTTACTGGCATTGGAGGTTTCTGCGGGCAGAACACGCAATATGTGCCTCCAACGGCCACAAAGGGTCACAAGAAGTGAGTTACTGGCCGACCAACCCAAAGACGGACCGGCATCGAGCTGGGGTCTTCGACGGAAACTTTGGGGCTGGGAGCTTTAGGGCATCGCCGTCTAAATCCTCCAATGCTCATTCCCAAGAAAGTTTTGAAGGCGCTTGGCCTCGAAGTACCGAACAACTTTCTCGTGCTCGCCGATCAGTTGATCAAATGAGTGGGCCCATTCAAATGAGTGGACCCATGTCCGCTTTCGGCACTTAGCAGACATACCGCCATGTCTGGCTGATGTCCGCTTTCGGAGGCAAAGCGGACATGATTCAGACGTGATGCGATGTCCGCTAATGATCCAAGGCGGACCTGTCGAAGGTTCTCGGCTCACGGGTCCCTGGTTCCGGTTTTCTTCCACTGTGGCGCAGCGGTGACAGCCCCTACGTAGGCCGCCTGTTATGCTTCTTGGGGGTCCTTTAAGCCTTTGCCCTAGATGCGCGGAGTTGAAGCGTGGTGAGAACGATTGGTCTGCTTTTCATAATTATCGCCAGTGCATTGGTTGGCATCTGTGACGCAAATAGTGCGCCGGCCAATTCGCAGACATCCGGCCAAGTGTGGTCGCTTCAGACTCCCTTTGGCATCGTTTATGGCCTCATTCCACGCGAGGTCGTGGACTATCCGACCACGCGCGCCGGAGGAACCATCATCGTTAGCACCAGCCAGCGGCGCCTCTACTACGTGCTCGGTGGCGGCAAGGCGATCCGCTACGGCATTGCTGTTGGAATGGAGGGCTACGCCTGGTCGGGCGTCAGCACAATTAGCGCCAAACGCGAATGGCCGGACTGGACGCCCACGCCAGGTGAAATAAAGCGGTTTCCGACTCTGCCGCGTCACATGGCGGGAGGTTCGGACAATCCGCTGGGTGCGCGCGCACTCTATCTGGGTGATACGCTGTACCGCATCCACGGGACAAACGAGCCCTGGAAGCTTGGCGGCGGCGTGTCTTCAGGTTGCATTCGTATGTCCAACGACGACATCATCGACCTGTATAGTCATGCCAAGATTGGCGCGACGGTCATTGTGCAGCGGTGACGGCTGCGAGTTTGTTCATACCTTTACTCGTGCAATGTCTTGGCGACGGTCGAACCTCGGCACCGCCGACGAGGTGATTGAATAGTCCGCTCCACGTCGCCTGTTGGCACTTAGCGGACATTGTCCAGCCTCTGCTCACCAATCGCTATTTGTGAGTCCGCATCCTAGTCGGTGCGGGCGCCCGAGAGTTTCGCCATGGCGATCCATTTCGGCAGTTCGGTCGTGAGAAATGCCGCGTAGTCCGCGGGCGAGCCCGGCATCGCGCTGGCGCCGAGCGATTTCAGCTTGGATTGCACGGCCTCCGTCGCGAAGCCGGCGTTCACGGCGGCGTTGAGCTTGTCGACGACCGGCTTCGGCGTGCCGGGCGGCGCGACAATGCCGGTCCATGAACTTGCAACAAAACCTTTCACGCCGGCTTCGCTCATTGTCGGCACATCGGGAAGTTCCGGAAGCCGCTTCGGCGCCAGCGTGCCGAGTGCACGCAATGTGCCGGCGCGAAGATGCGGCAGCAGGATCGATGACGTTTCTATGGCGATATCGACCTGGCCGCCCATCAGATCGGTCAGCACATTGGCGCCGCCGCGATAGGTCACGATGACGATGTCGGTATGGGTCAGGTCCTTGAACCAGGCTCCCAGCATGTGCGGCGGCGCGCCGTTGGGAACGCCGAGATTGAGCTTGCCGGGATGGGCTTTTGCGAAAGCGATCACATCGGCGACGCTCGCGACCGGCGCCTTCGGGCTTGCCACCATGACGTAGGGGACGTCGCCGACCATTGCGACCGGGACAATACTTTTCGGATCGTATTCGGCGTCCTTGTAAAGCGTGGGACCGATCGCGAGCGTGGCTGCGCTGCCGACAAGGAGTGTGTAGCCGTCAGGCTCCGCAGTCGCTGCAAGCTTGCCGGCGAGTGTCGAGCCGGCACCGGGCCGGTTGTCGACAAAGACCTGCTGGCCGAGAGTCTGCGATAGCGACGCGCAGATAAGCCGGCCCATGACATCGGTCGGACCGCCGGGAGGGAAGGGCACGATCATGCGGATCGGCCGGCTCGGATAGACCTCCTCGGCCACCGCTGCGCGGGTACCAAGGAGCGTGACAGCCAACGCCAGGATCTGACGGCGGTCGATGACCGGGCTTTTCCTCACGTCGCTCCTCCGCGCTTGCGGACTTGAACCGTTCCCTAACCCGTTCCTTGGGCCGTCCGTTCCTTGGGCCATTCACGGACCGAGTGTTTGCGCGATCATGCCGCAAATAAAATTTTGGCGGAAGGTGGGGAAGCACCTTCCGCCGGAAGTGACAAGGCAAATTCAGTGTGGCCGATCGGTCCTGCGGCCTAACGGGTAACGATTGCCTTTGGCGCGCGGTTGGCAAAGACCATCCGCACATCGCGCGGCTCTACCAGCGGATTGCGCGCATCGCGCATGCATGCGGCATCGAAATACGGCCAGGCTTTCTGCCCGCATTCCGTTCCGAGCGGCCGGACATCGGCGCGATCACCCTTGGCGCCGGGCACCGGCGCACTCGCTTCCACCTGTGGCGACAAACTTGGGAATACGACGAAACCAGCCGCTACGATCGCTGCAACGGCGACGGCATAAACGGTCCTGATCATGACAGCCACCCCTGTTCGCAATCCTTATGACGCCTTGTGAACGCAACGCGTTCAAACCGTCATGGTTGCTTTTCATCTGATATTAATTTCGCTCAAAAGCCGCCGCATCGCCGTGATTCGCATCACATCTAGGCCGATTGGCGCATCAGGCTGAAAACATGAAAGAATCTACGGTTTTTACCAAGCGCGCGCCGCCGTATTTGCGGTTTGGCCGGCTGTCTCCGGGACGTGGGCTCAGCCGTCCGTCTTCACGGCGCCGGCTGCAAACGCATCTTGCAGCGGTTCTGAGCGCGGGCTAGACCGCCGCCATGCCACGGATTGCGCTTTTTGCCGGATCGTTCGATCCCATCACCAACGGCCACCTCGACGTCGTCGGCAAAGCCGTGCGGCTTGCCGACCGGCTGGTGCTCGCGATCGGCATTCACCCCGGCAAAGCGCCGCTGTTTTCGGCCGACGAGCGGCTCACCATGGTCAAAGAGATCTGCGGGCCGATCGCAAGCGCGGCGGGCTGCGAAATCACCTGCACCACCTTTGCCGATCTCGTTGTGACCGCCGCCAAGCGCGCCGGAGCCACCATCCTCGTCCGCGGCGTGCGCGATGCCACCGATTTCGACTACGAAATGCAAATGGCCGGCATGAACGCCGCCATGGCGCCGGACGTGCAGACCGTGTTCCTGCCCGCGGCTCCCGCCGTTCGCCCCATCACCGCCACGCTGGTCCGGCAGATTGCCGGCATGGGAGGCGACGTTTCCGCCTTTGTGCCCGGGCCGATCGCGGCACGGCTGAAGGCAAAATTCGCCAAACCGTAAATCCGCGTTTTCCGGGAGATGACATGCTACGCATTCTTGCCGTACTGTTCGCCATCATGAGCACAGCACCCGCCTCCGCCCAGCCGCTTGCCGCCGGTCTCGATCCGCAAAACACGCTGATCCTCGACACCACGGAAGGCCAAATCATCATCAAGCTGCGTAACGACATCGCGCCGCATCACGCCGAGCGCATGAAGCAGCTCGCGCGCGAGCATTTTTATGACAACGTGCCGTTTCACCGCGTCATCGACGGCTTCATGGCGCAGACCGGCGACGGCGGGCATGGCGACGGCACCGGCGGCTCGAAATATCCGGACCTGAAACAAGAATTTTCCAGCGTGCCGTACAAGCGCGGCATCGTCGGCATGGCCCGCACCAGCAATCCCAACTCCGCCAACAGCCAGTTCTTCATCATGTTCGCCGACGGCTCGTTCCTCAACGGCAAGTACACGGTGGTGGGCGAGGTCGCCAAAGGCATGGATGTGGTCGACAAGCTCCATAAGGGCGAGCCGCCGTCCAATCCCGACAAGATCGTGCACGCCCGGGTCGCAGCCGACGTCAAATAACCAGACGCCGCCGGACTGGCCGTCGCCGCTGCCGCCCGAGGGCCTTGCCGCGCGGTCTCTGCTATAAACCCGCCGGGCCATGCGCACGGACCTGTTTGACTTTGCACTGCCGGAAGACCGCATCGCACTGCGGCCGGTATCGCCGCGCGACTCCGCGCAGCTTCTTGTGGTGCGTCCTGGCGCCGCCGGCGAATTTGAAGATCGCATCATTCGCGACCTGCCGGCGCTGCTGCGGCCAGGCGATGCCGTCGTCGTCAATGAGACCATGGTGTTCGCCGCCACAGTGCGCGGCCGCCGCATCGGTCGTGGCGAGCATGAGCCCGCGATCGCGGCAACGCTCGTCAAGCGGCTCGACGGTTCGCGCTGGCGGGCTTTGGTCAAACCGGGAAAGCGGCTCCTGGCCGGCGATGTCGTCCGCTTCGGCAGCGAAGGCCGCGTCTGCTTTCTCGAACAGCTCGACGCCACGGTCGAGGCGAAAGGCGAGGGTGGCGAGGTGACGCTCGCTTTCGCGTTCCACGGCGCGGTTCTCGATCAATCGCTGGCGGAGCGCGGCGACATGCCATTGCCGCCCTATATCGCGAGCCGCCGCGACGCCGACGAGCAGGACCGTACCGATTATCAGACGATGTTTGCCCGCACCGAAGGTTCGGTGGCGGCCCCGACCGCGGGATTGCATTTCACCGAACCGCTGATCGCTGCTTTGCAGGAGCGCGGCATCGATCTTCACCGCGTAACGCTGCATGTCGGTCCCGGCACCTTCCTGCCGGTGAAGACGGACGACACGGTGGATCACACGATGCATCCGGAATGGGGCAGCGTCAGTGCCGAGACGGCAGCGGCGCTCAACAAAACACGCCGTTCGGGCGGCCGTATCGTCGCGGTCGGCTCGACCTCGCTCCGCTTGATCGAGAGTGCGGCAGGCGAAGACGGCACGCTCGCGCCGTTTTCCGGCGAGACCGCGCTTTTCATCACGCCCGGCTATCGTTTCAAGGCGGTCGACGCCATGCTGACGAATTTTCATCTGCCGCGGTCGACGCTGTTCATGCTGGTTTCGGCCTTGTGCGGGCTCGATGTCATGCGCCGCGCCTATGCGCATGCCATCGAAAGCGGCTATCGGTTCTACTCCTATGGCGATGCTTGTTTGCTGTTCCGATGAATAAAACTTCGCAACCGTTCTCCTTCCACTTGACCGCGACCGACGGCGCGGCGCGCACCGGTGAAATCTCGACCGCGCACGGCAAGGTGCGCACGCCCGCTTTCATGCCGGTCGGGCACGCAAGCGGCGATCAAGGGCGTGCATCACGACGATGTCCGCGCTTCGGACGCCGACATCCTGCTCGGCAACACCTATCACCTGATGCTGCGCCCTGGCGCCGAACGCGTCGCGGCGCTTGGCGGCCTGCACACATTCATGCGCTGGCCGCTGCCGATCCTCACCGATTCCGGCGGTTACCAGGTGATGTCGCTTTCCGCGCTGCGCAAAGTGACGGAGGCCGGCGTCACGTTTCGCTCGCATCTCGACGGCGCGATGGTCGAACTGACGCCGGAACGCGCCATCGAAGTGCAAATCCTGCTCGGCTCCGACATCGCCATGCAGCTTGACGAATGTGTCGCGCTTCCCGCCGAACCCGGTGACATCGAACGCGCCATGCAATTGTCGCTGCGCTGGGCCGAGCGCTGCAAACGCGCCTTCGAGGCAGCGCTGCCCGGACATGCACTGTTCGGGATCGTGCAGGGCGGCGACGATCCGCGGCTACGTCAGGACAGCGCACGCGGCCTCGTCGCCATGGGCTTTGATGGCTACGCGATCGGCGGCCTTGCCGTCGGCGAGACGCAGGAGGTCATGCTCAAAATCGTCGGCGAAACCGCGCCGGCGCTGCCGGCCGGGCAGCCGCGTTACCTCATGGGCGTCGGCACGCCGTCGGACCTTCTCGAGGCCGTCGGGCGCGGCATCGACATGTTCGATTGCGTGCTGCCGACCCGCAACGGCCGCCACGGTCTCGCCTTTACCCGTTTCGGCCCCATCAACATCAAGAATGCGCAGCATGCCGAGGATCCGCGGCCGCTCGATGCCGAAAGCCGCTGCCCGGCCGCGCGCGATTTCTCGCGCGCATACTTGCATCACCTCTTCAAGGCCGGTGAAACGCTCGGCGGCACGCTGTTGTCCGTTGTCAACCTCTTCTATTACCAGGACCTCATGGCCGGCGCGCGCGCGGCTATTGCCGCGGGCCGATTTGCCGACTATGCCGCGCAGACCAAAGAGCAGTGGGCGGCCAAACGCGATCTCACCTCGGCCTGAACCGCCGCCGTTCAAACGTAAAAGGATGTCAAAGGAACAAAGAATGTTCAGTGTCATGCCGGCTTCAAAACGCGCAATCCTGCGCAATCTCGCGGCCTTTGCCTTCGCGCTCGCTGCCGCAAATCTTGCCGCCGATGGCGCATACGCGCAGTCGGCATATCCGGATCGTCCGGTTCGCGTCATCCTGCCATTCGGCCCGGGCGGCGTCGCCGACATCACGGCACGCCTTGTCGCCGAGAAACTAAGCCAGAAGCTCGGCCAAAATTTCGTGATCGAGAATAATCCCGGCGCCGGCGGAATTGCCGCAGCGCGCGCCGTGCTCCAGTCGCCGGCGGACGGCTACACGCTTGGATTTTTCACCAACGGTACGGCGATCAGCGTATCGCTGTTCGAAAAGCTGCCGTTCGATCCGTTGACGCAGTTCGTGCCGGTATCGGCGCTGGGCTATTTCAACCTTGTTCTCGCGGTCGCCAGCAATTCCAGCTTCAAGACGCTAGGCGACGTCCTCAAGGCGGCGCATGACAAACCGGGCTCGATCAATGTCGGCTCGATCAATGTCGGAAGCACCCAGAACCTGACGGCGCAATTGTTCAAATCAATGTCGGGAGCTGACGTAGTCATTGTACCTTTCCGCACATCTCCTGACGAGCTGGTGGCGGTGCTGCGCGGCGATATCCAGATGGAAGTAGAGTTTTACGCCGCGCTCAAGCCGAGCCTGGAGAGCGGTCAGATGAGGGCGCTGGCGACGAGCAGCTCGAAACGCGCTCCTGAATTGCCCGATGTGCCGACGGTCAGCGAAGCAGGCGTCGCCAATTTCGATGTGCCTTCGTGGAATGCGCTTTATGCGCCCGCCGGAACGCCGCAGCCCATCATCGACAAGCTCAATGGCGTGCTACACGAGGTACTGGCCGACCCGGACCTCAAGAAGAGAGCGCTCGATCTCGGCATTGAGGCCAAGGCCTCGACGCCTGCCGAGATGGACGCACGGATGCGTTCCGATATCGACAAATGGGCGAAGGTGATCCAGGGCGCCAACATACCCCGGCAGTAATTCGTTCAAGCACCAATTTGCCAAAAGAAACCGCCGGCCCGACAAGCGGAACCGGCGGCTATTTGGCGCTGCTGGAAATGACCCAGCGATCCAGCGCGATCGAACGGTTAGCCCTTCATCACCTGGCCGCGGATTTCGCCGCCCTTGTTGGCGTCGGTATGAATGTTGACGTACCAGAGGCCGGCCATCAGATCGGAAATCTGTCCGTCGGTCAGCGTGGCGGAGCCTTTGAACGGGCTCGTGAAGGGGGTGTCCTTCGTCGAGATCGCGACAGCGACGCCGGCGTTCTTGCCGGGCTCTGCCGGGCCGTGGAAATGAGCAGCAGTGGCCGGTCCCGAGAGGCCGGCGAAGGTGCCCTGCCAGGTCAGCATCTTGGTCGCCGGATCGAGCGTCGCGGTGACGCTGCCTGTCCCGGCGGACGTGGTCGGGGGATTTTCGCTGGCGCCGTTCAGCGTGGCCTTGAACGCTGTGGTCGCTGCGTAGGACGGCCGGGCGGATGCCAGCAGTACCGCACCGGCGGCGCTTCCGACGGCATAACCCAATACCGATCGACGATCGTATGTTTGACGCATGTAGTCCTCCCTAGCGGACGGTTCCGCGATAACAGCACAAACACCGGGCCACCGGTATTATTGCCTGCCGGTGCCGGATCGGCCGGACCGTGACGCTGCCGAACGCTCCAAACTCGGGTTTTACCGAAGAGGCCAGCCGGTTTCCCGGCCGGCGCGGCGTTTTGTCTATCGTGGCAAGAGCCTGATGGTTGTCATGAAGGCATTGCCGCAATCGTCGCACGACCAGGCATGGTCGATACGGCCTCTGGCGTTGAACCGGGATTCCTCGGCGACAAGCAGGACACTGTCGCAGCGGGGGCATTTCGGCCGGCTCAAGTTTTCTGTCGTATGATCACGCTTCGAAGGAGCTTGGCACGCGGATTGGACGATCATCGCCGATCCTCCTCGTCGTAGCCTCACCGACCCTACGATTCTGAGCGTGCGCCCGCTCTATGGCGGTACGGCGACAACGAAATGAAACTGCCGTGGCGCGAACGACCAATTCACCGAAAATTCGACGCCAAATTTCACCGTTTCTCGACTGTCACCGGGACTGGGTATCGAGCGGCGCGCAATTGGTGCGGCCGGACATCACGCAGTCCTCCATCTTGCTGCCGGTGTAGAGCTCGTGCGCCAAAAGCCAGCCGACGAGAAACAACAGCACGACGACACCGAGCGCAATCATCGGTCCGCGCCGGCTGGGGTTTCGGTCATCACGGTCCGGCATGTGAACGCTTTCTGCGAGGGGTTTGCGCTAAGGTACTGAAACATATGGTGAGCCCACACGGATTTGAACCCTGGACCCGGTGATTAAAAGTAAAAAGTTCAAGGGCGGCTCAGCCACAGCAACTTGCACATGACGCCGAAACCGTCCGGTCATTCTGCGATCACTTCAAAATCCCGCAGCGTGCTCTCACGGCGAAGATGAAAGCACGCGTGATGTCCGCAAATGACCCACCTCGGACATGAGCCACCGATTTCGGCGCGATGCACGCCATAGAACCCGCGCTCACGGTCGCTATACTGAACTATCGATCCTCTCGCATCGGGCCGGCATAGCGGCGCGAGAAAGAACAGCAACAATGATTGATATCCTGTTCAATGGTGTCGGATGGACCGACATCGCACTCACCCTCAACCGGATCGCGGTTGGGGCATTCTTCATGCTGTCGGGATATCACAAGCTGTTCAACGCGGAGCGTCACCGTCTAATCGCCGATGAACTCAAGGCGCTTGGCGTTCATGCGGTGGGCTTCAATCAATGGTGGGTGCCGTTGGTCGAGTTCTCCGCCGGCGGCGCCGTCCTTATCGGGCTCTTGGCGCCGCTCGCGGCGTTTGGCCTGCTTTTCATCATCATCGTCGCCATCGCCACCTCCGGGCGGCAGCGAATCAAACTGTACAAGTCGATCGATGAAGCGGATCGCATCGCCGATTGGCTCTATTTACCGGAGACGCTCTATGCCTTTATGTTGATCATAATCGTCTCGGCCGGCGCCGGACCGTACAGCCTCGATGCCGTAATCCGAGGCCTGATCGGCTAGCGGGTCGCCGAAGTTCCGCCCTTCCCACGGTCCGAATAAGGCGGCGAGTCGCACGACCGTACGCCGCTCATCCTCTCGGAGATTGAATAGAATAGCCCCTCATGGCCGCCATCGGAACTTAGCGGATATCGGCCGATATCCGGCTTATGTGCGCTTTCGGTAAAGCGGGGCCGGCCCGGATGCCTCTCCATGTCCCTTAATGGCTCAACGCAGGAATTGCGAGCTATTGCCTTTCCCGCGCTATGGAAGATCGATATGGTGCAATGGCTTGAGTTGGGGGGATCGTGAGTTAATGTCGCTGCAGCGTCCTTGTAATGTACTGATGATTTACCCCCGCTTTGGGGCCGAAACATTTTGGAATTTTGCGGCGGCTTGCGAGATATTCAATGCGCGTTACCCAACCGCCCCGCTTGGTCTGATCACCGTCGCCGCGTTGCTGCCATCGACATGGACTGTCCGACTAGTCGATCGAAACGTCGAGACGTTGGACGAGAGCGATCTCGAGTGGGCAGATCTTGTCATGACCGGCGGCATGCTGCCGCAATATTTCGACACGATCGAAATAATTGATCTGTGCCGTGCTCGTGGAATGCCGGTTGTGGTCGGCGGACCGGGTGTTACCTCCGTCCCCCACCTTTACGATAAAGCCAGTTTCCAGGTGCTCGGTGAAGCAGAGGGAATCATCGACAAATTTATTGCGGCCTGGGAAGCAGGCGCAAGGGATGGTGTCTTCGAGGCCAAAAAATTCGAGATCGATGTAACGAAAAGTCCGGTTCCGCGATTCGACCTCTTGAAGGTCGAGAACTATCTTTACGTCGGCGTTCAATTTTCCCGTGGCTGTCCGTTCACGTGCGAATTCTGCGACATTATCGAACTGTACGGACGCGTCCCCCGTGCCAAGACCAACGCGCAAATGCTGCACGAGCTGGAGACGCTTTATCAGCTCGGCTACCGCGGCCACGTCGACTTTGTTGATGACAATCTCATCGGTAACAAGAAGGCGGTTAAACTATTTCTGCCCGAACTCGAGACATGGCTCGAAAACCACGGCTATCCTTTCGAGTTCACGACGGAGGCCTCTCTCAATCTGTCTGATGATACGGAACTCATGAGGCTGATGAATCAAGCCAATTTTATCGGCGTTTTCGTAGGAATCGAGAGTCCGGATCCCGACACGCTGATTGCAATGCGGAAAAAGCAGAATACACGGCGGAACATTGCCCAAAGCGTACATAGGATTTACGCGGCAGGACTTTACGTGACAGCGGGTTTCATTCTCGGCTTTGACAGTGAAAAAGGATCTGTCGCCGATTCGATCGTCGAACTGATTGAAGAGGCCGCCATCCCGGTCTGCATGGTTGGATTGCTTTATGCTCTGCCGAATACCCAACTCACGCGCCGGCTTGCGAGCGAAGGCCGCTTGCATCCGGATCTTTTGCTGGATCCCGCTGCCGGCATGGATCAATGCACACAAGGTTTGAACTTCGATACATTGCGGCCAAGACACGATATTCTGCTCGACTACAAGATGGTCCTCGAGAGAGTTTACGAGCCTGTCGCCTACGCCAAGCGCGTTCAACGTTTGGCGTCACTCCTCGGAAAATCAAACCCGAACCGTCAAGTGCGTACGAACGATTCCAGAAGCCGGCTTGGCGGACTGGAGGTCGTCCATCGGGTTGTGTCCAAACTGTCGGGGGCGCAAGATATTTTCAGGCGAACGATCATTCAATGTGCGTCATCAAATCCGCAATGGGCACGGACTATCGTCCTGCTGACAGCCTTCTATCTTCATCTGGGTCCGTTCTCACGACACGTCATTCGCCAGATTGAATTACGGCTCGATGAGCCACAGCACATCACGCCACAATTATGCACACCGGTGGAACAGCCCGGCGTCGCGATCGCCCCGTGAGGCATACCCGTTTGCGTGTGTCGTTATGCTTCTGTTGGCGGTCGGCAACAGAACGCAAAGCGGGCGCTGATATCACCCATCGGCAACGGCGAGACCCTGAATGAAGCTTTGGCGACATATCGGGCGACATCGATGGGTTGCCGCGACGGTTGGCGTTACCGCAGCGGAATACCTGAGATTCGTGGGCATGACGACGCGTTTCACTTTTGAGCCCGCCGACGTCTATGAACGCTGCGAAGCCGACATGCCGATCATCCTTGCGTTCTGGCACGGACAGCATCTGCTGGCGCCGGTCGGTCGCAAAGTGACGCACCGCGTGAAAATGCTGGTCTCGCGCCACCGCGACGGCGAGATCAATGCTGTCGCCGCAGAACGGCTGGGCGTCGGTACTATCCGGGGCTCGGGCAACCACGGCGGCGGTTTCGTCCACAAGGCCGGAGTTGCCGCATTCCAGTCGATGCTCGACGCGCTTGCCGAGGGTTGTTCCATAGCGCTCTCGGCTGACGTGCCCAAGGTCGCAGGCGTTGCCGGCCTCGGTATCATCAAGCTCGCCCAGGCTTCCGGCCGTCCGATCTATCCCAGCGCCATCGCTACAAGCCGTCGCGTCGTGCTCAACAACTGGGACCGCACCACTATCAATTTACCGTTCGGGCGCGGCGGCGGCGTCGCTGCCGAACCGCTGAGCGTTTCGCGTGATGCCGACGAAGCAGAGCTTGAAGCCGCGCGCCGCTTGCTTGAGGAGCGGCTCAATGCAGCAACGCGGCGCGCCTACGAGCTGGTCGATCGGCCTTCAATCGTCCCCCTGCGGGACAATGAGGGCAGGACAGAACTCACCCTGCGCTAGCATCTCACTACAGGAACTGGACATCGCCAGCGGACGGATTGATGTCCGCTTTCGGGAGCAAAGCGGACATGGACTGAACGCCTCGCGATGTCCGCTTATGACCCAAAGCGGACATGGAGATGACGTCGAGGAGTGTCCCACGATCTGGGTAAAGCGGAACCGAAGCTGGACAACCGCAAACGCGGCCACTGACAAAAAGCCCCGGGCAATGCCGGGACTTTGATGTTTGCCAGTCGGTCAGCTTAAAGCGCGGGCTGCAAAGCCTGCGGTTGTTTCGTAACCGACATGTGCTCGCTGTCTGTGATCGAAGCAACGCCTTTCGCCTGCCATTCGGCTAGAGTGACCATCTTGAGGCCGAGCGCGCCGTACTTGACCGCGTAGAACCCGTTTGTCGATGTGACGACCGCATCGCGCCAAGCACGACTTTGGAGTAGGTCCTGCGCCATCACGCCGACATAGGCAGTGTCGGACCAAAGATATTTGAACGAATAAATCTTCATGCCGGTGTCGAGCGTCGCCACTAGATGGATGTCGCGCTTCAGGCGGATGTCAGATGGCACGGCGGGGGTGCCAGTACCCTGCCCATTATTGCTCTTCTTCCCGAGACCAATAACAGTGATCGCGACCATGGCACCAACGGCAGCTAGCGCAACCCCCATACCCGCATCTGCTACCGGTGTCGGTGGAGTTTTCTCTGTTTGGTCGGCGATTTTTTTATCCGGCCCTCCGGCCCAACTGCAAGTTTGTCGTAAGCCAGGAAGTTCTCGCAATCCGAAAGTGACAGAGACAACGCAAGCACAAGCACTGTACGAGCAGTTTTTTTGAATGCCATTGTACCCCCCAATGGATCCTTCCACCGTTATCAAACGCGCCCGCTGGAATTGCGTCAATCGCGCGACCCCGACCGTAATTAAATGGTTTTGGTGTGTGCCCTTTCGGCCACAAACTTATTGGAGAACTGACCTGACCTGGCTTTTTTTAGACCAAGCGATGTGAGAGAATAGCTTGGCAAAGGAGCTTTGGTGATGCCGAAGAAGAGGTTTAGCGCGGAGCAGGTTGTGACGCTGCTTCGTCAGATTGAGGTGTTGATAGCGCAAGGCAAGTCTGCACCGGTAGCGTGTCGGGAAGCCGGGATATCGCAGCAGAGCTATTACCGCTGGCGCAAGGAATACGGCGGGCTTGAGATCGATCAGGCGAGGCGGATGAAGGATCTTGAGCGAGAGAATGTCCGTCTGAAGCGTCTGGTTGCCGATCTGTCGCTTGAGAAACAGATACTCAAGGACGTTGCCTCGGGAAACTTGTAAGCCCCGAACGGCGCTGGCAGGCAGTCGGGCGGATTCGGGGAAGGTACGGTCTGTCGGAACGTCATGCCTGCCGGCTTGTCGGTCAGCCACGCGGAACGCAGCGTTACACCACCATTGTTCGTGCTGACGAAGATGCGCTGACGCAGGCCATTATTGCGTTGGCATCGCAGTATGGGCGCTATGGCTATCGCCGGATCAAGGCATTGCTGGACGATGCCGGGTGGGATGTGCTGTGATCGTGTGCAGCGGATCTGGCGCCGTGAGGGGCTCAAAATACCCAGGAAACAAAGGCCACGAGGCCGGCTGTGGCTCAACGATGGCTCCTGCATCCGGCTAAGACCGGAACGACGTAATCATGTCTGGTCCTATGACTTTGTGGAGGCCGAGACCCACGATGGCCGCAAGTTGCGGCTGATGGCACTGATCGATGAGTTCACCCGCGAATGCCTGGCCATCAGGGTGGCGCGGCGGATCAACAGCTTCGGTGTGCTTGAGACGATGGCGGACGTCATGCTCATGCGTGGCGTGCCCGAGCATATCCGCTCTGACAATGGTGCTGAGATGACTGCGAAGGTTGTGCGTAACTGGCTGACCCGGGTTGGAGCCAAAACCCTCTACATCGAACCAGGCAGTCCCTGGGAGAACGGCTACTGCAAATCCTTCAACGGAAAACTCCGCGATGAGCTGCTCAACGGCGAAATCTTCTACAGCCTCAAGGAAGCACAGATCGTCGTCGAGCAATGGCGCAAGCACTACAACACGATCAGACCGCACTCAGCCATCGGATATCGACCACCCGCGCCACAAACGATCAACCCGTTCCTGTCACCGCTGGATCAGGTCGAACATATGCAATAACCTCCCCATGACGCTGGTACAAAAAAGCCGTCAGGCCAATGAGGGATCAGTTATGGAAATGAACCAGGGCGAAACTACCGCATCGTCCGAAATTGTAATGTAGTCGATCGACAAGGTCCCGGTGAACCAGGATGGAGATGAAGTAACGGTGCCCGAGGTGAGTTGGTAGCCGGTGACAATTGGATTGTCGAAATTGTAAGTGCCGTCGGCGCAGGGGTTACAATTGAGCGTCACGGAACCGGTCATGTGGGACCCAAACAGCCCAGGGTCTGTATTCGTGTCGTACGGCGTGCCGACAAGATCGAAAGTTAAAGCAATTGCCGGAGCGTTCCCCGTCAGGGCAAACAATAAAAAGGCGTATGCGAAACAGATTGATTTCGATTTCATATTCATCCCCCCAACCGTCGCCCCACAACCATTGTGATGTGTCGGGGGAGGGAGTCAACCGCGTGGCGAGGGGCGCTTTCGGCTAATCGACGCTCTCCAGTATATATCTTTAGATATAGAGGCGTCTTTTAACATTGCGGCGCCGACCGCTAGGAGGCATCGTGTCCTCGAATTTGCAAATCTGCCAGGGGGACACATGTCGAAATTACGTTCCGCAATGCTCATCGCTGCTGTTGCGCTGGGCGCAGTTGTCAGTGTCGCCCCAGCGAACGCTTCATCCATGACGTATGATGTTTCGTTTACGGACAGCGGCTCCTACGACACGTGCCAAGCAGGTTGTCCTTCCTATACCTATGGGTCGGGGACAGTGACTGCTTCGTTCCAAATCACGTTCGACCCGACCATGTTGTATTTGGGTGCAAATCTTCTCGCGCCCGATATTACCGGTCTCGTCGTGACGGCCACGGACAGTTTTTTAAATCCGACCCCGCCGTATCAAATATCGCTCAATCCAATTCTTTATTGGGAGTACGCCTACGGGACCCTCACGCTGTCTAGCGACCCAAATTTTAGCAAAAACGATCCTAACAGCATGCTCCTCACCTTGGGCATAAATGGTTTTGGCGAAAACCCGTGCGCTTCTCCATCGGACTGCTCGTCCTCGTGGTATTCGCAAGACTCGTTCGGAGACACTATTACTGCTCAGGGCGTGGCGGATATCCTTTCCCAGACACCACTCCCAGCGACACTCCCGCTCTTCGCCGGCGGCCTCGGCTTCGTCGGTTATCTGACGCGGCGAAGGAAGAGCGCGCAGGCTCTAGCCGCTGCATAAGCTGATCGGCATACGGCCTCGCTCTCTCATGAGGGCGGGGCCTTTCTTTTTATGCCGGCAACAAGCTGTTCAATGCGTTTCTGTCCCGCCGCCTGCGCCTCGCGCTTGGTGGCGTATCTGACAGATGATCTCTCAAGCCATTTTGCATCGAGAGCTTTTGAGACGCGGATACTATAGGTCCAGCCCAACTCCAGTCTTTCGAGGGAGTAATGGTATTTCGGTGGTTCGCTCATGTGATGATGATACGGAATCGACCGCCGACCGTGCTTATTCCCGAGTATCCTTGAGAAGAGCGCAGAGAAGGTAAGTCAGAGAAGCGCCTATTATCGCGCCGATGAGCAATCCATGAATAAACATCGCGCGCTGATAGATGACTCAGCGGGCTATGACTTGCGATCAGTGGCCAATAGTTTGTTCTAGCCTGCCACTTAGTGACGCACGGAAATCAAGCGCCGGGTAATGCTGCGATTCTGTATATTTTGTCCGGCGAACTGGGAGAGGCCGCCGCAGGGCGGCATTTTCATTTGTAGCGACCGCCGACCGTGCTTTCGCGCGCTGGCGTTTGACGTAAAAAGGACACGTAGCGTTGTTACCGAACCCATGAAGAGACGATTTTCCTCCAAAAAAATGCGGAAACGTTCGAGGGTCATCGAAAGCAATTTCGGAGTGTCCTCGCATGCGCTATCTAGCTACGCTCGCCTGTGGATTAGCCTTCGGCTCCTCCTTCGCTCTGGCCGCCGCTCAAGCTCAGTCGCTTGATGCACCGCGACCGCCGGCGCCGACCAACCAATCGCCCATCGCTCCGTCCGATGGCTCGATGGGGAGCGCTTTTGATCTCGCGATCCGAGATGGCTCTGGCGGCCTGAAAGAATCTCCGGGATTGGAGTACACTCCCAATTCATCAACTGGGGCTCTCGTAATTCCACCGACAGATCCGCAGGGGCAGATCGATCTGGATGGCGACCCCACCAATGCGGAACGGTAAGCGCGCCAAATATACGGATCGCTCAAAACACATCTTTCAGCAATGAATTTACTCGCTTTCTTTCGGTTTGGTCGAGCTGCCTTTTCACTTCAGTTTTGTAAGAGAAGACTGCGACGCCAAGCATGACGATGCCTATCGCGCCGTATTCCAACGTTTCTTTACTGGCACCTGTAAAGACCAACACTGCCAGCATGAGAAAACCGACGCCAGCGAGAGCGCCATTCAACCAATCCAAGAAGCGCGTTGGCGGTTCGGAATTAACAGGCGCTCGGTTGGCCATTGACGTGAATCCCGCATGAGAGCATTTTCGTAAGCGCCCCGACGCGCTGCTTTCAACAACGCGCCGGGACTTGCCACAACGCACAGGTTTAGGGCTGCGCGTCATGGCCGATTACCCAGATATCATGAGTCTGCGCGGCTTCCCGCCTTGGCGTTGGGACAATCCACACCCACACACAAGGAGATGAAGCTATGTCGCCTACAAATCTAAGTCGTCACGTCGTGACCGTGCTTGAGCGCGGTGCGCCACCTGTCCCGCCTGATCCGATCCTTGCAGCAATAGCGGCCCATCGCCGGCTGTGGGATAAGTCTTGTGCGGTGTTCCGCGACGTTGAACAGGCCGGGCAACTCAAAACACAAACACACTTCTTTCAGTGCCAACTTGCAGCCCTGATAGCCGAACGTGAACGGATCGATAAAGCCAAGTCTTAGAGCGCTTACTGCACTCAGCAAAATAAGACCAACTACCACGGCAGGGGCGGCCGCGCTGATCACTTACATTCTCAACGATATGCGCGATGGCGATGCAAAATGGCATCATACCGCCCTTGCTAATGTTGCCCGCGCGCTTGCCGCGATGGAGGTGCAGTCATGAGCGAGGTCGTGAAATTTCCACGCGCACCCCGGCCCCGTCGATCGAAAAATGGCACATCCGAAAAGAGAACCGGCAGGGCTTACTGGCGGGCGAAACGTTTGGCTTGGTACCGAGACTTCGGGCGTCGCCTTCGTGACACTCGGTCCCACTTGGGCATCACCGAGGCGGAAGCCGCTGCTGCCGGTAACTTTACATTACGCGCCTACCGCAGACGTGAAGCCGGCTTGCCGTTTCGCCACTGCAATGACTACGGGCTTTGGTTCTTTATGAGGAAGTATGACGTGAGCGTTGATTGGCTGTTCGGTGGCAAGGGCAGCGTGCGCTCCAGATACGAGAAGAAAAAGTCAGCCTGACACGCGTGGCGGGGTGTGGGCGGGGGATAGCAGACCCCAATCGTGGAGGTTTCGCGATTGGGGTCTCTATCCCGGCGCCAAGCCGCGTCTGGTGCCGCCGCGCGGTTGGGACGGCGGGGTCGATGTGGCTGACGGGTTAAAAGATAATCAAATGTTCAGATCCATGTAAATATGGCGGCTTGCGTCTGAAGCAGTTTCCATTTGGCTTACACTCACGGTGCCGGGCCGGCCTGCGCTTGCCCGGCGCTATTTAACTCGCGACTGTGCGATATCAATCACGTGTTGATCTTGCCCTACTAAGAGAGAAATTGAATAGGTTTTTGGCAAGCCGTTCGAATTGTCAGACGTAAGTGGTTGAAGGACGACTTGGCCGCCATACCATTCACCGGGCATCATGGTGTTGTCTTTGATGACGCCGTGCTCGAGGTTTGCAAGATTTTGCTGTCCTTGATCAATCGTGGCTGAAATCATGGCCTCGTTTTGAGCATTCGCATTCCCTTGAGCGATGGCAGCGGCGGTTGGGCTGTAGCCCGTCGTTTGCACGGTGGCCACCCCATGCGGGGTGTAAACGGTGCTGGTGGAATTGTAGTAGCCCGCGTGCGCCGCCGAGTAAGCGTTAGCGCCGGCAGCAAGTCCCGTTATGATTGCCGCTGCGACTTGACGGCTTCGCTCTTCCTGAACCAGTTCTTCGTACGTGAAGACTTTCAACTGGACGAGTTGCTGGTTGACAGTCTGTGAGCCCTGGATGCTGGAAACACGAAACTCGAGCGGCGTCGGCCCCAGGTCGTAGATCCCGACCACAAAAGTCGGGCGACTGCCGCTTACGAATTGGCGCGATGCCGGTCTTATCAGTACGATCGAGTTCCTGGCTAGCGACACCAATGCGGGTTGACCATCGCGAACGATGGACTCTTGGCCGGCGCGCGCCTGGAACGCGGCGACTTCATGCGTCGCACAGCCACCACATAAGGCAGAAAGCGCTATGATCGACGCGCATATCTTGACGCTACGCAACCGAAAACCCCTCATCCCCAACCGCACCATCCGACAACCTAAGGCTGAGTGCAAGGGGTCCGAAGAACAACCGGTCGTCGGTTTGACGCGTCGCTCTAGCGGCGCAGCATCGCTAGATGGGCTTCAACCGTCGCAAAATGGAGGATGAGCGCCGGCGGACGGCCGAAAGGGAAGCCGCGGCGAAGCGTGCGCTGGATCCGCAGGTCATAGCCGATGCCGACCGGCTGATCACCGACTGGAACGAGCGCCAGGCCAAGCGCTTGCCGATGCTGTACTCGCCGACGATCGGCGCCGCCATCACGGCTCGCTATTGGTATCTGTGGGTCCGCTGCCCGGCGTGCCGCACGATCAATGCGATCGATCTGCGGACGCTCGATCGGCATCCCGATGCGGCCGTGACGAGCCTGATCCCGGCGCTGTCGTGCCGCTCATGCCGGCCGAATGCGCCGTTTGCACAGCTCGTGAAGCTGTCTCAGTTCAGCATCGCCGCGGAAATGCATCGGGAGGAGACACGAAGGGTACTGGGGGAGTAGCTGGACAATATCCTCAGTGCTTAAACGTCACGACGATGCCGGCGATGCCAACGAGAATGGCCCCTAGAGCCGCGTAGAACGTCCATCGTGAGTACCAAGACGATTGAGCTTCTCGGGCCCGCCGATTGCGTGCCTCTTGTCCTAGCCAAAGGATTGCCGCTTGGCGTTTTCGCTCATCGTTGTAGATCGCACCTTGTTTGACATTGTCGTAGACCAGGAGCTCGCCGAGACGCTCAAACTCCTCGCGCCAAGCCTGCTCTGTCAGATCTTCCGCCACTCCGTCTGCTTCCCTGCGGCTTCCCGAATGCGAGATTAGGGAACAATTTTCTTCGATATTCGCCATAAGTCTTTGATTTATATGGCGAGCCCGGACGGGCTCGAACCGTCGACCCCGTGATTAAAAGTCACGAGACGGGGTCCATCAAGGTGCCGCAAGCTACCCCACAATTATGCGCGAACCCTCTTAAAACCCCTTGTATTATTGGATGTTGAGGACGATTGTTGCCGCTTGCGGCAACAGCCGCAGTCAGAGCAATCTCGTTACCCCGCTGTTACCCCAAGAGCACGTGACGCTTAATCACGGGGTCCTGCAGCGCCGATATCGGAACATGTGACGATGGCAGCATCCAGGGGCCTAACCGACATAGCGATCCGAAATTTGAAAGCCGGCCCGGTGCGGCGCGAGATACCGGATGGCAAGGGCATGTACGTCGTTGTCCATCCGAGCGGCAAAATCTCATATGCGGTGCGGTATCGATTCAACGGCGAGCCGAAAAAACTCACGCTGCCGGGCGGCCTATCGCTTGCGGCAGCCCGGAAGCTGGCAGGAGATGCCATTCTGGCGGTCGAGCAAAAGCGTGACCCTGCCGAAGCTAAACAGGCCGAGAAGAAGAAGGCTGCCGCCGCCAAGGGCAATACGGTTGAATTGATCTGCGAGGATTACCTAAAGCGCGAGGGCGTGAAGCTGCGCACCCATGACGACCGTCAGGCGGCGCTCGTGCGGCTCGTCTTTCCCGAGATTGGCAAGCTGCCGGTTGATACGTTGAAGCGCAGCCGGATCGTCGCGCTGCTCGATAAAATTGAGGACGAGAACGGCCCCCGGATGGCGGACCTTGTGCTTGCTTATCTGCGTAAGGTGCTCAACTGGTACGCGGGCAGGTCCGACGATTTTCGATCGCCTATCGTGAAAGGGATGGGCAGACACAAATATAAGCCGGGCGACCGGGTACTGAGCGACGACGAATTAAAGGCGGTTTGGAAAACGGCCAGCAACGGGAAGGGGCCGTTTCCGGCGCTCGTCAAGTTTCTATTGCTGACGGGTGCGAGGCGAGACGAAGCAGCTGACATGACTCACAGCGAGGTCGTGAACGGCGATTGGACATTACCGAGTGTCAGAAACGGCAAGACGGGCCTCGATCACATTAGGCCGCTAAGTGCGTGGGCCAAGGATGGGTTGCCGCAGCAATTCGAAGACTGCCAATTTGTTTTCACTACGGATGGGAAACGGCCACTGTCCGGCTTCTCCAAATTCAAGGCGAGATTCGATAAGGCTTCCGGCACTTCGGGCTGGAAGCTGCACGATTTGCGCAGGACGGCACGCACATTAATGGGCCGGGCTGGCGTCCCAAAAGATCATGGAGAGCGGGCGCTCGGCCACGTCATGGGCGTCATTCGTGGCACTTACGACAAGTACGAATATTACGACGAAAAGAAACAAGCCTTCGATGCTCTGGCGACGCTGATCGAGCGCATCGTCAATCCTGCTGACAACGTGGCGCAGTTCCCGCCCGCCGTTAAGAAACGGCAGAAGCGCAATGCGCAGGTCTGAACAATTCAAGGCGTTGCGTCGGTTGTTCGCGGATGCCGGCGATCGCCGCACGCTAAATCGTTGGATCACGGCCGCGATCGCTGAGAAAAGGCCGCGACGAGGACGGAAGCAAAAGGATGCCGATTTTCAGTTGTTCGCGCTCGAAGCGCTTTTGCGCGTAGCCCGCGACCCTCGAGTTAGTCGCACCCTGGCCGTCAGGCTGCTAGTGCGGGACATGAAGATCAACGGTCAAAGTGAAGCAGCCAGCGTTGCGCGCCTCTATCGCAAACTTGCCGAACCAGATTTTCGAAAGAAATTTCAAAAGGCAGTGCGCGTGAAGCGCTATCCGCGCCCGGCCATAGCAGACGATTTAATTCGTGCACGAAATAAATAAATCGCACGCCTTCAACTGATGGCCTAAATGGCCTCTTGCAGCAACTTGCGGGAGGATTCAATGTCAGAAAAGTGGTTGAGGAAAAAGGCGGTCCGCGTTCGCTACGGCGACGTGTCCGACTCCACAATCGAGCGGATGACAAAAGACGGGCGCTTGCCGCCGCCCGAGTATCCCTTCGAAAATGATATTCCGGCCTGGCGCGAAAGTGTGCTCGACGAACGCGACCAGGCTGCGGCCCTGCTGCTACGGCCGAGCAAGGCAGAGCGCAAGACCGCTCGGGCTGGTGAGGGGGCCGCGTCATGAGCGGCTCAGATCGCAAGCCGCTTCTGTACGACGAAGCGACGAAAACCCTCCGCCAGGCGGGTCGCCTCCTCATTGAGTTGAAACGAGGAAAAGGCGGGAGCGAATTTTATGTCGTTCCTGGCGGTCCTGTTAGCCGGGCTGTCGCCCGGCGGATCTTGCAGCTTCCGTATTGCCGCGAGGCCGATGCCGGATTGCTTCCCGGCGTGCCGCAAAGCTGGTCGCTTTCCGGCGACGGCAAGCGGTGACGTTGATAGACGGCGAGACGGCCTCGCGCTGCGCCAAGAACAGGGCGCGCATGAGCGATTTGGGGACTGTGGCTACCACCCCTGGGCGGGCCAACTAATGGCAAGGCGGCACAACGGCACCGGTCGGAGCACGGGGCAGGGGCGCTACGTCGCATTGACGCATTGGATGATGCGCACGGCGGCATGGCGTTCGCTCGACACCGTCGCGCGGTGTGCCTACGTCGAGCTCGGCGCGCGGTATGCCGGGCCAGGTTCAAACAATGGAAGGCTGCCATTCTCGCTCCGAGAAATGGCCGAGGCGCTGAACGTGTCGAAGATGACGGCGCAGCGCGCCCTCCGCCTGCTGCAGGATCGAGGCTTCATTGTTGAAACAAAGCGTGGCGCCTTCAGCTTGAAGGAAAGGCACGCGACGGAATGGCGCTTGACCGAGTTCGGCGATGACGTCAGCGGGGCGCTCGCAACGAAGGATTTCGCTCGCTGGAAACAAAACACGGTATCGCCACAAGACCCGAACGGGTTTCGAGATGATACCGCACGGGTCTCGTAGTGATACCGCCCCGCTCACAAAAACCCTGCTACGGTATCGCCACGTTACCCGTGATTGCGTTTCACGGTATCGCTACAGGTACACCTCTAGTTACCAGGGGGGTGCGCCTTACACGTGGCCGCCTGCGCTCATGCCCGTCGCTCTTTTTTGACGCCACCGCGCGTTCATCCTCGGACAGTAAAAAAGATCGGTCGCGACGCGTCACGTTACCCCACCGTTACCCCGTCGGCGCTTCGCATAGAACTTCGCATAGAAATAGCCGCAGTGTCGTGCTATCTGTGATTCGAGCACGTGATTGTAAATCAAGAGTTCCACCGTCTTGCGTACCAAAATTGCCCCCCCGCTTGATGTGCGACCGGCGAACAACCGCAGCCGGACGACGAACGATCCGCGCCGCGTTCGCGGCGTTGATGGCCGCAGCGCGATCATGCGCCGCAGGCGCGATCTGATCGGGATGTTTGTAGCCGCGATCGGCGGCCCGGTCGCCGACAGCAGGATGATCTCGATCATCCGCGCAGCCGATCTTGTCGCTGCCGCTGAAACGCAACGCGCCATTTCGCTGCGCGGTCAGCCCGTCGACGTGGCGTCGCTTGTGAAGCTCGAAAACCTCGCCAGCCGTGCGGTCAAGCTGCTCGGCCTGCCGAGTGAAGCAAACAAGGCAACGCCGACGCTTGGCGATCTTCTTCGGCAAGACCTCATTGACCAGCGCGAGGCCGCGACATGACGGCGCTCGATGCCAAATCACTGAAGCGGTGGCGCGATGAGCCTCACCGGTTCATCACCGAAATCCTGCACGACCCTGAGACCGGCGCGCCGTTCGAGTTGTTGCCTGCCGAGCGCACGTTCCTCGATCACTGCTACCGAACCGATGATGCGGGCAAGTTGATCTATCCCGAGCAGGTTTACGCAGCACCGAAGAAATCCGGCAAGACGGCTTTCGCTGCGCTTCACACGCTGACAACGACGCTAATCTTTGGCGGCAAGCACGCGGAGGCGTACGCGCTGGCGTCGGACTTCGACCAGGCGCAGGCGCGAGTGTTTCAGGCCATCAAGCGCATTGTGGAGGCCAGCCCGCTATTGCAGCGTGAGGCTCGCGTGTTGGCGGACCGCATCGAGTTTCCGTCCACGGGCGCGACCATCATCGCGATCGCTTCAGACTACGCGGGCAGTGCCGGCGCGAACCCGACGATCAGCAGCTTTGACGAATTGTGGACATTCGCGTCTGAGCGCTCGCGGCGGCTTTGGGACGAAATGATACCGCCGCCGACGCGCACGATCGCCTGCAGGCTGACGACGAGTTATGCGGGCTTCACGTCCGAAAGCACGTTGCTCGAAGAACTACACAAGCGCGGACTGGCGCAGCCAATGATCGCGCCGGACTTATATGCCGGTGACGGCCTCTTGATGTTTTGGACACATGAGCCGGTTGCGCCGTGGCAGACAGAGGCTTGGCTGAACGAGATGCGGCGGTCGCTTCGACCGAACGCCTTTCTGAGGATGATCCGCAACGAGTTCGTAACGAACGAAAGCAATTTCGTTGAAATGGAATGGCTTACAGCTTGTGAGACCGGCTCACCTGTGGTGGCCGACAAGGTGATGCCGGTGTGGATCGGGATAGATGCGTCGTCGAAGCATGACACGACGGCGATCGTGGCGGTGACGTTCGATATGCTATCGAAGCGGGTGCGGTTGGTGGCGCATCGGATCTATCAGCCGTCTGCAAAGAACCCGTTGAATTTCGAGCAGACGATCGAGACGACGGTTCGCGACTATTGCTCGCGATTTTCGGTGCGCTCATGCGTTTTCGATCCGTGGCAGATGCAATCGACGGCACAGCGGCTAGCGGCCTCCGGCATTCCGGTGCGCGAGCTGGCGCAGACGCAAGCAAACTTGACCGAGATCGGAAACAATCTTTACGAATTGGTCAAAGGTCAGGGCATCGTCCTTTACCCCGACGATGCGATTAGACGCGCGTTCACGCACGCCGTCGCCAAAGAGACCGAGCGCGGTATACGCATCGTCAAGGAAAAATCTGCGCACAAGATCGACTTCGTCATTGCGTTAGCGATGGCCGCGAGCGCGGCGGTGGCGCAAGGACAACATGTCGCGCCGATGACTGGGCCGGTGCTTTTCTCGGAAATAGATTCGCTAGGTCAACCCTCCGCGCCGGCCGGCGATTTCGCACCTGCGCGCGATATTCACTCGATGGGCGGCGCGCTGCTCGCGCCGCACGCCGAACCGTGGCGCGGCGACTCAGGCGGCGGTCGATACGGCGTCGACTGGCAAAGAGGCGATTTGAGGAATCGGTGATGGGCGACCTGGTAGACTTGGCACAAGAGCGACGCTTGCGCAGTATCGGCGCCGCGATCGCAGCGGAGCTGATGTTCACTCGACTTGCCCGGCTGCAGCACGCGGTCGGCGAAATCAGCGGCGCGACGCTCGATCGCGCGCGCTGCGCCACGATTTCGGAATTGCAGCCACGCTCGGCGCGCGGCTCGCGCTCGAACGGCTTGCCGAAATTTATCAGCAGACAATCTGGGAGAGACCGGCATGCCAGAATTAAGCGTTAGCCGCAGCGACGCGCTTCGCTCGAAGATCGCGTCGATCGTCGCGGAAATCGCGGAGACGAGTGGCGCACAACGGCGCGCCTTGCAACGGCGCGCAAACAACGCCCGCCATCAGCTTTGTCAAATAATTCAAAACTCGGAGAGATCCATGCGTGAAGCGAACCAGCCGGCGGTGTCACAGCAACCGCCGCACAGCGGCTGGCGGCTCATTGTCCGCCGGCAGTTTTCGACGGCGACGGAAAAATTCCCTGTCGGCTCCGAAGTTTCTGCGGATCAATTGGGACGAAATTTTCGCGTGTTTCTGAGCGGTCATTTTGTCGAATGGCAACCGCCGTCAGGCGCGGCGATCGTCGTCAAGCCGGTCAAGCTACCGCCGCCGCCGGCACCCGCTGGGCCGAATCCGAAGGCCGAAATCATCGCCGACGACGATGCTGTGATCTGTTGGCGCAAATCGGTGTCGTCGCTGGCGGCAACGTGCGGCGGCGATATCGCAAAGGCGAAAGATCTTCTGCTGCTGACCGCCTCAGGCTCCGAATTATTCAGACGCGCGGCAAAAATTCACGCCGGTCGCGGTCATTCGTTGCAAGGCTTGTGAACGTCAACACGATGGAGAGTGGAACGTGAGCGTAATTCAGAAAGCGATGCAGATGCCCGAACGCGAGTTGGTGGCGTTCGCAAAAACGGACTCGATCAGCAAAGCGCAGCTGTCGCAATTGATCGACGACTTGGCGCAGGCCAAGCGCCAGCGTGGCGAGAGCCGCGAGCAAGCGTTCGCAAAATTTATCGAGGACCCGTTAGGCCGCGATCTGTTTCAGATTATGAAAGCGGCACCTGGCCGCGATCACTTTCAGGAAGCTGCGGTCGAGCAAATCGCCAAAGCTGCGGGCTCAAAGTCGAAGACTCCGCCACTCGCCGAGGACCGCGGCGACGAACCCGACGACGATCCCGTGGGTGACGGCTCAAATCCGTTTCACGCGGCGCTTACGGCATTGGCGGCCAATCTGGCCGCGAACTCCAGCACACGCGGGACACAGCCCGGAGCGAATTTACGACCACTTGGCGCGGCACAGCCAGGTCGGGCAGAAGCTGATGCAGCACGCGACGGCGTGGGATCTGGCGCGCCAGGCCCGCGCCTAAAGGACTCGTCACAACAGCCAATGCGTGCCGATGCCGACCAAATTCACCGCGCAGGAGCTGCGGCAGCTGCGCTGGCTCGCGTCGGAAGGGCACACGCCGGTCTCGGCCGCCTACGTGCTCAACCGCTCGCCGAGAATCTTGGCGCGAAAGGCGCTGCAGATCGGTTGCCCATTCCCTCGTCTGGGCGAGGCAAACCGCGTGGGCTTTCACGTGAGTTTGCCGAGCGCGACCTTCACGGCCCTGCGCGACGTCGCAAGCGAAATCGAACTGCCGGCGCCAAGGCTGGCGAGGATTTTGTTGACGATCATCGCGAGGCGGAATCTCTGGGCGGAAATTCTGGATTTACAGCGGGAAGCGCCGCCCGATTGACAGGGCGCCAGCTATCCGACTTCGGCAACCGGATCGCGGCGGACCTCGTTGAGCTGCGGCGTGAAGCTGCGGCGCGCGACCTCGACCTAATTCGCTATCTCGTCGAAATCGTCGAGTGTCGTCGAAGATGAATTGCCGGCGTGGTTTCGCCTCCCTGCCGGCAATGGCGGCCGCGCCGCGCGGCCGTCAATTCGCGATGCTCTCCGGCTGACTAGTTAAAATCACTTACAAAGGCATTTTGCGTGATTTCGGTGGAGAACCATTTTCGTGCCCGTTCGACCACATCGTTCGCCCAGGTTTGGTATTTGGGCATCAGCCGACTTTGCGCTCGAAATCGGTCATAGCTGATCGTCATCCTGATGACGCCCTGACGGGTTTCAAATCGTGGCTTACCGTTCTCGAGAAAAAGGGGCTGTTGAGTTCCGGGCGTGGAATAGGTCGCCATTATCATATCCTCGACGTCGAAACGGATTTCGCAGTACGGCGTCGTCAACGTGATTTTATTCGGTTCAATATTAATCGACGAACCGGGCGGCAGGCACATAAAAGGAAAGATCGAGGAGAAGTGAGGCTTGTAGTCGGCGAAGAAGTTATCGATCTTACGTAGCTCCAGTTGAATTTGGCTAAATTCGATCTTCGTGCATTGGTTGGTTTGATTGGGAGCGGACAAATACTGAAACTTCTCAAAAGTTCCCAGCACGTCCCTCGCGATCTGCCAATCGTGTTGCTCATTCCACAGATAGAGCACCAGCGAAAAGAGTGACATATCTTTCCATAGCTTGTCGGGATTTTGGAACGCGGCCGGATTTTTTTCGACCAAAAGTTTGTTCGCGTCGGATTCGTCAGAAAAGCGCATAGCAGGACCGATGGGATAACGAAATTGCTCGATTTTGAGATTTGCTTTGTCAATCGTGAAGTCCGTCCGTAGGACGGCAACGCTCTTAGCCGGTTGGAGCTCAAAGAACAGCTGGATAATCAGCAGGAGCAGCGCGCCAAATACTGTTCCGATTGCTAGTGAAATGTTGCGCGAGCTGCTGTTTGCGACGCCGATTGCAATCATACACGCCATCGCTATGACGACGGCGATCCCTCCAACGATTAGAGCGATGCGAGGGTAGTCGAACATAGCTTTCCCCATCGGCGTCTATCCACAGTTTGGTCGGGCGGCCGGACTTGAACCGACAACCTCCGCGCTCCAATCTCCGATTGCTTAGGTCGAAGTTCGGCGAGCCAACCCGCGTTGGCCAGCGCGGCGCTCTCTCCAGTTGAGCTACGCCCGTGCGAATCTACTCGCACGGGCGATTTTGGCCGACAACGCACCAAATTGCTGCAAGCCGAATCCGGCTTTCCCCGTTAATCCACCGGGATGTGGTGCGATTTGGGGATAAGTCGCGACAAGAGCTTACGAAGTCCCGTGTAATAGCTCCGGCAGCTTGGCGAAGTTCACTGCCAGCCGGCGCGCTTCATCCTTGGTGAGAAGATTCGCCGAGGATCGGCGCCCAGGGGCTTCCTCGAAATAGAAATAGCCGAGCGCCTGGCCGTCGTGATCGCGCACGATGAAGCACGCCTCGTTGTATTCTTCGATCGACCAGGGCGGTGGGAAGCGGCGGCTCGTCATTGCTGTCAGAACACACGGTTGGTCACTTTGCACAGCACGTCGAAGCGATCTCTGATAATGGCGCTGGTGGGCTCGGACAGCGTTTTTGTCGCGTAGGTCATCGTGTCCGCGACCATGTGACCGGTTACGCGATCTAGGATGCCATCGACTCTACTGGTGTTGCCTGTTTTGTCTGCAATTTGTCCGGTCGGTCCGACATCATTTCCGTTGAAGCTAATGCTGGCTGCATCGACGGTGCTGATAGGAATGTTCCAGCCCATGAAGGACACGGTCCGCGCGTTGAGGTTCACGACCACCCCCAGCTTTTCTATCGGCTTTGGTTGATGATCTCCTGGTACTGTTGAGGATGATGTGTCGGCGGTTGTGCCGACGCAGGATAGCGTGATCACCTTTGGCTCGTTCTCCGCAGCCGCCCGCTGTCCAGCCATTGGCAGAAGCACCAGCATCAGGACAGTGGTTGCGGTCCAGCGCATTGCTATAGCCCCCGGAGCGTCGCCCATGCGTTTAGCGTAGCGGCGGCCCCATATACGGCGGCCAGACCCCAAAACGCGCACCAGTGGGCTTCCTAACGTTACCCCACGCGTTACCCCACCAATTTGTTTCCTCGTTATTGACTCTCGAAAACTGGTATAACTATCTGGAAACATTGGCGAGCCCGGACGGGCTCGAACCGTCGACCCCGTGATTAAAAGTCACGTGCTCTACCGACTGAGCTACGGGCTCTCGTGCCGGTTCAGATACTTAAAAGCGTCCGGCATTACCAGCCTCGCAGCGGCTTTAGGCGCTTTTTTGTGGTGCTTTTGCTACATTGCCCCGGCTTTCTTGCCGGGTGGGCCGCCGAACGAGGGAAATTCGATGCCAATCGTCAACCGCGTCGCCGACCTGCACGGTGAAATTACCGCGTGGCGGCGGGATCTCCATGCCCATCCGGAACTCCGCTACGACGTCCACCGCACCGCGGGTTCCGTCGCCGACAAGCTCAAGAGTTTCGGCTGCGACGACGTCGTTACGGGCCTCGGCCGCACCGGCGTCGTCGGCGTCATCCGGGGCCGCAAATCCGGCAACAAGGTCGTAGGCCTTCGCGCCGACATGGACGCGCTGCCGCTCGAGGAAGAGACCGGCCTGCCGTACAAATCGACGACGCCCGGCAAAATGCACGCTTGCGGCCATGACGGCCACACCGCGATGCTGCTAGGCGCCGCAAAATACCTCGCCGAGACGCGCAATTTCGCCGGCACCGCCGTGGTGATTTTCCAGCCGGCAGAGGAAGGCGGCGCGGGCGCGCTGGCGATGCTCAAGGACGGCCTGATCAGCCGTTTCGGCATCGGCGAAGTTTACGGGATGCATAATTATCCCGGGCTGCCGGTCGGAGAATTCGCCATCTGTCACGGCCCGATGATGGCGTCCGTCGATCACATCGAGATCGCGGTCGAAGGCAAAGGCGGCCACGCCGCACGCCCGCACAAATCGATCGATACGATCCTCGTCGGTGCGCAAATCATCAACCAGCTCCAGTCCGTCGTGGCCCGCAATGTCGACCCGCTGGAGGCGGCGGTGGTGTCGATTTGCATGTTCCAGGCCGGGCACACCGACAACGTCATTCCGCAGCACGCCAAGCTCAGCGGCTCGGCACGGGCCCTGACCGACGGGGTCCGGCAAATCCTGCGCACGCGGGTCGACGAGGTTGTCGAGGGCACGGCGCGGCTCTATGGCGCAAAGGCCAAGGTCACATACGCGAACGGCTATCCGGTGCTGGTCAACCACGACCGCGAGACGGATTTCGCCGCAAGCGTCGCGCAGGAAATCGCCGGCAAGGACAGGGTCGATACCGCCGTCGCGCCGATGATGGGGGCAGAGGACTTCGCCTTCATGCTCAAGGAACGTCCCGGCGCCTTCATCTTCGTCGGCAACGGCGACAGCGCGGGGCTGCATCACCCGGCTTACGACTTCAACGATGACGTGATCCCGCTCGGAACGTCCTATTGGGTCCGGCTCGCCGAAAAGGCGCTGGCCGGCTGAAGCGTCACTGCGCCGTTTCGATATTGTCCGCGGGCAGCTTCGGCGCCTCGGGCATGACCGTGGTCATCGCCTGACGCTGCGGCAAAAGGGCGGCGGCCCTGGCTTCAAGACCGCGCCAGAAGGCAAAGTTGTTAAAGCGCGTGCCCTCGATCGCGGCCAATGTCACCGCGGCGAGGAACGGCAGGCTCTGCACCACGAGCACCCAGGCGAAAATGTTGATCTCGTGGACCTGCTTGTAATTGGTGATGACAAGCGTGGACGCGCCGATCAGGAGGAGAGCCGCGATCACGGCCTCCCAGAACGCCGCGAAGTCGGGGCCCCTGCGGCCGCTGCCGCCCTTTGACGTGCGCAGGAACGGCATGCGTTCCTGGATCAGGCCCATGCCGACGGCACGCGCAACGGTCCATTGCACCGACATCGCCGCGCAGACCGCGCCAAGCATCTGGCTTGGGGTTGCCCGCACCCGCAGCCGGTAGAGCGTTGCAAAGTGCGCGACCGAAACCGTGAATGCCGCGATGATCGGAATGGTGAGAATGCGATCGGGCACCGCGATATTGGCGAAGGCGACGAACGGCACCCAAAGGATATTGAGAAGCGCAACGACGACCCCGATGGAGTCGGAGCCGAGCCAGTTGAGCCAGCCGATGCCGTATTCGCGTTTCTGATCGCGGGAGAGGCCGTCGGCCCAGGGCAGCATGCTGCGCCAATGCTTGCGCACCAGCTGGAATCCGCCAAACGCCCAGCGATGACGCTGGCGCTTGTAGTCCTCGAACGTATCGGGGAGGAGGCCGTGGCCGTAGCGGCGGTTGGTGTAATGGGCGATCCAGCCGTGCTCGAGCATGCTCAGGCCGAGATCGGTATCCTCGACGATGGTTTCGCTCGACCAGCCGCCGACATTCTCGATCGCGGCGCGGCGGATCAGGCACATCGTGCCGTGCATGATGACGCCGTTGAATTCGTTCCGCTGCACCATGCCGATGTCGAAGAAGCCGGCATATTCGGCGTTCATCGCGGTGTGCATCAGCGAGCGGTCGCCGTCGCGATGATCCTGCGGCGACTGCACGAAACCGACGTTCGGATCGGCGAACAGCGGCACCAGATCTTTCAGCCAATCCGGCGCGAGCACGTAATCGGCGTCGATCGAGGCGATGATCTCGGCATCCGGCGCGGTATGGCCAAGCGCGAGTCGGAGCGCCCCCGCTTTGTAGCCGGCAAGGTTCTCGACGCGGACGAATTTGAAGCGCTCGCCGAGCGTAAGGCAATGCTCCTCCACCGGCCGCCACAGTGCCGGATCGGGCGTGTTGTTGATGACAAGGACGCATTCGAGGTTCGGATAATCGAGCCGCGCCACGGCATCGAGCGTCGCCTTGAGCATGTCCGGCGGCTCGCAATAGGCCGGAATGTGGATCGACACTTTGGGCGCGAAGACTTCCGGCACGAGCGGCGGCGCATTGGCAAGACGGCGCGGCCCGCGGCCGAACGCGATGGCCGCGATCTCTTCGAGGCGCGACAGCGCGATGGCCACAAGCGGGATCAGAAGGATGATGCCGAGCCCGAGCGCGAAGGCAGCGCCGGGCACGAAATAATGCCCTTTCCAGAAGGCGACGATGGCCGAGCACCAGGCGCCGACCGCATTGGCCGAGACCGACAGCATCACAGCCTGGGTCACGCTGGCGCCGGCCATGGCGAGGATCGGCAATGAGAGAAGGAGCCCGAACAGCACCGCGAGCCCGGCCCGTTTGGCGTAATCGGGGTCGGTGATCGGTCCGGTCCAGGAGAATTTTGCCTGCCGGGAAGCGTCAAAGAGCCCCCAATAGGGCCCGACGCCGCCTTCCATCGTCTTCCAGGGCTGATCGATGGCTTCGACGATGTTGTAGTCGATGCCGTAAGCCTCCGCGCGCGTGACGAAATCACGCAGCACCTTGGCCTGGTCGATCCGGCCTGGATCGGCGTCATGGAAATTGTAGCCGGCGCTCGGCCAGCCGAATTCGGCGATCACGATGCGCTTGCCCGGATGGGTACGGCGCAGCTTGTCGTAGAACTCAATGGTGTGGTCGACCGCGCGGGAGGCATCAAAACCCTCCCAATAGGGCAGGATGTGCGCGGCGATGAAGTCGACGGCCGAGGCGAGCTCGGGATGGTCGATCCAGACGGTCCAGATTTCACCTGTAGTTACAGGGACTGGGCTCTGCCGCTTAACCTTTTGGATGAGCTTGATGAGGTCATCCACGGTCATTTCGGCTCGCAGCGTTGTCTCATTGCCGACGACGATGGCTTCGACATTGCTGTAGTGGCGGGCGAGATCGAGAGCGGAGCGGATTTCCCGCTCATTGCGGGCCTGATCCTTGTCGATCCAGGCGCCGACCGTGACCTTCAGGCCGAACTCGGCGGCGATCGGCGGCACGAGTTCAGCGCCGCCGGTGGCCGAATAGGTGCGGATCGCCCGGGTATAGGGCGCGATGGCCTTAAGATCGGCGCGGATTTGCTCAGGCGTGGGGCGGACGCCGGTATCGGGATGCGAAGAATCCGCGAACGGGGAGTAGGAGACGCTGGCAAGCTGGCCGGTGAAATCGGGAGCTTTTCCGACCGGTTTTAACAAAGCCCAGATGCCGGCATGCACGCACGCTACTAGCGCGAGCACGGCGACGACGGTGCGCATGGACTCATTACCAAGCGGGGCGAACCACACAGGCCCGAACCTGCCCCCAGGTTCGACGATGGTCGTAAGGAGAGGCACCTTGCGAGCGGCAAAAATAAATTAGCGGCGGTGAATGGCAAATTCAAGACAGCAAATTGCGGTCAACGCCTCGCCGGCGACATTTTTTATTGGAGGAGCGCTTAGCGGGTCGTGGTCGGGCTCGGGACCGCCGCCGCCGCGGGTGCGGGTGCGTCCTGGAGCGCAGGGTTGATCCAGCAGGCGTGGACCCGTCCGTTAAGGCTGTCGGCGGCTTTGGGATCGATCGTATTGGCGTGCAAAACCAGGCATCGGAACGTCGCCTGGATATGGCCGCTCGGGCAGCCGAACCGGTCGTAAAGATCGAGGTGGCGGAAAGCCGTATCGAGATCGTCGCGCCAGAGTAAACTTACGACCCGGCGGCCGAGCCAAACGCATTCCGGGTTGCCGGCCGGCCCGTTAAGGACGCGCTGGGCTTCGGCGAACTCGTCGATTTTCTGGGCTTCCTTGGGAGCGTCCGGCGTGGCCGCGGGCTGCTGGTCGGCCGGTTTGGCATCGCCGCTCTGCGCCAAAGCCGCATTTGTCAGGGGAGGGAGCGGACCTGCAAAAAGACCGGCCGCAAGGCATAGGCCGCCGACAACGCTGAGCACTCGGTGGGACATGGTTCTCTTGGTTCGTTGAGCTTTGTTGCGGCGAAGCGGCGGACGTTCCCCAAACGTTTCCGGCCGGTTTTGTGGCCGTCTTCTTGGTCACCAGATTGAGCCGATAATGCGACGACCGTCCCGGAATTGACCGCTAAGACAACACCCTAACTGCGTTCGTTTGTCCAGCGCAGCCGGGGCGAAACCCGGCCGCACCAAGCTTGGCAGCGGGTGCCGCCAAGGCTAATGCAGCAAGGCTAATGCAGAGCGTGTCTCGCCTCCTTGACCGAAATACCGCTGTGACGGCGCTGGCGTTTTACGCGCTCACCGCCGCCGCCATCGGCGTGACCTGGTGGTGGCTCGGCTCCCCGGTCCGGCTGCCGCCATCGCCGCTTGCCACGGGTGCGAAGCTTTACTGTGTGTCGTACGCGCCGTTTCGCGGCCGGCAGGACCCGCTGATCGAGACCACGCATGTCGATGCCCAGCAGATCGATGAAGATCTCACGCTGTTGTCCCGTTATACGGATTGCGTTCGCACTTACTCGGTCGAAAACGGACTCGACCAGATCCCCGCGATCGCGCAGCGCCACGGCATGAAAGTGCTGCAGGGGATTTGGCTATCCAACAAGACGCAGAAGAACCGCGAGCAGATCGCGGCCGTCATCGCGCTTGCGAAAAAATATCCGGATGTCATCCGTGCCATCGTCGTCGGCAACGAAGTGCTGCTGCGCGGTGACCTGTCGGTCACGGATCTGTCCGCCATCATCCGCGAGGTGAAGTCGCAGGTTTCCGTGCCGGTGACTTACGCCGATGTCTGGGAGTTCTGGCTGCGTTACAGCGACCTGCAAAGCGCGGTCGACTTCGTGACGATTCACATTTTGCCGTACTGGGAGGATTTTCCGTTGCCGGCATCGGTCGGCGCCGCGCATGTCGACTCGATCCGCAAACGCGTCGCCGCCGCCATCCCCAACAAGGAGATCGTGATCGGCGAAGTCGGCTGGCCGAGCCAGGGACGGATGCGCGAAGGCGCGTTGCCGTCACCGTCGAACCAGGCGCGCGTTATCGAAGAGACGGTGACTTTGGCGCAGCGCGAGAATTTCCGCGCCAACATCATCGAAGCCTTCGATCAGCCCTGGAAGCGCTGGCTCGAAGGCGCGACCGGCGGCTATTGGGGCATCTTCGACCGCCGCACCGGCCGGCCGAAATTCGATTTCAGCGGCATCGTATCCGATCACCCCGATTGGCTGCTGCAAGCGCTCGCCGGCATGGTGCTCGCCGCGTTCGCCTTCGTGAGCGCGGGTGTCGCCGGCGGCGCCAAACCGCCGCCGCAACTGTTGTGGCCGCGGATCGCGGTGCTGACCTATCTGCCTGCAGTTCTTATCGGCTGGACGATCGAACGGATTCCGATCGACAGTTTCAGTCCCGGCGGCTGGGCACGTTCGGTCTTTTTCGCTGCAGCTGCCGCCGCGGCCCCGGTCGCCTGTGCGGCGGCCTGTGCGCTCGGCCGTACGCCACCTTCATTTGCCGGACTTCTCGGCCGATCCGGCGCGCGGGACCGGTTGAACGCCGCGCTCGGCTTAAGCTTGATCGCGTTGACTTTGCTTTCGCTGCAAACGGCGCTCGGCCTCGTATTCGACCCGCGCTACCGCGATCTTCCCTTCGCGCCGCTGTGCGGCGGCGCGGCGGCGTTCCTCGTGCTCATGGTGTCGACATCGCGTTGCGCCGGATCGCGCGCCGCGGCAGAAACACTGGCTGCGATGGTGCTGGCGGTCTCGGCGATTTACATTGCGGTCAACGAAACACTCGCCAACTGGCAGGCGATCTGGCTCTGCGCCGGAATGATCGTTCTTGCCGTCATCCTGCTGCGGGCGCGGGACGCGCCAGACTGAGGATCAAAATACCGGCGGCGAGCGCCGAAAGGTCGGCATTGTGCAGAACGATGCCAAATCCGCCGGCGATCAGCGCAACCGTCACCAGCACGATCGACGGCCGGCACAAATTGAGCAAAGCGGCCGCGAGCGCCGCGGCGCCAAACACATTGTAAGTGTAGAGGACGATCGACAGGCGGAATGCGCTGCACAGCCACGTCTTCAGCCCGGCCTGGCAGGCGAGTTCGACGTTCAAATTCTCGATCGCCATGTAGCGCAGATACATGGCCTGGCCGACCGACAAAAAAGCGACGATCAAAAGCCAGTTGGTCTGGCGGGCGGTCGGGAGAAACAGGGGGCGGCGCACTTTTTTCGCTCACGCGTTCATTCGCAATTGCTGCAAACTATTAGGGCGCGGACATATAAGCCAGTACCCAAATTACGAAGATGGGTGAGGCGCGCTGGCGCTATTTTGCGTTTCGATTTTCCGCTAGGATAACGCGATACTGCTTCCGGCCGCCCATACGGCTTCCGGCCACCATGGTGTTGGATGTCAACGCTCGCCGAAGTTCCAGAGCTCATCGGATTCTTCAGCTATTCCCGTGAGGACGATGAGGGCTCCAAGGGCAGCCTGTCCGCCCTGCGCGACGCCATCCAGGCCGAGCTTAGCGCTCAGCTCGGCCGTTCCCAGATCGATTTTCGGATCTGGCAGGACAAGGCCGCAATTTCTCACGGCACGCTCTGGGAAAAGCAGATCGACCAGGGCATCAAGCAGTCGGTGTTTTTTATACCGATTGTCACGCCGCGCTCGCTCAGAAGCCAAAATTGCGGGCATGAGTTTCAGGCGTTTCTGGCGCGGGAAGCGGAGCTGGGCCGCGACGACCTGGTTTTCCCGATCCTCTACATTCCGGTCCCCGCTCTCGAGGACGAGAAGCTGTGGCGTCAGGACCCCGTTCTGAACATTGTCGGCACGCGCCAGTACCTCGACTGGCGGGATTACCGTCCCCGCAGCCTCGAAGATCCCGAGATTCGAACGAGGATCATCCATTTTTGCAGAAACATATCGAAGGCCCTGCACAAGCAGTGGGTGCCGCTGGAGGAGCGCGAGCGCAGGCGAGAAGACGAAGCGCGCCAGGAACGGCGGCGAAAAACCGCCGAAATTGAAATAGAACAATTGGCCAGCCGCCGCGCCGAGCAGGAAGAAGCGTTCGCCGCCGCCAAAAGCGCCGGCACGGTTGCGGCAATCGATACATTTCTTGCGGCAAATCCCGGCGGTGATTTCGCCGACGAAGCCCAGAAGCTGAAGTCGGCATTGTTGGTCCGTAACGAGGCCCACGGCCGTGCAATGGCAAGCGATGACGTTTCAGTGCTCAAATCGTTTCTCGCTACTTACAGGAAGGGGACCGACGCCGATCAGATCCGCGCGCGGCTGCGGCAACTGGAACCGCGGCGATCCGCGTTAGGGCCTGCGGTCATCGCGGGCGGTGCGCTCGCTGCCGCGTGCGTCGTCGCAATCGTTGTTTGGATCGCGACGCGGCACGGTCCGAACAGCCAGCAGGCTTCAGTCGCTGCGCCGCCGCCGGCGGCTCAAGCATCGGCGGCCGTTATCCCGCCTTCAAAAGCTCCGCCGCCGGAGACGAAGACCGCAAATGCCGCGCCGCCGGTTCCGGTCGCGCCGATTCTTGCGGTCGCGCCGCTGCCAAGGCCGGATGAACTGGCTTGGTCGCTTGTCAACGATACGAACGATCCCGCCGCATTGAGGCGCTTCATCACGGAGTTTCCCGACAGCCCGCGCCGTGGGGATGCCGAAGCACGGATCACCGCGCTTACGGCTGAGCGAACGGCGTGGAATCAGGTCAAGGACAGTAACGACGCCGATCGGTTGCGGCAGTTCATTCAGCAATTCCCGAACAGTCCAGAGCGCACGGACGCGGAGCAGCGGATTGCGTCGCTTGCCAACGTGGCGCCGGCTGTTCCGGCCGTAACCGCGCCCGATCCGCACGAACTTGCGCGCGAATTGCAGTTCGAGTTGCGGCGCGTCGGTTGTTTCGACGGTGCCGTAAACGGCGCGTTCGACGACGATACCAAGGCGGCGTTGGGCAAATTCATAAAACTCACGTCCGCAAGCTTTTCGGACGACGCGACGTCCGACGCGGTCAATGCAGTTCGCGCAATCAACAAACGGGTATGCCCCCTGATTTGCCCGCATGGCGAACATGCCGAGAGCGGAGCGTGCGTCGCCAACGAACCGCCGCCGAAGCACAATGCGCCAGCCGCACGTGGTTCAGCGCCGGCACCGGCACCGGCCGTGAAATGTGAAGTCGACAGATATGGAATGAGCGCTCACAGCGGAACGCAATCGAGCCTGTGCCAGTGATCGAACTCAGCGCGCTGAAATCCGCATTTGACCTGCGCCCTGAACTCTTTTCAAATTTTGAAGAAGCTCGTGAAGTGCTCGATGACCTTGTCCGGCACCTCTTCCTGGATGTAGTGGCCGCACGCGATGGCTTCGTGGGCGACGATGTTCGAGGCATACCGCTTCCACACGTCGAGGAATTCCCTGGCGCGCTCGGGTGACTGGCCTCGCGCGCCCCAAAGCAGAAGAAGCGGCATATCAAGCGTCTTGTCCTTGTCGGCCGTGTCCATCTCGAAATCGCATGTCGCCGTGGCCCGATAGTCGCGGCACGAGCCGGTGATGGTTTTCGGCGTGTAGCAGCGGACGTATTCGTCGAGCGCCGTGTCGGTTAGAAAACCCGTGCCGGTACCGCCGCGGATCATCATGCGGCTCCTGATGAAATATTCCGCCGACACCGCGCTTATGAGGCGCTCCGGAAACGGTTCCGGCTGCGCCATAAAACCCCAGTGCCACGTGCCGATAACCCAGTTCTTCGTGATGTTCGTCCACACGTGATAGTTTGGCACCACATCCATGATGCAAACCTTGATGACACGCTCGGGATGATCGAGGCACAGCCGGTGCGTTGTGCGACCGCCGCGATCATGACCGGCGATCATGAAGCGCTGGTATCCGAGTTGCTCCATGATCTCGACGAGATCGCGCGCCATCTCGCGGAAACTGAAATTGACATTATTCAGACCTGCATCAGGCAGCGAGCTGTCACCGTAGCCGCGCAGGTCTGGAAGAATCACATGGTAATTCTGGCTCAGCGTCGCGGCGATCTTGTACCAGCAGGTGTGGTTTTCCGGATTGCCGTGGACGAGCAGCAGCGGCGGCCCGGAGCCGCCGTGACGTAGCCGGATGACAGCCCCGCTGGTGCGCATATCCAGGTGCTTGAAACCGGGAAAATGCGCCGCCATCGCGGCCGAGCCCCAGCGCAGAGGATCGAGGGAATAGTCGGGGAGATCTTCCACGTTAAGCGCGCCGGCCTGCGGCGCTCATTGGACTTGCACGTTAAGGTCTTTCACCAGGCGCTCGTATTTTTCGGAGTCCTCGCGCACCAGTCTGCCGTACTGTTCGGCGGTGCCGCCGGCTGGATCCAGGGATTGATCGAAGAAACTCTTCCTGACGTTCTCGTCCTTAAGGACAATATTGAGCTGGGTGTTGAGACGCGCGATGATTTCAGGCGGCGTACCAGCCGGTACAAATACGCCGATCCTTTGTGCGATCTCCAAGCCGCTGATGCCCGCTTCCTCAAAAGTCGGCACGTTTGGCAGCGCCGCCGACCGCGTCGCCGTGGATTGCGCGAGCAGATACAGGTTGCCGGCTTTGTAATGCGGGATCAGCGGCGTCGTGCCGAGCGAGCCCAGTTTCATGTGCCCGGCGATCAGATCGTTGATCGCCTCGCCGCCGCCGCGATAGGGCACCTGGATAAGATTTATTCCGGCAATCTTTGCGTACCACAGCGCAACCATCGCCTGCGTCGAGCCGACCCCGCTTCCGGTCGCAAACTGCATGCCCGGCTGTTGCTTGACCATCGCGGTCAACTGGGCAAGCGCAGTGACGCCAAGCGACGGGTGGGCCGCCAGCGCGATCGGCTGGCGCGACAATTCGATGACGGGAACCAGCGTCTTTAGCGGATCGAAATCCATCGTATAGACGTGCGGATTGCTGCTCACCGCCTCCGTGCTGACGAGGATTGTGTAGCCGTCCGGCGCGCCCTTCGAGGCGTATTCGATTCCGACATTGCCGTTGGCGCCGGATTTGTTCTCGACAATGATCTGCTGGCCGAGATCGCGCGACAGCGAATTCCCAACGATGCGCGCCACGACGTCGGTTGCGCCGGCGGCCGGAAACGGAACGACGAAATGGATCGTGCGGTTCGGCCAATCTTGCGCCGCGGCCGGCAACGGAGCGGCGGTTGCGAGGGCCAATATCAAAACGAAAGATTGCAACTTCATCGTCAAAAGCCGCACCTGCATTCTTGAACGGTATCGAATACCATAGCGGCACTGTCCCCGTGCGGCCAGCAATGCCGCGCATCAGATCATGGATCGATATGCCGTACTCGAAATATCTCCCCGAGCACATGGGCTCCATCAAGCTTCTGTCGCCGGGACCGTTTGTCGCCGGATCCCATGCCGAGCTCACGCTAGTCTATACCGCAGGCCTGTTCGGGATCGACGACACCGGCATGGTGAAAGTGTCGTGGCGGACGACTTCGGATTTGAGCAAGCCGCAATTTAGCGCGCCGGCCGCGCCAAATTTTACAACCGTCGAGGCGAGCAACGGCGCGAAACTGGAAGTCTGGTTCGATCGCCTCAACATTCGCCCCTATGCCAATACGCTGCTCATTCGTGTCGGCCGCGGCTACCTGCGCGCCGGCGATACGCTGACCATACGGCTCGGCGATCACAGGAACGGGTCGCCCGGTTTTCGCCTGCAAACCAACGTCGAGAAGAACGTCGAGCTTCGCAGCTCGGTCGATGCCTTTGCGGCTTATGAATTCTGCGAACTGCCGGAGCAGCCGTCCTTCGATCTGGTTGCCGGACCGGCGACGCGCTGGAAAGCGATCCTGCCTTCGCTCGCGGTCGTAGGCGAGCCATTCCGGCTTGCCATCGTCGCCGAGGATATGTGGGGCAATCCGACCGACGATGCGGCCGGCACCT
This sequence comes from uncultured Alphaproteobacteria bacterium, assembly GCA_963723335.1. Taxonomy (GTDB): domain Bacteria; phylum Pseudomonadota; class Alphaproteobacteria; order Rhizobiales; family Xanthobacteraceae; genus BOG-931. Next base: position 36,355 of record CAVRQJ010000010.1, on the reverse strand, counting down.
TCACGCTTCATTCGACACCGCCGCTGCGCGGATTGCCAGAACGCGTGACGATCACGAAGGGCGAAGACCCGCGGGTGCTGGAGAACCTCGTGGCGGAGAGCGCCGGTGATTTCGATTTAAGAGTCATGGCCAATGACCAGATCGTGGCGCGCGCCAACCCGCTTCGTGTGGTGTCGGGCGCGCCGCTGCGGCGCTACTGGGCCGATTTGCACGGCCAGAGCGGCGAGACCATCGGCATGGGAACCGCGGAGGCGTATTTCCGCTATGCCCGTGACAAAGCCTTCGTCGACATGGTCGGCCACCAGGGCAATGATTTTCAGATCACCGATGCGTTCTGGACAAAATTAAACGCGCTCACCGCTCAGTTCGATCAGCCGGGCAAATTCGTCTGCCTGCCGGGCTACGAATGGTCGGGCAATACCGGCATGGGCGGCGACCGCAATGTGTTCTTCCGCCGCGAAGGGCGGCCGATCCGCCGCTCGTCGCATATCCTTGTCGAAGGCGAGACGTCGACCGAGGCGATCTACACCGCGGACAAGCTGTTCGAATTCCTGGGTGACGAAGACTGTCGCGTCATTGCCCATGTCGGCGGGCGCTATGCCGACGTCAAATACGCCCACGACGGGCGCGTCGAACGCACCGTCGAAGTTCACTCGACCTGGGGCACGTTCGAGTGGATTTTGCATGACGCGTTCGACATGGGCTACCGCGTCGGCGTGGTCTGTCACAGCGACGACCACAAAGGCCGTCCCGGAGCAACGACACCAGGCGCTTCGACATTCGGCGCGATCGGCGGCTTGTCCTGCTATTTCATGCCGGAGTTGACGCGTGATGCGCTGTTCGAGGCCCTGCGCCGACGGTGGCACTACGGCACGACGGGCACACGCCTGTTCCTCGACGTGCGCGGCACCTTCAAGGAAGACGTCACCGGATTTTCGGAAGACCCAAAGCTCGGCCCCGCCGAGACGTTCTCGGCGCGCGAAGCCATGATGGGCGATATCATTTGCCCGGGTGCCGCTCCGATGAATCTTTCGGTTGAAGTGCTGGGAACGGCGCCGCTCGATCGGGTGGACGTGCTCCACGGCACGCAAGTTGTCCAATCGGCACGTCCATTCACGGCCGCCGATCTCGGCCGCCGCATCCGAATTCTATGGCAAGGCGCGGAATACCGCGGACGCGGCCGTGAAACCGTGTGGAATGGCAAGCTCGCGGTCACAGGCAGCCGCATCACGCGCTTTGCTCCGGTGAACTTCCTCAATCCGGAACGCAAAGTGCAGGAAGTCACTGCAGGCACCACGCTGGCCTGGACCTCGGTGACGACCGGAAATCTTGCCGGCATTGATCTCTGGCTCGACGAGGCCCGTGCCGGCGTGTTGCGGATCGAGACCAATATCGTGTCCGGCGAAGTGGACCTCGGCCAACTCACAGACGGTGTCGTGACCTTCGACGGTGGTGGGCTTGGCCGCAAGCTCAGCATCTATCGGTTACCGGAGACGGACTGGAGCCGAGGGCTGACGCTCGAACATCAAGCCGTATTCAAGGGCGGCCGCGATCTTCCGGTCTACGTGCGCGTAACGCAGGCAGACGGCCATCAAGCCTGGTCGAGCCCGATCTATTTGATCGAATAGGGGGCGTGACCCTGTCCACGCGTAATCCGCTTTAGTCCTCCGCGACGTTGTGTTTCGTCGAGTTCGCAGCAACCGAATGCGGGGATTCCTCCGGCGGTTTTATGTGCCGGAATGAGATCAGCAGGGCCACGTCGTAGATGATCTTGAGTGTGCCGCAGGCGATCAGCGGCAGTCCCACGAACGCTGTGGTCAATAGAAATCCGGTAAGGACCGGACTAATTGCAGATGCGAGGCTGCGCGGCACGGCGGTTACGCTGGCGGCGGTGGCGCGCTCGGCGGGCGTTACCACCGCCATCACGTAGGATGTACGTGTCGGCACATCCATTTGCGACAGGGCGGATCGCAGGAGCAGGAGTCCGAAGGCAACATAAAGATTGGACGAGAACGCCGCCGCGATCAAAAATATGCTGGACGGAATATGCGTAAACACCATCGTGTTGACGAGACCGAAACGGCGCGAGAGCCAGGCGGCGACCGGGTACGAAAATGCGCTGAGCGTGCCGGCCCAAAAGAAAAACACGCTCGCGGTCGAGATGGAGACGTTGAACCGGTCAAACAGCCACAGCGCCATCAGTGATTGCACGACAAAACCGCCGGCAAATGCGTCGACGCTGAACAGCGCGGCGAGCTTATAGACGACAGCGCGCGACGGGCCGAGCGGCGCATGAGGCGCCGCCTCGGTCATGCGGGCATGTGGCAGCATCCGGTAAAGCAAAGCGCAGCCGAGGCCAAGCACCGCGTAGGCGTAAAACATCAGCCTGAATGCATCGAGCCTGCCGACGCCGATGTGCGCCAGGAAATCGGGCGATGCCGCCGCCAGAGTGCCGACGGCCATCGACAGCGCACCAATAAGGCTGTAGCGCGCGAAGACGCGTGTTCGCTCCTGGTCGGCGACCCCGCGCGCAAGCATGGCATGCTCAAGCGGTACCAAGACCCCGATATCGCCCGTCGACGGGTTGATCGTTCCAACAAATGCCACGAGTGCGACGAAGGCGATGTGCTGGAAGCCGGGGAACGCCAGCCCGGTGAATGTCATGAGACACGCCCCGAGCAGCATCAATGTCCGCAAATCGTAGCGTGGCGCGATGGCGCCGATGGCCAGCGTCAGGACCGCCGTGCCGAGCAACGACGCCGTGACGACGATTCCGATCGCAATCGTGTCATAGCCGATTGCAGTCAGATAGGCCGGCAAGATGATCGTGGCGAATCCGTCGCCAAACCCGCGCAGGCCGCGCGCCGCAAAAAGCAATGGAATGGCGGAAAATTTGTTCATTGCACCACAAGCCTTCGCCACCGAGCGGGCAAAGTGCAGTGCTTGGGCGAGATGCCTGAGAAAAGCCGGGCGACTGCGATCAAGCCCGACACTGAAAACTGTTCCGGGCGAAGATGAAAGTCAAGGACGGCGATGGACCCGATATGATGCTCTCTTGCGGCACTTGGCGAACATGCCGGCCTCGCCAAGGATCAGGTGTCAGGCGGCACGATAAAGATCATGTAATTTCCCGGTTGGCTCGGGATGCCAAAGTAATTGCGCACAAGTTGTGTTTCAATTTTCCGGCTTGCGGGATTTTCGTCCGCGATCTTGCTTGATGCAGCAATGCATTCAGAATTTCCCGCAAAACAAACAAACGCAATGCCGTACTCCTTGACGCGCTTTGCGTGCCATTCCAGCGGGTCGAGCAGCAACTGCGGACGGCTTCGGACGTAAGTGAGCACCCCGTACACCAAATCCGTCTCGCCTCCGACATAACGCAACGGTTTTGCGGTTGAGTCATGCCAGGTATTTTCGACCTGGGCGGCCAACGTTCGGGCTTGGGTCTGTTCTGGCGGCAACCCTCGCTCATGATTGAAAAGCGCAATCCCGGGAGCGGCAATCAGCATGACCAAGGGGACGGCAATTGCGAAACCGATGATGCGACGGACAAATTGGCGAGAGACCTGCTCGGCAGGACACGATAGCAGGAGGATTGGCAACAGGCTGCAGTTCGACATTGTCCAGATGCCATGAATTTCAATGCCCCATGCCAGTGCCGGCAAAAGCGGCAGAAGGAGCGTGGCCCAGAATGCAACTGCAACCAACCGGCGGTCGCCATCCGCAGGCCATGCCATGTCAATGAAGGCCTCTACGTTCGGCCGTATCGCCAACAGCACGACAGTAACCGGCAAAAATACGTAGGCTATCGAATCGAGGATGTACCGAATATTCCGCCAGAGGACATCGCTTATCGAATGGCCGCCATGCACCGACATCGCATATTCCATTGGCGAGAAATTGTGCTTCTCCAACCAACCGATATGCGGGCTCAATACTGCGACGGTCCGTTAAAACGGTAATCCACGGAGCCGCCGAACGAAAATACGAAGCGCGCCGGGAATCGGTCAACGCGGCAACGAAAAGTCCAGCGAGCAGAAAAATCGACCAATATTTTCTCATCATGCAGGTTGCTGCACCAACGCCGGCGAGTGCCGCGTAGGCCGCGCTCTGTGAAAACCAAAACGTCGTGATTGCCCACAACGGCATCAGCATCGTGTTGACGTTGAATTTCAGCGCATGAAAATTGTAAAATGGAATAAACGTGAGCAGAGCAAGTGCGGCCACGCATTTCACCGGGTCCAGATAATCCGCGAATTGCTTCCACGCGACCCACAGCGCAACGGTCGCCGTCAACATCGCCAGCAGATAAAAGGCCCAGTCTGTAACAGGCAGCAGGGCGAACCATCCGCGCACTACAATTGCGGCGAACGGCGGATGTTTGGGATAGCCGAGAGCGAGATCGCGAGACCAAGCGATCAGCTCGGTCATGTCAGGATGCAGGTCTTGGCTTCCCTTGGAGATGACCCCATAGAGCGTCCAAACCAGCAAATAGACACCCAGGACGGCGAGCATCGTAGGGTCCCGCCGCACTGGATCTATGAGCGCATCAAACAACCGCCCTAATGGGTTGGATGCCTCCCGAATTAAATTTGCCGCGGGCAATTGAACTGATCCGTCAATCTAGCTGCGAGTCATTAGCATTAATCGAACGGCGATACAAAATACCAAGGCTGCTTTCGTTTGGTATTGCAGCGGGAGTTTCGACATGTCAGCCAAACGTGAACGCGTAAGCTTGAACTCCGGGATCGAGAAACTCGATCTCGAACGTACGATCCGAAACCGCGCCGTTCTGCCGAATGAGCTGGTACAGGCGCTGCGTATCGACGATGCCCTGGCCGCCGGCATCAATGTCGGCGCCGTGATCCGCGCCTGGGGCCTCGCCGTCGATGCTCACGCGGAATCTGATCGGCTTGCCGTCCGCGGCAGGACCCAGAACGAGATGAAGATCTCGCGCGTGAAATCGATAGACGATACGGCCACCCATTTCGTTGAGAGCGGCGTTCTCTCCATCAATCGTCCAGGCGCCAGATAAAGACCATTGATTGAGTTGGGGCGTGGCCATCGCATAGACGTGGCTTTCGTCCTCGACGATCCCGCCCGGTGACACAAAATTCCCAGCCCGATTATAGCCGAGGTAAGTCTCGGGCGATTGATCGTCGCTTGTGCTGGGCGCCGCCTCCGCGCCCGATGCGGTCACGGATACGAGACCGGCGGGAACGTTGCTGTTGCCCGCTTCGGCGAGAAGGCGCTGAATGACGCGCTCGGATTCGCCGTATTCACCTTCGCCAAAGTGATGGTAACGGATGTGCCCTTGCGCATCGATGAAGTAATGCGCCGGCCAATATTCGTTATCGAAGGCGCGCCAGATTTTATATTCATTATCGATCGCGACCGGATAGCCGATCTTGAGGTCCGACACGGCGGCGCGCACGTTGCCGATCTTGCGTTCAAAGGCGAATTCCGGCGTGTGCACGCCGATGACGACCAGTCCGTGGTCCTTGTATTTCTCGGCCCAGGCTTTGACGTAGGGAATGGAGCGAAGGCAGTTGATGCAGGAGTACGTCCAGAAATCGATCACAACGACCTTTCCCTTGAGGTCCTCGGATGTCAGGGGCGGGGAGTTCAGCCACTCCGCCGCGCCCGACAATGACGGAAATCCGCCTTCGACTGCCAGGTTCTCCGGCTGAGCGTCCGGCTTTGCCTTCATTGTCATGGCCGGGCCGCCCGACATGGCGCCGGAAGATGAATCGCCGGCTTTTGACGCCGGCCGAAGCCGGTCAACGAGGGCTTGCTCGAGTGACGCCGTGCCCGAAAGTGAAATGCGGGTCAGGAAACCGGTATCAAGCCCAAATGCGATCGCGACAACTGCAGCCAATACGGCGACGCCCAGTCCGCGCCTGATCCATTCGCCCACTCCGAGTGAGCGTTTCATGGCGGAAAACACGCGTCCGCCGACAGCGAGCGCAAGCGCAAGCGATGTCGCGGCACCTGCCGCGTAAGCCAGCAGCAACAGCGACGTCCCAACGTTTGCGCCATTGAGGGCCGCGCCCGTCAAAATCAGGCCAAGCACCGGCCCCGCGCACGGCGCCCACAGGAAACCTGTTGCGATGCCAAGCAGGAACGATGGCAGGACCATCCCGCCTTGCGCGCCTTCACCATGCTCCGCGGAATTGGAAAGTTTCGCGCCGAGGTCCACGAAGGGCCTCATGACGCGGTCGGCGAGACCGGGAAAGATAAGCGTCAATCCCAACACAGCCAGCAGGACTATCGCGATTGTGCGGCCATATTGGTTGGCATCGACCGCCCAACCGCCGGCGACGGCCGCCAAGGTTGCGACGGCGGCAAATGTAATGGCCATGCCGGCCAACATCGGCAATCCGCTTTTGACGAATGGCCGGTCGGCGCGGGCAAACACGAACGGCAGAACCGGCAGAATGCAGGGGCTGACGATTGTCAGAACGCCGCCCAAATAGGCCAATATCAATAACGTCATGTTCGCGATCCCGGCGCGGCACTGGGCGCAACGCCGAATACGAAAAGATGCACTTTGTTGTCACGGGAATAATGGGTGGCACACATACATTTGATACCGGATGTCCGCGCTTGCGCTACGCGCCGTGGCTTGGCCGTTATCGATATATATGTTGAAATATAGCGTATGGGAAATCCACCATTCGGATGGGCCGCCGCGAGAAATTTCCCTGTATCAGACTTTCACCACCAGGTTCGCGGCTGTCACCTCGCCGTCGGTGACGTAGTGATTGACGTGTTCGCCAGCCAGATGCTGGCCGGCCTTAATTGAATTGATCTCCGCTATGGCTCCACTCTTTCGCAACTCGTCGATAATGTAATCGCGCTCCGCGTTCGTATCCGAATCCGTGGCATGCGTGATCTGGAACGTGAGCCGCGTTAAGGAGATGCCGGTGTCCTTGGTGCCCGCTCCGACCCAGTGAACGCATGCTCCATCGGGCGGACGGTCGGTGTTGAGCCAGAAACTCGCATTTCCGAGATTGGCCTCGGCATAGGCGAGGCTCAAAGCCCAGAATCGAATGTGATGGCGCTTGCGCGGGCTGTTATCGATCGCTTTCTGAAAACCGACGTCCTGGCCGCGCCCAAAAAGATAGAGGGTGCTGAACGGAGCTGTCGGATAGGGAGAGTTGCATACGAATGCGCGGACCATGCGCCAGGAGCTTGCCAGACCGAGCCGATCGCTCTCCGACCAGCCTGCGATCTTAAAGGCGGCGTGAAGCTGTTGCACCGTGCCCGTCAGCACGAGATTGACGGGATCGCCGGGCAATCCATCCCCGGTAATTGCAAAACGCGGGACGCGTTTACGCAGGAGAATTTTAAGGCCCATGCGAACGATGCGCGGCAAAACAATATAGGCCGCTATTCCATAAGTTACGGTCAGAGCCAGCACCGTAGGCAGCCGGCGATCCGTGAAATTAAAGACAAAAACAATCAGCCAGACGGTAAGGATACCCAGCCCCAGGACCACCGCGCGGCGCAATAGGCGTTTCAGCAATCTCACGATCCCGCCACCGTGCAGCAATTCATCTGCATGTTGAGAACCTGACTGATCATTATATCAGGCCGCAAGGCTGGCGGACTTTCCCGTGTGGCGCAAAGCTGCCGCTAAACCGGCCGGAATGTCTGCATTTGGGGGCAGGGCGAACATTGGCATATCCGAAATTCCGCTCAGTGCATCACCGGAAATTTAGCAACCACCTATGGATTGTGACGGTTCGAGGTGCGAATGCTTTCGGGTACGGCATGGCTGTAGTTGTCGGCCGACGGATGATGTCTGGCCTGAGCGCGAGCGATCCTGGATAAGAACATCTTTAGACAAAAAAATTGAAACCTCGCACTTGCGTCGGCGGCATTTGAACGGTCGCCACTGCATTTGATTTCGAAGCGGCAGCGCAGGAGCGAACAATGACGAGAATCCGATCCTCGGTGGTTGTGATCATTTTGGTATTTTTCGCCGTCTTGGGCAGTATCGCCTTTGCGGCGCAGGACAGGTACACGCTGAAACTGGGCAAGCTCTCGTTTGCTGATTTCAGAGGCTACGACACCTGGCAGAACGTCGCGGTCAGCCAGACCGAAACTCTTCTGAAAGTGATCCTCGCGAATGATGTGATGATGAAAGCGTACAAGGCAGGACTTCCCGCCGACGGCAAGCTATTTCCCGATGGCTCAAAGATTGTGAAGATCGAGTGGAACCCAAAAAAGAATACGGTGTCTCCCTATTTCGTGATGGTACCGGACACTTTGAAGGCGGTTGATGTCATCGAAAAAGACACCAAAAGATTCCCGGATACGCACGGATGGGCCTACGCCAACTTCAACTATGATGTCGCGTCCGACACATTTACGCCTGAAGGAAACGATGCCAAATGCGGCTACGCGTGCCATACCGCGGTGGCGTCAAAAGATTACATTTTCACGGAATACCCTAAGCACTAAACGGGCTGACGGTTTGGTCGCGTAAATCGTTTGCGGCCCTGCACGGCACTTGTTGCCGTGCAGGCATCCGCCTTTGATGGCGTGGACCGTTCGTTGTCCGTGGGCGCGTGAACTACCGCTTTTTCTTTTTCGCGTTCTTCTTTGCGAAAATCGCGTTCCAGTTGTCCTTGTACGCCCTGGTGACCGGTTTCTGGCCTTCACCGCGGCTATAGTTTGAAGGCGAGGGGGCGGCCGTCTCAGCGCCCTCGGCCTTGGACACATCTTCCGCCGGAGCGCTCTTGATCTTCGGCGCGGGCTCTTTTATTGGCGCGGGCTCGGATTTGGCTTTTTTGTTGTTGCTGACCATCGTCTTTCCTAATGCTGAGCGGACTTAATCCGTTACGTAACGCAACGATACGAGCTTGTCCTCTCGGTTCGCCCTGAGCATATCTCATCAACGCAAGCATATCCCGTCAACGGTAGTCGTGCCCCCCGTAGTCACGCGATTTCGATCCGCCCCAGAAGGAGAAAAGCAATGGCTCAGCTCTTGGTGATGTACAAAACTCCGCGGGACGCCGCCGCATTTGACAGGCATTATTTTGAAAAACACGTTTCGATCGCAAAAAAGATTCCAGGCGTGAGAAAATACGGAGTCAGCCGTGGTTCCGTTGCGACACCGGCCGGCCCGTCCAGTTATCACCTGATCGCTACTCTGCAATTCGATGATCTGGAGGCCATCCAAAGCGCTTTCGGAAGCGCAGAGGGGCGAGCCGCAGTGGCTGATTTACAGGTATTCGCGACGGGCGGCGTTGATATTTTCATGTTTGACACCCGTCAAGCCTGAAAATAGCCAGATGGGTTTCGTCGGCACGTCCGCTGATGCCCAAAGCAGACATCCCGCTCCTCCAGCTAAAATCTTTCTGCGACAGTACGCCGACCTTTCAGGCCGGCCTGATCGTCGTATTTGTTCTTACCCGAACGCTTCGGCAGCTTGACCTTCTCATGCGGGACCTTCTTGTACGGAATGCGTGACAGGATGTGCGCAATGCAATTAAGCCTGCCCCGGCGCTTGTCGTCGGTGCGCACGATGGTCCATGGCGCATATTTAACGTCGGTCGCCTTGAACATCAGGTCGCGCGCCTTTGAGTAGTCGTCCCACCGCGTGTAGGATTCAACATCCATCGGACTGAGTTTCCACTGGCGCAGCGGGTCGCTGACGCGCGCCGCGAAGCGCTTATCCTGCTCGTCCTTGCCGACTTCGAGCCAGATCTTGATCAGGATTGTGCCGCCGTCGACGATGAACTTTTCGACCTCAGGGCAAAGTTTGAGAAACCGCCGGTGATTATCCTGGTCGATGAACCCCATCACGTATTCGACGCCAGCGCGATTGTACCAGCTGCGATCGAAGATGACGACTTCGCCGCCGGCCGGAAAGCGTGAAACGTAACGCTGAATATACATTTCAGATTTTTCGCGATCGCTGGGTGCTGGCAGCGCCACGACCCGAAAGACGCGTGAGCTGACACGTTCGGTGATCGCCTTGATCATGCCGCCCTTGCCGGCGGCGTCGCGACCCTCAAAGACGATAATGACGCGTAATTGTTTCGCTTTGACCCATTCCTGCAGGCGACAAAGCTCGACCTGGAGCTTGCGCAGCTCCTTCTCGTAGACCTTGCGCTTTAGTTTTTCGCCTTCTTCCTTTTTCTCTGCCATGACGCGTCACCCCCGTGCATGCGTTCGAATTGCCAAGGCCTCAAAACACCGGTGCTTTTCTTCATATTGCGGGATAAACTCCCTCTGCGATAGGCAAAAGTATGCTTACGTCAATCAGGTAGCGTTGCAGGGGGCGTTGCAATGACCGAAACAAAGAAAACCGATCCGTTGGCGGGCTTACCGACGGCCAAGGAAGTGATGACACAGATCGCGTTGCGAGAGGCCGAAAAGGCCTCCGTCGCGGCGCGCGAATTCTCCGCCGCGGACGCCGAGAAACAGGCTCTCCTGGAGAAGTTCTCAAAACCATCCGGTGTTTCCGACGAAGAAAGAATGGCGCGCGCGGCCGCCATCATCCGGCGCGCGGCCAATAATGGTCTGACGGAGGTGGAAGTCATGCGGTTTCCCCATCTGCTCTGCACGGATCGCGGCCGCGCCATCAATCAGGGCGAGGCGGGCTGGGAAAAAACGCTGACAGGCCTGCCCAAGGAGCTTTACGATTTCTGGAAAAAGCACTTGCAGGAGCGCGGCTATAAGCTGTCGTTCCAGGTTGTCGATTTTCCCGGCGGCATTCCCGGCGACATCGGCATGACGCTCAAATGGAGCTGACGACTGTAATTAAAATCGTGAGAGCCTTTTAACGTCCTATCGAGCATTCATCTGGATTGCATTCATCAGCGCTTGCGATTTATGCCCGCTGCAGGATTTTTCGACGAGCGCCCTGTTGCCCTCGAACCTCGTAATATCGACCGTGCTTTGGCCTTTGGCCGCATTGGTGAAGCCGCTCATCCAGCCGGCGATCACGTCGCGATCGTGCAAATCTTCGCCGAGATATTGGCCGCAGGTGATTAGCCGCATATCGATCGTCACCTGCGCATTCGCCGCCGCGGTGGAGAGCGCAGTCGCCGACAGCAAGACCCGGATCGCAAGAGGCTTGATGTTTATTGCCTGTCTCATCGCTGGCGATCGCCACATTTTCCAACAGGCGCGCGATCATTTTTCATTGGCGCGCTCGATACCGGTCATGACGACCTCGCTGGGATTTGCAGCGCACCATTGTCGCAAGCTTGCGACTTTCGATGCGTAGGCAGGGAAATTGAGCGAATGCTTGTGGGACTTTTGATCGAAATAACCCATTAGCCAGGCAGAAAAGATACGTGATTGATCCGGTTGCATCGCAACAAACTCTGCGCAGGTCGCGCGCGAAACATCGACCGTCAATTGCGCTTGCACGTCGACAATAGCGACCGCCTGAATGACGGCCATAAGAAATGCCAGGCATCCAACGCGAACCATCTCCGGTTTCTCCCGGCCCCGGGTAAAAATGATCAAAGACCGCGGGGTTCTTGCGTCATTTTGAGCGTAGTCTATTCCAAATCCGGCGACTATGTTAGCTTCAAGCGTTCACTCGGCAATCGACGGTTTCGCAGGCGTTCAAAGGGGGCGTTACTCGGTGCTTTGTTTTGTTCGGGCGTGGCTCACGCCGTCGACCAGCGCACGGATTCGACCGTACGCTCGAATTTTTTGTGTTGTCGTCACGACGGCGTGTGCGGCCGTGTCGACCGCCAGCGCTCAGCAGGCGTCGCTGCCTGTCGGCACCGTTTATGCCGAGCGTCAATCTATCGCGCAGACGCAGGGCTTCGTTGGACGCATCGAATCGATCGAGCGCGTCGATATACGCGCACGCGTGAAAGGTTATTTGGAGCAGGTTCTCTTCAAGGAAGGTGATCACATCAACAAGGGCGATCCGCTCTACCACATCGAAAAGGGCTTGTTTCAGGCGGCCGTCGAACAGGCCCAAGGCGCGCTGGAGCGATCAAAAGCCGCAAAGATACTCACCGTAATCCAGTTGCAGCGCGCCGAAGAGCTTTTGACAAAGCAAGCCGGCACGGCAGTCGCGCGCGACCAGGCGCTGGCCGCGGATCAGCAGGCGCAAGGGCAAATTCTCTCCGACCAGGCCAATCTGGATACCGCCAAGATCAATCTCGGCTACACCGACATCGCGTCCCCGATCACCGGCAAGATCAGCCGGACCAATGTCACCGCGGGCAATGTCGTCGGGCCGGATACTGGTCCGCTGACGCTCATCGTCAGCCAGGATCCGATGTATGTGACCTTTCCGGTCAGCCAGCGCGAATTTCTGCAGGCGCAGACGGGCGGCCACTCGTTGAGCGCGGCCGGCGCTCAAAGTCAAGGTCAAATTCTCCGACGGCACGATCTACAAGCAGGAAGGCACGATCAATTTCGTCGATGTCTCGGTGGACCGCGACACCGATACGGTGCTCGCGCGCGCCACGATACCGAATCCCGACGGCGCCCTGGTCGACGGCCAGTTGGTCAGCGTCGCGCTTGAGAGCGGCAAGCCGGAGGAAAAAGTCGTGATCCCGCAGGCGGCGCTGATCGCCGATCAGGAAGGCATTTATGTCTTCGTCGTCGAGGACGGCAAAGCCGCCGTCAGACGGATCAAGCCCGGCGGCGAGAGCGGGCCAAACGTGATCGTCAACGAGGGGCTTGCAGGGCGGCGAGCAGGTCATCGTCGAGGGGCTGCAGAGCCTTCGTCCGGGCGCTGCCGGTGCAGGCCAGCCCGTTGCCGGCCACCCTGAACCGGAGCTGAGCCGATGCTCTCCTCGATTTTTGTCGACCGGCCGCGGCTCGCGATCGTCATCGCCATCGTCACGACGATCGCCGGGCTGTCTCGCGCTTTCTGCGATTCCGCTCGCGCAATATCCCGATATCGTGCCGCCGCAGGTTTCGGTGACGACGTTCTATCCGGGCGCCAATTCGGCGGTCGTCGAAGCCACGGTCGCGCAGCTCGATCGAGGCGCAGGTCGTCGGCGTCGACAAGATGATCTACATGAAGAGCACCAGCGGCGACGACGGCAGCTATACGCTGACCGCCTCGTTCGAGCTCGGCACCGATCCCGACATCAACACCGTCAACGTCAACAATCGCGTTCAGATCGCGCTGGCGAGCCTGCCGCCCGAGGTCCAGCGGCAGGGCGTGATCGGTCAAGAAGAAATCGTCGGCGCTGCTCGGCGTCATCGCGGTCTATTCGCCGAAGCACACCCATGACCCTCTGTTTCTCTCCAACTACGTCACCATCAATCTTCTCGACCAGATCAAAAGCACGCCGGGCGTCGGCGATGCGTCGCTGTGGGGCCCGCAGGATTATGCGATGCGCGCCTGGGTGCGCACCGACCGGCTGACCGGGCTCGGCCTCACCACCGCCGACATCATCAACGCGATCCAGTCGCAGAACGTCCAGGCCGCCGTCGGCCGCATCGGCGCCCGCCCGATCTCGGACGATCAGCAGCTGCAGCTCAACATCCAGACCAAGGGCCGGCTGACCTCCGTCGAGGATTTCGAGAATATCGTCATCCGCACCAATCCCGACGGCTCGGTGCTGCGGCTGCGCGATGTGGCGCGGCTCGAGCTTGGCGCCGCCAATCTCGACCGCGACACGCGGCTCAACGGCGGTCCGGCGGCGGCGATCGCGATCTATCAATCGCCGGGCGCCAACGCGATCACAACGCTGAAAGCGGTGCGAGCAACGCATCGCCGAGGTCGAAAAGCGGTTTCCGGACGATCTGGCCTGGAAGATCACCTACGACCCGACGGTCTTCGTCACCGATACCATCCACGAGGTGCAGAAGACGCTGATCGAGGCCTTCATCCTCGTCGTGATCGTCGTCTTCCTTTTCCTCGGCAGCGTGCGCGCGACCTTGATCCCGACGCTCGCCGTGCCGGTCAGCCTGATCGGCACATTCATCGCGCTCCTGGCCGTCGGCTATTCCGCCAATACGGTCTCGCTGCTGGCGATCGTGCTGGCGATCGGCATCGTCGTCGACGACGCCATCGTCGTGGTCGAGAACGTCGAGCGCGTCATGGAGGAGCATCCCGAGCTTTCGCCGGCGGAGGCGACCAAGCGCGCGATGGCGGAAATCACCGCGCCGATCATCGCGATCACGCTGGTGCTGCTGTCGGTGTTCGTGCCGGTCGCGTTCATTCCCGGCATTTCCGGCGAACTGTTCCGGCAATTCGCCGTCACCGTCGCGGTGTCGATGTTCCTGTCCGCGATCAACGCGCTCACGCTGTCGCCGGCGCTTTGCGCCGTCCTGCTGCGCCCGCATCACGGGCCGCGCCGCGGCGTGATCGGCTGCGTCATGCGCTCCATCGATTGTGTGCGCGACGCTTATGGCGCCGCTGTCGCGCGCATCGTGCGGTTTTCGATCATCGGACTTGCGATGGTCGCCGTCGCCAGCGTCGGCATCGTCGGCCTGTCCAAGATCACGCCGACCGGCTTTCTGCCTGAAGACGACCAGGGCGCGCTGTTCGTCGTGGCGCAATTGCCCGGCGGCGCTTCGGTCGCGCGGACGACCGACGTGGTGCAGCGCGCCGAAGCCATTTTGCAAGGAGGAAGACGCGGTCGCCGACGTCACGTCGGTCATCGGGTTGAACTTCATCGACAATTACTCGCAGTCGAATTCCGGCTTTCATGGTCGTCACGCTCAAGCCGTTCGAGGAGCGCAAGGACGCACGGCCAGAGCGCCGCGGCGCTGATCGCGCGGCTCGGCGCCAGAAATTCCGCCAGATCCAGGGCGGCGACGGTGTTGCCGCTGGCGCCGCCGCCGATCCTCGGTCTCGGCACCGGCGGCGGATTTACCTATGTGCTGGAGGATCTGCGCGGCGGCGATCCGAAGGCCATGGCGCAGGTCGTTGCGCGGGCTGTCGTGGCGGCCAACCAGAATCCGCAGCTCAGCCGCGTCTTCAGCACGTTCTCGGCGACCAATCCGTCGATCTATCTCGATATCGACCGCGACAAGGCGCAGATCCTCGGCGTGCCGCTGAGCGCCGTATTCCAGGCGCTGCAGGCTTCGCTGGGCGGCTACTTCGTCAACAACATGAATCTGTTCGGCCGCACCTGGCAGGTCCAGGTCCAGGCCGAGGCCGCCGATCGATCGAGCATCGACGACATCTATCGGATCAATGTGCGCAGCGGCGAGGGCAAGATGATCCCGCTGCGCAGCCTGGCGGAGGTACGCGTCGTCGTCGGCCCGCCGGCGCTGATCCGCTACAACAACCTTCGCGCCGTGACGATCCAGGGCAGCCCAGCGGCGGGCATTTCGTCGGGCCAGGCGCTGAAGGCGATGGAGGAGGTCGCGGCCGCGACGCTGCCGCAGGGCTATGCCGGCGAATGGACCGACACGGCGTTTCAGGAAAAGCGCGCCGAAGGCAAGACCGCGATCATTCTCGGCTTCGCGATCCTGTTCGCCTATCTGTTCCTCGTCGGCGCTCTACGAAAGCTGGACCATTCCGGTTCCGGTTCTGCTTTCGGTCGCGATCGGCATTCTCGGCTCGTTTATGGCGATCGTCATCGGCGGCCTGACGCTCGACCTCTATGGCCAGATCGGCATGGTCGTGCTGATCGGCCTTGCCGCCAAGAACGGCATTCTGATCGTCGAATTCGCCAAGGAACAGCGCGAGAAAGGCGTCCCTCTGCTCGAAGCGGCGACCGAAGGCGCGCGGCTGCGCTTCCGGCCGGTGATGATGACGTCCTTCGCCTTCATCCTCGGCCTCTATCCGCTGGTCGTCGCGACGGGCGCCTCGCAGCTCGCCCGGCGCGACGTCGGCACGCCGGTGTTTGGCGGCATGATCCTGGCGTCCTTCATCGGAATTTTCGCGATCCCGCCGCTCTACGTTGTTTTCCAGGCCATTCGCGAGCGCCTGCGCCCTTCGACGCGTCCGTCCGCCGGCCCAAAAGTGGAAAGCTCATCATCGTCATCGGACTGAAGCTCCATGATCGAGGGCTTCAAGATAAAAAACGAAGTCGGGTGGATGGGATGGATGCCGGGGCTGGCAACCCTGCGCGAGTATCAGGCTGGGTGGCTGGCCGACGATATTTTCGCCGGATCCGTGCTGACGACCATGCTGGTGCCCGTCGGCATTGCTTACGCCGTCGCGTCGGGCGTGCCCGGCATTTATGGTCTTTACGCCACCATCGTGCCGCTCCTGGCCTATGCTCTTTTGGACCAAGCCGCATCATGGTTCTCGGGCCGGACTTGTCCCTTGCCGCCATTATCCTCGGCGTTGTCTACCCGCTGTCGAACGGGAACCCCGCGCGCACCGTGGCGCTCGCCAGTACGATGGCGGTCGTGTCTGGGGCTGTGTGTATTATCGCCGGAAGCGCGCGGCTCGGCTTCATCACTGACCTTCTGTCCAAGCCCATTCGCTATGGCTACATGAACGGAATTGCGTTGACCGTCTTAATCAGCCAACTGCCGAAATTCTTCGGTTTCTCCATCAGCGCAGATGGACCGCTCCGACAAATATGGGCGATCCTCGCAGCGATACTCGGCGGCAAGACAAACTGGGTGACCTTTGCTGTCGGGGCGAGCACTCTGGCGGTGATCCTGCTTCTGAAGAATAGCAAGCGGGTTCCGGGAATATTGATCGCCGTCGTTGGCGCGACCGTGGTCGTCGGTTTCCTCGATCTGGCGGCGCGCGCCGGCGTCTCGATCCTGGGTCCGTTGCCTCAAGGTCTGCCGGCTTTCACGATACCGTGGATCACCTACGACGACATCGTTCCGATTGCGATCGGTGGATTGGCGGTCGCGCTGGTGTCGTTTGCGGATACGAGTGTGCTCTCGCGTGTCTACGCCACGCGAACGGGCACGCACGTCGATCCCAATCAGGAAATGGTGGGACTCGGCGTTGCGAATCTCGCGGCCGGATTCTTTCAAGGATTCCCGATCAGCAGCAGCGCGTCGCGAACACCCGTCGCCGAAGCGGCGGGCGCACGTACGCAATTAACCGGTGTCGTCGGCGCCGTTGCCGTCGCGCTGTTACTGCTGTTGGCTCCCAATCTATTGCAGCATTTGCCCGCCACCGCCTTGGCCGCGGTGGTCATCGCGTCCGCGATCGGGCTGATCGAAATAAATGATCTCAAGCGTATCTTCCACATTCAGCAGTGGGAATTCTGGCTATCCATTGTTTGCTTTGTGGGAGTGGCTGTCTTCGGAGCGATCCCCGGCATCGGGATGGCGATCGTTATCGCCGTTATTGAATTCTTGTGGGACGGCTGGCGTCCGCATTCCGCTGTGTTGGGCCGCCCGCCGGGCGTTAGGGGATTCCACGATATCACGCGGTATCCCGATGCGCGCCAGATACCGGGCCTCGTCCTGTTCCGCTGGGACGCACCGTTGTTTTTCGCCAATGCCGAACTCTTCAAAGAGCGCGTTCTCGACGCTGTGGAACGATCGCCGACGCCCGCCCGCTGGCTGGTGGTGACGGCGGAGCCGGTCACCAGCGTCGATGTCACGGCGGCGGACATCCTGACCGAACTGCGAGAAGCTTTGCAAAAGGCCGGCGTTCAACTGTGCTTTGCCGAACTCAAAGATCCGGTGACGGACAAGCTCAAGCGCTTTGGACTCTTTACTGATATCGGCGAAGAGTTCTTTTTCCCGACCATTGACACGGCCGCCGAGAGCTATCTGGAAACCCACGCTGTCGACTGGACGGATTAGGGCCGGCCACATCCATTGAAAGGACCGCTGCGATGAACTGGCTTTTGGTGTTTATTCCGGTCGCGGTCGGCCTCGAAATCGCAGGCCACGAACATTATCTGCTCGTCTTCTTCATCGCATCCGCTCTTGCGATTTTGCCATTGGCTGGATGGATGGGCCGCGCAACCGAGCAGCTCGCCGAACGGATGGAGAAGGCGTTGGCGGTCTTTTGAACGCCACCTTCGGTAATGCCGCGGAGCTGATCATCGCGCTCGCCGCGCTGCACGCCGGCCTCTACGACGTCGTGAAGGCCTCAATCGCCGGCTCCATCGTGGGCAACATCCTGCTGGTCCTCGGCGCCGCCATGCTGGCGGGCGGAGTGCGGCATTCGGAGCAGCATTTCAATCCGGCCGGAGCGCGCTCCCAAGCGACGATGCTTGTGCTTGCCGCAATTGCCCTGATACTGCCCGCCGCATTTCAGGCCGCAGAAAATACGACGCCCACGGGCCTTGGCCGTCTTAGCGTCTCGATTGCTGTCGTGCTGCTGTTCGCATATCTGCTGAATCTGGTCTTCGCTTTGGTCACCCATCCCTCACTCTTTGCAGGCTCCCATAGTCCTGCCGACGCGAAGGCACCTTCGTCCACAAAGCGAGCTGCGTGTATCCTCGCCGCCGCCACTGTCGGCATCGCCTGGATGAGCGAAATCCTGGTGGGCGCGGTCGAACCCGCCGCTCATCAGCTCGGCCTTAGCAATATCTTCGTTGGCGTCTTTGTCATCGCGGTCATGGGAAATGCTGCCGAGCATGCAACAGCCGTCAGTGCGGCCTTGAAGGATCGCATGGACCTGTCACTCTCGATTTCCATCGGCTCGAGCGTGCAGGTGGCGCTGTTTGTAGCGCCGGTCCTCGTGCTCGCCAGCTGGTTCATAGGTCCAACGCCAATGAACCTGGTCTTCCCGCCCGGCCTCATTCTGACAGTTTTGCTGTCGGTTCTCATCACCGGTCAGATCGCGGGAGACGGGCGGTCCGATTGGCTAAAAGGGGCGCAGCTCCTGATCGTGTATCTGGTTCTTGCTCTCACCTTTTTCTTTTTGCCTGACCACGCAACAGGCTGATGCCGATCGCGCCTGGAGTCGCAGTTAAAATCTTTCGGCGACAAATCGCCGGCCCTTCAGGCCGGTCAGGTCAATCAGCTGACGTTGCAGGGGCGTTGCAATGACCGAAACAAAGAAGACCGATCTGTTGGCGGCATTCCCGGCAACATCGGCATGACGCTCAAATGAAGCTGACGACTGCAATTAACATCGTGAGAGCCCTGGCCGTAACGGCATGTCTCTTTTGTCTTACCGGTCTTGCTTTTGCGCAGCCCGTGGGTGTTGGAGACAATTCGCACGCAGTTGTCGTCAAACACAGCTTCGGCAAAAAACGTACGCCAAAATCCCACAAGGACCAGGCGGAAATAGACGCGGCACACAAAGCTGCGCTGAATAAAATCAAATCACCCCCAGCGCCCACCGATCCTTGGGCAACGGTTCGGCCCGGCAACTAAATCGGGCCGGTGATACCAAACGCCGGCTGGTGATCATTCTTAAGACCGCGATGGCGCTCGACCTTACGATCCCGGAGTCATTCCTGTTCCGCGTCGACAAGGTTATTGAATAGACGCTCCGATGTCCGGTCATGTCCGCTCATGACCCAAAGCGGACATCAGAACCGTAAGGAACATGCAAGCTACGATTTAGGTTGATCTGGTTCCGGGACTACCCAAGATGTTCGCTATTGGCACTTAGCGGATGCGTCGTGAACTAGGAGAATCCATCCATGTCACACCACTATGCCGGACCGAACTTTGGTTTTCCCCATGGCGATGCCCGGCTCAACCTGACCGATCTGTATGCCTTCCCCAAACCGGGCAGTGATCGTAAGTCGATCCTGATCATCGACGTGCACCCGTCCCACACCTTCGACCCGCAGGTGCCGACCACGCCGGTACCCTTCGCGCCTGACGCGTTGTACGAGCTCAAGATTGACACAAACGGCGATGCTGTCGCCGATGTTGCTTACCGAATACGCTTCTCGCCGTTCACGAACGGGGCGCAGACCGCAACGCTGCGCCACGTTGAGGGTGCGCAAGCCGCCGGAACGGGCGATGACGGCCAGATTATCGTCGAGGCTGCGCCGGTCTCGCTAGATCGAGAGGCCCGGGTTACGGAAGCTGGCGACTACCGCTTCTTCGCAGGCTGGCGCAGCGATCCCTTCTTCTTCGACCCGCTGGGCGCGGTGAATAATCTCCAATTTACCGGCAAGGATTTTTTCGCCGAGAAAAACGTGTGCGGCATCGTCCTGGACGTTCCAAACTCGGTGCTGGGGCCCAAAGAGGTTGGACTTTGGATGCGGACCCTCGACGGTGCGAGCGGCAGTTGGGTTCAGGCTGACCGCGGCGCGCTACCGTCACAAGGTGTTTTTCTTCCAGGCGAGGAGAGCGATGCTTACCTCGCCGCAGAGCCCGCCGACGATGCACGTTTCGTCGCCGTCTTCGCGCACTCATTGCAGCACTCTGGCGGGTACACCCCGGAGGAAGCGCAGCGGGTCGCAAAGACACTCCTGCCCGACATCCTGCGCTATGACCACACGCGCCCGGCGTCATTTCCCGACAATGGGCGGACACTTACTGACGACGCCCTCGATCACTTCCTCTCTATCCTCACGAACGGGAAAGTAACGACGGACGGCATAGGACCCCACACCGATCTTCTCGCAGAGTTTCCATATTTGGGCCCGCCACACAAATAGGCAAACCGATGTCCGCTATTGGCCCTTAGCGGACATGCCGTGATGTCTGGGTGATGCCCGCTTTGGAGGGGAACGCCACACCATTTACAGGCGTCTAACCGCAATTCCACATCAGCCCGATCGGCGTTGAGGTCCAGCATGGACCCCAACTGCCACCGTTATAGCGACCGTGCAGGAACCCAGGATTGCCGAAATAATATCTGCCGCCCCCGTACCAGTAGCTTGGGGCGTAAGTTGGCGTGCCCGTCGCTGATGGCTTTGGACCATACGTTGGAACATTATTGTCCGGTGGCTGATGATAGCCAGGGAGGAAGCCGTAGCCATGCCAGTGATAGACGTGCCGCTTTCCATGCGCGGACGCCGCGAACGCAATGGCTGGTAGCAGAGACAAAACGGCGGCGATTGCAAATGAAAATCTACACAACATTCTCGTAACCTACACGGCCCGCCGTTCTAACGCGCCCCTGGAAGTTATGCGATGAAGGCATTGCGACGGGCAATGTCTGCTTCCGGCACTTAGCGGATATCCTGCGATGTCTGAGTAACGTCTGCATTCGGCGGCGAAGCGGACATTGACCAAGCGCCGTGCATAAAGCTCGACTGATTGAGAAGTCACGGCCGGTGCAAAACGCCGCCGCTCAAAAGCGCGGCCGGAGCTAGCGCAGCGCGAGACGCTGGCCGTCATACGCCGTCGGCTGGCAGAACAGGCCGAAAGCGGCGAGCGAGACGCAAAGCTGCGCTGCGTCCGCGGATTGCGAAAGCGGGCCGGCAACGAGGCGCAGTTCGACGCGGTTGGCGCGCGCGACTTCCCTGATGCTCACGATCGGCTGGAGACCGGCGAGAAGATCCGGGTGTGCAGCTCGCAGGCTTGCCCAGCGCGCGCGCAGCGCCACGATGGTGAGGCCGCTGCCGATGTCCACGCCGTATTGTTGCGTCCGCGGCGTAGCGAGCACTGCGGCGTCGGCCGGTATAGTTGCCGGGGCGGAGCCGGCAACGATCGGCGCCTGGGGGGCGGGCGGAATGAGCGCCGCGGTCGCCGCCGTCGATGAGACGCTGGGTCCGTCCTCAATGGCGCGCGCAGCATTGGAGGCTGCAATCTCTCTGCCGACCGATCCCGTGACATCGCTCATGTCGTGCTCGACGCTGGCGAGGCGTGTCTTGATCTGTTCGCCGTCCATCATGAGCCCGCGCACGGCTTCGGCGAGGCGGTGCGTTTCGGCCTGGGCGTCGAAGTTGCGCGTTACGGTTTGCGCCTGGCCACCATGCAGTGCCGCCGCCAGGCGCTGCGCACCGACATCGCCACGGGCTGAAAGCACCGCGATAAAAAAAGCGCCGGCGCCCATCGCCCCCCACAGCGCCATGCGTTGCAGCCCGGCAAAGGTGAAAGACCTCCGCGCCTCGCCCTTGCGCGGCGGGGTCTCTTTGACGATCTGCTCTCGCACGGCTTGCGCGAGATTGAGCATGCGAGACTCCGGCGAATTTCTAAGCGAATCAGTCAGATAAAGCTATCAGATTCGCTCCTTCGGCACCTCGCATTGCGCGCATGGGCCGGTTTCGCGGCGTTTTCCATGGCCCAAATCGCGGCTTTGCCGGTCTCATCGCCTCGGCTAAGAGAGCGCTTTGGAGAGACATGATGCCGGTTCGGACGTGCCTTGCGATCGTGCTCGCGGCGGGCGAGGGCACCCGCATGCGCTCGGCGCGGCCCAAGGTGCTGCACACCATTGCCGGACAGTCCCTTCTTGCGCACGTGCTGCGCGCGGTTGCCGCTGCCGGCATCGAGACGACGGCCGTTGTCGTCGGTCCTGGACAGGACGCGACCGCTGCCGAAGCCGCACGCGTCCTTCCCGATGCGGTTTCCTTCGTGCAGCAGGAGCGGCGCGGAACGGCACACGCCGTGCTCGCCGCCAAACCGGCGATCGCGCAAGCGCCCGACGACGTGCTCATTCTTTACGGCGATACGCCGCTGATCCGTGCGGAAACGCTCAAGAAATTGCGCGCGCCGCTAGCCGGCGGCGCAAGCGTCGCAGTGCTCGGCTTTCGCCCCGCCGATCCGTCAGGCTATGGCCGGCTCATCATGGCGGGTGACGACCTCATTGCCATTCGCGAGGAGGCCGACGCAAGCGCGAGCGAACGGGCAATCGGTCTCTGCAACGGCGGCATGATGGCGCTTGCCGGCAAGAGCGCGCTTGTCATCCTGGAAAAGATCGGCAACCAAAATCGCAAGGGTGAATTCTATCTGACCGATGCGGTCGAGATCGCGCGCGGCATGAAGCTTCGCGCGGTTGCGGTCGAAGTCGAGGAGGACGACGTGCGCGGCATCAACACCAAAGGCCAACTCGCCGAAGCGGAGGCCGTGGCGCAGCAGCGCCTGCGCCAGGCCGCTCTCGAATCCGGCGTCACGCTGGTGGCGCCGGACACGGTTTTTCTCAGCGCCGACACCAAATTCGGCCGCGACGTCGTGGTCGAGCCCTATGTCGTGTTCGGCGACAAGGTGACGGTGGACGACAACGCTGTGATCCACTCGTTCTCGCACCTTGCCGGCGCGCATGTCGGCAAGGGCGTTTCGGTCGGGCCGTTCGCGCGGCTTCGTCCCGGCACGCGGCTCGGCGAAGGCTCGCGCATCGGCAATTTCGTCGAGGTGAAGGAAGCCGTGATCGAAGCCGGCGCCAAGGCCAATCATCTGAGCTATATCGGCGACGCATCGGTCGGCGCCAACGCCAATATCGGCGCCGGCACCATCACCTGCAATTACGACGGCAGCGACAAGCATCGTACCGAAATAGGCGAGGGCGCCTTCATCGGATCGAATTCGGCCCTGGTCGCGCCGGTGAAAATCGGCGAGGGCGCCTATATAGGGTCCGGGTCGGTGATCACGCAGGACGTCCCGGCGGACGCGCTCGCGCTCGGGCGTGGCCGCCAGACCATTAAGGAAGGCTGGGCGACGCGCTTGCGCGGACTGAAATCGCTCGGCAAAAAGAAGGCCCGGCCGCACGATTGAGCGCTTTGCCGGGAGGCCGCTGTCACGGAACGAAACGTTATTTGATTTCGGCGTTTAATGGCCGTGGGTTCTAACAGGTTGGGGTTCTAATAGGTCGGGGCTCTGACACTCGGGCATTAACGGTTAGAGCCGAAGCGGTTAACGGCTGGAGAGCATCCACACGGATGTGCGGCATTATCGGAATCATCGGCAACGAGCCGGCTGCGCCGCAGCTCATCGATGCGCTCAAGCGCCTCGAATATCGCGGCTACGACTCCGCGGGCGTCGCCACGCTTGAAGACGGCAAGCTCACGCGGCGGCGCGCCGAAGGCAAATTGAAAAGCCTCGAAACCCGCCTTGCCCGCGAGCCGCTCGCCGGCACGATCGGCATCGGACATACCCGCTGGGCGACGCATGGCCGGCCGACCGAGAACAACGCGCATCCGCACGCGACCGAAAAACTGGCGGTCGTGCATAACGGCATCATCGAAAATTTCAGCGAGCTGCGGCGCGAGCTCGAAGCAAAGGGCGCCAAATTCTCCACCGAGACCGACACCGAAGTGATTGCGCATCTCGTCACCGAAGAAATGAAGCGCGGCGCGTCTCCGGCCGCCGCGGTCAAGGCGGCGCTGCCGCGGTTGCGCGGTGCGTTCGCGCTCGCCTTCCTGTTTGCCGGCGAAGACAATCTTCTGATCGCGGCCCGCAAGGGCTCGCCGCTTGCCATCGGCTTCGGCGACGGCGCGATGTATGTCGGCTCCGACGCCATCGCGCTCGCGCCGTTCACCGACACCGTGAGCTATCTCGAGGACGGCGACTGGGTCATCCTGACGCGCGAGAGCGCCGAAATCCATGACGCCGACGGCGAGATCGTCGAGCGCGCGGTGCTCAAATCGCAAGCCTCCGTCATGCTCATCGACAAGGGCAACCATCGCCATTTCATGGCGAAGGAAATCCACGAGCAGCCCGAGGTCGTCGGCCATACGCTGGCCAATTATCTCGACATGGCGGCCGGGCGCGTGGCGCTGCCGATGAAGCTGCCGTTCGATTTCAAGGCGCTCAGCCGCATCTCGATCGCCGCCTGCGGCACGGCCTATTACGCCGGCATGGTGGCGCGCTACTGGTTCGAGCGTTTCGCGCATTTGCCGGTCGAGGTCGATATCGCGTCCGAGTTCCGCTACCGCGACGTGCCGCTGCAGCCCGGCAATCTTTCGATCTTCGTTTCGCAGTCGGGCGAAACCGCCGACACGCTCGCGTCGCTGCGCTATGCGCGCGCGCACAAGCAGCACGTCCTGTCGGTGGTCAACGTGCCGACCTCGAGCATCGCGCGCGAGAGCGACATCGTCATGCCGACGCTCGCCGGTCCCGAGATCGGCGTCGCTTCGACCAAGGCATTCACCTGCCAGCTTGCGGCGCTTGCCTGCCTCGCGATCGCGGCCGGCCGCGACCGCGGCGTGCTCGGCGCGGAAGACGAGAAGGCGCTGGTGCGCGCGCTGATCGAGGCGCCGCGGCATCTCGAACGACGCGCTGGGGCTCGAGCCGCAGATCGAACAGATCGCCCGCGACCTCGCAAAATCGCGCGACGTGCTTTATCTCGGCCGCGGCACGAGCTACCCGCTCGCGCTTGAAGGCGCGCTGAAGCTGAAGGAAATCTCCTACATCCACGCCGAAGGCTATGCGGCTGGCGAACTCAAGCACGGCCCGATCGCGCTGATCGACGAGAACATGCCGGTCATCGTCATCGCGCCGCACGACAAGGTGTTCGAGAAGACCGTTTCGAACATGCAGGAGGTCGCGGCGCGCGGCGGGCGTCTCATCCTCATGACCGATGCGAAGGGCGCAAGCACCGCCGACAGCCAGTCGACGGTGACGCTCACCCTGCCGACGGTCCACTCCGAGATCGCGCCGATCGTCTATGCCGTTCCGATCCAGCTTCTGGCCTACCACACCGCCGTCAACATGGGCACGGACGTCGATCAGCCGCGCAATCTCGCGAAATCGGTGACGGTGGAATAAGGCGGCGTTTCGCCGCCGCTCGTGCAAATTGCGCGCCGCCGCTATATATTCCGGTCGCTGGCAGCGAAAGAAACAATGACGACCGACAGCAATCCCAACGCCAAAATGCCCGCCGGCGCGGCAAAGCCCGCGGCCGGACTCGATGAGCCGCATCCGCAATTATTTCCTGACCGGGCTGATCGTCGCCGGACCGGTCGCGGTGACGCTGTGGCTGATCTGGTGGTTCGTGACCTGGGTCGACAACGTGGTGCGGCCGTTCATCCCGCGGATGTACCGGCCGGAAACCTATCTGCCGATCAACGTTCCGGGCACCGGCCTGATCATCGCTTTCGCCGCGCTGACGCTGCTCGGTTTCCTCACCGCCAACCTGATCGGCCGCAAGCTCGTCGATTTCGGCGAGAGCATGCTCAACCGCATGCCGATCGTGCGGCCGATCTACCGGACCGCAAAACAGATTTTCCAGACACTGTTCTCGAAATCGGAATCGAGTTTCCGCAAAGTCGGCCTCGTGGAATTTCCGTCGCCCGGCATGTGGTCGCTGGTGTTTCTCACCCAGTCGCCGGGCGAGGAAATTTCGTCGCGGCTGCCGTCGACGGATTATGTCTCGGCCTTCATGCCGTGCACGCCCAATCCGACCACGGGTTTTTTCTTTTACGTGCCGCGGCGCGACGTCGTCGATCTCGACATCACGGTCGAGCAGGCTATGACGGTGATCATGTCGGCCGGCATCGTGCAGCCGGGCGCGGATGCGAATTCGCAAAGCAAGCTTTCGGCGCTCGCCGAAACCGCCCGCGCGGCGCAGATCGCGCGCCAAAAAACACCGGCCGCGGTGGACTAGCCAGGCCGTTTCCCCAGCGTCCCCGAACTCTGCTAGGCTCACCGGCAATTCAATCCGGGAGGGGGCGATGAATTTCTGGCAAGCGATACAGTCTGGGTTTTCGAATTACGTCACGTTCTCCGGCCGCGCGGCGCGTTCGGAGTATTGGTACTGGTTTTTGTTTGCGTCGCTCGGGGGCATGGCCGCCGGGATCATCGACGCCGCGACCGGTGGAACGGTGACGGAAGGGATCTTCAGCCTCGCGACGATCTTGCCCAGCATCGCAATCGCCGTGCGGCGGATGCATGACATCGATCGCAGCGGCTGGTGGCTTCTGCTGGTCTTTATTCCGCTGATCGGAGTGATCGTGGTAATCGTCTGGTTCTGCTCGATCGGAACGCGCGGTCAAAACAGGTTCGGTGCGGATCGGTTGCCGCCGGAGAGCCGGGACACTGCTCACCGCACGGCCTGATCGCTCGCCACGCGTGACGTAATTCTATTGCGGAGCCGAAACTGCTAAGCTTCCCGGACATCGAGTCCGGGAGGCGGCAATGAATTTCTGGCAGGCAATTGCATCGGGATTTACCCAATACGTCACATTCGGCGGCCGCGCGTGCCGGTCGGAATTCTGGTACTGGTTTCTATTCTCGCTGCTTGGTGGCCTCATCACCGAAATGCTTGATTCCGCCTTTTTCGGCACGTCGGTTCCTTCGGCTTCGCCGCTCAACGGCGTCTTCAATCTCATATTATTTCTGCCGAGCCTCGCGATCGAAGTCCGCCGCCTGCGTGACATCAACCGGACCGGCTGGTGGATCCTGATTGCCTTTACGATCATCGGGATTTTCGTGTTGTGGTATTGGGCCTGCAAAAAAGGCACCGACGGTCCAAACAGGTTCGGCCCCGATCCGCTCTCCGGCACTGACGCAATCAGCCCGCGCCCAGCAACCTGATCGCCTCGTCGCGGGCGAACAGATAGAGCAGGTGCCGCAGCGCGGCGCCGCGCTGGGATTCCAGTTGCGGATCGCGCGACAGGATCAGCGCCGCATCGTCACGCGCCGCCGGCAACAGCTTGCCGTGAAATTCGAGCCGCGCGATGCGGAAGCCCGGCACGCCGCTCTGCCGCGTGCCGAGGAGGTCGCCTTCGCCGCGCAGCCGTAAATCCTCCTCGGCGATGCGGAAGCCATCGTCGGTTTCGCGCAGGATGGCGAGCCGAGCTTTCGCCGTCGGGCCGAGCGGGCCCTTGTAGAGCAGGATGCAGGTCGAGCGCTCGGCGCCGCGCCCGACCCGGCCGCGCAATTGATGAAGCTGCGCCAGGCCGAAGCGCTCGGCATGCTCGATCACCATCACGCTTGCTTCGGGCACATCGACGCCGACCTCGATCACCGTGGTCGCGACCAGAAGGCGTGTCTCGCCCTTGGCGAAGCGCGCCATGGCGCGATCCTTCTCGGCGCCGCGCATGCGGCCGTGGACGATGTCGACTTCGTCGCCGAAGCGCTTTTGCAAAACCTTGTAGCGGTCTTCGGCGGCGGCGAGATCGATGCTTTCGGATTCCTCGACCAGCGGGCAGACCCAATAGACCCGCCGGCCGCCCTCGAGCGCGCGCGCGACCGCGTCCACCACCTCGGCCATGCGATCGAGCGGCACGGCGCGTGTATCGATCTTCTGGCGCCCTGCCGGCTTTTCGCGCAATTCGGAAACGTCCATGTCGCCGAAATAGGTCAGCACCAGCGTGCGCGGAATCGGCGTCGCGGTGAGGACGAGGAGATCGACCGCTTCCCCCTTTCGGGTGAGCGCCAGGCGCTGATGCACGCCGAAGCGGTGCTGCTCGTCGACGACTGCCAAAGCGAGATCGCGAAACGCCACTTCGTCCTGGAACAGCGCATGGGTGCCGACGATCAGGTCGATATCGCCCGCCGCCAGCGCCGAAAGAATATCCGCGCGTTCGCGGCCGCGCTCGCGGCCGGTGAGGATCGCAAGCCGGATGCCTGATGCCGCAGCGAGCGGCGCGATGGTGGCAAAATGCTGGCGCGCCAAAATCTCGGTCGGCGCCATGAACGCCGCCTGCCGTCCGGCTTCGATCACGGTAGCCGCGGCGATCAGCGCGACGACAGTTTTGCCCGATCCGACATCGCCATGCAGGAGACGCAACATGCGCTGCGGCTGCGCCAGATCGGCGCTGATATCGGCGACGGCGCGTTCCTGCGACGGCGTGAGCGAGTAGGGCAGTGCGGCGGCAATCCGCGCGCGCAGCCGCCCCTCGGCGGCGCTGCCGCGGCCGACACGCGTTCGCATGTGTGCGCGCAGGAGTGCGAGCGCAAGCTGGCTTGCCAGAAGCTCGTCATAGGCGAGCCGCGACCAGGCGGGATTCTGCGGGTCGACGTCCTCTGGCGCCTCGGGGTGATGCAGGCGGCGCAGCGCATCGGCGAAAGACGGATAGGCGTTGCGCGACAGCCAGGCCTCGTCCTGCCATTCCGGCAGCGCCGGCAGGCGTTCGAGCGCAAGCTCGATGGCGCGGCGCACCTGGTTTGGATGCAAGCCCTCGGTGAGCGGATAGACCGGGTCGAGCAGCGGCAGCTTTGCAAACCCCGCCGCATCGACGACGCGGTCGGGATGCACCATCTGCAAATGGCCGTCGTAAAACGTCGCGGTACCGGAGACGTAGCGTAGCTCGCCCTCGGGCAGGAGCTTTTGCAGATAGTCGGCACGCGCCTTGAAGAAAGTGATGGTCAGCGTGTTGGTGTCGTCGCTCGCCTCGATATTGTACGGCACGCGCGGCCGGTTCGGCGGCGGCGGCCGATGCCGCCCGATCGTGACCGCGACGGTGACGACGGTGTCGGGCACCACCTCGTTCAGCTTCGGCTGATTGCGCCGGTCGACGAACCCCGTCGGCATGTGGAACAGGAGGTCGATGAGCCGCGCCGGCTCACCGTCGCGGCCGACAAGGCGGGCGTAGAGCTTGTCGAGCTTCGGCCCGATCCCCGGGAGCGTCGAGAGCGAAGCGAAAAGCGGGTTGAGCACGTTAGGCCGCATCAAAATCCCAATACGTCATTCCGGATTGCCGCGCAGCGGCAAGTCCGGAATCCATACTCCCAGGCCGATGACTATGGATTCCGGGCTCGCGGACTTCGCCGCGCCCCGGAATGACGGGCTTGAGCGAAATCCCGCTGACATCGGGCGCGTTGCTCTCTATATACCGCTCGCCCGGCCGCGTCCGGGCGTTTGGCGTTGGCCGAAGCTGTGAAAAGGCTGTGAAAAACCGATGACGGAGCGATCGAGCGAGGGACTGGACGTGCGCCGCCGAAAACTCCTGTTCCGGGCGTGGCGGCGCGGCGTGCGCGAGATGGACCTGATCGTCGGCCGTTTTGCCGACGTCTATATCGACAAGTTCGACGAAACCGCGCTTGACGACTTCGAGCGGCTGATCGAAGTGCCGAATTCCGACCTCTATGCCTGGGTCATCGGCGACGAAAGCCCACCAGCCGAGCATGACACCCCGGTGCTGCACCAGCTTATCGGCTTCCACCTCCAGGCCGCGGAGAAGCCGTGACGGCGCAATCCCCATGGCTCACCCATTCGCCGGCCCCGCGGCTTGCGCCCGGCCGGCCGCTGACGCTTGCCGGCATTACCGACGGCGCGGAAGGACTGATCGTCGGCGATCTCGCCCGCGCGATCGCGTCCGGGCCGAAGCCGCCGGCGATTTCGCTTGCGGTGGTCTGCCGCGACGGCTCGCGCATGGCGATGCTGGCGCTCGCGCTCGGTTTCTTCGCGCCCGACATCGAAGTGCTGGAATTCCCGGCCTGGGATTGCCTGCCTTACGACCGGGTGTCGCCGCATGCCGCAGCCGTCGCGCAGCGCATGATGACGCTGGCGCGGCTGGCCCGCGTAAAGGGGCGGGAACACCCTTCCGTGCTCCTCACCACGGTCAATGCCGTCTTGCAGCGCGTGCCGCCGCGCGAACTGATCGCCAAGCAATCGCTCTCCGCCGCTCCCGGCAACATTTTGCCGATGGCCGGCATCACCCAATGGCTCGACCTCAACGGTTTCAATCGCGCGGCGACCGTGCGCGAAGCCGGCGATTACGCGGTGCGCGGCGGCATCGTCGATCTGTTCGCGCCCGGCATGGACGAGCCGGTGCGGCTTGATTTCTTCGGCGACACGCTCGAATCCATCAGGAGCTTCGATCCGGAGACGCAGCGCACCAGCGCCGACCTGCGCGCGCTCGATCTCGTGCCGATGGCGGAATTCCAGCTCACGACCGACACCATCCGCGCCTTTCGCACCGGCTATGTCGCGGCCTTCGGCGCCGCGGCCCCCGACGACGTGCTTTACGAAGCGGTCAGCGAAGGCCGCCGCCACGCCGGCATGGAGCACTGGCTGCCGCTGTTCCATCAGCGCATGGAAACGCTGTTCGATTATATCGAGGCAAGCCCCATCGCCGTCGAGCCGCTCGCCGAAGAAGCCGCCCACGAGCGGCTCGCCCAGATCGGCGATTACTTTCAGGCGCGCAAGGATGTCGTCGACCAGGCCACCGGCAGCGCGCCCTACAAGCCGCTGCCGCCGGACCGGCTCTATCTCGCCGAAACCGAATGGCACGAGCGCCTGGAGAATTCGGCGCTGGCGCGGCTGACGCCGTTCTCCGAACCCGAAGGCACAAGCGTGATCGACGTCGGCGCCCATGCCGGCCACACCTTTGCCACCGAGCGCGCAACGCCCGACGCCAATGTGTTCGAGGCGGTGACAAAACACGTCCACGCGCTGCAGGCCGCCGGCAAGCGGGCGATGATCGCGCTGTGGAGCGAAGGCTCGCGCGAGCGCATGGCGCATGTGCTGGCCGAGCACGGCCTCGTCAATCTCACGCCGGTCGCGTCGTGGCCCGCGGCGTTGGCGCGGCCGCGCCACGAAATCGCGCTCGCCGTCCTCGGCATCGAGTCGGGTTTTGTCACCGCCGATGTCGCGGTCATCAGCGAAGTAGATATTTTGGGCGAGCGCCTCGTGCGCGCGCGGCGGCAGAACAAGCGCGCCGACAATTTCATCGCCGAGGTGACGAGCCTCGCCGCCGGCGATCTCGTCGTGCATGTCGATCACGGCATCGGCCGCTTTATCGGCCTGCGCGCCATCGAGGCCGCGGGCGCGCCGCACGATTGCCTCGAACTGCACTATGCCGGCGGCGACAAGCTGTTCCTGCCGGTCGAGAATATCGAGCTCTTGTCGCGCTACGGGTCGGAGGAGGCCGGCGCAGAGCTCGACCGCCTCGGCGGCACCGCCTGGCAGTCGCGCAAGGCGCGAATGAAGAACCGCATCCGCGAGATCGCGGGCGCGTTGATAAAGGTCGCCGCCGAGCGGCAGTTGCGCGAAGCGCCCAAACTCACCGTGGAGCCCGGAACCTACGACGAGTTCTGCGCCGGATTTCCCTATGAAGAGACCGACGATCAGCTCGCCTCGATCGGGGCCGTGCTCAACGATCTCAATTCCGGCCGGCCGATGGACCGGCTGATTTGCGGCGACGTCGGGTTCGGCAAGACCGAGATTGCATTACGTGCAGCCTTCATCACGGCGATGAACGGCAAGCAGGTCGCGGTCGTGGTGCCGACGACGCTGCTGGCGCGCCAGCATTTCAAGACCTTCAGTGACCGGCTGCGCAGCTATCCGATCCAGATCGCGCAAGCCTCGCGGCTCGTCTCCGCAACCGAACTCGCCAAAACCAAGAAAGGCCTGACCGACGGCACCATCGACATCGTCATCGGCACCCACGCGCTTCTCGGCAAGGCGATAAAATTCAAGGATATCGGGCTGATTGTCGTGGATGAGGAGCAGCATTTCGGCGTCGCGCACAAGGAAAAGCTCAAGCAGTTGCGCGCCGAGGTCCATGTGCTCACGCTCACCGCGACGCCGATCCCGCGCACGCTGCAGCTTGCGCTGTCCGGCGTGCGCGAAATGTCGATCATCGCCACGCCGCCGGTCGACCGGCTCGCCGTGCGCACCTTCGTCTCGCCGTTCGATGCGGTCATGGTGCGCGAGGCGTTGCTGCGCGAGCGCTATCGCGGCGGCCAGGCGTTCTATGTCTGCCCGCGCATCGAGGATCTCGCCGAGGCCAAATCCTTCCTCGACAAGGCCGTGCCCGAAGTGCGCGTCGCCGTCGCTCACGGCCAGATGCCGTCCGCCGTGCTCGAAGACATCATGGCGGCGTTCTACGACGGCAAGTTCGACGTGCTGATGTCGACCACCATCATCGAGTCCGGCCTCGACATCCCGACCGCGAATACGCTGATCGTGCATCGCGCCGACATGTTCGGCCTGTCGCAGATCTATCAGCTGCGCGGCCGCGTCGGCCGCTCGAAACTGCGCGCCTATGCGCTGCTCACACTGCCCGCCAACCGCAAGATCACGCCGCAGGCGGAGCGCCGGCTAAAAGTGCTGCAATCGCTCGACACGCTCGGCGCCGGCTTCCAGCTTGCCTCGCACGACCTCGATATCCGCGGCGCCGGCAATCTGCTTGGCGACGAGCAGTCCGGCCACATCAAGGAAGTCGGCTACGAGCTCTATCAGCAGATGCTTGAGGAAGCCGTCATCTCCATGAAGGCCGGCATTGCGGCGCCGGTCGCCGACAGATGGTCGCCGCAGATCACCATCGGCACCGCGGTCCTCATCCCCGAGGAGTACGTCACCGACCTGCCGGTGCGGCTCGGGCTTTACCGGCGGCTCGCCGAGATCGAGGACGACCGCGACATCGAGTCCTTCGGCGCCGAGCTTGTCGACCGTTTCGGCGCGCTGCCGGAGGAGGTCGGCCATCTGTTGCAGATCGTCGCCATCAAATCGCTGTGCCGCCGCGCCAATGTCGAACGCATCGAGGTCGGCCCGAAAGGCGCGGTGCTGGCGTTCCGCGACAACATTTTCGCCAATCCCGAGGGCCTGATCACCTACATCGCCAAGCACGAAGTCGGCGCGCGGGTGCGGCCGGACATGAAGGTCGTGTTCTTCGACGACTGGGAGACGCCGCAGGAACGGCTCAAGGGCGCGACGAATATTCTGCGGGCGCTGGTCGGGATTGCGGAGAAGGGGGCGAAGGCGGCGTGAGACCCGTCATTGCGAGGAGCGCAGCGACGAAACAATCCAGATGTCGCGGCCGGACTGGATTGCTTCGCTTCGCTCGCAATGACGAACGCTGCGCTCGCAATGACGAGCAAATTTGTTTCCGTCATTGCGAGGAGCAAAGCGACGAAGCAATCCAAACGTCGCGACCGGATTGCTTCGCTTCGCTCGCAATGACGAAAGAGGTCGCAATGACGAACGCTTGTCACACGCTTGAGAGCTGGACTTACTTCTTCTTGCTCTTCGCTGCCCGTTGCGTGCGCGCCGCAGAGTTGGCCGCCACCGCGGCGCGGATAAGCTGCTTGAAAGCCGCTTCGTTGATCTTCTCGCCTTCGCGAAGGTCGATCGCACGCCGCACGTTCCCTTCCAGGCTGGAATTGAATAGCTTCTTCGGGTCCTTGATGGAGGCCCCGCGCGCGAAGGTTAGCTTCACGACCTCTTTGTACGATTCCCCTGTGCAGATGATGCCGTCATGAGACCAGACCGGGACGCCCCGCCATTTCCACTCCTCCTCGACGCCGGGATCGGCATCGTGAATGAGCGCACGAACAGCAGCGAGCGTCTCGCCGCGCCAATCCCCGAGCTCTTTAATCCGCCTGGTGATATTCGCTGAAGCGGCTTTGCCATCTGGACGACTTGTCGGCTTCATGGTCTCTCCGATCCTTCGTTTCGCCAGCGGGCGGTACAAGCGGCGTGAGCGTACCATATCGACAGTCTCTGAAATAGTGACTTTTGTCTTGACTTCTGGTCCCTGTTTCAGTTACATTCGACAAATCCTGCTCATCGAGGGACGCCTCCCGGGAGGCATGTCCGGAGGCGGAGCGGGAGCGGTTCCCGGAGCGGATTTGCATTCCGCATCGGGCGGTTTTGGGCAACGTCCCGTCCGGCGCGTGACCGGACTGCGAGGTGCTCGCTGCACTGGCGCCGGGGAGGGTCCTCCCGTTTGCACCCGGCAATCCCAGGAAGCGCGGCCCAGGGTGGAACAACCGCAGTGGAGCGCCGAAAGGCGAGCGGGCCACCTCCTAACTTCCCCCGTAAGCGGAGGAGGAGAAAGAGGCAAGGTCCGCGCCGCGCCGGACCCTGGCCGCGCCGCCCTGACGGGAGACGCGGACAAGGAAAGGATGCGGCCCCGATACTGTGCGCCTTCCGGCGCTCCGCATCCCTCGCTTTTGCTCGAGGGGCCTTTCTTGCAAGCGTGATCAACACCTCGGGCGCAGATCGCGCCGCGAGAACGATTTCGCTCGTCATTGCGAGCGCAGCGAAGCAATCCAGCGGGCGGCGCAGTCTGGATTGCTTCGTCGCTTCGCTCCTCGCAATGACGGCGTACGAACGGTATTCGGCTGGAGGAGATGACTTATGGATGAGCGGGGCGGGGTGGTGCGGTGACCTGTGAATTCCGCTCATTCCGGCGCAAGCGGAAATCCGGCGCCGGTTCCCTGCTTGCGCGGGGACGAGCGAATTGAATTACGCCCGCAGCCGCGAATGCCGTCCCGATGTGCGCTCGATGGCGCTTGCCAGATATTCCGGCGATTGCGCGCCGGTGACGATGACGCTCGAGCCGAAGACGAAGCAGGGCACGCCGTCGATGCCGGCTTCCTTGGCGGCGGCGGCGTCGGTTTCGGTGCGGTCGACATCGGCATCGCTGGACAAAAGCCGG
Organism: uncultured Alphaproteobacteria bacterium; assembly: GCA_963723335.1. Classification (GTDB taxonomy): domain Bacteria; phylum Pseudomonadota; class Alphaproteobacteria; order Rhizobiales; family Xanthobacteraceae; genus BOG-931. The sequence continues at coordinate 1,349 of CAVRQJ010000010.1, read as the reverse complement.
CGCACAAGATCGCCGTCCATGCCGCAATCGACCGCGGCGCGGATCAGCACCTTGGAGTTGCTGAGATCCGCGCCTTCGGCGAAATAAAGCTCCATCAGCCGCTGCTTCATGCGCGACGGATCGGTGGCGCTCCTCGACCACAGGATGAGGCGGTGGCAGTCGAGCGTGTTCGGCTGCCGGCTGATCTTGCCGGGATTGTAGACGAGGCCTTCCATCGCGGCGGCGGCCGAGATGCGCTCGGCGATCACGGCATAGCGCTCGGCACTGCCGAATTTCGTTTCCAGATAGGTCTGGCGGTCGATGCCTTCGCGCGGGATCCAGTCGTTGAGGAAATAGGGCCGCCAGTTGATCTCGACGGCGACATCGGAGGCGAGCGCGATTGCGCCTTCAAGGCGGCGCTTGCCGATATAGCACCACGGGCACACCACGTCGGAGACGACGTCGATGTGGACGGTCGGGGCCGTTTCGGGGGCATCCGTCATGGCTGAACCTTTGATGCAGAACCTTCGATGCAAAACCTTTGATGCAAGGCCCGCGATTCGATGACGCGATCAGTTTACCGCACATTCCCCGGCGATGGGAATTGGGCTTTCTGATGGAGTTTTTGCGCCGTTCACCGCGCCTCGCCGACGACCCTTGCGATCAGCGAGTTGACATTGTCGGTCGGCTTGAGTGTCGCCAGCGTGACCGCGGCATCGATGCCGCTCTTCTTGTCCTGCTTCCTGCGCTCCGGCTCCAGCATCGTGTTCTTCAATACGCTGGCGATACGGCGGGCAACGACATGCGCGGCGCGCAGGTCGGTCTCGGTGAAAACCGCGAAGATCGAGTTGTCGGCTTCGCGGCAGGCGAAATCGACCTGGCGCATCAGCCGGCCGACGAGGCGCGCGGCATCGAGGCTGATGCGGCGGTCGCCGCTCTCGAAGGAAAAGCGCGCGATCGACAGGCCGACACCGCGCTTCTCGGCATCGCCGACGGCGCGGTTGAGATCGCGCCAGAACGCATCGTGCGCCAAAAGCCCGGTATCGGGATCAAGCATGCCCTTGGCGTCGAGCGAGGCAAGCATGCGTTTGAGCCGCTGTGCGAAAGCATGCGCGCGCACATAGGGCAGGAGGCGCTCGACGAGCCGCTGCGGGCCTTCGGAGACGCGCTCAAGATTGGCGAGCTCAATGGCGAACGGCTCGATCACCGCGGGATGGCCGCCAAGAACCGTGACCGGCAGATCGCGAAAGCGCACGTCCTCGGCCAGCACGGTGAGCATGGCTTCGACGATCTTCGGCGCGAAACCGTCGCCGATCACCATGCCGTCGATGTCACGCGCATTGAGCGCGCGCGCCGCGCTCTCGACGCTG
>CAVRQJ010000009.1:0-213929 GCA_963723335.1 uncultured Alphaproteobacteria bacterium | reverse complement strand
TTGTGGCGGCGGAAGCCCACGCTTACGGATGCGGACATGAACGAGCTTCCATACGGGCCTGCGCCGACATCGCGTGCTGTCCTGCGCCGAGAAGATGCTCGCTTCGTTTCGGGTCAAGGCCGTTACACCGACGATATCCAAGTCCCGGGGCAGGTCCATGCCGCATTTGTGCGCTCGGATCACGCCCATGGCGAATTGCGCTCAATCGAGACCGAGGAGGCGTTGCGGCAACCAGGCGTCCTCCGCGTTTTCACCGGCGGCGATCTGCTGAATGCGGGAGTTGGATTCATCCATCGCGTTCCTCTCAAGGGATTTGATCTGGGCCACACCCTCGACACGCCGCAGACCTGGTCTTGCCCAAGGCCGTGTACGATACGTCGGAGAGCCGGTTGCGATGGTGGTCGCGGAAACGGCGGCGCAGGCTTCCGATGCCGCGGCAATGATCGGCGTGAGTATCGCGGCGTTGCCAGCTGTCGTCGATGTTGAGCGTGCCATCGTTCACGGCGCTCCGGTCATCTGGCCGGATGCTCCCGACAATGTTGCGATACGCTGGCAGAGCGGAGATCCGGGCGCCGTCGATGCGGCCTTCGCCACCGCGGCCCATGTCACCCGGCTGAAACTCGTCAATTCGCGTATCTTCGCCAATCCGATCGAGACCGCGAAGCGGCATCGCCCAATATGACGCCGCGGCCGATCGCTTCACCTGGATCACGCCGAGTCAGGGTGTGCGGTATATGGTTCGCGTATTGTGCGATCAGGTGTTCAAAATTCCTGACGAACGCATGCATGTCCTGACCTATGACGTCGGTGGCGCATTCGGCTCGAAAGAGCAGCCGTATCCTGAAGACGTCGCTCTGCTGCACGCGGCCCGCGCGCTTGGCCGTCCGGTCAAATGGCAGGCAACGCGGGCCGAGAACCTGCTCTCCGACAACCACGCGCGCGATGCCGTCATCGATTGTGCGCTTGCGCTCGATGCCGACGGACGCTTTCTCGCTATTCGCGCCTCCATCCTCGCGTCGATGGGCGCATATTTCGGCTGCAACGGCCCTAATGGATCGATCCGCAACACGCCGTGGGGGCTTCCTCAAGTCTATCGAACGCCGCTGGTCCACGCCCGGGTCACCGCGGTGATGACGAATACGGCGCCGATCGGTCCCTATCGCGGGGCTGGCCGCGAGCAGGCGTCCTACATCGTCGAGCGCCTGGTCGATGAAGCCGCGCGACAAATGAAGATCGACCGCCTGGAGTTGCGCCGTCGCAATCTCATTCCCACGACGGCCATTCCCTACAAGAATCCGTCAGGCCGGCTCTACGACAGCGGCGAATTTGAAGCCGTGATGGACAAGGCTTTGCGTCTGTCCGATTGGCACGGCTTTGCGGCACGCGCCGCCGCCAGCGCAAAGCGCGGCCTGATCCGTGGCCTGGGGATCGCCAACTTCCTCGAATGCGTTGGCGGCTCCTGGCACGAAGGCTCCCACATCCGCTTCACCAAAGACGGCCGGGTGCTTCTCGTCGTCGCCACTCAATCGCATGGTCAAGGTCATGAAACCTCGTTCCCGCAAGTAGTGGCCGAACGGTTGGGCGTGCCCTACGAGGCAATCGAGTTGCGGCAAGGTGACAGCGCCGACCTTCCCGCGGCGGGTTTTGCGACGATTGGATCGCGGTCGATGATCATGGCTGGCTCCGCGCTTGCCAACACCTGCGCCATCGTTATCGAGAAGGGCCGCAAGGCTGCCGCGCAGTATCTTGAAACGGCAGAAGCGGACATCGAGTTCTCCCGTGGGACATTCCGCGTCGTCGGCACAGACCGGGCGATTGGACTGCTTGATCTGGCCCGGCAGGTGATGCTCTCCTCGGAAAGTCCGGCCCTCGCAAGCCTTGATTCAGAAGGCGACTACATAGCGCCTGACATGCACTTTCCCAACGGCTGTCATGTCTGCGAAATCGAAGTAGACCCGGAAACCGGAAAAATCTCCGTTGACCGCTATGTCGCGGTTGACGATGTCGGCACGATTATCAATCCGCCAATCGTTCATGGACAGGTGCACGGCGGAATTTGCCAGGGACTCGGACAGGTGTTCATGGAACACTGCCAATATGACGATGATGGACAGTTTCTCACCGGGTCGTTCATGGACTATGCGATGCCCAGAGCCGACAATATTCCCGCCGTGACCACGGAATTTCATCCGGTTCCGTCGCCGAAAAATCCGTTGGGCGTCAAGGGCTCGGGCGAGTGCGGCGTCACCGGGTCGCTTCCCGCGCTGATGAATGCGGTTGCCGACGCGCTCGCGCGCGCGGGTGCGTCATCGGAGATCGATATGCCCGTGACGCCCGAAAAGGTCTGGCGAGCTTTACGCGATCGGGCGAAGCCAAAAACAAGACACAATTGATGGCGGCGACGGATCGCGCCGATCGCCATTCCCACAACTAAGTCACGAGAAAAACCGGGAGGATATCTTGAGATTGTTTCGACCTCGCAATACGTGGCTGGCGTGCCTGCTTGTCATTCTGTGTGGTTCCGCACTCGCGCAGAGCTGGCCGACCCGCATCGTGACCTTGGTGATTCCGTTCGGAGCGGGCAGCGGGACCGACATCATCGGACGGATTCTTGCCGGGCAGATTTCCCAGACGCTCGGTCAGCAGATGATCGTCGAAGACACCGGAGGTGCGGGTGGAACGATCGGCGTCAGCCGCGTCGCGAAGGCGGCACCCGACGGTTATCAGATCGTTCTTGGCGCGGTGGATACCTTTGCGCAGAGCCAGTTTCTCTTCAAAACGCCGCCATACAATTCGGTGACCGATTTCGTTCCGGTGGGACTGGCGATCGAACAGCCGCTGCTCCTGGTGGTTCGGAACGATTTGCCAGTCACCAACCTGAAGGAGTTCGCGGCTTATCTGAAAGCCAATCAGGCGAAGATGCGTTTCGGCTCTGCCGGTATCGGTGCCGCGCCGTACCTGGCCTGCTCGATGTTGACATCGGCCATCGGGGCAACCGCGACGCATGTCCCTTACCGAAGCGCCGCGCCGGCGCTCGAAGATATGATTCGGGGGGACATCGATTACTATTGCCCGCTTATCGATATCGGCGACCGGCATGATCGAAAGCAAATCGATCAAGGTGCTGGCGGTCTTGACCCGCGAGCGGTCCGCGCTGTTTCCCGACGTGCCGACCGCGCGCGAACAGGGGTTCGACGTTGTCGACGGTTATTATTGGATGGGCCTCTTCGCCCCCAAGGACACGCCCGCACCGGTCGTGGCGACGCTCAATGCGGCCCTCGGCAGTGCGCTGGACAATTCTGCGGTGCAGACCCGCCTGCGCGACGCGTCGGCGACGGTTGTGGCCCCCGACCGGCGATCGAGCGCCTACCTCAAGAAATTCCTCGAGAGCGAGATCACAAAATGGACCGCAATCATGAAGGCGAGCAACGTGCCTCAACAGTAAGGCCGACGCAGCTAGTGATGTTGGTTGGCTTTGGGTCGTTAGCGGACATTCATATGACTCTTTACTTTCTATCTGCCCAAATAGGCCGCTCTCGAGCCAATAGCGGCGTGTAAAGCAGCACAAACCCGGTGAATGTCGTGACCCAGGTTGCGGCGTCTTCTAAAATCGTTCCTCCACACTACGCGTGGATGAACGCCCGGCTGATGAGCACCAGCACCACGAGAAGCACGATGCCCAGCGACAGGCTCCAGACGATCAGTTTCTTTTCGATCGGCAGAAGCGGCTCATAAGGCATCTTCTGCATTTCTTCGGCCAGCTTAGGTTGCTGCTGTTCCATGGAATTCCCCTTCAGCTCACGAGAGGCGGTTTAACACCCGCAAAGAAAACCAGTGAGATCGCCAGTCCCACCCAGATAACGAATCCGAACAGGCACAGGATATACACCGCCGCCAACCGGCCGATGCCATCTTCCCAAAGTTTCCGAAAGTTGCTCACTACGCCAATAGTGAAGAACGTGAGCACGAAGAAAATACCACGGAAGATATTCGCTTCCCCCATCGCCGCCTTGACGCTTGCCACCACCGGAGGAGATGCGGTGAGCGCCACCAACAGGATGATGAAGAACGTCACGATATAGCCGATGACGAATTTCGGAAAGCGATTCCAGATCTCACTGATTTTTACAGTATCGCCCTTATGCACATCGATATGCCTGGTCCAGATCCACGCGAGCACGAAAGCCCATATGCCGATGAAAATGTCGATGAAGACTTTCACCGTTGCGGCAGTGCCCAAAATCCAGCCTGGCTGATACTTGATCCCCTGCGCGGCGGCCTTGGCGTAAATGAGCGCCTCGGTGATGCCGCCGCTTGCCACCGCCGCGCCGTCGGTCTTGACCGACAGCGCCATCCACGCGCCGGCCGCCATCGGCTGCTGATCGAGGAAATAGCCAGCGACGAACGGCAGAATAAGCAGTTCGACGACCGCAAAGATCACCACTAGCGACGACACCATGATCGGAACGACGGGCCGCGCGCGGATGGCGGCCCCGGTCGCAATTGCCGCCGACACACCGCAGATGGAAATGCCTGATGCGAGCGGAGCCGCCCATTCACGGCTGAATTTGAACCACACGCGCGCCACATAATACACCACCGACCAGAATATCAGATAGGCGACGATGATTGATGCCAGACCAAGAAACATCAGCTCGGTTGCCAGACCCAGCTTCTCCGCCGAAACGATTCCGAGGAAGCCGCCGAGAATGACGATGGCGATCTTGATGTACAATTCTGGCCGGATCGCTTCCTTCATCAATTCGGCCAGACCGGGCAGAAAATTGCCGACGAGCAGACCGGCGATCAGGGCAACAACAAAGCCTCCCTCTGAAGTAAGTCTCAGCGACCAGCTGACGCCGAATTTCTGCATGTCGGCGGGTGTGTTCGCGGCCATGCTGGCGTAACTGCCGACGAACCAGCAGGCGTAGCTGAGCCAAAACACGATGGTGAAGCCGAGGATGAAGCGAGGGATGTTGGCATGCAGCGCCGCCGCGCCTGTCGTCATCAGCACCAGCAATCCGATATAGGTGACAAACAGCGAGCCCACACCGCCCAAGCTGGCATAAGCTTTGGAAACGGGCGCCAGCGCCTTGCTCGGGTCCGTCCAGATCCCGGTGGTTACCGCCCAACCGAGTATGTCGAAGCCCCCGACCAAACCAAGCGCGAGGACGAACACGAGCAACCCGATGATGAGCGATAACCAGTCTTCACTGATGCCTTGGCTTTTACCGTCCATTGTCCCCTCCCTCTTGGTTTTTCTGTTTGGCAGAATCCTTTTGGCTTTTCTGATTAGCTGGAACTGTCCAGATGTCCCCCTGAACAAGGGGGAATTCTTGCGCTTTATCTGCCTTTTTACAAGACGGACGCGCCGGCAGCGGAATTCCGTTGCCTCCAACCATTTGGATGGTGGTTTAGGAACTCTGATGGTTCACCGACTGATCACATTCGCCCTGGGGATCAGTCTCCACCGACAGTGATCGTGAATAACTTCGCGCTTCCCCGGCGTCACTGATTATGAAAGTAGAATTTCTCAACCAGTGGAACGGAGGTCAATTGCGAACGGCGTGGCGATGGCGCCATTCAAAAAAAGGTTCTGGATTGCAATGACAATATTGTTTCGCGATTACGCGGTGCCGGTGCCGCTTATTCGGTTCAAGACGGGCAGAATGTATTTGCGGAACTGCTCCGGATTTTCAGCCATCGGGAAATGGCCAAGCTGTTCCATGGTGACAAGTTCGGCACCCACGATTTTTTGAGCTGTACGCGCCGCATCGTCTACGGTGCAGGAAAAATCATACTCGCCATTCATCAGGTAAAGCGGACAAACTTTAGTGTCGATACTTGCAACCCGTGAACGTAAATCGCCGTCGACCCGATAGAAATATAAATCGCCTTTAAAAACACCCGGGCCGCCTTGCATGTACATCCACAGCACTTCGTTTCGCGTGAACGCGGGACTTTGCGGCGCAATGAGGCCGGATACGAGCGCAGCGCAAACTTCGCCGCCGTGCACGTCGGGCCGGTTCAGCCAAGAGGTATCGTACCAGGGGCTCTGAAAATCGGCTGCCTCTAGACCAATCAGCGCGCGAAACATCGATGCGTGCTCAATTGCCAGGTTGAGAACGATCCGACCGCCGATCGAACAGCCCATAACGACCGGCTGTTCGAGATCGAGCGCGCTACAAAACGCCACGATCATTTCCGTGTAGGCCGCGGTGGTCAGCCGATATTCCTCATTCTCCCAGCCCTGAGGCGGGAATGACTTGCCGTGCCACGGCATGTCAAAGGCGATGACGCGAAACCTGCCTGTTATCTCTTCGTCGAGCATGAGATGACGGTACTGCCGTCCGTCCGCACCGGCCGTATGCAGGCAAAGCAGCGGGATGCCGGCGCCGGCCTCCTCGAAATATAGGCGATGCAACCGGCCGCTCAGTTCGATCGACATGTAGCGGCCGACGATAGGTTCGAAGACCGGCTGCATCTGCGTCATATCCCTCTCAATCGACGCGGAAGCACCAGAAGATCTTTCAAATATTGAAGATTGGCCATGACCGGCTGCAAATCGCCTTCAAGTGTCATGCAGCCTTTTTTTGTCAGGGCGAACAGATCATGCCAGCCGGGTTCTGGTATCGGAGCCCACAGTCGCGACCATGCTTCCGTCGTGCCGCGCACGGCAAACCGCCACGGCCGCTGGATGAAAGGCCCGCGGTCGAGGGAATTGATACGCCCGCGTTCGATTTTTACATCGAACTGAATTTCACCGATGCCGATATGAAACCGGGCGTCGAAAAAAGCTCCACGACGGAGAAGATTCGCATCGCGATCGAGAAGTGTCGGAAGACGCGTGAATGCCTGCGCGAGCGCCTCACTGTCGATGTCTTGCCGCAGGCTTGTGGTAGAGTCCATTATCGCTGCCGTCAGTTGCGCCGCTATCGAGCCTACATCTAACATTCGCTCCAGTCATGTAACAGTGCAATCCATCAGGGGGAATAATGAGTGCAGACAAATATTACGAGCAGGGAATGGAAGTACGGAGGACGATCCTCGGCGACGCGTGGGTCGACCGAACGCTGAAGAACCGAAACGCATTCAACACCGAATTCCAGGAAATGATCACTCGTCATGTGTGGGGAGAGATTTGGACTCGCCCGGCGATTGATCACAAGACCCGCCGCTACATGGTGATGTCGATGATGATCGCCCTGCATCAATGGGAAGAATTCAAGCTACACGCCCGCGCGGCGCTCTCGCATGGCTTCACCAAGGACGACATCAAAGAGATTATCCTGCAGGCGACCGTCTATTGTGGCGCCCCCGCCGGCAACCACGCCATGCAGGAGGCAGCAGCGGTCTTCGCTGAGGCTAGGCCCGAAGGCTCTTGAGATACGAACGCGTGCGGCGCCTTATCGTCATTTGTCGGTTTAACTTACAGCGTTCTCAAGATTGAGTGCCATGACGTTCAGTTAAGCTTGATCCCCGCCTCCGTGATCACAGCCTTCCACTTCACCGCGTCGTTCTTGATCAGATCGGCGTAAGCCTCCGAACCCGGCTCGCCGTAGGTCGCGCCCTGTTTGGCGAGCGTTGCTATATAAGCCGGGTCTTTCTGCGCCGCGGCCATCGCGTCCTGAAGCCGCTTGACGATCGCGGGTGGTGTTTTTGACGAAGCGACAAAGCCAAACCAGCTTGCCGCGGAGACGTTTTCCAACCCAGCTTCCGCCATTGTCGGTACGTCGGGGATAGCGGCCTCCCGCTTCTTGGCTGCCACGGCAATACCGACAATCTTTCCCGAGGTGATCTGCGATGCGATAATCGGCGTATCGCCGAAGAGCGCGTCGATCTGCCCGCCCATCAACGCCGGGAGACTCTCACTGGTGCTGCGGAAAGGGATGTGGTTGAGATCGAGTCCGGCCTCGTGCTTGAACAATTCGATCGCGAGATGCGTGACCGATCCGACGCCTGCCGAGCCGATGGTGACTTTGCCCGGATGGGCTTTGGCGTAAGCGATGAAGTCCTTCAATGTTTTCACGCCCAGCGTCGGGCTGACGGCAAGCGTCAGCGCTGAAGTCCACACCAGGCCGAGAGGCACGAAGTCACGCACCGGGTCGTAGCTGACTTTTTCCGCGGACGGAATGATGGTCAAAGGGCCGATTGCGCCAAGAAGGATCGTATAGCCGTCCGGCGCATATTTCTCGTAAGATTCAGTCGCGTTCAAACCGCCGCCGCCGCCCTGGTTTTCGATGACGACGGCCTGGCCAAGCTGACGGCCGAGCGGCTCGGACATCAATCTTGCGCCGGTGTCACTCGGCCCGCCCGCCGCATAGGGAACGATCACTCTGATCGGCCGCGTTGGATAATCTTCCGCCGCCGCAATCCTCTGTGTGGCGCAGGAGAGAACAATGGCCGCGATCAAAGTCTGGACAACGAAACGCATCGAATTGACCCTTCGGGTAGCGCTGACAACTGGCTCAGCAATGAGTTCGGCTCCTGGAGCATCGACTTTCCGAAGCAAGCTTGCAATAAACACATGTCTGCACCGATAAGAAAGCTATTCGCCTTTGCCAAAGCCTGAGCGATTACTGGTTGCATGCGCGGGCTAACTCAACGGTGGCAATTTGCCGCAATGTGTGTCGTCGGCAATACGGCCGCGGAAATAAATTGAGCAAGCGATCATGATCATCGATGCACACGCGCATTTTGTTCCTCAGGCTTTGCTCGACGCGGCGATCTCGCAACGATCATTTCCTTCGGTGAAAGCGATTAGCGAGAATGGTGGCATCCGCTTTGCCTTCTCCGGACAGGAACCCAAGCGCCCGGTCCCGGCCGGCATGAGCGACGTGGAGCGCAGACGCCGATGGCTCGGCGATCGCGGCATCGACAAGCAAGTGGTCGGCGGCTGGCTGGACATGTTCGGTTACGACCTACCTCCGGAAGAAGGGCTGGAATGGAGCCGTTTCCTCAACGGCCATATGCTCAAAGCCGCGGCGGAGATCCCATTCCTGGTGCCGCTTGCCACCGTGCCGATGCAGTCGGGAAAGCTCGCCGCGCAGGTGCTCGAGGAGGCGCTGGACCAGGGGTTTCACGGAGCCATGATCGGCACCCAGCCAAAAGGTGCGAGCGGCGTACTTGATGACCCGGATCTCGAACCGTTCTGGGAGGCGGCGTCGGCGCGAAAGGCTGCACTCTTCGTCCACCCGACCTTTGGAGCGCGCGATGATCGGCTCAAGGCTTATGGTCTTGTCAGCGCTGTCGGCAGGGTGACCGACACCACCACGGCAGTAGCCAGGCTTTTATATTCCGGGCATCTTATACGCCATCCCGGAGTCAGCCTTGTCATCTCGCACGGTGGAGCGGCGTTGCCGATGGTCTTCGGCCGTCTCAAGCGCAGCTTTACGACAGCTCCGGCACAGAACGCGGATCCAGCAATAGGGTTTCACAAACTCTATTTCGACTCGGTCGTCTATGACGCGCTGACAGTTCGCTTTATCTGTGACATAGCGGGTGCCGATCGTGTTGTGATGGGAACGGACGAACCATTCGCGATCGCCGAGCAGCAGCCGGTCAAGCTCATCGATTTATGCGGTCTAACCGCTAAAGATCGGCAGGCGATCCTGGGGGGCACGGCCGCCAAGCTCTTTGGAATCTCGTAACGCGCTAAAAGGCGCAACAACGATGCATGGTACTGCAAAAAGCAACCGCATCGGTCAGCCGGTTCCGCGCAAGGAGGATTTGCGCCTTATCACTGGCAAGGGCCAGTACACCGACGATTTGAATCTCGATGGTCAGGCCTATGCGGCCATACTGCGTTCGCCTCACGCTCATGCCGTCATTCGCTCGATCGACATCCAAGAAGCACTTGCCGTTCCGGGCGTATTGGCGGTCCTAACCGGCGCCGATTTCATCGCCGACCGCCTTAATCCCATTCCGAACAAGACATTCTCCCTGCATCCCGCGGAGATGCCGCTGATCAATTTCGACGGCACGCCGGCATTCAACGTTCCGGACTATCCGTTGCCGCCGGACAAAGCGCGTTTTGTCGGCGAAGCGATCGTGATGGTCGTTGCGGAAAGCGTCGCAGCGGCCCGGGAAGGTGCCGAGCATGTCATCATCGATTACGAACCACTGGAATGCGTTACGTTCACCGTCGATGCTGCGGAACCTGACGCGCCGCGCGTGCGCGATGAGAATTCGTCCAACGTTTGCATCGACGCGCAGGTCGGCGAAGCCGAGCCAACCACCGCGGCCTTTCGTAATGCCGCTTATATTGCCAAGATCAAAACCTGGATCCCTCGCGTCGCCGGTTCGCCGATGGAGCCGCGCGCTGCGCTTGGCGATTATGACCCGGAAACGGGGCGTTACACGATCTACACCTGCAGCGGTTCGACGCTGCGGCTGCGCCGCGACCTCGCGATCGTTCTCAATGTTCCCGAGCCCAATGTCCGCCTGGTCATCCGGGATGTCGGCGGCAACTTCGGCACGCGTGGAGCGATCTTTGCTGAGCAGCCGCTGGTGGCCTGGGCGGCACGCCGCGTCGGTCGCCCGGTCAAGTGGACGAGCGAGCGCAGCGAGCTTCTGCTGAGCGACTATCAAGGACGGGATCTCGCGGTAGAGGCGGAACTGGCACTTGATAAAGACGGTAATTTTCTTGCAATGCGCGGCACCAATGTCGGCAATCTTGGTTCCCATACCGGCAATTTCTCGATGCTCCAGAAGGGCGTCGAGATCATGTCGAGCATCTACCGGATGCCGGCTGCCTCGTTTCGCGCACGCGCTGTGCTTAGTCACACCGCGCCGACACGGCCTTATCGCAGCTCCGGGCGTCCCGAAGTCATCTATGTCATGGAGCGGCTGATCGATATTGCGGCGCGAGTGGCTGGGTTCGATCGTATCGAGTTACGACTGCGTAATCTCGTGTCGCAATCGGAGCTGCCTTACAAGAATCCCTTTGGCCTGGTCTATGACAGCGGCGACTATATCGGCGTGATGAAGCACGCGGTCGAACTGGCCGATTGGGCCGGTCACCCGGTCCGCAAGGCCGAAGCGCGCAGCCGCGGAAAATATCGTGGCATTGGCGTTGCAAATTACGTCGACACCGCTACCGGTATCCCACGTGAGAAGGCCAAATTGACTGTCCATCCTAACGGCAGCGTGGATGTGGTCATCGGAACCGTATCGAATGGTCAGGGCCACGAGACGAGCTTCGCTCAACTCGTCCACGAATGGCTGGGCGTGCCCTTCGACCAGGTGCGGCTGATTACCGGCGACACGAATATTGTCGACGTCGGCGGCGGCACGCACTCCGGCCGCGGTATGCGGCTTGGAAGCATCGTTATCTGGCATGCATCAAACCGGATCATAGACAAGGGCAAGCAGGTCGTCGGCCTTCTGTTGCAAAAAGATCCTGCTGCAATAACGTTTGCGAGCGGCAACTTCGTCGCCGACAGCGGTCAGGTCATGACCGTCGCCGAAGTCGCCGAGGCCATGAACTCTCGTGCCGACCTACCGCCAGAATTTCGCGGGCCTCTGGTCGGCGAATGCGACCAGACCATCAATGAGGCGGGCTTTCCCTATGGCTGCCACGTCTGCGAGGTCGAGATCGATCCGGAAACGGGGATCGTTACGATCGTTCGTCACACGACGGTGGACGATGTCGGGCGTGCCGTTAATCCGCTCATTATCCACGGGCAGACGCATGGCGGTATTGCTCAAGGAGTTGGCCAAGCATTGTTCGAACATTGTTTCTATGACGCCAGCTCAGGCCAGATGCTTGCGGGGTCGTTTATGGATTATGCCATGCCGCGCGCCGACAACCTTCCGTTCTTCACGACCGACATCAGCGAAGTGCCGTCGACGACCCATCCACTCGGTATTCGCCCTGCCGGCGAAGGAGGGACAACCCCCGCGCTGGGCGTCGTCATTAACGCCATCGTCGATGCGCTGTCCGAATTCGGCGTGACGCATATGGAATTGCCGGCGACGCCGGAGCGGATTTGGCGCGCTATTTCGGGCAAGCCGCAACGCTCGCGCATTGTGCCGGATCAAGTTGAGCGAGAGTTTTCACTAAGCTGAACGCGCATGGCGTGAACTGTCGGAAAGAACAGGGATGTTGCGTCGTCTTGCCATACTCTTCACTTCGGCCATCGCGGCGTCCTTGATTGCAGCGATGGGAAGCGCCAAGAGCGATGCCTGGCCGAGCAGGCCTATCCACGTTATCGTCCCGTTTCCCGCTGGCTCCGCCGCCGATACCGTGGCCCGACTGATCGGGTCGACATTGTCCGACAAACTCGGTCAACCCGTCGTCGTCGACAATCGAGACGGTGCAAGTGGCGAGATAGGAACGACCAAGCTCGTGAATTCGGAAGCTGATGGTTATACAATCGGAATTGCCACGACGACTACGCTGGTTACGGCGCCGGTCCTCAACAAAAGCATCAGCTACAATCCGGAGCGCGATCTCGTGCCGATCGCCATGATTGGATACTCGCCTTTTGTTCTGGTGGTCTATCCATCGGTTCCGGCAAAAAGCATCCAGGAATACATTGCACTCGCCAAGGCGAAGCCCGGTTCGCTGACCTATTCGTCGGACGGCGATGCGAGCCTTGCGCGGCTCGGAGCCGAGTTGTTTGCCGCCACCGCTGGCATAAAGCTGAACCAAATTCCTTATAAAAGCTCGACGCAGGCCGTCGTCGATCTGCTGGCCGGCCGTATCGATTCTCAGTTCGGTTTATTGACGACGACCAAGCGATACATCCAGAGCGGCCAGCTCAGAGCGCTCGGCGCCACGACGGCTGAGCGTATCGAGGGCCTTCCGGATGTGCCGACGATTGCCGAGTCGGGTCTTCCGGGCTACGAAGTCTCTCTTTGGTTTGCGATGGTTGCCCCTGCCGGAATCCCCCAGGACATCGTCGAAAGATTGAACATCGAGATCAATGCGGCGGTGTCGCAGGATGACACCAAAAGAGCGCTGTCCAATCAATCGATCTTTGCCGATCCACGAACGCCGGCGCAGGCGCGGTCCATAATCCAACGCGATCTCAAGAAATGGACGGACCTGGCGCATAAAGCCGACTTGGTACGGTAAGTACGGGATCGCAGAAGCCCGCACGCCGACGGCGAATGGAAACAACTTTCAGATCACAATGCGAGAGGACTAAGGCCGTCTCATGAGCCCGCAGCAGAAGCAGACCCTCAGTCTCGATTTTCAGACTCACATTGCCGATCTCGAGAAGCGTGGCCTTCTCGTTCGCATCGACGAGCCGATCAACAAAGATACCGAGCTTCACCCTTTGGTACGCTGCCAGTTCGTCGGTGGCGTTCCGGAACAGGACCGGCGCGCGTTTCTCTTCACGAATGTCATCGACGCAACCGGCAGGAGATATAGCATGCCTGTGGTCGTCGGTGCGCTCGCGGCGTCTCCGGACATTTATTCCGTCGGAATGGGCTGCGCCGTGGAAGATATCAGCGCCGCCTGGATGAAGGCGATTGCCAATCCGATTCCGCCCGTCGAAGTCAAAACCGCCCGCTGCCAGGAAGTCGTCATCACCGGCAAGGACCTGACCGTCCCTGGCGGCGGACTCGCCATTTTACCGGTGCCGGTGTCGACGCCGGGTTTTGACGCCGCGCCGACGCTCACGGCGACACTCTGCATTACCAAGGATCCGGAAAACGGCATCGCCAACATGTCGACGAACCGGGCCGCGCTCAAAAGCACCAATCGCCTGGGTGTCCGCATGGCGTCCCGCATCGGCCGATCCGGCGCTTATGCACATTGGCTGAAATATCAAAAAATGGGCAAGCCGATGCCCTGCGCCATCGTCGTCGGTTGTGCTCCCGTCGTTTGCTACAATGGGCCGCAGCGCCTGCCGACCGACTTCGACGAGTTGACCGTCGCCGGGGCGCTGGCAGGGCAGCCTATCGAAGTCGTGAAGGCCAAGACCGTCGATCTGATGGTTCCTGCCAATGGCGAAATCGTCATCGAGGGTCTGATCAGCACCGAACTTTTGGAGCCGGAGGGCCCGTTCGGCGAAAGTACCGGCTATGTGGCGCTCGAAGATTACAACATGTCGATGGAAGTAACGGCAATCACGCATCGCAAATCCCCGGTCTTCGCGTCGATCATCAGCCAAGTGACGCCGAGCGAATCCAGCGTGATGCGTAAGGTTGCGCTCGAGCCGCTGTTCCTGACGCATTTGCGCCAGATCGGTATTGGCGCGATTCGTAAAGTCGTCATGCACGAAAAGCTGAGCAATCTGCGGCCGCTGATTTTTTTGCAATTCGCAAATGGCGCCGTCCGCACCGAAGTGTGGCGCGCTCTGCATGCCGCCTCATCACGGATTGGCGATTGCGGAAAGATCGTGATTGCCGTCAGCGAAGACATCGACCCGACCAATTCCGATGCGGTGTTCTGGTCGATGGCATACCGTTCCAACCCGATCGATGATGTCCACGTGATGCCGTTCCGCGCGCCTGACCACGGTCCAAGTTCCGATAGTGCTTCAAATGGATCGGCCGATCCGCGAACGGCGAACTCGACACTCTTGATCGACGCCACACGCAAATTCGTCATGCCGCCCGTCGCGTTGCCGACAAAGCCTTATATGGAGCGTGCCCGCGAATTGTGGACCAAACTGAAGCTGCCGCCGATCTCATTCCAGGCGCCGTGGTACGGCTATCAACTCGGCGATTGGCGCGACAGTTGGGAGGTTTTTGCTCAAAACGCGGTCTCGGGAAATTGGGAGGCTAATGGGGCAGATACGCTTGCACGCCGCCGTGGCGGGATGAAGCCCGAGACGTCGGTGCGTTCGCTGGAGAAATGATCCTGTAAAAAAAGCGATTATCCAGGTCGTTGTCTCCAGGCGGCATTCACGGCCGACAGCATCCCGCAGGGTACGAGACCCATGAAGGTGTTGCTTTAGAAATGGCGGCACTCCTCGATGAGCGAAAACAGCCAGATTGAAAATCGGACGCGTGAGCCGCCCAGCGGTTGTTTAGACCTGTTAATGCAAGCAAATAATGTTGACACCATGCCAAGGCGGGATTATCCCGCCTTGGGCCTCTCGATCGTCGGAGCACGTTATGAATTACTTTGCCGCTATGAACGTTCTCGATCCGACAATTTCGACCGAAGAAGAGCCGATCGATTACGTGCCCCGCCCGGCCAAACTTCAGGGCCTGCGCATCGGCATCATCGAAAACACCAAGAAAAATGCCGAAACGGTACTGGTCAAGCTCGCCGAGAAGCTGCAGGCAGCTTACGGCATGAAAGCCGAGCTTGTTCTGAGTAAGCCGCAGCGCGCTCCCGTCAAGGATACGCAGATCGTCGAACTTAAGGACAAGGTCGACTTCGTCGTCGCCGGTATCGGAGATTGCGGAGCGTGCTCGTCCGGCACCCTGCTCGATGCCATCTATCTCGAGAAGGCCGGAGTTCCCGCGATAGCGATTGTGACGGATGCATTCCACAACACATCGCGCGAAATGGCCGAGCTGTGGGGCGTACCGAACTTCCGCTTTGTCATGATGCCTCATCCCCTGGCCAGCCTGACGCCCGAGCAGGTCGATCAGCGCGCCAGCGAACTGGCAGGCAAAGTGGTTGCTCTATTGCAAGAAGGGCAACCGGCCTAGTTTCACCGGAGATTTCCAAGGGAGTGGTGCGTTGGCAATAACCGAGGAAGCGGCATCGGAGATTGCCGATGGCGAGGTTTGCATTCCGATCAACGTATCGGAACATATTGAATTCTGTTTCGCGCGCGGCTGGACAGACGGACTTCCGGTACTGCCGGCGAACAGCTTTCTGGTCCATGAAATGCTACAGGCCGCGGCCTTGCGACCTGACGAGGTCGTTGCTGAAATGCCGTCGCGCAAGGTTTCAGTAACCGCCGAGAAAGTCGCGATAAACGCGGTGATGGCCGGCTGCAAGCCGGAATACATGCCGGTCGTGGTGGCTGTCGTGAAAGCGCTGGCGACGCCGGAGTTTGGTCTCCATCACGTCGCGTCCGCGCTGGCCGGTCCAACTATCGTCATTCTCGTCAATGGCCCGATCACCCGCACGCTCGGCATCAATGCCGCCGGCAATGCATTTGGTCCGGGCAATCGCGCCAATGCCACCATCGGACGGGCGTTACGGCTGATTTTGCTCAATTGTCTGCGCTATCGGCCCGGCGTCGCGGATCGGGCAACGATGGGAACGCCGGGCAAATACACCTGCTGCATTGCCGAGAACGAAGAGGAACATCCCTGGGAGCCGTGGCACGTCGAAAAAGGCTTCAAGGCGCAGGACAGCACCGTCACGCTGATCGCAGCCAGCACCATGATTCAAATCTGGAACTACGGCAATCACGAGCAGTTCCTGCGTTCTGTCGGCGATGCTTTGTCTTTCCTGGGCTCGATCGCGATACTGGGACGCACGCCCGGCGCCGTCGTGTTCGGCGGCGAGCATGCCGAACTTTTGCGTGCGAGCGGATGGAGCAAAAAGCAGATCCGCGACTTCGTCGTGCAGAACACTGGCCGCCGCGTTGCGGATTTGAAGCGGGCAGGGCGTCTTGACGGCGAGGTCACGCCGGAAGACGAAACGACGATGCACTATGCCATGGACACACCGGACGACCTGATGCTGGTTTGCGCCGGCAGCGCAATCGGTGCGCTCTCGATGGTTCTTCCCGGTTTCGGGTCGTCAAAGACGGCCGGCCGCAGCCCCGCCATTAAAATCGAGATACCGGGTGCTCCGGCAAAAGCTTAACAGGCGTCGGCCAAGAGACTGACGTGCGGATGTGGCGTAATGCTCTCGTTTTCCTCGTGTCCTTGGTGCTGTGCATTGCCGGTGCCGGATGTGCGAGCGCGCAGTCCTATCCCAACCAGCGTGTCCGCCTCGTCGTACCGTATCCTGCCGGCGGCGGCGCCGATTTCGTGGCACGCCTCGTCGCGCCGCTTTTGGCCGAGCGTCTCGGCCAGGATGTCTACGTCGACAACCGCGGCGGCGCGGGCGGTGTGATCGGTGCCGAAATCGTCGCCAAAGCGCCACCGGATGGCTATACGGTTCAACTCGCCGCATCGAACTTGTCGTGGATCACAAGCCTGTTCAAAGACGTGGCGTTCGATCCGAAGACGGATTTCGCCGCCGTCTCGCTGCTCGCTCAGACCCCGAGTATCCTTGCGGTCAATCCGGCTTTTCCCGCGAAGTCGGTCGAAGAGCTGATCCGGCTTGCGAAACAAAAGCCAGGCAAAATCAATTACGCGGGCGGTGTCGGCACGTCGATGCATACCGATACCGAATTGTTCAAGGCGATGGCGCATATAGACCTGACGGAGATACCCTACAAAGGCACGTCGCAGGCGGTGGCCGCGGCTTTGAGCGGCGAAGCGCCGATCATCATCGGCCCGACTGCTGCGATCCTGCCGCAAGTCAAGAGTGGCAATTTGCGCGCACTGGCAATCACGAGCGATCAGCGCGTCGCGCTTCTTCCCGACCTGCCGACAATTGCCGAATCCGGCGTGCCCAAATTTGAAACGGTCCAGTGGTACGGAGCTTTTGTGCCGAGCCGCACACCGCGCGATGTCATCAAAATTCTCAACAACGCTTTGGTCAAGGCGGTGCGGACTCCGGCAATTGCGCCGCAGTGGGCAAACCAGATTCTCATCCCGGTCGGAGATACGCCGGAGGAGTTCGCCGCGTACTACAATGAAGAGATCGTGAAATGGGCACAGGTTTTGAAGCCTGTTAATACTCCGCAATGACTACGTGAGACCGCTCGCCTCGCGCCCACTAGACGCGCCGGCGCCAACCGAAGAAACGAAAGAGTTTGGTGGCGAAAGTCGTCACGGCGGCGCTCCGTCCTTCACGCGACCTTGCGCAACTCGCGGTCACGCCAGGCGACCAAGCGGCGAATACCGTCCTCGAATGAAATCTCCGCCTTCCAGCCAAGCATGCGCTGGATCTTTTCGACGGAGAAATCCAGCTTGGTCGATACCGCCGCGCG
This sequence comes from uncultured Alphaproteobacteria bacterium, assembly GCA_963723335.1. Classification (GTDB taxonomy): domain Bacteria; phylum Pseudomonadota; class Alphaproteobacteria; order Rhizobiales; family Xanthobacteraceae; genus BOG-931. Next base: position 195,957 of record CAVRQJ010000009.1, on the reverse strand, counting down.
GATTTTTCCCGGCGGGGTCTTGTATTCGGGCTGCAAATTCGTGCCGGTAATCTTTTGCACGATCTCGACCAGTCTGTTCAGCGTGGTTGCGGTTCCAGTTGCGACATTGAAACTCTCCCGCGACACGTCGCTTTCCATGGCCATGACGTTGGCGCGGGCGACGTCCGCGACATGGATATAATCGTGAACCTCGCGGCCGTCGTCGGGAATGATGGGACGTTCGCCGCGCTTAAGCCGATCATAGGTCTCCACGATGTAGACCGAATTGACCGCGCGCAAATGCTGCCGCTCGCCGTAAACCGATGAATAACGCAGGGAAATCGACTTGACGCCGTATTTGTCGTGATAAAGCTTGCCGAAATTTTCGCCCATGATCTTGGACGACGCATAGAGGGCCGCTCCCGGCTGCAGCTTGCTCCACGTCCAGGGCGTTGCTTCATCGATGATATCGGCGGTGGGTTCGCCATAAACTGCAATGGAGGACGAGAACACTACCTTGCCGACATTGCGATAGCGGCACGCTTCAAACGTATTCAGCATGCCCTGAACATTGACGGCGACGCCGAGCGGCGGATTGAGCGACAACGGCAGCGTCAGAAAGCCCGCGACCGCGAATACGCCGTCCACCGCGTCGAGATTATCGTAGAGTTCGTTGGTGCGCAGGATATCGCCTCTCACCAGCTTCACCTGCGGGTGCTGCAATAGATCGTTGATGCCTTCCGGCGACGCCAGCGAGTAGTTGTCGAACAGCACGATCTCGCGCGCTCCGGCCTTGAGAAGGTGTTCGGTAATATGCGCCCCAATCATGCTGGCGCCGCCGGTAATCAGAAATTTTCCGTCTTTGATTTTCATGGACGTTGTCCCCCTGACGTCAATAGCGTGGCTGTTTGTATACGCGGCATAGAGCCTGCATGAGATCGCGGATGCCCGCTCATCATTCGGATTTAACTTGCAGGTGTGCCTTCTCGACGAGTTGGCCCCATTTCTTGTCTTCGTCGGCCATGAATTTCCCGAAGTCTTCCGGCGTGCCGCCAACGACGTCACCCCCGAGGTCGGACACTTTCTTTACGACATCCGGTAATTGCAGGGCTCGATTGACCTGTTCATTCAGCAGCTTGACCCGATCCGGCGGCGTGCCGTCTTTGGCCACGAGGCCGGCCCAGCCCACAACCGCAAAGCCGGGAATGCCAGATTCAGCAATCGTCGGAACGTCCGGGAGGCTCTTGAAACGATGGCTGCCGCTGACGGCGAGTGCGCGCACGGATTTTGCCGCGATGTGCGGGCTCGCGGTGATCACGTCGGTGAACGCGACGTTGACTGCACCGGACAAGACCGCGCTTAGCGCGGGCGCGGTCCCCGTATAGGGAACGTGAACGGCTTCGATGCCCGCCCGGTTCTTCAGCAGCTCCATCGCCATATGAAATGAGCTTCCGTAGCCGCTCGAGGAATAAGTCAGTTTTCCCGGGTTGGCTTTTGCGTATGCGATGAATTCCTCAAACGTCTTGACCGGCAGATCGTTGTTCACAACCAGCACGTCAGGATAGGAGACGACCTGGACGATCGGCACGAAGGCCTTGATCGGCTCGAAGTCCATTTTCGAATAAAGATGATAATTGATGGTCATCAAACCGATATGGCCCATCATCATTGTGTAACCATCGGCCGGTGCGGCGAGCACGGCCGCGGCGCCAACATTGCCGTTCGCGCCCGCCCGATCCTCGACAAAGACAGGCTGACCGAGGGTGTCCTGGATTTTGGCCGCGACGATACGCGCAAGACTGTCGGCTACTCCGCCGGCGGCGGTCGGAACCAGAATGCGAACCTTGCTGTTGGGAAAGTCGTCTGCACGGGCGCCGGTGCTGCAGTTCAGTGAAGCGACTGCTGCGATGAACGCAACAGCAAACGTTCGGACGCGCATCGGCGGCCTCCCCGGGTTCTGTTTCCGCTGGACCTGCGTTTTTGATGATATCGGCGCTCAGCCGCCTGTCCGATCGAAATAGTGCTTTCCCGCAAGGGGCACGGCAACAAGATATTCCTAATAGAAGTATGCAGGATTGATATAGCCGTTCCGCGGGCCTTCGGTACGGCGGGGTCGGCATTGACCGGAATCCCTTGGCCCGCATAATCGACGCCGTAATTTACGGGTTCACTGGACGATTGCGTGCCGTCCTCGACCGACAGCCGTCATCGCGGGCAAGCGATGATGTTCACGGACCTGACGCTGCGGCGACAAGCGTGTCCATTTCCATATCGTCGTCACGCACCGCGCCGATAAGCTCAGCCACTTTGCCGATGCCGCGCTCCGTGCACCAGGCTTCCAGGTCCTCGATAATTGTTATGAGCGCTGTAGGATTGCGAAAAGCGGCATAACCGACGCCGACGGCAGTGGCACCCGCGAGCATGTATTCGACCACATCCTCGGCCTTGGTTACGCCGCCGATGCCGATGATCGGGATTTTGACCGCCTTGGCGACCTGATAGACCATTCTCAGCACGATGGGCTTTAATGCTGGCGAGACCAGTCCGCCGAATTTGTTGCCGATTGCGGGACGGAAATTATCCGTCCGGATTTTCAGCGACAGAAAAGTATTTGCAATGACCAGGCAATCGGCGCCGGCTTCCTCGGCTGCCTGTGCGATGGAAACAATGTCCCCCGCATTGGGAGAAAGCTTGACCCACAGGGGTTTGTTTGTCGCGTTCCGGATCGCGTAAATAGCTTTTTTGGTGTGATCTTCATGCATCGCGAAATTGCCGCCCGTACTGTTGCGGGTCGGGCAGGAAATATTCGCCTCGATGACGTCGACATCCGGGATGCTCAACTCATGAGCGAGTGCCGCAAAGTCCTCGATACTTTCCGATGAAACGCTGACAATCAGGGGCGGTTTGAATTTGGCGTATTCGGGCACGATGTGATCGATGAAATACGTGATGCCTTTGCCGGGCAATCCGATGGATTGAATAATGCCGGCTTCCGTCTCGGCCATTCGCGGCGTCGGATTGCCGAGCCTCGGTTCCCGGCAGATCGTTTTTGCGACCAATCCGCCGAGCCGATTGAGATCGATGACGTCATTGTACTCCCAGGAAAATGCGCCGGAGGCCGGCATGACCGGATTTTGCAGCGTTATGGCGCCGATCTTTACTGAAAGATCTACCATCCCACGGCCTCCTGGATGCCAAACACCGGGCCATCGCGGCAGACGCGCTTGAGCACCCGTACGCCGTCGACTTCGAAGGTGCGAACGCAGACGTAGCAGGCGCCAAATCCGCAAACCATATTCTGCTCGACCGCGACCTGGCCGGGAATGTTGTGCAGCCTTCCGACCCTCTGCATCAGCTTCAACAGCCGGTTGGAGCCGCAGGTGAAGAAGGCATCCGCTTTGCCGGCATCGATCAGGCTTTCGAGGATCTTCTCGACATTCTCGACTGCGCTGCTGCCGTCGGAATCGACAACCGTGACAGTCTGCGCACCGTATTCTTCGAACAGGTCCTTCGACATGACGAGGCCGGGGCTTCGCGCACTCAGGATTGCGGTAATGCCGACGCCTCGCGTGGCCGCTAACTGCGACAGCGGTGCCAGTGTCGCCAGACCGACGCCGCGGCCCAAGACGACGATGTTCTTCCATTCCGGTTTGAGCGAAAACCCGATGCCGATCGGACCGGCGATATTGAAGTCGCCGCCGGGCGCCAGCATCGCCATGCCGCGGGTTCCCCGCCCCGTCACTTTGTAGAGAAAGTCCAGTTGCGGCCTTGGCTCTATCGATGCGGTAGATGCTCATCGGCCGGCGCATCCAAACCTCGGCGCCATCAGGGGAGGGGCAAAGCAGGTGAAAGGCTTGCCCGGCATAGGTGCCGAGGGCGCGCTCATGCACGTGCAGGATCAAGTGCTTGTACTCTTCGTTCACCCAGTCGTTGGCAACGACCGTGCCAATGAACTCGCCGATCCGCCGCTGCGGATAGGGATCGGCATCGCCGACGCGAAGCGCGGACGTGGTGTAATTCCGGGAGAGGTCCAAGGACATGGCGTCCAAGTTTCTCACGCGATTTGGCAGCATTGCACGGTGAGACTAGCCTCGGTCTAGATAGGGGAAATACCGCTTCTGTGTCAATTTTGGGATAGTGCACTTTGCGCAGAGAAGGCGGCGCATCAGCACCAAAAGAGCCGTCAATTGTGAGCTGTTGGGTCGTGGCGACCAAACAGAAATGTGACATTAATTCTATGATTTTCATAACCAATTTTGAATTCCGGTGCATCGGAACGATGCAGCAGGCGCGACCGGAACATGACCGCCCGATTTTCCCTGTAGGGCACGGACAGGGTTTCGGCGGCGTGCTGTCCCAAAAAGGCAACAGCTTCCTCCCGGCCGGCATCGTACCCCTCGACTTGCCACGACACCGGCGGGGGCACGCGGCAAACCGCTAGCCCCCCTCCGCCGGGTTTGAGATTGGCCGCATCGGGGGTCACCCAGAAATTGATCGTCACGGCGGCGTCATCGGCGTGAGCGTCGATTGTCGCGCGGGCCGCGAGACCTTTGAAGGCCCACGCCTGAGTCAGCGGAAGGTCGGCCAAAAGGTCCGGCAATGCCTTGCGAAGCTCCTCGGCAATTTGCAGCAGCAGCGGGCAGGCCAGGCCGTCTTCGAGATAAGACGCGACAAACCGGTCGATGTAACCAAAATCGTGCCAAATCGTGCTCTCGAGCAGATATCGCCGCAATCCGAGAAGCGCCGGCGGCGCGAGCAAGTCATCGAGCACGACAGCTCCGCTCCCTCCCTCCGCGAACTGCCGCGTGGCCGCATCGCGTTCCGGTATTTCGTTCACCGCCCGGCCGCCGAGCTCCGGCGCGCCATAAACGTTGATCGCGGTATTGTAGTTGTCGCCGAGCATTTTCAGCTGGCGCTCGGAGAGACGTGTGGCTTCATCCGGGAAATCCTCCGCGACGTCCCGGTAGGCGTGCGCGAGGGCTTCGAAGCTTCGACTGTCTCGCCGGCGCGCCGCGAGATAATGGAACTGTTCCGAATCATGCAGGAGTTTGCTGCGTGTCGCAAAGGTCAGCGATTTTTCCGCAATGCCGGTTCGGTCATCGCCACGCCTGAGTTCGTAGGTTCGCGCGAAATGATCGAGGGCGCGTCCCCTCTCGCCTTCCGCCAGCAACAGGAAGCCGAGGGCGCGATGGGCGTCGTAGTGCCCAGGCTCGAGGATACATGCTCGGCCGAAACCTCGTATGGCCTCGCGCGATTGGCCGAGGGCGTGCAACGCCACCGCACGATTGTATTGGGCGGCCGCATAGTCAGGTTCGGCAGCGATCACCTCGTCGAAAAGAGCGATCGCGGCTACGTGCTTGCCTTGAGCGGCAACAAGGGCGCCGAGATTATGTCTGGTGATTGCATGGGCGGGAGAAATGACCAGCGCAGCCCGATAGGCCGTCTCCGCCTCCACCAGCCGCCCGGCTTCGTGATGCGCGATTGCCGCTGCGACAAGTCTGCCAAATTCTCCGTTTGTCACGAGCGCCATGATGGCCGCATCAGTTGTGATCGACTTGGATTTGGCGGAGCATTACCGTAACAGCTCGGTCAAGACTACGTTGCGCGCCTGACGTCGATTGTGGCGACGGACCCGGATATGTTGCTAGCCGCGCGTGTCGCTCATGGCGCGGTCTCTTGACGGCTTGTGGCTCCCGGTTTGGCTGCTTGTCACGAGGTCGCGGAGATAACGCGCGGCAGCCTGTCCCTTGATCGCTGTACGCCAGGCCTCCTTGACGACGTCATCGTGGGTCGCCAGCGCCTCCGGCGCCGAGGTGGCCATGGCAACGCCGACACGGATATTTGGCTGTTCGCCGAGGCGGAAGGGGCTGATCATCAGTGTGTCGCCGGAGCGCCGCCGAAATATCTGAAATCCGGTATGTGGCAGGCTGTCTGTCACCAGCCCGATCTGTACTCCGATCGACTCTTCCTCGATGACCGAGGCGAAATGTTCGATCTCGGCGCGCGCGATTTCGCGGCGCGCCGTTTTCTGCCGTTCCGTCAGGCCGACCCGGCCCACGAGACCGTTGAGGAGAAACGGCTGGATTTGCATTGCGGAAATAAGATTCACAATGGGGGTTCGGCGGCGCCGGTAGGCGCGCTTGCGTTCGTGCAGGATCTCCATGATCTGCTCGACATCGGCGAGCGCTTTATTCCGGTTCGGCAGGTCATCAGGAATGCTTTCGCGCAATACCTGTTCGAGCGTCCCTTCAAAATTGTCGGAGCCCAGGAGGAATGAAATCGGCCCCGACAGCACGACGATGTGTTCGGCCGTCTCTTCGAGCTGCCGAACACGCTCGAAATAAGCGACCGCCGAAGAAATATACTCGACGCCGACTCCGAGCAGGGTAGGCAGCGAGACTTGCAGCAGTTCCGACAGGCGCTCCAGCGTTTCGATTTTGGCGAGTTCACCCTTCTCGAAGCGATAAAGCGCCGTGCGCGAGATGCCGAGACGATCGGCCACTTCGTCCGCGCTGAGGCCCGAACCCAGGCGAAAGGCACGTAACCGTTGTCCGATCTCGTCATATTGCAAGGGCATCGTGTCGTTCCAGTCCCCGGCCGCGGCCATACGGCCATGCACTATCGCATTTCAAGCCAAAATATTCAGATGCTTTTTGCGGCCTATTTATTGCTCTGGCTGGTCGAGCGCCGTCAGTGCCGGAACGGACGGGCTTGGACCCGCGACGCTGCCGCGGCGACACGCCGCGGATCGGCGGTCAGCAGCAAGGCATGGGATTTTCAATCAGATCGTAGACGTGATCGAAAGTAATCTCGTTGATGGTGCGTTGAATTTTGAAATGGCGCGGCGGTTCATTTTTCAGAATTGCGACGATCGCCGTTTCGATGGGAGGGCAGCTTTCCTTGACGCAGGGAACCTCCTTGATGACGATCGGGATGTTCTTCGGGAAATCGAAGTTTTGCCGCATCCAATAGCGGATCTGATCGAGCGTGAGCGGAGATATCTCCACGTTTCGGCCGAACGGATCGGGCTTGGCCGTTTCGTCGCCGCCTCCGGTATAGAAGCAGCCTTTGAATCCTTGCAGGATCTTGTCGCTATCCAGCCTGCGTCCGATAAAGACCAGCCGGTTGATGCGTTCCTGGCCTGCATCCCAGGTCTTTCCCGGCCGGCCCTCGAATTCCATCTGCACGCCCTGAAACAGGAACTGCTCCGGATCGCCCCGCAGGTTGAGAATGCCTTTCATCCTGAGAAGGCTGGCGCCGAACTCCGCGATCAGGGACCGGAACCACATGCTGATCTTCATGCCGTCCAGTTCGCCGGTCTCGACGATAGAGACGGTCATGATGTCTTGAAGGTGATTGTGGTGGTGATGATGATGTCCGTGTGAGTGATGATCGCGGTCGTGATGGCCGCGGCCGGCCCCTGACGCGGTGTCGAGTTTCCGCTCCAAATTGCGGCTTTGCAGATCCAGGACTAGATTCAGATCAAGCTCGGAATTGCGCGTTCTGCAGAGGAGGGCGGTGCTATTGAGCCGCCTGATCCGTACTTCGGTCCCGTCGAGTTCCTCGGCCGTCGCCAGGTCGGTCTTGTTGAGGACGATGAGATCGGCAAAGGCTATTTGCTCGCAGGCCTCAGCGGAGCTTTCGAGTTGACCGGCCACATGTCTCGCGTCAACAACAGTGACCACGCCCTCGAGCGTAAACTCGGCACGGATGCGCGGGTCGGCGTAGAGGCTTTCCGCTACCGGCGCCGGCTCCGCGAGGCCGGTCGTCTCGATGATGACGGTGTCAAACTTCGAGCGAAGCTCGGCAAGCTCAAAGAAACTGCGCAGCAGGTCGCCGCGAACCGTGCAGCAGATGCAGCCATTGTTCATCTGAATTACCTCCTGATCGGACGAGATCAGAAGGTGATGATCGATGCCGACTTCACCAAATTCGTTGACGACGACGGCGAGGCGGCGCCCGTGGTCCGCCGTCAGCAGCCGATTCAGGAGCGTTGTTTTCCCGGAGCCCAGAAATCCGGTGACAATGATGACCGGGGCTTTCTTCGCGGGAACTCTGGCATCCATCATCGCGCCCGTACGCTAAAGCCGTGTCGCTGATATAGGTGCATTTCAGCCCCGCGCCAACGCATCTTTAGTGCGCCGTAGCGCAGGTGACGATCGTATCGTCGTGCGCGTGCCGGCAACGGCGGTTCAATCCACGATGGCTGTCTGCATTTGTCCGATGGCATTACCGACGGGTTCGCCGTCTTTCATCTGCACATGGCCGCGAACGATGGTGTAGATCGGCACGCCCTTTACCTTCCAGCCGCCCCACGGCGTCGGCTTATTCTTGCTATGGAGCTTATTGGGGTCGATCGTCATTTCCTTCTTCATGTCGACGACCGTCACATCGCCGTCAGAACCGATCTGGATCGCTCCTTTCTTCGGATACATCTGCCACACCTTGGCGGGGTTCTCGCTGGCGACCTTCGCGTAATGATTCAGGGTCATGCGGCCCTTGCTCACCTGGGTGAGCATAAGCGGTACGTTGGTCTCCACGCCGCAGAAGCCCGAGATGCACTCCCAGATCGCCGGCTTCAGCATCTTGCCGGTGTCGTCACAGCCTTTTTCCTCAAGTGTATGGGGAGAATGATCGGTCGCGATCATGTCGATCGTGCCGTCCAGAAGGCCCTCCCACAGGGCATCCTGATGTTCCTTGCTGCGCACGGGGGGATTGATCTTCAACAAAGGGCCGACGTCGGCCATGTCACTTGTGACCCGCAACAGGTAATGCGGCTGTGTTTCCGCGCTAAAGCGCAGTCCGCGCGCCTTGCCCTTCCTCACCAGTTCTACGGCCTGCCTGGTGCTGGCGTGAACGATGTGAAGCTTCGTCCCGAAATTCTCGGCGAAGAACATGATGTGGGTGATCGAAGCTGCCTCGCAAATATCCGGCCGGGACTGTTCCCAGTAGATCGGATCCTTCTTTCCTTCCGCCTTCAGCTTGTTCGTCCAATAATGCTGAATTTGCCGGTTCTCGGCGTGCACGCAGAGAGGAATTTTGGATTTTGTGATGTTGGCGAAGACCTCGAGGCACATGCCATCATCGGGAAACGGAAGATTGCCGACGGTCTCTCCGAAGAAAATTTTGTATCCGATGGCGCCGGCCTTTGCCATCGGAAGGATGTCATCGGCATTGGTCTGGTGGACGACCCCGAGGATCGCGAAGTCACATAGCGACTTGGATTCGGCGATTTTCCTTTTGACACCCACCTGTTCGGCGTTATCGGTCGGCGGAATTTGGTTGGGCATGTCTATAACCGTCGTTACGCCGCCACAAACGGCCGCGGTCGATCCGGTGCCAAAATCCTCCTTGTGAGTCACGCCGGGATCACGAAAGTGAACATGGGCGTCGATAATGCCCGGCAGAATATGATTGCCCTGTACGTCGATCTCCTCTTTGCCGGGCGGCAATGAATCGTCGGCGCCGATCGCGACAAATTTGCCATTCGTAATCGCCACGCCTCCCTTCACCGTCGATTGCGGCGTGACGATCCAGCCGTTTTTCAACACCAGGTCCGCGGTCATTAAATTCTCCTCGCTGCGGTTTTGTAGGCTGTTCTTGTGCGTTTCGTCAGTAGGTATCGAACATTCGCTGGATGTCGTCGGTGTCGTTCGTTTTTGCAAGCGCCAATGGGAGCAATATACGCGCTTTCCACGGTTGCAGATTATCCGCGGCGACGAAGCCACGCTTGATCGGTCCGGGGCTGCGGGAGATAAAATTCCGGCCAAAAGGGGGCCGGGCCGCAAGCGATCGTTGGTCTGATCGAGGCGAGAGGTGGTCTAAGCCCCGGTCCGGGACGTTGGGTATAATGGCTGCGCTGGGCGGCAAACCGCCGGAAAATCGTGCTACGTCCATCATAGAGACGCCCGTCAGCGAGGAAGCGCTATGTCCGATCCATCCATAAAGCCACCCGACGCGGTCGATATCCTGCCGGCGTCCGAGCCTGCGATTCGCACGATCGCGATGCCAGCCGATACCAATCCGCACGGCGACATTTTTGGTGGCTGGCTGATTTGTCAGATGGATCTTGCAGGCGCGACCGTTGCGACCCGCCGTGCCGGAGGCCGTGTCGTGACTGTCGCTATCACGGCCATGACATTTCACCGTCCGGTTTGTGTCGGCGATGAGGTAACGTGCTACGCCAGCGTCGAGAAGATCGGAAATACCTCGATCACGATCAAGATCGAAAGCTGGGCGCGGCGCGGCACCGGCGATACGCCGATCAAAGTTACCGAAGGAATCTTCACCTATGTCCGCGTCGATGCCGACGGGCATCCGCAGACGGTTGCCGGCACATGAGCGGGGATGAGCGGCGAATAAATCAGGCCGCCGGCGGCTGCGTGTCCGCCGTGATGTCGTTCGGCGGTCCCCATTCGACGGTGCGGTAGTCGAACCCGGCGGCGATTGTCGGCTTGATGATGGCGAAAAACGGCGACGTATCGAAATCGCGGGGCGTATAGAGCCCGCACGTGCGGATATGGTCGGTCTCGCTCTGTACGAAGGGCGCCATGCCGTAAGTCTTGCCGTTGATCGAGACGCGTTCCGGCAGGATCGGATAGTGGATCGATGCGAATGATTCCGCGATCAGCGTGGAGCAGATCGCCTTGGTCGGATCGCCGCTGCCGATCGCCAGCATGCGGCGGCGAAACCACACCGGGACCGGCGGATAAGGAAAGAGGTAACGCGCGAGATCGACGATCCGCCTGGAATCGTATTGCACGCCGATGCGCGCCAGTGCGTAGTCGATGACCTTCTTCTTGTCGTCGTCATTGAGACCGACCGGGCGGCAGATCCGGGTGTGGCTGCTGAGGTATTTCGACAGCGGAACGGTCACAACCCCGGTATCGGCCTCGGCCTCCAGCAGCAGGTTCGGCTCGCCATCGGGCGTGTTATCTCCCGGCCGCTCGCCGATATAGAGCGCGGCGTGCGACCAGGTGCTCTGTGTCAGATATTTGATAATGGCGCTGAGCCGGGTATTGCCCTCCACCAGGAGGACGTCGCCGGGCTGTAGCGTACTGCGGACAATGGCAGGGTCGGGCGCAAAAAACGGCGCGTATCGCGCTGTGGGTTGCGATAGATAATTCAGTATTTTTGCGCTGATATAGGTTTCGAGCCTGGCGAACATGAGCCGGTAACTTTGCGTGCGAGGAAGCGATCTAGCCGGCCGGCGACTGCCCCTCTCGCGGCCGGCACTGTAAATTGTAACATTTGAGGCCATAGAACCTATAGTCTTACCGAGAATCATCCCAACCGTGGCGGCCGGACCGCGGCCGCCTTCAAGCCCGGGGGAATCCGATGCCCCATTCATCCTTGCGGCGGGACTGGCTCACCAAGCCGATATTCCGGATGGCGCAGCATGCGCTGCCGCGTCTTTCCGATACCGAGCGCGAAGCCATCGAGTCCGGCGACGTCTGGTGGGACGCCGACCTGTTCACCGGCAATCCCGACTGGAACAAGCTACTCGCCTTTGCTCCGGCGAAGCTCATCGGACGAGGAGCAGAAATTCCTCGCCGGTCCCGTCGAAGAGCTCTGCAGCATGCTCAACGACTGGCAGATCAATTGGGATCTGCACGATCTGCCGCCCGAGGTCTGGGACTTTCTCAAGACCCGAAAATTCTTCGCGATGATCATCCCGAAGAAATATGGCGGCTTGGGATTTTCCGCTTACGCGCATTCGGAAGTGATCCGCAAACTATCGACGCGCTCGATCAGCGGCGCCGTTACATCGATGGTGCCGAACTCGCTCGGACCGGGCGAGCTTTTGCTGCAATTCGGCACCAGCGAACAGCAGGATTACTGGCTTCCGAGGCTGGCGCGCGGCGAGGAAATCCCGTGCTTCGGTCTCACCAGTCCCGAGGCGGGATCGGACGCCGCCTCGATGATCGATACCGGCGTGGTTTGCCGCGGCACGTTCGAGGGCCGCGAAACTCTCGGCATGAGACTCAATTGGCACAAGCGGTACATCACGCTCGGCCCGATCGCGACGGTGATGGGGCTTGCTTTCAAGCTCCACGACCCCGATCACCTCATCGGCGACCGCGAAGACATCGGCATCACGCTTGCGTTGGTGCCGACCCATCTGCCCGGCATCAGCATCGGCCGCCGCCACCTGCCGGCGATGCACGTATTCCAGAACGGGCCGAACTGGGGTCACGACGTTTTCCTGCCCATGGATCATGTCATCGGCGGCGTCGACCAGGTCGGCAAAGGCTGGAAGATGCTGATGAGCGCGCTTGCTGCCGGACGCGGCATTTCGCTGCCTTCGCTGTCGGCTGCGGGCGCCGCCTTCTGCGCCCACGTCACCGGCGCCTATGCGCGCATCCGCGAGCAGTTTCATGTCTCGATCTCGAAATTCGAGGCTATCCAGGAGCGATTGGGCCGGATCGCCGCGACGGCTTATCTGCTCGATGCCGCGCGCCGCATGACCTGTGCGGCGCTCGACGACGGACATCACCCCGCCGTCGTCACCGCCATCATGAAAGCGCAGGCAACCGATCGCATGCGGGTCGTGGTCGACGACGCGATGGACGTGCACGGCGGCAAAGGCATCATCGAAGGGCCGCTCAATTATCTCGGCAGCCTTTATCGCGGGGTGCCGATCGCCATCACGGTGGAAGGCGCCAATATCGTCACGAGGAGCCTCATTCAATTCGGCCAGGGCGCGATCCGCTGCCATCCCTATCTGCTTAAGGAAATGATGGCGCTGGAGGATGCCGACCGCGAACGCGGTCTTGATGCATTCGACCAGGTCTTCTGGGCGCATGTCGGCCATAGCTTTGCCAATGCGATGCGCGCCATCGGCCGTGCCTGGACTGGCGGCTTGATGGCGCCGGCGCCGGCCGCTGGCGCGGCGACGAAGTTTTACCGGCAGCTTGGCCGTCATGCCGCGGCGTTTGCACTTGCCGTCGACCTCTCGCTGCTCACGCTCGGCGGGGCGCTCAAGCGCAAGGAGATGATGTCGGCGCGTTTCGGCGACATTCTTTCTGAGCTTTATCTCTCGAGCGCCGCGCTCAAACGCTGGAATGACGAAGGCCGCCAGCCGGACGACTTCGTGCTGCTCGAATACTGCATGGAGGCGAGCTTTGCCACGATCGAGGCGCGTTTCGACGAGATCATTGGAAATTTCCCGGTCCGTCCGGTCGCGTGGCTGTTGCGCGTCATGATCCAGCCGTTCGGCGCGCGCCGCCGCGGTCCGTCCGACCACGTCACCGATGCGTGCTCCGAGATCATCGCCAATCCGGGCGCCGCGCGCGATCGTCTGACGGTGGATCTTTATCATCCGAGTCCGGCCGAGCAGGACAACGGCGTCGCTCTGCTCGAGCGGGCCTTCGCCCTGACCGTTGCCGTGCAGCCGATCCGCGACCGCATGCGCACCGCGCGCGTTCGCGACATCGACCAGGCGGTGAAGCAGCGCACGATCAACGCGGATGAGGCGGCGCAACTCAAAGCGGCGGCCGACGCAGTCTCGGCAGCCATCGCGGTCAACGATTTTGCGCCGGAAGAACTCACGGCGCGGGGTGCGGCCTATAAGGGAGGCGTGTCATCGCAAGCGACATCTCAACCGGCTTCTCAGGAGTCGCGGCCGGCGGCGGAGTAACGCGACGGCCGGTCTATATCGTCGACGGCAGCCGCACGCCCTTCATCAAGGCGCGCGGCAAGCCCGGTCCGTTCACGCCGGTCGATCTCGCCGTGCAATGCGGACGGCCGCTTCTGCTGCGTCAGCCGTTTCCACCGGACGCTTTCGACCAGGTGATCCTCGGTTGCGTCAACGTGATTGCCGACGAAATGAATCCGGCGCGCGTTGCCGCGCTGCGGCTCGGCATGGGCGAGGCGATGCCGGCCTTCACGGTGCAGATCAATTGCGGCTCGGGCATGCAATCGATCGACACCGCGTACCGCTACATCCAGAACGGAACCGCCGACCTCATCCTCGCTGGCGGTGCGGAATCGCTGAGCTACGCACCGCTCGTCTTCAACCGCGGCGCGGTTAACTGGTATGCCCAGATGTTCGCTGCGCGGGGTCTTGGCGCGAAGCTTGCCGCCTTCCTCGCCTTCCGTCCGTCCATGCTCACACCCGTGATCGGCCTCGAACGCGGCCTCACCGATCCGATCACCGACCTGAATATGGGCCAGACCGCCGAACTCGTCGGACATCTGTTCAATATCTCGCGGCGAGAAGCCGATGAATATGCCGCCGAAAGCCAGAACCGGCTGGCGGCAGCGCAGAAGAACGGCTTCCTGGCGAGCGAGATCGAGACCGCCTTCGCGCGTGACGGCACTGTCTATGATCATGACGACGGCGTGCGGCCCGACAGCAGCGCCGATGCCCTCGCCAAGCTCAAGCCTGCCTTCGAGCGGCCATGGGGTAAAGTCACGCCGGGCAACAGTTCGCAAATCACCGACGGCGCCTCGTGGGTGATCCTCGCTTCGGAAGACGCGGTGAAAGAACACAAGCTGACGCCAAAGGCCGTCATCGTCGACAGCGAATGGTCGGCGCTCGATCCGTCCGTCATGGGACTTGGCCCGGTCTATTGCTCGACCGCGATTCTCAAGCGCCACCAGCTCGCGCTCGGCGATATCGAACTGTGGGAGCTCAACGAAGCCTTTGCCGCGCAGGTCTTGGGCTGCCTTGCGGCCTGGAACGACGCCGAATTTTGCCGCGACGCGCTAGGCCTCGACGGCGCGGCGGGAACAATCCCGCGTGACCGCCTTAACGTCGACGGCGGCGCGATCGGCGTCGGTCACCCGGTCGGCGCCAGCGGCAATCGTATCGTGCTCCATCTCGTCAACGCCATGAAGCGGCTCGGCTATAAGCGCGGCATCGCCACCGAATGTATCGGCGGCGGGCAGGGCGGTGCCATGCTGATCGAAGTGATGTGAGGCCGCCGATGTCCAACACCCATTCTGCAAAGCCCGCAATGGCCATTCTCGGCGGCCGCGACCTCGAGCTCGGCCCGTTCGCCGCCGGCGAGGCACACGACGATTCCGCGCCTTGGGCAAACTGGCGTCTCCGCACCGATGAAGACGGAATTGCATGGCTCTTGTTCGACAAGAAAGACTCCAGCGCCAATACGCTGTCGGACGAAGTGCTGAGCGAACTCAACGCCGTGCTTGATAAAGTCGAACGTGATCGCCCGCGTGGACTCGTCATCCGCTCGGCAAAACGGAGCGGCTTTATTGCCGGCGCCGACATTGCTCAGTTTCGCGGTGTCACGGACACGGCGCCGATCGAAGCGGTGCTGACGCAAGGGCATGCCGTGCTCGACCGTCTCGACCGCTTGCCGCTGCCGACTGTCGCGGTGATCCACGGCTATTGCCTCGGCGGCGGGCTTGAAGTGGCGCTGGCGTGTGATTTTCGGATCGCCATCGACGATGCAAGTTTCGGCTTCCCCGAAGTGCTTCTGGGATTGCATCCCGGCCTCGGCGGCACGGTGAGGCTGACGCGCCTCATCAATCCGGTCCAGGCCATGACCATGATGCTGACCGGCAAGACCGAGCGCGCTCGCGCCGCGAAGCGGTTGGGCCTCGTCGACACCGTGACGCAAGAACGCCATGTGCGCGCCGCGGTGAAATCCGCCGTCGCCGGCGAATGGCATGGCGCAAAGCAGGGCATGCTTGGCTCGATCATGAATATGGAGCCGGTACGCGGGTTTCTCGCGGCTCGTATGCGCAGCGAGACCGCCAAGCGGGCGGCGCGCTCGAATTATCCCGCGCCTTACGCGCTGATCGATCTGTGGGCCGCGCACGGCGGCAATGCCGCGGCGATGCAGAAGGCGGAGGTTACGTCGTTCGCCAAACTCCTCATCACCGATACGGCGCAAAATCTCGTCCGCGTCTTTTTCCTGCGCGAAAACCTGAAAAGCCTTGCCGACGGGAAGTGGGACGGCCGCCGCGTTCACGTAATCGGCGCGGGGGCCATGGGCGGCGATATTGCCGCCTGGTGCGCATGGCACGGCTTCGTTGTCAGCCTGGGCGACACCAAACCCGAGCCGATCGCCGGCGCCATCAAGCGTGCCGCCGACCTTTACGGAAAAATCGGCCGTGACAACCGGCGCAGGGTGCGCGATTCGCTTGACCGCCTGATTCCCGATCTGCGGGGCGAAGGCGTCGCCACCGCAGACTTGATCATCGAGGCGGTGCCGGAAGTCCTCGACCTCAAACGCAAGATATTCGCCGGTATCGAGCCGAAGATGAAGCCCGATGCAATTCTCGCCACCAACACGTCGAGCATTCCGCTTGAGCAGTTGCGCGAAGGATTGCCGCGACCGGAGCGGCTCGTCGGCATTCATTTCTTCAATCCGGTTTCGCGCATGCAACTCGTCGAGGTGGTCAGCCACGACAAGGTTGCCGCAGACGTCCTTGCCGACGCGCGCGCCTTTCTCGGCCGTATCGACCGGCTTCCGGCGCCGGTGAAAAGCGCGCCGGGCTTTTTGGTGAACCGTGCGCTCACGCCCTATCTCCTCGAAGCCCTGGTCATGCTCGATGGCGGCATGAAAAAGGAAACCATCGACAAGGCCGCGATGGATTTCGGCATGCCGATGGGACCGATCGAACTCGCCGATGAGGTCGGACTCGACATTTGCCTGCACGTCGCCGAGATGCTGCGCGGCACGCTCGATCGCGAGATGCCGGATCCGCCGCAATGGCTCAAAGACAAGGTCGCGAAGGGCGAGCTCGGCAAGAAAACCGGCAAGGGCCTCTATGACTGGAAGGACGGCCATGCCGTCAAATCCAAGGAAGGCGCGGTCGCGCCGCCCGATACGATCGACCGGCTGGTCCTGCCCATGCTCGACGTCTGCGTGACCTGCCTGCGCGAAGGCGTGGTCGCGGACGAGAAGATCATCGACGGCGCGATGATTTTTGCCACGGGCTTTGCGCCGTTCCGCGGCGGGCCGATGCACTATGCGCGAACGCGTGGCGTCGCCGATGTGCGCGGCACGCTGACCCGGCTCGCCGCCAAATACGGACCGCGCTTCCAGCCCGATCCGGGCTGGGACAATGTGAAATGATTCATTCGGGAACGGGGCCGGCGCGGTTCGACGATCCGGCGCGGCTTGCCGACGCAATCGTTGAAAAGGTCGGCAAGACGATCGTACTCGCGCTGCCGCTCGGTCTCGGCAAGGCCAATCATATCGTCAATGCCCTCTATGCCAAGGTGGCAAACGACCCTTCGATCAAGCTCACCATCTTCACCGCGCTGACGCTGCAGGCGCCACATGCCAAGAACGAACTTGAGCGCCGTTTTCTCGATCCAGTCGACGAAGCGCGTATTTGCCGGCTATCCCGCGCTCGATTATGCAACCGCGATCCATGAAAACCGGGTTCCGTCCAACATTCAGATCGACGAATTCTTCTTCGAGGCCGGGGAATGGCTCGGCTCGCCTTACGCGCAGCAGCACTATATCTCCGCGAACTACACCCATGCGCTGAGCTATGTGCTCGATCGCGGCGTCAATGTCGTAGGGCAATTGGTGGCGCATCGCGCGGAGGAAGCGGCGCGCCCGTACAGCCTGAGCTGCAATCCCGACCTGACGCTCGATCTCCTGAAGATGCGCCGCGAAGGCCGCGTCGATTTTCTGTTCGCGGGGCAGATCAATTCGGAATTACCGTTCATGCTCGACGATGCGGCGATCGGCGGCGATGAGTTCGATATGATGCTCGACAGTCCGGCCACCGATTTTCCGCTGTTTGCGCCGCCACGCGAGCCGGTTTCGCTGGCCGACTATGCCGCCGGCCTGCACGCCTCGAGCATCGTGCCGGATGACGGCACGCTGCAAATCGGGATCGGCTCGCTCGGCGATGCCGTCGCGCAAGCGCTGATCCTGCGCCAGCGCGAGAACGGCGCGTTCTGTGATTTGTTGTCGCGCCTGGGCTATGAACCGGCGCGGGATGCCGCCGTCCATACCGAGTCGTTCGATGTCGGGCTATACGGCTGCTCCGAAATTTTTGTCGAAGGCATGCTTGATCTGTTCCGTGCCGGCATCCTCAAGCGCGAGGTTGACGGTGTGGTGCTGCACGGCGGCTTCTTCCTCGGCTCGCGTGCCTTTTACCGGTCGCTCCGCGAAATGCCGCGCGAGACCGTGAGAAAATTCTGCATGACGTCGATCTCATACGTCAACGAGCTTTATGGTGAAGAAGACGAGAAACGCCGCGCGCGAAAGAATGCGCGCTTTCTCAACGACGCCATGATGGCAACCGTGCTGGGCGATGTGATTTCCGACGGGCTCGACGATGGCCGCATCGTCAGCGGGGTAGGCGGCCAATATAATTTTATCGCCCAGGGGTTTGCCCTCGAAGACGCCCGCTCGGCCATCGTGCTGCACGCGACCCGCACGGTAAAAGGCAAAACACAGTCGAATATCCGCTGGCGCTACGCCCATACGACCATCCCGCGTCACCTGCGCGACATTATTGTAACGGAATACGGTATTGCCGATATCCGCGGCAAAACCGACCGCGATGTCATCGCGGCGATGCTGGCGATTACCGACGCACGCTTTCAGGATGAATTGCTGCGGCAGGCCAAGGATGCCGGCAAGATCGAGCGAACGTTCGTGCTGCCAAAGACGGCGCGCGACAATACGCCGGAAGCTGTCGAACGGGCGTTAAAGCCTGCCGCGGATGCCGGACTTCTTCCGGATTTTCCCTTCGGCACCGATTTTACCGCGGTTGAACAGCGCCTCATCCCGGCGCTTGAGGCTTTGAAAGACGCCTCGGCCGGACAGATCGCAAACTTCCTCATCCGCGGATTTGCGTCATCCGCCGCCAAGATGGAGTGCCTCGACCGGCTCGGATTGGCGCAGCCGAGAAATCTCTCGGAATGGTTTTACGCAATGCTGGTACGCGGCGCGCTCAGGGGCGGATAGACGCGCCCCGGATAAAGGCGCAGGATTGGCTTCTGCACGAGGCGGGCGATGCATTTCGATCCTGTATTTTTGTCACGCCTGCAATTTGCCTGGGTGGTTGCCTGGCACATTCTTTTGCCGGCCTTTACCGTTGGGCTCGCGTCTTTCATCGCCGTGCTGGAAGGTCTCGCCCTTGCGACGGGTCGCGATGTTTACACGCGCATCTCCGATGTTCTGGATTAAGATCTTTTCGATCGCATTCGGCATGGGTGTTGTCTCCGGCATTGTCATGCCATTCCAGTTCGGAACGAATTGGAGCCGTTTCTCGGATGCCGTTGCCAATGTGCTGTCGCCGCTGTTTGCCTACGAGGGCCTTACGGCGTTTTTCCTTGAGGCAGCTTTCCTTGGCGTACTTCTATTCGGCCGCAAGCTCGTGCCGCGCTGGGTCCATTGCTTTGCCGCCCTGATGGTCGCACTCGGTACGCTGTTTTCGACCTTCTGGATTCTGTCGGCCAATAGCTGGATGCAGACGCCGGCCGGATACGAGATCGTCAACGGCGAATTCTTCCCGACGAACTGGATCGACGTGATCTTCAATCCGTCTTTCCCTTATCGTCTGGCGCACACCGTAGTCGGCTTCTACGTGACGACCGGTTTTGTCGTGCTCGGGGTCGGCGCCTATCTCATTCGGGGCGGCCGCTTCGCCGACGAAGGCCGGACCATGCTGTCGATGACGCTCTGGCTTTTGACCGTCCTGGTACCGTTGCAGATGTTCATCGGCGATCAGCATGGCCTCAACACGCGCGAGTATCAGCCCGCCAAGCTCGCGGCGATCGAGGCGCGCTGGGATACCGCTTCACACGTGCCGCTCACGCTGTTCGCCATTCCGGACGAAAAGACCCAGAGCAATCTATTTTCGATCGACATACCCGGGCTTGGCAGTCTTATCCTGACTCACGAGCTCAACGGCGAAGTGAAAGGCCTTAAGGACTTCCCGTCCGATCAGCGGCCGCCGGTCATCATTCCGTTCTTTGCGTTCCGGGTCATGGTCGGTTGCGCCATGATAATGTTCGGGCTTGTGTTTTTCGGCGGATGGCTGCGCTGGCGCGGGCGGCTATACGATACGCCATCTTTCCTTGTTCTCAGCCTAGTTCGCCGCGCCACTTGGTTTTGTCGCCGTGATCGCGGGATGGCTCGTTACGGAAGTCGGACGCCAGCCCTGGACCGTCTATGGGCTGCTGCGCACGGCGGATTCGGTATCGCCTTCCTTGACCAGCCTCGATGTCGCGATTTCGATTGCGGGGTATGTGATCGTTTATCTGCTCATTTATCCGACCGGACTTCTTCTGATGCTTCGCATCGTTCGCCGGGGCCCGCAGGCCACCGAGGAGGATTCGCAGATCGAGGCTGGACGGCCGGAAGCGCCCGTCCTCGCCGGAGCAGTTAATGTTGCGCCCGGAGAGTCGCGATGAACCAGGTTCTCGATCTCGTGCCGATCTGGACGCTGATCCTCGGCATGGCGGTATTCTTCTACGTCCTCCTCGACGGCTTTGATCTCGGCGTCGGCATGCTCTACGGGCTGGCGCCCGACACGCCGTCGCGCAACACCATCATGAATTCGATCGCGCCGATCTGGGACGGCAATGAGACCTGGCTGGTTCTGGGCGGCCTCGGGCTGCTTGCGGTGTTTCCGCTCGCCTTCGCCATCATCATTCCGGCTGTGTACTTCCCGATCCTCGTGATGCTGCTCGCATTGATATTCCGCGGCGTTGCCTTCGAGTTTCGGTTTCGCGATGCGGCGCACAAGACGTTTTGGGATCACGGCTTCTGTTATGGCTCGGGCATTGCCACCTTCGCGCAGGGGCTCGTGCTCGGAACATTTATTCAGGGCTTTGAGGTGAACGGCCGGCAATTTGCTGGAACATCATTCAGTTTCCTGACGCCGTTCTCGATTTTGACCGGCATTGCATTGCTGTTCGGTTATGGCCTTCTGGGGTCTGGCTGGCTGATCCTGAAAACCGATGGCGATGTGCAGGCCGCGGCGCGCCGTCATGGTGTCTTTTGCCTTGCCGGCGTGCTTCTTGCGATCGGCCTCGTCAGCATCTGGACGCCGTTCATGAGTCCGGCGATCGCCGCGCGCTGGTTCTCATGGCCGAACATTGCGTTTTTGGCGCCCGTGCCGCTCGCAACGGCAGCCGTGGCTTTCCTGACCTGGCGCGCGCTCGATAGTGAGGCCGAAGTATCGCCTTTCGCGGGAGCGATTGGGCTCTTCGTGCTCTCTTATATCGGCATCGCCATCAGCCTTTATCCGATGATCGTGCCCTATCATTACACGCTGTGGGAGGCGGCATCGTCGGTGCGCACGCAAGCCTTCCTGCTGGTCGGTACGCTCGTCCTGCTGCCGGTGATTCTGATGTATACGGCGTGGTCATATTGGGTGTTCCGCGGCAAGGTGCGCGCCGATATCGGCTACCACTGAAATATTTTCCCGGGCCGGCCTAAAGCTCGTCACCGGAGGATGGGGTGGCGTCTTACGTTCTCGCAATAGACCAGGGCACGACATCGACGCGGGCGATCCTGTTCCGCGCCGACACGTCGATCGCCGCCGTTGCCCAGCAGGAATTCCCGCAGCACTTTCCGGCCGACGGCGAGGTTGAGCACGAGCCGGAGGACCTTTGGGCGACGACCGTCGCAACCTGCCGCGATGCGATACGAAAGGCCGGCGCCGGCGCGCGCGATATCGCCGCCATCGGTATCACCAATCAGCGCGAGACGACGCTGTTGTGGGAACGCGCCTCCGGCCGTGCGCTTCATCGCGCTATCGTCTGGCAGGATCGGCGGACCGCCGATCACTGCGTGCAGCTCAAGGCGGCCGGTCATGAAGCCGAATTTGCGGCCAAGACCGGTCTCCTGCTCGATCCTTATTTTTCGGGAACCAAGCTCGCATGGCTGTTGAATCATATTCCGAACGCCGCGGACCGCGCGACGCGCGGCGAACTCGCCTTCGGCACCATCGACAGCTATCTCCTGTGGCGCCTGACCGGCGGAAAAGTCCACGCCACCGACGCCACCAATGCGTCGCGCACGCTTCTCTTCGATATCCGCGAGGGCCGTTGGGACGATGCGCTGCTGAAATTGCTCGGTGTGCCGAAAGCGGTGCTGCCGGAGGTGCGGGATTCTTCGGCGAATTTCGGCATGACCGATCCGGAACTATTCGGTGCGGCTATTCCGATTTTCGGCATCGCCGGCGACCAGCAGGCGGCGCTGATCGGTCAGGCCTGTTTTGCCCCCGGAATGCTCAAGGCCACCTATGGCACGGGATGTTTTGCGCTTCTCAATACCGGCGGAACGCCGGTTGCTTCGAGCAACAGACTCCTGACCACAATCGCCTACCAGCTTGGCGGCAAGCGCAGCTACGCGCTCGAAGGGTCGATCTTCGTCGCCGGCGCGGCCGTGCAATGGCTGCGTGACGGCCTGCATGTCGTGCAGAGCGCCGCAGAAACCGGTGAACTCGCGGAAGCGGCCGATCCCACGCAAGATGTCATTCTCGTTCCGGCTTTCGTCGGTTTGGGTGCGCCTTATTGGCGGCCCGATGCGCGGGGCGCACTGTTCGGCCTGACGCGGGCGACCGGGCCGCGCGAGCTTGCGAAAGCCGCGCTCGAGAGCGTGTGCTTCCAGACCGCCGATCTTCTTGCCGCGATGAAAGCAGATTGGCGCGAGGCCGATAGCGCGCTGAAGACCTTGCGCGTCGACGGTGGCATGGCGAACTCCGACTGGTGCATGCAGCGCCTTGCCGATCTTCTCGGCGGCACGGTCGATCGTCCCGAGATCAAGGAAACCACGGCGCTCGGCGCCGCGTATCTCGCCGGCCTGCACGCGGGTTTCTTTCCCGAGCCCGATCGCTTTGTGGATAACTGGCGATTGGAGCGCCGCTTCACGCCGCGGATGGACGCGGTTACGCGCGAGCGAAAGTTGGCGGGCTGGACATCCGCCGTCCGCCGCTTGCTCGCGTGAGGATTGCGAGCCGCGCATGAGAGCGGCGCGGCAAGCACTTGCCGCAACCCCATAAGCTTCGCCGGAACTTGATTAGGGGCCCATGCGTTGTCGCAGGCTAGGGGCGGGGCGCGCCTGATCATGGATATGATGAAATGTGCGGCGAGTCGCTGTTCTGGAGTGCTGGTTGCAGACCCAAGGTATCTAGACGATGCAAATCCGAGAAACCAAAGGATCTGACACTATGGAATTTCGCTTCGACCCCCAGGAAAGACGGTTTCTTATCCGGACACTTTTCCCGCCGGGGCGTGAGCCGCACAGCTTCACGTCCGACGATCAATTCAAGTTCGGCATCGAGGAAGAATATTTCCTGTCCGACGCCACGACATTCGAGATACCGGCGGAAACTCCCGACGCGCTGTTTCAGGCCGCGGATATAGGCACCCCGGGCCGTATCGAGCGGGAGTTCCTGCAGGCGCAGATCGAGGTTGCGACGGAACCCCATACTGTCACTTCCGACGCGCGGATCGAACTGCGCCAATTGCGCCTGAACGCGGCCGCCGCCGCCGCCCAGAACGATCTTGCGATCCTGGCCTGCGGAACGCATCCGCTGGCCTTTTGGCGCGGCGCGGCGCAAAGCCCGAAAGATCGCTACGACAAAGTCATGGAGCGATCTCCAGATGATCGGCCAGCGCAACATCCTGTGCGGGATGCACGTGCATGTCGAGTTTCCGGACGCCGGGCGCCGCATGGATGTGATGACGCGGATGCTGCCTTACCTTCCGCTATTCATTGCTATTTCGGCCTCGTCGCCGTTCTGGCAGCGCCATGCGACCGGGCTGAAGGCCTACCGGCTTGCGGCCTATGACGAGTTGCCGCGCACCGGCCTGCCGGAACTGTTCCGCACCCAGGCGGAGTACGATGCCTATGTCGATGCCATGGTTCGTTCGGGTGCGATACAGGACGCGAGCCATCTGTGGTGGGCGATCCGTCCCTCGCTCAAATATCCGACGCTCGAATTGCGTGCCCCGGATTGCTGCACGCGCCTTGACGACACGATTGCGATCGCCGCGCTTTATCGGGTGCTGGCTCGTTTCTTGTATGGTCATCGTGAGCACAATGCGGAGATCGACGTGGTCGACCGGGCGATAGCGGTCGAGAATAAATGGCGTGCCCAGCGCTACGGCGCGCAGGGATCATTTGTGACGCGGTCGGGTGCAGTCACGGTCGGCGAAATGCTCGACCGGGTTCTGGATCTGACCGAAACCGACGCCGAGGCTCTCGGCTGCACCAGGGAGGTGCAGCATTGCCGATCGATAGTTCTGGAAGGGACCTCGGCGGATGCGCAATTGCGAATCTTTACTGAAAATCAACACGAAGGTGCCGAGATTGCTCTTCATAGGGTGGCTCAGTGGATTCGAGATGCCACATTGGTGGCGATGAACTTGAGATCTAGTCAGAGGCCATAATGTGCCGCTGGATTGCATATCGCGGAGAAACCACCGCGCTTGAGCATTACGTGACCGAGCCGGCGCATTCGCTGATCTCGCAGAGTATTCACGCGCTCGAATCGACCGCGAGCATCAATGGCGACGGTTTTGGCCTTGGCTGGTACAGCCAGCATCCGGAGCCTGGACTTTATCGCGAAATCAGGCCGGCCTGGTCGGACGAGAACCTCCGCTATCTGTGCCGGCATCTGCAATCGCACCTGTTCTTCGCCCATGTGCGCGCCGCGACCGGCACCGCCATCACGCGGGTGAATTGTCATCCTTTTGCATCTGGAAAGTGGCTGTTCATGCACAACGGCTTCCTCGGCAATTGGGGCCGCATGCGCCGCAAGGTCGAGGGGCTCATTTCCGACGCGCTCTATCCGTCGCGAAACGGCACGACCGACTCCGAGGCGATCTTCCTTGCGATGATGGGCGCGGGAATGGAGGAGCCACTCGACGCGGCGCAAAAGACGCTGGCAACGCTGACTGATTTCGTCAACGAAAACGAGCCCGGAGATCGCTTCCGTTTCACCGCTGCGCTGGCCAATGGGCGCGATCTCTATGCTTTCCGTTATGCGGTGAACGATCGCGCCAATACGCTCTATTACCGGGAATCCGAGCGCGGGATCGTCATCGTGTCCGAGCCGTTCGATCGGGACAAGAACTGGGTGACCGTGCCGGAAAATCACGTCGTGGTGGCGAAGGGCGGCGAACGGGCGCGCATGGTGCCGTTGTTTCATCGGCACCAGGAAGCGGCCGAATAGTTTCCCGGCAGCAACCGCTCCACGCCGCGGATTCGGCGCGGCAGGGATGTGATGCAGGCTGCCGTTCCGGCCATCATGGCGGATCCGTAAGCGTCCGAAATCTCAAGGCTTCCAGTCCTTCTGCCAGGCAGGCGGCGATCCGCTGTCGATCAGGATGAAGGCAATGCGGCAGGGTTTAGTGCCGTTATTGACCCAGGCGTGATTGGTCGCCTGCTGCACCAGCACGTCGCCGGATTTGACATGGACTTCGGTATCGTCGAGCAGCATGTCGATCTCGCCGTCGAGCACGAGCGCATAGTCGATTGTCCGCGTCCGGTGCGTATTGGCGTGCCGGGGATAGCCTTGCGTCGCGGGATCGATGCCCATCGACAATAAGATCTGGTGATGATCGACAGGCGCTGCATGCGGCGCGGTCGGAGCGAAGTCGACGATACGAAAAACCGTGCCGTTTGCGGGCGGCGGAACCCCGGCATGGCCTTGCGAGCGATCTGCTGAGCCCGATACGTCCGCAGGAGACTCACTCGTGACCCACAATAGCGTCATGCCGTTGCCGCCGGCGCTGCGCTGCTTCGCCTGCAGGGAGCATCGAGCACCACGATGGCTTTGCCCTCGGCATCGTGACCGGTCACGATCCGGCGTGTCGATCGCATTTCCATTCTCTACCTCCGGTTATAGCGGTCCGGGACAGCGGTCCCGCACCACATCTGCTACCCAAGTTCTGCCTGAAGTTCCATCGCATTACCGGAGTTTCATGATGAATCCCGTTGAAAAACATGCGGCTTCAAGTAATGTTGAATTGAGGGTGCCGACTTGTAAAATTGCAGGCTTCGGGCGGCCGCCAGGCCCCGTGACATACTCGCGGAGTGCCGGATCGGCTCCAAAGCACGAAAGTGCGTGAGGGAACTTTCATGACCGCAGCTGCGACTCAAATTGTGATTCGTCATCTCAGCGGATCGAAGACCAATCAAATCGAGCAGTTTGGTCTCGATGGCCTTAGCGAAATTACACTTGGCCGCGATCCCGGTTCCAAGGTCGCGTACGATCTGCAGCGCGACGATGCGGTAAGCCGCAAGCACGCGGTCATCCGGATCAAGAACGAGAAGGAACTCTATTTTCGTCTCGCCGACCTCAACAGCAGCAACGGCACGTTTCTCAATGGGGAGCGTGTTTCCGGCGAAGTCGAATTGCTGCCCGACGACGTTGTCGAACTCGGTTCCGGCGGCCCAAAATTCAACTTCGATGTCCAGCCGCGGCCAGCGAATTTGCCGGCGCGTACCCGGCAGATGGGGGCGATGGGCGCGCTCGAAGCGGCAGCGACACGTATTGTCGCATCTGCGGATGCCGCGGAAGCCGGGGCGACCGCGGAAGGGCCTGCATATTCCGATACGGCCCAGCACGCTGCCGCTAATACGACATCGGCGGTCGTCAAGGTGCCGGTCGGCCAGGCCACGATCCTGCGCATGCTGACTGAAGAGCGCAGCAAAGGCCGGCAAGTCTGGATTGCGGTGCTTGCGGCGGTGCTGTTGCTCGCCGTCATCGGGGGCACCGGGCTCTATTGGCACAGCCAGAACGTCGCGGCCGATTTGCGCAAGCGGATTGCCGAGGAAGCGACCCTCGCCGAGGCCAACAAGCGCGAGGGCGACTTAAAACTGCAACAGCAAATGGGCATCACGCCGGAGCAGATCAAACACCTCGGCGATTCCACGGTTTATATTCGCAATCAGTGGCAACTCTACGATCGCGGCACCAACCGTCCCATCTTTCAGAG
Organism: uncultured Alphaproteobacteria bacterium; assembly: GCA_963723335.1. Classification (GTDB taxonomy): domain Bacteria; phylum Pseudomonadota; class Alphaproteobacteria; order Rhizobiales; family Xanthobacteraceae; genus BOG-931. Next base: position 169,076 of record CAVRQJ010000009.1, on the reverse strand, counting down.
GATGGCGAATGTCGATGGCGAGTGGTTGCCGTGCTACGTGCGGATGGACGATGGCACTGTCGTGCGCTGGCTGACACTTGATAACGATCGCGACGCCAATTTCGAACAGGTTGGCGGCAGCGAGGTCGGTTCGGGCTTCGTCATTGGCGAGCAAGGTACCATCCTTACCAGCAAGGCCACCGTCGCATCGTGGGCCACGACATACGAAGATTTCTCCAACAAGGACGGCGCACGCGGCGCAATTTTCAGTTTTCGCAACAATGGCGCCCGCGCTCCGACCAAGAGCCGGGTTGATCTGGATTCCCTGACCGGCTGGGTTCCAGAAACTGGCGGCTGGCTCTTCGAAGCCACGCGCCCGTTCCCGATCTCTCCCGATACGCGCGAATTTTTCGGCCGCAATGAAGCGCTCACGGTCCAGTTTCCCGGAACGCGCGTGGCCATCAATGCCAGTCTTCTGCGCACGTCGCTCGAGGCGGCCGTTGCCGTGCTGAAAGTCGACGTCGGCGAGCGGTTGAGCAAGCTGGAGCTTGCCGACGACGACAATGTCCAGGTCGGTGATACGATCGTTCTGCTTGGCTATTCCGTCGTGTCGAACAAGACGCGCGCGGTGCAGACGACCAATGAAGGTCCCGGCGGAATGCGTACACAGGACATCTATATTCCCGAGCCGACGGTGACGAAGGGTGTGGTTTCATTGCTGCCGACGAAGAAGGACCGCCAGGCCAATGCTGACGTGCGGACCTACGGCACGGCCGGCAATAATTACCAGCTCGATATTTATGCCGGGCCGGGTTCGTATGGCGGGCCGGTGCTCAATACCGCCGGCAAGGTCATTGGGTTGATCTCGTTGCTGAGCACATCCGCCCAGCATGTTGCCTTCGCGGTGCCGGTATCGTACGTGCACGAACTGTTGACGCCGCAGCGCAACTCGCCGCAGTGATGGCGCTCGGCGACCTCCATCGGATGCGGCTGATCTGCTTCGACGCATGTGTCATGATGCGGATTGAGTGGTAGAGGCATCGAGTCCCACAGACATGTTTCGAACCCAGTCCGCCATGCAGATCGTCGGCGCCATGCGCACCGATCCCGGTTTGGCGCGCGAACTCAACGAAGACACGGTGGTGTGGGTTACGCCGCAAGACAAGGCTATCGCGGATAGCCACGGCAGCCTCGCTCTGGTCGCGGACGGAATGGGTGGCCATGCCGCAGGCGAGATCGCAAGCGCGCTCGCAGCCGATGTGATCCGGAGGCTCTATTACGATCTTGATGGTCCGGTGCCGAACGTGCTCTCCGCCGCCTTTACCGCTGCCAATAAAGCCATCCTCGAATACGGCATGGACCATCCCGAATGCAAAGGCATGGGCACGACATGCACGGTGCTGGCTTTCCGTGACCGCAAGGCCTGGCTCGCGCATATCGGCGACAGCCGCGCCTACCTGCTGCGCAAGGGCAAGCTGATGCAACTCAGCGAGGATCAGACGCTGGTCGCCAAGCTCGTCAGCGAGGGCACGCTCACGCAGGAACAAGCCGATCACAGCCCGATGCATAATGTCATTCTGCAGGCGCTCGGCACCAGCAACCAGATGAAGCCGATCATCGGGTCGAAAGGGCTGCCGCTCGATCTCGGCGACGTATTGATCTTGTGCTCGGACGGCGTTTCCAATCTCGTGCCGGACGCCAAGATTGCTGAAATTGCCGGGCGCAACGCGCCGCAGGAGGCTTGCAACGCCATCATCGAAGCGGCGCTTGCTGCCGGCGGTTACGACAACGCCTCGCTGGGTATCTTCAGTGTGGAACAGCAGGCCGAAGCAAAATCCGTTCCCGAGCCGACAACGCGCCGGATCAAGATTCCGATCGAGCCCGATAGCGCGAAACCGATTGGCTAACGGAAATGAAGCAATCCATCGGCCAATATGAAATCCGGGATCTGCTGGGCGAGGGTGGCCTCGGACAGGTCCATGCCGCGTTCGATACCGTGCTGCAACGTGAAGTGGCGCTAAAGTCGCTGCGGCCGGAGCTTCTGAGCGACACGAATTTCGTCGAGCGTTTTCGCGCCGAGGCAACGAGCCTTGCACGGCTCAACCATCCGAATATCACGACGATCTATTCGCTCATCCCTGACGGCAATAACCTTTACATGGTCATGGAGCTGGTGCGCGGGCACACCCTCGATGACATTCTCAAGGAGCGGAACGGGCCGATCGGCGTGCATGAGAGTCTCGCCATTGTCGCGCAGGCTGCTGACGGACTCGGCTATGCCCACAGCATGGGTGTCATCCATCGCGATATCAAACCGTCGAATCTGATGATCGCCGAAAACGGCGTGCTGAAAATCATGGATTTCGGCATCGCGCGCGTGCGCGGCTCGCAGCGGCTGACGCGCAGCGGCAGCATCGTCGGCACGCTGGCTTATATGGCGCCGGAGCAGTTGCGCGGCGAGGAGGGCGACGAAACCTGCGACCTCTACAGCCTCGCGATCGTGCTCTACGAGATGCTGTCGGGCTCGCCGCCATTTTCCGCCACCAGCGAATACGAGCTGATGCAAGCGCAAATCAACAAGCGGCCGGACCGCTTGCTGTCGCGCGTCCCCGGTCTCGATAAGCGGGTTGAGGGCGCGCTCCTCAAGGCGTTGTCGAAAAAGCCGGCGCAGCGCTTTCCTTCGACGCGAGCGTTCAGTGACGCGCTCGGTGCGTCGTCCTTGCGCATGGACGCGCCGAAGATCCTGCACAACGACACGCGCCTTCTGGAAACGCCGGCATTTCCCATTGAGGTTGCGCCGGTCAAGCAGACACTGTGGGAGAAGGTGACGGCCGCTCCCGCGGCGCTGCTGCCGTTCTGGGACGGTCTTTCGACCGATCTGAGGGCCGCCGCGCTCGGTGCGGCCGCGGCGCTGGTGGTCGGCATCCTCATATTCGGATTTATGTTCTTTCCGGAATCGGAACCGAAATCTTCCGTCGCCACCACGCCAAAACCGGCTGTTGCGGTTGCTGCCGCGCCGGCTACGGTGGCCCTTCCGGCAACGCGTCCTCCGGCCGCAGCCCCGGCGCCGCGCGCGCCCGCCGCAGCGCCGGCACCCAGCAAATCACCGAACGCCCCAGTTCTCTCAGCCTCCCTGAACGACACCATCGCCGCCGCGAATAGCGGGGATCCGGCTGCACAAAATATTTTGGGCGTGAAATACGCGTTCGGCGAGGATGGCCTGCCGCGCGACGATGCCAAAGCCGTCGAGTGGTATCAGAAATCCGCGCAGCAGGGATTTGCCAAAGCAGAGACCAATCTCGGCGACATGTATCTGAGCGGCCGTGGCGGCCTCGACAAGGATCCGGTGCAGGCGTTGTCGTGGTATCTGAAAGCCTCGGACCAGAGCTTCCCGGATGCGCAATACCGGCTTGGCTATATGTTCGAAACCGGGGCGGGAGTCGCCAAGGATTTGCCCCGCGCGGTGAAACTCTATACTGCCGCGGCGGACCAGAACTATCCTTCTGCGCAATATAAGCTTGGCAACATGTTCGAAAGCGGCACCGGTGTCGCCAAGGATCCAGTGCGCGCCGTGACGCTCTACCGCGCCGCCGCAAATGCAGGATATCCCGGATGCCGAAAACCTGCTCGGCATTCTGCTCGCGACCGGCGGCGATGGTCTGACGCAGGACGATGTCGAAGCCGTGCTCTGGTATCGCAAGGCCGCCGATCAGGGATTTGCCAAGGCGCAGAAAAATCTCGGCGACATGTATTTCTTCGGCCGCGGTGTCGAAAAGGATTATCAGCAAGCGATCGCCTGGTACACCAAGGCTTCCGATCAGAAATTCGCCGAGGCGACCTTCCTTCTGGGAGTCATGAACGAAAAGGGCCTGGGCGTGCCGCAGAGCGACCAGAATGCCGTGGCGCTCTATCAGCAGGCTGCGCGCAACGGCAGCGCCGACGGGCAGCGGGCCTATGACCGCCTGGGTCCCAAGGTCAGCAGCGGCAGCAATCAGTAATTATCGGTCTTGCGTCGTGTTCAGCGTGACGGCTGAAAAGCCGGCATGTCGTCGGACGGCTTGGACGGCGCCGAGCCGCCGGAAGACCCGCCGCCCGATCCGCCTTTAGACGGCGGCGGGGTATTCGAGGCCGCGGATTGTGAGTCGCCCGAACCTTTGCTGCCGTTGCCGCCGCTATTGTCGCCGTTCGAGCTTTTGATGCCTTTGCCGTCCTTGTGGTTGGCGGCATCGTCATCGGAATTGTCCTTGTCCGACTTCGACGAGTGGGAGGAGGACGAATGATGCGGGCTGCGGTAACCGTAACCGCGGTTTCCAAGGGCGCCGCGGATAAGGCCGTCAATATTGCCAAATTGAGCCGAAGCTTCGCTCGGCATCAGAAGCGTGAGCGCTGAAGCGAACAGCAGGGCCGCGGACGCGGTGATAGCCGACTTGGCGACGGGCGCGTGGCCAATGCAGTATTTGCCGATACGGTGCATCGAATTCTCCCATAAGGAGCTTGGCAACGGCCCCCTTGCCGGCCCCGGTGCTGGCTTGAAGTGTGCCTGATGAATTGGTTTTTCGCAATCGAGCGGGCTTGCCCACGGCGAGTTCGGCGGGCTATTGGCCGCACGGACTGCCGGGCGTTCCGGCCCATTCCGGCCGGAATCGGGGACAATCGCGAAAATGTCACGCCCCGGTTCTCCTGCATCCCCCGTGCCCCACGGCGGGGACATGCTATAAATTTCGCTCGGGGGTGCTCTATTCTAGGCCGGAACAGGCGAGTTCGCGGCCGCGAGCGCGAGGGGTAGGGATGCGTCAATATCGGCAGGATCGGCGCTGATGCCCAAGATCAGCATTTCCTACCGCCGTGCCGATTCCGAGGCGATGACCGGCCGGATTTTCGACAGGCTTGCCGCTCACTACGGCAAGGAAGCGATCTTTCGCGACATCGACAACATCCCGCCGGGCATCGATTTCCGCGTTCACATCAACGACATGCTGCGCAAAACCACAGTCTTGCTCAGCGTGATCGGACCGAATTGGGTCGGCGCGCAGGCCGGAGGCACCGAGCGCATCCAGCAGGAATCCGATGCCGTTCGTGTGGAAATCGAAACGGCGTTGCGCCGCAGGACGCCGCTGATCCCGGTCCTGATCGGCAATACGACGATGCCGGGCTCCGACCAGTTGCCGCCAAGCCTGAAGGATTTCGCGTTTCGCAACGCCCTGCGCGTCGATACCGGCCAGGATTTCGACTACCACATGGACCGCCTTATCCGGTCGATCGACGTGATCCTCGGCCAGGCATCGCCGTCACCGCCAAGCGGCGAAACCAAAATTCCCTCGGGTACCTCGAAATCGAACACGGGCTCGCGGCAGGCGGCCCCTGATTCTCCGGATAAGAAGAACACCGGTTCACGCGCCGCCGCCTTCATATCGACGGTTACCGGGCAGACCGGCGAGAAAGAGCGCGTCTCGATCTCGGTCCCGATATCGAAGATTTCGTCCGGCGTGCTATGGCCGGCGGACCGGCAAAGCCAGATGCTGCGGCTTGGAATAGCCGGCGCCGTCGCGCTTGTGCTTCTTCTTGCGGTTTACGGGATTTTCTTCCGCGGCGGCGGCGATCAGGACCGCACGTTCTTTTTGTCGGGGCATACCGGTCCGGTGAGTTCGGTTGCGTTCTCCCCCAACGCAAAGATGCTCGCGTCGGGCAGTTCCGACAAGACGGTGAGAATTTGGGACTTAAATACCGGACTATTGCTCCACGCGCTGACGGACGACACCGAAGCGGTGAATACGATTGCCTTCGAGCCGAACGGAAAGCGTCTGGTCTCCGGCGGCAGGGACGGCATCATCGCCATCCGCGATATCGACACCGGACAGCGGATGGTCCGTTCGTTGCGGCCGGAGATGAGTTACAATTTCGGCCAGAGCTTGCCCGCGGTGCTGTCGCTGGCAATCTCGCCGGATGGCACGCGGATCGCGGCGGGCAACGCCGACACGACGATTAAAATCTGGAACGCCGATTCTGGGGGCCTCATCCGCGTTCTTAACGGCCATTCCGACGCGGTAACATCGGTGGCGTATTCTCCCGATGGCAAGACCATAATTTCCGGAAGCGCCGATGGTACGGTGCGGACCTGGGATGCCGACAGCGGGCAACCGCTTCGGACGCTGCGAGGTCACACCGGGCCCGATATTGTCGGTAGCAGTTTCTCCCAACGGCAGCCGTCTCGCCGCGGCGGGCAGTGGTGATGCGGTCGTGATTTGGGATACGGCTAATCTGCAGCTGTTGCGCACGCTGTCGACGCAGCTGAGCGCGGTCAATGCGCTTGCCTTCGCGCGCGACAGCAAGCGTCTGGCCGTCGGCGGCAGCGATACCAGCATCCAGATGTGGGACGCCGAAGCCGGGCAGCTTCTGCGCTCGCTTTCCGGACATTCCGGCAGCATTCGTTCGCTGGCGTTTTCGTCCGACGGCCGCCGTCTCGCCTCCGGCAGCGACGATCATGCCGTCGGCATTTGGCCGGCAAATTGAGCCGTCCGAATCCAGCTCTCCAAATCTGCGGACTTTCCATGAGCGGTCTGCCGGCCATTCCCGTCGTCGATCTGCGTGACGGCGGCCCGTTGCGCCATGCCCGGGAAAATGCGCAACAGGCACGCGCGCTGCGCGATGCCTGTCTCGATTTTTTCCCGCGTCCGGCTCTTCCCCTCGTGCCGCTGCTTGATCGGATTTCGCGGCGCTGGCTCAAGCGTTCGCGCTCGCCCTATCTGCCGGAGATTGCCCGCATAGCGGCGGAGCTCGATTTCTCCGGCGTGTGGATGCTTAACGCGTCCTATCAGTGGGGCTGCACGACGCGTGGATGCGAAGAGAACGGCGTGTCCTGGCTCGTGCGGACACTGGATTGGCCCTTCACCGGCCTCGGCCGCTACGTGGCGGTGGCGCGGATGCAGGGCGAGTGTGGCGATTTCCTGAGCGTCACCTGGCCGGGCTATGTCGGTGCGCTCACCGCGATGGCGCCGCGCCGCTTCGCGGCCTGCGTCAATCAGGCGCCGATGCGCCGCCGCACCGCGCATCGCTGGCTTCGCCCCATCGATCTTGCGATCAATGCCCACGCGACCTGGCGCTCCGGCGATCTCATGCCGCCGGATCAATTGCTGCGCAGAACGTTTGAAGTCTGCAAGGATTTTGCAGCCGCGCGGCGCATGCTGGAGACGACCCCGGTGGCCCGATCCGTGATTTTCACGCTGGCCGGCTGCGCGGCGAACGAGCGCTGTGTCATCGAGCGGACCGAGACCGGTTTTATCAGCCGCGAAGACGAAACCAGCGCCGCGAATGATTGGGTGCCGGCCCGGACGCGGCTGGGAGGGGCGCATCGGCACGCGGCGTTTTTTGACCAGCACGTTTGCCGATGCGGCGGGCTATAGCCGGGCGCGCCGCGATTCGCTGAAAAGCTGGGACGGCGCCGTATCGGCGCGTGATTTTGGTTGGGTCCGCGAGCCGGTACTCAATCCCTATACGCGGCTTGCGGTCGCGATGTGCCCGGCCAAGGGGATTCTCAGGGCCGTCGGCTATGACCGGACCGACGCCGTGCTGCCGGAACCGGTGACCGCAATGTGCGAGATTGCGCCCGAAGCCCAAGCGTCGCAGCCTTAGCACCTGCAAATACCACCAATAGGGCGCTCGATCACCAGTAATATCAATGGTTTGGCTGAAAGCGCCGAACTGTGCTGCCGATCACATCCCGCATTGCGAAGGCGGCTTAGCGTCCAACCAGTCAGTACTAGCCGGGTATGGAGCCAGCCATGACGTTTACACCCACGACGCGCAGAAGCCTTCGCTGGTACCGGGTGAAGCAAAGTTTCACCGAGTGGCAGCGGCGTTCACGTTCGCGCCAGGAACTGGAAGGGCTCAGCGACGCCACGCTTCGCGACATCGGCGTGACGCGCTGCGATGTTCACCGCGAGACACAAAAGCCGTTCTGGATGGTTTGAGCGGCTGGAGCTGATTTACCCGCGCAACTTCAGGCAACGCGGACGGGCCGCCCGGCAACGGGCGGCCTGTCACGTTTGGAGATGGCACGTTTGCAGGCCGCCGCGCAATTTATGTAGCATGACGGCGGCACACGCGCGCCCAAGCTGCGCTTGCCGGGAGGAATGAGGCACAAATGCCCAAGATCAAAACAGCGGATGGCGTCAGTCTCTATTACGAAGAGGCGGGCGCGGGGACGCCGGTCGTTTTCGTCCATGAATTCGCCGGCGACTATCGCACCTGGGAACCGCAGATGCGCCATTTCTCCCGCTCGTATCGCTGCGTCACCTATAGCCAGCGCGGCTATCCGCCGTCCGACGTGCCGGCCGATCCGGCGCTTTACGGACAGGATATCGCGCGCGGCGACGTGGTCGCGCTGATGGATGCGCTCGGCATCGAAAAAGCCCACGTGGTCGGTCATTCCATGGGCGCCTATACGGCGCTGCATGTCGGGTTGCGCGATCCGCAGCGCTGCATCTCCGTGACGGCGGCGGGTTGCGGCTGGGGTTCGCTACCCGATCCGGCGGCGCGGCAGGCGATGCGCGCACAGGCCGCCGAGACCGCCAAAATGTTCACGGAAAAAGGCATGACCGAAGCCGCGGCGATCTATGCCGATACGCCGACGCGGCAGGCGCAGAAATACAAGGATCCGCGCGGCTATGCGGAATTCGCGCGCATGCTCGCCGAACATTCGGCGCAAGGCCACGCGATGACCATGGCGATGCTGCAAAGCAAGCGCCCGACACTGTGGGATATCGAGGCGGATTTGAAGAAATTCTCGGTGCCGCTTCTGATCATCGTCGGCGACGAGGACGAAACCTGCCTCGACGGCAGCGTGTTTCTCAAGCGCACGGCGCCGACCGCAGGCCTGCTCGTGATCCCGCGATCGGGTCACACCATCACCAGCGAAGAGCCTGCCGCCGTCAATGCGGCATTGGCGGAGCTTTTCACGGCCGCCGAAAACGGCCGCTGGCTGGCGCACAGACCGGCGGCGTAACAGCCGGCGTTCTTGCCTGAAGATTACGTGGCGCCAATTATTTGGCGCCGCGAAAAGATTACTTGGCGTCGTGAAAGATGATGCCGAGCGTGTGGCGGCGGCCGGAATGAATCCGGCTCACGCCGTGACGCAACTTGACGCGATAATGTCCCTTGGAACCGCGAACCGGGCGGTTGTTGACGGCGAAAAGGACGGCATCGCCCTGCTGCAACGCTACGACCTTGACGCGGCTCTGCATCCGTGGCCGCTGTTCGGTGAGAACAAATTCGCCGCCGGAAAAATCCCTGGCGGGAGCGGACAGCAGGATCGTCAATTGCAGGGGAAAGACAAGCTCGCCGTATAAATCCTGGTGCAGGCAATTGTAGTCGCCAGCCACGTATTGCAGGAGAAGCGGCGTCGGACGCGATTGGCCGCCCTCGTGGCACAATTTGAGATATTCAGCGTGCTCTTTCGGATATCGCGTGCTCGATATTCATGCGCGCGTTCCATTCATTGGCGAACGGTCACAATGCGCGAATAGAGAGCGGTGCGCAGTTCGCCGATCAGACTCGGGTAATGGATATTTGAAATAGCGATATTCGCCTTTGCCGAAGCCGTGTCTCGCCATGCGGACGGTGCTGCGGAAATGTTCCTCCTGCGGATACAGTGCAGCCAGATCGTCACACGCGGCGGGAGTCAGCAGGGTTTTCAGACGCACACAGCCGGCTGCATCGAGTTGCGAGCCGATATCGCCCCACACATAGGTTTCGACACGCCGTTGCACGGATTTCCGGTTCGCCGCGGCAGTCTTTGCAATGACGTTCACGATTGCAGCGTATCGCGCCGGGGCAAAGCAAGTCTCGGCCGGCAGCGCAGACAGGCGCGAAATCCCGCCTGTTCGGCGTCGTCAGGCGTTTCGTAGAACGTGACGTTTTCCGGATTGGGCCGCCGCGATGGGCATGCCGGACGGCAGTACACCCCCGACGTCTTGACGGCGTAGAAGAAAGTTCCGTCGAACCGCCCGTCACGCTCAGCGACCGCCCGCCAGCGCCGCTCCGTCGCTTTAAGCGGCGAGGGGGCTATCGCGTGTCTCTTGCTCGCTTTGGCCATGATGTCTCGTCTATCGCCCCGGCGGGGACGGACCCACCCGATTTCTGCCGGCGCTGCCGCGACGGCGCATCGTAGCGTGGTAACATTGGAAAATGGGCACCTCGTCCGCCGCGACCGCGTCAAAATCGTCGTCTTTCGCGGCGCCGTTTCGCCATCCGGCCTTCGCGGTGATCTGGACGGCGACGCTCGTTTCCAATGTCGGCGGCTGGATGTACAGCGCGGCATCCGGCTGGCTGATGACGAGCCTCAATCCCGATCCATTTATCGTCGCGCTGGTGCAGACGGCAAGCTCGTTGCCGATCTGTCTGTTCGCTATTCCCGCGGGCGCGCTCGCCGATATCTTCGACAAGCGAAAATTCCTGATCGTGGTCGAGGTACTGACGACGGCGGTCTCCGCGGTCTATGCGGCAATGGTCGGACTTGGTTTGGCGACGCCGGGCAATCTGCTGCTTTTCACGTTTTTGATCGGGGCCGCGGGCGCCATGACCGTTCCGGCCTGGCAGGCGCTGGTGACGCAGCTCGTGCCCAAGGACGATCTGCCGTCCGGCCATCGCGGTCAATAGCGTCGGCGTGAATATCTCCCGCGCGCTCGGCCCCGCACTCGGCGGCGTGACGATTTCCGCTTACGGCATCGTCGCGCCGTTCTGGATCAATGCCGCCTCCAATCTCGCCATTGTCGGATCGCTGCTGTGGTGGCGGCCGGCAAAGAGTTCCGGCACGCTGTTGCCGGCCGAGCGGTTCGGGCAAGCGATTTTGGCGGGCCTTCGCTACGCCAGGCATAACCAGCATTTGCGCGCGACGCTGATACGGGCGACAGGCTTTTTTCTGTTTGCCAGTGCCTATTGGGCGCTGTTGCCGCTCGTTGCGCGGCAACAGATCGCGGGCGGTCCCGGACTCTATGGCGTGCTGCTCGGCGCGATCGGCGCAGGCGCGGTGGGCGGTGCTTTTTTTCTGCCATGGCTGAAATCGAAAATGGGGCCGGATTGGCTGATGGCGATCGGCGCGCCTCGGTCAGGCCGCTGCGATGGTGCTGTACGGAATCTCCCGGGAGCCGGCGATGGCGCTCATCGCGAGCGCGATCGCGGGTGCGTCGTGGATTGCGGCGCTGGCGACGCTGAGCGTCTCCGCGCAGGTTGCGCTGCCGGATTGGGTGCGCGGGCGCGGGCTGGCCATCTACACCACCGTGTTTTTCGGTTGCCTGACGCTCGGCAGTGCGGCATGGGGCGAAATTGCCGTCATGGTCGGGCTGCCGACGGCACATTTCCTTGCCGCCGCGGGCATGGCCGCCGCCATTACGCTGACTTGGCCGTGGAAGCTGCAAACCGCAGTCGGGATTGGATCTAACGCCGTCCGCGCACTGGCCGGCGCCGATCACCACGCAGAATATCGCGCATGACCGCGGTCCCGTCCTGGTCACGGTCGAATATCGCGTCCGGCCCGAGGATCGCGCGGCGTTTCTCGAGGCGCTGGCAATGATCGAGCACGAGCGGCGGCGCGACGGCGCTTATTCCTGGGGCGTGTTCGAGGACACTGCGGACGATGGACGCATCCTTGAAACTTTCCTCGTGGAATCCTGGATGGAGCATTTGCGCCAGCACGAGCGCGTTACCAACGCCGATCGTCTCGTGGAGCAGGCGGCGCAACGGTTCAATTTCGCCGGGCCGCCGAAAGTGACGCATTTCATTGCCGCCGAACTGTAGCGGCTGCATTTCATTTCTATCTCTTCGGATTGGGCGTCGTTGCCGCAAGGATGCTCTTGGCGATGGTATCCCATGCCAGATTTTTGAAATTCACAAGCGGGGGATTGTCGAGCACGGACACGGCCTCGCTGCGCTGGTTGCAGCCCTCCACGAGGACGGAAATCTTGACGTCGCCGTCGGTGTAGTAGGGATCGCCCTCGCCGTTATGGCCGTCAACCGTCGGGCCGACGCCGGTCACCTCGTAAATTGTTTTGACGACCTTTGCAGCTCTCAGGTCCGCCGTGAGCAGGTCCCGGTCGGCGTCAACGTCAGGACCTATGTGATGGGTGACGCGCGCATCGTCGTGACTGAACCCGACGCCACGGTCGAATGTTGCCGCGCCGAGCCAGACTGCGCGGCCTTCCTCACCGTGATCGAGCACACGCCAAAAGCGGACATGGTGCCGACGGTCGGCGCTGGTTCCGACGGGCAACTCAAAGGCGAGATTCTGCCGCCGTCCATCGTAATATAAATGACTGACCGGCGCATCGTGATACGGCCGATCGAGCAGGACGCTGCCGGCGATCTCGAGGCTCGAGCGCAGCGTGATCGGATCGGCCGGATACCATCCGGCTGCCCTCATGGCGCACAGGACATCTGTCCGCGATCCGACCAGCCCGACATTGATGGGGTCGCCCGGAATCCCGTTTGCGGTGCGGGTGACCATCGTCAGCCCCTTGAGGGCGTGCTGGTGCTCGTAGTGCCGCCAGAAAAGCGGCAGCACGATGTACGCCAGAAGAAAATAGGTTCCGACAACCGCGGATGCGGCTGTGATGATGAGTGCTCCCCATTTGATGTGGTGCGCGCGGATTTGCATCATGGGCCGCTAATCCAGTGGCAAATAGCCGAAGCGCTGCATTTTCTCACCGTGGTCATGATCGATGCGATCAATCTGGGCAGGCGTCAGCACTTCCTTCCATTGTCCGGCGCGGCCTTCACGAAAAAAATCGGCATCGGCTAGCGGTGATTGCTCGAGAAAGCCTTTTTCGCGTTCCTGCGCCTTGAGCCGCGAGAATGACGAACGCTCGATACTCCAGGACAATTGCCGGCGCGTTGGATTGAGCAACAAATGCCGCGCCAGCGCACCGGAAGTCTTCTCTGGATCTGCGAGCATATCCTCGTACCGCATCACGTGAAGCGTGCGATGCGGATTACGCGTCCAGCTCCAGACATGCTGGCTCCAGGAACCAAGGACTTCGTATACGGCGCTGTCTCGACCGCCAAATTCTGTGTCGCGCAACGCCATCGTCTCGATCATGCGATCGATCGATGCGCCGGTGTGATGAGCGAAGGAGATGACGACGTCGAGCGGATTGCGAACGACGTAAATCGCGCCGGCAGTGACTGCGAAATTGACGGTGAAGTGCCCGCGATCCATGACCAGGCAATTGTGTGTCTTCATGAAAACAATGCCGTCGGCCGAATCGGCGATCTGCCGGTGCACGGCATGGCGGGTCGCCGCGATTTCATTGCGATGCTGGGCGTTATCGGGCTCGAAGCCGAGGAATTTGACGAAACGCTTCTTGTCGAGATCCCAGGTTGAGAAGCGCGCCATCTCATTGATGTCCTGCTCGTCGTGCTCGCCGAGACGGAGCCGGACGAGATTGTGCAGGAAAGCGCGAGCCCAGGTGTTGCCGGATTCGGGATAGGACGCGATCCAGACAATTCCGGACCCCGGCGACGAGTTTGTCGGCGCGGAGTCTGGTGCCGAATCTGACGAAGTGCCTCGCTGCATGGTTGTACAAACCAGTTCACAACCCCTGTGGATGTTGCCGGCTGGCAACATAGTCCAGAATACCGCGGTAATGACCTCGATTTTCCAGGTACCCCCACGAGTCGTGAGGGCGCTTGAACTTACACGCTAATCGGCTGCGAATATGGTTTTGGCATCACTTGGGGCGAGGATGCCGCCGATCCAACCATCCCTGCGCGGCACGCTGCTGACGGGGGCTTCAGCGCTGGCGTTGTCCGTGACGGGCTCCGGCGCGGACGCCCAAGGCGTAGCTACGGCGGAGGATCTTTTGGCTGCCACGATTGATTGGGCCAGCGGTAGTCAAAACCGACCGCCCCCTCCATCACCGATGCCGGATTGAAAGAAAAAAACGGCGCACCAACGTTCGGCAAGGCCGGGACGTTGTAATGGCCGCCCCCGGTCCAAAACGATTCTCCCTCGAGCCACAATGTCAAATTCGCGCGACTGGAACAGTCGTTTCATTGGTGCGGGCCCGCGCGTGACGCTTACTGGTAATATTCCCATCGTCGGCCAGTGGTCGTTTGACTACAGCGGGGGCATTGCGGGCCTGATCGGCGACAGGTCGATGGATTCTTCGGTGGTCTATACGCTTGGACCCTCCTTCGCACTGCTACCTCCCAATATCTCGACCAGTCATGATACTCTGGCTTTCATCTTCAACGCCGACGCTTGGGTTGCACTGACCTATTTCGTCGGTCCGGGATTGAAGGCGAGTGGCGGTATTCGCGGCGATTACTATAATTCCGCATCGACGACATATAACGTCAATACCGGCGGTCTGCAGAATATCGACCGGCTTTATTGGGGGCCGTTCATCAGATTGACCGGCCTGTTCTAAGCACACATTCTCGGTGAGCATAATCGCCGCGGACTGCCGGCCTTGCCCATGAATATCGTCCAGCCAATTCTGTTTCAGGCGAAATTGCAGCCGGAAGCGCCGGCGCTTTGTTCCCCGGGCGTTGAAACGCTCAGCTATGCGCGGCTGCGGACGCAGATGAACGCCGTCGCGCGCCGGGCAATGCAAGCAGGTCTGCGTCGCGGCAGTATCGTTGCTTTGTCAATCGATCAGCCGTTGCTGCACGCGACGCTCATTCTCGGCCTAAGCCAAGCCGGCATTATCCCGGTGTCCGTGGCGACGGAGAGATTACCGGACAAAATGAAAATCGACGCACTCATCAGCAATATCGACTATCCGCACAGGGTGCTGGCGCAGCGTCTGCCCCTCGATTTTTCCTGGATTTTCGGCGAGGGCCCGGCAGTTGAGATCGCGCCAGCAGCAGATGCCGTTCGTCGAGAAATCTGCTGCATTTTGTTGACCACCGGTACCACGGGGCACCAAAGGCGGTCGCACTCACTCACGAACAGGTCGCGGCGCGAAACTCGCGTTTTGAATTTGTCTTCGGCAACAGGCACCCGACTTTCTCGCGCGTCTACCTGCAAATGGGGCTCGCGGCAGCGCTCGGGTATCAGTTCCTTATTTATGTTTTGGCACGTGAGGGCGCGATCTTCTTTCGCGGTGATACTGTTGAGACGACATTACGCTCGTTCGAGAATTTTCAGATCAGGTCATTGCTGGCGACACCGTTTACGCTTGCGAATTTCGTCGCCAATTGCGATCGGCATCCTTCGATCGACGTCCACCTCGACACGATCATCTCGGGCGGAAGCATGCTGCCGCGGTCGCTCGCCGAGCGTGTCAGGCCGCGCCTGTGTGCGCATCTCGTGACCGGCTATGGCTCGACGGAAACAGCAATCAGTGCGACCGCACGAGCTCATCAGATCGCGCATATCGATGGTGCGGTCGGCTACATAACGCCGGGTGTTCGGATTGAGATCGTCGACGAAGCCGACCGGCAGCTTCCGTGCGGCACCGAAGGGGTCGTGCGAATCTCCGGCGAATATTCCGTCGACCGTTATGTTGAGGATGCTGCGGAATCCGCCCGTTTTTTTCGCAATGGCTGGTTCTATCCCGGAGATATCGGGTCGATTACGCCGGAGAATCTTTTGATCATCGCCGGCCGGCGAGACAACCTGATCAATGTCGGCGGCGACAAATTGACGGCTGAAAGGATCGAGGCCGCCCTTGATTCATTTGAGGGCGTGAATCAAGCTGCCGTTTTTGCGGCGCCCGGCAAGCTTGGAGTCGAAGAAGTCTGGGCCGCCGTGGTATGCCCCGGCAAGATTGATCTGGAGCACCTCAAGGCGTATTGCCGCTTGCGTATGCCGCAGCCCTTCGTGCCGGCGCATGTCGTGGTGCTCGACGCTTTGCCGATAAACGCTGCGGGAAAAGTTGACCGCTTGCGATTGAAAGAGATGCTTTCGAATCGGCGCGATTTCTGAGCTTAAAATTGTCCTGCAGCATCTTCCGCAGCCGCTGCGGCGTGACGGGAAGCTGCATGACGGCGCCCGGTCTGCCGAGGGCGTCGTCGATTGCCGCGGCAATGGCGGCGCCCACCGCATTGGCGCCCCCTTCGCCCGCGCCTTTGACACCGAGCGAATTCAGCGGGCTCGGTGCATCCTCGGTGATCAACATTTCGATTGGCGGAATTTCGCGCGCTGTCGGCATCAAATAATCTGCGAAATTAACGCAGAGCGGCTCGCCGCGTGCGTCGTAAAGGAATTCCTCGAGCAGCGCGCCACCAACGCCTTGCGCCACGCCGCCCGCGATCTGTCCATCGACCAGCATCGGGTTGACCGCTTTGCCGATGTCATATGCAACGAAATAGCGTTCGATCGCGACGCCGCCGGTATCGCGATCGATGCGTACCACGGCGAAATGAATTCCGTAGGGATAGTTCATGTGCGCCGATTCGAAGAACCCGTCAGCGGCAAGCCCCGGTATCGCATCGTCGAGAAGCTTTGATCCGGGATTGAGCGCGCGTGCCACTTCGCCGAATGTGACCGACGGCCCCTGCGGCGCATTCTTGCGCACCACTTTGCCGTCGATCACGTCGAGCGTGTCGGGTGGCGATTGCAGAAGATCGGCCGCGACGGCGATCGCCTTGGCGCGGAGCTTTTTCGCCGCAATACGCGTCGCCTCGCCGGTCATCACCGTCACACGTGAGGCAAATGTGCCCATACCGAACGCGATACGGTCGGTCTGGCCGTGAATGACACGCACGCGCCGATAGTCCACGCCGAGAGCGTCGGCGCAGATTTGCGCGATGACGGTCTCCATGCCCTGGCCGACCGAGGTCGATCCGGTCACGATCTCGACTGTTCCGCTGGTGTCGATCGTGGCGTGCACGCCGTCATAGGGACCAAGTCCGCTCTTTTCGACGAACATCGCCATGCCGGCACCGACCGCTTCGCCGGCGGCGCGCCTGCGCCGCAAGTCGTCATGGAGTTTTTTCCAGCCGATCTGCTTGAGCGCTTTATCGAGCAGCCCGGAATAGTCGCCGGAGTCGTAAGTCATCTCGGTGCCGAGTGTGTCGAGATGACGCGCGAAAGGCATTTCAGCCGAAGCTATGAGATTGCGGCGGCGGATTTCGATCGGGTCGATGTTCAGGCGCGTCGCGATGGCGTCCATCAGCCGCTCGCGAACGAACGTGCTTTCGTAGCGCCCCGGCGCGCGGTAGGTGCCGCACGGCGTCTTGTTGGTCAGGCGAACCCGGCCGGTCATGCGATAGGCCGGAACACGATAGGGGCCGAGCAGCATGGTGGCAGCGAGATCGGGCACCGTCACCGCGTGCGTGCGCACATAGGCGCCCTGGTCGTGAAAGAATTCGCCGTCGATGGCGAGGAGGCGGCCGTCGGCGTCGACGGCGGCGCGAACATGATAATGCTGCTGGCGCGAGTGATTGGTCGCCATCAGGTGCTCGCGGCGATCCTCGATCCATTTTATGGCCCGTTTGAGCCGCAGCGCGCCAAGACAGGCAAGCACGTCTTCGGGGTAAAGCTCGCCGCGCACGCCGAAGCCACCGCCGGTGTGACCTTCATAGAGATGGATGGATGAGGACGCGCGGCCGAGCATGCGCGCCAATGCGTCGCGATTCCAGTGTGGTACTTTGGCGGCGCCATAGAGTTCAAGAACGCCGCGACCGGCGTCGAGACGCGCGATGGCGCCGCGTGTCTCAAGCGGCACGCCGCTGTGCCGCCCGAGCTTTAGCTCAAGCGTTACAGTCGTATGTGCGCCGGTAAACGCCGCTGCCACATCGCCGAAGCCTTTGCGCACGATTGCGGCTTCCGTCGAATGGCCGGTGCTGAACTCGCCAAGCGGCGCATCGGCTTTGACCAGTTCGGCAAGGGCTTCGACTTCGACATCCACCAGATCGGCCGCGTCTTCCGCCGCGTAAGCGTCGGAGGCAAATACGACCGCGACCGGCTCGCCGACATAGCGCACGCGCTCCGTAGCGAGAATCGGCTGCCGGTACGGTTCGAGCCCTTCGATCCGCGTGAGCCGGAAGTCGATCGGCGGTATCTCGGCGACATCCGCCGAGGTCCACACCGCAACAACGCCGTCCACGGCGCGCGCCGCCTCCGTATCGATCGCGATGACCCGCCCGTGCGCATGCGCCGAACGGACCACGCGCATATGCAATTGATGGGCGAAGGAGATATCCCCCGCGAAACGGCCCTGGCCTTTGACCAGCGGCGGATCTTCAAGACGCGGAAGCGAGCGGCCGACAAAGGTCATGGCGTTCACGCCGATCGCTGCGCGGGCCGTCATCGGAGAGGCAACGCCGTTACTTCCATCCGAGTCGCTCGAGAATTGCCCGGCCCATGACCCACTCTTTGTCTTCGGCAGACAGGAAGTCGAGCGTTTCGGTGAAATGGGTGACGCGCTGCTTGTAGGTGGCTTTGTTGAACGAGTTCGTCAGGTCCGTGCCCCAGTAACAGCGCCGCGGCCCGAAGGCATCGAACAGCCGGCGGATATGTGGCGTCATATCGCGGAACGGATACGCCTCGTTTGAATAGAACGGCGTCGTCGAAAGTTTTACCGACACATTCGGATATTTGGCGAGCGCTGTGGTCTCGCCGATTGCTTCCGCCATCTTGCCGCTTTTCGCCACTTCGCCGGTGACGCCCAAATGGTCGGCAATCATCGGCAGTTGCGGGTGCCGCTCGGCGATGCGGGCGAAATTCGCCATCGGAGCGCCGTAGAACATCACCGGGTAGCGGTATTTTTCCGCCGCCGACCAGAACCAGTCCGCGGTGCCGTCGGTCAGCCATTTCCATTGCGGCGGATGGAACGTCACTCTGATCCCGACCATGCCCGGCTGCTTCTTCCAGTCGGGCAGGAGGGCTGCCGATTTCGGGTCTTCCACCGGCAGGCGCCCCATGATGGCGAAGCGCCCTGGATATTTCTTGACCGCTTCGATCGCGCAGTCGTTGCGGTCGCCTTCCCAGGACGGCGGCACGATGACGGCGCGCTCGACGCCGGCCTCCTTCATCATCGGCACGAATTGGTCGGCGGTGAAAGGTTCGGGAAAGTGCGCCACGCGGTTCGGCAGCCACGGCCGATCCGGGCTATTTGCCTTCCAAAAATGAACCTGTGCGTCGACGATCATTGGGTGCTTTCCGGATCTATCGGGTCGAGTCTGCCGCGTGCGGCGGCGCGCCGCAATGCCGGTGCTCGCTACCCCGATCAGAGGCGGCGGAGTGGAAGCGACCAGGCCAGAAGGGTGCCGATGCCGGTGAATGTGGCAATCGTGATGAAAGCGGCGCGGAAAGCTTCGCCGATTTCGGCATGGACCACGGCCTGCCGCGCCGGATCGAGCGCCGCGAGAGCTTCCGGTCCCTGCTCGATAATGGTGCCGAACAAGACCGCAGTGTCGCGGTCGGTTGCCGTAAGAATGGAAAACAGGATCGCAGCGACGGTGGCGGTGCCGAAAGCGGCGCCGACCGAACGGGAAAATTGCACCATGGCCGCGCCAGTGCCGAGAAGGCGAGGGCCGGATACAGTTTGCACCGTCACCTGGACCACGCCCATCACCGTGCCCATGAATACGGCGATGATGCATAACGCCCAGGCAAATTGGCCAGTGCTCAGGTGCGGCGCCCAGAACGCGAGGAATAACAGGCCGGCGGTTGCGCCCATCAGGCCGTAGGTCGGAAACGGGGCGGAATGGCCCGTCCTTGTCACCATCTGGCCGGTGAACATGGAGCCGATGCCGATGCCCGCGGTTAATGGCAGCAGGATCAGCCCGGTCTCGGACGGCGATGCGCCACGAACCGCACGCAAATAGATCGGCAGGAAGGTGATGAGAGACACCAGTGCGGCGCCGTGGACGACGGCCATGGCATCGGCGCGCCAGATCGAGGGCTGCCTGAAAAGGGCCGGCGGGATGAGGGGCGAGGCGGTGTGTCTTTCCTGCCAAGCCAGAAGGCCAAGCGAGATCAGCCCGAAGGCGAGGAGTCCGAGCGCCATCGGCACCGCGCTCAGTTGCATGCGCTGGACCTGTTCGAGCGCGAGGATGACCGGGCCGACGAAGAATATGAAAAACACCAGGCCTGGAGCATCGAAGCTCGTGCGGCGCCGATCGCCTTGCCGCGGCGGAATGCGAAACACGAACAGGAAAGCGAGCAGCCCCAACGGGACATTGATGAGAAAGATCGACTGCCAGCCGAAGGCCTGGGTCAGGTAGCCGCCGGCGACCGGACCAAAACTGTTGGAGGTCACCGCGATGCCGGCAAGATAGCCTTGATAGCGGCCACGCTCGCGCGGCGGGATCGCTTCGCCGATCAAAGCCTGCGACAGCGTCATCAGCCCGCCGCCGCCGAAACCCTGCAGCACCCGGAACGCGGTGAGAAGTTCGATATTGGGCGCAAGCGCGCAAAGCACGGAACCAAGGATGAATATTCCGAGCGCCACGAACATCATCAGCCGCCGGCCGAATGTGTCGCCGAGCCGGCCGTAAACCGGTGCGGCGATCGTGTTGGCGATCAGATAGGAAACCACCACCCAGGAGGCGCGCTCGATCTGGCCCATGCTCGACGCAATGGCCGGCAGCGCGGTGGCGACGATCGTCTGGTCCGCCACCGCGAGAAACATCGGCAGCATGATCGGAGGAAAGACGGCAAAGAACCGGGGAGCGGCCGGCGGTTCGTTGTCCTTCGCTGACCCCTCTGCCGGCTGCGCGGCCTCTGCGGCAGGCGCAGTTGCGGCCTCGGCTGCAGAGCGGTCCTGAGCCGCCGGCTGGTTCTCGGAGTTGTTCATCGCGGCATTTTTTGCAAGCAAATTGAACCGGATGCGCCACGCTGCTGTGGCGCCGTCCCGGCCGGCAGGGTTGGAGGTGATGTGCCACGTCTGCCCCGGCCGAGTCACGCCGAAATCCCGGCGGAGAGGCCGCCGCCGGACGCGAAATTTATACGGATGATACAGAGGTTAGACGGGGCGTTCCCAGCCCGGTTACCGATAAGGGGCTGCCGCCGCCAAAAATATCGTCACAGAATTACGCCGGCCGCCCGGCGGGGGCGGCCGGATCTCCATCGCAACGACGTGCGTTTCAGCCGACGTAGCTGACACGTTCCTGCTCGCGCGCCTCTTCGTCGGTCTTCGGCTGGGCCGGCAATTGCAGAACGGTTGCCGTTTGACCTTCGCACAACAGTGTCAGCAACACGGTGTGCCCGTCCGGAAACTCGAGCGCATCGTGATGCGCCGCCATCTTGTCTTTGTTGACTTGGCGGAAGATGGCCGTTTGGTGGGCGACCGTCTTGGTCTTCCAGCCGAGCAAGCCGGCTGGCAAGCAGGCGACGTTGCCGGCAAAAGCCAGTTCCGTGCCGGGCCGGATGCAGACTGCCGTTTCGGGATCCTCCGGAGCGGAGAACCCGCGGGTTCCCGTTCCGAAGTCACGTGTCACAAGCTTATCGCCGACTGCCGCCGGCCTCGACCGCACGCTCTGAAGGCTAAAGTCACACATTGGCGACTCCTTTTGTTCCCAGATTTGCGTTCGTCAGCCCCGTAACCCCCTCGACAGTGAGTTTAAGCAAGATTGGTGCCGTACTTTGGCGGATGCGGGACATTTCAGTGAATGTGCGGAGCCGCGCGGTGGCGCACTCAAGAATCGCGGCTTTCTCCGGAGCGCGGAGTTCCGTCTCGATAATCAGCGTGCAGGCATAGTCCGCGAAAGTCCGATCAGATAACCGGCCTCGTCAGGACAGATTTTCAGCACGTTGCCTGCGGCGAAGGCTTTGGTGGGCCATGCGGCAACGCGCGATGACACTATTACGCCGTTATTGCACCGTGATCCCGCCCACCATGCCGTCCCAGTCATGGTCGGCGCAGCGCAGGTCATAGGTGCCGGGCTTGCCGGGTGTCAGGAAGAGATCCTTGGTCTCGCCGGGCTGCACCACGATCTCGCTACGCTCGTGATTGAGAATGTCGGGATTGTCGATTTTCGCCGACGCAAAGAACGTCGGTGCGGTGAGTTCGTGGGTTTCCTTGCCATGGTTCTCCATGTGCAGGCGATAATGCACGTCATGCTGGAATATCAGGTGATCGGGAATAAATTTGTAATCGATCATGACAACGTCGAACTTGACCGGCTCCGGCGTGGCAGCGCCAAGACATGCGCCAAGCCCGGCATCGAGGCATGCGCCGAGCAGCACGAGCAAACAGAATTTGGGGAAAATTCGAGTCATTGCTGCCATCCTTGGAGCGAATATCGCCGTTTCCTCTTGTCGCCCCGAACGAACAGTTTTTGAACGGGAAAAATCCCGCCAACGCGTTTGTACTATATCAATGTCCCGCGGCCGTGTGGGCGCCGATCTGCACACGCCTGACCAGAATGAGGACCACTGGGATCATCAGCGCGGCTACGATGGCGCAGACGTGGAACACGTCAATATAGGCCATTATCGTGGCCTGGGTCTGCACTATTTGGCCGAAGACGCCCATCGCCTGTCCCTTGGCGTCGGCCGCCGAAGCGCCGTGCTGCATGAAATATTTGGTCAGTTGCTGCAGTGTCGATTGATAGGCAGGCGAGGTCGGCTCGATGTGTTCGACCAGCCGCGACTGATGGAAATCGCCGCGCTGCGTCAGGACCACATTGGCGAGCGAGATTCCGATACTGCCGCCGAGATTGCGGGAAACATTCATCAATGCGGAGGCCTGGCTGGTTTTGGTCGGCGGCAGGCCGTCATAGGCTACGGTGTTGATCGGAATGAACAGGAACGGCAGCCCGACCATCTGATAGACGCGGATCCAGCCGAAATAGTCGAAGCTCGCGTCGGGCGTGAGCGAGGTCGAGTACCACATCGAAAGCGCGATGCCGGTCAGGCCGAGCACCATCAGATATTTCGGCTGAAAGCGGCCGGTGACAATTCCAGCAATCGGCATGATTACAAGCATGGCGATGCCGCCCGGCATCATGGCGAGGCCCGATAGCATCGCGGTGTAGGGAAATGATGTCTGCAGGAGCTGCGGCATGATCTGGTTCGAGCCGAACAGGATCGCGCCGACCATGAACATCACGCAAAAGGCGAGGCCGAACTGGCGATGAAATAAAAGCCGCAGCTCGATGATCGGGTCTTCCTGGCTGAGCTCCCACGGCACGAAAGCGATAAACGAGATGGCGCCGAGGACAGCAAATGTGATGATCGTGCTGGATTTGAACCAGTCGTCGATCTGGCCGCGATCGAGCACGACTTCGAGGCAGCCGAGCGTTATCGCGATCAGGGCAAATCCTATCCAGTCGATTTTCAGGCCTCCGGCCAGCCGCTCCCTGCGTTCGCGTTCGAGAGTCTCCGGGTTCATCGACAAGCCAATGCACCAGCGCGAGCGAAGCAAGGCCGATCGGCACATTGATGAAGAAAATCCAGTGCCAGGAAAAATTGTCGGTGATCCAGCCGCCGATCGTCGGACCGACGGTGGGCGCGACGATGACCGCGACGCCATAGAGCGCAAACGCCTGGCCGCGTTTCTGCGGCGGGAAAGTATCGGCGAGGATCGCCTGTTCGCTCGTCGGCATGCCGCCGCCGCCGAGCCCCTGGAGAATACGAAAGATAATGAGCGCGGTGAGGTTTGGGGCTAGCCCGCAAAACAGCGAGCTTATCGTGAAAAGGGCAACGCAGATCATATAGAAGCGTTTGCGGCCGATGACGTTCGACAGCCAGCCGCTCGCCGGCAGCACCACGGCGTTAGAGATGAGATAGGTCGTGACGACCCAGGTACTTTCATCGACGCTGGCGGCAAGACTGCCCGCGATGTACCGCAGCGAGACATTGGCGATCGCGGTGTCGAGCACGACCATGAAAGTCGCGATCGAGACCACGACGGCAACGAGCCACGGGTTCCGGTTGCCCGCGGCCGAACGGCTGTTGTCCCAGCCGCCGGTTCGCACCTGATCGCTCATCGCACTTTCACTGTCGGGACGACCGACATGCCCGGGCCGAGCAGCACGTCGGGGATATGATCGAAGACGATCTTCACCGGCACGCGCTGGACGATCTTGACGTAATTGCCCGTCGCGTTTTCCGCCGGCAGCAGGCTGAACGCCGTGCCGCTGCCGGACTGGACGCTGTCGATATGTCCCTTGAACGTGCGGTCGGGATAGGCGTCGATCTCGATGTCGACAGGCTGGCCGGGCCGCATCAAGTCGAGCTGCGTCTCCTTGAAATTGGCCGTCACCCAAACATCGCGCGGCACGAACATGATCAGGGCTTGCCCGACCGCGGCATAGCCGCCTTTGGCTGCCGTCAATCGCGTGACACGGCCGGCGACCGGCGCGGTGATGACGGTTCGCGACAGATTGGCTTCGGCCTGCGCCAGCTGTGCTTCAGCCGTCTTGCGCTGCGCGTCCAGCATGGGGATTTGTTTTTCGGTCGCCACGGCATTGGCTTGCGCGGCGGCGAAAGTCGCTTCGCTTTGCAACAGGTTCGACGAATATTGCTGCGCCTGCTCGATGGTGGCCGTGCCTTTTTGCGCGAGCTGCTGGTAGCGATCGGCTTCCTGCTGCGCGAAGGTCAACGCGGCTTGTGCCTGGACCGCCTGTTTCTTGGCTTGCTCTACCTTTGCCGTCTGCGACACGATCTGGGCGGCGAGATTGTCGACATTGGCTTTCGACTGGTCGCGCTGCGCGATGTAGTCGCGATCGTCCAGACGAACGAGTTCGGCGCCGGCTTCGACCAGTTGATTGTCCGTAACCGGCACGTCGACGATGGCCGCGCCCACCTGGGCGCTGATCTGGACCGTCCGGGTGTCGATGAAAGCGTCGTCGGTCGTCTCATATTGCCTGGCGTGGAGCCACCACAGAACGAGGAGGACCAGCACGATGAGACTGCCGATCGCAAGCGCAATAAACAGGCCGCGGCGCGCCTTGAACGTCTCGCGCCACGAGCGCTTCTTCACCCGTTCGTTGCCGGAGGGTCTTTCCCCCAGGCCGGGTGTGGAATCAGTGCGGCGCTCATTATCAACGCGTTGATCCATGATCGACGCTTAAACGCTTGGTGTGCCAATAGGTTGCGGATGGCATGGGATGCTTTGCGCCCATGCGGCTCTTGCTTGGCTTGCTTTAGCCGGTAATGGCCTGAGAAACCAGTCAGGAGGGTCCGGGCGAATGCAGGGCTGCCGAGATTTTCTGATCGAACTCGTCGAGTTCGTCCGCCGCCAGATCGCTGACGGCCCAGAAGTCGAGCCCGTCTTCCGACCAATGGCGCACATTGTAACCCTGGATGGTCTTCGCCGTGGTGCCGGCGTGCTTTGTGCCGAGGCGCTGCGCGACGAATAAATTGATCACGTGCTTGCGGCGCTGATAGACGATCGATGCGACCGGCTCGCCATCGATATAGTCGAGGCGGCCGCCGAGCAGCGTAAAGCCTTCGGCCGTCAGGTCGATCACCGGCGGCGCAACGTCAAGCTTGCCATTAAACCATGGCTTGACGGTGTGCTGGTCGCTTGTCTCGACATCCATCAGGTGACCGGCCTGCAGCGATCGGACGTGCGCCGACACCACTTCGTCGGAGATCGTTTGATCCTGATCGGCACGGAACACGGTGAAGACAAGGCTTGCAGCGAGCGCCGCCGAGAGCCCGGCGCCGGTGGCAAAGCCGCCCAGGAACGTCCGCCGCGACGTCTGCGCGAATTGGCGTGGTGCGATGATTTGTGCCGTTGGCGTGGGCAGTGATGCCTCGATGCGGCTGCGCAAGCTCGGCGGGGCGGACTCTTTCAGATCGGCGTCCGCCATCGCCTCCCGCATGGCGCGGAACGCCTTTAGCTTCTCCGCGCAAACCGGGCAGATTGCCGCGTGGGCCTCGACGTCACGAGAATGCCCGGCGTCAAGCTCGCCGTCGATCAGCGCATGCAGCAGGATTTCGCATTCGGCGCAATTCATGATGCTATTCCCGGCGTTTGTCCCGCGGTCAATCCTTCCGCCACGCTCCATGCCGCGCGCAACATCGATCGCGCGCGGGCAAGCCGCGACATCACCGTGCCGACAGGTACGCCGGCGACGTGGGCGATCTCGTCGTAGGACAGTTCATTGATCTCGCGCAGCACGATGGTTTCCCGGAACGGCTGCGGCAGGTCGGCAATCAGTTTGCGGATCGTGACGTCGTCCTGCCGGCGCAGGATCGCGGCTTCCGGAGTGGCCAGCGGTTCCTGCCACATCGGCGGTGCGTCGGCCTCCGGCCCGTCGCTGTTGAGATCAGCCGGCGTTTCCTGCCGGCCGCGGCGCGCGAATTCCGCATTGCAGACGTTCCGCAATATCGTGAGCAGCCACGGTTTCATCGCCGGGCCGCGATAGCTGTCGAAATGGCGCAGCGCCCGCAGATAGCATTCCTGAACGGCATCTTCGGCGTCGGCGGCGTTGCGCATGAAATAGCGCGCCGAAGCATAGACGTCATCGAGATAGGGCAGCGCGGCGTCGCGAAAACGCCGCGCCCTTTCCTGTTCGGCATGAGCATCGTCCGCCATCGTATCGCGCCCGGCCGTCCAAATTGCCGCCGCCTCCACCGCAATCCGCTCCCGCTTGCGGGGATAGGAAGACAGCGTGTGAGGCCGATCGAGCATTACTGTGTCGGGTTGCTGCCCGCCGCCGCTTCTACCACGATCGTGCCCACCATATGCGGGTGAATGTAGCAAAAGTATTGGTAGGTACCCGGCGTGGTGAAGGTAAACGAATAGCTGTCGTCGGTGTCCAGGGCTTTCGATTTGGCGAAAGCATTGTTCGACGACGCTATGCCGTGCGGGATGTCGTCCTTGTTGGTCCAGGTAACGGTGGTGCCGGCTTTTACCTTCAGGCTTGGCGGCCCGAAGGTAAAATTATCGATCGACACCGCGCTTGCCGGTCCTGCGGTTTCCGCCCGGCCGGGCAGCACGACTGCCGCCAGCATCGTGGCGCTTGCCGCTCCAAGCGCGGCGGCGACCAGCATCGTCCGCAGAGTGCCTGAAATGGCCATGACAGACTCCTCAACCCTGCAGCGGCGCGTCGATGATCGCGAGGCGCTGCTCGTTCTGCTTGAACGTGACATTGGCAATGCCCAGCATTTTGCGCAGCTGATCGTCGGGGACTTTCATTGGCCCGGGGGAGGGAGCCTGCCCCGGCGCCGGCTGCGGGAAGGCCGTCGACCGCGCGGTGTGGAACGTGACATTGCCTTCCACCTTCTGCATCACCTGGTGGATGTGGCCGTTGAGGACGGTCACCGAGCCGAAGCGCTTGAGATAGGACAGCGCCTGCGCGCCGTCGTCGGTGCCCCAGCCCCAATCCGGATAGACGGTCCACAGCGGGATGTGGGCGAAGACGACGATCGGCTGCGACGCCGAGCGGTGTTTGACGTCGGCTTCGAGCCATTCAAGCTGATCGGCGCCGAGATTGCCGAGGCCGCCGGCCTTTAGATCGACGACGTTGACCAGGCCGATGAAGTGAACGCCGTTGGCGTCGAAGCTGTACCAGCCCGCGCCCTTCGCGGCCGTTGCCGTAGCGCTCGCGATAGAATTTCTGCTCGGGATCGAGAAAATCATGCTCGCCCGGCACGTAATGCACGTCGAGACGCGACTGCGAGATGATGCGGTCGGCGTCGTCGAACTGCGACGCCAGCGACAGGTGGCTGATGTCGCCGGTATGGATCATGAAAGACGGTTTCTTCGGCAGCGCGTTGACCTTGGCGATCGCCTCTTCGAGCGTGCCGAGCGCGTTGGGATTGGCCGGCTTGTCGAAGCCGACATGGCTGTCGCTGATCTGCAGGAATGTAAGTCCCTTCGCTTCCGCGGCGGCCGCTTCGCCCATGAGGCCGAGCGAGTGCGGAACGCCGCCGGAAATGGTCCATAGGACACCGGTGCCGACCCAGGTCATGCATTCCAGGACTTTGCGGCGGTTCACGCCGTCGTCGCGATCGGATTCGCTCATTGCATCTCTCCTCTGCAGCCCGAAGCCATCGCGGCTTTTTGGCTTTCAAGGAGGAGATTGGGGTCGGGCGGGGTTTATTCCCGGCCATGCAGAATAATCATGGGCGGGGGTCGCGGCCCGCTGCTATATCGGTTCGACAAGAACGGCGCCGGGACGCGCCAGCAACGCGAAATTCATGCTGAAATCGACATATTCGTCGGTCGAGACGCGCACCTCATGGGTGGTTGCCAGCTGTTATTCTGTTCATCATGGCGATCGCTTTCGGCGCGCCCTGGATCACCCTTGTTGCGCTTAAGGACATCGCTGCTGAGGTCAACGGCGAGCGTGCAATTCCGTCTTTCGCCAGCGCGCTGATGTGGATCGGTTCCGGGTTCGGCGGAATCCTGATGGGCCGCATTGCCGAGCGTGTCGGCGTACGCTGGACGGTCATCTTCGGCGCGCTGATGATTGCCGTCGGGCTTGCTCTATCGACGCTTGGTCCGTCGCTGCCGCTTTATGTCGGGCACGGTCTGTTTATCGGGTTGCTCGGCATCGGCGGCATCAATGCGCCGAGTTACGTCTATGTCAGCCGCTGGTTCGACCGGCGCCGCGGCTCCGCGCTCGCCCTGATCTCAAGCGGCTCCTATCTGGCCGGCGCGATTTGGCCCCCGGTCTTCGCGCAGCTGGTCGCCTATGCCGGCTGGCGGCACACGATGCTCTATTACGGGGTGTTCGAGGTCCTGCTCATCGTGCCCGCCGCGCTGATGCTGCAGTCGCCACCGGACGTGCCGCATCATGCAACCGTGACAGGACCGCGCCCATACGGCGAAATCCGTCATGGGCTGGCCGCCCAATCTCGTCTTTGCGCTCCAGATGTGCGCGATTTTCACCTGCTGCATCCCGATGTCGATGCCGCAGGCGCATCTTGTGGCGTTTTGCACGGATCACGGCATCAGCGCGGCGCATGGCGCGGCGATGGTGTCGGTGTTGCTCGGCGCGGCCTTCTTCAGCCGGCAGGTCTGGGGCGTGATCTCGGATCGGATCGGCGGCCTTTACACTATGCTCGCCGGTTCTGCTTTTCAGGCCTTGGGCATGCTCGCATTCGTCCTGACGCAGGACGAAGTCGGGCTGTTCACCGTTTCGGCGATGTTCGGCGTGGGCTTCAGCGGTCTGGTGCCGGCCAATGTGCTCGCCTCGCGCGAACTGTTTCCCGCCGGCGATGCCTATTGGCGCATGCCGACGCTGCTTTTGTGCAGCGGTTGCGGCATGGCGATGGGCGGCTGGCTCGCCGGAGTGCTTTATGACTATTTCGGATATTACGCGCCGGCCTTCGCGGCAGGACTGGGCGTCAACCTGATCAATTTTGTCATTGTCTCGGTGCTATCCTTTCGCAGACGCCAGACCACGCCGGCATAAACTCAGTGCGGTGAAGCTGCGGTCGTGGCGCGCTTTGGCGGCGTGACACTTTTTGCCGCGATCGGGCGTGTCGCGCGCCGTGCAGAATTCCTCGACTGCCGCGGTAACTGCTGCGCTGGTCAGCGCGCGGCGTTCCGGAGTTCCGAGCTGCAATTCCTCCTGCCGGTTGACGATCGATCCGGCTTCGAGCAGCAGCGCCGGCATGCGGGTCTGGCGCAGCACGATCAGCTGATCGTAGCGATAGACGCCGGCCTTGGCGTCGACCAGCACGCGGCGGCGGTGCCCCATCAGCGCCAACGTATAGTGGGGGGTGTATTGCAGGCCGCGCGCCTGCAGTTCTTTGCCCAAAAGCTGGCCGAACAGCAGGCTGCCTGCGCGGTCGCCGTTGTCGTTCGAGATGAAAAGGGCGTAGCCGGGATAATCGTCATTATAGTGATTGTCCTGCCCCTCATATTGCCAGGTCTGCAGCAGCTCATCCGGAACGGAATCGTGGTGGATCGCGATGAAGAGATCGGCGTGCATGCTGTTGGCTTTCGCCGCCCGCTCGATAAGACCCCGCCAGGGAGCCGTGGCGGTGATGAGTAGCACGGTCTTGTCGAAGCCGGCATCGGCCAGCGCCTGCTTGATGTCCTGCGCCAATTGCAGATTGAAGGCATATTCGGGAACGCCGCGCGCGCTCATCGCTCCAGGGACGGCGACGGTGTGGCCGACGTCGACCACGGTCAGGAATGACGAGCGCCGGCACGCGTCGCCTGCGGGCTTTGCTGCACCGGCGGCTTGTCCCTGACCTTGTGCCGGACCGCCAGGAAAGAGGATTGCCAGCGCAAAGACGGCGCAAATCGCGAGCCCAGGGCGCCACGAAGCGTTCACGACAAGCGCCCATTCTGCATGATTGCCCCCATATCGTTCGCCGTCATGCCGCTTTATCGGCATATCGCCGAATTCCGCCGGCGCGCAACCTTACCCTTGTGCGCGGCGCGCTCCTGTCGTACCAAATCCGTGTGTTGGGTGGGTCGCTTTCATGGTTAGATTTGTCGGCATTTGCGTCGTTCTCTTTGTCTTCGCCCTTGGGTTTATTGTCGTAACCCAGACGCAGGACATGGCGGCTTTGTTCGAGGCGTTTCGCTCCGAAACGCTGACGCAAAAACTGGCCTGGTTTCTCCTTGTCCTTATTCCGCTTGCGCTGATCCCGTCCGCGCTCTGGCTATGCGACGCGCTTGCGCGGCAGCGCAAGGCGGCGAACGCTCTTGAATTGCGGCTCGGCGGGGTAAAGCAGGGCGTCAAAGAACTGGTCGGCGCGCAGGTCGATGCCGATGCGATGGCGCATCACCTTGCCCGCACCGATCCGGAGGACGCCATCGGCGTGGTCGCGCAGCGGCTGTCCGACGCGGAGCGGGTGACGCTCGTCCAGCAGAACCGCAGCGAGATCGGCGATCTGCAATCGCGGGTCGATGAATTGCGCACCCAGCAGCAGGGCCTAAAAGAACGTCTCGCTCCGGTGCTCGAGAAAAGACGCTCGATCGAGCAATTGTTTGCCGATCTCGATAGCCGCGAGAATGATATCGACCGCGCGCTTGGTGAAATCGCAAGCGGCGACGACGCAACGGCAATTGACTTGCGCTTGAAAAACCTTGCGGAATTCGTACGCCAGAGCCACGAGCGCTGCGATGAAATCGAGCGCGCATCAAACACAATCACGGGCCTCAAGGACGATTTCACCGGGCTTGCTGTGCGGCTTGAGCCCTACACGATGGTCAAGGACGGCGTCACGCGGCGCGTAAGAGATATTACCGAACTGCGCGATCGCCTGAGCGCCGAGATCGATGCTCTCCTGCAAACGCCGCAAGGCGGCCTTGGCGTGCGCGTGCAGACCTTTGCCGACGACAAGAGAAAGCTTGAAGACGGAGTGGTGACCCTTGAACAGCAATTTTCCAGGCTGGGAACGCTGCGCAAGGAGGTCGAAGGGCTTTTCGGCAATTTCGATCGTGCGCTCGATGTGCTCGGGATCTCCGACGAGACCGCCGCCGATGCCGATGCCCGGCGCGAAGAGGTTTCCGAATTCATCCGGGAGACGCAGGAACGCTTCGATGCGATCGACCGCAACATGCTCGAGTTCGGGCGGTTGAAGGCCAGGCTTGGCGAACTGCAGACGCGGCTCGGTCCGCTCGAATCCAAGGACGGTGGCGTCGCCGACCTTGTCAAACAAGTGCAGGACAGCCGTGATGCACTGATCGCGAAGGTCAGGCGGCTCGAGACCGACGGCGATGGCGACCTTGCCGTGCGGGTCGATAGTTTGATCACGGCCAAGCAGGAACTGGAGAAACGCGTCTCGAACGTCACCGAGAATTTCTCCAAGCTGGCGACGATCCGCAATGATATTGCCGGCCTGTTCGACAAACTGTCGAACGCCGCGGATACCAACTAATACAATCCTCCTCTGCCGGAAGACGGGAACGCCGGCAACAAGCCGGCGGCGGATAGCTTGTTTCGGCTCCGCTATCGTGCCGATATACCCGTTTGGGACGTATGTTTTGAGGAGTTGAACATGGTTCGCGAACCCGTACTAAGCACGGTCGCCATCGCCGATCTGCGTCCGACCCAGATCACCGTCGGCATGCGCGAAGTCAAATCGAAGCGCAGGCACTGGCGTGAAACCGCCAAAAGGAAGGGCGAGAAATTTCTCGGCAAACACTTGATACCGGTGATCCTTGGTCCCAAGGATCGCAACTACGTCATCGACCATCACCATCTTGCGCTCGCGCTGCATGAGGAAAAGGTCAAGGACGTCGCCGTGACCGTCATAGCAAATTTAGCCAAACTCGAGCCTGATGCATTCTGGGTCGTCATGGACAATCGCTCCTGGATGCATCCCTTCGACGCCGACGGCGTGCGCCGGCACTACAAGGACATTCCGAAAAGCGTGACCGACCTCGCCGACGATCCGTTCCGCTCGCTTGCGGGCGAATTGCGGCGCGCTGGCGGCTTTGCGAAAGACACGACGCCGTTCAGCGAATTCATCTGGGCGGATTTCCTGCGCCGCCGCATGAAACGCAAGCTTGTCGAGGACGACTTCGACCGTGCCCTGGAGAAGGCATTGCAATTGGCCAAGTCCATCGACGCCAATTATCTGCCGGGCTGGTGCGGCCCGGTGCCGGAAGAATGATTGCGGGAACAGTGCGGGCAGCGCAGTCCTGCGCTGATCCGCCCGTGATCACGGCGGGGGATTTTTGATATAATGTGGGTCAGATGAGGGATGGATTTGCTCAAGTGCGGTCGGTCACGATGAATTTTCGCGGTAATGCGCCGGCGGCGGCGCTCTTGGCGCTGACACTTGCCGGCTGCAGCGGGTTCGGCACATCAAAGCCCGCACCCCCGCCGCCCGAGGCAAACGCGTTTCCGGCGAACTATCGAACCGAAATCGTTACATTTCTGAGGCAATCGCTCACCAACCGTGCCGATTTCCGCGGCGCTCTCATCGCCGAGCCGGCCATGAAGCCGATCGGCGACAGCCAGCATTATGTCGTGTGCATGCAGTTCGGGTCTCGCGGTCAAATGACAACCAAAGTTGGCGTTTTCCTCGCTGGCGTCATGACTCAGTTTATCGACGCGACACCCGGGCAATGCGAAGGTGCGGCCTATCAGCCGTTTAAGGAACTTTTGGCCGCGACACCGGGCTGAGTGATTGGCAGGGATACCCGAAATGAATAGCGAGGTTCTCATCGTCGGCGCAGGGCCGACCGGGCTCACGCTCGCCATCGATCTCGGCAGGCGCGGCGTGCGCTGCACGCTGATCGAGCAGAAAGAGCGCCCGGCATTTCTGCCGAAGATGGAGCGTATCAACGCCCGCTCCATGGAAATCTATCGCCGCATGGGGCTGGTGGAAAAAATCCGCGGCGCCGGACTGCGCGCCGACTGCCCGATGGACGTCTATATCATTCTCGCGCTTACCGAGCCGCCGCTCCTGCATCTGGCTTACCCTTCCGTCGCGCAGGCGCGGATCCAGATGCGCGCGACCAATGACGGGATGCTGCCGGCCGAACCCTATCAGTTGATTTCGCAATACACGCTCGAGCCGCTTTTGAAATCCGTCGCCG
This sequence comes from uncultured Alphaproteobacteria bacterium, assembly GCA_963723335.1. Lineage (GTDB taxonomy): Bacteria > Pseudomonadota > Alphaproteobacteria > Rhizobiales > Xanthobacteraceae > BOG-931. Next base: position 135,741 of record CAVRQJ010000009.1, on the reverse strand, counting down.
AAATCGATCCCGGCGATTAACGTGCGGTTCGGTTGCGAGTTCGTGTCGATGCGCCAGGACGCCGAAGGTGTCATCGCACGCGTGCGAACCGCCGGCGGTGCAACGGAAGAGATTCGCGCCGCCTATCTCGTCGGCTGCGACGGCGGCGCAAGCGTCGTTCGCAAGGAACTCGGCATCGAGCTTTCCGGCGAAGGCAACCTCCTCGGGCTGCGCCAGGCGCTTTTCCGCTGCGACGAGCTGTTCGACAAAATGCCCATCGGCAATGCCGGCCCGGTCATGGCCGCCACTATCACGTGGCCGATGACAAGGCGACGTTCCTGATCATGCAGGATTCGACCAAACACTGGACATTGCATTCCATCGTCGACAGCGACGAAGAGATGAAAAAGGCATTCGAGAGAACTGTCGGCGTGCCGGTGAAATACGAAATGCTGTCTTGCGCACCGTGGCGGCAAAATCTCCTGCTCGCCGATCGCTACGGCAAGGACCTGCGTCTTCATTGCCGGCGATGCGGCGCACCTGGTGATTCCGACCGGCGGGCTCGGCATGAATTCGGGCGTCGGCGATGCCACCGATCTGTCGTGGAAACTTGCCGCGACGCTTGCCGGCTGGGGTGGCCCGGGTCTGCTCAAGTCCTACGAGGTGGAGCGCCGCCAGGTCGGCGACCGCAATGTCGGCGCCTCGCGTTACGCAACGATCGGGCGGCGGAAGTGGCGTTCGATGGCGCGGCCAAATATCCGCGAGGCTTCGGCTGCCGGCGCCGAGACCCGGAAAAACCTTACTGCCGTCGCCGATGTCGAACAGCGCAAGAGCAATGAAATGATCGGCGCCGAGCTTGGCTATCGCTATGTCGACTCGCCGATCGTCTGCAATATTCCCGGCGGCCCGGAACATCTGTTCCGCGACTACCAGCCGACCACCTGGCCCGGCGCGCGGCTGCCGCATGTCTGGCTTGCCGACGGCACTCCGATCCAGGATCGTATTCCCGACGGCTATACGATCCTGCGGCTTGGCAACGCGAAAGCCGACGCGAGCGGCCTGGAGGGCGCGATCCGCGCGCGCGGTGCGCCGGTCACCGTGCTCGACGTTCCGGACAAGGCTGCGCGCGATGTCTACGGCTACGACCTCCTCCTCGTGCGGCCCGACCTGCATGTCGTGTGGCGCGGCAATGCGTCGCCGGGAGATGCAGCCGAAGTTGCGGCGGTCGCAACCGGGCATGCTCGCAATCGCACATGAAGCCGCAAGCAACCGTTTTTGCCTCGTCCGCCCGTCATACTGCGGCGTTTTATGCTTTACTATCAGTGGATTAGCTCGAATAGCCATCCTTGACGCTGCAACCTGCTAATGTAGCTTAAGGCGGAGCCGGGACCTGGGGGTAGAGGCATGGCGGGCGTAGAGTCTGTCCAAATCTTCGTTTCCTATGCATGGGACGACAACGACGCTCCGCCCGATTTCGCGGCCAACAAAGGCTTTGTCGAATATCTTCAGGAGTGCCTGAAGCGCAAATTCAAGAGCGCCGGCCCATTTCGGCCAAATCTCTGGCGCGACGAAGACAACATCCCCGACGGCGAGCCGTTCCCCGATCGGCTCAAGACCGAACTCGACAAGTCGGCGCTGTTGCTCATTGTGTTTTCACCGAACTGGATCAACAGCGAGCATTGCCGCGAAGAACTGGAATATTTCAAGAGCTCTTGCCAGCGCCGCGGCCTGCCGGTCGACAAGCGCATTGTTCTCGTCGAGAAAATGCCGGTCGATCTGGGTGACCGCCCTCCGGAGCTGCAGAACCGGATCGGATACAAGTTCTACAATCTCACGGAGCGGCCGGTTCGGCCGGTCGAAGAGTTTTTCAGCAACAGCGGTCCGACAAGTCAATTCTGGTCTGTTTCGGACGATCTCTTCGTCTTCGTGTCGGATAGCGCAAAGCGCACCGTCGATGAAAGGCCTGCCGCCACGCCGACGAATGGACGGACAGTCTATGTTGCGCGCGCCGCCACCGACATGTTCGAGGAGTACATTCGTCTTGTCGCCGAGCTGACCAACAAGGGCTACAACGTCGTTCCCAAGCGTGAAGACAATTTACCCAACGATAGCTCGATCCAGGCGTCGATTGATGCAGAGCTGGCGAAAGCGGAAGCTTCCATACACCTCGTCGGCGAGAATGCCGGCTGGAAGCCGGAGGGGCTCGACGAAATCGTCAAGTTGCAGCTTGACCGCGCATCTGCGAGAGTTTCGGCTGACAATGCCGATCCGCCATTTCGCCGGATCATCTGGGCACCCAAGTCGTTCGTGCGCGATCCGAGAGCCGGCGGGGAGACGCTGAGCCGGGACTCGTTTGAAGTGCTGCGGCGCTTCTGCGCGGAGTGCAGGAACGATAAAGTGCTGGGCGACGATTTTGCCAGCTTTCGCGAAACGCTGGTGTCTCATCTTGACCGCGTCCGCCAGAAGCCCCCTGCGGCGCCGGCGGATGATGTAATCGGCAGCCCCGGCGGACAATATAGAGGCAAGATTTTTGTCCTGCACGACGAGAACGATCGCGAATTTGCGAGACGCTTGCGCAAGGCTCTCTCGGAACACAACGTCGAAGCGGTATTGCCCGTCCGCGATGACGATGAAGTCAAGCGCAACGCTCTCAACGACGACTTCATGCGCTCCTGCGATGGTGTGGTGATTTGCTGGGGCAGTGCCACGGAAACCTGGACGCGAGCGCAAGCCCGCCGGTTCGATATGTGGCGCGAGCTTGGCCGCCGGCAGGTTTGGGAGCCGCGCGGCGTGGTACTCGGGCCGCCGCCCGGCACGTACAAGGTCGAATTCCGGGAAGACGGACCGCCCAGTGAGATCGATGCGATTGTGGTGGTGGACGATTTGCAGGCCATACCACCGAGCGAACTCCGCAAGCTGATCCCTCGCCGTCCGCCCCCCCAGCCATGAGCGGCGTGGCCGCGCCAGCCGGCGACCCGGTGCGGCCGTTTCCGGGGCTCCGGCCGTTCAGTTACCGCGAACACGACTATTATTTCGGCCGCACCGATCAAATCTATGCGCTCTACCGGATGCTTGATCGCAGCCGCTTCGTCGCGGTCGTCGGAAGTTCCGGCAGCGGCAAGTCTTCGCTGGTTTTTGCCGGTCTGCATCCGTTGCTGGACAGGGACAGCGCCCAGGCCGGTGGACGGCAGTGGGTCTGGAGCGAAATGTCGCCCAAAGACGGGCCGATCGAGCACCTGATCGATCTGCTGCACGGCCTCGCTCTCAAATATCCGTCCGATGCTGAAAACGATGGCGATGTTCTGGACTTCGAGCGAAGCCGTATCGAGCATCTGATCAGGCGGTCGAGCCGAGGTCTTATCGATGTCATTGCCGAAATAGAGGGGCTCAAGGACAAGACGCCGGTCCTCGTGGTTGACCAGTTCGAAGAACTCTTCCGTTACGCCAAACCGGCGCAGCGGCAAGATCGCGCCAAGGAAGCGTTCCGGCGCGAGGAAGCGGTCGCATTCGTGCAACTTCTTCTCGCGGCAAGCCAGGACCCAGCGAGCAATGCACGGATAATCCTGACTATGCGTTCGGACTTTATCGGCGATTGCGCGGCGTTTCGCGGATTGCCCGAGGCAGTCAGCCAGACGCAATTTCTTGTGCCAGGTTTGAGCCGCGACCAGTTCGAGGAGGTCATCCGCAGGCCGATTGAAAGCTGCGGTTCAAGTATCGATTCCGGGCTTGTCGAACGGCTGCTGAATGACATCGGCGACGAGACAGATCAGTTGCCGGTTTTGCAACACTGCATGTTGCGTTTGTGGCAGCAGGCTGGAAAGCGCACGAACGCTTCCGGCAACCGTGCCGCGGCGGCGCCGCCGGGCGAAACAGCGTCCCGGGACATCAAGCTTGATGATTACGTGGCCGTTGGCCGCATTACCGGTGCACTGTCGCAACATGCCGATGAAATTCTCGGCGGGCTTCCCGGTCTCGAACCGGTCGCGGCGCTCGTCTTTCGCGCACTGTCGGAAGTCGACAAGGAAGGCCGGGCAATCCGGCGTCAGGCGACATTGTCGGAGCTTGTCGCAGAAACCGGCGGCTTGGAAGAGGATTTGCGCAAAATCATTGATCGGTTTCGTGCAGACGACTGCTCGTTTCTGATGCCATCGCCGTTCGATTGTCCACGGCTCGCCTCCGGCACGTCGATCAGCGTCGGACACGAGGCGTTGCTGCGGCGCTGGAAAAAGGTGTGCGGCGATCCCGAGGCGACAGGCGAGACGGACTACGACCGTTCGATCGGCTGGCTGGGCCAGGAATCCAGAGACAGCCGGCGTTATCAGGCGCTGCTCTATCAAGACGAATTGCCGCTGTCGCAAGTCAAGGCCACTCGGGACTGGTGGATGGGGGCCCCGCATACCGAAGCGTGGGCGGCGCGCTATGGCGCCGAAGGAGATTATGCCCGCGTCAGGCAGATCCTGGAACGTGGCCAGACAGCGTTGGCTGCTGCTGAGGGCCGAGAGCTAAGCACCCGGCGAAGGAAACAGGGGGCTTTCGCGCTCGTCTGTGTGTTGCTAGCCATCGCAGTGGTTTTGGGCACGAAATTCTACCAAACAAGCCTCGCATTGCGTACTTCGCTAAACGACACCACCAAGGCGCAGAGTGCCGCCGAAAGTGCGCAAAAAAAGGCCGACGCGAAGTCCGACGCCGAACAGAAGCTCGCCGATAACTTTCTCAACTCGGTCTTAAATGGCTTGAACCATGGTGACATATCGTCCGCGGCTGCATTGTCCATGGCCGACTTACTGGGAGGCGCGATCAACGATCTGTCCGAAGAACAGAACGATGTCGCTATCGAGGCCCTCTTTGCCAAGCAGCTCTTGACGGTGGGAGACATCTACTCGGTCGTCGGCGATTATGGATCGGAGTCCAAGGAGATCAACACCGCGAATGTTCTGGCGCAACAATTGGTTGCCGTGGATCCGAACAATGATGCGTGGCAGGCTTTGCTCTACGGTAGTCTTTTTCGCATCGGCGACATCCTCGTTGCCCCCGGAGCGCAGAAAGACTTGAAACAGGGTCTGGCGACCTACGAAAAGGCCCAGGGCGTCGCACAAAAACTGGCCGACAAGAATCCAGATGACGGCACGAGTCTCTACAATCTTGCGTTCATTAACAACAAAATCGGCGACACATATCAGGAGATGGGGGACGACGCGAATGCGATCGCATGGTTCAACAAGGCCCTGCCATTCGCCAGCAAAGTCGCCGCCATGCAATCGCCGGCCATGGAATGGCAGGCTTGTCTTCCGTCAACCATGACGAAGCTCGGAAGCGCTTTGATTGAAAGCGGGCGTTTCGACGAAGGCATTGCGGAATACGATCAAGCGATCGCCAAGCAGGAAGATCTTCTAAATTCGGGTACTGGTAACAACGATATTGTCTCATCGAATCTGTTGACCAGTCATCGGCTGAAGGCGGATGCATTGGTCCAACAGGGCGGAGCCGACAAGACAAAATTTCCCTCGGCATTTGATGAGTATGAGAAAGCGCTCAAGATCGCCAAGCAATTGGTGGAAAAAGATCAGGGCAATGCCGATTGGCTCAGCGCGCTTGCAACTGTCTACGATCACTACGCAGCCGGATTGGTGGCCTCGGGAGATGCCGCCGATGCATATACGCAGTATCAAAACGCGGTCGGCGTCAGGCAGAAGCTCGCCGATAAGGACAAAGCCAATCAGGGCTGGCAAAAAATTCTGGCGACCGCTATCGCGAAACGCGATACAGCCAAAGCTGCCTTGGCGAAATCAAATGCTGGCGCGGCTCCGGCAAAGCCCTGAGATGAAGATTTACCGAGCCTGCATGATGTCTTTCGCTATCGCACGCCGTGGCCGCTCGCGATCCCGCGCCGGGTTTGCGGGGCGACGACTTTGTCGGAGATGTGGATGTTCCACACCTCCGCCTTGTCCTGGGCCTGATAGGCTTCGAACAGCGGCTTGAGCTGTGCGACGTCCGTGACATTTGCGCCGCGCAGCCCGAAGCCTTTGGCGATCGCGGCAAAATCCGTGTAGCCGAACACCGAAGCGCTGTCGTCGACGCCGTCGGCGCGCAATTTGTGGATTTCCGCGCCATAGGCGCCGTCGTTGAAAATACAGAACAGAAGCTTGATGCGGTGACGCGCCACCATTTCGAGTTCCTGGATGTGCATCAGGAAGCTGCCGTCGCCCTCGAACAGCGCCACGCGGCCATTGCCGCGCGCGGCGGCGACGCCGATGGCGTAGGAAATGCCGCTGCCGATCGCGCCGAAGGCGCGGATGGCGTGGTACTTCTCGGGCTTGCGGCCGCGCATCACCGAGTGGAAATAGGATTGATGGCCTGAGCCGCTTACGGAATCGAAATCCTTCGGGATGACGCGGTCGAGTTCCTCGATGACGCGGCGCGGATCGAGTGTGCCGGGCTCGACCGCAAATTCCGCGGCATCGGCCGGCTCCTCCTTGATGCGCCGCGCCAATTCCGGCGAGCGGATATTCGCCGCCGTGCGGCGTCCGGCGGGCAATTTCTCCAGGATCGCGGCCGCGGCAAGTTTTGCGTCGGCAGCCAGGTGCAAGTCGCCCGATTTCGTGCCGTGCGCCAGTCCGAGCGGTGCGATGTCGATCTGCACGACCTCGGCCTTGGGGAACATGCTGCCATTGTCGACGGTATAGTAATTGAGGCTCGATCCGAACACGACCAGAAGATCGGCCTTGGCGCCCATTTCGCGCGCGATATCGCGGGCGAAGCCGCCGGCGACGCCGAGCGAGAACGGATTGTGGTCGAACATGCCGCGTCCGAGCAGCGTCGTTGCCAGAAGCGCGCCCGAGCGTTCGGCTATCTCTTCGACTTCAGCCGCGGCGCCCGATTGCACCACGCCGCGGCCGGCCAGCACGATGGGGCACTGCGCGTTCGTGAGTTTCTCAATCAGCGCGTCGATCTGATGCGGATGTGGCGGAACGGGCTCGACGCGCGGCATCACCTGCGATGAGGGTTGGTACGGCCCGATATTCGGCAGCGGCTGTTTTTGCAGATCGTAAGGCACGCCAAGCACGACGGGCTTGCGCTCATGCCGCGCAAGGTAAAACGCCTCGCGGACATATTGGTGCATGCGCTGCGGACTGTGCGCGGAAATGTAATGCACGTCGCACGCGGCCGCGAGCGGCGGCTGGTCGAGCGCCTGATTGTACCATTTGGCATGGATCGGCGCTTCGCCGGCAAACACCACGAGCGGAATCTTTGCCCGCGACGCCGTCGTCAGCGCCGTCATGATCTGGGTGAAGCCCGGCCCGCAGGTTACGGAAGCAACGCCGACCTTCCCGGTCGCGGAGTGGTAGCCCATGGCCATCGCGCAGGCGCAATGCTCGTGCCTCGCCGAATATGTGTTCATGCCGTCGAGGTGCTGCATGGCGGCAACCCAGTGCATGTTGCCGTCACCCATCAGGGTGAAATGTGTTTCGACGCCTTCGGCGGCAAAAGCCTGGGCGAGGGCCTCGTAGATCGGAATATTCTGCATTCGCTGCGTTTCCTCGCTGCACTCTTGCCGGCAGACGGAGTTTATTACCCAAACGGCGCATAGGCGAGCGCTTCGCCGCCGAAGGCGCAAATGACGACGACGAGCCAAGGCGGAGTTCGCCACATGAACAGCAGCAGAAAGGCAGCGACGGCAAGCGCGAAATCGCCGGCATTGACGATTCCCGAAGTCCATACCGGACGATAAAGCGCCGCCAGCAGAAGACCGACCACGGCGGCATTGACCCCGCGCAGCGCAGCCTTCGACCAAGGGCGCTGCCGCATCGCATCCCAAAACGGCAGCGATCCGAATACCAGAAGAAAGGCCGGCAGAAACATCGCGACAAGGCAAAGCGCGGCGCCAGCCCAGCCATTGGGGGAAGGGCCCATGACCGTCCCGAGATAGGCCGAGAACGTAAACAGCGGTCCCGGTACCGCTTGGGCCGCGCCGTAGCCGGCAAGAAACAAGTCGTTGCTTACCCAGCCGGGCGGCACGACAGAGGCCTGCAGGAGCGGCAGCACGACGTGGCCGCCGCCGAAGACGAGCGATCCCGCACGGTAGAACGCGTCGAAGAGTTGCAGGGGATGGTCCGGCCACACGGCTGTCGCCAGCGGCAGGCCGATCAGAAGTGCGAAGAAGAGGACGATAGCGGTGATGGCGGCCGTGCGGCTGACCGGGTGCGGAAGCGAAGCGTGAAGGTCGTCGGGCGTGCCACGGAACAAGACAAGGCCTGCGAGACCGCCAAGAACAATGGCGGTGACCTGTCCGAACGATGACGGCATCGCAAGGACAAGAATGGCGGCAGCGGCGGCAAGCGTCGCGCGCTCGCGATCCGGCGCCAGCGTGCGCATCATGGCGAGCACCGCATTGGCGACGACCGCGACGGCGGCGACTTTCAAACCGTGCAGCCAGCCGGCGCCAAGCGCATTGCCGAACCAGCTCACGCCGTAACCGAACAGAACGAGCGCGATTGCCGACGGCAGCGTGAAGGCGGCCCATGCCGCCATCGCGCCGGCATAACCGGCGCGCGACAGGCCGAGCGCAATGCCGACCTTGGTGGATGCAGGACCGGGCAGGAATTGACTCAACGCAACGAGGTCGACGTAGGTTTTCTCGTCGAGCCATTTGCGGCGCACGACGATGTCTTCGTGGAAGTAGCCGAGATGCGCGACCGGACCGCCGAAGCTCGTCAGGCCGAGCCGCAGGAAGACCGCGAAGACCTCCGCGACGCCGCCTTGGCGCGCGGCGGTATCGGACGATGGTCCCGGTTCCTCCGCCATTTCGTTTCACTCTCCGTGCGCGCCCGGCCAGGGACGGATTTTTGCCTCACCGACAATAGCGTTCTCGTTCGGGCTGCGCTTTTAGGATCAGCGTGCCGCTGTGGCTTGTATTTTGGTAGAATATTCTTCCGTTTTTAGCCTTGCGCGACCTTCTATATAGAACGATATTCTCTCTTAGGCGGGAAGGGCATACGCCCATTTCCCGCGACCCAAAAACCGCTCTTGCAACGCTGAGGGCTAAAATGACCTCCCCGCTCGAACAGAAGAAAATCAAAATCACCGGCCCAGTCGTGGTGACCGCCAATCGCGTCGGTGACGGCGCCGTGGTGTATCGCGACTCCGATGGCGGCTGGACCAACGATATCGACGATGCCGCGGTTGCGACCGATGCCGCCCGCGCAAAAGAGCTTATGGCGGGCGCCACGTCGGACGATCTGGGTGCGGTCGGCCCCTATGTCGCGCCGGTCAAGCTTTTGCCGGACGGCCAAGTCCGTCCCGGCAATTTGCGCGAAATGATCCGTCTCGTCGGTCCGACGATCGGGTTGCCTCTGGGCTGCTAAAGCAAACCACGAAGCTTTCACATGTACGTCTACGATGCTTTCGACCGCACGCTGGTCGCCGAGCGCGTCGCGGAATTTCGCGACCAGGTCGCGCGCCGCCTTTCCGGTGAATTGACCGAGGAAGAATTCAAGCCGTTGCGGCTGATGAATGGCGTCTATCTGCAGCTTCACGCCTACATGCTGCGCACAGCCATTCCCTACGGCACGCTGTCGTCGGAGCAGATGCGGATGCTGGCCCATGTCGCGCGCAAATACGATCGCGGCTACGGCCATTTCACGACGCGGCAGAATATTCAGTATCATTGGATCAAGCTTGCGGAACTGCCGGACGCGATGGCCGATCTCGCCAAGGTCGGCATGCACGGCATGCAGACCAGCGGCAATGTCGTGCGCAACATCACAACCGACCAATGGGCGGCCGTTGCGCCCGACGAGATCGAGGATCCGCGCGTCTGGGCGGAGATCATCCGCCAGCACGTGACGCTGCATCCGGAATTTTCGTTCATGCCGCGCAAATTCAAGATTGCGGTTGGCACGTCCGGTCACGATCGCGCCGCGCTGCGCATCCACGACCTCGCATTGCAGATGTATCGCAATGACGCCGGCGAACTGGGATTCGAAGTCATGGTCGGCGGCGGCCTCGGCCGCACGCCGTTCCTTGCCAAGACGATCAAGCCGTTCCTGCCGCGGCGCGATGTACTGAGCTATGTCGAGGCAATCCTGCGCACCTACAATCAGTTCGGCCGCCGCGACAACATCTACAAGGCGCGCATCAAAATCCTGGTGCATGAGCTCGGAGCGGAAGCCTTTGCCAAGGAAGTCGATGCCGAGTGGGACAGCATCAAAGATGGCACGCTGGCGCTCGATGCGGCCGTTGTCGCCGAAATCGCCGCGCGTTTCTCGTATCCGCACTATGAGCGTCTTGCAGACGATCCGCCGGAACTGGCGGCGGCGCGCAAGGCGGACCGGACATTCGATGCCTGGATGACCAATTCGGTCTTCAATCACAAGGTTCCCGGCTACGCTATCGTTACGCTTTCGCTGAAACCGGAAGGCGGCACGCCGGGCGACGCCACCGCCGCCCAGATGGACGCGCTCGCCGATCTCGCCGACAGGTATTCGTTCGGCGAAATCCGTGTCGGCCACGAGCAAAACCTGGTGCTGCCGCATGTCGCACAGCGCGATCTGCTGGCGCTGTGGCGCGAACTCGACCGCATCGGCGTCGCGGTGCCGAATGTCAGTCTCATCTCGGACATCATATCTTGTCCGGGCCTCGACTATTGCAGCCTCGCCAATGCGCGCTCGATCCCGATCGCGCAGGAAATCACGCGGCGCTTCAGCAATCTCGACCGGCAGCGCGATCTCGGCCGGCTGCATATCAACATATCCGGCTGCATCAATGCCTGCGGCCATCATCATGTCGGCCATATCGGCATATTGGGCGTCGAGAAGAACGGCGAAGAATTTTATCAGATCACGCTCGGCGGCAAGGCCGATGAGAATGCGACACTCGGTGAACTGATGGGCCCCGCCGTGCCCTATGCGCAGGTGGCGGATGTGGTGGAGGGTATTGCCACCGCCTATCTCGAATTGCGGCAGAGGCCGGATGAACTTTTCATCGACACGGTCAAGCGTACCGGCGTCGAGCCGTTCCGGGAGCGGGTCCATGCGGCTCGTTGAAGGAGACCGCATCGTCGACGATCGCTATGCGCGCGTGCCGGACGACACGCCGATCCCGGATCGTGTCCGAGTCATCGTATCGGCGAAGCGCTTCCTTGCCGATGCGGACGAGCTGATCCGCCGCGATGGCTCGCTCGGCGTGTTGTGGCCGAACAATCGCCGCGTCGCGGAACTGATCCCGTGGCTCGGTCATCTTGCGCTGATCGCACTGGAATTTCCGAAATTTCGCGATGGCCGCGCCTATAGCCAGGCACGGCTGCTTCGCGAACAGTACCGCTTCGGCGGCACGCTGCGCGCCACGGGTGACGTGTTGCGCGACCAGTTCCATTTCCTGGTTCGCGCCGGCTTCGATTCTTTCGAGGTGAAGAAGGACGCCGATGCAGGCGTTTTCGCTGAGTCGGTGGCGCGCTACAGCGTGTCGTATCAGCCGGCGGCGGACGGGCGCGTGTCTGCCCTGCGGCGGCGATTGCAGACGGCTACTCCTCCCGAAGGCAGCGAAACGGCGTCGTGACGGGTGGTGCGGGCGAGAGCGCAAGCTGCTAGTCTTGCCGCTTAATCCGCAATCGAGGCCAAAATAAATCCTGTTGTCGCTGTGATCGCGCCCGGCGCCATGGGTGCCGGGGTCGGCAAACGGCTCGCCGATAATGGCCTCAAGGTGCTCACCTCGTTTACCGGACGCAGCCCGGAGACGGTGGCGCGTGCGAAGGCGTCCGGAATGGCGTCTGCGAGCGATGAGGAGATCGCAGCGTCCGATTTCATTCTCTCGATCCTGCCGCCGGGCGATGCGCTTTCGCTCGCCGAGCGCTTCGGGCCGGCGCTCAAGGCCAGCAACGCAAAGCCGGTCTATGTCGACTGCAACGCCATCAATCCGAAGACGGTTGAGCGTGTCGCCGCGGCGATTACGCCGACCGGGTGCGCCTTCGTCGATGCCGGCATTATCGGCTCGCCGCCGAAGCCGGGGGACGCCGGACCGCGCATCTATGCCTCCGGCGCGGCAGCACCGCGCTTTGCGGCGCTGCGTGATTTCGGCCTCGACATCCGCGTCCTTGACGGCGCAATGAGCGCCGCTTCGGCGCTGAAAATGTCTTACGCCGGGATCACCAAGGGCACGCAGGCGATCGGCGCCGCGATGATGCTCGCGGCAACCCGCGCCGGCTCTGCGGACGCACTATTCGCCGAGTTGCAATCGAGCCAGAAGGAACTTTTCCCCTGGCTCAAGCGCTCGCTCTCCCAGATGCCGCCCAAGGCCTATCGCTGGGTCGCGGAAATGCACGAGATCGCCGGTTTCGTCGGCGACGACCCGGCGGCGCACCAGCTTTACGACGGCGCTGCCAGTTTTTATGAGCGCTTCGCCGAAGACTTTGAGTCCGGCAAGAAGGACGCCTCCGCGCTTTCAAGCTTTCTTGGAAAGTCATCGTCAGGCGGCTGATTGCGCGCGGCTACTTGTTCAGCCAGCGCCGCGCGAATCCGAGAATGCCCTGCGGCAGGAAGATGATCATGACAATAAAGACCATGCCGAGCGGGATCAGGTAGGGGAACTGATCGCCGAACAGCCGCGACAGCAATTCACGCGCGAGCTGGAAAAAGCCCGCGCCGACAATCGGCCCGACCAGCGTGCCGATACCGCCGATCACGTTGTAGATCACCGTGTCGCCGGACGTGAGGAAATAGACGAAGTCGGGCGCCGCGAACTGGTTCTGCACCGCGTAGAGCACGCCCGCCAGCCCCGCGAACAGGCCTGACAGCATGACGGCGACGATCTTGTAGCGCTCGACCGGATAGCCGATCGCGCGGGTGCGCGGCTCGTTCTCGCGGATCGATTGCAACACCATGCCGAACGGCGACTGCGTGACGCGCCGCAGGAACAGATAGGAGGCGGTGACGACCGCCAGCACGAACCAGTGCATGGTGGTCGTGGTGAAACGCGCGTCATAGAGAAACGGGATCCAAAGATGCGGGCGGGTGAAGATCAATCCGTTCTCGCCGCCGGTGACGGCGGTCCAGGTGAAGATGATGACGTAGAAGATTTGGCTGAAGATCAGCGTGGTGATGGCGAAATAAATATCGCGCAGCCGGGTGGAGAAGAAGGCGACGAACAAGGCGGCGCCGGCTGCTCCCGCAAGCCCGAACAGGATGGCAAGCCAAAGATTTGGCGGGCTCATCGTGATCAGCGCGCCCGCGGCGCCATACATGCCCAGCCCGAAAAAGGCGGAATGACCGAACGAGATCATGCCGGTGTATCCAATCAAGAGATCGGACGACATCGCCAAAAGGCCCCAGATCAGGATTTCGGTAAGGAAGCGGCGCCAAAATTCCGGTAGCACAAGCGGCGCCGCGATCAGAATTGCCATGACCACGCAAAAGCCGATCCAGAATACGGCGGTGTGGCTCAATCCCGATTTGTTGAGCGGCATCGGTTTATCGAGCGGTGCGGTTGTCATTTGGGTGTCGGGACGAACAGGCCGGTGGGGCGGAACAGCAGCGTGAGGATGAGCACGACAAAAGAGACAATTACGGCCTGAGACGGATTGACCCAGATGGTGGCGTAGGATTCCAGAAGACTGATGAAGATGGCGGCCGCGATCGAGCCGCCGAGATTGCCCATGCCGCCGACCACGACGACGATGAAAGCCTTGAGCACCCAGTCGAGTCCCATCGTGTGGCTGACACCGGCCATCGGAGCAAACAACACGCCGCTTGCCGCCGCCATGGCGGCGCCGATGGCAAACACGCCGGTGTAAACCAGCGGCACCGGGATGCCCATGGCCTGCGCCATGACGCGATCCTGCGCAGTCGCCCTGATCCAGACGCCGAATTTGCTGTATTTCAGGAACAGCCAGAAAGTGCCGATGATGGCGGCCGAGAGCGCCGCGACCATGATGCGGTACCAGGGATATTGCAGATAGAACAACGTGAATTGGCTTCCGATGGGCTCCGGGATTTTGCGCACCACCGGGCCGAATTGCCAGAGCGCGTAATTTTGCAAAACGAGCGAAATGCCGAATGTGGCGAGGATCGTATTCAACGGATCGCGGCCGATCAGCGGCCGAAGCGTTATGATTTGCATCGCCGCGCCAAGAATGGCGACGATCAGCGCGGCTCCGATGAGCGCCAGCCAGAAACTTCCGGTGGTCGCAAAGACGACGAAACCGATATAGGCGCCGAGCATGAACAATTCGCCATGGGCGAAATTCACGACGTCCATGATGCCGAAGATCAGCGTCAGCCCGGAGGCAACCAGCGCCAGGATCATGCCGGTGACGATGCCGTTCACCGTCTGGATGATCAGAAGATCGAACGGAATAGCCTGGAAGAATTGACCGATCGCGCCCATCCCTAGACTCCCAGATATTGCTTGACGAGCGGATGGCTGATGTCGAGATCGGAAGCGGCGCAGTGGTGGCGCACGCTGCCCTTCTCCATGATGTAGATGCGCTGGCTCGCCTCGAGCGTCAGCGGCACGTTCTGCTCGACAAGGAGAATGGCGACGCCCTCGTTGTGCAAGACCTCGATGATGTTGCGGATCTGCGACACCATGCGTGGCATCAGGCCCTCGGTCGGTTCGTCGAGCAGGATGATCTTCGGCTCCAGCATCATGGCGCGCGCGATTGCCAGCATCTGCTGCTCGCCGCCCGAAAGCGTGCCGCCGGCCTGACCGCGCCGCTCGGCGAGTACCGGAAAGAACTGGAACACCTTGTCGAGCAGCGCCCGGCGTTTGTCTTCGGTGACGCCGTTGCGGTCGAGGCCGGTGCGCAGATTCTCCATCACCGTGAGCGCGCGGAAGATACGGCGGTCCTCCGGCACATACCCGATACCGAGGCGGGCAAGCTTGTGCGGCGGCGAACCGTTGACTGCTTTTCCGGAAAGCCGCACGGTGCCGCGGGTCGGATGCACCAGCCCCATGATCGTTTTCAGCGTCGTGCTTTTGCCGACGCCGTTGCGGCCGAGAAGGCCGACGACCTCGCCCGGTCCGACCTCCAGCGAAACACCATGCAAGATGTGGCTCTTGCCGTAAAAGGTGTGCACCTCTTCGACGAGGATCAGCGGCGCGCTATTTCCGGCAGCCGTGCTCATGTCTTGAGATAGACCTCCAGCACTTTGGGGTTTTGCTGGATTTCCTCCGGCGTTCCTTCGGCGAGGATTGCGCCATAATGCAACACGGTGATGCGGTCGCAGATCTCCATCACCACCTGCATGTCGTGCTCGACGATCAGGACGCTGAGCTTTTCGCCGATACGCCGTACCAATTCCCTGGTCTCGTCGGTTTCGCCCTGGCTCATGCCCGCCGTCGGTTCGTCGAGGCACAGGAGTTTCGGCTCCGTCGCAAGCGCGATGCCGATCTCGAGATTGCGCTGTTCGCCGTGCGAAAGATTGGCGGCGAGTTCGTGTCCCTTGGACAGCAGGCCGACAGCATTAAGCGCAGCCTCCGCCTTTTCGTTGATGTCGGCGAATGCGCTGTGATGCGAAACCATGTTCCAGCCGTGCCGGCGCGATTGCGCCGCGATACGCGCGTTTTCCAGCGCAGTGATGTTTGGCAGAATGTTGGTGATCTGGTAGGAGCGCGCGATACCCTTTTGCGAAATCCTGTTGGACGGCAGCCCGCCGATGTCCTGACCGTTGAAGACGATGCGTCCGGACGTCGGCCGCAGCACGCCGGTCAGGCAGTTGAAAAAAGTGCTCTTGCCCGCGCCGTTCGGTCCGATGATGGCGCGCACCTCATTCGCCGCCATCTCGAAATTGACTCCGGACAACGCATTAAGCCCGCCGAAACGGACGGACAAAAGTTCAGTCTTGAGGATAGGGACCGGCGGCGCTGCCCGGGTCTGCGGGGAGCGCTCGCCGATCGACGCCTCGGCGCTCACTTATGCCGAGAAGTTACAGGCCGGCGGAACGATGGTCTTGTCTTTATCCACCACTCTGTTGAAGGTGATAGGTCCCGTCCCCGATCGTGAAGATGAATTCGCGCAGGAACGCCTGGTGATCCTGCTTGCGCAGCGTCTTGTCGCCTTGCGGGAAGTCGTCGCTCTCCTTCACCTCAAGCCCTTCGAGCGCTTCGATGAGCTTGTTGGTGTCGTCGCGACTGTCGAACTTTGCCTTCTCCATGCCGATCTTCACGGCGTTCAAGGCTTCGTAATTCGACTGCACGTACTTGTCCGGCAGAGGTCCCGACGAGTCGACTTTCGCGAGCCGTGCCTTGGCCTCATCGAAGAAGCGGTGCAGATAGGGCGTGTTGAGCACACCGTCGAACACCGGAATGTACCGGTTGATCGCGGTGAAGCCATCGAGCTTGTTGCCGATCGCCACCAGGTTGGTCGATTTCGCAGATCGAGCCGTCGCCTGCGAATTTATACTTCTTGCTCAGGCCGAGATCGAAGGTCTGGGTCGCGACAGTGACGCCGTCTTTGCCGAAGAAGATGGCGAACAGGCCGTCGAAGTCGCCGGAGATTTTCGACAGGAACGGCGTCATGTCGGCGGTGCCGAGCGGAATGCCGGTGGTGCCAACGATTTCGCCGCCGTTGTTTTTGATCTGCGTGGCGTAGGCGTCGCGCGTCGACTGGCCCCACGAATAGTCGGCGAAGGCGATGTGCCACTTCTTGGCCATCTTGGTGAGCGTCGGGGCAAATGCAACGGCCTGCGCTGGCGCGTAGTCGTGCAGGCGGAAGCTGTAGCGGTTGCAGGCGGTCGTGGTCAGCGTCGTATCGAGACACACGCTGATCATGTTGAGGATCTTGGCGTCCTGCCAGACCGGCATGCAGGCGAGGCAGATGTTGGACAGGAAGCCGCCGACATGGACGTCGATATTGTCTTCCGACACCATTTTCGCGGTCTTTTGCCGGGCTACCGCCGGCGAACTCTCGTCGTCGGCAATGACCAGTTCGACCGGCCGGCCGTTAATGCCGCCGTTGGCGTTGATGCGATCAGCCGCCATCTGCAAACCCACCACCGCGGTCTTGCCGCCGGCCGCGCCGGCACCCGAAAGCGGCTGTTCCGAACCAACTTTGTAGGCCTTGGCGGCGCCGAATGCGGCGCGCCACGGCGCCGGGACCAGCATCATCGCACCGATCGCGCCACCGCCCCAGCCGATGACGCTGCGGCGCGTGACCTTGCCGCTATACCAAATATCTTCGGCCCACTTTTCCTGTTTCCATTTCTCAATCATTGCAGACTCCCTCTGGATGGCGGTGTTCCCCTGCCGGCCCTTTGCGGGCTCTTTGTGTGTCGTTTGGCGCCTTCAGCAAACGCGATATTGATTGTCGTTTCAACCGGATTCGCATCGGCGGCGCGGCTTCCGCCAAGGCCAGCCGCGCGTAACATCGTCGCGGCGCATCGGCCTTTTTCCGTGGCTCCTTGATGATAAAAGGGGCAATAATCGCGGGCGTGACAGACAGGAGCGGACGATGGCGACGGTGACGATGCGGCGGGAACGCCCCGAGGCGCTTGCCACCGGGATTGCCGCCCGGCACGCGATCCGGCGCAACAGCTTTACCGGCCCGACGTCAGGCGTGGCGCCGGGTCACGTACAGGCCAATCTCGCGATCCTGCCGCAGGCGCTGGCCCAGGATTTCATGCAATTCTGCCAGCGCAATCCGAAACCGTGCCCGCTGATCGGCGTCGGCGCTGCGGGCGACCCGCGCATTCCCGATTTGGGCGAGGATCTCGATATCCGCACCGACCTGCCGCGCTATCGCGTCTGGCAAAACGGAACGCTTGCCGACGAACCGGCGGATCTCATGAAATGGTGGCGCGACGATCTCGTCACGTTCGCGATCGGCTGCTCCTTTTCGTTCGAACAGGCCCTGCTCGAAGGCGGCATCGAGCTTCGCCACATGACCTGCGATTGCACTGTGCCGATGTATCGCACTTCGGTGGAAACGGTGCCGGCCGGACCGTTCCACGGCCCGCTCGTCGTTTCGATGCGGCCGATGAAGCCCGCGGACGCCATCCGCGCCGTGCAGATCACCACGCGGTTTCCTTCCGTGCATGGGGCGCCGGTGCATCTCGGCAAGCCGGAAATGATCGGCATAGCCGACATCGCCAAGCCCGATTGGGGCGACGCGGTGCCGATCAAGGACGACGAAATTCCGGTCTTCTGGGCGTGCGGAGTGACGCCGCAATCGGTGATCATGGCGGTGCGGCCGGAATTTTGCATTACGCACTATCCGGGCGCTATGCTGGTGACGGACCGCCGCAATACCGAATTTGCGATTATGTAGATTGTACCGTCACGGAATGCTCGTCGATTTCCAGCAACATTACACGCCGCCTGAATTGCTCAAGGGCGATGCGGGCAAAGCCACGGTCGAGCTCGACCGGGACGGCAATCCGCAATATTTCCTCAATCCGCTGCTTGCCGATCTCACATCGCATATTCGTGTCATGGACGCGGCCGGCATTGACGCGGCGGTGCTGACCTGCGGATCCGGCTTCGACCAGCCGGATCTTGCGACGTGCCGTCTCGTCAATGACCGCATGCGCGAAGCCGAGAAGGCCCATCCCGGCCGCTTCATCGGGCTCGCTCACGTCCCCGCGCTCAAGCCCGCGGAAGCTGCGGCGGAATTAAAGCGCTGCGCGGTCGACCTTGGCTTTCCCGGTGTCGTCATCGCTTCGGAATTGCAGGACCAGCCGCTCGACGCTGAGGAATTGCGGCCGTTCTGGAAAGCATGCGCCGACCTTGGGCTTTACGTTTTCATCCATCCGCTGCCGCGGGTGATCCGCTGGACCCGCATGGATGCCGACGATCTCGGCCGCATGCTCGGCTGGCAATTTTCGCTGATGACGGCTGCGGTCCGCGTCATCAATTCCGGCCTGCTCGATGAATTGCCTGGATTGAGGATTCAGTTCTCGCATTTCGCCGGCGGTATCGGCCGCTATCTCGGGCGCATTCGCGGCTTTCAGCAGCGCGACAAATGGGCCACCGCGACTGTGGCGCGTCACGGCCGCCGTCCGCGCGAAGCTTTCGACCATTATCTCGATCATCGCCTGTTCTACGACATCGCCGGCTGGGCGGGCCCGGATCATGCCGCGGAATGGGGTGCGGACTGGGTGCGCTTCGGCTTCGACGAGCTGGCCTTTTCGCAGCTCGTCTATGCTTCCGATTATCCGCAGGCTGTGCGCGAGCCGGGCGAGGTCGCCGCCTATACCGAAGCAGTGCGCGCGATCGGCGGCAATGGACGCGCTATTACCAATGGCGCTAACGCCGAAAAACTCATTCCCGATCTGGCCCGGCGCCTCGCGCGCCGCCCGGGATCGGCAAAGGTGCATGGATGAACGACCAGGTGACGGCAGACGCTGTATTGTTCGATCCCGCCGCGAATGGCTGGGATCGGGTTGAGGGTCACAGTTTCGGCGAGCTTGTCGGCCCGATATGGCGGCGCGGCGACGCGCTCTTTGGCTTTCTTGCCACCGAAAAACACCGCAATCACATCGGCCGGGTGCATGGCGGCATGCTGATGACATTTGCCGATCAGGCGATGGGCATGACGGGGCGGCGCGCCACCGGCGAGAAACCGCACGCCACCATCGAGCTTAATATGCAATTCGTCGGCGGCGTCCAGCTCGGCGAATTCGTCGAGGCGCATTGCGAGATCGTGCGCATGACGCGCTCAATCCTGTTCGTTGATTCGAAACTTCGGGTCGGCACCCGTGTCGTCGCAACGGCGAGCGGTATCTGGAAAATATTGGGAGAGAAATAACGCGCTCAGGCGCGATATTTCTGCAACGTCCCGCCCTTCATCACCGAACCCGGAAGCGGGTGGCCGACGACATCTTCCGCGAGTTTTGCGCATTCGATCAGCGCATCGAGATCGATGTCGGTCTTTATCCCCAGTTCGTGACACATGAAGACCAGGTCTTCGGTGCAAACATTGCCGGCGGCGCCTTGATGGCCGGCGAAAGGGCAGCCGCCTAACCCCGCGACCGCGGCGTCGAAACGCGTGACGCCCATTTCGAGTCCGGCGAAAGCATTGGCGATCGCCATGCCGCGGGTATCGTGCAGATGCAGCGCGAAATCGAGATCGGGCCAGCGCTCGCGCAGCGCGCCGAGCGTGCGCTTGATCGCAAGCGGCGTCGCCCAGGCCATGGTGTCGGCGAGCGTGATGTAGCTGAGCGTGACACCGTGCTCCTTCGCTACGTCGAGGATTTGCTGCACCAGCGCCACGACGTGGGATACGGGAATGTCACCTTCGAAATTGCAGCCGAACGCCGCCATGATACTGCCGCGCTCGACGGCAACGCCGGCGGCCTTGTACATTTCGACGATGGCATGCTGGCCGGCGAGCTGTTGCGCGGCGGTGCGGTTCTGATTGCGGATCGAGAATTTTTCCGAGGCGCAAAGCTGGATCGTGCCGCGATTGGCGAGGCGCTCTTCTCTCAGCGCGCGCTGAAAGCCTTTTTCGTTGAGCCACAGCGCGGTGTAGTCAACGTCCGCCTTCGGGGTAATGCCGTGCACCACGTCCTCGGCGTCCGCCATGCCAGGCACGTTCTTCGGATTGACGAAGGAGACGATCTGGATGTGGCCGATGCCGGTTCGCGCCAGCGCGTCGATGAGTGCGATTTTGCGCGCCGTCGGGATTGCGCCCTTTTCGATCTGAAAGCCCTCGCGCGGGCCTTCTTCATTGATGTGTACGGCAGTCGGCAGATCGCTCATGATTCCACGCCGGCAATGATACCGCGTTGACGGAGCGCCACGATCTCTGCTGGCGCAAGTCCGAGTTCGGCGAGGATTTCGGCGGCGTGCTCGCCGAGCGCGGGCGCCTGCCGCCGCAGGGCAAAGTCGTGGTCGCCGATCTCGATCGGCAGCCGGGGAATTTTGGCGCGCGTGCCGTTGGAGAATTCGACGTCGAGCATGCGACCGCCGGCATTGAGTTGCGGATCGTCGAACAGGTCGCCGGGTTTTGCCACCGGCGCAAAGGGTATATCGATGCGGTCGAACAATTCGGCAAGTGCCGCAAGCTTATGCCGTGCGACGATTTCGGCGACGATCGGGCGGATCGCCGGCCTTTCGCGTACGCGGTCCTCGTTGGTCTTGTAGGCGGGATTTTGCAAAAGATCGCCGCGGCCAAAATGCTCGCAGAACCGCCGCCATTGTCCGTCACTGGTCAGCCCGACGAAGATCTGCTCGCCGTCCTCGGTGACGAATGGCTCGTAGATCGCCCAGGCGCCGTCGCGCGCCGGCATCGGCGGCGGCGCGCGGCCTGTCACCGCCTGGCCGGCCATGTGCTGCATCATCAGGAAGGCCGTGGACTCGTAGAGCGCCGCCTTGACCGTTTGCCCGCGGCCGGTGCGCTCGCGCTCGCGTAATGCCGCCTGGATGCCGATAACGGCGAACATGCCGCCCATGATGTCGACCACGGACGACCCGGCGCGCAACGGCTGCCCGGGCGGTCCGGTCATGTAGGCAAGGCCGGACATGAATTGCACCACTTCATCAAGCGCTGGGCGATGCTCGTAGGGCCCGCTCAAAAATCCCTTCAAGGCGCAGTAGATGAGCCGTGGATTGATTTTTGCGAGATCGGCATAGCCGCAGCCGAGACGGTCCATCGTGCCGGGCGCGTAATTCTCCAGGACGACGTCGGCTGTCTCGACGAGACGATGGAGGAGCGCACGGCCTTCCCCGGATTTAAGATCGATGGCGAGGCTGCGCTTGTTGCGGTTGAACGCGCCGAAAAAGCCCGCGGCAAATCCGATCAGCCGCCGCGTATGGTCGCCCGCGGCCGGCTCGATCTTGATCACGTCGGCACCAAGATCGGCGAGGATCAGTCCCGCCGTCGGGCCCATGATGGTGTGGCAGAATTCGAGGGCGCGGATGCCGGCAAGCGGCGCGGCTTTGGCTTTGCCCGGATCGGTCATGGTCCCTAATCTAGGCTGTCATGGCCGGGCTTGTCCCGGTCGTCGGGGTCCATGCTAAGCCAGGACGTCGTAAAATGTGGATGCCCGCGACAAGCGCGGGCGCGGCCGGAACGGGGAAACGCTACCGTGAAAAAATCATTCGTGCGCGGCGCGCGCGCCGAGAAGCGCGCTTATTCACAAGCCGTCATCACCGAGGGCGGCAAGACGCTCTGGCTCGCCGGTCACACGGGAGCGGTTGACGACAACGGCAAATCGCTCGCCGGAGATTTTGACGCGCAGTGCCGGCAGACTTTCCGCAATCTCGAAAAGACGCTCGCCGAGGCCGGTGCGAAATTGTCCAATCTCGTCACCATGACGGTCTTTCTCATCGACGCGCGTCACACGACGCGCATGACCGAACTGCGCACCGAGATTATCGGCAAGGATTTTCCGGCGAGCGCGGCGATCACGGTCGCAGGCTTCGCCCAGCCGGAGATGATGATCGAAATTCAGGGCATTGCCGTGGTTGCCGCCTAGGCGTTTTCACGCAGCCGTGGGGCTATCAAGGCGCGCATCGTTAAGGAGCGTCTTGAGCTCCGGAATGCACGATCCGCAGTTCGTTCCGGCGCGCAGGAGCGCACCGATCTCGGCGACGCTGGTGAGCCGCTTGCTCGTGATCGCATCGTGCAAGGTGTTCAAGCCGACGCCGAAGCAAGCGCAGATTGTCCGGCCGCCGGAATTTTGCGCCCCGGCGCCGGCAGCCCCGCCGGCGAGCAGATACATGCGCATGTCCGGCTCGATGCGCGTGCCGAGCATCGCCGCCAGCGCATCGCGCGATGGCAATGCCGACATCTTCCTGGAAATGAAAAGGCAGGCATCGAGGCGCCGTCCGACGACGCTTGCATAGCGGAACGTGTCACGGGCGGGATCCGCGTAGATGACAAACTCCGCCGCTGGCGGCGCATCGAGAAGCGCGGAAATCCAGAACTCGTTGCCGCGGTCGCTTGGTAAAGGCTCCCAGCCGATGAGCGTGAAGGCGTGCCCGCGCTCGATGGGGGCGCGTCCCCAATAATATGGACCCTGCGGCACCTGCTCGGAGCCGCGCAGCAAGAGCCCGTGCCACTGCGGCGCAAGCGGCGCGATGCGCACCGGCGTTGCCTTTAGTTCCGGCTGTCCGGACACCGGGTCCGTCGCGCCGCCGACGACGGCGTCAATCGGTCCGGCGGACGTAAACTGATCGGTCCAGTGGATCGGCGCGAACACCTCGCCCTGGCGCAGGTCGCTCGAAAGACGGATCGGAAGCACCATCGCGCCATGCGGGCTTTCGATCCTGGCAAGGTCGCCATTGCCGAAATGCAGCCGCGCGGCGTCGGCGGGATGAACGTCCAGCATGGGCTCGCGCTGATGCGCCATCAGCCGTGGCGATCGCCCGGTGCGCGTCATCGTGTGCCACTGATCGCGCAAGCGTCCGGTGTTGAGAATGAACGGCCACTGATCGTCGGCCGGGACGGCCGGAGGCCGATATAGCGTGGGCACGAAGCGTGCGCGGCCGTCCGGAGTGGCAAACCCCTTGCCGTCGCCAAACAGCCGCTTCGCGTCGGGCCGTCCCGCCGGGGCGTTGCGCGGCAGCGGCCAGCGGGTCGGCGGCAGCCGGTCGTAGTTTTCGTCACTCAAATCCGAAAGCGCTCCGATGTCGAAAATCCGGTGCTTCGGCGCTTCGTTCTCGAAGGCGGACAAGGCGGCGTGTTCGCGGAAAATCTCGGCTGGGCTCCGATAGGCAAACTCCGTCTGCCAGCCCATGCGCCGTGCGACTTCAGCCATCATCCACCAGTCGGGCTGGGCCTCGCCCGGCGCCGGCCGGAAGCTGCGCTGGCGCGAAATGCAGCGCTCGGAATTGGTGACCGTGCCGTTCTTTTCGCCCCACGCCGCCGCCGGCAAGACGATACCGGCAAAGGCCGTCGTATCGGTCACCCAGCAATCGCTGACGACGACAAACGGGCAGGCGCCAAGCGCCGTGCGCACCCGCGCGGCGCGCGGCATGCTGACGGCGGGATTGGTGTTGAGAATCCAAAGCGCCTTGATCCGGCCGTCGTGGACCGCGTCGAACATGTCCACGGCCTTGAGGCCGGGGCGCGTCGCTATTCGCGGCGCATTCCAGAACCGGCGCACGCGATCGATGTCCGCGGCATCGGCGAAGCTCATGTGCGCGGCAAGCTGGTTGGCAAGGCCGCCGACTTCGCGGCCGCCCATCGCGTTCGGCTGGCCGGTCAGTGAAAACGGTCCGGCGCCGGGCCGTCCGATACGGCCGGTCGCCAGATGACAGTTGATGATCGCATTGACCTTGTCGGTGCCGGCTGAAGACTGGTTGGCGCCTTGCGAGTAGAAGGTCATGGTGCGCTCGGTGGCGGCGAACCAGTCGTAGAACCGCGCGAGATCGGCGGCCGGGACACCCGCAATCTCCGCCACGTCGGCGAGTGAAGGCGCCGACTTCCGCGCGGCCACGATCGCGTCGGCGAACCCGGTGGCGAATTTTTCCGTCCACGCGGCATCGCACGTCCCGCCTGCCGCGAGATGCACCAGCAGGCCCGCGAACACCGCAACGTCAGAGCCCGCGCGTAATGCAAGATGAATGTCGGCAATGTCGCAGGTCGGCGTGCGCCGCGGGTCGATGACGACGACCCTGGTTCCGCGTTTTTCGCGGGCCGCGGCAAGCCGCTGATAGAGGACCGGATGGCACCACGCCGTATTGCTGCCGACGAGAATGACGAGATCGGCAGCATCGATGTCCTCGTAACAGCCGGGTACGATGTCTTCGCCGAAAGCGCGCACGTGGCCGGCGACCGACGATGCCATGCAAAGCCGCGAATTGGTGTCGATGTTTCCGCTGCCGATGAATCCCTTCATCAGCTTGTTGGCGACGTAATAGTCTTCGGTCAGGAATTGTCCGGAGACGTAGAGCGCCACCGAATCCGGTCCATGCTCGGCTATGGTCTGGGTGAATGTGGCAGCGACCTGATCGAGCGCTTCATCCCAGCTCGCGTTGCGGCCGCCGATCTGCGGGTACAGCAATCGCCCATCGGTAGCGAGCGTGTCGCCAAGCGCCGAGCCTTTCGAGCAGAGCCGGCCTTTGTTGGCAGGATGGTCCGGGTCGCCGGAGACTGTGCCGTCCGCTGCGATGCGCACTCCGCAGCCGACGCCGCAATAGGGGCACGTCGTGCGCGTCAGGCGGCTTGCCACTGCGGCTCCGTCGCGGCCGGATGTGCGTCGGCATTGGGGGCAATTGCAATATCGGACTGCGCCGGCGCAGCGGTCGCGTGTTCCGCCAGCGCCCGGCCGAATACGATCTGATCGCGAAAGGACGAAACGTCGGTCTTGTCGCGCATCAGCTGCACGTACCACGGGCCGTCGGCCACGCTGCCATAGAGGACGCAGCCGACGACCTTGTCGTCGCGCAGGATGACTTTTTTGTAGAGGCCGCTCTTGGCGTCGTGCAGCGTGATCTCCGCGTCGTCGGCGTCGGCAGCGGCAAGCGCCCCCGCCGAAAACACATCGACGCCCGTGATCTTGAGGCTGGTAAAAACCGGCGGCGGCACATAGGCCGCGTCAGCATCGCCGGCAAGACGCGCGCCGCATACTTTGGCCTGATCCCAGATCGGGCCGACCAATCCAAATACCTGGCCGTTATGTTCGATACATTCGCCGACGGCGTAGATGTCGGGATCGGTCGTCGCCATATCGTCGCCGACCAGGATGCCGCGATTGACGTCGAGCCCAGCCTTGCGGGCGAGATCGATGTTGGGCCGGATTCCGATCGCCAGGATGACGAGATCGGCCGGGATCTGGCGGCCGTCGGCAAGCAACACCGCCTCCGCGCGGTCGGCACCGAGAATCTCTTCGGTCTGGCTATTGGTGAAAAATGCGATGCCGCGGGCGTCGAGATCGCGATGCAGCAATGTGGCGGCGGCGGCATCGAGCTGGCGCTCCATCAGCGTCGGCATCAGATGCACGAGCGCGACCGACATGCCGCGCCGCTTCAATCCCCACGCCGCTTCAAGGCCGAGAAGACCGCCGCCGATCACCACGGCGCGCCGGTCGCCCTTTGCAGCGCCGATCATCGCCTCGACATCGGCGATGTCGCGAAACGGGCGCACATTGGACAGTTCGATACCGGGAATCGGCGGCGCCAGCGGTTTCGATCCGGTGGCCAGCAACAGCTTGTCATAAGGGACCGCCGTGCCGTCATCGAGCGTGACGTGACGCGCGGTGCGGTCGACGGCCGTCGCGCGCTTGCCGGTCATCAAATGAATGCCGTGCTGGTCGTACCAGTCGGGCCCGTTGATGACGATTTCGTCGAGCGTCTTGTCGCCCGCCAGAACCGACGACAGCAGGATGCGGTTATAATTGGTGTGTGGTTCGGCACCGATGACGGTGATATCGAAGCGGCCGGGAGCGCGCGACAGCAGCTCCTCAACCGCCCGCATCCCGGCCATTCCGTTGCCGACGACCACGAGCCGCGCGTCCCGGCGGTTGCTCATGGCTTCCTCTCATTCCGCCGCAGCGCTGCGGCCGTAGGCTTCGCCAGCGACTGTCTCAAACGCGTGCTTGGGCGAGGCTCGTTGTGCTTTGCGACGCGGCGCTCTTGCGCAGATAGAACCACCACGTGAACGCGAGGCAGACCGCGTAGTAGCCAAGGTAGATTTCCAGCGCGAGATGCGGGCTGCCGGTCGCGGCAATCGAGGCGCCGAAACCGCGCGGGATAAAGTAACCGCCGCACGCACCGAGCGCGCCGATAAATCCGAGTGCAGCCGCGCTCTCGATACTTGCCGTCTGCAGGGCGCTGGCCCGGCCGGCTTCGCCCTGACCCTTGGCTTTCGCGAAATTCTCCTCGCGGAAGATCGACGGGATCATGCGATAGGTCGAGCCGTTGCCGATCCCGGTTGTGATGAAGAGGATCAGGAACATTGCCAGGAAGCCGCTAAAATCCTTGATGCCGACGAAATACATGACACCGATTGTCGCCGCTCCCATGGCGATGAAATTCCAGAACGTAACGATGGCGCCGCCGACCTTGTCGGCCAGCAAGCCGCCGAGCGGACGCGACAGCGATCCGACAAGCGGTCCAAGGAAGGCGATCGCGATCGTCACCGCGGGGAATTGGGTCTTTATCAGCAGCGGAAATGCCGCCGAGTAGCCGATGAAGGAACCGAACGTGCCGATATAGATGAAGGACATCACCCAAGTGTGCTTGCGTCCGACGATGGCGACCTGGTCCTTGAATGTCGAGCGCGCCGAAGTGAGGTTGTTCATAAAGAAGATGGCGCCGAATACGGCGATGGCCAGCGGCAACATCCACATCAGGCCCGCGTTCTGAAGATAGACGCCACCCGCCGTCGGCGTTGCCTGGTACAGGTTGATCAGGCCGACGCCCATCAGGATCGGCGCGAGCAATTGCACGCTGCTGACGCCGATATTGCCGCCCGCGGCATTCAGCCCGAGCGCCCAGCCTTTCATGCGGTCCGGATAGAAGAAGGAAATATTGGCCATGCTCGAGGCGAAATTGCCGCCACCGAGTCCCGCAGTCGCGGCCACCAGCAACATTTCCCAATACGGCGTGTCGGGCTGGGTCACGAAATAGGCGAGGGCGATCGTCGGGATGAACAGCACCGACGCGCTGAAGATCGTCCAGTTGCGGCCGCCGAAGGTCGTGACCGCGAACGTGTAGGGAAAACGCATCAGCGAGCCGATCAATCCCGGCAGCGCGACGAGCTGAAACAACTGATCCGTCGTGAAGTGAAAGCCGGCCGCCGGCAGTTTGGTGGCGACGATGCTCCACATCAGCCAGATCGAGAAACCGATATGCTCGGCGACGATCGACCAGATGAGATTGCGTTTGGCGACGGCCTTGCCGGTGGACTCCCAGAACTTTTGGTCTTCCGGTCTCCAGTCCGAGATCCAGCTTGAGTTCGGCGTGCTCATTCAGCGTTCTCCTTTGCAGCCGGGGATCGATTCCCTTTTGGCGGCTAGCCAGGAGAGGCCTCGCAAGGCCTATGCCAATCATAAGCTATTGAATTATTGAAAGTTTTTCAGCCAAAGGCGACGCAAATGCGCGCTGAGCGGGCGCTGCGGCGTAAATTTGTGCAGTGCAAAATTCTTAGGCAGTGCCACCGAAGGCGAGGCTCGCCGGCGGCCGAACTATCGGACCCTGGGAGGAGCCGCCGGGATTGCGCTGGAAGGCTGCGGGACTGTGCCGGAAGGCTTATCGGTCAGGGGGTTCTTCACGAGGCTCGCGCGCAACAGCTCGGTGCGAGCAGCCGACTGGAGCGGTGGCATTTGACCAGGCGCAAGCGGCGCGGCGGGCGCCGCCGGTTGCGTCGGCGGAGCTTCGAACGGCGGCATCTGGTTTGACTGATCGAACTCGCGTCCGCGCTGATGCGCAGTGGCGCTGCGCCACCGGTCGATTACGTTGCGGATCAGGTCCTGGCTGATATTGGCGCCGGCTTCCGAAGAGGTGCTGCCGGACGCCTCGCTGTTCGGCCGCAGCGCAGGCGGCAATTCGCCAAAGCTCATTCGTGTCGGCAGCGACACGCCGGGGCCGAACGTAAAGGCCTCGCGTGTGCCGAGCGACGGAATGAACGTGAGCAGGTTTGCCGCCGCGTCCGACGCCGCGGAACGGATCAAGGCCTGGTCGCGGTCGTTCGACAGCCGCATGACAAAGAGTGTCGAGCATTGCGACACGATGGTGGGGTCGATCTCGGCCGGCCGCTGCGTGACGAGTCCGAGGAACACGCCGTACTTGCGGCCCTCTTTGGCGATGCGCGACAGCGCGCGGCGCGTCGGTCCGAAGCCGATCTTGTTATCCGCGGGCGCGTAACGATGCGCTTCTTCGCAGACGAAGAGGAGCGGGGCCACGCCGTCGCTCCACAGACCGAAGTCGAACGCCATGCGGCAAAGCACCGACACGACCGAATCGACAACTTCGGCCGGAAAGCCGGCGAGCTGCATGATCGTCATCGGCTTGCCTTGCGGCGGCAGGCGGAACAACTGGCAGAGAATGTCCGCCATCGTGTCGCCGCCGATATTGGCGTTCTCGAACATGAAGCCGTAGCGCGGATGATTGCGGATCGTCTGAATCCGCGAAATCAGCTTGTGATAGACCATTCTGGACGAGCGGTTTTCCAGCTTGCCCATCTGCTCGTCGAGGAGCGTGATCAGATCTTCGATGCGATAGGGCACCGGCGTATCCGCGGTGAAGCCGGTATCGCGCGAATCACGTTTCTTGGTGACGGACGATCGGCGTTGGTGCGGTATTGCAAATAGGCCGCCTTCGCCTGGGGAATCGCTTCCGAAAGTATTTCCACTTCTTCGTCGATCCCCGGCCGGCCGCCGAAGAAAGCGTCGACGATCTCCTCGAAGTTGAACAGCCAGAACGGCAGGCGCAGATTTCGCGGCGTCAGCACCAGCGCCTTGTCGCCGAAGCAGCGGCTATATTCGTTGTGCGGATCGACCAGAAAGATGCGCAGGTTCGGCCGGGTCTCGAGAATTTTCTGAAGGATGATGGCGACGCCGCTCGATTTTCCGACGCCGGTGGTGCCGACGATGGCGAAATGCCGGCTGATGAGCTGCTCGATGTCGACCTGCACGCGCACATTCGGATTCTGCTGCAGATGGCCGACGTCGACGCGGTCACGGTTGTTGGCGCCGTAAATCACGCGTAATTCCGCTTCCGTCAACAGAATCGCGGTGTCGCCGATATTGGGATATTGCAGAACGCCGCGCTCGAAATGCGCCGCCGCCCCCTGGGCGCGGATCGCGCCGATGAGATCGATCTTGGCGACGCTGCGAAATGCCTGCCCGCCGATCGGGGCCAGGATTTCTTCGCTGACTTCGGTGATCAATCCGACGATGACGCTTTTCGCCGTCATTACGCCGAGAAATTTTCCGACGGTTGCGCTGCTGCCGCCTTGCGGGCGGACCGTAAGCTCGATGGTCGCTTCGGATCCTGTGATCCCCGTTACCCGGCCGATGGGCTCTGGCCCGGCCGGCGCGCGTTGGTCGCGTACCGACGCTGTATCCATGACTCTAAATGAGTTCGTTGTTGTTTGGACGTCGTTTCCCGTGTCCCTCGTCGATACTACAGACCGATTGCGGTTGTATTAATGGGGCTTAACGACCTTTATGTTTCGGCGCCTGCCGCGGTTTCGTACGCACAATCAATGAGTGATGGACAATGATTGGTAGCTAAAAGGCGCGCGTTTTAGCGGCTCGATAACCATCGCGCGCCGCGTTCGTCCCGGCGGATCGCCGCCTTACGGCGATACCGGATGAAAAGAGCTAGATTTCCTTCGCGCGCGCGTCGTGTATGGCGCGCCACAAGCGCTCGGGCGTTGCCGGCATTTCGATGTCCTTGATGCCGAGCACCGAAAGCGCGTCGACCAGCGCATTCGTGACCGCGGGCATGGCGCCGACGCAACCGGCTTCGCCCGCGCCCTTGACGCCGATCGGATTTGTCTTGGTCGGCACCGGATTGCTGCCGACGTGGAACGAGGTGAGGTCGGTGGCGCGCGGCATGGCGTAATCCATGAACGAGCCGGTGAGGATCTGCCCTTCGGAATCGAACCTGATGTCTTCCATCAAAATCTGTCCGACGCCTTGCGCAATGCCGCCGTCAATCTGACCGTGCAGCAACAGCGGGTTGATCACGGTGCCGACATCGTCGATCACGTTGTAATTGACGATCTCGACGACGCCGGTGTCCGGATCTATTTCAAGTTCGCAGACGTGCACGCCGTTCGGATAACAGGCGGCCTTGCCGGAGTAGATCGCCCTTTCGATAAGTCCCGGCTCCGCGCCCTCCGGCAGATTTTTCGGATCGAGCGACGCCTTGGCGACTTCCTTGATGGTCAGCGTCTGGTTGGTCTTTTTACTCGAGAAGATGCCCTCGTCGAAATTGACATCGGCGACGTCGACTTTGAGCATTTGCGCGGCGATGCCCTTGGCCTTGGTTTCGATCTTGTCGGCGGCAAGCGTAAAGGCCGAGCCGGAAAATGCCGCGGAACGCGAGCCGCCGGTGCCTTCGGCGAAAAACACCTGGTCGGTGTCGCCCTGGACGTAGGTCACTTCATTCGGATCGAGGCCGAGACGATCGCACACGATCTGCTTGAACGCGGTCTCGTGGCCCTGGCCCTGATTGATGCTGCCGGAGAAAATCGAAACCGAGCCGGTGCGATCGAATCTGATCTCGGCGCCCTCGAGGCCTGCGGCTGCCGCGCGCTCGATGGTATTGGAGAATCCAAATCCGCGCAGCTTACCGTTTTTACGCGCCAGCGCGCGTCGTGCTTCGAACCCATTTTTGTCGGCGGCTTCAAGCGCAAGGTCCATGTTCTTTTGGAACTCGCCGCAATCGTAGATGAACGTCACGCTGGTCTTGAACGGCATGGCGCTCGGCGGAATGGTATTGCGGCGGCGCAGTTCCGCCGGATCGATGCCGAGTTCATCGGCGGCGAGATCGACCATGCGCTCGATGACAAAGGCCGCTTCCGGCCGGCCGTTGCCGCGATAGGGCCGCACCGGCTGGGTATGCGTGAACACGCCGGTAGCTTCGACATGCGATGCCGGCGTGCGATAGACGCCGGCAAGCGTACCGAGATTGCCGGTGAAAGCCGGCATGCCGACCTGCATGTAGGCGCCGATCGCGGCGATGACGCGCGCGCGAAAGCCGAGGAAGGTGCCGTCCTTGTCGAGCGCGAGTTCGGCTTCGGTGACGTTGTCGCGCGCCTGCGCGTCGCAAAGAAATGATTCCGAGCGCGTCGCCACCCATTTGACGGGCCGTCCCGTCAGCCTGGCGCCAAGCAGCACCAGCGCGCATTCATTATAGACGGCCGACTTCATGCCGAAGCTGCCGCCGATGTCGCCGCAGACGACGCGGATTTTACTGTCGGGAACTTTCAGGACGAATTGCGACAGTTCGGTCTGGAATACATTCGTGCGCTGCAACGTGGTGTAGATCGTGTAGCGGCCCTCGATCGGCTCGAACAAGCCGATGGCGCCGCGCGGTTCCATGGCCGCGGCGGTGACCCGATTGATGACGAACTTGTGCTTGATCACATGCGCGGCGTTGGCAAAGGCGGCGTCGGTCGCTTCCTTATTGCCCTCGATCTGCACGAACCCGATATTGTTCGGGCAGTCGTCCCAGACCAGCGGCACGCCGGGATTGACGGCATCGCCGGTCGAAACGATGGCCGGCAGCGCCTCGTACTCCACCTCGATCAGTTCCGAAGCGTCGATCGCCTGGTAATAATTCTCGGCGATGACAAAGGCGACGTAGTCGCCGATCATCCGCACTGTGTCTTCGACCAGGGCCGGATAGCGCGGCCGGTAGCCCGGCACGCCGCCGCGGCGTTTAAGCCCGCCCGGCACCGGCAGGTCGCCGAAGCCCGCCGCCTTGTAATCAGCGCCGGTCAGGACCGCGAGCACGCCGGGCGCGGCTTTGGCCTTCGCCGTATCAATCGAGAGGATGCGGGCATGGGCGTGCGGCGAGCGCAGCACATAGCCGAACACCGTTCCCGGAAACACCATGTCGGCGATGTAGCGGCCGCCGCCCTTGATGAGACGAGGATCCTCGAACCGGGGAACCGGCTGACCTATCGCAAATTCACCCATCGCATACCTCGCATTTCGGTGTCACGGCGTGGGTCCATCGATCCATACCGGTGCGGTGGCCGACTATCATGGACATGCCCGGCGGAGGGCCGGGCATTGGGTAAGACGCCCGGTCTTACATCGACTTGGAAGCCCCTTCAATTGGCCCCGACTCGGCGCTACGATCAGGCATGGGCGAAGCTCTGGCCGAGACGTTCGAAGCCGCCTTGCAGGCGCGCGCCGGCGCGATGGCCGATGCCTGCACGCGTTGCGGCAAATGCGTCGAAGTCTGCCCCGTGACGGACGCCGCGGGCGTCAATGCCGAGCCCCAGCACGATCCCGTTCACGTCATTAGCGGCATTATCGACATCCTGCGCCCTATTGAGGGAAGCATTGGCGAGGGCAACGCGGCGGCCCGCAAATGGGCGAGCGGCTGCCTGCTCTCGGGCGAATGCGTCAAGGCCTGCGACTACGGCGTCAATCCGCGCTTCCTGCTCTACATGGCGCGGATTGCGATGTCGCATGCCAAAGGCGACGTGGTGGCAGAGCGCAAGACCGGCATCAACGGCTTTCGCCTAGTCGCTCGCGACGTGACGCACATTTCAAAGCTGCAGCTCGACAATTCGTTGCTGGAGCGGCTGGGGCAGGGCGCGAACCGTCCCGCGGCGGCCACGCCGCCGGATTTCGTATTCTACACCGGCTGCAATGTGCTCAAGACGCCGCACATCGCGCTCCTTGCGCTCGACATCATGGACGCGCTCGGCATCAGCTATGAAGTCATGGGCGGCCCGACGCATTGCTGCGGCATCGTGCAGATGCGCGCCGGCGACGTCGCGACCTCGGGCCGCGTCGCCGAGAACACGATCGACAAGCTGTCGCAGAGCAAGTCCGGGCAGGTGGTGTCCTGGTGTCCGTCGTGCCAGGTGCAATTCACCGAGACTTCGTTGCCGACGATCGAGAAAACCCGCGGCGCGAAGCCGTTCGAAATGACGCCGTTCACGATGATGCTGCACAAGCACCTCGACGAGCTGCGTCCCATGCTGCGCGAGCGCGTAGCGATGCGGATCGCGCTGCACCGGCATCCCGGCATCCACGGCGTGGTCGAGGCCGCCGAAGATATTTTGCGCGCCGTGCCCGGCATCGAGATTGTCGATCTGCACCAGCCCGCGGTCGGCCTGCAGAGCAACAACCTGCGCATGCTGCCGGACTATCGCCGCGAACTGCAACTCAAAGAACTCGCGGCCGCCGAAGCCGCCGGGGTCGATGCGCTGGTCGCGATCTATCATTCCGACCACCGCGAAATGTGTGCGCACGAGCGCGACTACCCGTTCCGCATCCTGAATATGTACGAAATCCTCGGCGCCAGCATGGGGCTGCACCATGACGACGACTTCAAGCGACTGAAGATCATGCAGGACGCCGACGCGATCCTTCTCGACTGCCGCGACCTCGTGCAAAAGCACGGTCTCGACGTCGAGACCACGCGCCTCGCCATCCAGGGCATGCTCGACGAGCAGCCGGCGCCGCTGCGCGGTGGTCACTGATCGGCTCGGGACATTGTTGTTCATTGCATCCGCCCCCGCGATAGCGGGGGAGGGGGACCATGCGCGTGCGCGCATGGTGGAAGGGGCGTCTGACTCATCGCTGCGTTGTCGCCGCAAGATCCGCGTTGAGTCCCGCGCCCCTTCCACCACGCAAGGCGCGGTCCCCCTTCCCCGCTATCGCGGGGCAGGAGGCATAGCGTGCGCTGTTTGACAATGTGGATCGCAAACGCGGGGCGAAGCGCGCTTACTCCGCCTTGATGCCGGCGTTGTCGATCATCTTCTTCCAGTTGGCGAGCTGCGCTTTGATGTAGCTGCCAAGCTCATCAGGCGTTGAAGAAAATCCCTGAAAGCCGACATTCTTGAATTTTGCCTGAGTGTCCGGATTGTCGATGATCTTGCGCATCGCCGTGTTGAGCGCAGTGACGACCGGCGCGGGCGTGTTGGCCGGCGCGACAAAACCTGCCCACGCGTCGATGTCGAAGCCGGGGACGCCGGCCTCGTCCATGGTCGGCAGATCGGGAAACAGCGGACTGCGTTTGACGCGGGTAATCGCGATCGCCCGCACCTGTCCCGATGCGACATGCGGCATCGCCACGGTGAAATCGGCGATCATCATCGAAACGCGGCCGGCAATGACGTCCTCGATGGCCGGCGGCGTGCTCTTGTAGGGCACATGGAGCATGTCGAGACCGGCGGAATAGGCCAATGTCTTGCCGCCAACGAGACCGGCGGTATTGCCGCTGGCATAGGTCAGCTTGCCGGGATTGGCCTTGGCATAGGCAATGAGTTCCTTGACCGAATGAACCGGCAGCCCCGGATTGACGACGAGCATCAGCGTGAAGCTTCCGACCCGTGTGATCGGCGCAAAGTCCTTCACAGCGTCATAGCTGATCTCATTAAGAAGAAATGGGTCGGCCGAGAGCGGCGAGTTCGTCGCCAGCATCAATGTGTAGCCGTCAGGATTGGCGTGCTGGACATATTGCGCGGCGACGGCCCCATCGGCGCCGGGTCGATCCTCGACGATAACCGGCTGCTTGAGCGCGCGGCTGAGCGGGTCGCCGATAATGCGGCAAAGCGTATCGCTGGCGCTGCCGGGGCCGAATACGGAAACAAAAGTGATCGGCCGCGACGGAAAATTATCAGCCCGCAGCGTGGCGCTGCTGCACAAGACGGCGCCAGCGGCAACGAGAATCATGGCAAGCTTTTTCATGCGTCGTTCCTCCCTGACTTTGCGAATTACATCGCCGGGGTGTCGGCGCCCCCGCGCCGCACGCCTCTTGATCGGGGAAAGATAGCAGATTTGCGCGGGCGTGACCTGCGGCATTCCTCCACTCGTCCCCGCTGTCGCGGAGAGGAGCGGAGGAAACGATGCGCGAACGGCGGCCTATTTGATGAACGTGCCGCCGCGCAATTCGCTGAAGGCCTGCTTAAGCTCGGCGTCCGTGTTCATCACGATTGGACCATGCCAGGCCACCGGCTCTTCGATAGGTTTGCCGGAAACCAGAAGGAACCGGATACCCTCGCTGCCGGCCTGCACGGTGACCTCGTCGCCGCGATCGAACAGGACGAGTGAGCGGTTGCCGGTCTCTTCGCGCACCACGGTCTCGTTCACGCCGTCGGATTTCTCGGTGAGCACGCCGAACGGCTGCGACGCCGCGCGGAAGCTGCCGGAGCCTTCGAATACGTAGGCGAAGGCATGACGGTCGACCTCCACTGGCAAGACTTTGCGCTTGCCCGGAGGCACCCGGACGTCGAGATAACGCGGGTCGGCGGCGACGCCCTCGACCGGACCGCGCTTGCCCCAAAAGTCGCCGCAGATGACGCGCACGCAGGTGCCGTCGTCGTCGGTGACTTCGGGAATGACGCCTGCCTTGATGTCCTGATAGCGCGGCGCCGTCATTTTCAGCGATGACGGCAGGTTGGCCCAGAGCTGAAAGCCGTGCATGCGGCCCTGTGCGTCGCCCTGTGGCATTTCCTGATGCATGATGCCGCTGCCGGCGGTCATCCACTGCACGTCGCCCGCGCCGAGATTGCCGCGATTGCCGAGGCTGT
This sequence comes from uncultured Alphaproteobacteria bacterium, assembly GCA_963723335.1. Classification (GTDB taxonomy): domain Bacteria; phylum Pseudomonadota; class Alphaproteobacteria; order Rhizobiales; family Xanthobacteraceae; genus BOG-931. The sequence continues at coordinate 99,659 of CAVRQJ010000009.1, read as the reverse complement.
CGCCGTGCTCGACGTTCCCGGCCAGCACATAAGTGATGGTCTCGATGCCGCGATGCGGATGCCATGGAAAACCCGCGCGATAATCGTCCGGCCGGTCGTTGCGGAAATCGTCAAGCAACAGGAACGGATCGAACGCGCCGGTGTCGCCGAAGCCGAAGGCGCGATTGAGTTTTACGCCCGCGCCTTCGATGGTGGGCTTTGACGTGACGATGCTTTTGACGGGCCTGATGGACATGGCCGATCGCCTTTTCCGGATGTGGAGTTGCTGAAACGAAAAATGGGCAACTGCCGCACCCGGACAAGAAGGCACATCGCTGTTACCGTCAGCCGAGCGTGACCATGCCGCTCCAGAACTGCTGGAAGTTTCCGGTGTCGACATCGTATTTGCGCACGAAGCCGAGCGTTCCGTCGCCGGCGATGCGGTAGGTCGTGATTCCGGCAGGCAGCGTGCCGTCGTCGAGCGGCAGGACGCTGGCGACGGCCAGCATCCGTCCGCTCGGGTCGATGCCGAAGGTGCGCAACTGAATGCCGCGGCCCTCGACGTTTTCCAGTTTTTTCGGTTCGGCGGTTTTGCCGTCGATGGCAAACGTGGCGACGGTGTTCTCGCCGCCTTCGGCGACCTTTCTCGATCCGGCTCCGGACGCCGGGAAGGTCCGATTGGTCACATAAACGAACTTGCCGTTCGGGTGGACGTGGATCGGTCCGGCGCCTTGCGGCGAGGTCGAAGCGGGGTTGGACAGCGTGTCCTTGATAAACATCGGGTCGCGTGCGAGGCCGGTCTTGTCGTCGAGCTTATAGACGTAAAGCTTGTTCTGCCGTTCGATCGAAACGAACGCCCAGGGCTCGCTCGGATGAAAGTCGAGATGGCGCGGCCCAAAGCCGAGCCCGTTGCCGGGCGCGATCGAGGCGAGGTTGCGCAGCACGCCGTTGTCGAAGCGGAACGCTTTGATGGCGCCGGGATCTTCCGGCTTGCCGTCCTCGGCGTGATTGCCGCGTGTCACCAGGAGCACGGTGCGATTGCCGGGCACGGCGACGACCTGATGCGCATAGATGCCGGTATCGAGTTTCTCCGGCTGCGCGACCGGGGCGCCGACCGTGCCGTCGGCGTTGAGGCGATGGACCGTAATGTTGCTCGGATTGTTATAGGCGGTCAGCAAAAATCCGCCGCTGGTGTCGAGACTGACATGGATCGGGCGCGACGGCAGCGCCGCCGGATCGCCGTGCAGGCGCAACGCGCCGGTTGCTGGATCGATCGTGAGCGCGCTGGCGAAGTGCTTATCGCCTGCGATGCCGGGGCCGCCATTACTCGATACGACATAGAGATAGCGCCGCGACGGGTGCGGCCAGGCGTATTGGATGTTGGCGGGCAGCTTGATCGTGCTGCGTTTGATCAGGGCTGCGTTCTCGATATCGAGATCGAACAGCGTCAGGTCGGGTCCGACGCTGGAGTAGAATACTGTCTTTGACATGATGTGCTGTTTCCGGCCGCGGCCTCGACGCTGGGTCGTCCGCATGCCGGCATCATCTCACCGCAGCCGCATCAATGCCAAGCGCGATTCCGCGGTGAGGGAAGGCGGATTATGCGTTCTCGAGCAGGCCGGCGACGAGCGCCTCGATCCGCGCAATGCTGCGGAAGTTCGCCGGCGTCATGTCCGGGTCGGGAATCTTGACGTCGAACTCAGCCTCGATGGCAAGCATGAGGTTGACCGTATCCAGCGAGGACAGCCCGCTGTCGGTCAGATCGTCGTCGCGTCCGACGGCACGGTCGATCGAGCGTTTGGCGAGAAGCTTCCGCACATGCGCCGTGATGCGGTCGGCCGTCGAGGAATTGATGCGGTCCAGCACGGTGAATTTTTCCCAAATTCGGATTCGAAAAGTTGCTGCTTTCCGGAACCATCATTGCATTTTTGGCTGAGCGAATGGTTGGCACATCAGCGGTTTTCGAATGGTAACCTTTACGCGAAAGATGCGCGCTAATTCCTGCGAAATACCGCGATGATTTGTGAGTTTTGCGGTACCTGTAACGCCACAGGAATCGCATGCAAATGCGAGAGGCGGCAAATTTGAGTTTACCGATGACTGTCCGTACCGCGGCGGTTCTAGAGGTCGATAAGGACGCGCACACCGCGCGTAGCGCGACGCGTGGCATTTTGGCGGCCGACAGCAAGCTCCGCGCCGCCAATGTTCCCGACTTGGTGCAGCGCGCCCAAAAGGCCGCCAAGATCGCAGCGCTCCACGCCGCAGCCGTCGATCAGAATTCACGTTTTCCGGAAGAGGCGATAAGCGCTGCGCGCGCTGAGCGGCTTCTCGGCATTGCGGTGCCGCGCGATCTCGGCGGCGAGGGCGCCACCATCGCCGATGTCGTCGACGTCTGTTACACGCTCGGCCGCGCTTGCGCATCCACCGCCATGATCTATGCGATGCATCAGACCAAGGCCGCTTGCCTGGTGCGTCATGGCCGAAGCAGCCCCTGGCATCAGCTCCTGCTGCGCCGGCTCTGCAAAGAACAATTGCTGCTTGCGTCGTCGACCACCGAAGGACAGTCCGGCGGCGATGTCCGCAACAGTACGGCCCCGATTGTGCACGACGGCGCGCATATCAGCCTGGAACGGCAGGCCACCGTCATCTCTTACGGCCATGCGGCCGACGGCGTCGTCACGACGGCGCGCCGCTCCGCCGACGCCGCGAGTTCGGACCAGGTCCTCGTCGCCTTCCTCAAGCCGAATTACACGCTCGAGCCTCTCGCCGGCTGGGACGCGCTCGGCATGCGCGGCACGTGCAGCGAGGGTTTCAAGCTCGTCGCCTCCGGCTCCGCCGAGCAGATTTTGCCGGTGAGCTACGACAAGATTCACGCCCAGACCATGATGCCGGTTGCGCATCTTCTCTGGAGTGCCGCGTGGACCGGCATCGCCACCGCCGCGGTCGAGCGCGCCCGCGCTTTCGTCCGCAAGGCCGCGCAGAAATCGGGCGGCACGCTGCCGCCGGCTGCGGCGCACCTGACGCGCGCCAATGCAACGCTGCGTACCTTGCGCAGCCTTGTTGCGGCGCAGGTGCAGCGGTTCGAAGCGGCCTCGGCCGATTCTGCCGCGCTTGAAACGGTCGATTTCCAGACCGGCATGAATCTCCTCAAGGTCAATGCTTCGGAGCTCGCGGTCTCCGTGGTCACGAGCGCGATGCAGACCTGCGGGATATCCGGTTACCGTAACGACAGCGAGTTCAGTATCGGCCGCCACCTGCGCGACATTCTCTCGTCGCCGGTGATGATCAGCAATGACCGCATCCTCGCCAATATCGCCGCGGCTTCGATGCTGGGCGGCTCGCCGGATTCGCTGTCCGAATAAATCGTCGCCGTCAAAAACCATCGAACAAACGAGGCGCAAGTCAATGAATTTCGCATTCAAGCAGCCGGCCAGCCCAGTCCGCTCGCTCGATTCGATCGCCGAGGCGCTGCTGTTGCCGTCCGGCATCGATGGTGTCTACGCCCGTACTGCCATTTTCGAGCAGGTCGTCGATGGTCTCGGCACACTGATCTCGCGCCACCGCGACCCGGACACCGAGGTGTTGCGCTTCCCGCCGGTGATGAGCCGCCGGCAAGTCGAGAAGTCAGGCTACCTGAAGAGCTTTCCGCATTTTCTCGGTTGCGTGAGCTGCCTCTCCGGCGACGAGTCGCATATCGGCGCGAGCGTCGATCGCTACGAGGCGGGCGGCGACTGGACGCCCTCGCTTGCGGCCGCCGATCTCGTTTTGACTCCCGCCGCCTGCTATCCGGTCTATCCGCTGGCCGCGAGCCGCGGCCATGTGCCCGCCGAGGGCCTTCTCTTCGACGTCGCGTCCGACTGCTTCCGCCGCGAACCGTCAAAAATGCTCGATCGGCTGCAATCGTTCCGCATGCGCGAATATGTCCGCATCGGCACGCCGGAGCAAATCCAGGAATTTCGCGCGAATTGGATGAAGCGCGCCGAGAGTTTTGCCAGCCAGTTGGGTCTCAATTATCGCATCGACCAGGCCAGCGATCCGTTTTTCGGCCGCGGCGGCAAGCTGATGGCGATGAGCCAAGTCGAGCAGGCGCTGAAATTCGAGCTCCTGGTTCCTGTGCACTCGGAGGAACAGCCGACCGCATGCATGAGTTTTAATTATCACCGCGAGCATTTCGGCGAGACCTGGAATTTGAGCAATGCGGCCGGCGAGACGGCGCATACCGGCTGCGTCGCCTTCGGTATCGATCGGCTGGCTTTGGCGCTGTTCGCGACGCACGGCATCGATCTGCTGCAATGGCCGACGCGCGTGCGCCAGGCGCTGACGATCTGAACTGCGCCGTCATCATCCGCGAAGGCGGATGATCCAGTAATCACAGATTCAATTTTGTATTGCGCTTATCGCTTACTGGATGCTCCGCCTTCGCGGAGCATGACAACTCTTAGACGCCCAATATTGCGTATTCCGTGTAGGCAAGGTCGCCGAGCCGCGGCCGCTGCGGGCCTTTGTAATATTTCGGCTTGCTGCCGGCGCGGTAGATTCCGACGAGACCGGGGATCGGGCCGTTGGCGTCAACGATGACGATGCCTCTGCCGCGCCGCGCGAGGTATCGGCCGATCGGCCCGGCATAATGCGCGAAATCCGCGATGTCGCGGCAATAGATCAGTTGCACGCACGGAATGACGCCTTTGACCCAGCGCGGCCGGAATATGAACGGATGAGCGCCGGAGGACGTCGCACACCACAGGCTGATGCAGCCGTGCGCGGCGTGCTGCACGAGGATCTCGCGCTCGAATGAATCGGCGCCGCTAACTTGCCCTCTGCGCGCGTCGAGCACCTCGACCTTTTCGCCGCCGGGCGTGCCGCTCAGCGCCGGAAGGCAGACGAAGATGCCTTCGCTGTAGCGCGAAAAACCCTGCGCCTCGATGATCGGCCAGGTATGCGGCGCCGCCGAGACGTTGAGATAGGTGACATCCTTGTGCCGCAGCGCCTGCGAAACAAGAAGCGGCGCATAGGCCCGGAATGCGGGCTCGACGTACCAGCTGGAGAGATTGCAGCGCGGCTTGAGCGTTTGGCCCATATCCGCGGGCATCGCCGAGCAGATCATCAGGATCGCGCCGACCGGCGTGCCTTCGGTTTCCAGAAGGTAACCATATTTGGCCAATCCCGGCGGCGGGGCGTGCTGCGTCAGTTGATCGAGCGCGTGCCGCCAGAACTGGAGATTGCGGTTTGGGAATCCACGCGTGAGCAGTCCGGCGACGGCGGGCAGGTCGCCTTCGTCGATCTGGCGGCAGTGGATGTCCGGCCGAGCAGAAACCATGCGCGTTGACCACGTCCCCGTCGTGAACTTGATCGTAATCGTTGCGCGAATATACCGATGCGAAGTGAATAAACGGTAGGCCCTTCAGCCATGTCGATAAAATTAACCATAATGGACCAGATGGCGCAGATTGCGCGCGAACACGACAAGATTCTGGCGCCGTTGCGCGAGGATCTCGTGCTTGTGGATTCGGGCCTCGATTCCCTCGGCTTCGCGGTTCTCGTCGCGCGCCTCGAAGACAAGCTCGGCGTCGATCCGTTCACGGCTTCCGAGGACGCCTCCTTCCCCGTGACTTTCGGCGACTTCGTGAAAGTCTATGAAAATGGCGCGCGCTGAGGCGCAATCGCTGCGGCAGGTCATCGCTGAGAGCGCGGCCGAACGGTTCTTCTGGGATCGCGCCGCAAGCGTGCGCTTTTCCGATCTCGTGCATGGCACCAGTCTCGGCGGCCGGCTTGAAGAGCTCGCCGGCAAATCGGTTCTGCTCGCCACAAGCGGGCAGCTTGCATCCGCACTGGCGCTGATCGAACTCGACGGCGTTGCACGCCGCATCACTATCCTGCCGCCCGATGCCGATCCCGATCACTTTGCGGCGCTGATCGAAGGCGCCGGCGTGGACGCCGTCGTCATTGATCGCGATCCGCCTACGGGCGCTCTGTCGAACATCACGCTTCGCGTGGCCGGCTCGGTGGAAGTCGCCGCTGCAGAGCGTTTGCCGGCGGCATCGTGCGTCACCGAATGGGTGCTGCTGACTTCCGGAACCACGGGCGTGCCGAAAATGGTGGTGCACAGCCGCGCCGGCCTGACTGCGCCGTTTGCCGGAAAGAAATCCGATGGCTCCATGATATGGGGCACATTTTACGACATCCGCCGCTATGGCGGCTTGCAGATATTCCTGCGCGCGGTGCTCGGCGGCGTTTCGCTCGTGCTCTCGAGCGCCGGCGAGCCGGTTGCCGAGTTTCTCGAGCGCTTGCAGCGTCACGGCGTGACGCACCTTTTGGGCACGCCGACCCATTGGCGCCGGGCCTTGATGTCGCCCGCGATACGCGCGCTCGCGCCACGCTATGTCAGGCTCTCCGGCGAAATCGCCGACCAGGCCGTGCTCGACAGCCTGCGCGGCGCCTTCCCGCGAGCCGCTGTCAGCCACGCCTATGCGTCGACTGAAGCGGGCGTCGCCTTCGAAGTCAGCGACGTGTTCGCCGGCTTTCCCGCCGATTATGTCGAACGTGTCCGCGATGGCGTCGAGATGAAAGTGCTCGGGGGCTCGTTGCGCATCCGCTCGCCGCGCACGGCGTCGCGTTATGTAGGCGGCGAACAAGCCAGCCTCCGCGACGATGACGGCTTTGTCGATACCGGCGACATGGTGGAATTGCGCGGCGATCGCTACGTGTTCGCCGGCCGCCGCGGCGGCATCATCAATATCGGCGGGCTGAAAGTTCATCCCGAGGAGATCGAGGCGGTCATCAACCGGCATCCGCAAGTGCGGATGTCGCTGGTTCGGTCGAAGGCAAGCCCGATCACCGGCTCAATCGCGATTGCCGACGTGGTTCTGAAATCCGGCAGTGAAGCCGCCGATGAGTTGCAGCAGGTCAAAGGCGATATTTTGAAGTTTTGCCGCGAGGCGCTGCCGCTGCACAAGGTGCCGGCGGCGATCAGTATCGTGCCGGCGCTCGATGTCGCGGCAACCGGAAAGCTGTTGCGCCGCCATGGCTAAGAAAGTTTCACGCAACGTCCTGATCACGGGCGCAAGCCGCGGCCTCGGGCTCGGCATCGCGCGCAAGCTCGCGGCCGAAGGTTATTGCGTGATCGCGGTGGCGCGCAAGAAGACCAAGGAATTGACGGCGGCTGCGGCGGAAGCAAAGCGCGGCAAGCACGGGTCGCTGCATTTCGTGTCTTTCGATCTCGGCCAGATCGATCGGATCCCCGATCTGGTGCGGACGCTGCGCAAGGATTTCGGGCCGCTTTACGGTCTCGTCAACAATGCCGCGCTGGGTTTCGACGGCGTGCTCGCGACCATGCACAATTCCCGGATCGAGGAGCTCGTTCGCGTCAATACGCTGTCGCCGATCGTGCTGACCAAATATGCAGTGCGTTCGATGATGTCGGAACGCGCGGGGCGCATCGTCAATGTCGCCTCGATCATCGGCTTTACCGGCTATAGCGGGCTGTCCGCCTATGCCGCGACCAAGGCCGCCATGCTTGGATTTACCCGTTCGCTCGCCCGCGAAGTCGGGCGGCTCGGCATCACGGTCAATGCCGTGGCGCCGGGTTTTCTCGATACCGAGATGACGCACGGGCTTGCCGGCGATGAGCGGCAGAAGGTGATGCGGCGGAGCGCGCTCCGGCGTCTTGCCAGCGTCGACGATGTGGCCGACGCGGTCGAGTTTCTGTTGAGCGACAAGGCGCGCAGCATGTCGGGCACCGTGCTCACCGTGGACGCCGGCGCTACCGCGTAGTCTCCATTCCCCGATTATCGCGAAACGAGAGGCATTTGGTCACACCAAAGGCCCGGCTTGCGTCGCAGTCTTGTACGATGCGGCCCATCCGATAGTCTGACGCTCAATAAAACCGGCTATTGTTTCTGTGGGGAGGAGACAATGAACAACGTTCTTCGCATTTCGGCGATGCTCGCTGCGTTTGTCCTGGCTCCGGTGCAGAGCCTGCACGCGGCGAATTACCCCGATCATTCCGTCAAGGTCATCGTGCCGTTCCCGGCCGGCGGCGCGACCGACATTGCCGCGCGCATAGTCGCGCAAAAGCTTTCCGAGCGTCTCGGCCAGCAGTTTTTTGTCGAGAATATCGGCGGCGCCGGCGGCAATATCGGCATGGCCAATGCGGCGCGCGCGCCGGCCGACGGCTATACGATCCTTGCCGCGTCTTCGAGCATCGTGGTCAACCCGAGTCTCTACAAGACGGTGCCGTACGACGTCGACAAGGATTTTATTCCGATCACGAAATTGGGCGCCTCGCCGAACGGCTGGCTGGTCAGCCATGACTTTCCGGCGAAGACGATGAAGGACCTGATCGACCTGATGAAGGCTAATCCCGGCAAATACAGCGTGGGCACGCCGGGGACTGGCACGACACCGTCACTCGCGGTCGAGTTGCTCAAGCAGGGATATGGCGTCGACTTCGTCACCGTGCCGTTTGCCGGCGGCGGGCCCGTGACGCAATCCCTGCTCGGCGGGTTCACGCCAATCGCCTGCGCGGCGATGAGCAATGTTGTGGCGCTGATCAAGGGCGACAAGATTCGTGCGCTGGCGCTGACGACCAAGGATCGCCTGGAAACGCTCGCCGACGTGCCGACGCTCAGCGAACTTGGCATCAAGGATCAGGAATCCGAAACGATGGCCGGCGCTTTCGTGCCTGCCGGCACGCCGCTGCCGATTGTCGAATTGCTGCAGAAGGAAATCGCGGCCATCTTGCATCTGCCCGACGTCAGGGCACGGATGCTGGAACTGGGCACAGTGCCGGATGGCGATTCCTCGGCCGACTTCGCCGCCTATGTCAAAACCGAGATCGCCAAGTGGAAGAAAGTGATCGAGGTCGGCAAGATCGACAGGATCTAGCCGGAACGTTCGCTGAACTCTCACGCCGCCCGCGCCGATGCGCGTGAAGAGCGCCGCGTCGAGCGGTATGTAGGCTTTGGTTTCCGGGTCGTCGAAATAGATCGCATCTTCCGTCGCGGCGGGATCGAAGCCGTCGGGGACGAGCCCGTTTTTTTGCTGCTTGAATGTGGACGTAATATCGAGACTGCCGCGAAGCCGCAGGAACAGCGGGCGGGCATAGGGTGGCAGTTCGCGCACCAGATGCTGCCGCAACGCGACAAAATCGAGAGGACGCTCCGTGACCAGCGCCGCCATTCCAGCCGCGCCTTCCGCGCCGGGCACGGTGACGCCGTAAACGCTTGCCTCCGCGATGCCGGGAAAGGCCGTGAGCGCCGCGGCCACTTCGGAAGTCGCCACGTTTTCGCCCTTCCAGCGAAAGGTGTCGCCGATGCGGTCGATGAAATAATAGAAGCCGCCGGCATCGATACGCATGAGGTCGCCGGTGCGATACCAGGCGTCGCCGGCCTCGAAGACATCGCGGAGAATTTTCCGTTCCGTCTCCCGGGCGCAGGTATAGCCCTCGAATTCACCGCCATGCGTGCCGCCGATCCTGCCGATGGCCTCGCCGATTTCATCGGCCGCGCAACGGACGCAGCGGCCGCCGTCGCCGCGCACCGGCTCGCCCGCGATCGCGTCGAACTTGACCAGCGCCAGCGGAAAACGGTGCGCGAGGAACGAGGGCAGGCGGCCAATGGCGCCGGCTTTGCCTTCGACGTTGTAGAGCGAAACATTGCCTTCGGTCGCTGCGTAGAATTCCAGAATCCGCGGAATATTGAACCGCGACTGAAATTTCTCCCAGACGTCGGCGCGCAGTCCATTGCCGGCACACAGGCGCAAGCGATGCTCGCGCTCCTGCGGATGCCGCGGCGCGTTGATGAGATAGCGGCAAAGCTCGCCGATATACTGGAACAGCGTGCAGTCCGACGTGACGACGTCATCCCAGAAATCGCGCGCCGAAAACTTTTCGCGGATCACGACGGAGCCGCCGCGAACCAAAAGCGCGCCGGTCGCCACCACGCCGCCGATCGAATGATACATCGGCAGGCAATCGTACATGCGGTCGCCGGGGCCGGTATTCATCAGGCCGGCGAACCAGAGGCTCCACTGCATGAGCCGGCGATGGGTGACGTTGGCCGCCTTCGGCAATCCGGTCGTGCCGGACGTGTAGATCGTGAGCGCCCGGTCTGCGATCGTCACCGTGCGGCGCTCGGCGTCCGTCAGCGGGGCGGGCGAGAAGCGCTTGATCTCGTGATCGACGCACGGTAATTCGCTCCCGCCGTGTGACCAGATCTTTGCTCCGCTCGAAATTGCCGCGGTACGAAATTGCTCGATCAGCTCGCCCGCGACGATGATGTGTTTGGGCGCGACGATGTCGAGGCAATGCGCCAGCGACGAGCCGCGAAGCTGGGTATTGATAAGTGCAACAACGCCGCCGACGCTGGTGACGCCGAGCCAGAGCGCCATATAGTCCGGCCGGTTCGGCATCATGAGACAAACGGTCTCGCCTTTGGCGAGATTCAGATCGAGCGCCCAGCGCGCGTAGCGATTGATGCGCTCCGCGAGATCGCGATAGGTCAGCGTCTCGCGCGCGGAAATCAGTGCTTGCGCATCGCCCCGGCTTTGCGCGAGTTCCTCAATGACGTGCGGGAGGAGGCGCTGCGGATTGGCCGCGATCGGCGCCGTGGCTTCGAGTGCGCGAACCCAGTCCTGCAACGCCGAATTCTTGCCGGCGGCGTCTTGCGTCACCCGTTCCAGTTCAATGAGGGCCATGACCTTATGATGGCTCAACAAAGTGAATCTTTTGCTTCGCCGTTCCTTAAAATTTTATCGATTAAGAATCGCGCCGCGCCGGCACGCGCAGGAGCGCATGGAAAACGATTAAGGTTATTCCCTCGAATTCGCCGGGTTCGCGTTGTTTGCCCGCCAAGCCACGGATAAGAAACACAAACCGCCTAGTATGGCGCGTCTTCTGACAGGCGGCGGGACAACATGAAGAACGAAACGGTGGCCGTACACGGCGGCTACGAAAGCGATCCGACTACGAAGGCCGTCGCGGTGCCGATCTACCAGACGGTGGCCTACGAATTTGACAGCGCCGATCACGGCGCTGCGCTGTTCAATCTCGAAGCCGAAGGCCATCGCTACAGCCGGATCAGTAATCCGACGACCGCAATTCTCGAGCGCCGCGTTGCCATGCTCGAAGGCGGCGTCGATGCGCTGTGCGTGAGCTCGGGGCAGGCGGCGCTTAATTACGCCTTGCTCAATCTTACGGCGATGGGCACCAATATCGTTTCTGTGCCGCAACTTTACGGCACGACCTATACGCTGTTCGGTCACATTTTCCCGAGCCAGGGTATCACCGTCCGTTTTGCCGAATCCGACCAGCCCGACGCCATCGAGAAACTGATCGACGACAATACGCGCGCTGTCTTCTGCGAGAGCGTCGGCAATCCGGCCGGGAACATTTGCGACATCGAAGCACTGGCCGCGGTTGCGAAACGCCACGGCGTTCCGCTCGTCGTCGACAATACGGTTGCGACGCCGATCCTGCTGCGGCCGTTCGAATACGGCGCCGACGTCGTCATACACTCGCTGACCAAATTCATGGGCGGCCACGGCACCACGATCGGCGGCGCCATCGTCGACAGCGGTAAATTCCCCTGGAAAGCAAACGCGCGCCGCTTTCCGATGTTCAATGTGCCCGATGCGTCCTACCACGGGCTGATCTACACCGATCATTTTGGTGAGGCCGCCTATATCGCACGCTGCCGCAGCGTCTATCAGCGCGCCACCGGCGCCGTCCTGTCGCCGCTCTCCGCATTCCTGCTGCTGCAAGGCATCGAGACCGTGGCGCTGCGGGTCGAGCGCCATGTCGAGAACGCGCGGCGCGTCGCCGAATTCCTGCGTGACGATCCGCGGGTCGAATGGGTCAACTATACCGGCTTTGACGACAATCCTTACCACGCGCTGGCGCACAAATATCTTGGCGGCCGGGCCTGTTCGCTTTTGACCTTCGGCGTCACCGGCGGTCTTGCTGCAGCAAAGGATTTCTACGACGCGCTGCGGCTGTTCAAGCGGCTGGTCAATATGGGCGACGCAAAGTCGCTCGCCTGCCATCCGGCGTCGACGACGCACCGCCAGATGTCTGCCGACGAGCAGTTCAAGGCCGGCGTGAAGCCGGAAATGATCCGGCTCTCGATCGGCATCGAGCATATCGACGACATCATCGGCGATCTCGATCAGGCGCTGACCGCGTCGCAGTCGAACCGGTCCTCGCTGATGGCGGCCGAATAGGCATCCGGAGAGAGCAGGGCCAATGCCGCTTTTCCTGGAGTCCGGCCAAACGGGATCCGCACCAGAAATCAACGCCGCGAACGGCATCTCGGTGGGGCTGATCAACAACATGCCCGACGCCGCGCTCGATGCGACCGAGCGGCAGTTCACAAATCTGCTCGGTGCGGCGTCGCCGAATTCCGCCGTGGTTCTAAAACTGTTCGCGCTGCCGGAAGTGCCGCGCGCCGATGCCGCGCGCCACACGCTTGCGCAAAAATACCGCGATATGTCCGAATTGTGGGATACCCCGCTCGACGGGCTGATCGTGACCGGCACCGAACCGCGCGCGGCAAACCTGATGGACGAGCCGTACTGGGGCACGCTGAGCAAGGTCGTCGATTGGTCGCGGGATAACACCGCGTCCACGATCTGGTCGTGCCTTGCCGCGCATGCCGCCGTGCTTCATGCCGACGGCATCGCGCGCCGCGCGTTCGATGAGAAGCAGCTCGGCGTGTTCGATTGCCGGCGCGTGACGGCCCATCCGATGACGCAGCATTTCCCGGAGTCACTCTGGGTTCCGCATTCGCGCCACAACGATTTGCCGGAGGAAGCGCTTGTCTCTTCCGGCTATAAAATCCTCACGCGTTCCGCCGAAGCCGGCGTCGATATGTTCGCCCGGCAAGACGGCAGCTTCTCGCTGTTCTTTCAGGGCCATCCGGAATACGAGGCCAACTCGCTGTTCCGCGAATATCGCCGCGACGCCATCCGCTTTCTCAACGGCTACCGCGAGCATTATCCGGCATTGCCGCGTCACTATTTCAACGAACAGGCCGTCGCCATCGCCGAGGCGTTTCGTGCCCGCGCGCTTGCCGAACGCCACGCGGGTCTCGCCGCGGAATTTCCGACGCTTGCGCTTGGGGGCGGCCTCGACGGTCCATGGCGTCCGGCCGCGCTCGGTATTTATGAGAGATGGATTGCCTATCTCGTCGCCCGCAAGGCGGAGCGTCGGATCATGCCCGCGCCGCAGCGCGCGGTCCGGTTGCGGCGGACCTGGCGCGATTGGCCGGCCGGGCTGCGCCGGGCCGGTACCACTTCAGCGCGGTAAAGCGCGTCAAATCGGCGGATTTACGCTTTTTTCGGCACTGTGACTGTTTAATGTCCGCGCACTTGCCTCTGGAGAATTCCGTGACCCAACCCGTCGTATTTGCCGCGCCGGCCGACGTCGAGCTCAGCCCGGCGCCGATCCCTCAGGACTGGATTGTCGAGGGCAAGCCGCAGGCTTTTTCGAAGCGCCTTGCCATGAGCGCGGACGGCACGTCGTCGGTGATGGCGTGGTCGTGCACGACCGGCCGGTTCCACTGGCATTATAGTGTCGACGAAACCCTGCACATCATCTCGGGTGAGGTCTACGTCACCGACGAGAGAGGTGACAGCCGCCGCCTCGGCCCGGGCGACATGGTTTTCTTCCCCGCCGGCAGCAGCAGCCTGTGGCATGTGACGAAGGACGTGAGGAAGCTCGCCTTTTGCCGGCACAGCATCCCGCGCCCGGTCGGATTTGCACTGCGCGCCTGGAGGAAGCTTGTCACTATCCTGAGCGGTCCCGCCGAAGCCGATCCGCTTGAAAGCAACCCAGCAGCCGACACGCCTGCGGAACGCGTGACGGTAGCGTAGCCGTCATTGCGTTTGCCTGTCCGGCAGATGCGTTAGCCGCCGATCTCCACCGCCGTATCCATCGTCACCCGTGCCGGCGCAAGCGCCGCGGCGAGCGCGGGAAGCTGCGTGCGGTCGCAAAATGCCGGGATCACCGTTTGGGCGTTTATCGCGCGGACGAGCGCGATCGTGTCGGACAGGAGTGGGTGGACGTTCCAGCGCATCGCCTGCGCGCGGCCGCTTTTGACCAGGCGATCGGCGGGTGTGGTCGGATTGACGTAACCTGTGAACAGGATCGCCGGTTCGGCTTGGCCTTCCCATGCGGCAAGGAGTTTTGCGGTTTCGCCCGACGTGCCATCGGCCGATCCCGCAATCATGACGCCGCGGGCGCTTTCGATCGGCTTGACCGTCGCGGTGAGTTGTTCGATCTCGCCGCCGAGGCCGTCGCGCAGCGACACAGTGTCGATGTCGCCAAGCCGCCACAGCGCCTTCTGCGTTGCGCCATCGACATGGATGTCGGTGATGCCGTGCCGCATCAATGCCAGCGCGAGCTCCGGGCCGCGTCCGTTCGCCGGTGCGGGGAGAAGGAGCGGCCTGCGTTCAACGAAAGGCACAAGTTTGTCCCAGCATTGCGCAAGCGGTGTCTGGTAATCGCCGTAAGAGCAATCGATCAGCGCCAGTGCCGCCGGTTTTGACGGCGGGTCGTAGGCGTAAAGCATCGACTCCGTCGCGTAATCGCCGGTGTAGAGAAAGCCGCCGCCAAGAAAGAAGTGCAGCCAGACGCCGCCCGGCGCATGGCCGTTGCGGCCGGTCGCGATCGCAATGCCGAGAACGTCGCTCTCGCCCGCGACCGGCAACTCTCGCGTTTCGATGCCGTCAGGCAGCCCGCGCGCGACGATCTCGGTGGCATAGACCGGCGGATTGCCAAGCTTCGGCAATAGTGAAAGTCCGCCGACGTGGTCCCTGTGGCCGTGGCTGAGAATGAGCGCATCGATACGGCCGAGACCCTCGACATCCGGCATCAGGCCGGGCGGCGGACCCTCGCCGAGGTCGAGCAGGAGCCGCTTGCCGTCCGCCTCAAGGAGAAAGCAGGCCGGTCCCTTCTTTCCGACCCCGGAAATGAGCCGCAAGAGCGGGCCCTTAGTCATTGTTTTTCAATCCATATTTGGCTTGGCAGGCGCGGTGCGGCCAACATTGACAAGCGCTGGCCCCATCCTTAATCAACGCGCCAGACAAGGAACAAGACTATGAAAGTCCGTAATTCGCTGAAATCGCTCCGCGGCCGCCACCGCGACAACCGTATCGTGCGCCGCAAGGGCCGCGTCTACGTCATCAATAAAACGCACCGCCGTTTCAAGGCGCGGCAGGGTTAAGCCACTCAAGCAAGGCTGAGCCAAGCATAGCCCGCCGCTGCATCATCGCGCGGCTGCCCATTTCAGCCGCATTCGTCATGCCTGATTGAGCGCTTTTCCGGCTTGCCGCGCCGCGGCGGTGGACTAAACTCGATCAGCATGAAGCTCCAATTCCCGGTTCTTCTTATTGCCGTCGTCCTCGCGTCGACTGCATGTGCGTCGGTGTGGTCGCCTTCCCGGGCGCAAAGTCCGCAGGATTGGCTGTCGCCACCGGGTGATTTACCGCACGTCGCGCATGGCGGCCCGACATACAGCCTCGACACGCTATTTAGCGCGCTGAAGATCGCGCCGGATGAAGCCAGCGCCAAGGCGATCGAGGATCGTATCTGGGCGATGTGGATCGCGTCGGGCAGCGACACCTGCAATCTCCTGATGAGCCGGGTGAAGGCCGCGACCGACGACAAGGATTACGATCTGGCGATAAAAGTTCTCAACGCCGTCATTGCGCTCAAGCCGAATTACATCGAAGCCTGGAACCGGCGCGCCACGGTTTATTATCTCAAGCAGGATTACGGTCATGCGCTCGCCGACATCGCGGCGGTACTGACGCGTGAGCCGCGCCATTTCGGAGCGCTGTCGGGCCTCGGCCTGATCATGCAGGATGTCGGCGACGACAAGCTGGCGCTCGAGGCCTATCGCAAGGCGCTGGCGATCGACCCCCATCTCGAAAACCTCCCCGACGTCGTCAAGACGCTGAGTGAGAAGGTCGAGGGGCGCGATATCTGATCCACTTGTTGCGAGTCCGTGGCCGGATTGCGCCATTCGCAATCCGGGCAAGCCGCATGTCACATCCCGGATTTCGCTTTGCTCAATCCGGGCTACACTGACGCGATACCAAAAAACGGAGGGAAGAACGCAATGGCTGATATGGCCGCCGACAGGACCGTCATCCGCGAACTCGTCGAGAACTGGGTGGTGTGGCGCGATGCGCGGCTGTGGGATCGCTTCCGCACCGTCTGGCATTCCGACGGCCGCATGATGGCAACCTGGTTCCAGGGCACGGCCGAGGAATTCATTGCCGGTAACGATGAGGGCTGGAAGCGCGGCGTGCGTATCCTGCACTTTCTCGGCGGCGGTTCGATCGACATTGCCGGTGACCGGGCGATCGCACAGACCAAGATGACGATCTCGCAAAGGGCGCCCGTCGACGGCGTGATCTGCGACGTGGTCTGCACCGGCCGCTTCTACGATTTCTTCGAGAAACGCGCCGGCCGCTGGGGCCTGGTGCTCAAGCGCCTGATCTATGAGAAGGACCGGCTCGATCCGGTCGATCCCTCGGCCAAGCTCGCGCTCGATCAGGATCTGCTCCAGCGTTTTCCGGAAGGCTACCGGCATCTCGCCTATCTGCAGAGCAAGATCGGCTACAAGGTGAAGACCGACATGCCCGGCTTTGAAGGCCCCGATCTCGATGCGCTCTATGCCCAGGGCGCGCGCTGGATGAAAGGCGAAGCGCTCTAGCGCATACACACCGGCTTACCGTGCGGCGGCGAATCGTCCAGCCGCGGATGCCGGCAAACTCGCCGACCGGTTTCGAAAATTGCCGGTCAAATAACCGGCGCTCTGCCTGCACGGAAGAGAAAGTAGGACTGGGAGGAAATATCGGCGGATCGGGGTGAGGAAAACACCTCCAGATAGTTAATTCTCGAACCTCGCGCTTCGCTTGGCCGACTTATCAGCGGTAGTCGGTGATTGCAATCGGGTCACGCGAAGCTGAATGCGAGAATTCCGTCCAAGCCTGATCAGAATATCGACCGACGCTTACCCGGAGCACTCCCGGGTGGAAGCTGCGCGCGAAGGCTTTGGACAAAGCCTTGTCAGGTTCAATATAGAGCCGTTGCCGGACGAGCCGTTTCGTCTCGACGCGATGTTCTGCGTGCTGCCGGACTTGGGGTTGGCTGCCGGCACGATCTCGCCGGTGCGGGGCTCGCTGACGAATAATCTGACCCGTGGCGACGACATTCTGCTCAACGTGACCTTGAGCGGCGGCCGGATTATGCAGCAGCGCGGCCGCGAAGCGGCGGTAGGCCCCGGCGAAGGCGGCGTCACGACAAGCGCCGATCCCGGTGTCGTCACGGTCCATTCCACATCGCGCTTCATCAGTTTTCGGATCGCGCGCGATAACTTAAGGATGATCGTTGGTGACCTCGACGCCTGCCTGGTACGGACCATTCCGCGCGATTTGAACGCGCTGCGGCTCCTGACCACTTATGCCGGATTGATTGGAGACGACGATGCTCTTACCCGGCCCGATATAGGCGGCCTCGTCGCCGCGCATTTCCGCGACCTGATTGCGCTCACGCTCGGTGCCACGCGCGACGCCACGGAAGTCGCACATGGCCGCGGCGTGTGCGCCGCCCGGCTGCGCGCGATCAAGGCCGATATCATGGAAAACCTCGCGCGCAACGAACTCTCGATCGGCGAGATCGCAAACCGGCACGGCATCTCGACGCGTTACGTCCATATGCTGTTCGCGACGGAAGAAACATCGTTCACCGATTTCGTCCTGCGCTGCCGGCTGGATCGCGTGCACATAATACTCAATGATCCGCGCCCATGCCGCGCAGCCCATCGGCACGATCGCTTTTGCCTGCGGTTTCGGCGACCTGTCCTATTTTAACCGTGTCTTCCGCCGCCGTTATGGTGCGACGCCTTCCGCCGTCCGGGAGGCGGCGCGAAATGCCAAGAACTGAGCCGGTTGCTCCTGCGTTTGCCTTCTAAATCTGCAACCGGAGAATGGAAAGAAATTGAAATTCATTCTGAAGCGGCGCAGATTCCCGGTGGCGGCTAAATGCGTGTTTGGAACGCGCGCCGACGAGTGCGGGTGATTCGATGTCCGGCAGGTTATCCTTCAATACCGACACGCTTCCCGAGCGTGATCGTTTTTCGGCCTATTGCGAGGAAATGATCCGGCGCTACGCGGTGCTCGATATCTTGGCGCGAGATAACCGCGAAAATTTCAGTGCGCGGATCGAGTTGCAGTGTGCCGGCAGTGTCGGCGTCGGTTTCATCGCCACGTCGCCGAGCGACTATGTCCGCCAGCCGCAGCAATTGCGCGACGGCGACGATGCGCTGTGCGTCGTGCTGTGCCTCGAAGGCGGGGCCTATCAGACCCAGCGCGGCGACGAGCAGGCGTTGCGGGCTGGCGAAGCCATCGTTTGCGACAGCGGGCGTGTCGGCGGAATTCATGTCATGGTCGCATCGCAGTTCTGGAGTCTCAAGATTCCGCGGCCGAAAATCGTCGGTCTGCTCCCCCAGATCGATTGGTACGCGGGCACCAAGCTGGACAAGGACCCGGTGGCGCGCCGGCTGCTGTTCGGATATCTCGGCGCCGGCCACGGTATTGACCTGAGTGAAAGCGGCCGGGCGGCTGCCCTCTATGATGAGCAGATTGTCGATTTGATCGCGCTTGCGCTCGGCGCGGCATTACCAATACCGGGACGATCACGGGCCGATCCGGTATTTTCATTTCCAATTCGACCCAGGGAATAAACCTCTTCAATTCCGGAACTATCACCGGCACAAACGGCGCGGCTGTTTTGTTCGGTGCTGGGCCGAATACGCTCACGCTTGGGCCAGGGTTCGAGATAAACGGCGCCGTCGTTGGCGCTGGAAGCGACACGTTACAGCTTGGCGGCAGCGGCAACGGCACATTCGATCTTGGAACGATCGGCGGCTTCCCTCTGCAATATGTAGGTTTCACGACCTTCAACGAGGTCGGCAGCGGCACCTGGACGGTGACCGGCACCTTCGGCCAATCCAGTCCGTGGACCGTGCAAAGCGGCACGCCGCTCGTGAGCGGCGACTTGTCGTCGGCATCAAGTCTCACCGTAATGGGTGGCACGCTTGCCGGTGCGGGCACGGTCGGCAACACGCACATCAACAGCGGCGGTGCTTTTGCGCCAGGTACGCCCGGCTCGCCCGGCACGTCGATGACCGTGTCCGGCAATCTCGCGTTCCAATCGGGCGCGATCTATCTGGTGCAGCTCAATCCGACGAGCGCCACGTCGGCCAATGTCACCGGCACCGCCTCTCTTGCCGGCACCGTGGACGCTGTCTTCGCGCCCGGCAGCTACGTGAAGAAGCAATACACGATTTTGGAATTGGGCGGCCTGAGCGGCGCGTTTGCGGGGATCGCCCCCGGCAATCTGCCGGCCGGGTTTATCGCCAGCCTGAGTTACAACGCCGACGACGTGTTCTTGAATCTCAATCCGGGGCTGCAGACCAATGGTCTGAACGGCAACCAGACGAACGTCGCCATCGCACTTGGCAATTTCTTCAAAAATGGCGGCTCGCTGCCTCCGGGTTTCGCGACCATTTTCGGTCTCACGGGCGGCAATCTCGGCAACGCATTGACCCAACTGGACGGTGAAGCGGCAACTGGCGCCGAGAAGAGCGCCTTTCAGTTGATGACCCAGTTCCTCGGCCTGATGCTCGATCCGTTCGTGTCCGGCCGCGGCGGCAATCCCGACGGCGGACAAGCGCCCGGTTTCGCGCCGGAACAGCGGGCAGCTTCCCGCCCGAAATCGCGCTCGCCTATGATTCCGTGCTCAAGCCGTCGTTGCAGAATTTTGACCGACGCTGGAGCGTCTGGGGCTCGGCCTACGGCGGCAGCAACACGACGAGCGGCAATACCGCCGCCGGCTCGAACACGGTCACCGCGGGCGCATTCGGCTTTGCTGCCGGCATGGATTATCACGTCTCGCCCGATACCAAGGTCGGGTTCGCCCTGGCTGGCGGCGGCACCAACTGGAATCTCGCCGGCGGCCTCGGTGGCGGCCGCAGCGACGCTTTCCAGGCCGGCGTCAATGGCATAACGCATTTCGGTCCTGCCTATCTCGCCGCGGCATTCGCCTTTACCAATCACTGGGTGACGACGAGCCGCACGGCACTCGGCGATTCGTTGAACGCAAATTTCGACGCACAGAGCTACGGTGTACGCGCCGAGACCGGTTATCGCTTCGGCGTGCTGCCGACGCTTGGGGTGACACCGTATGCGGCCCTGCAGGCGCAAAGCTTGCATACGCCCGCTTACAGCGAGACCGACGTCACTGGCGGCGGCTTTGGGCTCGCCTACAGCGCGATGAGCGCGACCGATACCCGAACCGAGCTCGGCGCGCGGTTCGACGCGCCGACGCTGGTCAGTGGCATGCCATTGATCCTGCGCGGTCGTGTGGCCTGGGCCCACGATTGGGTGAGCGATCCGTCGATTGGCGCGGTGTTCCAAGCGCTTCCGGGCGCAAGCTTCACCGTCAACGGTGCGCCAATTCCGCAGAATTCCGTGCTGGCGTCGGGGGGCGCCGAACTCTTCCTCAACGCCAATTGGTCGTTGAACGCGAAGTTCGACGGCGAATTCGCTTCCGGCTCGCAGACCTACGCCGGAACCGGGACGCTGCGCTACACGTGGTAGATCACTCGTCGCCGGTTCCATCGCCGACATAGGCGATGCGCATGAAATTCGTCGCTCCCGGCGTGCCGAGCGGAACGCCGGCGACCACGATAATGCGCTGGCCGGCCCTGGCGAAGCGTTCCTTAAACGCGATACGGCAGGCGCGCTCGACCATGTCGTCCTGATCGTGCGCGTCCTCGTCGATGACGCAGTGAATGCCCCAAACCACGGATAATTTCCGTCCGGCGCCTTCCATCGGCGAAATCGCCACGATCGGGCATTTCGGCCGTTCGCGCGAAACGCGCAGTCCGGTCGAACCCGAGCTTGTCCAGCACACGATCGCCGGAAGATCGAGCGTCTCGGCCACTTGCCGTGCCGCAGCCGCGATAGCATCGGCGCCGGTTGCTTCCGGCTCGGTCCGCAGCACGTGCAACGACGGCAGATAGGTCATGTCGTCTTCGACTTCCTCGGCGATGCGGTTCATGGTTGCGACCGCCTCGACCGGGTATTGGCCGGACGCCGATTCCGCCGACAGCATGATGGCGTCGGCGCCGTCGAAGATGGCGGTGGCGACGTCGGAGACTTCGGCACGCGTCGGCACCGGGCTCGATATCATCGATTCCAGCATCTGCGTGGCGACGACGACCGGCTTGCCGGCGCGGCGGCAGGCACGCGTCATTTCCTTCTGCACGCCGGGAACCTTCTCCAAAGGCATCTCGACGCCGAGGTCGCCGCGCGCGACCATTAGCGCATCGGCAAGCTCAAGGATGTCGCCGAGCCGCGCCACGGCTTGCGGCTTCTCGATCTTGGCCATGACCGCGGCGCGGCCGCGCGTCAGCTTTTTTGCTTCGGCGATATCTTCCGGACGCTGAATGAAGGACAGCGCGATCCAGTCGATGCCCGCATCCAGCGCGGCTTCGAGATCGGCGATGTCCTTCGGCGCCAGCGCTGCGAGCGGCACCACGGTGTCGGGCAGGCTGACGCCCTTGCGGTTCGACACTTTGCCGCCGACCTCGACCAGCGCCACGATGCGTTGCGGACTGACTTCAGTCGCGACGAGACGCAGCTTGCCGTCGTCGATGAGCAGTGCGTCACCCGGCTTGATCGCGGCGAATATTTCCGGATGCGGCAGTTGCACGCGCTTGGCGTCACCGGGCGCCGGATCGGCGTCGAGGATGAAGTCCTGGCCCTTGTCGATCTCGGCGGAGCCCTCCGCAAACGCGCCGAGCCGCAGCTTCGGTCCCTGCAAATCGACCAGGATGCCGATCGGTCGCCGATGCTCTGCCTCCACCGAGCGGATGGTCGTGACCAGTTCGCGCATCCGCTCGTGGTTGGTGTGACTCATATTGATGCGGAACACATCCGCACCGGCCTCGAACAGTCGGCTGATGACGGCGCGATCCGAAGAGGCCGGCCCCAGCGTCGCGACAACTTTGGTGCGCCGCTGCCGTCTCATTGCGTCTTTCTTCCGGGTAGTGCGATGCCTGGCGGCAGCGCGGTTGGATTCGGCGGCGTGACGCCGGGCGGGTTCGCGGGCGCGTTGACCGCGGAGCCCGGCGGGGGCGGCTTGGAGGATGGCTGTTCGCTTGATTCCGTCAATTGCACCGTCCAGGCGCGCTGCTCACCGGTATCGACCTCGAAAAAGCCGGAGCGGTCATAACCGCGCGCGAGACAATCACCGATACCACGAATCGTGAATTCCTTATCGCGGGTGCACATATAGGCCTGCCCCATCCATTCGCCGCCGCGATCGTAGTCGATGGCATAGACATAATAATAACGGGCGACGAGATTGCCCTTGAGCACGGTCTCGCACGATCGCGCCGACACGTTCCACCAGCCTTCCGTGGTCCAGCCATCGGCGTCCTTGTAGCCCACGGCGATGCCGACCCGGCTGGCGGTGTTGTTGCATAGCCGGAAATCGGCCGCGGCCGGGCGCGCGGAAGCCGTCAGCGCGGCGACCGCGATGGCGGCGACCAGCAGCATTCCGGCTACCGTGTTAGGGAGAGTTGCTTGTCTCATTTGCGGTTCAGATTCGGCGTCAAGACGTTGTTTTGTCAACGAGAATGGCACGGAAGTCCGTGACGTTGGTGAACGTCGGGCCGGGCGTGAACAAATCGCCGATGCCGTTGAAAAACCCCGTGGAATCGTTGTCGGCGAGAAACGCGGCGGGATCGAGGCCGAGCGCGCGGGCCCGCGCCAGGGTCATCTCGTCGAGGAAGGCGCCAGCCGGGTCGTCGGGAAGGCCCCGCCCGCCGTCCGTTCCGTCGGTATCGGCGGCCATCGCGGCGATGCCCTTCGCGCCATCGAGCGCGATGGCGAGCGCAAGCGCGTATTCCTGATTCGGGCCGCCGCGGCCGGTGCCGCGCAGCGTGACGGTTAGTTCGCCGCCGGAGAGGATCGCGATGCGCCGTCCCTGTGCGGCGAAATCCCTGGCGGTGCGTGCATGGTTTGCGGCGACCTCGCGGGCCTCGCCCTGCAGCCGGTCGCCGAGGACGATGCAGTCGTAGCCGGCCTCGCGCGCGCGGGCTTCCGCCGCGGCGAGCGCGTCGGCGGGCCGCGCGAGGATGTGAAAGCTCGTATTTGCGAAAGCTGGATCGCCTGGTTTTGGCGACTCGTTCTTCGGATCGTCGAGCGCGTGCCGCACGGCTTCGGGCAAATCGAGCCGGTATTTGCCGACGACCGCGCGGGCGTCGGCAAGCGTCGTCGGATCCGGCACCGTCGGCCCCGATCCGATCACCGCCGGATCGTCGCCGGGCACGTCGGAAATGGCGAGCGTCACGACGCGCGCCGGCTGGGCATGCTGCGCCAACCGGCCGCCTTTGATGCGCGACAAATGCTTTCGCACGCAGTTGAACTCGCCGATATTGGCGCCGCTGCGCAGGATCGCGCGCGTCGTCGCCTGTTTTTCCTCAAGCGTGATCCCGGGAGCCGGCGCGATCAGGTTGGCGGACGCGCCGCCCGACAGAAGGACAAGCACGAGATCGTCGGCGCTCGCGGCGTCGGCGAGTTTGAGCATGCGCTCGGCGCCGGCGAGGCCAGCGGCGTCCGGAACCGGGTGGCCGGCCTCGACCACCGGAATCCGCCGGGTCGGCCGGCCATAACCGTGGCGGGTGACGGCGATGCCGTCGAGCCGGTTTTCGGGCATGCGGGCAAGGTAGTGCGTTTCGGCCACCTCGGTGAGCGAACCGCCGCCCTTGCCGGCGCCGAGCACGATCAGCCGTCCCTGCGCGGGCGGTTCGGGCAAGTGCGGCGGCAAACAGCGCGACGGATGCGCGGCGGCCACCGCGGTCCGGAACAGGGATTCGAGCAATTCGCGATGATGCGTGGCCAAGACAAAAGGTTCCGGAGGGATATGGAAAGAGGCCGGGCGCGCCTCTATCTTCCCATTAGTAGAATGCGGAGAAGATCATGGCTACCGACGAGAAGACCCAGATGGAACTCGAAGCCGCGGTCTACCGCCGCCTGGTCGAGCACCTGCGCTCGCGCACCGACGTGCAGAACATCGACATGATGAGTTTGGCCGGCTTCTGCCGCAACTGCCTGTCGAACTGGATGAAGGACGCCGCCGACGCCAAGGGCGTGCCGATGTCCAAGGACGAGAGCCGCGAGATCGTTTACGGCATGCCGTTTTCCGAATGGCGCGACAAATACCAGAAGGACGCGTCACCGGCCCAGAAGGCGGCATTCGAAAAATCAAGCCAAAAGCACTGACCGGGCGTTTTTTGCCTCGCTGTCCTGTGCAGAGCGTGGATGAGGGCATCCGCGCCTTGACCTGAAGGCGCTTGCTCCCGAAACCTCCTTGCCTGTCATCGAGGAGTGAACATGGCTACCGCCGCCGCGCAAAAAGACGAACAGACCGCTCATCGCTTCGCCAAGGATCAGCTCAAGGCCATCGTCGAGCGCGTCGAACGCCTCGAAGAGGAAAAGAAGGCGATCGCCGACGATATCCGCGACGTCTATTCCGAGGCCAAGGGCAACGGATTCGACGTCAAATCGCTGCGGGTCGTGGTGCGGCTGCGCAAGCAGGACGTCAACGAGCGCAAGGAGCAGGAGGCCATCCTCGAGACCTACCTGCACGCACTCGGAATGTTGGGCTAGGGCGTTACTGCAGCGACGCGGTGCGCGTCGGATAGCTTACCGTCGAGACGAATACGATCGCCGCGCCGCTGAAATGATCGTTGGCGAGGCCCGGATTGGGATCGGCCGCAAACGACATCATCACCGCATTGCGCGGCTTGACCATCATGTCGGCGAGCGAACGGAAGTCGTGCGCGCCGAGCGCTACGGTGGTGAGGAAGCGGCGCACGCTGGGCGACAGGACGATTGCGCGCAGCCAGGGATTTTCAAAGTGCGGTCCGGCCTTGATGACCGTGATCGAGGATGCGCTCGCCGTCATGACGGCGGCGGAGACCTGTGCCGCGACGCGTTTGACGGCGACGGTCGTTCCATTCGGCGTCTGCTGGGCCGGGATGGCCGCGGCGCGCAGCGCGTCGATGCCGGTCGGGGCTGCGGCGGACGCGTCCGCGTAGGCGAGCGCCTGATCGGGGCCGCTGTTCGGGTTGCGAGGATCGGCGAACGGGCCAACTGAACCGGTCGTGTCGGCACTGGCGACCTGCCCATTGCGCGGGAGCGCGCCGGCGGGGACCGCTGCGTCGGCCGGGCCCTGCCAGTAGCCGCGCGAGGCAATGATCTGGTTCGGGGTCACGGCAGCCGTTGCCACGGCGCCATCCGGACGTTTCGCTGCCGTCGGGGCGCCGGCGGAGGGCAGGACCGGGGCGACGTGGATCAATTTAAGCTTGGCGCTCGCGGTATCGGTTTTGGCGGGGTCCGCGGGTTGCATTGGCGCTGCGTCAGCGGTGCGGATCAGCTTCGCCTTGGAGGCCGCGGCGGCGACCTTCTCCACGGCATTCGCCGTCGCCTTGCCGGCAGCCTTGGCGTCCTGCGCGATCGCGGCAATGACCGGGTGTTTCACGGCGGGTGCCGGGGCAGGGGTCGTGTCGGCCGCGGCATCCTCGTCGTCATCACCGTTCTTGTCGCTGTTTTTGCCGAAACCGAGAAGTTTCGCGAACGGATTGGGCGACGGCTGGTCGTTGCTGGCAACGACCGTATCCACGCCCAAGCCTGCAGTGCGCGCCGCATCGATCGAATTCGCGGATGGTTCGCTGCCCCGCTTCCTGACTTCGGCGAGCGCCAGCACGTAACCGGACAGCGGCCGTCCATCGGTCGGGATATGGACGGTGCGGCCATCGGGGAATACGCGCGCCAGTTCCTCATGCGTCATGCGCGGCCACATCCGGATGCCGCCGGTATCCATGTGCACGAAGGGCGAGCCGGATTCCGGATAGAAGCCGACGCCGCCGCGCTGCAGCCGCAAGCCATATTCGCGGAGCTGCTCGAGCGGCACGCCGGCGATGTAGAAATCCATCGCGTGGCCGAGCATGTGCTGGGAATAGCGTGCGACGCCCGAACTGCGGCGGCGGAGCATGGCGTTGGTCTGCGGCGAGCGGTAGCCGCAGACGACCTGGATCGGCTCCTTGCTGCCGGACTCGCGCTGCACCTCCCACACCAGATCGATGAGGTGCGGGTCCATGTGGGTTTGCTCGCTGCGCCGCCAGTCGCGCAGGAACCAGTTGAGCTTCTCAAGCGCGGCGTCGTCGTAACGGCCGTCGCGCTTGAAGGTGATGGTGATGTCTTCGTCGGTATGGATGTGGTGCAGCGAAATCGTGCGCGTGTCGCCCTCGGCGACCGCATTCTGCAGGGCTTTCGAACCGAAGAGGAAAACGAGAAGCGCAAGACCGCACGAATAGCCGGCGCGCGCTGCGGACAATCGACGAGTATTCAGGCGCGCGTTACCAACGTGCACTGGCAATCTCGCATTGACGCGTTTCGAGCGATCATCCGGCGACGGCACGTGCCGCGCCGAACAAGGCTAACGCACTGTTAATTTGGGAAGGGTTAACGAGACGTTGCTGCCACCCCACCCCCGACTGAGGATAGGGCTAACCAGTCAGTGTGGCAAAATATGGCCGAAATGCCTTTTTTGCCCGGTCTTACCGTGCCAAGAAGCAAAAAAGAGGTTAACGGCCAAGCCCTTTAGCGCTCGACGGTATTCCCTGACCGGCTCAGCTTCTTGGCGTGGGCGGCCGGTTTGTGGACCGGGGCCGGCGGGGCGGCAGCGAAGCTGCCGAACAGCCGCGAGAAGAAGTTGTCGCCCGACCCGGACCCGCCGTTGGGGTAGTAGGCGCCGTGGCCGCCGAACAGCGACGCCTGGTCCGGCATGGCCAGGACCTCGCGGTGAGAAATGTCGATTTTGTGCTCGATCGGGACATCGGCGACCTTCATATCGTCGCCCTTGAGGATCGCCAGCAGCGCCTTGTCGCGGCCATAGACGTCATCGCGGAACTGCAGCTTGCCGGAATCGTCGACGAACGCGGTCTGATAAGTCAGGTTCACCGATACGAAGGTCGGGAACTGAATGTCGGTCTCGGTGTTCGTGGCGATCATCTTCCTGATGCGGTCTTCGGTATAGCCGTCGCCGGGCCGGACCAGCGACAGCAGCACTTCCGCGTAATGCTGCGGATCCTGCACCCGCATGCAGCCGTGACTGAACGCCCGCTTGTCATAAGCGAACATGTATTTGTCCGGCGTGTCGTGCTGATAGACCAGGAACTTGTTCGGGAAATTGAAACGGATGCGGCCGAGCGCGTTCTTGTCGCCGGGCGGCTGCGAGATATGGATCGTGCCGTCCGGATTGTGGCTGACCTTGAGTCCCATCCGCTCCAGCACCGTCGGATCCTGCTGCAAGGCCGGCAGGTATTCGCGGTTCACGATGGAGGGCGGCACGTTCCAGGTCGGATTGATCGTGATGTATTTCATGTCCGCCGTCATGATCGGCGTCGGCAATTCCGGCTTGCCGTCGACGATCCGCGTCACCCAGACCTGCTTGCCGTCATGCATCACGTGCAGCGTGAAGTCCGGCAGATTGACGATGACGTAAGTGTCGGGGAATTCATGCGGGGCCCAGCGCCAGCGTTCCATATTGGCGAGGATGATATCGGCCGCGTGATCCGGCGTTTTGCCGTTGAGCGCCTCGACCGTTGCCGCGGTCAGCGTGCCGGTCGCCGCGATGTCGTGCTGCTGCTGGAATTTCTTCACCGCGTCGGCAAGCGCCTTGTCGTAGCTGGTGCCGCCGTCGCCGAGAGCGCCAAGCCGCTCGCGCAATGCCGGCACGCGATCGTCCTGCATGCCGACCTTGAGCACCGGGCCGCTGCCGATCTGCGCTTTCTGCGTTTCCACCTTGCCGGCGCGGATGTCAGCAAGCTTGGCCTTGAGCGCGATGTAGCCGGGCGTATGCGGCTCGTAGGCGTCGAGCGCGGAAGCGACGTCGCTTGCGCCGACGATGGAGGCGAGAACGTCGGCCGGCTCCGGGGCGGGCCTCGTGTATTCGATATCGGCGGAGACGCGCGACCAGTGCACCCGTCCGATGCTGGCGTGATGCGCGTAGGTGATCAGCGTCATCGTCATCTTTATGTCGGCATCGGCCAGATCCGCCGGCGTGCTCAGCGCCGCGAAATTCGGCACCGGATAATCCGCGGGATTGAGACCGTCGGCATCGACATGGGCGAGATAAGCGGCAGCCGCATCGGCGCGCGCATTCGCCTTGCCGTCGGTGATCCAGATCGGTGCATAGCTGCGGCCGGAATAGAACGCATCGATTTGCGTGCGATAGGTTTTGTTGCCGATGAGGCGGTCGAATTTGCCACTCGCGAGTTCGCGCAATTGGTCGGCGACTGGAGCATCAGGGCCGCTGACGGCGGCAACCGCGGGTGCGGGCGTGGCGGGCGCACTCGCCGTCGGGGGCGCCGGCACGGCATCCGCCGGTTTGGCTTCGGCGGCCGGTGCGGGCGGCGTTGCGGTCGCGCTTGGCGCGCCCGCTGAATCCGGTTTGGCATCCGCCGCAGGGGCCGCATTGGCAGGAGCGCTGGCCGGTTCGTCTTTCGGCGCGGGCGCTGCTGCCGCAGGCATTGCCGCTTTTTCGGCGGCAGGGGCAGCCGACACGGGAGTGCTGGCCGCGGCCGGGACGCTGTCATTGCCGGTTGCAGGAGCCGCGAATACGCCGCCGGAACCAGCCGAGAGCAGGAGTGCAATGGCGGTCGAAGCCAGCAGCCGATCGACACGGGTCCCAAGCATTACAGGTTCTCCTTTAGAGCCCGCGCCACGCAGAGCTCTCAGATTTGGGGACGATAGCCCCAATTATGACAATTGCCGCGACGACTAGGCCGCGGCGCGCGCACACTACGTGAGCCGCCCGGTTTTGTCCTGTAAACACGCCGTAATATTCGATCAAATTACGCAAATTTGCCGGGCTGTCGCTCTGCGGCAACGCCGTCGGTATCCGCTTCGGGGGGCTCGTTATTCAGGCCCAGCGCATCGAGCTTTCGGTACAGCGTGGAGCGGCCTATCCGTAGCCGCCGCGCCACCTCCGACATCTGTCCGCGATAGTGGGTAATCGCGTACCGGATGAGTTCGGATTCGATTTCATCCAGAGGTCGTACCTCACCTTCGGCATCGAGCAGCGCCAGCGTCTCCCCCGGCGCAAACGGAGCCACTCCCCCGGACGGCGCCGCGGCGTCGTGCTCGAACGCGATCGGAACCAGGGCCGCCTCATCGGCGTCTGCCGCGGCGGCGGAATCCGCCTCGGCTGTGGCGTGCGGCGGAATTCTGCCGCCGAGCTGCGCCGCAACCTGCGGGAATTCATCGGCGCCAACGCTGTCGCCCTCAGCAAGAACCACGGCGCGGAACACCGCGTTTTCGAGCTGGCGGATATTGCCGGGCCAATGGAATGTGGTGAGGACGCGCAGCGCTTCGGGCGTCACGAGACGGATGCGTTTGCCTTCTTCGGCCGCGAACCGCGCCAGGAAATGACGGACCAGCGCCGGGATGTCGGCGGCGCGTTCGCGCAGCGGCGGCACCGTGATCGGAAATACGTGAAGGCGATAGAACAGGTCCTCGCGGAAGCGGCCCGTTTTCACGTCGGCGATCAGATCGCGATTGGTCGCCGAGATCAGCCGCACGTCGACCTTCACCGGCTTGCGCGCGCCGACCGGCTCGACTTCACCTTCCTGGATGGCGCGCAGAAGTTTCACCTGCGCGGCGGCTGGCAGTTCGGCGACTTCATCGAGGAACAAAGTGCCGCCCGAGGCTTCGACGAATTTGCCGGTATGGCGTTCGGTCGCGCCGGTGAACGAGCCCTTCTCGTGACCGAACAGGATCGACTCCACGAGGTTTTCGGGCATGGCGCCGCAGTTCACGGCGACGAAAGGTTTGCTGCGCCGTTCGCTTGTGCCGTGGATGGCGCGTGCGACCAGTTCCTTGCCGACGCCGGATTCGCCGGAGACGAGGACCGGAATGACCGATACCGAAGCTTTCTCGGCCATGCGGATGACGGCGAGCATGGATGCGCTTTTGGTGATGATGTCCTTGAACCCGAGCGTGCCCGAGCGGCTGTTCTTCATCCGCGCAAGCTCGCCTTCGAGCGCGCTGGCATTGAGCGCATTGCGCAGGCTGACATGCAGCCGTTCGGCGCCGACCGGCTTGACCACGAAATCGACGGCGCCGGCGCGCATCGCGGAGACGACATTGTCGATGCCGCCATGCGCGGTCTGCACGATGACCGGGACGTTGATCGCGGCCTGGCGCATTTTGGCGAGCACGCCGAGGCCGTCGAGGTTCGGCATCACGAGGTCGAGGATGACGCAATCGATCTTGGCGCCATCGGGGCCGGAGAGGACGGACAGCGCGCCGTCGCCGCTGTCGCGCGTGACGGTCTCGTATTCGAACTTGTGCAGCATGCCTTCCATCAGCCGGCACTGCACCGGATCGTCGTCGACAATAAGAATGGTCATCACGTCCTCGGCTGCGCGCGCGGTGTGCCGTTTCGGGGCACTTTGGGGCAGGAGGCTTAAGGGGGTATTAAGGAGCGGATGTCCGGTCCCGATCCCGCCCCTGATGCCATGAACGTGCTTGCCGGCTTGGTGCAAGGCGCGCTCTTGCCTGAAGCGGCGTTGCGCGACGTCGATTTTATCGGAGTCGAGCCGGTCTTGCCGTCCTCGTTTGCGGTCGGCACCGCGGCGCAGGCGACGATCGGGGCGGCGGCGCTCGCCGCTGCCGAACTGTGGCGGCTGCGCACCGGGCGGCAGCAGCGCGTCGGCGTCGAGATGCGCAGGGCAGCGGTCGAATTTCGCAGCGATAGATATCTCCGCGTCGACGGCGAAGAACCCAAGGATCATCACGACGGCATTGCCGGGCTTTATCGCTGCGGCGACGGCCGCTGGGTGCGGCTGCACACCAATCTGCCGCATCATTGCA
Organism: uncultured Alphaproteobacteria bacterium; assembly: GCA_963723335.1. Lineage (GTDB taxonomy): Bacteria > Pseudomonadota > Alphaproteobacteria > Rhizobiales > Xanthobacteraceae > BOG-931. The sequence continues at coordinate 68,666 of CAVRQJ010000009.1, read as the reverse complement.
GCGGGCTTCTCAAACTTCTCGGCGTACCGCACGACAAGGCCGCGGTGGCGCGTGCGCTCGATGCCTGGCAAGCCGAAGTGCTGGAGACCGCTTGCGCGGAAGCCGGCCTCGTCGTGACCGCGTGCCGGTCGTTCGATGAATGGGATCGTCATCCGCAAGGCAGCGCGATCGCAAAGGAGCCGCTCTTCACTATCGAGAAAATCGGCGAGGCGCCGCCATTGTCACTCGATCCGGCAGGCGAACGGCCGCTCTCCGGCATAAAAGTACTCGACCTGACGCGCATCATTGCCGGCCCGGTCTGCGGCCGTACGCTGGCGGCGCACGGCGCCGACGTGCTCCTTGTCACTGCGGCGCATTTGCCAGCGATGCTGCCGCTCGTGATCGATACCGGCCGCGGAAAATTGTCGGCATCGGTCGATCTGCGCGATACGCGCGGCCGTGAAACGCTTGCCGCGCTCGCGCGCGATGCCGGCGTCTTCGTGCAAGGCTATCGGCCCGGCGCCATCGCCGGGCGCGGGTTCGGGCCGCAGGACATTGCGCGGCTCCGCCCCGGCATCGTCTATGCCTCGCTGTGCGCTTACGGCTATGCCGGCCCGTGGGCCGGGCGGCGTGGTTTTGACTCGCTCGTTCAAACCGCGAGCGGACTGAATGATGCCGAAGCGCAGGCGTTCGGTTCGCACAAGCCGAAGGCGCTGCCGGCGCAGGTGCTCGACCACGCGACCGGCTATCTGCTCGCCTTCGCCGTGATGGCGGCGCTCGCCCGCCGCGTCGAGGAGGGCGGTTCGTGGCACGTGCGCGTGTCGCTGGCGCAGACCGGATCCTGGTTTCGCCGGCTCGGCCGCATCGATGGCACCGCAGGCGCCGATCCGGATTTTGCCGATGTGCGCGACTGTCTTGAAGAAACTGCTTCAGGATTTGGCCGGCTCACGGCCGTGCGCCACGCCGCGGTGATGAGCGAAACCCCGCCGCGATGGGCGCGCCCGAGCATGCCGCTCGGCACGCACCCGCCCGCCTGGCCGCGGTGAAGCGCCTATCGTGCGGCGCGCAGCGTGAGCCCCGCGACGCCGAGCGCGAGATTGACGCCGACCTGACCGGAAACCGAAAGCGGCTGCAACGTGATCGCGCGATGCGATCCGCCAACCAGAACTTTTGCACCGGCGCCGAGCCCGAGCGAGACATCGGCTGCAGCCCCGGCATACCTACCGGCAAGCGCGCCGTGCGGCACGCCAGTCGTCGGCACAACCACGCCCCAAACCATGACACCGCCGCCCCTGACGCCGATATCAAGACCAACGCGGTTGATCGTGCCGGTGTAATTGTCGGGCGGCCCGCCGGCGTCCGGCGCGAAGTTGCATCTGAGCTTTTGCTGCGAGCCGACGATGAGGCCGATGCTGGCGGATGTCTTGCAGGTCAGTACGCCCACTTTTGTGTATTGCGCGAAAGCCGGTGTCGCGGCCGCCGCCGCAAGTGCTAATCCAATGAGCAGAGCACGAGCGTTCAGCATCCGTCTTTCCTCCTCGTATCGATTTTGATTGGGCGCCGCTTATAGCGGGTTGCGCGCCGTCAGTGTAGCCCGCTCAGCAGATAGAACAGCGCCGCCATCAGGGCCGAAGCCGGCAGCGTGATGATCCAGGCAATCACGATGTTGCTCGCGACGTTCCAGCGCACGGCCGAGACTTTCCGCGCCGCGCCGACGCCGATGATCGAACCAGTCACGGTATGCGTGGTCGAAACCGGAATGCCCAGATAGGTCGCGGCAAAAAGCATGATGGCGCCGCCTGCCGATGCGCAGGTGCCCTGGACCGGCGTCAGGCGGGTGATTTTGGAGCCGACCGTATGCACGATCCGCCAGCCGCCGATCAAAGTGCCGAGACCCATGGCGGCCTGACAGGTGATCACCACCCAGAACGGCACGTAGAAATCACTTCCGAGCTTGCCTTGCGAGAACAACAGCACGGCGATGATCCCCATCGTCTTCTGCGCGTCGTTGCCGCCGTGGCCGAGCGAGATGAGGGACGCCGCCGTGAATTGCAGCCATTTGAAAGTGCCCTCCACACCGCGCGGGCTGGCGCGCACGAAAGCCCAGGACACCGCGAGCACCAGAAACAGCGCGAAGAAAAAGCCAAGCAGTGGCGATAACACAATGAAAGCGCCGGTCGTCAGGAGGCCCGGCCAGACAATGGACGCGAGGCCAGCCTTGGTGACGCCGGCGCCGACCAATCCGCCGATCAGCGCATGCGAACTGGAGGACGGAATGCCGGCCCACCAGGTGATGAGGTTCCAGGAAATCGCGCCCATCAGGGCGCCGAAAATCACGTGGGCGTCCATGACATCGGCGGCGACGATACCAACGCCAATCGTCCGCGCCACGTGCACGCCGAAAACCAGGAACGCGACGAAGTTGAAGAACGCGGCCCAGAGCACCGCGTAACGCGGCCGCAGCATGCGCGTGGAGACGATGGTCGCGATCGAGTTTGCCGTGTCGTGCAAGCCGTTGAGAAAATCGAACGCAAACGCAACCACGATCAGGCTGATCAGGACGGGCAGGCTGAGGAGGTCCGTCATCGCGTGATGCGCCGATCAGAGCTGATCGATGACAATGGAATTTATCTCGTTGGAAACGTCTTCAAAGCGGTCGACGACCTTTTCGAGGTGATCGTAAATCTCCGAGCCGATGACGAAACTCATTGCGTTGCCCTGGCGGCTGGCGAGGAAGAGCGCCTTGAGCCCGCGGTCGTACGTCTGGTCCGCCTGCTCCTCGATGTGGATGATCTGTCCGGTCAGGGCGTTGAGCCGTGCGGCATTGGTGCCGATGGCGCTCAACAGCGGCACTGCTTCCTGCACCAGCTTGGCCGCCTGCACGATGATTGCCGCCATCTGCTGCATTTGCGGCTCGGAGCTGCGCACTTCGAACATCACGATGGTCTTTGCGGTCTTGTTCATCTGATCGATGGCGTCGTCCATCGAGGTGATCAGATCCTGGATGTCGGTGCGGTCGAATGGCGTCACGAAGGTGCGGCGTACCGCGGTGAGGACCTCGCGCGTGATGTCGTCGGCCTCTGCCTCGCGGTCGAAGACCTGCTTGCAGAATTGCTCGACGCCGTCGCCGCCCTGCAACAGTCCATGAAGCGCCTCCGCGCCGGCGACGACGATCGTGGCGTGCCGCGAAAAGAGCTCGAAGAAGCGCTCTTCCTTGGGCATAAGCGCTTGAAACCAGCCAAGCATTTGCGTCCCGCGATTGCAGCCTGAAGGGAGGATCGCCCCATCGGATCGTATTCTGAATATTCCCCGCCGTAAGGGTGAGATGTGGACAACCGCTCCGGCCTTGCGTGCGCCTTAGTGCTGGGCCACATGAAGCCTCGGTCAGATCAGGTCAGCGCATGCCAAGAATCGCGAAGAAGACTGCCGCCAGGCGCCCGGGCAAACCCGGTCCAGGCGGCCCTAAAACGGCCCTCGGCAAATTGCCGGAGTGGAATCTCGGCGACCTTTATTCCGGCATCGACGATCCAGCCATCAAGCGCGATCTCGACCGGGCCGATGCCGACTGCGTCGCCTTCGAGGAGGCCTATAAGGGCAAGCTGGCAACGATGACCGGCGCGGCGCTCGCCGAATCGGTGCGGCGCTTCGAGGCGATCGACGACCTGATGGGGCGGATCGGCTCCTATGCCGGGCTCGTCCATGCCGGAAATACCGTCGATCCGGCGCGGACAAAATTCTTCGGCGACGTGCAGGAGCGCATGACGGCGGCCTCCACGCATCTTCTGTTCTTCACGCTCGAACTCAACCGCATTGACGACGCACGCATCGAATCGGCGATGGCCGATCCCGCGCTTGCCCATTACCGGCCGTGGCTCGACGACGTGCGCCGCTACAAGCCCTACCAGCTTGAGGATCGGGTCGAGCAATTGTTCCACGAAAAGTCGGTGACCGTTTACTCGGCGTGGAATCGCCAGTTCGACGCCACGATCGCCAATCTGCGGTTCAAGGTTGCGGGAAAACCGCTCGCCATCGAGCCGGTGCTGAACCTGCTGCAGGATCGCTCGGGGGCAAAGCGCAAGGCCGCGGCCCAGGCGCTTGCCGCGACATTCAAGGACAACGTGGCGCAATTCGCGCTCATCACCAATACGCTCGCCAAGGACAAGGAAATCTCCGACCGGTGGCGCGGGTTCGCCGACATCGCCGACGACCGGCATCTGTCGAACCGGGTCGAGCGCGAAGTGGTCGATGCGCTGGTCGCGGCCGTGCGCGCGGCCTATCCGCGCTTGTCGCACCGCTATTACGCGCTCAAGGCCAGATGGTTCGGCAAGAAGCGGCTCCCGCAATGGGATCGCAACGCGCCGCTGCCGACCGTCGCAATGCGCACCGTCGGCTGGACCGAGGCCAGGAACACCGTGCTTGAGGCCTACGGCGCGTTCTCGCCGGAAATGGCGTCGATCGCCGAGCGTTTTTTCGACGAGCGCTGGATCGATGCGCCGGTGCGGCCCGGCAAGGCGCCTGGCGCGTTCGCTCATCCGACGACGCCGTCGGCGCATCCCTATGTGCTGCTGAATTACCAGGGCAAGATGCGCGACGTGATGACGCTCGCGCACGAACTCGGTCATGGCGTGCATCAGGTGCTGGCGGCGCCGAACGGCGCCCTGATGGCGCCGACGCCGCTGACGCTCGCCGAAACCGCAAGCGTGTTCGGCGAGATGCTCACGTTCAGGAAACTTCTGGCAGCGACCCGCGACAATAAAGAGCGCAAGGCCATGCTCGCCGCCAAGGTCGAGGACATGATCAACACGGTGGTGCGCCAGATCGCGTTCTATACGTTCGAGCGCGCCGTCCACACCGAGCGCAAGAACGGCGAATTGACCGCGGAACATATCGGCGAATTGTGGATGAACGTACAGCGCGAGAGTCTCGGCCCTGCGATCGAACTAAAGCCGGGTTACGAAACGTTCTGGGCCTACATCCCGCATTTCGTCCATTCGCCGTTTTATGTTTACGCCTATGCGTTCGGCGATTGCCTGGTGAATTCGCTTTACGCGGTTTACGAACACGCCGCCGACGGTTTTGCCGAGCGCTACCTTGCCATGCTCTCGGCCGGCGGCACCAAGCACCATTCGGAACTGCTCGCGCCGTTCGGCCTCGATGCCCGCGACCCGAAATTCTGGCAGGGCGGCCTTGGCGTCATCGAGCGGATGATTACGGAGCTGGAAACACTCTAGCTTCGGCCGCGCGCAGTCTTACTTCACGTTCTTGACCACCCAGTCGTCGATCACCTTGGCGATCGCGAGATTGTTCTTCTCGATCATCACCATGTGGCCGTTGCCGTGGATGCCTTTGCTTTGCAGCGGCACCCATTCGATCGTCATGCCGGCCTGCTTGAGATACTTCACGGTGCAATTGTCGTAGATCTGGTGATACGACGCCTCCGCCGAGATCACGACCGACGGAATGTTCTTCAGGTTCACGAGTTGCCGCGCCGGCGCCTTCTGCATCCAGCACACGAACATGTTCGGGCCATCGGGCTTGTCGTCGCGCACGACTGAAATCTCGCCCGGGTCTTTCACCGGCGGATCGTAGGTCATCGGGATATCGGCGGGTCCCCAGGCGCGGCCTTTGCCGGTGCCGATGATGGTGTTCTCGAAGGGAGGCCCGGACGGCTCGATGGCGACGATGCCTTTCACGAGCTTCGGCCGCGCATCGGCGATGAGCCAGCCGAACGGGCCGGATTGCGAATGGGTCAGGATGATCGCCGGTCCGATCTTGTCGAGAAGCGCTGCGCCGGCGTCCTGGTTGCGCTGCTGCGTTTCTTCGTTCGACAGCACGGTCTCGACCTGCGTGGCATAGAACGCGTCGAAAACCGGATCGCCCTTCTTGCCTTTGTTCGCACCTTCACCCGGCCATTGCGTGTGCTTCTCGCGTCCGGGCCAGGTGCCGTCGCTCTCGATCGCGGTGAACTGGAATTGCTCGTTCTCGGCGGTGAACATGCGCGTCGCGCCGTCGCCGGGATGAATAGCCGAACGGCCGCGCATCGGCTGGTCGATCATATAGACGACATAGCCTTGCCCGACGAAGTACTCCGCCCAGCCTTCGCGGCCGTCGGGCGTGCCCATCCAGTTGGTCGCGGTCTGCGCCGCGCCGTGGATCAGGACGATCGGGTAGGGACGGCGCTGCTTCTTCGGCGCCAGCACTTCGACGTAAATCTGGCCCTGCATGATTGACTTGCCGGGCTCGCCGACATAGTGGCCGCCGACATAAAAATAGCCGCGCTTGGCGACCGCCGACTGATCGACCGCCGGGACCGGCAGCTTCACTTCGGCGAGTGCCGGAATGCTGATGAATGCCGATAAAACCGCCGCGCCGACGATGCGCAGCCATGCATGCTGACTAGCCATGATGCCCTCCCCAGCCGCCGCGTTTGCAGGGCGGCTTTAATTCTGATTTGCATCCAGCGTGGCGCTGCCCATCTTACATTGTCAATCCGTGGGCAAAGCGGACCGCCCATGCGCAGGCCATATTCGTAAAGTGCAATCGCAGCAGCCATGACCGACGGCAAATCCAAATCCGGGAACAAGTCACGGCCGCGACTCCGAGAAGAACCGCTTCTCGGCCCGCGCGGCGCGTTATGCCCGCGTCGGCGCCAATGTCGGCGGTGTCGCGGCGCGCTATGCGGGGCGGCGGCTGATCGGCGGCGCGCCGGATCGCGCCGGTGATGCGAGCGCGCTGTCGGGCGCGCTCGGCCGCCTCAAAGGCCCGCTGATGAAGGTCGCGCAATTGATGGCGACCGTCCCCGATCTCCTGCCGCCCGAATATGCCGCCGAATTGCAGAAGCTGCAGAGCGAAGCGCCGCCGATGGGCTGGGCTTTCGTCAAGCGCCGCATGATGGCGGAGCTCGGCGCCGGCTGGGAGAAAAAATTCGAAAGCTTCGAGCATCATCCCGCGGCCGCGGCATCCCTCGGCCAGGTGCATCGCGCCCGCTCGCTCGACGGCGCGATGCTGGCTTGCAAGCTGCAATATCCCGATATGCAGTCGGCGGTCGAAGCCGATCTCCAGCAATTGCAATGGCTGCTCGCGATCCGCCGCCGCTTCGATTCGGCGATCGACACCAGCGAGATCGGCAAGGAGATCGGCGCGCGCGTGCGCGAGGAACTCGACTACCGGCGTGAAGCCAAGCACGTCGCGATGTATCGCGAGATGCTCGACGGCGTCGATTGCGTACGCGTGCCGCGCGCGTGGCCCGAACTTTCGACCGGGCGGCTCCTGACGCTCGACTGGCTCGACGGCACGAAAATGCTGGCGCACAAGAACGCTCCGCTTGCCGCGCGCAACGCACTGGCGACCGCGATGTTCACCGCCTGGTGGTTTCCGTTCAGCCGCTTCGGCATCATCCACGGCGATCCGCATCTCGGCAATTACACGGTGTTCGCGCGCAACGGCGAGCCCGCCGGCATCAATCTTCTCGATTACGGCTGCATCCGCATTTTTCCGCCGAAATTCGTGCGCGGCGTCGCCGATCTCTATCACGGGCTGTTGCGCGGCGAGGACGCTCTCGTCGTGCACGCTTACGAGACCTGGGGTTTTCGCAAGCTGTCGCGCGAACTCATCGACACGCTCAACATCTGGGCGCGGTTCATCTACGGGCCGCTGCTCGACGATCGCGTGCGCACCATCGCCGATGGCGTCGCACCGTCTGAATATGGCCGGCGTGAAGCTTTCCGCGTGCATCAGGCGCTCAAGCAAAAAGGCCCGGTAACGGTGCCGCGCGAATTCGTCTTCATGGACCGCGCCGCGATCGGACTTGGCGCAGTATTCCTGCACCTGCGCGCCGAGCTCAATTTCTATCGGCTGTTCAACGAAGCGATCGAGCAATTCTCGATGGACCGCGTCGCCAAGCGGCAAGCCGCCGTGATGGCGAAGGTGGGATTGTAGGAAGCAAGTTTCAGCAGCAATCGAGATCGGCGCTGTCGAGTGCGACCAGCGCGTTCTTCATGAAGGCCGGCGGCAGGTCGTCCTCGATCACGTCGGTGAGCGGCTTGAAGATCTTGAAGTGATGCCGCCCCAGCGCAGTCCAGAACACGATATGGGTTTCGACCGGCGGGCAGCCGGGCACCCCGCAAGCGATTTCCGACACCATGACGGTCTCATCGGCTGCGAGTTTGAAGCGCGCGCGAGTCCAATGGCGCACCCGGTCGAGCGCCTCGGCCGCATTTGGGCTTTTCTTGATAAAGCCAAGCATAGCGCCCTATACCGTCATGCCCGGCCTTGTGCCGGGCATCCACGACTTAATACTTTACCAAACGGGACCAAGACGTGGAGGGCCGGGACAAGCCCGGCCGTGACGACGGAGAGGATGTGACAGTGGCGGAAAAAGTACTGGCGGCGGTGCGCACGGCGCCGAGCACGACGGAAATCCGCGAATATCCGATGCCGGATATTCCGGAGGACGCAGCGCTGATGAAGATGGAGGTCGGCGGCATCTGCGGCACCGATGTAAAACTCTACAAGCACCCGCCGTCCAAGGCCGCGGTCATCATGGGGCACGAGAATATCGGCACCATCGCCAAGGCAGGCTCCGAATTCACCCGGCGCAAAGGCTTTAAGGAAGGCGATCTCGTCTTCGTCGAGCACTATGTCAGTTGCGGCAAATGCGAATGGTGCCACGCCGGCCAGTACCGGCACTGCGAGAACACCAACTGGCGCACCAATCCGGACGCGATCCGCTACGGCTACACGTCGGCGGAAAAAGCGCCGCATCTGTGGGGCGGCTTTGCGCAATATGTCTATCTGCCGTGGAACGCCGTCCTGCATCACGTGCCGAAGGGCGTGTCCGCGGAACTCGCAGGTCTCGTTACGCCGATGGCAAACGGCGTCGAGTGGTCGCTGTTCGACGGCGGCGTCGGCTACAATTCGACCGTGCTGATCCAGGGGCCCGGCCAGCAGGGCCTGTCGCAGACCGTGATCTGCAAGCAGGCCGGCGCTTCGCTCATCATCGTCACCGGCACGTCGAAGGACAAAGCGCGCCTGGATGTCGCCAAAAAACTTGGCGCCGACTATGTCATCGACGTGCAGAAGGAAGATCCGCTGGCGCGGATCATGGAGATCACCGGCGGCAAGGGTGTCGACGTTTCGCTCGACTGCACCGCAGGCGCTGGCACCATTCCGATCCTGCTCGGCATCGAGGCGCTCAAGCGCAAGGGCGGCGTGATCGTGGCGCAGGGCGAGATGGCGCAGTTCCCGAACTTTCCGCTGGAAAAATTCACGGTGAAGTTCATCACCATGAAAAGTGCGCGCGGCCATAGCTACAAAGCCTGCGAGCTTGCTCTGGCGCAACTCGCTTCAAAACGCTTTCCGCTTGAACTCGTCACCACCCACCGCTTCGGTCTCGGCGATGTCGACCTCGCTATCCGCTCGGTCGGCGGCGACGGCATACCGGATGTCATTCACGCTTCGCTGATGCCGTGGATGTAAACGGCGTGGCGTGGTAGCAGGGCAGGACACAGCGCAGGTCATTCCATGGATCCAGTCTTTTTCGCCCGCGGAACGCCGGACGCCATTCCTATCTGGTTTGTCACCGCGTCGACTTATCAAGACGTGCGCAAGATGCTCAGCGCCGAGGCAAACGCTTTCGCCGACGCCGCGGGTTTTGAGCCAAAGCCCGGCCGCCATCTGCTGCTGCCCGGAAAAAGCGCGCTCGGCGGCGTTCTGTTCGGCATCGAGAGCGCCGACGATGCGAAGGATGCGTTTCTGCCCGGCCGCCTGACGCAGCATTTGCCGGACGGGGTCTATCGCTTTGCCAATGCGCCGCACGATGCGCGGCTCGGCGCTCTCGCCTTCGCGCTCGGCATGTATCGCTTCACGCGTTACCGCAAGGCCGACGCGCGCGCCATAAAGCTCGATCTGCCGCAAAGCGTCGATCGCGACGAACTTGAGCATATCGTCGAAGGCGTGACGCTGGCCCGCGACCTCATCAATACGCCGGCGAACGACATGGGACCGGCGCAGCTCGAACAGGCGGCGCGGAAGCTCGCCTCGCGCCATTCGGCGACGATCAGCGCCATCGTCGGCGACGAACTTCTGGAGAAGAACTTTCCGCTCATCCACGCCGTCGGCCGGGCCGCGGCGGGCGCGCCGCGGCTGATCGATATGTCATGGGGCGATGCCAATCATCCGCGCGTGACGCTGGTGGGCAAAGGCGTCTGTTTCGACACCGGCGGCCTCGATATCAAGCCGGACACCGGCATGCTCAACATGAAGAAGGACATGGGCGGGGCGGCGACCGCGCTCGCGCTTTCGCACATGATCATGGCGCGCAAGCTGAAAGTGCGCCTGCGCGTGCTCATTCCGGCGGTGGAGAATTCCATCTCCGGCGCGAGCTTCCGGCCGCGCGACATCTACACCTCGCGCAAGGGCATTACCGTCGAGATCGGCAATACCGACGCCGAAGGCCGTCTCGTCCTTGCCGACGCATTGGCGCTCGCCGACGAAGACAAGCCGGCGCTGATTGCCGATTTCGCGACGCTGACCGGCGCGGCACGCGTCGCGCTCGGCCCCGACGTGCCGGCCTTCTTCACCGACGACGACGAACTCGCCGCCGAACTGATGAGTTCATCGGCGACCGAGAACGACCCGGTGTGGCGGCTGCCGTTGTGGCGCCCCTACGAGACGATGCTGGAATCGAAGGTCGCCGATATCAATAATGTCGGCGGCAGCCAGGGCGGCGCGATCACGGCGGCGCTGTTCATGCGCCGCTTCGTTGCCGCGAAATCCTGGCTGCATGTCGATCTGTTCGCCTGGACGGCGAGCGCCAAGGCGGGACGGCCGGAGGGCGGCGATTTGCAGTCGGCGCGCGCTCTCTATGCGCTCCTTGCCGGGCGCTACGCCTGAACGATGCGCACCTTCGATCCTCGCGTCACGCCGGCCCGCCCCGATCTCGCGGCAAAAGATCTCGAAGGCAAAGTCACGGCGCGGAGCTTTGCCGAAGGCCGCCTGATGGAAGTCGTCGCGCCGCAGGCGCCGCTGCGCCGCGAACCACGACCCGACGCGCCGCTCGATACCGAAGCGCTCATGGGCGAGCGGGTGACGATCTATGACAGTAATGAAGAGGGCTGGGCCTGGGGCCAGCTTGCGGCCGACTGTTATGTCGGCTGGCTGCCGTCGCAGGCGCTTGCGCCGGCAGGCGTCATGCCGACGCACAAGGTCGTGGCGCTGCGCAGTTTCGCGTTTCCAGGACCCTCGATCAAACTGCCGCCGATCGAGGCGCTGCCATTCGGCGCAAAGATCGCCGTAGCGCATATCGAGGACCGCATGGCCGTGACGAAGGCCGGAAATTTTGTGCCGACAGTGCATCTTGCGCCCGAGGGCGCCACCGAAAAGGATTTCGTCGCGGTAGCGGAGCGGTTCCTCGGCACGCCCTATTTGTGGGGCGGCAAGACCGCGTTCGGCCTCGACTGTTCGGGTCTGGTGCAAATCGCGCTTACGGCCGCCGGCGTGTCATGCCCGCGCGACAGCGACATGCAGGAAGAAGCGCTCGGCGCGCCCGTGAAAGCCGCCGCCGATCATTCCGGTTTGCGGCGCGGCGACCTCGTGTTCTGGAAAGGTCATGTCGCGATCGTTCGCGACCATGAAACCCTCTTGCACGCCAATGCCTTCCACATGGCGGCCGCCATCGAGCCGATTGGAGCCGCGATCGCCCGTATCCGGAACACGGGCAGTGCCGTCACCAGCATCCGGCGCATCGCGCGGTAACCGGGCCATGCCGGTCATCGGGGACCAATACGGCGTCAAAAACACGCGAAATCACGGCCCGTTAACTGCTGGACTGCATTGTGCGGGTAGAGTGATTCGTGGAGTGTCGAATGAGTGCTCAAATCCTCAATTTTAGCGATTATCGTGCCGACGACGGCGCTGCTGGCGAAATCGATCTTGTGACAGCAGTAGATGTCGCAATCCGCGATTTACGTGATATTCTGTCTTGCTGGGGCAGCGAGGCCGCACGGCAGCGCACGCAGGAATGCGAGTTGATGCTGCGCCGTGCCTTCTCGGAATCTGTCATTAGCTCTTTGGACTCTCAATAACGCCGCCATGGAAAAGACGCCCATTTTCAACCCCGCCGACTACACTCTGGCGATCAAGAACAAAGGCCGCCCGCCCAGATCTTGGCGGTGGGAGATTTACGCGGCGGGCAAGAGCAAGCCGGTGCGGCAATCCGATTTTTTTGAAACGATGTCGGAGGCCACGCGGGCGGGCAAGGCGGCTTTGGTGGAACTGCGCGCCAGCCCGGTCGTTTGACCGCCGTGTCTGGCCTTTAGGCTGCGGTTTCGGCAAACTGGGCCAATCGCAAGCTGGACGGCGGCAGGTTCCGGCCGCGCGGAGCAGACGATGAGCGGCGCAGAATCCGGCCCTTCGGTCCCGCAATCGGCAAGCGCATCGCGGTCGAGCTTCTGGATCAAGGAACTGCCTTTCAGTCTCGTGCTGATCCTGACGATTCTCGGCGTCGCCTATACCACTTTCTCGAAGCAGCCGATCATCATCTACTGGGAGCTTCTGGCGCCGATCATCGCGCTGATTTGCGTCGGCGCCGGATGGCAAAGCGCCGGCGACAATGCCGCGCGGCTGCGATTGATCGGGACACAGGCGCTGCACTGGTTCGCGTTTCTGGTGGTCATGAACATGATGCTGTTGCCGAGCGTGCAGCGGGTTTTCAACGCCAGCTCCACTGGCATCGCCATTTTTACGCTGCTGGCGCTCGGCACCTTCACCGCCGGGACGCATGTGCTGTCGTGGCAGGTCTGCCTTCTCGGGCTGATCATGGCGCTCGGCATACCGGCGATCGCATGGGTCGAAAATTCGGCTTTGATTTTTGTCCTGATTGCCGGGGCCGCGCTCGGGATTGGCGCGGTGCTGTGGTGGCACTGGCGTGAATGGCGCACCGGCGCCGCCTGAAAGGGCTTTACTGCCCGCCGCCCGACATCAGTTTCTCGTTTTGTGCGCCGAGCTTTGTCAAATCGCGCGACGCCGTTTCGAACCTGTTGCGGTGCGCGTTCCAGCGATAGGTCGCGCGGAAATATCTTACGAAGAGCCGCGGCAATTTCTTGTCGTCGCAGTTCTCATAATCCGGCTGCGCCTCGAGCTTCTCGCGCACGACGACGAGGATGCTGCTTTCCCCCATAGTGACGCGTCGTGATAATCGGAATCTGGCTGCGAACGGTCGTGCAGGTCTTTTCATCGAAGGTGAAAAGCGAGTCGACCAGCCGGAAACGATCGTCGCGCACGAAGATAAATTCAGTTCCGACAAAATCCTCATCCGAGTTGAAATGATCGCTGTCGACGCGGATCAGGTCCGAGCCGTGCCCAAGCGGCAGGAGCGGGCTGTCGGCAAATCCGGTCATGCGATCGATGCCGACCTCGACGACGTCAAGCAGTTTTGGTTTGCCGGAGAGATCGAACAGCGCCAGCAGTGCGAATTCCGCGACATTGCCGTCCGACGGTCCGAGATCGGCGAGAAGCGCGAGGCGGGATTTGCCATCGGCGTGAATTTTCAGCGGCGTGAGATACTTGATCGAGACCGGGCCGTCCGGAACGGTTGCGGAATTTTTGCCCTCGATATGCCGATAGGGGACGATCTGGTGCGCGGTCGGCTCGCCTGTGCCTATGGGATCGAGATCGGTCACGATGAGTTTCACCAGATCGAAATAGGTGACGCCGGTGCGGCCCGCGACGTCGTCGCTCGCGTCGACCAGCCGGTCGGCATCCGGGTTTAACTCCGCCGCGCTGCCGCAGCCGATCGTTGCGGCAAAGAGTGCCAGTGCAAGTGCAATCCGGTGCATCGTCATTCCGGCGCCGGTGATCTCACCGGAAGCCATCGCCCTCGCGCTGGTCCTCGCCGCGCAATGGGTCATCGTCCTGGACGTAGTCGCGCCCGTGAATGTCGACGCCGCTGGCTCGCCAGGGGATGTAGGCGCCTTTCGGCAATCCGGGTCCGCCAATGCGGATCACGCCATAGATCCCGAAGCCGAGGATGACGAAAATCGCAATCGCCGGATTGAACTGAAAATAGGCGCCGGCGGCGAGCGCCGCGAGGATCAGGGCGACGACAGCCAGAAACAGCCTGATCATGCCGTCCTCCGCGTTTCGGGATGCTCAGCCTTGTTTGTCGGCCGGCGTCCCCGGCGGGTTCAAGGGACCGGTTTTGCCACGCTGGCGCCGCCATTGCCGCTTCAATACATTCGCGCCGCTCGACAGCACGGTGTTCTGGGACGAACCGGGGGATATCGAACGAAATGAATGACGCCCTTACGTGGGACGGCAACTGGGCCTGGAGCCTGCCCCTGATCATGCTGACGGTGATATTTCACGTCATCGGCCTCGGCCTCGGCCTGTTCAATGTGCAACTGGTTCGCCTCGAGGACAAGATTGAAGGCCGCCGCCGTTACGAAGCGACGTTTGTGATCGTGATGGGCATCACCACGGTGTGGACGACGATCCTGATCGGAGTCGAAGCCGGCGTTTGGGCGACCGCCTACCGGATACTTGGCGCGATCCCCGACTCAAGAACGGCGATGCTCTACTCGCTCAGTGCGATCACGACCTACGGTCACTCCGAAATCTTCCTGGCGGAGCATTGGCGGCTGATGGGTGCGCTGGAGGCTCTCAACGGCATCATGCTGTTCGGGCTGACCACAGCCTTCATGTACGGCATGATCCAGCGGGTCTGGCCGCTTGAACGGCGGCGGGGCTACAAGCCCACCGATCACTAAGAGTGGGCAATTGCGGAACGATTTCTTTTTTTGCGGCGCGCTGGCGCAGGTCCCGCCGCTCCACTAACATTAACGCGGCATCGAGAAACGGCAGCGGGTCATGGCGGGGCGCGTCGAAGGAAAAGTAGCGATGATTGTCGGGGCCGGCTGCGTCGGGCCGGGCTGGGGCAACGGCCGTGCCGCGGCGGTCCTGTTCGCGCGTGAAGGCGCAAAGGTCTTTGCCGTCGACAAGGATGGCGACGCGATGAAGGAGACCGTCGAGCGCGTCGGCAATCAGAGCGAGATCGCAACACATGTCTGCGATGTGCTCGACGATGCGCAGGTCGGCGCCATGACGGAAGCCTGCCGCAAGAAATTCGGCCGCATCGACATCCTCCTCAACAATGTCGGCGGCTCGGCGGCGGGCGGCGCCGCCGAGATGTCGGAAGAAAATTTCGACAAGCAGATCGACTACAATCTCAAAAGTGTATTCCTCGCCTGCCGCCGCGTCATTCCGGTGATGATCGGGCAGGGCGGCGGCGCCATCGTCAACACCGCGTCGAGTTCCGGCATCCGCTATACCGGCTCGCCGCAGATCGGCTATGCTTCCTCGAAGGCGGCGGTGATCCAGTTTTCGCGGGTGACGGCTGTGCAATATGCCAGCAAAGGAATTCGCGTGAACACGGTGATCCCGGGGCAGATGCATACGCCGATGGTCGAGGCCCGCCTCGCCAAGCAGCGCACAGGCGGCGACATCGAGGCCTTGCTGAAATCGCGCGTCGACCGCATCCCGCTCGGCTTCATGGGCGACGGCCGCGACACGGCGCATGCCGTGCTCTTTCTGGCGTCCGAAGAGGCGCGCTTCATTACCGGCACCGAAATCGTGGTCGATGGCGGCATGACCGTGCGCTGCGATTGATTTTGCAAGAAGAGAAGAACAACACATGGCTATCCGACCCGACGACCTCACGCCGACCATCGCGCCGCCGGATCCGAATCCGAAAAAGCCCGGCATCACGCTGCCGCCGAATTGCCTGCGACTCGCACTTCCACGTCTTCGGGCCGCACAGCAAATTTCCCTATGCGCCGAACCGGCCGTTCACGCCGGCCGATGCGCCCAAGGAAGCTTTGTTCCGCCTGCACGAATTCCTCGGCTTCCAGCGCGGCGTCTTCGTGCAATCGACCTGTCACGGTACCGACAACCGGGTGCTCGTCGATCTGCTTGAAGCCGGCAAGGGCCGCTATCGCGGCGTGGCGCTGCTCGATCCGTCGGTGCCCGATGCCGAGGTCGAGCGGCTCGACGAGGCCGGTGTGCGCGGCGTGCGCCTGCATTTCCTCACTGGCCATCTCGGACCGGCGAAGCCGCGCGAGGACATGCTCAAGATCATCGATAAAGTCTCGCCGTACGGCTGGCACATCGAAATGCACGTCGGCGGCAACGGTGTTGTCGACCTTTACGAGTTCATCACGTCGATCGAGGCGCCGGTGGTGATCGATCACATCGGCCGCATCGACATTGCCGAGGGACTTCACGGCAAGGCCTTCTCGGTTTTGCGGCGGCTCCTCGACCGCGGCAATATCTGGGTGAAACTCTCCGGCACCGATCGCATCAGCAAGCAGACATATCCCTTTGCCGACGCGGTGGCGTTCCCGCGCGATCTCGCCAAACACGCGCCGGAACGCGTGGTCTGGGGCACCGACTGGCCGCACCCGAACCACAACGCAGTGCCCAATGACGGCGAGCTCGTCGATCTCATCGCCGAGATCGCGCCGGATGAGCGCACGCGCCGCCTCATGCTGGTCGATAATCCGGCGAAACTGTTCGGGTTCTGAGTCCGGTCATGGCGAAGCAAACGCTCGGAAAACTTCCGGCGGCTGCCTTTGGCATGCTCGAACTACCCATGTTGCCATCCGATATCCTGAGCGGGTTTCGCGCGTTGCCGGATCTGACCGGCATTGCGTCGGATGCGATGGACGAACTCGGCATTGTCGGCGCTATCCCCGGCGCCGTGCTGCGTCCGTCCGATCCGAAAGCGCGCATCGTCGGGCGCGCGCTCACCGTGCATAACATCGCCGCGGCCGCGCCGGTGCCGGACAGGGTGAAGACCGGCGTTTCGGGTCTCGGCGAAATCGAGGCGCATAATCTCGCGGAGCCGGGCGACGTCCTCGTGGTGCAGGGCGTCGACCAGGTTTCCAATCTCGGCGGCATGTCGGCGACGATCGGCCACCGCCAGGGCGAAATCGGCGCCATTGTCGACGGCGGCGCGCGCGACATCGATCATTCCCGCGCCATCGGGCTTCCGGTCTGGTCGAAGAGCGTAAGCCCGATCACCGGCAAGTGGCGCGTCGAGACCGTCGCCGTCAACAAGCCGGTGTCGATCTGCGGCATGCCGGTGAATCCCGGCGACCTCGTGCTCGCCGATGAGACCGGCGTCTGCTTCATTCCGCGCGAACGGGCGGGCGAAGTGCTGGCGCGCGCGACGAAGAATGCCGCGGCCGAAAAACTGCGCGAGGAAAAGATCGCAGCCGGCGTGCCGATCAGGGATTTGATCGCCAAGGCCAAGTAGCGGGCCGCAGGTGCGGCCGGGACTTCCGGGCGCTACTCCCCCGTAATGCCGAGCTTCCGGATCGTCGCCGGCCAGTCGGCGAATTCTTCCTTGAGCAGCGCCGTGAATGCCGCGTGGTCGAGTGTGCCGTGCAGGCCGTTGTCATCGAGCCGCTGCCGGATCGCCGGAATCGCGGTCACGGCGAGTAGCGCCTTCTCCAGCTTTTCGCGCACCGGCGCCGGTGTGGCGGCGGGCGCGAACACGCCATACCAGTTCTCCATCACCACGCTCGGCAGGCCGGCTTCTTTTGTCGTGACGAGATCCGGCATCAGCGGCGAACGTTCGGGCGCGAAAAGCGCGATCGCCTTCACTTTCCCTGCCTTCACCAGTGGCATCAGCACAGGCAGGTCGGCGTTGAGCATGTC
Organism: uncultured Alphaproteobacteria bacterium; assembly: GCA_963723335.1. Classification (GTDB taxonomy): domain Bacteria; phylum Pseudomonadota; class Alphaproteobacteria; order Rhizobiales; family Xanthobacteraceae; genus BOG-931. The sequence continues at coordinate 50,972 of CAVRQJ010000009.1, read as the reverse complement.
GACGTGGTCGCCGAGAAGGTCGGTGATCGCCGGCGCCGCGCCGCGATAGGGGACGTGGATGATTTTTACGCCGGCGGCATTGTTGAGCATTTCGACGGCGATATTCATGGTCGTGCCCGCCCCGGCGGAACCGTAGGTGAGCTTTTGCTGCTTCGCCTTGGCAATGAGTTCGCTCATCGTCGTGACGCCGAGTTCGTTATTCACGACAAGGAGCGACGGCGTCGCGCCGATGCGCATCACCGGCGCGAACGATTTTACCGGATCGTAGGACGCCGGCGGCTTGAGGATCGGACCGAGCACGGTAGAGCCAAAACTTCCGAACAGGACCGTGGTGCCGTCGGGCGTCGCATGCGCCACGAATTCTCCGGCGATGGCGCCGCCGGCGCCGCCGCGATCGTCGACGATCACGTCGGCGCCAAGTTTTTGGCCGAGTTCGGAAGTGACGAGCCGCGCCATCGTATCGACCGGGCCGCCGGCGGCGAACGGGACGACGAATTTCACGGTTTCCGCGGATGCCGGCGCGGCAAGCGGCAGCAGGATTGTAGACATCAAACCGAAGGACCAGCTTCGCATGCGCTTCATCGGACGTCTCCCCGTGTTCCCCGCCGGATTTTACTGCGGCGTCGCGGCTGCCGGCGCGATGCCCGCCAACGCCATCACCCCGGCAAGACTGAGCTTGCGGATAACCGCGGGCACGCCTTCCTCACCAGTCTTTTTCTTACGCGACGGACGCCACCGCCGCGTTGAAGCCTTATTGCGCCACCACGCCTTCGGGCGCGGTTTCGAGATTGAACGCGGCGGCGAACAGCGCGCGCGTATAATCGGTTTTGGGATTGCGGAACAATTCCGCGGCTTCGCCGGCCTCGACGACGAGGCCGTGGCGCATGACAATAAGCCGGCTCGCCAATGCCGCGACCACGCGCAGATCGTGCGAGATGAACAGATAAGTAAGATTGTGCCGCTTCTGCAGATCGCGCAGCAGGTCGACCATCTGCGCCTGGATCACCATGTCGAGCGCGCTCGTCGGCTCGTCGAGCACGATGAATTTCGGCTCCAGCACGAGCGCGCGCGCCACTGCGATGCGCTGGCGCTGGCCGCCGGAAAATTCGTGCGGAAAGCGGAACCGTGTCTCGGGATCGAGCCCGACATCGTTGAGCGCCTGGATGATGCGCTCGTCGCGCTGGGCTTCCGTCAGGTCCGGATGATGGACCTTCAGCCCTTCCTTGATGATGTCGGCGACCGACATGCGCGGCGACAGCGAGCCGTAAGGGTCCTGGAACACGATCTGCATGTCGCGGCGAAATGGCCGCATCTCCTTGAATTTCAGGCCTTGCAGATTGTTGCCCATATAGGCGATCGGCCCTTCGGATGAGATCAGGCGCAGGATCGCGCGCCCGAGCGTCGATTTGCCCGAGCCGGATTCGCCGACGACGCCGAGCGTTTCGCCCTTGCGCAATTCGATCGTCAGGCCGTCGCAGGCTTTGACGTGGCCGACGACCTTGCGCATGAAGCCGGCGGTGATCGGGAACCAGACCTTCAGATGCTGGGTCTCGAGAAGCACCGGCGCGTCGGGCCGCGGCGGCGCCGGATCGGGCCTCGGCTCCGCGGCGAGCAGCGCTTGCGTATAGGGGTGCTGCGGCGCGTTGAAAACCTGCTCGACGGCGCCATGCTCGACGATCTTGCCGTCTTTCATCACGCAGACGCGCTGCGCGATCTTGCGGACGATGCCGAGGTCGTGGGTGATGAACAAAAGCGACATGTGCAGCCGCGCCTGGATGTCCTTCAGCAGCGCGATGATCTGCGCCTGCACGGTGACGTCGAGCGCCGTGGTCGGCTCGTCGGCGATGAGCAGATCCGGCTCGTTGGCGAGCGCCATGGCGATCATGACGCGCTGGCGCTGGCCGCCGGAGAGCTGGTGCGGATAGCTCTTGAGCCGGGTTTCGCGGATCGGGAATGCCGACCTGCGTGAGCACTTCGAGCGTGCGCTCGCGCGCCGGCGGCGCCGGTCAGTCCGCGATGCAGCAGCAAAATCTCGCCGATCTGCTTTTCGATCGTGTGCAGCGGATTGAGCGAGGTCATCGGCTCCTGGAACACGATGGTGATGTCGTCGCCGCGCACCTTGCTGCATCTCGCGTTCGGGAAGTTTCAGGAGATCGCGGCCGTGGAAAGTGATGCTGCCCGACGGGTGCGACGCCGCCGGATAGGGCAGGAGCTTCAGGATCGACAGCGCGGTTGCCGATTTGCCGGAGCCGGATTCGCCGACCAGCGCCAGGCACTCGCCCTTGGCAATGTCGAACGACACGCGGTCGACCGCCAGCGTCTCGCCGCTTGCCGGAACGGAAGGCGATCGAAAGATCGCGCACCGAGAGGCAAAGCTCTTCGCTCATGTAAACGTCTTTCGCGGATCGAACGCGTCGCGCACCGCTTCGCCGATGAAGATCAGAAGCGACAGCATCAGCGCGACGGTGAAGAAGCCGGTGAGGCCGAGCCACGGCGCCTGCACATTGGCCTTGCCTTGCGACAGCAGTTCGCCGAGCGAGGGCGAGCCCGGCGGCAGGCCGAAGCCGAGGAAGTCGAGCGCGGTCAGCGTCATCACCGATGACGACATGATGAACGGCAGGAAAGTCATCGTCGCCACCATGGCGTTCGGCAACAGGTGGCGGAACATGATCACTTTGTTGGACACGCCGAGCGCGCGCGCCGCCTGGATATATTCGAAATTGCGGCCGCGCAGGAATTCGGCGCGCACCAGCCCGACGAGCCGCACCCAGGAGAACAACAGCAGGATGCCCAAGCAGCACGAAGAAGCCGGGCACCAGCACCGAAGATATGATCAGGAGCAGATAGAGCTCGGGCACCGAAGTCCAGATTTCGATGAAGCGCTGGAACAAAAGGTCGGTCCAGCCGCCGAAATAACCCTGCACGGCGCCGGCGGCGATGCCGATGACCGACGACACGATGGTCAGCACCAGCCCGAACAGCACCGAAATGCGAAAGCCGTAGATCATCCGCGCCAGCACGTCGCGGCCCTGGTCGTCGGTGCCAAGCCAGTTCATCTCCAGAGAGCCGCATTGCGAGTAGCCGTTCTTGGCGGCGAAATCGCAATCCGCTTTGTTGAGCAGCCAGGTCGGCTTGGAAGGGAATGCCGAAGGCGGCCGGTCGTTGATGGTCTTGTAGGAGAAGCGGATCGGCGGCCAGATTTCGATGGCGTTATGCTCGTCGAGGAATTTTTGCAGATAGGGATCGCGATAATCGGCCGCGGTGCCGAGATCGTCGCCAAAATCGGTGTCGGGATAGGTGACGAAGACCGGAAAGAAGTTCTTGCCGTCGAAGTGGATGAAGAGCGGCTTGTCGTTGGCGATGAATTCGGCGAACAGCGTACAATATGAACAGGATCATGAAAATCCAGAACGACCAGTGGCCGCGCCGGTTCGCCTTGAAATTCTGCCAGCGCCGGGCATTGAGCGGCGAAAGTTCGAAGCCGCGCGGCGGCGCAGGCGACGCCCAGCGGACCGGCCGGCTCGATATCCGGCGTCAGATTCATCGGCGGAACGACGCCGCGGCCGATCTCGATAGGTCTCTCGGCGCGAGTCTTGTCGTCCACCTCAGACCTCCCGCGTCTCGAAATCGATGCGCGGATCGATCCAGGTATAGGTGAGGTCGGAGATCAGGTTCACGACGAGCCCGACAAGCGCGAAAATGTAGAGATTGGCGAACACGACCGGATAGTCGCGGTTGAGCACGCTTTCGAAGCTCAGCAGTCCGAGCCCGTCGAGCGAGAAGATGGTCTCGATCAGCAGCGAGCCGGCAAAGAAGGCGGAGACAAACGCGGCCGGAAAGCCGGCAATGACGAGCAGCATGGCGTTGCGGAAAATATGGCCGTAGAGCACCTGCCGCTCGGTGCAGCCCTTGGCGCGCGCGGTGAGCACATATTGCTTGCGCAATTCCTCGAGGAACGAATTCTTGGTGAGCAGCGTCATGGTGGCGAAGGCGGCAAGCCCCATCGAGACGATCGGCAGCGTCAGGTGCCAGAAATAATCGAGGATCTTGTGCCACCAGGTAAATTGCGCCCAGCCGTCGGACACCAGCCCGCGCAACGGAAAGATCTGGAAGAACGAGCCGCCGGCGAACAGGATGATGAGCAGGATCGCGAACAGAAAGCCCGGAATGGCGTAGCCGATGATGATGACGCCCGACGTCCATACGTCGAACGGCGAGCCGTCGCGCACCGCCTTGCGGATGCCGAGCGGAATCGAGATCAGGTAGCTCAACAGCGTCATCCAGATGCCGAGCGATATCGAGACCGGCAGTTTCTCCTTGATGAGCTGGATGACGCTGACGTCGCGGAAATAGCTCTTGCCGAAATCGAAGCGCGCATAATTGCCGATCATGATCAGGAAGCGCTCGTAGGCCGGCTTGTCGAAGCCGAACTGCTTTTCCAGGCTTTTGATGAACTCGGGGTCGAGCCCCTGCGCGCCGCGATATTTGGAATTGGCCACGCCCTGCGAGCCGCCGGGCTGCGCGCCGCGGGCGCCGAAATCGCCGCCGGCCGAGCCGGAAATGCGCGACGTGGCGCCGGTATCGGAGCCGGAGAGTTGCGCGATGACGCGCTCCACCGGGCCGCCCGGCGCGAACTGAATGACGGTGAACGACACCAGCATGATCCCGCAGAATCGTGGGGATCATGAACAGGATGCGGCGGAGGATGTAAGCGGCCATTGGGTCCCGGCGTTTATTGTCATTCGGACCGTGACGGAAGCACGACGCATGTCGCCGGTATCGGCACCGCGAGTTTGCCGCACGAGTGTAGGAACTTCAAATCCGCCGCACTAGCCCGCACGCCGGATTTTCGCGGCTTTTATGGGGTCATACCACCAAGTATCGGGAATGCCGCGGAAATAGCGCGGCTGCGCCGGGGGCCGGCCGAAAACATCCCAATAGGCGATCCAGTGCGACGCCTTGTACCAGTTCGGAACCCAATATCGCCCGGCGCGGATGACGCGATCGAGCGCACGGCAAGCGGTTACCAGCGCGGGCCGCGATTGCGCCGCCATGATCGCGTCGATCAGCGCATCGACGACGGGGCTCGCTATGCCGGCGAGATTGTTCGAGCCTTTCAGCGCTGCGGCCTGAGACGACAAGAATGAGCGCAGCGAATCACCCGGCGTCGACGAAAAACTGAAACGGTCGATCGTGATGTCGAAATCGAAGGCGTCGCGGCGTGCACGATATTGCACCGGGTCGACGACGCGCAGCGTCGCATCGATGCCGAGCGTGCCGAGATTCCTGATAAACGGCATGTGGTGCGGTTCGAACGACGGCTCGTCGATGAGAAACTCGATCGTGACGGGCCGTCCGTCCGGCAGCGTGCGCTTGCCGTTCTGGAGCGTGAAGCCGGCCTCGCCGAGAAGTTGCGCGGCCTTGCGCAGGAGTGCGCGATCCTGGCCGGAACCATCCGATACCGGCGGGGAATAGGGCTCGGCGAAAACCTCATCCGGCAATTCGGCGCGGAACGGCGCGAGCAGCGCGGCTTCTTCGGGTCCGGGCTTGCCCTGCGCCATCATGTCGGAGTTTTGAAACATCGAGACGGTACGCTGATAAGCGCCATACATGATCGTCTTGTTGGTCCATTCGAAGTCGAAGGCGTCGTTGAGCGCTTCGCGCAGCCGCGGGTCGGCAAATTGCGGCCGGCGCGTGTTGATGAACCAGCCTTGCGCGCCCGACGGCGTATCATCGGGAGTCTCGTCGCGCTTGACGCGGCCGTCTTTCACCGCGGGGAAATCGTAGCGCGTCGCCCAGAAGCGCGAGGTGAACTCCTCGCGAAACAGATAATTCTGCGCCGAAAAGCCTTCGAAGCCGACGTCGCGGTCGCGATAATATTCAAACCGCAGGACGTCGAAATTATTCACGCCGCGCGCGACCGGAAGATCGGCGCCCCACCAGTCCGTGACGCGGTCGTATTCGATGAAACGTCCCGGCTCGAAGCGGCCGACCTTGTAGGCGCCCGAACCAAGCGGGGTGTCGAGCGTGGATTCGTCGAACGGCTTTGCCGCGTAATAGGTGCGCGAGAAAATCGGCAGGCCGGCGACAAGCAGCGGCACGTCGCGCGCGCGTTTCGGCGCGAAGCTCGCGGTGACGCTCTTGGCGTCGTCGGCTTTGGCGCCGGTGAAGTCGCGCAGCGACTGGGTGATCAGCGGATGGCCTTTCTCCTTCAAGATGTTCAGCGAGAAGGCGACATCCTGCGCGGTGAGCGGGGTGCCGTCGTGGAATTTCGCTTCGGGCCTGATGAAGAACCGATAGGTGAGGCCGTCGGCGGAACGCCAGACTTTGTAGGCGGCGAGGCCGTACATGGCGTCCGGCTCGTCGCCCGAGCGCACCATCAGCGTCGCAAACGTCATCTCCATGCCCTGCGCCGCGTCACCCTTGAGGATGAACGTGTTGAGCGAATTGAAGGTGAGAAAATTCTGGTTGTAGGCCCGGTCCGGACCGATCTGCGAAAAAATGCCGCCCTTCGGCGCGCCCGGATCGGCGTAACGGAAGTGCGAAAAATCGGGAGGATAGGCGAGTTCGCCGAATGCCGAGAGGCCGTGCGATTCGATTCCGTCATCGGCGCGGGCGCGCGGCAAGTTTTCAGGCAGCGCCGCGCCGGCAAGTCCGGCCGTGAGCGAAAGCACGCGTCGTCGTGTCAGATGTCTCATGTCGTGCCGGTCAGGGGCCGAGCCAGGCCAGAAGCCGCGAATCCATAATCACAAACCGTGCAGAAATTGCGAGGATTGCGATGATGGAGTCCGGACCGCGGCGAGCGCGGCGCCCGGAGCGGCGATCAGCCCGTTTTTTGGGCCTTTTCGGCGTCCCACCACCACACGGTCGGAAATGCGGCCCGGCCGTATTTCGGCATCGGATCGGGATGACCGAAGCGGTCCCAGCGCGCGGTGCGCACCTTGCCGTAGGACCATTGCGGCACGACGTAGAAATTCCACAGCAGCACGCGATCGAGCGCCTTGGTCGCGGCCTCAAGATCGGGGCGGTTCTTGGCGAAGATCACCTGCTCGATCATGGCATCGACCGCCGGATTCTTGATGCCGACGATATTGAGCGAACCCGGCTGATCGGCGGCTTGCGAACCCCAATAGCCGCGCTGCTCATTGCCGGGCGAGAGCGATTCAGCCCAGGCCGATGTCATGATGTCGAAGTCCCAGTTGCGCAGCCGGTTTTCGTATTGCGCTTCGTCGACCGTTCGCACCGTCGCCTGAATGCCAAGGCGGTCGAGCGACGGCTTGTAGAACAGGAAGACGCGCTCGAAACTTGGACCCTCGGCGAGAAATTCGACCGCGAATGGCTCGCCGGTCTTGGCGTGGACCATTTGCTGGTCGCGCACTTCGTATCCCGCCGCTTTGAACAGGCGAAGCGCATCGCGCAGATTGTTGCGGATCTCCTCAGGCGTGCCGTTGACCGGATTGGTGTAGGGCTTCTTGAACAGTTCGGGCGGGACCTTGTCGCGAATGGTTTCGAGAAGCTCCAGCTCCCGGCCAGTGGGCAGGCCGGTTGCGGCAAGCTCGGTGCCTTCGAAATAGCTGGCGATGCGCTTATACTGGCCGTAGAAAATCTGCTTGTTCATTTCCTCGAAATTGAACGCGCAATTGAACGCGAAGCGCACGCGAGGATCCTGAAATTTTTCGCGCCGGATGTTGAAGGCGAAGGCCTGCATGATGCCGACATTGCGGACCGGAAATTCCTCGAGCAGGACGCGCTTGTCGCTGACCGCCGGGAAATCGTAGGCCGTCGCCCAGTTCTTGGCGCTGTTCTCGGTGCGCCAGTCGACGGTGTCGGCCTTGAAGGCTTCGAGCGCGACCGTGGCATCGCGGAAATATTCGAAGTGCAGTTCGTCGAAATTATTGACGCCGACACAGACGTTGAGATTCCCGGCCCAGTGATTCTTCACGCGCTCGTAGACGATGTTGCGGCCCGGCCGAGAATTCCCTGACGCTGATAAGGGCCGCTGCCGAGCGGCGGCTCGAGCGTCGTCGAGCCGATATCGCGCTGCTTGCCGTCCTTGTCGGTGCCCGTCCACCATGCCTTCGGCAGCACCGTGAGCTCGCCGATGATCTGCGGCAGTTCGCGGTTGCCCGGACCGTCGAAGGTGAACGTCAGTTCGCGATCGCCGATCTTCTCGACCTTGGTGACGTGGCGGTAATAGGCGCCGAGCTGCGGGCTGTATTTCTTGAAGGCCTCGAAGGAGAAAATCACGTCGTCCGGCGTGACCGGTGTGCCGTCATGCCATTTTGCCTCGGCGCGCAGCCGGTAGGAGGCCGACGAGAAATCGGCCGGATAGCTCACGGCTTCGGCGAGCAAGCCGTAACCGCTCGACACTTCGTCGAGCGACTGCACCGAAAGCGTCTCGTAGACGAGTTCGGTGCCGGCGGCGATCGAGCCTTTGACGTCGGCGATAACCGGATTGAAATTGTCGAAAGTGCCGAGTGCGATCTGCCGCACGCTGCCGGCCTTCGGCGCGGCGCCGTTGACGTAATCGAATTGCTTGAAGCCTGCGGGATATTTCAGGTCGCCGAAGGTCGAGACGCCGTGCCGCCAGACTGGCGCCTTGTCGTCGGCGAGCGCCGGTTTGATCCAGGCGGGCAATGGCAGCCGCTGTGCGGCAATGGCGAGGAGCGCGGTCTTAAGCAGGGATCGGCGATTCACCTGATCCTCCCATGACATTCAACGTTTGTTGCCGGTTATTATTCTGCCTTTTGCAATGCGACACCAGTGTGAGGGCGGGCATCGCGACGAAAAAGACTTCACATCCCCGTCAGGATGAGCGGCAAAATTACACCTTTGGCGCGAGTGTCTGTACTTTGGCGGCACTGCGCCGCCGGGTTGGGCAGGGGCCGCGGGTTGGCCGGATGTTGCGGGCGGGCCAGGCTGCCGCGGACTGGCGGCAGCCGGCTCCGCCAGCTGCAGGACCGGCATCCGCGCGCGGGCTTCGGCAGCGGCAGCGGATTGGCGGAAAGGGTATTGAGATAGGCGATCACGTCGGCGCGCTGTTTCTCATTCGACAGGCCGGCAAAGGTCATCGCCGTGCCCGGCACATCGGCGCTGGGTTTGGTCAGCCATTTGTTCAATGCATCGAACGTCCAGGTTCCGCCGAGCGCCTTTAGCGGCGTCGAATAGTTGAACCCGGCAACGGAGGCGACCTGCCGGCCGACGATGCCGTAAAGATCCGGCCCGACCTTGGCGCCGGCGCCTTCCTGAAAGTTGTGGCAGGCGCCGCATTGCTTGGCGACTTGGGCGCCCTTTTCCGCGGAAGCCGATCGCGAGCAGGTTCTCGATCGGAACCTCCGCCGGCGCCGCCGCGGCGCCACCCTGCGGCTGTTCTTCCTTCACGGCGATTTCATAACCGGGCTTTGGCCGGTACCGTTGGCGTAAAGATCGCGCCGGACGCGATATGCATGGCGACGAGGACCAGGCAGGTGCCCAGCAAGGCGCCGAGTACCTTATTGAGTTCAAACGAATTCATCGCTGGATAGCTCCGCAGCGGAACGAGGTGGGCAGTGCACAATTAGCCGGTTTGCCACGCCTCTTGCAACCCGTATAAGCGCGCGCAATGACTGATGTCCTCATCCTTATTCCGGCCCGCATGGCGGCAACCAGGCTGCCCGGCAAACCGCTCGCCGATATCGGCGGAGAGCCGATGATCGTGCATGTTCTGCGCCGTGCGCAGGAGGCGGCCGTGGGCCCGGTGGCAATCGCCACCGACTCGGCCGAAGTGGCGGCGGTTGTGGAAAAAGCCGGCGGCCGCGCCGTGATGACGCGCGCCGATCATGCCTCCGGCTCCGACCGCATCTTCGAGGCGCTCGGCAAGATCGATTTGCAGGGCAGCGCCAAGATCGTGGTCAACATGCAGGGCGATCTGCCGACACTGTCGCCGTCCGCGATTGCCGCGGCCATCGCGCCGCTGGCCGATGACGCGGTCGATATCGCCACTCTCGCCGCGGAAATCCGGGTCGCGGACGAGCGGACCAATCCCAACGTGGTCAAGGTCGTGGGCACGCCGGTTGCCGCGAAGCGGCTGCGGGCGCTTTATTTCACCCGCGCTACGGCGCCGGCAGGCGAGGGGCCGCTCTATCACCACATCGGGCTTTATGCCTACCGGCGTGCGGCGCTGGAGCGTTTCGTCGCGCTGCCGCCGTCGCCGCTCGAGCGCCGCGAGAAGCTCGAACAGCTTCGCGCGCTGGAGGCCGGCATGCGCATCGATGTGGCGATCGTCGATGCCGTTCCGCTCGGCGTCGATACGCCCGAGGATTTGGAAAAAGCCCGCGCCGTGCTAACGGGTCGATAATGGCAAAAGCGCAGAAGAAATCGCATTTCAGGGCGAGCCGGGCGCGAACTCGCATATCGCCTGCAAGGAGGCCTATCCGGGCTACGAGCCGCTGCCGTGCCCGACCTTCGAGGATGCCTTCGCCGCCGTGCGCACCGGACGCGCGGCGCTTGCGATGATTCCGATCGACAATTCGGTGGCCGGCCGGGTCGCCGATATCCACCATTTGATGCCGGCGTCGCGGCTGCACATCGTGGCGGAGTGGTTCCTGCCGGTGCAGCACCAGCTCATGGCATCAAAAGGCGCGACGCTGCGGACCGTAAAGACGGTCGAGAGCCACGTCCATGCGCTCGGGCAGTGCCGCAACATCATCCGCAAGCTGCGCGTCAAAGCGGTCGTCGCCGCCGATACAGCGGGGGCGGCGCGGGAAGTTGCCGAGGCGGGCGACGTGACGCGCGCGGCGCTGGCGACAAAACTTGCGGCAAGGATCTACGGTCTTCGCATCCTGAAAAAAGACGTCGCCGACGCCAAGCACAACACCACGCGCTTCATCGTTCTGGCGCGCGAGCCGAAATGGGCGGGCCGCAAGGAAAAGCGGGTGATGACCACGTTCGTGTTCCAGGTGCGCAACATCCCGGCCGCGCTTTACAAGGCGCTCGGCGGCTTCGCCACCAACGGCGTCAACATGACCAAGCTCGAGAGCTATATGGTCGACGGCAGCTTCACCGCCACGCAGTTTTACGCCGATGTCGACGGTCATCCGAAGCATCGCGCGCTCGAGCTCGCGCTCGAAGAGCTGGAATTTGTCTCGCTGCCGAGGTCGTTGAGAATCCTCGGTGTCTATCCGGCGCACCGGTTCCGGGAGACCATCAAGTAACGCGATCGCGAAGGGCGGGTTGCCGAATTTCGGATAAGATCAAGCCCGGCGAATAGTGGGGTCGATGCGATGAGCGACGCAGAGCCAAAAGTCAGCCGCGTGCTGCAATTGCGTTTTACGATGCCGACGGCGGATTCCAGCCAGCTTGTCGCCATGATCAAGGCCGCTGCGCCGTTCTATCAGATGTTCGGCAAAGCGGAGGTGAAGCTCCTGCAGAACGTCGACGATCCGGCGAAATTCGTCCAGATCATCACCTACGAGGCGCACGAGGACTGGGAGCTCAGCCGGCAGCGCATGGCGAGCGATCCGCGCATGCAGGTCTATTTGCAGACCTGGCGCACGATGTTTCCCGGCGCGCTGGAGATCGACGTTTTCCACGAAGTGTAGATTTTGCTCCCTCTGTTCACGAGGGAGGACAAACTAAATCGTCTGATTATATTCGCCGACTTCCTTGTGCGTGCGCAGCACGGCGTCGACCGATTTGAACATGTCGCGCATGCGCGCTTCGGAGACCGGGCTTTCGACGACGACGACGAGTTCCGGCTTGTTGGACGAGGCGCGCACCAGCCCCCAGGTGCCGTCTTCGACGGTGACGCGCACGCCGTTGACGGTGACAAGATCGCGGATCGACTGGCCGGCGACCTTGCCGCCCTTGTTCTTCTCGTCCTCGAAATGCTTCACCACCGCATCGACCACGCCGTATTTTTCCTCGTCGGCGCAGTGCGGCGACATGGTCGGCGAACCCCAGGTTTTCGGCAGCGCGTTCTTGAGGTCCGCCATGCTCTTGTCGGGATTGCGGTCGAGCATGTCGCAGACCGCGAAGGCGAAGATCAGTCCGTCGTCATAGCCGCGGCCGAACGGCTTGTTGAAGAAGAAGTGACCGGATTTTTCGAAGCCGGCGATGGCGCCGATCTCGTTGACCCGGCGCTTCATGTAGGAATGGCCGGTCTTCCAGTAATCGGTCTTGGCGCCGTTCTTGATCAGCACCGGATCGGTCATGAACAGGCCGGTCGATTTTACGTCGGCGACGAACAGCGCGTTCTTGTGTTCGGATGAAATGTCGCGCGCCAGCATGACGCCGACCTTGTCGGCGAAAATCTCCTCGCCTTCGTTGTCGACTACGCCGCAGCGGTCGCCGTCGCCGTCGAAGCCAAGGCCGACATCGGCCTTGTGCTTGAGCACGGCGTCGCGCATGGCGTGCAGCATCTTCATGTCTTCGGTATTCGGATTGTAATTCGGGAAGGTGTGGTCGAGCTCGCAATCGAGCGGCACCACCTCGCAGCCGATTTTTTCCAGCACTTGCGGGGCGAATGCGCCGGCGGTGCCGTTGCCGCAGGCGCACACGACCTTCAGGTGGCGCTTGAGCTTCGGCCGTTTGGTGAGGTCGGCGATATAACGCGCCGGAAAATTCTCGACGAATTCGTAGGCGCCGCCGGCGCACCATCTTGTAGGCGCCGTCGAGCACGATCTCTCTTCAGCCGCGACATCTCGTCGGGGCCGAAGGTGAGCGGGCCGGTTGGCGCCCATCTTCACGCCGGTCCAGCCATTGTCGTTGTGCGAGGCGGTGACCATGGCGACGCACGGCACGTCGAGGTCGAACTGGGCGAAATAGGCCATCGGCGTCACCGCAAGGCCGATGTCGTAGCACCTTGCAGCCCGAGGCGATCAGCCCGTTGGTCAGCGCCATCTTGATCGACGCCGAATAGGAGCGGAAATCGTGGCCGGTGACGATGTCGCGGCTTGACGCCGAGTTCGCGGATCAGCGTGCCGAGCCCAAGGCCGAGCGCCTCGACGCCCATCAGATTGATTTCGCTGCCGAACAGCCAGCGCGCGTCGTATTCGCGAAAGCCGGTGGCTTTGACCATCGGCTCGGATTCATAGGCATAGGTGTTCGGCTTGAGCGAAGGTTTTGGCTTGGGAAACATCGGCGCAATAATCCGAATCGAAGGCCCGACAGCAATAGCCTAAACGGCGGGCGGCAGAAATGGTTGCGTGTTTGTCGTGCCCCGCGCAGGCGGGGCATCCAGTAGTCACGTGCGTTCGTCTGTTTCTCGGAATTCCGCGGGCCGCGTGGCTTACTGGATCATCCGCCTTCGCGGATGCTGACGGCAGCAAGCTACTGCTCCAGCACCAGCTTGCCGTCGGCATATTCGAACCGCCGCAGCCGCTGCAGGAAGGACAGGCCGAGCAGGTTGTCGGACAGCGCGCCGTCCGGCAGCACCATCGCGGCGACGTTGCGCACCACGAGATCGTCGATCTCGACCATGTTGAGCTCGATCGGGGCGGCGTGCACGGTGCCGTTCGCGGTCTTGACCGTGGCCCGGTAATCCTGCGCCGCCGGATGGATGCCGAGCATGGCGGCGTCGCGCTCGGTGAGCGCAATCACCGAAGCACCTGTATCGACCATGAAATTAAGGCGCCGGCCGTCGACGCGGCCTTCGACCTGGAAATGCCCGTTGCCGCTCGGCGGAATAACGACCGAGCGCGAGTCCGAAACGGCAGGCGCTGCCGCCGGCTGCGCCGCCATCAGGTGTGGCGCAGTATTGGGCGCGGACGCCGCGCCGTGCAGTTGCGTGGCATATTTCGGAACGATGACGCTGGCGGCAAGCGCCAGCCCGGCGACGGTGATGACAAAGCGCATGGCGGAATCCGTGTTTGGCCCAATATCGGCCCGCCACGGCGAACAAGCCGCTAATACGATGGTCCCGGACGGATGTTTTGAAACGCGAGGGTAAGGAGAACGCTAAAATGACACGGCGAAGTTTAACGATATGGGCCGATTTGCCTTATCATCGCGGCCGTCATCAAATTATACGGTTTCGGACGCAGGAAGCCTCTGCTAAGAGGTTTCGATGTTACGGGCAGCCGGCAAGCCGGCGCGTTGCTGTCCGCCTGGCAGAATGCGTGCCGCCGTCCCCTCTCATCATGGTTTCAATTGAACATTCAAACTGCGGATCGTCCTCTCGTGGTGTCCGATGCACGGAGATGGGCGAAAATCGTCGCGCGCTACCGCCGGCCCGATAACGTTCGCAGTGCGGTGGAGATAGCGATCACGTTTGTGCCGCTCGCGGCGCTCTGGGCGCTGGCCTGGGCGGCGCTGCATTTTGGCTACTGGTGGCTGTCCCTGTTGCTTGCAATGCCTGCAGCGGCCTTTCTCGTGCGGCTGTTCATGATCCAGCACGATTGCGGTCATGGCTCCTTCTTTCGTCATCGCCTGGCAAACGATTGGGTTGGCCGGGTGATCGGCGTGCTGACGCTGACGCCCTATGACTTCTGGCGCCGCACCCACGCCATCCATCATGCCAGTTCCGGCCACCTGGAGCGCCGCGGCATCGGCGACGTCGATACCCTCACGGTGAACGAATATTTGTCGCTCTCCTTCTGGGGCCGTCTGCGCTATCGGGCCTACCGCAACCCGCTCGTCATGTTCGGTATCGGTCCCGCTTATCTATTTATCCTGCAATACCGGCTGCCGGTTGGTCTGTTTTCCAATGGCTGGAAACCCTGGCTCAGCACCATGGCGACCAATGCTGCAATTGCCGCCGTCGCCGCCGGGCTGATCTGGTTCATCGGTTTCTGGCCGTTCCTGTTAGTGCATCTGCCCATCACGCTGCTCGCAGGATCGGCGGGCGTGTGGCTGTTCTACGTGCAGCACCAATTCGAGATGACGTTCTGGGCCCACGACGGCGACTGGACCTTCGAAGAAGCGGCCCTGCACGGCAGTTCGCACTACGACCTTCCGGGAATCCTGCGCTGGTTCACGGCAAATATCGGCGTCCACCATGTCCATCATCTGTGCAGCCGCATTCCGTATTACCGCTTGCCGCGCGTGCTCCGTGACCATCCCGAACTGCGCGGTGTGAGCCGGCTGACACTGCTGCATAGTTTCCGGTGCGTACGCCTCGTGCTGTGGGACGAAAGTGAGCGGCGCCTGGTGTCCTTTCGCGAGATTGACGGCAAACGGTCCCTTAACCGCGAAATCGCCGCGAGCGCGTGACGACAATAGCTATCCTGATGTAAGCTCGGCCAAAGACGCGCGACACGGCATCCAGGGGGCAGGCGGCGGATGACGATGCATTGGATTATTTTTCTCAGCCAGATCGCGATGTCATCGCCCGTCCATGCACAGGGCAGCGCCTATTGCGCGCAGTTCTCCGATGGGTCTTCGGCGGATTGCGGGTTTTCGAGCCTGCAAATGTGCGAACAGTCCGTGACGGGCGTGGGCGGCGTCTGCATCATGGATCCGTCCGGCTCCGGCGCTGCACCGGCGAACACGCAAGGCCAGATGCCGTTTAATGCATCGGCGGTGCCGCCGCCGCCGTTCGCGCAACAATCTTCAGGGCCGCTGCAATTGCCCGGGCCTTCGCAGTCGCAAGCGCCAATGCCCCCGCAACCTTGCAATCCGCTAATCGACGGCACCTATTGCGCTTCGGCAAATGCCGGCGCGCCGATTGCGAGCCTTTCAAGCGATCTTGCGCTTGGAGGCGACCCGCCGGCGACACTCGGGGCAATCACCTTTAGTTCGGGACACAATGCCTGCATCGGCCTGTTCGGCCGCAGCAGCTGCGGAGGATCGTGACATGAATGCCAGCCGCAAGATCGTCGTGGTCGCCGTCATTCTTCTTGCCGGTTTGGGCGGGGCTTTGGCGCAAAACGCCAACAGCCGCACTATCGATCAGTATAGTTGCAAGGATGTGATGCGCGAGCACGGCGACAACCGCGACGTCACGATCGCCTTCTTGCACGGATTTCTGTTGGGCAAATCAGGAAGCACGACGTTCGACATCGACGCCCTGCACAAGCAGACCAGCGACTTTATCGAGTACTGCCTCGACCACCCGGCCGAGAAGGCCGTGGACGCCATGTCTAAGATAAAGAAATAACGGCCAAGATAAAGAAATAACGGCCAAGATAAAGAAATAACGGCCAAGATAAAGAAATAAGCCGTTCCGGCAGAATGGCGCCGGATTGTTTGGGCGTTCGCTGCAATCCGGCTTTCAGTCTCTCTTTCAAGTCTGCCCATCGCGGGAGGCGAGCACGCCGAGGCCGACGCCTCCGAGCAGCGCGCCGGCCACGATTCCGATCGGCAGGAAAGTGTAAAAGACCAGCATTCCGGAATAACCCTCGAAGTCGCTGGTCTGGAAAAGTTTCGTCCAAAGAAATCCCAGGCCTACACCGATGACGCCGCCTGCGATGGCTCCGAGAAACATGCCAACCAGCGCCAGCATGACAACCTTCATGACGCCCTCCCGCCTTATCGGCGTGGATATCAATCACCCAAGTTTCAAGGCTGGCAATGGCCTGGCGGCCTTTGCGGGCGCGCGGCCGCGTTTTACCGACAAGAAAGAACTGATTTTAGAAAAAGTCGTCCGCCGGTTGAAACGGATGGTTGAAAGTTTGGTGGCGGAATACCGTCAGGGTGCGCTTACAGGGTTCTCGCGATGCGAGACTGGGCTCTGGCCGTGGCCCCGCTGGGAGCCACAATCTATTTTTTGGTCAACCCCGATCAGTTTCGGGTCGTTCTGGCTTGGCTTTCGGCTGCGATTCAATGATCGCGACAAAGCGCGCCGGCCGTCTCAAATAGCGCCGAGGCTGCGCTTGTCGTAAATCCCAAGATGCTTTTGCGCGTCCGTGGGCATGTCAGGCACGCTGATGATGCGGCCCATGAACGTCGTCCAGGGCTTTTCGGCAACCGGCTGCAGATGCGCGAAATTCCAGAATTGCCGCTCGTTCATCTCGATCTCGGTGACTTCATTGTCGAGCACCCATGTTCTGAGCATGGTGATCCGGCTTCTTTCGGGGTCGCTGAACATCGCACTCGGCAGAATCTTTCTCATAAGGACATCCCTTTCGGCGCGTGACTGAAATCCGGCTGGCGAACATGAAGGATTCACCATGTCGCGCGGCGGCCGGGCTACGCCGGTTCGTTCAGCGGCCCTGTATTGCACACCATTCGTAACGGCTTTGTTAGGACGGCTGCGTACACGTCATCGCAACGGCCACCGCCGACCGCCGCCATCTTGCCGCTGATTTATCTGTGATTCCGGCCAGCCGGGTCTTGGCCGGTGTTTCCTGGCTAGCTTTTTTCTGAAAGCCGCCGGAAATCGTCGAGCACGGCGGCAACGAGCTTCGCCCGCCGCGGGTCCTGCGCCCCTAATGTCGCGGCGAAGAGATTGAGAAGATACCGCGCCTTGTCGGCGGCTTCGCGCCAGTCCGCCGCCGGCGCGGCGAGGAGCTGTGTCTCCAGTTCATTCTGACGTGCCCGCAATGTTTGTTCATTGGCTTCGACCTCGGCCAGCGTTCGCCGCAGGTCGGTCGCCTTCTGGGCCGCCATGCCGCGACGCTGATCGAGTTCGATCGTTTTGTCGGTCACGACTGTGTGCCGCGCCTGGCCAGCGGATAGTCGGCGCTTTCGTATAGCCGGCGAATTTCCTCGCTGTTGTAGCGATGTTCGTCGACTTCGAGGAAGGCGCCAATCAGGAGGTCCGCCGGGAGGTCCTCGATCGCGAAGCGAATGGCATCCGCGGCCTGTTCGAACCGCCGGTATCCCATCGGCTGACGCCGCGCTGCCCGTTTGCGCGTTGGAAACAGTTCGGCCTCGGCGTTGTAGTCGAAATCGGCCATCGGCGGGCTATCCCGAAGAAAAACACTCACAACACATATCCGATCAAAGATTGCCGTTTCTCTTATGTAGGCGCTCCATGCACTCCTTGCCAGTGCGGGTACCAAACATAATCGGCCCAGGCGGCTATCGCGCCTGCGGTCAATCGCCGAGCGATGCGCGCGCCGTTACCAGCATGCCCCGTTGCGCCAGCGCTTCCCTGAGTTGCCGGACTGCAATATCCGCCGTGGCGGAACTGTTGGCCTTTTCCATGTGCCGCAGCAGCGCTTTCAAAGCCGGATCCTTGTCCCGGATGACCCAGCGGCGCGCGAATACCTTTGCCTCGTGCAGGCTTGTCACGCGGACGGGCTGGCTCGCACCGGGAAAACAGGCGTCAAAATAATCGATCGGCGATGCAGTTATCCGGTCAGTGGAAACTGAATCTGCTTCGGCGGCGCGTCCCGACGGTGAATTCGCTGATGTCGTGATGGTGAATCTCCCCCCAATTTCGAACGACGACTGTCTCTGTAGTCCGCTTTGCCGCCGAAAATCATTCGCCGTCAATCGGCTATTTGAAGAAATCGACCGATCGCAACACCAGCGGCCTGCCGGCCTGCGTTTTTTCGTCGAAGAACTTGCGCGAGGCCCGCTCTTCAATGACGTTGCGCAACCGCATGAACTGATCCAGGCGCTGATCCGGCTTCACGTCACGCTTGCCTTCAATGTCGTCCATCGCCGCAGTGCTGATCGCGCAACTGATCGCGTTGCCTTCATCGAACATCGTAAATTCTATGACCATCCGATTGAAGTCGTAGCCTTGCACCTCGCCGCGTTGCAGCATTGCAAATTCTCAACACCGGAGAAGTCTCATTTCGCCAAACTGTATTGCCCAAGTTATTGTATTGCGCCGAGTTGACGTCAAGCGACCGAGGAAAGGCTCGGCAGTCATTGCTGTTCCCCTCGCGAGCCGCGCGGCCTGTCACCAGACCAGTATGGCAAGCGCGATTCCGAATACGATCAGTGTGAGGAGTGCCGACAGCGCATAGGGGAAAACAGTATCCATGCGCGACTATGCGCTTTCCCCGCTGCGAATGAAATAGTCCTCAATGCGAGGTTTGGCGCGCAGCGCTTCATCCGTCCGCGGCGCGGATGCACATGGTATCTCGCCGGCGCGTCGAGCCGGGCCGATACGCGTTACGACATTATTGACCAAGCCGTCCTACATTCCCCGGCGCGGCCGGCTGACCGGCGGCCGCGGCCTGCCATCCGCCGAGGCGGGGTCGCCGTCATTGCCCGCTGATTGCTATTGCTTTTTGGCGCGGGTAAGTCCATGTGTTGCCGCATACGGACAAGCATCGGCACGTTGGTTGATCTGCCCGAAACGGCAGTGTTCCGGAGCGTCCGTCACTTCCAATTGGCAGCCGTGGTGCCTGTTGGCAGGCTTGGTTTCAACTCTTGACGCTAAATCATATCGCGGGCCGGGCATCCGGATTGCCTGGGTTCCGCGCCAGCCGCCCGGCCTTCTTGGCATTGCGGCCAGCAATAGTTCGCTCGAAAAGGAACGCCGATGCAGGTTCTCGTTCGTGACAACAATGTCGACCAGGCTCTCAAGGTGCTGAAGAAGAAGATGCAGCGCGAGGGCGTCTTCCGCGAGATGAAGCTCCGTGGCCATTATGAAAAGCCTTCCGAGAAGCGAGTCCGCGAGAAAGCGGAAGCCGTTCGCCGCGCCCGCAAGCTCGCGCGCAAGAAGCTGCAGCGCGAAGGTCTCTTGCCGATGAAGCCGCGCGTGGTTCCCGGTGCTGCCGGCGCGCCCGGAAGAGGCGGGCCGCCGCGAGCGCCGCGCTTCTGATTTTGGCAAGGCGGCCGAAACCGGCCGCCGGCGCAAACGCGTTCCGAGCAGTAGAGGAATCCGATGCCTTTTAAGTTTCTTGTCGGGCAGACGGTTGAGTACACGCCTATCGGCGAGAAGAAGGCCGGTCTCTACAGAATTACGCGGCAAATGCCGATGGAAGAGCAGGCGGCCGATCTGCGGTATCGCATCAAGAGCGAGACCGAAGCCTACGAGCGCAATGTGCTCGAGTTCCAGTTGAGTTCCGACGTGGATTCCGGAAACGACTGAACCAGGATCAAGCCACATCCGCGAACGGTCCGGCGTCGTTCCGCCGGCCGCGTCGTGACAACGTTCCCCCTCCAAGGAGATTCGAATGGCCACGCGCCAAATGAAGATGCGAGAGAAGACTGAATCATCGTCACCCGAACCCGAAGAGCATCTCTCGCAGCGTAAGCGGCCGGAAGCTGGCCGGTACCTCCTTCAGGTCGACCGGCAAACGAAGGGCTCCTACCAGACGGCGGAGACGGCGCAATCGGCAGGCGATGTCATCAAGAAGGGCTATCCGCTGCTTCACGTCACCGTCTATGACACTGTTGAATACGTGACCACGACGCTCGGCGTTGCGGAAAAGGCCGAGTGATTTTCTCGTCTGGCATGACACATTAGAAGATTGGAGCCGCCCGCGCGTCCGGGTTACTGGCTCTCTTTCGGCTTCCAGTCGTGCGCCAGCGTTTTGGCTTGCGCGATCTGGGCGGGCGTCATCTGATCCGCCGCTGCCTTGCGGTTATCGGTTGCGGGCGGATTGCCCCGCGCGGCCGACAAATCGAACCACATATAGGCCTGGACAAGACCCCGCGGCACGCCGCGGCCTCTTGCATATAAAGCCCCGAGATTGTTCTGCGCCTGGGCGTAGCCCTGTTCGGCGGCGAGGCGAAACCATTTGGCCGCCTCGGTGTCGTCCTGCGGCACGCCGGTGCCGTTGTCGTACAGAATGCCGAGACTGTATTGCGAATCGGCGTCGCCTTGCGCCGCTGCGAGGCGATACCATGTCGCCGCTTCGGCACGATCCTGCGTCACGCCGTGGCCGTTGTCGTACATGATGCCGAGATTGTATTGCGCGCCGGCGAGGCCCTGGTTGGCCGCGAGGCGATACCATTTTCCCGCCTCGGCGTAGCTTTGCGCGACCGCCCGGCCGGTCTCGTACATGTTGCCGAGATTGTTCTGCGCTTCGGGATCGCCCTGCGCGGCGGCGAGGCGATACCACTTCAAGGCTTCGGTATATTTCCCGGTCTTGTCGTCGAGACCGCCGAGCATGGATTGTGCGAAGGGCAAACCTTGCTCGGCCGGCTTTTGCAGCCAGCGGGCCGCTTGCGCGGCGTCCTTCGGAACGCCCTGGCCGTCGATATACATGCTCGCGAGCGAGGACTGCGCGACAAGATCGCCTTGTTCGGCGGCTTTTCGAAACCAGGCGGCGGCCTGGGCATAGTCCTCCGGAACGCCGTTGCCGTCGTGATACATGAACCCGAGCGGCACCTGCGCCGCGGCATTGCCCTGTTCGGCGAGCGGTCGCAGCAGCCGCAGCGCGGTGTCGTAGTCGTCGCGCTTATACGCGGCGACGCCATCCTCCAGCGCACCGGCAACGGCGGCGCCCGCCATGACCGCCAGCAACAGCCCTGCCGCCAGCGTTCCAAAAAAGCATTTCATGCCATGTCGCATCGTCGGTCTCGCGGGTCGGCGCAATTGCTCCGTCCGGATTTATTTTGCCGCGGCAAGCGTGGCGCCGAACGCGGCAAGGTTTTCCTGCGTGCCATCGTCCTTTACGGCTTTCTGCGCCGCAGCAATCTGGCTCATGATTTGCGGCCGGTCCTGCGGCCGGATGAAGCTCGCCCAAACCTGGCTTGTATCGCTGATCGCTCCGCTGAGCCTGCGGGCGTTGGCGGGCTTCATGCCCTGCGCCAGGGAGGCAAGCGCGCCGTAGATCGTTTCCGCAACGCCTTTTTGCGCCCGGTTGAGACCCTCCTGGCGGACCGGCGTGCGCTGTTCGAGCGGGAGCTGGTTCATGAAAAGCACAAGCGACTGCGCCATGCGCGCGGAGAGCCGGATGATGAAATCGAGGCCGACCGTTTGCTGATCCTCGTAGTCGGAGAGGTTGCGTCTCACGGCGGCCGCCTGATCGGCGGTCGGCGGGCTGGAAAGGGTGACGTCAAAAAAAGTAATCGATTTCTCGGCGCTGCTGGCGGCAGCGAGCCACTTCAGCAGCCAGCCTACCTCGCCGGCTTGGGATGGCGGCAGCGCCGCCAATTGCTTGAGATCGAAGACCTGGCCGAACAGGTCGGAGGCGGGAGGCTTTGAGAAGTCCGGCCGCTTGCCCGCTGTCGCGACGCTGTCGAGATAGGATTGCAACTGATTTGCGGCATCCTCCGATGCGGCGGCAATGGCAGATTCATCCTGCGCAAGCGCTGGAGCGGCGAGCGCTATAAGCAACAAAAAGGCCCTGAAGAGCGGCAAGCCCACCTCCTCGAAGTGGCGCAAAGCCCTAATTCTTCGCATCGTGCCACGCCATCCTATAGCTCGCGCATTTCGGCCTGAAGAATTAGTCGCGGGCGCGCAGGCGCGGTTCAAGCCCCCGGCGGCTTGATTGCGCTCCTTGCCGTTCGCTCCGTGCATTGTGATGCTGCGGCGTTGCGAGAGGGGCGTGTCCTCGAACCTGATGAGTGATCGTAACTCCCGCAAGCGGATGCGCGCCGCTCAACGGATCACGACTTAAAACCGGTCCCGCCGCATCTCTGGCACCTGACCTTCTTCTCACCCTGTTTGACGAGGCCTTTGCCCTCGCAATTCTTGCATTTCTGTTTCGGCTTGCTCGCGTTCTTTTTCATGTGCTTTCCGATCTGATTCCAATCCTCGTCGCTGTCCCGGCCTTCAGTGCTATTAGATGCGCATCACCGGCGGCGGCTCCCACGAACCACTGCCGGGCGGCAAGACCGACGGCGTTTTTTCCTTCGGCCAATACGTTAGCATTATTGCGATGAAATCGGTTCTTGGGTGCGGGAAGTCAATTCGCCTCCTTGTCCTTTTCCCGGCGACCCGTTCCGGAAATACAGCGTCAGCTCTTGCGCGGCTTGGCGCGCCGCGTCGCGATGGCCGCGGCCGGATCGTCGGGCCACGGATGCCTTGGATAGCGGCCGCGCATCTCGGTGCGCACCGCGGCGTAGCTGCCGCGCCAGAAGCCCGGCAGGTCGCGCGTCATCTGCACCGGGCGGTGTGCCGGGGAGAGGAGTTCGATCAGGAGCGGAATCCTGCCGCCGGCAATTGCCGGATGACGGGTGAGTCCGAACAGTTCCTGTACCCGGATCGAAATCTTCGGGCCGCCCTCCGCTTCGTAGTCGACCGGCACGCGTGAGCCGGTCGGTGCTTCGAAATGGGTCGGCGCTTCGTCATCGAGCCGGCGTTTGAGCGCCCAGGGCAACAGCGCATGCAGCGCCTGCTCGAATTCGTCCGGCGTGAGCGATCCGAGCGCGGTCTTTCCGGTAAGCGCTGGCGCGAGCCAATCGCGCGCGGATTGCGCCAGTGCCGTGTCGGAGAGATCGGGCCACTCGTCTCCCTCGCTGGCGCGCAGGAACATCACGCGGTCACGCCATTGCTTTAGCGCATTGGTCCACGGCAGCCGGCCGGTCCCGGCACGCGCGATGCCGTCGGCAAGAAGCGCCGCGGTCTCATCGATCGGCGCGACCTGGATCGGCTGCTCGGCAAACGAGATGGCGCCAAGCCTGCGGCTTTTTCGCCCGCGCAGACTCATGCTCGCTGTGTCAAACGTGATTTCCTCGCGCGCTTCGACGCGATCGGCAAAGCGTGTCTCGATCTCGGCAAGGCTGATCGGCGCCGCGGAGAGGATGCGGCCTTGCGAAGCGATGCCGGTGACTTCCGCCACCGCAAGAAATGGCTCACGCGCGAGCGGCGAGGCGGCATCGACGCTGGCGCCGCGTCCGTTCGCCAGAACGAACGCTCCCGATCCGCCGCCGCGGTTTCTGGCGATGCGCTCGGGATAAGCGAGCGCGATCATCGCGCCGGCGCTCAAGTCACCTGCGCCCTGCGACGAACCGCCTGCGATTTCGGCCCATCGCTGCGCCATGCCGCGCGCATCGCGCGCGCGCTGTGACCGGTCGCGGCGAAGCATGGCGAGACGTTCGCGCAAGTCGATGTCGTCGCCGCCGAGGCCGCGTTCGCCGATCAGTATTGCCAGTTCGGCGGCGGGGAGGCCTTCGCCCGCGCGCGCCGCGTCCACCACCATGCGCGCGAGCCGCGGCGGCAGCGGCAATTGCCGAAGCTTTTTGCCTTCCTCGGTGATGCGGCCGTCGGCGTCGATGGCGCCGAGCTCGGCAAGGAGCGCGTTCGCTTCGGCGAGCGCCGCGCGCGGCGGGGAATCGAGAAACGCCAGCTTGTCCGGCGTGCTGCCCCAAACGGCGAGATCGAGCGCAAAGGAGGAAAGATCCGCGGCGAGGATTTCCGGCCGCGCGTAAGGTTCGAGCGCCGCGGTTTGCGGCTCGTCCCACAGCCGATAGCAGATACCGGGCTCGGTGCGGCCAGCGCGGCCGCGGCGCTGATCGGCGGCGGCGCGCGAGACGCGCACGGTTTCGAGCCGCGTGATGCCGACGTCGGGCTCGTAGCGCGGCACGCGCGCAAGGCCGCAATCGACGACGATGCGCACGCCCTCGATGGTGATCGAGGTTTCCGCAATCGAGGTGGCCAGCACGATCTTGCGGCGGCCGGGCGGGGCGGGCGCAATGGCGCGATCCTGCTCGTCGCCGGACAGTGCGCCATAGAGCGCGACCACATCGGTCGACGGATCGATGCGGCCCTCAAGCTGCGTCCGGGTGCGGCGGATCTCGGCGGCGCCCGGCAGGAAGGCGAGCAGCGAGCCTTTGTCGGCCCGCATCGCGCGCAGGATCGTATCGGCCATTTGCGGCTCGATCGGGCGCGTATCGCGGCCGGCATAATGGGTTTCGACCGGAAAGGCGCGGCCCTCGCTTTCGATCACGGGCGCGCCGCCAAGCAGCGCCGCAACGCGGGCGCCGTCGATCGTCGCCGACATGACCAGGATTTTCAGGTCTTCGCGCAGGCCCTGCTGCACGTCGCGGGCGAGCGCCAGGCCGAGATCGGCGTCGAGTGAGCGTTCATGAAACTCGTCGAACAGAATTGCGGCGACGCCGCCGAGCATCGGATCGTCGAGGATGAGCCGGGTGAAGATGCCTTCAGTGACGATCTCGATCCGGTTCTTGCGCGAGACTTTTGAGCCGAAGCGCACCCGCAATCCGATCGTCTCGCCGACGCGTTCACCCAAAGTCTGCGCCATGCGTTCGGCGGCGGCGCGCGCGGCAAGCCGGCGCGGTTCGAGCACCAGGATGCGGCCGTCTTTGGCCCATTCTTCTTTGGCGAGGACGAGCGGAACTCGCGTCGTCTTGCCGGCACCGGGCGGCGCCACCAGAACGGCGGTGTTGCGCGTGCGCAAGGCCGCCGTCAGGTCCGGCAGGACGGCATCGATGGGGAGGGGAGAAATGTCCACAGTCTGGCCTGTTGGCCGGTGATAATGCGGCCGAAACTCATATATTACGGGTCATCATGCCAGCCGCGCAAAAAACCCCGCAAAAGCCGCCGAAAGCGCAAGCCGCCGCCGGCCAGGCGCTCAAGAAGGGCGATCATCTCTTCCTGGTCGACGGCTCCGGCTACATTTTCCGCGCCTATCACGCCTTGCCGCCGATCAACCGCAAATCCGACGGCTTGCAGCTCAACGCGGTGTTCGGCTTCTGCAACATGCTGTGGAAGCTTCTGCGCGACATGAAGGCGGAGGACAAGCCGACCCATCTCGCGGTGGTGTTCGATCTCTCCGAGAAGACGTTCCGCACCGAAATGTATCCCGACTACAAGGCGCATCGCCCGGACCCGCCCGACGATCTGCGTCCGCAATTCGGGCTGATCCGCGACGCGGTCCACGCCTTCGATCTGCCGTGCCTCGAACAGAAAGGTTTTGAGGCCGACGACCTGATCGCGACCTATGTGCGCCAGGCCTGCGACGCCGGCGCCACCTCGACCATCGTGTCCTCGGACAAGGATCTGATGCAGCTCGTCAACGACCGCGTCATCATGTTCGACACCATGAAGGACAAGAAGATCGGCCGCGCCGAGGTGATCGAGAAATTCGGCGTGCCGCCCGACAAGGTGATCGAGGTGCAGGCGCTGATCGGCGATTCTACCGACAATGTGCCGGGCGTGCCGGGGATCGGCGTCAAGACCGCGGCGCAACTCATCGGCGAATACGGCGATCTCGAAACGCTGCTCAAGCGCGCCTCCGAGATCAAGCAGGACAAGCGCCGCCAGACGTTGATCGACAATGCCGACATGGCGCGGCTGTCGAAAAAGCTCGTTACGCTCGATGACAAGGTGAAACTCGACGTGCCGATCGGCGATCTCGCCGTGCACGAGCCCGACTACAAAAAGCCTGATCGCCTTCCTCAAGGCGATGGAATTCTCGACGCTGACGCGCCGCGTCGGCGAGTTTGCCGAGATCGACGTGAATGAAGTCGCACCCGATACGAAGCTGACCGGCAAGGGCGCTGCCTCTTTACCTCTCCCGCTTGCGGGGGAGGACGGCGCGCGGAGCGCCTCCGGAGGAGGGACGTCGTCGCCCGCGCCAAGTCAAAAGGCCCCCTCCCAACAATCCCCCGCAAGCGGGGGAGGGCTAAAGGAAACAGGCGGGGGAGGGCCGAAGGAAAGTGGCCCGCTCACGCCGCAGGCTTTTGCTGCGAAGCGGCTCGATATCGCGCACGCGCAAAAGTTCGACCGCACGACGTACGAGACCGTGCGGTCGCTCGATCGTCTCAAGCACTGGATCGCGCGCGCGCGCGATCAGGGATTTGTTGCGATCGATACCGAAACCACGTCGCTCGATCCGATGCAGGCGGCGCTGTGCGGCTTCTCGCTGGCGTTGCAGCCGAATGAAGCCTGTTACGTGCCGCTGTCGCATCGCCAGGGCGGCGACGGTAGCGCCGGCCTGTTCCAGGGCGAACGCGCGCCGGACCAGATTCCCGAGCGCGCCGCGCTCGATGCGCTGAAGGACCTTCTCGAAGATCCGGGCGTGCTCAAGATTGGCCAGAACCTGAAATTCGACTGGCAGATTTTCAGCGTGCGCGGCATCGAGATCGCGGGCTACGACGACACCATGCTGATGTCTTACGTGGTCGATGCCGGCCGCTCCGATCACGGCCTCGATCCTCTGGCGCGGCGCTACTTCAATCACCAGACCATCGACTTCAACGAAGTGACCAAGGCGGGCAAGACCAAGGTTACCTTCGACTGCGTCGAGATCAACAAGGCGACCGAATACGCCGCCGAGGATGCCGACGTAACGCTCCGGCTGTGGCAGGTGCTAAGACCCCGGCTTGCCGCCGAGCATCTGCTCAACGTCTATGAATCGCTGGAGCGGCCGCTGCTCGCGGTGCTCGCGCGCATGGAGCGGCGCGGCATTTCGATCGACCGCCAGATGCTGTCGCGGCTCTCCGGCGAGTTCGCGCAGGAAGCGGCCGGCCTCGAAGCCGAGATCAACACGCTTGCCGGCGAGCCGGTCAATGTCGGCTCGCCGAAGCAGATCGGCGACATCCTGTTCGGCAAGCTGAAACTCGAAGGCGGCACCAAAACCAAGACCGGGCAGTGGGCGACCGGCGCGCGGCTTCTCGAAGAACTCGCCGAGCAGGGTCACAAGCTGCCGAGAAGATTCTCGACTGGCGGCAGGTGTCGAAGCTGAAATCGACCTATACCGACGCGCTGCCCGATTACGTCAATCCGACGACGCATCGCGTGCATACGAGCTACGCGCTTGCTTCGACCACGACCGGCCGGCTGTCGTCGTCGGACCCGAACTTGCAGAACATTCCGGTTCGCACCGAGGACGGTCGGAAAATCCGCCGCGCTTTCGTGGCCATGCCTGGAATGAAGCTCGTCTCCGCCGATTACTCGCAGATCGAGCTGCGGCTGCTCGCCGAGATCGCTGGCATCGAGCCGTTACGCAAGGCCTTCCGCGACGGCCTCGACATTCACGCCATGACGGCGTCGGAAATGTTCGGGGTACCGGTGAAGAACATGCCGGCCGAGGTGCGCCGCCGCGCCAAGGCGATCAATTTCGGCATCATCTACGGCATCTCGGCGTTCGGACTTGCCAACCAGCTCGGCATCGGGCGCGAGGAGGCGGGTGCCTACATCAAGAAATATTTCGAGCGCTTCCCCGGCATCCGCGATTACATGGAAGAGACCAAGGCGTTTGCCAAGAAGAACGGCTTTGTCGAGACGCTGTTAGGCCGCAAGTGTCACTATCCCGACATCAGCGCGTCGAACCCGTCGATCCGCGCGTTCAACGAGCGCGCCGCGATCAATGCGCGGCTGCAAGGCACCGCAGCCGACATCATCCGCCGCGCCATGATCCGCATGGACGCAGCTCTGGCCAAGAAGAAACTCGCGGCACAGATGCTGCTTCAGGTACACGACGAACTCGTCTTCGAAGTGCCGGAAGCCGAAGTAGAGAAAACGCTGCCGGTGGTGACAAGCGTCATGGTCGACGCGCCGCTGCCGGCCTTGTCATTGACCGTACCGCTTCAGGTCGATGCGCACGCCGCCGACAACTGGGATGCGGCGCATTGAAGGCGTGGTGATCATGAAAACGCTGCTCACATTCATCGGCTTCCTGCTGCTGGCGATGGGCTTGTTCTGGATGGGGCAGGGTGCGGGCTATATCCGCTGGCCCGCCGAAAGTTTCATGATCAGCCAGTTCCAATGGGTCTATTACGGCGGGGCGACGGCGGCTGCCGGGCTGCTCCTGATTATTTTCGCGCGGCGATAGGCGCCAGGCCACAAGCGCATCAGACTTCGGCCACGAGCGCCTTCGGTCCCGCCCAGGAATTCGTTCCGGGCCCCCAAAACACCACCGGCCATCCCGGTGCGCTGGTGCCGGTCTGGTTGATGAGGAATATGTCGTATTGATTGCTCACGCCGAACTGCGGCGACGCCGCGATAAATGCGCCGCTTGTCGTGACGCCGGGCGGACCGATCTGTTGCGGGCCGTTCCAGGAGCCTGCGCCGTCGGCAGAGAACATTTGCAGCGTGCCTTTCTTGTCGGTTACGAACACGTTGGTCTGCGTGCCGCCGGATCGAAATGACGTCGCGACGGGAGCGCCGGCCGCGGCAAAATCGCTTGGGCCGATCGGGGTCGGACCGCTCCACGAACCTGCGCCTTGAACCGAAAAGACGTTCAACTGGCCTTTCGTGTTGACAAGATACACATCTGTTTGACTGGCGCTGCCGGCACGCTGCCCCACCGCGATGTGTCCGCCCGATTTGGCGAAATCCGCGTTGCTGATCTTTTCCGGACCCTGCCAGCTCGACGCGCCGGCCGCCCGAAGCGCGCTCAGCGTGCCCTTGGTGTCGACCGCGAACACGCCCATTTGGTTGGTGCCGAAGATCTCCGACACGGCCAGTTGCGCGCCTTTCGGAGCAAAGCCCGCGGGCCCTATTTTGACGGGATCTTTCCACGCGCCGGTAGCGCCCGCGCTGAAGACGTTCAATTGTCCGGTATTGTCGAACAGGAACACGTCGGTTTGAATGGCGTTGAGCTGCCGGGCGACCGCCAATGGCGCACCCTTTGGCGCAAGGCCTTTAGGGCCGATCGGCGTCGGGCCGGTCACCGCGCTCGGTGTTGCGGCGAAGGCCTGCAACTGCTCGCCCTGATTGATCAAGAACACGTCGGTCAGATTGTCGGTGCCGAATCTCTTCGAAGCCGCGATCGCGGTGTGCGGGACAGCCATGTCGATCGCGCCAAAGGCGGCCGATTGCGTCCAGTGTCCGGCGGCCTTGACGGAGAACACGACCAATTGCCCGGCAACCGAGATGACATAGAAATCGGTTTGCTCGACATCGAAACGCTGCGACACGGCGAAGGGGCCGCCGGGCCGGTAAATCGGCTTGTCAGGTACCTCGAATGTCTGCGTGAACTGAAGGGCCGGTCCGGCGTCGAGTTGCCCGTACACGAAGTTCGACGTTTCGGCGGTATCGATCCCCTCCGCAGAGATTTCCTTGGGCTGCTGGTTCACGACGGTCATCAGGACCGACGCTTTGTAATTGATCTTGCCGGCGCCGGATTTGATGTAGCTGTACCTGCCGCCATTGACGCCGACGATGTTCATCTCGAATGCCAGGACCGGGACCATCGCATCGGGGGTGACTGCGGCCTTGGTGTGGTCGAACGTGAATGTCTTGAGCAGTTGAAGTCCGCTGCTCGTGGATTTGCCGTGATTGTCGGTGACCGCGGCGGTCGCGCCGATGACGTTGCCGTTTGCGTCACAGTCGAGCGTATAGCCGAACTTGAAACCGGCAGGGATCGTCGTGCCGACCGTCGGCAACGTGATCAAATCTCCCAGGTGATTGATCAGGTCGCCGTTGGCCGGCAGCCCGACGGATTTGGTGAGTTGCTGGAGATAAGCCTTCGACGGCCAGTATTCGATCGACCAGCCCAGTTTTGATTTGGCGCCGGCTGACGTGTGGAAACCGAAACAATATTGCAGCCAGGTCGCGTTGGCGCTCGCGTCCGAATAGGCATTCAACTGCGCGTTTATGCCGTTTTCGGCGACGATGTCCTTGGTGACCTCGACGGTGACGGACAGGCCCGGGATCGGATTGCCTCCGCTGTAGAGAAAATAATTGTTGTTGCTGGTGAGGCCGGCGCTCGGCGGCGGCACGAGGCCTGCGTCCGATGGCTTGCCCGTATTGTCTTGGGGCTTGCCGGCCGTGTTGCCTGCCTCCGCCGCAAAGGCAAATCCGGGCGAGACGCCACGAGCGACGACTGCCCCCAATCCCTGGACGAAATCTCGGCGCTTGACCATGGCCGCGGCTCGTGCCGGTGATGCAGCGAATTGCTATCATGACCCGTCCGCCTGCAATTGATAGCCCTGCCGCCGGCTTATATTTTTTGACGGCGCAACCGCGCCGCCATGGAGTTGCCGATGACGCTCTTGAAACCGCTGGCCATATCAATCCTGGTCGCCGCCGCAGTTTTGCTGCCGCCGGGCGGCGCCCGCGCCGACAATCAATGCAGCGGGCACAATCTCCTGCCGAAGCCGCGTCCGGCGGGAAGCTGCGCCACCGTCAAGCCGCAGACCTTCGTTTCGCCCGACAAGAAGACAAAGGCTGTCGTCTTCCCCGCCGACACCAGCCTTAACGACACGCCCGACATGGAAAGCCGCGTCGTGATCCAGTCGAGCGCCGGCGCCGCCTTGAGCACGAAGGACTATTCATCTCCGCAGGGCGCCAACGGCTATTATGTCTTCTTCGCGCAGTGGTCGCCGGATTCGCAATATTTCGTCTACAGCATGATGTCTTCGGGCGGCCATTCGCCCTGGTCGTTTCCGATCGCGGTGTACAGCGTGAAGAAGAACCTGTTCGCCAGTTTCAGCGATATGATCGGCGGCAATCCGACCATATCCGGGCAATTCAAATTTTCCGCTCCGCACACGCTTGTTGCCAGCACCTGGAAGCAGGCCGGCGACCTCGATGACAAGGTCCCGACGAGCGTCGATCTTGATGCCGCCTTCGCGAAATTGCCGGCGCCGCCGAAGTAACGGGCGGCACGCCTGAATATCAGGGCGCTGCGAGCTTGATGCCGGCTTCCGCATAATAGTGCGCCGCGCCCGGATGAAACGGCATGAACCGGTCGGCAACGGCGTTCGCGGCGCGCGTGCCGGCAGCGGCGGGATAAATCTCGGATTTCGGATCGGCGGCGGACAGGACGGTTTTGGTGATCGCGTAAGCTGTGTCCGCCGGCAGGTCCTTGTTGGCGACCACGAAATTCCAGGCCGAAACGCTTTTGATCGTCGCGGTCTGGCCCTTGTAGCTTCCGGGCGGCACCGCCGTCGCCGAGAGTTGCGGAAATTTTTGCAGCATCGCTGTGGTTTCGCCGTCCGAAAGCCCGAACACGACGATGTCGGCCTGTTCGGCAGCGGCGGTGAGCGAGGCGATGGGGACCGCGGCGCCTTGCCATAACGCGTCGATCTCGCCGCCGACGAGCTGTTTCACCAGCGCCGCCGGATCGCCGTTGACGATCACGGGTGAGACGTTCGCAGCTTCGGCGGCAGCGCGGAAGAACACCTCGGCCGGACCTTTCGCCGGACCGACGCCGACCTTCTTGCCGCCGAGGCCGCCGAGTGATGCGATCCCGCTGTTGCGCAGCGCAGCGACCTGGAACGAGGTCTCGTACATCGGAAACAGCGCGCGCAGGTTTTCACGCTTGCGGCCCGCGGCCCAGCCGATGCCGTTGAGCGCATCATAGGCGGACCCCATGAAGGCGGTCGCGATCGTCATCGGGGACGCATCGACCGCCGTGAGGTTCTCGTTCGAACCCGCGCTCTTTGCAACGACGACTGCGATTGCCCTGGACGCCAGCAATTTTGCGATGCCTTCGCCGTAAGGCAGGAACACGCTGCCGTCGCCCGCCGTCATCAGCGTCACGGGCGCGGTGTTCTGCGCCGATACCGGCATGGCGCTGACCAGAGCGAAAGCCAGCAGCGCGCAATATCGGACGGCTTCCCATGCCATTGTCATGTTCGTTCGGCGGTCTTTTTGATTGATCGGCGGGCGGGATGGCGTACCCTCTTCAAGCTTAGGGATATCGCATGTCGGCACAAGCTCAATTGTCCGGACAAGGCATGGCGCCCGGCGCGGCAACGCGCATCCCGTGGAAAGAAGTCAGCGCCGCCAGCGTCGGCAATGCGCTGGAATTTTATGACCTCGTGATCTACGGCTATTTCGCCGTCGTCATCAGCAAGCTGTTTTTCCCGGTGGCGAACGAGACGGTCTCGCTGATGCTGGCCGTCGGCACATTCGGAATTTCCTTCGTCATGCGTCCGCTCGGCGCCATCGTGCTCGGCTCGTATGCCGATCGGGCGGGGCGCAAGGCATCGCTGACGCTGTCGATCGTTCTCATCATGCTGGGCACGCTGATGCTGGTCTTTGCGCCGACCTATGCGCAGATCGGGATTGCCTCGCCGCTCCTGATCCTGCTTGCGCGCCTGATCCAGGGTTTTTCCACCGGCGGCGAATTCGGCGCGTCGACGGCTTTCATGGTCGAGTATGCCAGCGCCGGACGGCGCGGCTTTTTCGGCAGCTGGCAGGCGTCGACGCAAGGCGCGTCAACTGTTTTCGCAGCCGGTATCGCTGCGCTTCTCAGTTACGTGCTGACGCCGGAAGAGGTCAGCGCGTGGGGCTGGCGGCTTGCATTCGGCGTCGGGCTGTTGATCGGGCCGGTCGGCTTTTACATTCGCAGCCGGATCGAGGAGACGCCGGAATTCAAGCGGGCCGCCGCCGTGGCGCTTGAGAAGTCGCCGTTCAAGGAGCTGCTGAAACGCGACTGGAAGAGCCTGTTGCTCGGCATCGGCGTCGTCGCGGGGTCGACCGGGTTCAATTACGTGCACAAAGTCTACATGCCGACTTATGCGCTGACGCAGTTGCATTTCGCGGCGACGTCTTCCTATCTCGGCGCTGCGGTCACCGGCCTCGTGCAGGCGATCACGGGACCGATGTTCGGCGCGCTGTCGGATCGCCTCGGCCGTTATCGCGTGCTGTCGATCGCTTTCCCGGCAGTGTGCCTGACCACCTATCCGCTGTTTCTGATCCTCAATACGTGGCCCGTCGTGACCACGCTGATCCTGGTGCAGGCCCTGGTCGGCCTTTTGAATGCCGCATGTCTCGGGCCGATATCGGCGCTGCTCGCCGAGATTTTCCCGACCAGCACCCGCGGCACCGGACTGGCGCTGAGCTACAACCTTTCGGTGACGATATTCGGCGGTTTCGCGCCGCTGATTGTGACCGCGATGATCGCGGCGACCGGCAACAAGCTGTCGCCGAGTTTTTACGTGATGGCGACATCGGTCATCAGCATTATCGCCGTGCTGGTGTTTGGCCGCCGCATGGCGCGCAAAGCCGCCGCCGCGTCGTCCTGAGGCGGCCGCGGCAAAAATACCGGACGGGCGTGCCTTTCAGGTCACAGGACACAATTCAAGCCAGCCTTTGCCCGGACAGGCAGGAATTGAATTCGCACTGCGGTAAGAGGGTACTCACGGTGGCATTGGCCCTGTGACGGACGGGCCGGACTTTCGCGAAAGTCCTGTGACAAGGCGCGCCGGGCGGGGCGGCAATCTTGCGCAGCGTTTTCGGGTATGTGACACTGCGGCCTTCGCCAGGGGGTTAGTTTCCTAGGGCGTCTTACGGGCAGAGGAGGGATTCATGCGCCGTTATCTTACACTGGGTGCCGCCATCGCGGTGGCTGCTCTTGTCTATTCGGGTTCGAATGCGTCGGCGCAGAGCTGGTGCGCCGTCAACACGTCCGTGCACAACAACGCCAAGATCGTGTTGAAGCACAAGGTTTTGACCACGTGCTCCGGTGCAGCGGCAGGCTGCAAGTGCGTGTCCTGCTATGACCTGACCGGCGCCGTGTCGTCGGTCTGCGCGCCGCTCGCGGCTGCGATCCCGGGCAAGTAACCCGGTCGCTCGACCTTTTCTGACCGTTACGATCTGCCTTCGTCCTCTCCCCGTGAAACGGGGGAGGATGGAGGTGTTTTTTTGTCCGGCGTCTATTTGTCCGGCACGACCGCGATCGCTTCGATCTCGAACAGCGCAAGCTCGCGCGCGAGCCTGACCACCTGCACCGCGGTCGAGGCCGGCGGTGCCTTGGTGTCGACATAGCGGTCGCGCACCTCGAAATAGACCTGCAGGTGCGCCATGTCGGTGAAATAGACGTTGACCTTCACCACATGCTCGAACGTCGCGCCGGCCGCGGCGAGCGCCGCGTTCAGATTCTCGAAACATTGCGTGGCCTGCGCCCGGAAGTCGCCCGGCGCACCGGCGAATTGTCCATCCGGCGTCATGCCGAGCTGGCCCGCCAGGTAAATGGTGCGGCTCGGGCTCCTGGTCTCGACCACGTGCGTGTAGCCGCGCGTGGCCGGCATGGTCGGCGGATTGAGAAAGCGGTGAATGGGCACGTTGGATCCTCCCGGCGCGGCGATCCATCTTATAATGCAAACGTCAGGGCGTCATGGCAGAGTCCTCTTCATGTCCACGCGCCGGGCCGTTTTACTGATCGCCGCGATGCTGGTGCCGGGCCCGGCCCACGCCGCGACACTCGACGGCGCGACGCTGAACTGGCCTTGGGCGCTGCCGTTTGCCGGCATACTCCTGACCATCGCGGTCGGCCCGCTGCTGTTCACCCGCATCTGGCATCATCATTACGGCAAGCTCGCCTTCTTCTGGGCCGTGCTGACGATTGTGCCGCTCGGGGCGCTGCGCGGCGCCGACACCGCGCTTGCCGGCCTGTCGCATGCGCTCCTTGGCGATTATCTCGGCTTCATCGCCATCCTGTTCGCGCTCTATGTGGTGGCCGGCGGCATTCTCGTGACCGGCACGCTCCGCGGCACGCCGCTCGTCAATGCCGCGATCCTTGCCTTCGGGACGCTGATTGCCAGCATCGTCGGCACCACGGGCGCAGCCATGATTTTGATCCGGCCGCTCCTTCGCGCCAATGCGGCGCGGCTCAACAACGTTCATGTCGTTGTCTTTTTCATTTTTCTCGTCGGCAATATCGGCGGCGCGCTGTCGCCGCTCGGCGATCCGCCGCTGTTCATCGGCTTTCTTAACGGCATCAGCTTCCTCTGGCCGGCGCAGAATCTCTGGCAGCCGACGCTGTTTACCGCCTGCTGCGTGCTCGCGGTCTTCGTCGCGATCGACGTGTGGTTTCATTTCAGGGAACGCGGCGTCGCGGTCATCGGCGAGCCGGAAGAATATGTCCCGCTGCGCGTGCGCGGCCTGATCAACCTGCTGCTGCTCGCGCTCATTATCGCTGCCGTGATCGATTCGGCGCTGTGGAAGCCGGGGATCACGTTCACGGTGTACGGCACGCCGCTCGAACTGCAGAACCTGGTGCGCGACGCGGTGCTCGTGCTCGCGGCGCTTGCCTCGCTGTGGCTGACGCGCGACGAGCATCGCGCCGCCAACGGTTTCACCTTCGAGCCGATCATTGAGGTCGCGCTCCTGTTCGCCGGCATTTTCGTCTGCGCGGTGCCGGTGCTGGCGATGCTCGACGCCGGTCATGACGGTGCGTTCGGCTGGCTCATCAATGTGGTCGCGTCGCATGACGGCTCGCCGCACCGGCCGGCTTATTTCTGGCTCACCGGATTGCTCTCGGCGATCCTCGACAACGCGCCGACCTATCTCGTCTTTTTCAAGCTCGCCGGCGGCAATGCGGCCGAACTGATGGGACCGCTCGCCGGCGCGCTTGCCGCGATCTCGATGGGCGCGGTCTATATGGGCGCGCTCACCTATATCGGGAACGCGCCGAATTTCATGATCTACGCCATCGCCACCGAGCGCGGCATCAAGATGCCGAGCTTCTTCGGCTACATGGTGTGGTCGATCGTCGTGCTGGCGCCGGTGCTTGCCGCGGTCACTTATCTGTTCGTGGTGCAGCGCTAGGCCAGGTCATTGCGGCGATTGCTGCTGCTCCGAGGGCTGTTGCTGCTTCTGCGCCAGGTTGTTGAGGAACGCGATACGCCGTTCGAGGCGGCCGGTCACGTCCTTCCATGCAGCGACGTCGGCGATCTTGTTCAGTTTCTCCATGATCGCGAGCCCCTGCTGCTCGGCGGCCATCGATTTGTCGTTCTGGCCGGAGGCATTATAGACGTCCGACAGCTTGGCGAAGGTGAGCGCCAGATTGTATTGCCACTCGGTATTCTGCGGATCGGTCCCGGCAATCTCCACCATGTTTTCGTTCGCCGCCTGGAAATTCTGCAGCGCTCCGGCAAAGTCTTTCTTGTCGAGATCGATAGTGCCGATCCTTTCCTGGCTGTAGGTGAGATCGACCTGCCATTCCGGATTGGCAGGATTCTTGTTGTGCAGCGCCGTGCGCAACGCCAGAGCTTCGTTGTCGGCCGCAAGTGCGCCATCGGCGTCCTGCTGTACCGCGAGCGCATCTGCGAGCCGGTCCAGCGCGAGGCCGAGATTGCGCTGCTGCTCGCCCTTGTCGGGATGCTGCGTGGCGAGTGCGCGGTCGATATCGACGGCCTCGCGGTAGTCGGCGAGTGCGCCCGCGTTATCCCCGAGACTCTTGAGCACGTCGCCGAGCCGGGTCAGGCAATGCGTGACGTTGTCTTGCCAGTAGATATTGTCCTTGTCGGCGGCGGCGAGCTTGCGATCGATCGCCAGCGCCTCGGTGAATTCGGCTTGCGCATCGGCTTTGCCGTCCTGGGCGAACCGGATGTCGCCGGCCTGCAGCAGGCCGATCGCGAGATTATTCTGCCATTCGGTATTGCCGGCGTCCTGCGCGATCAGTTTGCGTTCGGTGTCGACCTGCTCCTGGAACGCAGCGAGAGCGCCGGGGAGGTCGCCCTGCTCGTCCAGCGCCGCGCCATAACGGCTGAGACAGGTGGCGATGTCGTCGAGCCACTGCGTGTTGCCGGGATCCTTGACCAGCAATGTGCGTGCAGTATCGAGACTTTCCTTGTAGGCGGCGAGGGCGTCGGCAATCTTGCCCTGCGCGGAAAGGATCTCGCCGACGTCGCCAAGACTGACCGAGAGATCACGCTGCCACTCGGTATTGTCCGGCTGCCTGGCGACAAGCTTGCGGGTCATGCCGAGGCCTTCCTCGAACGCGGCGAAGCCGCCGTCGAGGTCGCCCTCCTGGGCCTTGATGTCGCCGACTGAGTTCAGCTCGGTGGAGAGGTCGCGCTGCAAGTCGTCGTTGTCCGGGCTCTTTGCGATCCGCGCGCGCAGACTTGTGACCTCCTCCTGGTGCGCGGCAAGCGCGCCGGCCAGGTCGCCCTGCTGTGCGAGAACCTTGCCAAGCAGGCTGAGGCTGATGTCGAGATTTTCCTGTATGCGCGGTTCGTCCGGCTCCTTGGCGGCGACAGCATGCATCAGGTCGAGACTTTCGCGATAGGCGGCGAGCGCCGCGCCGGTATGGCCGGATGTTTCCTCGATCTCGCCGGTAACGTGAAGGTTGAGCGCGACCTGTTCCTGGTAATCGGCGTTGTCCGGCGCCGTGGCGAGCAGAGCGCGGGCAATAACGTTGCCTTTGTCGACGTAGGATTTCGCAAGCGCGGTGGCGCCGAGCCGCTCGTAGACCCGCGCAAACAGCGTATCCATCTCGGTCTGGCTCATGCGAACCTGCGGGTCATTGCCGGTGCGCGAGGCAAGCTCGTTCACGGCGCTCTCGGCGCGGCCCAGGATGCGGCGCACGGTGTCGACGCGCATCCCCTCGACGTCGTGCAATCCCTGCGCGATGTCGGTGACGACGGAATTGACCGTCGACTTCGCGGCGTCGAAGTTGCGCTGCGCCAGCGTCCGTTCATCGATGGCGATGCCGCGCTCGCGCCAGGCCCAGGCGGCAAGCCCGAGCGCGAGGACGAGGCCAGCGGCGAGGCTGCCGGACAGGATGTTACGGCGGCGGGTCGCGGCCCGGCGGCTCGCGGCAATGAATGTCTGCGTCGCCTCGGTCGGCGCCGGCGCGTTGGGCGGACGCGTCGCGATCCAGCGCTCGGCGTCTTCGAGGACGTGCGAGCGCAACAACAGGCCGGAATTGGCCGAGCGGCCGGTATCGGCCCAGCGCCGCGCAAGCTCGCCGTATTCGGTGTGTTTCCTGATCCAGCCGATATCGGTTTGCAGCGCGTCGATCAGCCGGTCGAGGCTTTGCTCGAACTGCGTCTCGTCGTTGAAGAAGATGAAGTTGAGGCGGGACAGTTCGGCGGGCGCCGCCGTGGGGTCGATGGTGCGGCAGACGATCGGCGCAAAACGCTTGTTGAGCGAGGAGGCGTAGTCGATCTCCTGCTTGCAGACCTTCGACGACAGCCAGTCCGGGCTCAGCGAAAAAACGACAGTGTCGGCCTGTTC
This sequence comes from uncultured Alphaproteobacteria bacterium, assembly GCA_963723335.1. Classification (GTDB taxonomy): domain Bacteria; phylum Pseudomonadota; class Alphaproteobacteria; order Rhizobiales; family Xanthobacteraceae; genus BOG-931. The sequence continues at coordinate 12,379 of CAVRQJ010000009.1, read as the reverse complement.
GACCAGCGATTTGAGGCGTCCCCACCAATCCTCGAAGGCATAGATCTGCTCGCGGTCGATCAGCACCTCGTAGCCGCGCGCGGTGAGCGCCGGCTCAAGCCGGTCGACAAAGGCCATGTCGCTGCGGGAATAGGAGATGAATATCTTCGCTTTCGCTTCCGTGGCGGAAGCGGCCGCAGCCGTGTCTGTTTCCATCGCTTCGGCCATGTGATTTTGGATCGAAGCCCCCCGTCGCTATCGATAAAACGCCGCGCGCGGCCGGACAAGCGGGGCCGTCCGGGCGGGACAGGCCTGGTCATGACGGGGAATGCGCGTCACATTTTCATTGACATTTGTCACCGTTTAGGTTACATACGGCCATCTCGCTCATCGAGGGGCGCTTCTCGAGACGATCCTTGAAGTGGAGCGAGTGCGGTTCCTGCGGGTGGGGCTCGTAACCCCGCTCCCGGGCGGTCCGGGTATCGTCCCCGCCGGCATGACGACCGGCGTGCGAGGTGCTTCGCTTAAGCGCGGTTCAAAGGCGACGGTAACGCCTTCGCACTTTATCGCGTGAAGCGCGGCCTGGGCTGAGTCCTGGCGTTCAGTCGCTGGGGCAAGATCCGCGGTGGAGCGCCGAGAGGCGAGCGCGCCCTGCTCCCCCGCAAGCGGGGGAGGAGAAGAGGATAAGGCGCGCTGCCGCATCCGCTGATGCGGCGCCAAGACACTTGCGCCTGTCGGCGCTCCGCCTCCCCTCACGGGAGGTCTTTCGTGACGCTTGAAACATAACCCGGGCGCGGATCGCGTCGCGAGAACGGATTAGTTTGCGCGTGCCTATGGTCCGTCATCCTGAGGTGGCCGCGCAGCGGCCCTCGAAGGATGCGGCCCGGGCGGTGCAGCCGTCGCCCTTCGAGGCTCGGCGCTCCGCGCCGAGCACCTCAGGATGACGGACCGGAGCGCCGCGAGAATAAATGATTGACGGAATTACATATGCACTTGCTTTCGCGGGGCAGGAAATGTCCACCTGCGCAAAATTCAGGTTTCGTTTGCCATACTTGAAAATGCGGCGGCGAAAGCCGCGTCTGCCACATGATGGTGAACCTTTTCCACCATGCTTCCGGCTGGACATGGCGAGGAACGATCTCGCCGCCGGCGCGATTGTCACGCCGGGATCAGCCGAAGAGGTTTTGCCGTGGCGCCTCGGCACAGGGAGCGGAATTGGCAGGCGGCCATGCTCGCGGGAGCGCTGGTCCTGACTGCGGCCGCGCCCGGGCCGGCGCAGGCCGGGTTTTTCGATTTTCTGTTCGGCGGTCCCGAACGTGGTCCCACGCCGTCGGCCAGTTCCTATGCCGAACCTTCGGCGCCGGTCGCGCCGATGCCGCTCGGCCCGGAGAGCGTGCGCGGCGGTGGAAGCGGCACCGGACATGGCGTCGCTTATTGCGTGCGGCTCTGCGATGGCCAGCATTTTCCGCTCGAGCGCATGGCCAATGCGACGCCGGTCGAGATTTGCCGGGCGATGTGCCCGGCAGCCCAGACCAAGGTTTACTTCGGCAGCGAAATCGGCGGCGCGGCCGCCAAGGACGGTACGCGCTATGCCGATCTCAATACGGCGTTCATGTACCGCAAGCAGTTCGTTTCCAATTGCACCTGCAACGGCAAGAACGCGCTCGGCCTCGCGCCGCTCGATGTGTCGACCGATCCGACGCTGCGGCCGGGCGACATCGTCGCGACCAAGGACGGCCTGATGGCGTACAACGGCAAGTCCGCGAAGGGCGACGCCTATACGCCGGTCAATCCCGCAAGCGTCAGCGCGCAGCTCAACTCGATCGCTTCGCGCATGCCGCTCAGCCAGAAGAACGATGTCGCCGTCGCTGATGATCCCGGCACCATTGCGATGCCGCAAGCTCCGCCGCCGCCGGTCAATCTCGGCGCCAATATGCGCGGCCCTATTTCCCGTTAGTTCATTCGAGCTGGCGCGTGACGTCTTCGGCAATCGCCAGCGACGACGTCAGCCCCGGCGATTCGATGCCGAACAGATTGACGAGCCGCGGCATGCCGTGCGCGGCGGGTCCTGCGATCATGAAATCGGCCTGGCCTTCGCCCTTGCCGGTGAGTTTTGGACGGATGCCGCAATAATCCGGCACCAGCGAGTCTTCCGGCAGACCCGGCCAGTAAGTGCGGATGCGGGAATAAAAGCTGTCGGCGCGGCGCGGATCGACCGTGTAGTTCTCCTCGGTAATCCATTCGACGTCCGGACCGAACCGCATGCGCCCGGCGAGATCGAGCGTGACGTGAACGCCAAGCCCGCCGTCGATCGGCGTCGGATAGATCAGGCGCGAGAACGCCGGCTTGCCGGCGAAGCCGAAATAATTGCCCTTGCCGAGCACGAGCCGCGGCACCTTGCCGGCGGGATAGCCTTCGATCTTGCGCGCCAGGCCTTGCGCGCCGAGGCCTGCGGCGTTCACTACCGCGTCGAATTCCATGACGCCCGGGTCGGTGCCGCCGAAATGCACGTGCCAGTGCGGCGCCTTGTAGCTCATGCGTTTGACCGGCGTTTGGAACGCGATCATGCCGCCGTGGTCTTCGAGCTCGCCCCACAGCGCCAGCATGTAGCCGTGACTGTCGATGATGCCGGTCTCCTGCGACCACAGCGCGCCGATGCAGGCGAGTTCCGCCTCCATGGCGCGCGCCGCATTGCCGCCGATCATTTCCGTGTTTTCGACGCCGTTGATTTCGGCCTGCGTCATGATCGTTTCGACCTTGGCGAGTTCGGCTTCGTTGGTGGCGACGACGAGCTTGCCGCATTTTTTGTGCGCGACGCCGTGCGAGGCGCAGAATTCGTAGAGCATCCGCCGGCCTTGCACGCACAGACGCGCGCGCAGCGTATCGGTCGGATAATAGAGGCCGGCGTGGATCACTTCGCTGTTGCGCGAGGATACGCCGTTGGCGATGCCGCCGGTAATCTCGGCGACCGTCACATCATGGCCGGCGCGCGCCGCGGTCCGCGCGATCGCCAAACCGACAACGCCCGCGCCGATCACCAGAACCTGCATGCGTTTTCCGCCCTTACTCTTTCCGGGTGTCTTGTTTCGTGTCGCCCCGGAATGACTATATAACAGGCGCGGAAAGGGAAGCGCCATGGCGGACAATGTCGTGCGGGTTTGCGCGAAAACCGATGTCGCGCCGGAGACGGCGCAGGCCTTCGACGTCGATGACAGAAGACTCGCCGTCTTCAATCTCGGCGGCAGGTTTTACGTCACCGACGACGAATGTACCCATGCCTCGGCCAGCCTCGCAGACGGCATCCTGGAAGGCGACGTGATCGAATGTGCCGTGCATCTGGGGGCGTTCCATATTCCGACCGGCGTGGTGAAAGCGCCGCCGTGTTCGGTGGCGTTGCGCACCTATAAAGTGGTGCTGCAGGGCGATGACGTTTTTGCCGATCTCGACCGCGACGCGGCCGGAGAGCCGGCCTGAGAAACGGTTTCGCGCCGCGCCGAATTCCCATATAAGCGGGCGCATATCGCGAATTCGCGCAGAGGAAACGACCATGTATTCAGGCCCCGGAGTGAAGACGAGCCCGGATTTGCCGATCCCGGACAAGATGAAGGCCTGGGTTCTGGGCAATCCCGGTGAATTGAAGCTCACCGAGAAGCCGGTTCCGGTACCCAAGCGCGCCGAGGTCCTGGTCCGCATCGACGCGGTCGCGATCTGCGCCACCGACCTCGAAATCATCGACCACGGGCCGCCCGCCTCGATCCAGGGCGGCAAGCCGTTCAACAAGAATTTCACGCCGGGCCACGAATATATGGGCACGGTGGCGGCGCTCGGACCCGGCGTCGACGAATACAAGATCGGCCAGCGCGTCACGGTCGAGATCCATGCCGGCTGCGGCCAGTGCAGGCGCTGCCGCGAGGGCATGTACACGGCGTGCCACAACTACGGACTCAACTACGGCGACGTCGACAAGGGCCACCGCGCCAACGGCTTCACCACCGACGGCGGCTTCTGCGAATATCAGGTCAACAACATCAACACGCTGATCGCCATTCCCGACGCCATGTCGGACGAGGAAGCGACGCTGGTCGTCACCGCCGGCACCGCAATGTACGGCCTCACCGAACTCGGCGGGCTCGTCGCCGGCGAAAGTGTTGTCGTCACAGGACCCGGTCCGATCGGTCTTCTCGGCGTTGCCGTGGCCAAGGCGATGGGCGCGCAGCCCGTGATCCTCACCGGCACGCGCGACAACCGGCTCAAGATCGGCAAGGAACTCGGCGCCGATCACGTCATCAATGTCCGCAATGTGAATGTCGTCGAGGAAGTGAAGCGCCTCAACGGCGGCAAGGGCGTCGATTACGTGGTCGAATGTTCGGGTGCGCCGAATGCGGTCAACGAAGCGATCCGCATGGTCAACCGCGGCGGCAAGGTTTGCCTCGCCGCGTTCCCGCATGGCGAGACGCCGGTCGATGTCGCGCATATCGTGCGCAACAACATTTATCTCTACGGCATCCGCGGCGAGGGCAAGAGCGCAACCCACCGCGCCGAAGCCTTCATGTCGCAGAAGCGGTTCGACGCGACCAAGATCCACACGCACACGTTTCCGCTCGACGATCTGCCGACCGCGATCCGTTACGCCAAGGATCGCGTCGACGATGCGATCAAGGTGGTGGTGAAGGCGAAGGGCGCCGCAGCCCATCGCGTCGCGGCGGAGTGAATCACGGCGTCATGCCCGGCCTTGTGCCGGGCATCTCGTCTATTTGGTCGCTGTGCAACGGCTATCGAGATGGCCGGGACAAGCCCGGCCATGACGGCAAAGACTTATTTCTTCCGAATCCGGAACGTCAGCAGCTTCTTGTCCTTGCGCGTATCTTCGAGCGTATCGCCGGTCTGGTTCAACAGATTCGGGATGTCGATGCTCGTGAGGGGATCGGTGCATTCCACGACCAGGATATCGCCGGGCGCCGCCTGGCTCAGCGCCTTGCGGGTGCGCAGCGCCGGCAGCGGACATTTTAAGCCGCGCAGATTGAGCGTTTTTTCAGCCATTTCATCCGAGTCGTAGAAGCACCCGAACCTCCTTATCATATCGGCGATGGTCGAGGATTCCACTAACCAGCGCATCGCACGCCTGACGCCGCTCAGCGCGGTTCTCGCGCTGATCGAGCAGCGCGTCGGTGCCGTCGCGCCGCGGAAGAGCGCCCTCGCGCTGGCGCATGGCCGAATACTGGCCGAGGATGTTGCTACGCCCATTCTCCCGGCGCGGGCGACGGCGTTGCGCGACGGTTATGCCGTCACGGCGGACGCGGTCGCGGATGCCGGGCCCTATAGTCCGATTGCATTTTCCGGGATGCCGCGCCGGGTCGATGCCGGCGCGCCGCTCCCGGATGGGACCGACGCCATATTGCCGCTCGACGCCGTGATCCTCCGCAGCGGCCGCGCCGAGACGACGGCTGCGGTGGCGAGCGGTGAGGGCGTGCTTGCCGCCGGCGACGACGCCACACCGCGCACGCCGTTACGCCGCGCCGGGGAACAATTGCGCGATATCGATGTCGCGGTTCTCAGAGCCGCGGGCATTGCGGATCTGATGGTTCGCGAGCCGCGCATCGGCGTTGCCAGTGTCGGCACCGTTCCGACGTCGGTAATTAGTGCGGCATACGCTTTTCTTACGGGAACTGTCGCCGCGAACGGCGCCAAACCGAGCGAAGCCGCCGGTCTTGAATCGGCATTGGCGGATCAACAAACCGATGCCGTCATCGTCGATCGGCGGCACCGGCAGCGGACGCAATGACCATGCCGTGCAAACCCTGGCCCGGCTCGGCCGGGTCGAAGCGCACGGCGTCGCGGTGTCACCGGGCGAGACGGCCGCGTTCGGTTTTGTCGGCGAACGGCCGGTTTTGTTGATTCCGGGGCGCATCGATGCCGTGCTGGCGGTGTGGTTTTTGATCGGGCGTCATCTCGCCGCGAAGCTCGCGGGCGGCAGCGTCACGCCGGCATCGGCGCTGCTGCCGCTCAAACGCAAAATCACCTCGACGATCGGCATGACGGAATTAGTTCCAGTGCGGTATGCGGACGGCATGGCGGAGCCGCTCGCGTCGGGCTATCTGTCGTTGACGGCGCTGGCACGCAGCGACGGCTGGATCGCCGTTCCCGCCGACAGCGAAGGTTTTGCGGCCGGGACGCCGGTTGCCGTGCAACCGTGGTCCTGATCGAGATATGGCCGTGAACAAGAAACAGGATGCTCCGGGCGCCGCGATCCTCGACGCGGTGCGGCGCGCGGCGCGGCAGGAGCAATTCCTTGAAGTGGTTTCCGCCGTCGAAGCGCGGCGGCGGTTTGAAGCTTGCGTCGATCATGCGCCGCTCGGCGGCGAAATTTTGCCGCTCGCCGCGGCGCTGACCCGCGTTCTCGCCGGTGACGTGATTGCGCCGGTCGACGCGCCGCCGTTCGACCGCTCCAATGTCGACGGCTTCGCGGTCCGCGCCGCCGATACCGGCGGGCGCGAGCGACGGCGCGCCGAAACGGCTCACGCTCAATGCGGAAGTGATCGCCTGCGGGATCGCGCCCGTGCTCGAAGTCGACGCCGGGTACCGCGACGGCGATCGCAACCGGCGGCGTGATGCCGCGTGGCGCCGACGCCGTGATCATGATCGAGCAGACCGAGCTGCATCGAGGATGCCGCAGCGCCGGCGATCGAACTGCGGCGCGCGGCCGCGAGCGGCCAATTCGTCTCCTATGCGGGTTCCGACATCGCGCGCGGCGAAACCTTGCTGCGCCGGGGCACGCAGATCGGCTCGCGCGAGATCGGCATGCTCGCGGCGTGCGGCCTTGCGGCCGTGGAAACGGTCCGCCGCCCGCGCGTCGCCGTGCTCTCGACCGGAGATGAACTCGTCGAGCCCGGCCGGCCGCTTCGCCCGGGCGGCGTCTATGACAGCAACGGCGCCATTATCGCGGCGGCTGTCGTCGAAGCTGGCGGCGAGCCGGTGCCGTTCGGCGCTTTTCCCGACGAAGAAATCACGCTCGAACTCGCCATGCGCAGCGCGCTCGACACCTGCGACATGGTCGTGCTTTCGGGCGGCACATCGAAGGGCGCGGGCGACTTGTCGCATCGCATCGTGTCGCGGCTCGGCAAGCCCGGCATTCTCGTGCATGGCGTGGCGCTCAAGCCCGGCAAGCCGCTTTGCCTCGCCGTCATTGGCGACAAACCGCTTGTCGTGCTGCCGGGTTTCCCGACCTCGGCCATCTTCACCTTTCACGCCTTCGTGGCGCCGCTGATCCGCGCCCGCGCCGGCCTGCCGCCCGAAGCCGCGCGCACGGTCGAAGCGCGCGTGCCGGTGCGGATCGCGTCCGAGCTTGGCCGCGAGGAATTCGTGCTGGTCTCGCTCGTTGCGGAGGAGGGCGGTCTGATCGCGTTTCCGACCGGCAAAGGCTCCGGCGCGGTGACGGCTTTTTCCCAGGCCGACGGATTTTTGGCGATCGATGCGCTCGCCTCGGCGCTCGATGCCGATACCAAGGCCGACGTCACGCTGATCGGCGAGACCGGGCGCGCGCCGGATCTCGTCATCATGGGAAGCCACGATGTCGCGCTCGACGTCGTTGTCGGCGCGCTTGCCGAGCGCGGCTTTCATGCGCGCACCATCGCCGTCGGCAGTCTCGGCGGCGTTGCCGCGGCGGAGCGCGGCCAATGCGATGTCGCGCCGGTCCATCTCGTCGATCCGGCGACCGGCATCTACAACAAGCATCTCCTGTCGCCGGGACTCACGCTGGTTCCCGGCTGGCGGCGCATGCAGGGTTTTGTCTTTCGCCCCGGTGACGCGCGATTTGAAGGCGGCAGCGCCGACGCCGCGCTCAAGGCAGCGCTTGCCGATCCTGCCGTGCTGATGGTCAATCGCAATGCCGGCTCCGGCACGCGCGTTCTGGTAGACGGCCTGCTGCACGGCGCAAAGCCCGCGGGCTACGCCAATCAGCCGCGTTCGCATAACGCGGTCGCCGCGGCGATCGCGCAAAGCCGCGCCGATTGGGGCGTCGCGATCGAGCCGGTGGCGCGGATGTACGGGCTCTCGTTCCTGCCGATTGCGCCGGAACATTATGATTTTCTGCTGGTCGAAGCACGCCGCGAACGGCCCGCGGTGCAGGCTTTTCTCCACGTTCTGCACGATAAAACAACCCGTGAACGCATTGGCGCGCTTGGGATGGAGCCGGCTTAGTCATTCCGGGGCGCCGCGTAGCGGCGAGCCCGGAATCCATAATCACGAATGGTGCAGGTGTGTATTACGTCTATCTCCTGGCAAACGGCAAACAAGGAACATTATATGTAGGCGTCACGAACAATCTCAGTCGACGCGTTTATCAGCATCGGACTCATGCGTTTCGCGGCTTCACCGCCAGATATAACGTTAGTCACCTTGTCTGGTTTGAAGCCTACGATAATCCTGCAAATGCGATTACCCGAGAAAAAGAGATAAAAAAATGGCGTCGCGACTGGAAGATCAATTTGATAGAACGCTCCAATCCTGGATGGACGGATCTGTATGATTCTATTTCTTCATAGCGCGGTGATTATGGATTCCGGGCTCCCGAGCTTCGCTCGGGCCCCGGAATGACGGCCGGCATGCGCATCATCGGTCTCGCCGGCTGGAGCGGTTCGGGCAAGACGACACTGGTCACCAAGGTGATACCGGTGCTGGTCAAGCGCGGCCTGAAGGTCGCAACCGTCAAGCACGCGCATCATGAGTTCGACACCGATCAGCCAGGCAAGGATTCGTGGCTGCACCGCCAGGCCGGCGCCAGCGAAGTGGCGATCGTCTCAAGCCGGCGCTGGGCCATCATCCACGAACTGGGAGATGAGCCCGAGCCCCCACTATCGGCGATGCTGGCGAAGCTATCGCCGGCCGATCTTGTGATCATCGAGGGGTTCAAGCGGCATCCGCATCCGAAGCTCGAAGTTTATCGCGCCGTGGTCGGCAAGCCGCTCCTGCATCCCGACGACGATTGCATCGTCGCCGTCGCGACCGATGCGCCGCTGCCGGCGGCGCAGGTGCCGGTGCTGATGCTCGACGATATCGAGGGCGTTGCGAACGCCTTGCAGGCCGAAGCGCTGGCGCTCGATCAAATCGGCAAGCTTCAAAAGGACACGCCGCGGGGCGATCCGTAATGGCGCAGCTCAGCGACGACTGCTTTGCCTTCAACGGTCCGCTCCTGCCGGTCGCTGACGCCGAACGGCTCATCGCCGAACGCGTGGCGCCGGTCGAAGGCGTCGAAACCGTCGCGCTGCGTCAGGCGCATGGCCGTGTGCTTGCGGACGATATTGTCGCTCCGGTGAATTTACCGCCGTTCGATAATTCCGCTGTCGACGGTTATGCCGTCCGTGGCGAAGATCTGGATCAGTCGAGCGAGACGCGCCTTGCCGTTGTCGATCGCGTGCAGGCCGGCCACGCTGCGCGTCATGCGATAAAGCCCGGTGAAGCGATCCGCATCTTTACCGGCGCGCCGATGCCGGCGGGCGCCGATACGGTCTTCATGCAAGAGGATTGCCGTGCCGAGGGCGATAGCGTGTTCGTCCCGTCCGGATTGAAACGCGGCGCCAATCGGCGGCTGGCCGGTGAAGATATAGGCGCGGGCAGTGTTGCTTTGCCGGCGGGGCGGCGGCTCGCGGCCCAGCATGTGGCGCTTGCCGCAGCGCTCGGCCTGACCAAGCTTGCTGTGTGCCGGCCCGTCCGCGTCGCTTTGTTCTCGACCGGCGACGAGATCGTCGAACCGGGATCGCATCTGCCGGGCGCGGCGCTTTACGATTCCAACCGCTATCTGCTTGCGGGCCTCCTCGCGCGCTTCGGCGCTGAAGTGACCGATCTCGGTATTTTGAGCGACGATCCGAAAGAACTGGCGCGCGCGCTCGCTGCGGCCGCCGCGGACCACGATCTGGTACTGACGTCGGGCGGCGTCTCGACCGGCGAGGCCGATTATGTCCGCGACGCAGTCGAGAGTATCGGCCGCATCGTGTTCTGGCGCGTGGCGATAAAACCCGGCCGCCCGGTGGCGATGGGCGTGATCCCGGGCAGAAACGGCGGCGAGGGCGCAGCTTTCGTGGGTCTGCCGGGAAATCCTGTCGCGGTCTTCGTCACCTTCGTGCGCGTGGTGCGGCCGCTTCTGCTGCGGCTTGCCGGCGCGCTGCCGGAACCGCTCGTCGCCATGCCGGCGCGCTCGACATTCTCCTACAAGAAGCGAAAAGGACGGCGGGAATATGTGCGTGTGGCGCTGCGCACCGCAGCCGACGGCACGGTCGAAGCGGTCAAATACGAACAGGATGGCGCCGGTGTTCTGACTTCGCTGACCGAAACCGACGGTCTTGCCGAACTTGCCGAAGACGTGACCACAGTCGAGCCCGGTTCAATCGTTGGCTTTCTGTCTTATGCGTCGCTTCTGGGCTAAATATCCGGATAACTTGCGGCAACAGTTTCAGCGCGAGCGGCATCCTCGGGCGTATTGACATTGAAAAACGGATCGATCGGTTCGGCCGGCCAGTCGGCGATGGCGATGCCGTGCCGCGCCGTCCAGATCTCGATCTTGCGCAGATCTTCCCTGACCAGGGCGTGACGTAAATCTTCGCGCAGCGCGACCGGCCACAGCGCAACGACGGGATGGCGCCATTCGCCCGAGCGCGCGCAGGCAAGCGGCTTGTCCGCATCGATGCGTGCCTGATGCAGGCGTGCCGCCAGGTCCTTCGGCAGGAATGGGCAGTCGCCCGGCACGCTCAGGAGCCATTGCGTCGCCTGGCTGTTCCGCGCCGCCCAATCGAGCCCGGCAAGGATTCCGGCGAGCGGGCCGGCAAAGTCGGGCACGCTGTCGGCAACGACCGGCAGGGGCGTGTCGGCGAAACGCGCCGGATCGCCATTGGCATTGATGACGATGCTTTGGCATTGCGGGGTGATGCAGGCGAGCACGCGCTGCAGGATCGTCATGCCGCCGATGCGGATGCGCGCCTTATCGCCGCCGCCCATGCGGCGCGCCAGGCCGCCTGCGAGTACGAGGCCGAGAGTGGGGGGAATGGTCACGCGCGCTTCAGCTCAATCGTCGTGTACTGCGGCCTTGCGCCGGTGCTTGGCGCTTTCGTCCTCGACATAAGCGAGGTCCTGATCGAACACGATACGGTGTTCGCCGGCGAGCGCGATGAAGCGCTTGCCGCGCGCGCGGCCGATCAGCGTGAGATTGGCCTTGCGCGCAAGCTCGACGCCCCAGGCCGTGAAGCCGGAGCGGGAAATGAGGATCGGGATGCCCATGCGCACCGTCTTGATCACCATTTCCGACGTGAGACGGCCCGTCGTGTAGAAAATCTTGCCGGTTGGGCTGACGTGGTTCTTGAACATCCAGCCGGCGATCTTGTCGACGGCGTTGTGGCGGCCGACATCTTCCATATAGACGAGCGGGCGGTCCTCGACCGCAAGCACGCAGCCGTGGATCGCGCCGGCCTCAAGATAAAGCGATGGCGTCGTATTGATCTTGTGGGCGAGCGTATAAAGCCAGGAAGTGCGCAATTCCGCCGGCGGCAGCGTGACATTCTCCAGCGCTTCCATGAGATCGCCGAACACGGTGCCCTGCGCGCAGCCTGACGTCTGCACTTTTTTCTTCAGCTTTTTCTCGTAATTGGTCTTGCGCTTGGTGCGCACGACAACGACCGACAATTCCTCATCGAAATCGACGCCAGTCACGGTGTCGTCCGGCTTGAGCATGTTCTGGTTCAGCAGATAGCCGAGCGCGAGGTATTCCGGATGATCGTTGATGGTCATCGCGGTGACGATCTCCTGTGAATTGAGGAAGATCGTCAGCGCGCGCTCGACCGTCACCGCGGTTTCGATCGCGGCGCCGGTCTGGTCGATGCCGGTGACGCGTTCGGTCAGGCGCGGATCGTGCGGATCGGGCCGGATCAGGTAATCGTCATCGGAAGAATCCATGCCGCTAATGTAGGGGAAGGGGCGGCCTGGCGGAAGCGCCGCTACGACGCACCAAAAGCGGACATGCAAAAGGCCCGGCTTGCGCCGGGCCTTCGCACATCGACGTCGCGTCGCCTGGCAATATCAGCCGTGAAGGCCGCCAAAGAACCAGATTAAGAGAATGATCGGCAACGGAATGCCGATAAGCCATAACAATATCCCGCGTCCCATTGTGCTCTCCTGTGTCGCCTCCGCTGGACTGGAATCACAACGATTGGGCCGCGCGAAAGTTCCCTCGCAAGAGCACCCAGACACCGGATCGTGTGCCTTTGCGCACAATATCGGGCCGGGTTGTAACGCGAGGCGCGGCCGCTATATTGCGCCCTGTTTTCCCCGTCGCGGAGGGGTGGCCGAGTGGCTGAAGGCGCTCGCTTGGAAAGCGTGTATACGGGAAACCGTATCGTGGGTTCGAATCCCACTCCCT
>CAVRQJ010000008.1:0-113844 GCA_963723335.1 uncultured Alphaproteobacteria bacterium | reverse complement strand
GGTCGCGAGCCCGCCGAGCTCGGCGCCGCCATCGATCGGCGAGATCTGGTTGGCGTCATAGGAATTCTCCAGCGGGGCGTCGAAGCCGAGCAGTTCGGCAAGCCGCGGCCGGTCGACCGGGAAGCTCGAGGTGCCCAGCGCCGCCGCGCCGAGCGGCGACTGGTTGAGCCGCACATAGGCTTCCCGCATCCGCGTCGCCTCGCGCTCGAAGGCCGCCGCATAACCCGTGAGATAATGCCCGAGTGTGATCGGCTGCGCTCCACGCCCCAGGTATAGGCGGGTATGATGGCGTTCGGCGCCTTTGCGGCGAGCGCAAGAATTGCATCGCGCATCCGTTGAGCTTATCGAACGCGTTGAGGAAATCGTCGCGGGTGATCAGCCGCTGCGTGGTGGCGCCGATGTCCTGCTGGCTGCGGCCGGAATGCAGCCGGGTAATATCAGGGCCGCCGGCCGCCATCAGGTCCTTCTCCACGACCAGATAATCGCGCGAGCGCTTCGCGCCGGGCTGTTGCTGGCGGCATCGACCTCGATGATGGCGTCAAGAATCTTTGCGCCCAATGCTTCGGCACGATGCCGCGGTCGACGATCATGACAGCGGAAGCCCGGTTGATCTCTGACAGCAGAAAACTTGGTCGCGGGGGGTGGCGGCGAGGGGCCACCTGAGCGATCGGCAAGATTATGCCGGGTCAACACAATGCGCGGTTCACGCAATCCTCCCGTTCTTCCGCCTTCGGCGGACGCGCCACCATAGCGCGGCGGCTCGCGTCCGCAGTGCAGGGCAGCCATGAGCGGCTCCATTGATCTCACCTGCCGGATCGTCCATGTGCCGGATCCCGGCGGCAACGACCGGGCCGGAGGAAACCCAATGAACCGCATCACCGGACGCTCGGCCTTCCTCGCGCTGCTCAAGGACGAGGGCATCACGCATCTGTTCGGCAATCCCGGCACCACCGAGCTGCCGATCATGCACGCGCTGAAGGACCATCCCGACCTGACCTATGTGATGGCGATGCAGGAAAGCCTGGTCGTCGCGATCGCCGACGGCTTCAGCCGCGCCTCCGGCAAGCTCGTCGCCTGCAACGTCCATGTCGCGCCCGGCCTCGGCAACGCGATGGGCTCGCTCTACAATGCGAAGTTCACCGGCACGCCGATGATCCTGACCGCCGGCCAGCAGGAGCAGGGCCATGGCCTGATGGAGCCGCTGCTGTACGGGCCGCTGGTGCAGATGGCCGAGCCGCTGGTGAAATGGGCGGTCGAGGTGACGCGGCTGGAGGACCTGCCGCGCATCGTGCGCCGCGCCGCCAAGATCGCGACCACGCCGCCGACCGGGCCGGTGTTCATCTCGCTGCCGGGCGACATCCTCAATGCCGAGGCCGGCATCGAACTCGGCCGTTCGACCCGGGTCGATACCCGCGTGCAGCCCGTCCGACGACGCGCTGCAGGCGCTGGCGCAGCGCATCCTGAAAGCGCAGAACGGCCGGTCATCATCGCCGGCGACGAGATCGTCAAGAGCGATGCGCTGCAGGAAGCCGCCGCGTTCGCGGACGACGCTCGGCTGCGCCGGCCTATCAACAGTCGACGCCCTATGGCGCGCATTTCCTGTCGGAGAGCCCGTGCTTCATGGGCGCGCTGTCGCGGCTGCAGAAGCAGGTGCGCGAGGTGCTGTCGCCCTACGATCTGATGATCGTGCTCGGCGCCGATCCGCTGCGGATGTCGGTCTACAGCGAGGTCGATCCGCTGCCCGAGGGCATGCCGATGGTGCAGGTCGGCCTGGTCGACTGGGACCTCGCCAAGAATTACGGCGCCGAGATCGCGCTGAAGGCCGACGTCAAGGAAACGCTGCGGGCGCTGATCCCGGCGCTGAAAGCGGCCGGCGGCGCGGCGCTGGAAGACGCGCGCCAGACAGGGCATCGCCGCGCTGGCGTCGAAGAACTGGACCGCGCAGCCGCGCAGACGCTGGTCGAGCAGATTTCGAAGGCAAGGCGACAAATCGCCGATCGATCCCGACTGGCTGGCGCTGCAGGTCGTCGAGGCGATGCCCGACAACGCCATCCTGGTCGACGAAGGCCTGACCTCGTCGCGGCAGATGACGGCGCTGCGCCCGCATCGCGACCGCTACGGCTATCACGCGCTGGCGTCGGGCGGCATCGGCTGGGGATTGCCGGCTTCGGTCGGCGTCAGCCTCGCCAATCCTGATCGGCCGGTGGTGTGCTACTCCGGCGACGGCAGCTCGATGTATTCGATCCAGGCGCTGTGGACCGCGGCCAATCACAAGCTGCCGCTGACGTTCGTCATCGCCAACAATGGCGGCTATCGCATCATCAAGCAGCGGCTGCTCGCGTTCCACGGCGACGATCATTATGTCGGCATGGATTTCGTCGATCCGCCGGTCGATTTCACCGGGCTTGCCAAATCGCTCGGGCTGGAAGCGATCAAGATCACCGATCCCGGCGCAATTGAAGTCGACGCTTCGCGTCGGCGTTCAACCGGCCGGGCACCAAGCTGATCGAGGTGGTGGTCAATAACGCGGTGAATTGATTTGGCGAGGCGTCATTGCGAGCGCAGCGAAGCAATCCAGGGGCCACGAGCGAAAGCTGGATTGCTTCGTCGCTTCGCTCCTCGCAATGACGGTGGAGGCGCCAGCCCCTTCCCCCTTGCGGGGAGGGGTCGGGGGTGGGGTACTACAACGGCAGCCGGGGCGAAGTCTGGAGACCCCCACCCCAACCCCTCCCCGCAAGGAGGGAAAAAGCAAGCGCGCTCGCTCGCTCGCTGCGTCATTGCGAGGGGCCAACGGGTCGCGCTAATGCGCGTACGATCGCCCTTTTTGTTGTATTGATCATCAGTGTTTTTGGTCATCCGTTAATCCTAGTTTGGTCCATGGCAAGAGGGGAGCCATTCAAGTACGGACGTCGCACATGTATTTTCTGCGAACGTCAGCCGCCAGCTGTTAAAATTACAAAAGAGCACGTCTTTGGCGATTGGTTACGCGAGCTATTCCCGCGCAACAGTTCAACCACTCACACGTTTGGCAGTGCTTTTTGGCCTGATGCTCGCGATTCTTCAGCCGTGTAATAACTTCTAGGCAGGGGCAGGGCCACTCTGGCTCAAAGAAAGTTAAACACGTCTGTCGAGACTGCAATACTGGTGGATGAATCCGCGAATTGAGGATCGCGTTAAGCCCGTGCTGACGGCGCTTCTCAAGAGCGATGTATGCAGCTTAGCGGACGACGCACAACGTATTCTCGCTCTATGGGCCGCGAAGACGGTCATGACTATCAATACGTTTCTGGCGATAATCCAGTTATTTCCCAAGTGGAACGCTCGTACTTATGAACAATCTGGTTCCACCGACGGGATGGCGCGTTTGGGTTGGAAGCTACGGCGGTCAAAATTATCGGGAATTGGCGATCTATCAGCACGCGGGGACGTTAATGATACCCTCCGTCAATGACCCGGATGCCAAGGCATACAATTTCGAACTTACAACTATCGGGATTGGCGATGCAATTTTTGTAATCATGAACAGCAACTGGCCGTCTCTTTGGCCCATAGTCCAAAACATTGTTGGAGAGCATGGCGCGGGTCTGAGCCAACTTTGGCCGCTCCAGGGAAACCCCATTTCTTGGCCTCGATGGACCATCCTTACCGATCAAGACGCATACAGATTCACCCACTTTTTTAACATGGTGGGAAATAGCCCGATCAAGGTGTAAACGCGCTATGCAAATTGCCCAATTCACCGTACGGGGAATTCGGGGCTAGGGCGTTCAAGTACTGAGCTCTCGGTTTACTCCGCCGCCTTCGCCCGCGCACCCGGCCGGTACGTCGTCGCCGGATGCGGCGCGGCGAGTCGCGCGTGGCCTTCGCCGAACAGTTTTTCGCGCAGCGTGCCCTTGCGGTACTCGCTTTTGTAGCGCCCGCGTTTGGTCATTTCCGGCACCAGCATCTCCGGTGATGTCCTCGAAATCGCCGGGCGAAACCGCGAACGGCACATTCAGCCCGTCGACATCGGTCTCGTCGAACCATTTTTCGATATCGTCGGCGACCTTTTCCGGCGAGCCGACCACGACGGGGCCTGCGCCGCCGATGCCGACATGCTCGATGACCTCGCGCACGGTCACACCCGGTCCGGATCGGCGCGGGTGACATTGTCCAGCGCGCTGCGGCCGGCATCGTTCTCGACATGGCGGACCTGCTGGTCGAGGTCGTAGCCGGAGAAATCGATCCCGGTCCAGCCCGACATCAGCGCCAGCGCGCCCTCGGGATTGATGTGGCTGCGATAGTCGGCGTACTTTGCTTTCGCCTCGGCGTCGGTGCGGCCGAGGACGATCGTCATCATGCTGAACATCAGGATTTCGGCGCCGTTGCGGCCGATCTTGGAGGCCGCCTTGCGGATCGCCGACACGCGGGGGCCGATCATCTTCGCCGAGGGGCCCGACATGAACACGCATTCGGCGTGCTGGGCGGCGAACTGCCGGCCGCGCGGCGAGGTGCCGGCCTGGTACAGCACTGGGGTCCGCTGCGGCGACGGCTCGCTGAGATGGATGGCGTTCATCCGGTAATTCTTGCCCTCGTGCCGGACCGGATGCACTTTGGCGGGATCGGCGAACAGGCTGCGGGCGCGCGTATCGCGGCGCTGCGGCCGGGCGTCAAAGCATTCATCGTCACCGATGAGAACGTGGCGCGGCATTACCTGGCTGCGGCCGAAACCGCGCTTTCGCATGCGGGCATCGCTACGAGCCATGTGAGTGTTCCGGCCGGCGAGAGCTCGAAAAGCTATCGGGTCCTCGAGCGGGTTTGCGAGAGCATCATTAAATCGCAGATCGAGCGCGACGATCTGATTGTCGCGATCGGTGGCGGTGTCATCGGTGACCTTGCCGGCTTCGCGGCAGCCGTGGTGCGGCGCGGACTTGATTACGTGCAAGTGCCGACGACGCTGCTCGCGCAGGTCGATTCCTCCGTCGGCGGCAAGACTGCAATCGATTCCGCCCACGGCAAAAATCTCGTCGGCGCGTTCCATCAGCCGATCCTGGTGCTGGCGGACACGGCGCTCCTCGACACATTGCCGAAGCGCGAATTTCGCGCAGGTTATGCGGAACTCGTGAAATACGGCTTCCTTGGCGATGCCGCTTTCTTCACCTGGCTCGAGGCCAATTGGGGTGACGTGTTCAGCGGCGCTGCAGCACGCGAACAAGCCATCGCGGCCGCATGCCGCGCCAAGGCGGCAATCGTCGCCCGCGACGAGCGTGAAACCGGCGAACGGGCGTTGCTCAATCTCGGCCATACTTTCGGCCATGCATTGGAAGCCGCCTGCGGCTTTTCGGACCGGCTCCTGCACGGCGAGGCCATCGCCGTGGGAATGGCGCTCGCCTTCGATTTTTCGGCCAAGCGCGGCTTGCTCCCTGCTGCCGAAGCAAAGCGGGCGATCGGCCATTTGGCCGCCGTCGGCCTGCCCGCCAGGATCAAGGACATTCCCGGCCCGCTACCTTCCGTTGACCAATTGATGGAACTGATCGCGCAGGACAAGAAAGTGAAGCGCGGAATGCTTACATTCATTCTGGTGCGTGGGATCGGCGCGGCCTTCATCGAGGCCGGCGTCGACCAGCACGAGGTGCGTGCGTTCCTTGCCGGGAAGCTTACGGAGCAATGACTACTCTTGATTGGCTGACCGTGCTTGCGGTCGTTATTTGCCTCTTGATATCGGCGTTTTTCTCGGCAAGCGAGACGGCGCTGACGGCCTCTTCGCGCGCCGCGATGCTGCGGCTCGAAAAGCAGGGCAATAGGGACGCTGCCGTCGTCAACCGGCTCATGGCCAAGCGCGAGCGGCTTCTCGGCGCGATCCTGTTTGCCAACAATTTTACCAATATTGCCGCGTCGACTCTGGCGACGGGTTTATTGCTCGCCTATTTCGGTCAGACCGGCGTGATCTACGCCACACTGGTTATGACGTTCCTGATCTTCATTTTTGCCGAAGTGCTGCCGAAGACGGCCGCCTTCAACGCGCCGGATCGCATGGCGCTCGCGGTGGCGCAGCCGGTCGATCGGACCGTAAGGTGGTTTTCACCACTCCTTCGCGTCGTCGAGTGGCTGGTGCGCGTCATATTGCGCGGGCTCGGCATGCCGACCGGCAAAATCCAGTCGATCCTTTCGCCGGACGAGGAGTTGCGCGGCGCCGTCGATCTCATGCATCGGGCCGGCGTCGTGGAAAAAATCGACCGCGACATGATGGGCGGCCTGCTCGACCTGCGCGAACTCACGGTTTCGGACGTCATGATTCATCGCACCAAGATGGTGATGCTCGATGCCGACGAGCCGCCGCGCGATCTGATCGACGCCGTTTTGGCTGCCGGCGTGACGCGAATACCGCTGTGGCGCAATTCCCCGGATAACGTCATCGGTGTGCTCAACGCCAAGGAAGTGTGGCGCGCGATGCATGCGGCGGCCGGCGACACGGCGAAGTTCGACATTTTGGCTTTGGCCAAGCCGCCATGGTTTGTGCCGGATACAATGCCGGTGGCGGAGCAGCTCAAGGCATTCCGGCATCGCAAGACGCCATTCGCGCTCGTGGTCGACGAATACGGCGAGCTCGAAGGATTGGTAACGCTCGAGGATATCGTCGAGGAGATTGTCGGCGACATCACCGACGAGCACGACATCGCCGTTCCCGGCGTGCGGCCGCTGCCCGACGGTTCGGTCAATGTCGACGGCAGCGTCCCGATCCGCGATCTCAACCGGGCGATGGACTGGAATATCCCCGATGGCGAGGCGACGACGATTGCCGGCATCGTCATCCACGAATCGCGCTCGATCCCGGAGCCGGGACAGAGTTTCACGTTCTACGGCTTCCGCTTCCAGGTTTTGCGCAAGACCCGCAACCGCATCACCGCGCTGCGCGTCGCGCCGCTGACCCGCAAGATCACTGCCAAAGCAAGTTAACGAGGCAAGCTGACGTGACCGCCGCCCGATCAATCGCACCGGATCGATCTGACGGATTTGCTCGCGGCGAAGGATGACGCGGCTCAAGCCGCCGGGACCGCGGACTAGCTTTCTCCCGGCGCCTGGGCGTGGATGGCAAGCGCGTGCACGGGGCCCTTAAGCTCGTTCGCCAATGCCCCGTTTATCATGCGATGCCGTTCGATCCGGCTCTTTCCCCGGAAAGCTTGCGACACGATATAGAGCCGGAAATGACTTTCACCGCCCGCGCGATGTCCGGCATGGCCTTCATGCAGATGCGATTCGTCTTCGACATGCAGGCTTTCCGGCGCGAAAGCCGCGATGAGCTTCGTCGTGATAATATCCTGCATCCCCATGACCGTTTCCTGATACACCGCAAACTGTCGCCGCAAAGCACTAACGTCAACAACCGCAACGCGTGCTTTTGCGGCCTGTCAAGTCTTGAAGCCGCCATCGACGCAACCGCATAATCATCACGATGAGCACGAATTCACCGCTGTTCGACCGGATCCGGGTGAAGCCCGATCAAGATCGCCGTTTGCGCGCCGAGCATCCGCCTTGCCAGTGGCCGAGCTGCAATGCGCCGGCGCC
The DNA here is from genome assembly GCA_963723335.1 of uncultured Alphaproteobacteria bacterium. Taxonomy (GTDB): domain Bacteria; phylum Pseudomonadota; class Alphaproteobacteria; order Rhizobiales; family Xanthobacteraceae; genus BOG-931. The sequence continues at coordinate 106,299 of CAVRQJ010000008.1, read as the reverse complement.
GCATCGCGCGCCGAAAGGCCGGCTGCGCGCCACCGAATATTGGCAGTTCTGTCTCAATCACGTGCGCGAATATAATAATTCATACAATTTCTTTGCCGGCATGAGCGATGAAGCGGTGGCGAGGTATCAGAAGGACGATCTCACCGGTCATCGCCCGACCTGGAAATTGGGTTCGCTGGGCGGCAAGCGCTCCGCCAGGCGCGGCCGGGGCAAATTCCGCGATGCCGAGTTTGAGGCCGACGATCCGTTCTCGCTGTTCGGCGAAACCGGCGCGAGCCGTCCCGGCCATGCGCGCCCCGCAGGCGAGGACCGCAAAATATTCAATGCACAGCGCCGCGCGCTCGACGCACTCGGGCTTGAAACCGACGCCCAGCGCGCCGACATCAAGTCAAGGTTCAAAATGCTGGTCAAACGGCATCATCCCGACGCCAATGGCGGCGACCGCGGCTCGGAAGAGCGGTTGCGGGAAATCATCCAAGCCTACAACTACCTGAAGTCGGCAGGGTTTTGCTGACTCCACAGGCAGGCCGGCGGTGGCTTTCGCCCTATCGGGCCTTTCTGCTAATTAGGCCCTTGGGTTAGATGAACCGCCACATCCGGCCTCGGGCTTGCCGGGGTCACGGAGGATCAATGAGCGTCGCGAAAGACAGTGAATCCGGCCTGCCGGATATGAAGGTTTCGATCCGGCAGCTGTTTGGAATCGATAGCGATTTGGAAGTTCCGGCCTATTCCGAGCCGGACGAGCACGTGCCCGAAACCGACCCGGATTACCGGTTCGACAAGCCGACGACGCTTGCCATTCTTGCCGGTTTTGCCCGCAATCGCCGGGTCATCGTCACCGGCTATCACGGCACCGGTAAATCGACCCATATCGAGCAGATTGCGGCACGGCTCAATTGGCCGTGCGTGCGCGTCAACCTCGACAGCCATATCAGCCGCGTCGATCTGATCGGCAAGGACGCCATCGTTATCCGCGAAGGCATGCAGGTCACGGAATTCCGCGACGGCATTTTGCCCTGGGCGCTGCAAAACAATGTCGCGCTTTGCTTCGACGAATACGATGCCGGCCGCCCCGACGTGATGTTCGTGATCCAGCGCGTCCTCGAATCGTCGGGCAGGCTCACGCTTCTCGACCAGAACAAGGTGATCAAGCCGCATCCGTCATTCCGCCTGTTCGCCACCGCCAACACCGTCGGTCTCGGCGACACGTCCGGCCTCTATCACGGCACCCAGCAGATCAATCAGGGCCAGATGGACCGCTGGTCGATCGTCACCACGCTCAATTACCTGCCGCACGACAACGAAGTCGACATCGTGCTCGCCAAGGCCAAGCATTTTCAGACGGCGGAGGGCCGCGACACCGTTTCCAAGATGGTGCGCGTCGCCGATCTTACGCGCAACGCCTTCATGAACGGTGACATCTCGACCGTGATGAGTCCGCGAACGGTAATCACTTGGGCCGAGAACTCGGAAATCTTCAACGACATCGGCTTCGCCTTCCGGCTGACCTTCGTCAACAAGTGCGATGAGCTGGAGCGGCCGCTGGTCGCCGAGTTCTATCAGCGCTGCTTCGGTCAGGAGCTTCCGGAGTCCGCGGTGAATGTGGCGTTGAGCTAAAAGCGCCAGCGCCGAGGGCGCCGTCATGAACTCGAACATCAAGCCGAAGTCGACTGCGAAGGAAGCGCCGACCGAACCGTTCAAGCGCGCGGTCGGTGTTTGCCTGCGCGCCATCGCCGGCAAGGGCGAACTCGAAGTGAGCTTCGCGTCGGAGCGCCCGGGTCTTGTCGGCGGCAAGGCGCGGTTGCCGGAACCGCCCCGCCGGCTCAACGAGCGCGAAGCAGCGATCGTGCGCGGCCACGCCGATTCGATAGCGCTGCGGCTCGCCTGTCACGATCCCACGGTGCATCGCAAGCTTGCGCCCGGCGGTCAGCAGGCTCGCGCGGTGTTCGAAGCGGTCGAGCAGGCCCGGGTCGAGGCGATCGGTGCGCGCCGCATGGGCGGCGTCGCCAAGAATCTCGCCGCCATGCTGGACGACCGCTTTCACCGCGGCAAGTTTGACGAAGTCACCGATCGCGCCGACGCGCCGCTCGAGGAAGCGCTCGCCATGATCGTGCGCGAGCGGCTCACCGGCGAAATGCCGCCCGAAGCCGCACGCAAGCTCGTCGATTTGTGGCGCCCGCTGATCGAGGAGCGCGCCGGCCGCGATCTCGATCGCCTCGAACGCGTGGTCGACGACCAGCGCCGCTTCGGCGACGTCGTGCACGACCTCCTCGATTGCCTCGACATGGGCGAAGACCGCTCGAGCGAGTCCGACGAGGAGGATGGCGAAGAGGGCGAGGACGAGAACCAGAAGGATGAATCGGGTCAGGACGGCGAAGCATCCGACGCCGCCGAAAGCGACAAGATGAGCGCCGAGGCGGAGGCTTCCGCCGACGAACTGCCCGACAGTGCCTCGGAAGCCGTCGACGCGCCGTCCGCCGAAATGGCCGATGACGCCGAGATGGGCGATTCGGAAACCGCGGCGGAGCCGTGGCGGCCGCGGAACGGGCGCAACGAGCCGCGCGGGCCCGACTATAAGCCGTTCACGTCCAAATTCGACGAGACGGTCGGCGCCGAGGAACTGTGCGAGCCGGAAGAGCTCGACAGGCTGCGCGGCTATCTCGACAAGCAGCTCTCGCATTTGCAGGGCGTCGTCGCGCGGCTTGCCAACCGGCTGCAGCGATTGCTGCTGGCGCAGCAGAACCGGTCCTGGGAATTCGATCTCGAGGAGGGATTGCTGGATCCGTCGCGGCTGCCGCGCATTATCGTCGATCCAATGCACCCGCTGTCGTTCAAGCGCGAGAAGGACACCGACTTCCGCGATACCGTGGTGACGCTGCTATTGGACAATTCGGGCTCGATGCGCGGCCGTCCGATCACGGTCGCTGCAACCTGTGCCGACATTCTGGCGCGCACGCTGGAGCGGTGCAGCGTCAAAGTGGAGATTCTCGGATTCACCACACGGGCGTGGAAGGGCGGCCAATCGCGCGAAAGCTGGCTGGCGCAGGGCAAGCCGCCCAATCCGGGCCGGCTCAACGATCTGCGCCACATCATCTACAAGTCGGCCGATGCGCCGTGGCGGCGCGCACGCAAGAATCTCGGGCTGATGATGCGCGAAGGCCTGCTCAAGGAAAACATCGATGGCGAGGCGCTCGACTGGGCGCACAAGCGCCTCCTGGCGCGGCCGGAGACCCGTAAGATCCTGATGATGATCTCCGACGGCGCGCCGGTCGACGATTCCACGCTGTCGGTCAATCCCGGCAATTATCTGGAGCGTCACCTGCGCTGGATCATCGAGGAGATCGAGACCCGTTCGCCCGTTGAGCTGATCGCCATCGGCATCGGGCATGACGTCACGCGTTACTATCGGCGCGCCGTGACTCTCGTCGATGCCGAGGAACTCGGTGGCGTCATGACCGAGAAGCTCGCGGAACTGTTCGAGGAAAGCCCGCCGGAACAACGGTCGCGTTCGCCGCGGCCCGCGCGCCGCCTGATCGCGTAAGGAAAGCAACGCATGAAGACCGTGCTCGTCACCGGAGCGGCCGGCGATATCGGCGGCCGCATGCGCAAGTTGCTCAAGGGCGTCTATCCGCAACTGCGCTGGAGCGATATTCGCAAGCCGGCCGATCTCGCGCCGGACGAAACGTTTATCGCCGCCGATCTCGCCGACTACGCGCAGATCGAGAAAATCGTCAGTGGCGTCGACGGCATCGTGCATTTCGGCGGCCATTCGATCGAAGGGCCGTGGGAGACAATCCTGTCGGCGAACATCATCGGCTGCCGCAATATTTTCGAGGCGGCCTATCGTGCCGGCGTCCAGCGCCTGGTGTTTGCCACGTCCAATCACGCGATGGGGTTTTATCCGCGGACGCAGCGCATCGGTGTCGACGTTACGGTGCGGCCCGACAGCCGCTACGGCGTCAGCAAGGCGTTTGGCGAGGCGCTCGGCTCACTCTACGCCGACAAGCATGGCTTGCGGGTGACCTGCCTGCGCATCGGCAATGTCGCCGACCAGCCGGTCGACAAGCGCCGTCTGTCGATCTGGCTCAAGCCCGAGGACCTCGTACAGCTTATCCGCATCGGCCTTGAGCATCCCGACATTCATTACGAGATTTTCTACGGTGTCTCCGACAACGAAGCGAGCTTTTGGGACAACAGCAACGCGCGGCGTTTTGGCTACAAGCCATTGGGCCGCGCCGAGGATTTTCGCGAACAGGCCCTCGCGGCGGAGGCAAAGCTGACGGCGAACCCTGTCGCCGAACGCTATCAGGGCGGTCCGTTTTGCGGCGACGAATACGACGCCGATCGCAAGCGCTAGGCCCACGCGGCGTCGCGTCCGACAAAGTGGGTGAAATGCGCCGCCCGGTGTGACATGATTTCCGTCTCACGCGCTCCGGCTGGGAAAAGGAAGCGCGGAATTCGGGAGGAAACCATGCGCCGACGTGACGTGCTTTCCGGCACAGCATTGATGCTCGGAACTCTTGCCGCGGGCCGTATCGCACCGCGGCCGGCCTTCGCCGACGCCAAGACGCCGTTCAAGGCTTCAGACGTTCACGCGCCCGGCTATCCCACCGTCGTCGCCGTCGAGAATCTCGGCAAGAAACTTGAGCAGGCGACCGGCGGCCGGCTCGGTGTGCAGATGTTTGCCTCGATGCAGCTCGGCGGCGAGAAAGAAGCGATCGAGCAGGCGCAAGTCGGCGCCATTCAATTGGCCCGGGTCAGCGTCGGCGCGATCGGGCCCGTCATCGACGATCTCAACGTACTCAACCTGCCGTTCCTGTTCCGCAACACCGCCCATATGGAGCAGGTGATCGACGGCCCGATCGGCCGCGAACTGCTCGATAAGGTGACCGCGAACGATAAAGCCGGGCTGGTCGGGCTGTGCTGGATGGATGCGGGCGCGCGCAGCTTTTACGACACCAAGCATCCGATCAAGAGCATCGGCGATCTCAAGGGATTGAAAATGCGGGTGATCGGCAATCCGATCTTCATCGACATGGCCAATGCGCTTGGCGCCAACGGTGTTGCGATGGGCTACGACCAGGTCTTCAGCGCCCTGCAAACCGGCGTGATCGACGGCGCCGAGAACAATCCGCCGAGCTTTGTCTTCGACAACCATTATCAGGTCGCGAAATTCTATACGCTCACCGAGCACCTGATCGTTCCTGAAATCCTGGTGTTCTCGCGCAAGTCATGGGACGGCTTGTCGAAGGACGACCAGGATCTGCTGCGCAAGCTCGGCCTTCGGTGCAGGCCGACGAGCGGGCGCTTTGGAAGGATTACGAAAAGCAGGCCATGGACAAAGCCCGCGCCGCCGGCGTCCAGGTCGTTGAAACCATCGACAAGCAGCCATTCCAGGATGCGGTGAAGCCGGTGTGGGACAAATATGCTCCACGCTTTACCGACATGATCAAGCGCATCCAGGCGGTCAGCTAAACCGGCAAGGCGGGCGAACGTGCACTCGGCGATCCGCAGGCTGATGGACGCGCTTTACATGCTGTGCGTGGTCATCGCGGGCACGGCGCTGGTGCTGATCTCCTTCGTCATGCCGTGGGCGGTTTACACCCGTTACGTCCTCAATCGCGCGGCGTCCTGGCCCGAGCCGACAGCCGTTCTTCTGATGATCGTGCTGACCTTCTTTGGCGCGGCCGCCTGCTATCGGGTCAAGCTCCACATGCGCATGGGGTTCTTCGTTTCGCTCTTGCCGGCGACTTTGCAGCGCCTTTGCGGGCTCCTGGTCGAATGTTTGATGGCGCTGATCGCGCTGTTCATGGTCAACTGGGGTGCGAAACTTGTCGCCGCCACCTGGCAAAATTCGATTGCGGATTTTCCGTCGCTCTCGGTCGGCGTGACCTATCTGCCGATCCCGCTCGGCGGGGCTATCCTGCTTCTCTTTGTGATCGAGCGCATCGTGATCGGCCCGCCAGGTGAGGCCGGGCACGAAACTAGCGCCGCGTTCGAGTGAACGGCAGGAAGCGCCGATGGATATTTTCGTCCTCCTCGCCACGATGTTCGCATGCTTCTTCATCGGCATGCCGATCGCCTATTCGCTGGCGCTTGCGTCGATCGCCGGCGCGCTCTGGATCGGCATTCCGCTCGAAGCGGTGATGCTGAAGATTTCCGACGGCGTCAGTAAAGTCGCGATGCTCACCATCCCGTTCTTCGTGCTGGCCGGCGCGATCATGGCCGAAGGTGGCATGGCGCGGCGGCTGGTGGCATTTGCCGACGTCCTCGTCGGCTTTACGCGGGTGCGTGGCGGCCTGTCCGTGGTCAATGTCGTCGCCACCACCTTCCTCAGCGGCATTTCCGGCTCTGCGGTGGCCGACACTTCGGCGATCGGATCGGTGATGATCCCGCAGATGGAAAAAAGCGGCTTTCCGCGGGTCTTCGCCACCAATGTCACGATTGCCGCGTCGGTGCAGGCTTTGCTGGTGCCGCCGAGCCATAATGCGGTGATCTATTCGCTCGCGACCGGCGGCACGATCTCGATCATCAGCCTGTTCATGGCTGGTGTCGTACCGGGACTGCTGCTCGGCTTCGCGCTCGTCATTCTTTGCCTCGCGATCGCCTATCGCGACGGCCATCCGCGCGGCACGTCCGTCCCGCTGCGCCAGGCGGCTCGCATCACGTTCGAGGCGCTGTGGGGCCTGGTCACGCTGATCATCATCCTCGGCGGCATTCTCGCTGGCGTTTTTACCGCGATCGAAGCCGGCGCGGTCGCCTGCGTCTGGGCCTTCTTCGTCACCATGTTCGTCTATCGCGACTATCGCTGGCGCGATTTGCCGGCGCTGGTCCATCGCACGATGCGCACGGTGGCGATGGTGCTGACGCTGATCGCCTGCGCATCGAGCGTCGGCTACATCATGGCGCTCACGCAGATGCCGGCGAAGATCACGGCGTTCTTTCTCACCATCTCGACCAACAAGTACGTCATCCTGATGCTGGTCAATCTGCTGTTGCTCCTGCTCGGATGCCTTGTCGACATGGCGCCGTCGATCCTGATTTCCACGCCGATCCTGCTTCCGGTGATGATGAAGCTCGGCGTCGATCCGGTGCATTTCGGCATGATCATGATGCTCAATCTCGGCATTGGCCTTTGCCATCCGCCGGTGGGAGCAATCCTGTTCGTCGGCTGCGCCGTGGGCAAAGTCACGATCGAACAGGTCTTAAGGCGGATCTGGCCGTTCTACGCCGTGATGTTCGCAGTGCTGATGCTGGTGACGTATTTGCCGGCGATTTCGCTCTGGCTGCCCAGGCTATTGGGGCTCTGAGCGCCAATCTTGCGAACGGACGCCGCTCGCGAGGCGCCGCACTTACGCGGCCGCGGCGCGCTTTTTGACCACCTGGCGCTTGATCTCAAGCACGCGCGGCGAAAGCTCGTCATCCTTGGCCTTGAGCAGGAAAGCATCGAAGCCGCCGCGATGGTCGACGGTCTTGAGCGCGTTGGCCGAAATCCGCAGCCGAATCGAGCGGCCGAGCGCATCCGACAACAGCGTGACATTGAGCAGGTTGGGCTTGAACTGCCGCTTGGTCTTGCGGTTGGAATGGCTGACCCGGTTGCCGATCTGGCGCGATTTTCCGGTAAGTTCGCAACGCCATGCCATGGCTTAAATCCTCAAAACCGCAAATGCTTCGTTGTCCCGCGGGTCGAGCGGCCTGTGCCGGACGATATGGGGGATGGCGCGGACCTATAGTGGCGGCGTTCTTGAGCGTCAAGCGCGCGGGGAAGCCCGCTTGCGCCTGGTAAATCCGCTCACGGCCGCCGGGCGGCCAAAACCACAGAAACGACGCATTCTCCGACAAAACAAGGGCTCCCCGCCCGGGATTTGAGGAAAGCCATTGCTCCCCTTCACGTTGCCGAAATCGCTTCGTCGCCGTGCGGGCGCAGCCCTATTGGGCGCAGTGTTTCTGGCTCCGACGACCGTCGCCGCCGTGGCCGGCGATGCGAGCCACCCGGCCGCCGCGCAGGGCCGGCTTGAAGCCGAATATATCGCCAGCATTGCCGGCATTCCGATCGGCCGCGGCAACTGGATCATCGAGATTTACGAACGACCAGTACACCGCCGCGGCGAGCGGCACGACGACCGGAATTATTCGCTTCTTCACTGGCGCACGCGGCACCGGCGCGGCGCATGGCACGCTTAACGCCGGCCAGCCGATGCCGGCCACCTACGGCGCCACCATCACCTACGATCGCAAGGTCGACGACGTCCGCATGGCGCTCACCGGCGGCAATGTCACCGACTATGCGGTCGAGCCGCCGCTGCCGCCGATCCCGAACCGCATTCCCGTCACCGATGCCGATCGCCGCGGCGTGGTCGATCCGATGACGTCGATGCTCAATCGCGTCGGCGGCAACGGCGATCCGGTTTCGCCGGAAGCATGCAATCGCAAGGTCGCGGTGTTCGACGGCCGGGTGCGGTACGACCTGCACAGCGAGTTCAAGCGCATGGAGACTGTGAAGGCCGAGCGCGGCTATGAAGGGCCGGCCGTGCGTTTGCGCGGTCTATTTCACGCCGATTTCCGGATATGTGCCGGACCGCCCGGCGATCAAATATCTGGTCGAACTGCGCGATGCCGAAGTGTGGCTGGCGCCGATCTCCGGGACGCGCGTGCTGGTGCCGTTCCGGTTCTCGATGCCGACGCCGCTGGGCACCGGCCTGTTGCAGGCGACGGCGTTCGTCACCGTCGCGCAGCCGCCGCATACGGCCGCTAAAACAGAGTGACGGCGCGGCGCGTGAGCGCCGCCATTTACCCCCGTTATCCACAGGGATGGAGGCTCTTGACTCACGGTGAAATCGTGGTTGCGAAACGCGTTAATGCTTTTGGCGCCGGAACGGCCGGCACAAGGCGTGGATTCCACCCTATCTGGTATTCGTTACCCGTCGGAAACCCATATATCGCAGTGAACGAACTCGAACAGGCTTCAGAGTCGCCGATTCGGCCGCGATTTGTTCCAGACTCGTTCCACACCTTAAGCACAGGGCTTTCCCGCGTCACGTTGTGGTACAGAAGCGCTGTCGCTGTCGCGCCAATGCTGTGTGAATGCCGGGCCATTGATGCCGATTTCGTTTTCGCCTCCCGCCGACCGTGAGCTGCGCGCTCGCGGCGCCGGCGTCACAGCCGTGTTGGGGCCGACCAATACCGGAAAAACCCATCTCGCCATCGAGCGGATGCTGGCGCATTCGTCCGGGCTCGATCGGCCTGCCGCTGCGGCTGCTCGCGCGCGAGGTCTACAACAAAGCGGTCGAGCGGGTCGGCGCCGACGCCGTGGCGCTCGTCACCGGCGAGGAAAAGATCAAGCCGGCCAATCCGCGTTTCTGGGTTGCCACCGTCGAAGCGATGCCGCGCGACCTCGACGTCGCCTTCCTCGCCATCGACGAGATCCAGCTCGCCGCCGATTTCGAGCGCGGCCACGTCTTCACCGACCGTATGCTCAATCGGCGCGGCCGCGAGGAGACTCTGGTGCTCGGCGCCGCAACGATGAAGCCGATCGTGGAGCGCCTGTTGCCCGGCGCCAGTATCGTCAGCCGTCCGCGGCTGTCGCAACTGACGTTCTCCGGAGAGAAGAAGCTCACGCGGCTGCCGCGGCGTTCCGCCATCGTCGCGTTCTCGACCGATGAGGTTTACGCCATCGCGGAATTGATCCGCCGCCAGCGTGGCGGCGCGGCCGTCGTGCTCGGCGCTTTGTCGCCGCGCACCCGCAACGCGCAAGTCGAGCTCTATCAATCCGGTCAGGTCGATTATCTGGTCGCGACCGACGCCATCGGCATGGGGCTCAATCTCGACGTCGATCACATCGCCTTTGCCTCAGACCGCAAGTTCGACGGTTATCAGTTCCGCAAGCTCAACCCGTCCGAACTCGCCCAGATCGCCGGCCGCGCCGGCCGCGCCACCCGGGACGGCACTTTTGGCACCAGCGGGCGCTGTCCGCCCTTCGAGACCGAACTCGTTCAGGCGCTCGAATCGCACACTTTCGAGCCGGTGAAGCTTGTGCAGTGGCGCAATTCCGATCTCGATTTCTCATCGGTCGGCGCGCTGCAGGCGACACTTGCGACGCCGCCGACGGAGAGCGCGCTGGCGCGTGCGCCGGTCGGCGAGGATATCCTCGTGCTCGACCATGCGGCGCGCGACGATCAGGTGCGCGGGCTGACGCGAACCGCCGCGGATGTCGAGCGGCTATGGGACGTCTGCCAGCTGCCGGACTACCGCAAGATCGCGCCGGCCAACCATGCCGAGCTCGTGGTCACGGTGTATCGGCTATCCTCCAGCGCGAGGGCAAGATCGCCACCGACTGGTTCGCGGAATCAGGTGAAGCTGGCGGATCGGACCGACGGCGATATCGATACGCTGTCGACCCGTATTGCCCATATCCGCACCTGGACCTTCGCCGCCAACCGCCCCGACTGGCTTGCCGATCCGGAGCACTGGCAGGCCGAGGCTCGCGCCGTCGAGGATCGCCTCTCCGACGCGTTGCACGAGCGGCTGACCGATCGTTTCGTCGATCGCCGCACCAGCGTCCTGATGCGGCGGCTGCGCGAAAACGCGACATTGGAACCCGACTTCAACAAGACCGGCGAGGTCGTGGTCGAGGGCCACGTCATCGGCCGGCTCGATGGTTTCGTCTTCGTGCCGGATGCGTCTTCCGGCGGTTCCGATGCAAAGGCATTACAGAATGCCGCGCAGAAAGCGCTCGCCGGCGAGATCGCGACGCGCGCGACACGGCTTGCCGAGGCCAAGGACGAGCAATTCGTCCTCGCGGCCGACGGCACGTTGCGCTGGATCGGTGCGGCGGTCGGCAAGCTTCACGCCGGCGACGACGTTCTGCGTCCGCGTGCCCGCGTCATTGCCGACGAGCATCTCACCGGCGACCCGCGCGAGGCGGTCGAAGCGCGGCTCAACATGTTTGTGAAATCCCATGTCGGCAAACTGCTTGGTCCGCTGTCCGAACTGGCCGCGGCCGCCGACGTTACCGGCATCGCGCGTGGCGTGGCCTTTCAACTGGTCGAAGCGCTTGGCGTCCTCGATCGCCAGCGCGTTGCGGATGAAGTGAAGGGGCTGGAGCAGCCGGAGCGCGCGAGCTTGCGCAAATACGGCGTGCGCTTCGGCGCCTATCACATCTATCTGCCGGGCCTGCTCAAGCCGGCGCCACGCTCGCTCGCCCTGCAGCTCTGGGCGCTGATGCACGAAGGACCGCAGAGCAAAGGCCTCGACGACATTTTGCATCTGGCCGGCAGTGGCCGCACCTCGATTCCGGTCAATCGCGAGATCGATGCCGCGCTCTATCGGACGGCCGGCTATCGGGTCTGTGGCGAGCGCGCGGTGCGCGTCGATATTCTCGAGCGGCTCGCCGATCTGATCCGTCCTGCGATTGCCTGGCGCGAAGGCGCGCCTGGGCCGAAGCCGCAGGGCGCCGGCGTGCGCGGCGGCTTTACCGTATTCAACACGATGACCTCGCTGACCGGCGCGTCGGGCGAGGATTTCGCCTCGATTTTGCGCTCGCTCGGCTACCGCATGGAGCGGATGCCGAAACCTCCCGAACCGCCGCCTGTCGCATCCTCCGCCGAGCCTGCGCCGGGGGCCGCCGCCGATGCCGCGGATAGCGTGGCCGCACCGGTGCAGGACGATTCAGATCAGCCTGCGCCGCCGATCGAGGATGCGCCGGTTGGCGTCGCTGAAGAAAATCCGGTGGCCGCCGAAGCAGAGCCCGATTCCGCCCCGGAGCCGGTGGTGGAGCAGGTCGCCGCTCCTCTGTCGGTCGAGGAGCAGTCCGCGATTCCTCAAACCGAGGCCGGCCACGCCGCACCGAGCGGTGAAGCCGTGCAACCGCAGACCGTGGAAGACGTGGTGATGATCGAGGTATGGCGTCCAGGCCGAAGCGAAGGCCGCCGGCGTCCGCGCGGCAGGCATCGCGATCAAGGCAGGAAGCGCGAGGACGTACGCAAGCCTTCGCCCGAACGGACCGAAGCGGACGGCACGCCTGTGGCCGCAGCGGAGGTTGCGCCCTCGCCGAACGCGGCCGAGACGCCGTCAGCGGCGCAGACCCATGCCCGGCCGGGACGGCCACCGCGCCACCGGCGCAGGCCCGATCATCGTCCGGACCGGCCGCCGCGCGAACGCGAACGGCCGCCGGTCAAGCGGTTCGAGCGGCGTGAGAAGCCGCCCGATCCCAATTCGCCCTTTGCCAAGCTTGCGGCACTGAAGGCGCAACTTGAGGCGGACGCCAAGGAGCGGCGCTGAGTGACGCCGGAGCAGGGGCGCCAGCGCATCGACCGGTGGCTTTGGCACGCCCGGCTGGTACGCACGCGTGGCGCCGCGGCAGCTCTTGCCGATGCCGGCTATGTCAGGATCAATGGCGCGCGCATCGATGCGCCGGGACGCATGGTGCGGGCGGGCGACGTGATCACGGTGGCGCTCGACCGGCGTGTACGCGTGCTAAAAGTGACGGGATTTGCCGAGCGCCGCGGGCCGGCCCGGACGGTCACGGCGCTCTATCGGGATATCGAATGATTGCAGTTCCGCGTAGCCTGGGGTGAGATGCCCAAGCTTGCGTGCAATCGACCCATGCGATAGGAGCAAGGCTTCCAAAAAGCCTGTTCAGAGTGTGCAGATGACCTATATCGTCAACGACAATTGCATCAAATGCAAATACATGGATTGCGTCGAAGTCTGCCCCGTGGATTGCTTTTACGAGGGCGAGAACATGCTGGTCATCCACCCCGATGAATGCATCGATTGCGGGGTCTGCGAGCCGGAATGCCCAGTCGAGGCGATCAAGCCGGATACCGAGCAGGGCGTCGAGAAGTGGCTGGGTGTCAACGCCGAATACGCCAAGACGTGGCCCAATATCACGACCAAAAAGACTCCTCCGGCCGACGCCAAGCAATGGGAAGGCGTTGCCAACAAGTTCGAGGAGCACTTTTCAGCCAATCCAGGCGAAGGCGATTAGTACACTTTTTAGTTGTAGAAATTAACCATCGTTAAGGAATTCGCCCGGCGAGACGCTGATACGGCGCTTTCGCAGCGCGTTAAGGCTTTGATTTTGGCCGAAAATGTGATATAACGCTGTCACACAATGAATAACACCTCCGAAGCTCCCAACCGGGAGCATATTTTTTCGGAGGGTTCCGAGGAAACCGTCAGAAGAGGCGTGAATTCCACGCGAGAGCAGTGGCAGAGAAAACTCGTCGTCGTTCAAAGAAGAGTGCGGCCGGCATGAGCCGGAAGACAACAAAAACAGCCCCCCGCGCGAGCCGGAGGCCTTCACAGTCCACGCGAGCTATGGCCCGGAGCAGGGTCAGCGTGGCGAAGCCCGCTCAACGGCGCAAGCCTGAAGCGGAAGGAGCAACTTTGGGAATGAATGCGAAGAAGACTACTCAACGACAAGGCTTCAAAACTCACGAGTTCATCGTCTATCCGGCCCACGGTGTTGGCCAGATCGTTTCGATCGAGGAGCAGGAAGTCGCTGGCGCGCGGCTTGAGCTGTTCGTCATCAACTTCGTCAAGGACAAGATGACGCTGCGGGTGCCGACGTCGAAAGTGGCATCGGTCGGCATGCGCAAGCTTGCCGAGACGCCGATGGTCAAGCGCGCTCTTGAGACCCTCAAGGGCCGTGCCCGTATCAAGCGTACGATGTGGTCGCGTCGCGCCCAGGAATATGAAGCCAAGATCAATTCCGGCGACATCGTTGCTATCGCCGAGGTCGTGCGCGACCTCTATCGGTCGGAAACGCAGCCGGAACAGTCTTATTCCGAGCGGCAGCTCTACGAGGCCGCGCTCGACCGGTTGTCGCGCGAAGTGGCCGCCGTGCAGCGGATCACCGAAACCGAGGCGATCAAGGAAATCGAGGCGGCCCTTGCCAAGGGCCCGCGTCGCGGTCCGAAGCCTGAAGCGGACGAAGAGTCCGTGGTCGAGGAAGAAGCGGCTTAAAGCTAATTCGAAAACAAGTACGTCTAAAGGCCCGGCAGCGATGCCGGGCCTTTTTCTTTGGGTCAGGCGCAATCCGCTCGCATCGGTATTCTGCCAGCAAAACACCTACGGTTAGCCATAAATTAAGCTTCCTTTGAAAGGAGATAGAGGGGCGTTGCAGGTGGAATGGGGCGTCGGGATGCGGCGGAAAAAGGCGTTCAAGCGCGGCCGGGTCGTACCAATTCTTGCCGCAGGCGCTATCGCGTATTTGGCCAATGGCTGGCACGTCACCGCCCTGCGCAGTACGGACGATCTAACGGCCGCCGACGCGGTCGCCACCCGCTTCCCGCAGGAATGGACCAATCTGTCGCCGGTGAGCGTGGCGGCGGCGGCGCCCGCGCCCGCTCGCGACGACACGCAGGCGGCATTGTTCAGTCCGGTGCCCATGATACCGGTTCCCTTGATATCCCAGACCCCACAACGCGACGCGCAACAGGCCGCGGCCCCGCAAGCAGGTGAACAGGCAACACTGCAAACCGCCGCGCTCGACCCGTCGCCGGCGGCTGCGCCAGTCGCGATCGTGGAACCTCAGCCGTTAAAACCGGTCCGGCCGCGGCCCGTTGCCGCGAAGACTGTCAGCGAACACACTGAATCAGCATCAGCCGCCGCCCAGCGCCGCGTCGCCAATCGGCCGGGTTACATGCTCGACGATGCGCAGATCGCCAGCATCAAGACGCGGCTGCATTTGACTGCGGATCAGGAAGATATGTGGCCGGCGGTCGAGGCCGCGCTCCGCAACATGGCCTATACGCATACGCCGCAGACCCGCGGGCGCAATGCTCCGGCAACTACCCAAGCTGCCGCCGTCGACCCGGACTCGGTGCAAGGTCTTAAATCGGCAGCCGTTCCGCTGATCATGAGTTTCAACACCGAGCAAAAAGAAGAAGTGCGCAACCTCGTCCACGTCATGGGACTGGATCAACTCGCGTCGCAGTTCTGACGGCGAAGATTAAAAGCCTGATTCCGGATTTTGGGCGGCGGAATTCTGCCGAGAAATAATCACGGCCGGCCGTAGCAGATCGGCCACGCACTTGGCTCCGATAAGCGCCAGACCTGTAAAGCAAAACAACTCGCCCAGTTCTACCGGACTGGCGACGGCAAAGCTGAAAACAGGGTCGTAGAGGAAATAGGCGGCGCAAACTGTCGCTGCAACGACGCACAGCATCGCCGGCAAGCTACCGTAAAGGATCGCCACCAGCGCCATCGGCAACAGATAAAAGAAAACGAGGTGCTGCGGTCCGAGCGCCGATGCCTTGACGATCCAAAGAACCGCAGTGAACAGAAACACGAGCGCAAGCGTCACGACGACGGGCACCGCTCCCTTCACGATCCGCATACGTATTCCCCCAGACTTCCCCCGAAGCCTTATCGGCCTTTTACTCACCATAGCCGAGCGGGGGCGTCGAGAGAATAGGAGAAAAGTCGTTGGTCCCAGGCGTCTTTCGCCTATTCGACGACGATTTTGACCTCGCTGCCCGGCTTTAACCGGTCACCGGAATCGAGCCCGTTGAGGGTACGGAACCGCTCGAGGGCCCGGTCGGCAACGGCCATTTTGCCCGCCAGCTTGTCCACGGTATCGCCGGGGGCCACCGTCACGACCTGCAGGCGAAGCGGCTTGGCCTGTTCGATCTCGGCAAGGCTCATGCGGCGGAAGGTGCCGATCGAGTCGCGAAAGGCGCGATCGATCTCCGGGGTGCGATGCTTGGCGGCGAAGATGAAGCGATAGACGTCGCTGCCGAACCGGATGGCGTAAAGACGGAAGTCCCATTGATCGCCCTTGGCGGCCGCGGTGGCGCCGGGAAAGCCGTTGATGGTGATGTCTTCGACCGTCGCCGGGTCGATATTCTCGATCCAGCCGGACGTCAGATATTCGGCGAGCGTCTGTTCCGCGGGCACGCGCACGACGTCGAGCCGCAGGGCCTGGCCGCCGCCATGCTTGATGCCGAGTACGGCCTGCGCGGTATTGTCGAGCGTGAAACCGTCCGGCGCGGTGAAGGTGAAGCCGAGCTTGGGATGCAGGAAACGCCGGCCGCGCACAAAGCCCTCGCTCGGATCCTCGCCATAGACGATGCCGTCGACGTCGGCGAGATAGGTTGCCTTGGCTTGTTTGAAATCGGGCCCGCCGTCGGTCGCCGGCGCCCGGTATTGGCGCGCATTGGCGAGCGCATTGGTGATGCGCTCGGGCGTTGCCGGATGTGACGAGAGGAAGTCGGGCGCGGCCGGATTGATGGCGCCGGATTGTTCCGGCTTGAGCTCGGAATTGTGCTCCATCGAAGTGAGGAAGCGCACGGCGCCGTACGGATCGTAACCGGCGCGCGACGCGATGCCGACGCCGATCGCGTCGGCCTCGAATTCCTGCGATCGCGAAAAGCTCGCCAGTGCGAGCTTGGATTTGGCCAGCGCCAGCGCGCCGGCTTCCGGATCGCTGACCACGTCGGTGACGACGCGGCTGACGAGATCGGCCTGCCGGGCCTGCTCCTCGCGGATTTCAGCGTGATGCGCGATCACGTGCCCCATTTCATGCGCCAGGACAGAGGCGAGTTCGGAATTGTCGTTCGCCAGCGCGATCAATCCGCGGGTGACGTAAAGCTGGCCGGACGGCAGCGCGAAGGCGTTGACCGATTGCGAATTGAGCATGGTGACTTTGTAGTGCAGGTCCGGCCGCTCCGACGCCGCGACCAGACGCTCGACCATCTGCTCGATCATGCCTTGCAGCCGCGGATCGTTGTACACGCCGCCATAGGTCGCAAGGATGCGCTGATGCTCGCGCAGCACCGCGGGCAACATCGTGCCGTCGGCCTGTTTTGCCGGCGTGGAGATCGCTGCTTGGGGTGGGCCCGCGGGCGGCGACGCCGTGCAGGACGCAACGGCCAATGCCGCCGCGGCGGCTGCCACAAAGCGGAGCCGCCGGCCAAACCGGTCACCTGCCAATCCCAACCGTCCCCGTCTCACCACGCCACCCAGTTCAGTCTTGCTACTTAGTCCCGGTCCAAAGTCTCGATCTGCTCCGGACGCTCGGCCTCGACGAAGGGGCTTTGTCCGGAAGAACCGCCCGCCGTGCGGATGCGCTCCTCGATCCAGCCCCGGACCCTGACGCGCCGGCCGGCGAGACCCTTTACATCGAGACCCGCCGCCGTGAAATTGCGCTAGTTTTGTTTCAGGACCGTAACCGTGAAATCCTCGGACCATCGCCGCCCGAAATTCACGTAGGTTGTCGCCCCGCTATCGCGCACGGACACCACTTTACCCTCAACCAGCGCAAATCGGCCTCGATGCGCCAGTATATCCGAAGGGGTCTCGGCGTTGAGCACCTCATAATACGGAATGGCCCATAGGCCAAGCTTGGCGCGGCGGGCGGCATGTTCCCGATTGAGCAGTTCCACCGCGCAGGCCCGGCTGCCGACCCGGTCGCCGACCCGGGCAAAACCCGCCGCGATCAGCTCGCCCTGGACGAAGATCTCATCGCCGTCGCGCTCGGTATAGGCATAGGCGACGACGCGGCCTTAGCGGTCGGAGGGGATTTCGGCGCCACGCAGGACCACCTCGTCGCCGGCAGCGAGCGCGGCAAGGGCATCCCGGGCCGCCGCACCGCCCGGCGCCGGAGCGGTCTGCGGCGGCAACGCAAGCTGCGGCACTTCGATCGCGGCGAGGCGGACCTCGCGGCCGTCGTCAAGGGTGAACGTGCGGCCGTCGCCGACGCTCTTGACCGTGCCGTGCGCGATCTCGCCGGCGCCGCACGCGTGCGCGGGATTTTGCTGCTGCTGTGCGGCTGCGCCAAAGCATCCGCACGCGGCAGCAACAAAAGCCGCGGCAATCACTGCCAAAATGGCATTCCGCCAGCCCATCATCGGCCCGTCTAACGCGTCGTGCAGCGGCTATGCTACATGCGGCTGCTCCAAATTCGAAATGTCCGCGGACGGAAATGCATGATGCTACCGATCGCGGTTCGGTCCCTTAGCTCAGCAGGACAGAGCGCGGTTCCGAGTTCCTCAAGGTGCGCATTGATACGATCGCCTTCCCGTTCTCGTCGCGCTACCTCGCCGCTACGCGACCACCCACCGAGTCGTTTACCACCGTCGTTCTTACCGCCATCGTCTTTTTCATGTTCTGTTTCTCCTAGCCTGACCGTACTTTCTTCCCCCCCGTGCCCCCCCCCTTACCGCTGTTGTGCCTTTCCTCGCCTGCGTACCTCTCTCCTCGTGCTCTCTTGTGCCGCTGTCGTACTGCGCTCTCCCCGTTTTCCCTCCCCTCCGCTCCCGCCCTTCTCCTTTCCCTTCCTCTCTCCCTCTCAAGTCGTGGTGTGCCGGGCGGAATGTTGCGAAGCCAGCCGTGCTGAAGGGCAGCCTGCACACCGACGAACTGATGGGCCGTCGTCGCAACAACCGGCATTCGCACAGCTCGCCGCATCAGC
Source organism: uncultured Alphaproteobacteria bacterium (assembly GCA_963723335.1). GTDB lineage: Bacteria > Pseudomonadota > Alphaproteobacteria > Rhizobiales > Xanthobacteraceae > BOG-931. Next base: position 87,881 of record CAVRQJ010000008.1, on the reverse strand, counting down.
CATGTGTTCATCATGGATGTGCCCACTTATCCCAAGCCGCTCTTCATCACCGATGCTGCTGTCAACATCGTCCCAATGCTCGAAGACAAGGTCGACATCGTCCAGAATGCGATCGAGCTCGCGCACGCGCTGCACGTCGCAACGCCGAGAGTCGCCATGTTCTCGGCGGTGGAGACCGGTCAAGTCGAAGATGCCCTCGACGATCGACGCGGCGGCGCTGTGCAAGATGGCTGAACGCGGTCAGATCACCGGCGGCCTCCTCGATGGACCGCTGGCGCTCGACAATGCCATCAGCCGCAAGCGGCGACGATCAAGCATATCGAATTCGCCGGTCGCCGGGGATGCCGACATTCTGCTCGTCCCCGACCTCGAAGCCGGCAACATGCTCGCCAAGAAACTGACCTTTCTCGCCGATGCCGATGCCGCCGGCATCGTGCTTGGCGCCCGTGTGCCGATTATCCTGACCAGCCGCGCCGATAACGTGCGCACGCGCATGGCGAGTTGCGCCGTGGCGGTGCTGTATGCCCATGCCCGGCGCGTCGCCGCGGCTGGACATTGGCAAACTCGCAGACTGATCTTCCATGACGCGCAAAACCTGGTCATCAAGCGGGCTCGTCGAGCTGTAAATCTCAATTTTCGAAGAGCACTTCCGCCGGATCGCTCGCCCTGGACTTGCATGCGAAGTCGAGCGATCGATCAGATCTCCGAGCCGCCGCCGCGGCTTCGCATCGCCGATTCCCAGGCCGCAGCCTGATCGACCGGGAAATCGGCGCCCGGCGTGGAATCATGCTCGCGCAGGACAACCACCGCTTGCTTGAACTGCAACGCGAAAAAAAATCCAACAGCGCGCAATTGTGTTCGGTCTTGCGGAGACCGATGACGTTGCCGCGGCGCCTATGGTTTTCCCTCCCAGGGCTCCCGTATATGGCGGCGATTGGCCTTGCGCTGTTGCGATTGCCCGATGATGTCGCGATCGCGACGGAGGCGCAATCGTAATTCCCCTGGCTTGTTGGGCGGCGTCCCGCGGCGCCGCCCCTGTGTTCCCAGGAATCGACGCTAACCCTTGGCCACCAAGGAAATGAGCCAGGGAGGACTTCTTCAGGTCAAAAGAGCGAGCATAGCTTTTCCGCATGCCTGGTCAGGCAAGCTCGTCGAGAAAAGTGGCAAGTGCGGCAACTTGGCCAGATCGGGATCGTGGCCCCGTCAGTCGCGGCGCTTCAATTGGGATGTTTCTACAATGTCGACGCCTCCATCACGCGCAACGCGACCCTCGATCCGGCGTGATCCTTTATTTGCTGCAGCACAAGGCATGGACCCGCAAACACTCGAGCACCTCATCTATGAACGCTCCGGTCTGCTGCGGTTTCCGGCCTCTCCTCCGACAGCGCACGCTGCTGGCGAGCGACGTTGCCGCGGCGAAGGAAGCGATCGACCTCTTCGTGTACCGGATCGGGCGCGAGCTCGGCTCAGTCGCGGCGGCGCTCGGCGAGCTCGATGGCTTTATCTTTACCGCCGGTATCGGCGAGCACGCCGCGCAAGTGCGGGCACGCGTATGCCGGGACGCGAAATGGATCGGTATCCTGTCGGATGAGGCCGCCAACATTGCGGGCGGCCCGCGCATCTCGCGCAGCGATTTACGGGTTTCAGCGTGGGTCATTCCGACGACGAGATCGATGGTCGCGCGCCACACCGCGCATTTGCTTGGCTTCGACAAAATAGCGCAGGCGTCATAGAGGTCCGCTTTATCCCCGAAAGCGGACATTATGCTGGTGCGGCTTAAGTCTTTTGCTGGGGTCGCCTTACCAATTGCAGAAATTTTCGAACTACCGCCGAGGTCTCACCATGCCGCGAGCGAGATAGAGAGGAGCCTTCGGATGCGGCGGGTCGGTCACACGTCAATACGACGCCGTCCAGCCGCATGCGTTGCAGCGATTCCGGAACAAGGGAAATCCCGAGGCCGGCGGCGACAAGGTTCAGCGTCGATACAATCCGTGGCGCTTCCTGCCCGATGCGCGGGCTAAACCCTGCTGCATTGCAGGCCGACAAAATCGCATCGTAGCAGTCCGTGACCATTGTGACGTCGATAAACAATGAATGTTTCCGCTGCGAGCGCCTTCAAGGGCATAGCCTTATTCGCGCTGGCACGCATGCCGAAATCGAGTCGTGGCGACGATCGTCGGGCGCTTGCAGCATGGATTGACGACAAGTCTACCTGTTGGCCAAAGAGTCAAATAAGACTGGTCGATGCGCTCGTGGCGCAGCTGGTCGATCAGCTCCGTTGTCCCGCCTTCCTCGAGTGTCAGCGACACCAGCGGAAAGCTTCCCGAATGTGCGAATGATACGCGGTACATAAGGGTGAAAGGGGCCGAACTCGTGAAGCCTACGGAGAGTTTCCCCTGTTCACCGCGCGCGTGCGTTTGGTCGTTGCGAACGCATGATCGATGTGGGACGAACTGGCAGACATCGTCGGCCAGCAAGGGGTCGGTGCGCGTCAGGTCAGCATCTATCCCGCCTGCTTTCGGCTGGAATAGTTGAACATCGAGTTCTCGTTCTAGCGCGCGAATTTGCTGGCTGAGCGGGGGCTGCTGCATACCAAGCCGCTCCGCCGCCCGCGTGACATGCTTCTCCTCGGCGACGGCGATGAAATATCGAAGATGCCGAAGCTCCATCTGCCATATCCAATAAGTATGAAAATCGTTGTTGTCATATTATAGATCGATGGTCTGGCGAAGGCTATTCTAGTCCTCAAAACCGAGAGGACTTGAAAGAATGGTTGCAATCGAATCGACGCTGGAAATGGCGGCCAAGCTCTACGCGACGATGCAGCAGCAACCTTGCCGTGGTTCGTCGCCGGCTGCAGAAGCCGCTGACGCTTGCGGACAAAGTGCTGCTCGGCCATCTCGACGATCCTGAAACGCAGGATTTGGAACCGGGCCGCAGTTACCTCGCGCTCCGCCCCGATCGCGTGGTTTTTCAGGATGTGCTGGGCCAGAGCGGCATGCTGCAATTCATGCAGACGCGGCGGAACCGGGTCGCGGTGCCTACCACGATCCATTGCGATCATCTCATTCAGGCGCGGACCAATGGGCGAGGCCGACCTGCGCGCATCCCTCGATGAGAGCAAGGAGGTTTACGACTTCCTCCGCTCGGCCGCGGCGAAATACGGCTGCGGCTTCTGGGAGCCTGGCGCCGGGATCATCCATCAGGTGGTGCTGGAAAATTACGCCTTTCCCGGCGCACTGATCATCGGCACCGATTCGCACACGCCGAACGCCGGCGGCCTCGGCGCCTGCGCGGTCGGTGTCGGCGGCGCCGACGCTGTCGAGGTCATCTCCGGACTGCCGTGGGAAGTGCTCTATCCGCAGCGCATCGCGGTGTATCTGACCGGCGCGCTGAGCGGCTGGACCGCGCCGAAGGACGTCATCCTGTATGTCGCCGGGCGAGCTTACCGTTTCCGGCGGCACCAATGCGATCGTCGAATATATCGGTCCTGGCGCGCGCACCATCAGCGCGACCGGCAAGGCCACGATCACCAATATGGGCGCAGAACTCGGCGCGACCACCTCGATGTTCCCTGCCGACGAACGGATGGCCGTCTACCTGCGCGCAACCGACCGCGACGATCTTGGTGCCGCTGATGCGAGCAGTATCAAGACCTGCTCGGTGCCGGATGCGGAGGTCGAAGCCGACCCCGAGGCGCACTACGACCGCGTGATCAGGCTTGATCTCTCGCACACTCGAACCGCACCTAGTCGGGCCGCATTCGCCTGACCGCGCCCGGCCCCATCTCCCAAGTTTGCCGCTGAAGTCGCGCGACGCCAACAACAGCTTTGTCGATGAAATCTCTACCGACGTTGATCGGCAGCTGTACCAACTCGTCCTACGAGGACATGAGCCGCTCAGCCGACATCGCCGCGCAAGCGACGGCGCATGGCATCAAGGCGGCCGTGCCGCTGCTGGTCACGCCGGGTTCGGAGCAAGTGCGCGCCACCATCGAGCGCGACGGGCAGATGCAATCGCTGCAAAACATCAACGCAACCGTGCTGGCGAATGCCTGCGGCCCATGCATCGGCCAATGGCGCCGGGCGCGCTGAAGCGGCCAACTCACCCAACACGATCGTCACGTCGTACAACCGCAACTTTCCCCGGCGAAATGACGGTCAGCCGCACGACAATGAATTTCATCGCCAGCCCTGAACTGGTGACCGCGTTTGCGTTGGCAGGACGTCTTTCGTTCAATCCACTGAAAGACACTCTGATCGGTGACGACGGCAAACCGTTCATGCTCGAATGCCGCCGAAGCCTGCATCCGAGGTGCCGGCAAAAAACTTCGCGCGGGGCGGTCCGGCTTATATCGCGCCTCCAAGCGGACGCCGGCCAAACCATCGAGCTAAACGATCGAGCCGCCAATAGCGAGCGGCTCCAGCGCCTAGAGCCATGGCCGGCCTGGGACGGCAGCGATTTTCTCGAAATGCCTGTCCTGCTCAAAACCAAGGGCAAGACGACGACCGATCACATTTCGCCGGCCGGCCCTTGGCTTCGCTACCGCGGCCACCTCGACAAATTCAGTGACAACATGTTCATGGGTGCGACCAATGCTTTCACCGGCACGCCGAGGGCAGGTCTGTCGGGTGCGGCCGATCAGCCCTTTGGAAAAATTGCCCGCGACTACAAATCGCGCGGCGCCCGCTGGGTGGTGGTCGGCGATTTTAATTACGGCGAAGGCAGTAGCCGGGAGCACGCCGCGCTGTCGCCGCGGCTGCTCGGAGGCGTGGCGGTGATCGCGCGAAGCTTGCGCGCATCCAGAATTCAACTTGAAAATGCAAGGATTGCTGGCGCTGACATTTCGAACCTCGATGACTATTAGCGCATTCGGGAGGACGACCGCATCAGCCTCTTAGGCTTAGCCAATCTCGCGCCTAACCGGCCGGTGACCTGCATGGTCCGCCATGCGGACGGCACCACAGAGTCGCTAGCGCTCGTGCACTCATTCAGCGACGCTCAACTCAAGTGGTTCCGAGCAGGTTCTGCTTTAAACCTATTTCATGCCGCATAGCGAAGTACTTGTTCATTAGCGGACATCGCGAACCGCTTGTCCACGTCCGCTTTACCCAAGCGGACAAAATCTCGTTTGGAGCAAAAAGCGTGCTCCGCTTCCCTCCTGCTCACGGGTTGGCTGGACACGTACCGGTTGGGCACGGCGGGGTTCCGACAAGTTCGATCTTGGCCTCTCGACGCGGTCGCCAAAACGTTATCTAATCATCAGCTTGCGCGAAGGCCCCGTAGCTCAGTTGGATAGAGCAATGGTTTCCTAAACCATAGGTCGCATGTTCGAATCATGCCGGGGTCGCGCTGGGGTTCCAAGTCATTGATATTCGCAATGACTCCAATTCCGGAGCAAAATCGGAGCAAATTTCCCGAGTCTCTCAATCGAATCAAATAGGACAATCGCCTTCCTAAACCGAAGGTCGGAAGTTCGAGTCTTCCCGGGACCGCCATAAAATCAGCGATCGCGTTGAACTACGTCGGCAAGTGTATGGTTCAAGAGCAGCGAGATTGGCATCCGCCCGTCACAACAAGTGCGGGCGCGGTGCTGCCGCCTTCTCGCCGTCCCCGATTATGTCAACGCCACGGGAGCCACCGCAATAGCCGGCGCCATTCCGAGGGCGTTTGAGGGTCCGGCGTCTTGGATTTCGGCTTCCGGGTCAGCACCACTTCGTCAGGCTGGCCGATCTGCTCGGGATAACTGTCGTCCTGGCGCGACGCCGCTTCGAGCCAGGTCTGTGCGAGATCGAGCAATGCCAGCCGGTCTGTCTCGGTCTTGGCCTCGGTCGCCAAGCTGTAATATTCGTCGGCAAGTTTGCGATATTCGTCATGCGTCGGCATGGGATGTGCTCCCTGCTTACGGACACCACTAATATTGGTCTCTTGGCCGCCGATTACAACGCCACGCGATTGGAGTTCTGTCGCGGCCTTCTGTGTTGTTGACGCAAGACAAAAACTACCGGCGGCGTCGTCTCAACTCAATTCAGCCGGAGTTCCGTAATGTGCCGCGGATCTGGCTTGAGTTCGCCTTTCTCGACGCGCGTGACGAGATCGGTGAGCACGGCATTGGCGCGGCAGGCGTGGCCGAGCTTTTCGCCTTCGCGCACAATCAGGCCGTTGAGGAAGTCGATCTCGGTGCGCCGGCCCTTCTGCATGTCCTGTCCCATCGAAGGCTTCTGGCCAGCGGCGGTGCGGCCGGAGTCCTTGATGCGCTGCTCGTCGCAGGCGTGCATCGCCGCTTCGTCGCCTTCACCCGCTCGCGCAATCGTTTCGGGCGGGATGTGCAGGATTTCCTCTAGCTGATACCCGAGTGCCTGGCCGACGCGGATCGCCTCAGAGCCGACGCGCGTCGAGAAGCGGCGGATCGGCTCGCTCTTGAGCATGTCGCCGCCGCCCAAACCGGTGCAGGCCGAAAGCCCATTCTGCATGGCATTGGTGACGAGCTTCGACCAGCGCTCCCCCCACAGATTGCCGGTCACCTTGGCGCTGTCGGAATAGGCGACGAGGCGGCAGATTTCCTCCGCGCGCGGCGTAATGCGGCCGTGCACTTCGCCGGCGCGAAACACGGTATGTGCCGCACCGTGCTTGGCGGCGCCGCGATGAACGAGGCCGGGCTCCGGCAGGTTGACCGTGATGCTCGATGCGATGCAGCCTAGCGTTTTGCCCCAGCCGACGATGCCGGCGATCGTCTCTTCGTTCATACAATTCTGCAACGACACCACGTAGCCGTCGGGCGCCAGATATTGCCGGATCAGCATCGTCGCCCAGGCGGTGTCGTACGACTTCATGCAGACGAAGGCGATGTCGACCGGCTTCTCCTTGGCAAGCTGCTGCGCATCGGTCACATGCAGCGCGCGCACCGGCACGGTGAATTCCGGTTCCTTCATGGCATGCGTCACGCGCAAACCGTGCTTTCGCATGTGCTCGACATGTGCGGGCCACGGGTCGATGAACGTCACGTCCTCGCCGGCCTGCACCATATGGGCGCCGGTATAGCCGCCAACCGCGCCCGCTCCGACAAAGACAATCTTCCGTCCCATCAATTCCTCCCGGCTTTCCAGCGGCCGAACCTAGCGTGCCGGGCGTGCCGGTCACAACAGGCGGGAACGCATAGACGAGAGCGGCGCCCGCAGGCGCCGTGCTCGTCAATCCGGATCACTCTTGGCCCGAAGGCTGGCCGCGTGCCGCAAAGACCGGGTTTGGCCCAATCGGGCGGTCTGTGACGGTCGTGACAGGTGCCGGAACTTCGGCCCGAAACCCTCATTCCTAAAGCGAAATCCTCAGGCTAAAGTCGGGGTGGACGGAAACCCCACCATTCAGCAAAGCGTACCTCTCCCCATGGACAAGCAAATCAAGGACGAAGCCGCGCTCCTGCGCGATGCCTCGAATAATTTCGCCTATTTCAATCTGCACGAAGTGGTCGCCAGGGCTCGCGCCAATCTGAACCAGAACGCCTGGGATTACATCGCCGGCGGTGTCGAGACCGAAACCACGCTGCGCCGCAACCGCATGGCGCTCGATTCGATCGCGTTCCGGCCACGCGTGCTGCGCGACGTGAGCAAGGTCGATGCCACCGCGGAGGTCCTCGGCCGCAAGCTGCGCCTGCCGCTCATGCTGTGCCCGGTCGGATCACTGGAAAGTTTTCATCCCGAAGGCGCCGATCCGGTGGTCAAGGCGGCCGGCGAATTCGGCATCGCTCATATGCTGAGCTCGGTGTGCGATCCGGGTCTCGAAGCGGTCGCCGAGTCGGCGCCGGACGCATTGCGCATTTTCCAGCTTTACGTACGCGGCGACGAAGCCTGGGTCGACGATCATGTCGAGCGCGCCATCGCCCACAAATACACGGCGTTCTGCCTCACCGTGGATACGGCGCATTACAGCCGCCGCGAGCGCGACATCTCAAAGCGCCACATTACCGGCGGTCGGCGCCGCGCCACGGGACGTGACTTCCAGATGGCGCTCGACTGGCGCACCGTCGACCGCATCAAGAAGAAGTTCAAGATTCCACTGGCGATCAAAGGCATCGCCACGGCAGAAGACGCCAAGCTCTGCCTCGATCATGGCGTGGAAATTGTCTACGTCTCCAACCACGGCGGCCGGCAGCTCGATCACGGCCGCGGCTCGATGGATGTGCTGCCGGAAGTCGCCGAGGCGGTCGGCGGCCGCGCCATGATCATCGTCGACGGCGGCTTCTATCGCGGCAGTGATGTGGTCAAGGCCATCGCGATGGGTGCAAGTCTTGTCGGGCTCGGCCGCATGCAATGTTACGCGCTGGCCGCGGGCGGCCAGCCGGCCATCGTGCGCATGCTCGAACTCATGGAAGACGAAATCACGCGTTCGCTCGGCCTTCTCGGCGTGACGGGCTACGGCAAGCTCGATCATTCCTATCTGCACGCGGCACAGCCGGCGAATGCGCCGGGTGTCTTCTCGGCGTTCCCGTTATGGGATCACCAGCCCTATCGGTACTGAGCGCGAAGGCTCATTCACTCCGCCGCGCGCGCCTTCGGCGGACCGTCAACGGTCGCGCCGGAGGCGATGAGCGCCTTGATCTCGCTCTCGCCGATGCCTGCCTCGCGCAGCACCTCGATGCTGTGCTCGCCAAGCCGCGGCTGCAGACGCCGGGGATCTGTGGCGGTCTCGCCAAACCGCACCGGCAGATCGGTGTAGAGAATCTCGCCTTCGCTCGGATGCGTGGCGCGCTTGAAGAAGCCGCTCGCCACAAGCTGCGGATCGGTCATGACGTCATCGAGGCTCGACATCCGCGCCGCCGGGATTTCAAGCTCGCGCAGGAGCGTAAGCCAATCGTCCGTCGTCTTGCCGGCGATGCAGCGTCCGGCGAGCTCGTAAATGGCGACCACATTGCGGGCGCGTGACGCGATGCTGTCGAAGCGCGGATCGCGATGCACCTCCGGCTTGCCGACCGCGGTCCAGAACTTGCGCCAATGCTCTTGCGTATAGGCCATCATGCAGAGATAGCGTCCTTCGACTTGTAGGGGCGGCGCCACGAGGCCAGCACACGCGTATAACCGAGCGATCCCATCGGCGGCACGAAGTTGTGGCCGAAGAGATGTTCTCCAAGGACGAAGGACACCATCGACTCGAACATCGGGATTTCGACGAACTGGCCGCGCCCATTGCGTTCGCGCGCAAACAAGGCGGCGGATACCGCGCCGGCAATGGCGAGTGCGCAGGTCTTGTCGACAAGGATCATCGGCGCGTAGAGCGGTTCGCCCGCCATGCCGGGCGACCGCGCCGGGCCGGTATGACGTGGGGCATCGCCTTCGGGGCTTTCGATTTTGATGACATCGGCGCCCATGTCGCCGAGCATCTGCGTCGCCATGGGTCCGGCGACGACCGACGTGAGATCGAGGATGCGAATGCCCGCCAAGGGTCCGGTCATCGTATGTCCCCCTGCGGCGCGTTCAGACATGCGCGTCGAGGCCGTGCGCGGCAAGGATGCCGCCGACCTGATCGCTGCGGTTGCTGTGCGCGAGCAGCACTGCGGCGGCATCGCGATTGAGCTCGCCTGGCGTGCGCTGGTCCTTCGGCTTGAGTTGGGCGCTGAGATAAACGCCTTCCTCCTGGCCGAGCGCGACCATGGCGCGCCCGAACGGCTGCTGCGAGCGTTCGAAGCGGTTCAGTCCCTTGCCGATGTCGTCGCCGGCTTCGCGCAGGCAGTCGGCGAGAATGGCCGCATCGAGCGCCGCCTTGGTCGTCGCGGCGCCGGCATGGGGCCGCGTGACGAAGGCTGCATCGCCGGCGAGCACGACGCGGCCGAACACGATTCGCGGTGAGACGAGATCGTAGATCGGCTGGAAGAACGGCGCCGCCCGCGCGAATATTTCGGCAACTTGCGGCGCGATCAGTGCCCGCGCATCGGCTTTGACGCGGGCAATGATGTCAGGCCGGATCAGCGGCGGCGGAATTCCCGCGGCGTGATAGCGACCGGCTGCATCCGTGCACATGTCGGCGAGAATCTGCGGCGCGGTCGGCCGATACCAGACGATGTTGTAGGCGCGCTGCCCGATCTGCGTATCGTTGTCGCGACCCGGCACCGGATAGCTTATCAGTTGCTCGCCTTCGGGAAGGCAGAACGCATAGACTTCGAACATTTCGCGCCAGATGTCCCGCGGCACATCGGTCTCGTCGAGCACCGCGCGCCAGGCGACATAACCCGCATAGGCGGGCTCGATCTGCGGCAGGTATTGCGCGCGCACCGTGGAGCGCACGCCGTCGGCGCCGACCAGGATATCGCCGGGCTCGCGTGTGCCGTCGGCGAAGTGCGCGGTGACGCCGGTATCGTGCTGCTCGACGCGGGTAAGCTTTTTGCCGAGCCGATAGTTTTCCTTCGGCAGCGCCTCGCGGAGCGCGCGGTAAAGCCGCGACCAGCCGCTCATGGTCCGCGTCGTCGGTTGCTCGACGAGCGTGGTGCCGTCGCGAGCGAGGCAGACGGCGCGCTGCAGCTGGATACCCATCGTCTCGTCGAACGCGATGCCGGCGCGGCGCAGGATAGCAATAAGCTGAGGATGTGTGCCGAGGCCGACGCCGCGGCTGGCCAGTTCCTGGTCATTGCGCTCGAACACCACCGTGTCCCAGCCGATGCTGCGCAGAAGATGCGCCGCGAGCAACCCGCCGAGTGAGCCGCCGATCACCAGCGCGCGCCGCCGCGTCATTGGCGGCGGTCTTTACGCCAGCGCCCAGGACATGCTGTCGTGCCCCGGCTTGTAATCGGTATTGGTCTGCACCGGATTGCGGTTCACGAGCGGCCGCCCATACATCGGGTTGGTCTGGCTGCGGGTCTCGTGCTCGACCGTGAACAGCACCTCGCGGTTATCGAGATCGATGATGTTCTTGAAACGATACTCGTAAGCGTTGGTTTCGTCGGTGATGAGATCGAGATCCATGAGACGGCGATGCGGGCCGGAGAAATCCGCAATATAGATTTGCGCGTGATGGCGGTCGTACGGCAATTCCGGCGCGTCGGTCTCGCGGAAATAAAAATATTGCTGTTCGCCGACCTGCACGCGGGCCTCCGGGCCGGCGCCGTTCTTTGTCACGCTGGACGGGGCATGCATCACCTCGCGATAGAAATGCGCGATGCGGTCGACCGTGCCGGGACGGACATCGAAGCGGATATAGGGCATGCCGAGCTGGACACGGCCGAAGCGGCTCGGGTCCGGCTCATGGACGGTGATGCGATTGCCCCAGGGACAAATCGTCTCGACGCCGTCATTGCTCTCGCGGAATTCGAATTTGGTGCCTTTGAGCGGATTGCGCATCCGCGCCAGGCGTTCAAGGAGCGCCGCGCGGCCGGGGATCACCAGCCCGATCACGCCGCGCAGCATGTCGGGTTTACCCATCGGCAGATGGAATTGGCTCACGCCGACATTGATCCACATATTTCCCGCGCCCGTGTTCAGATAGGGATCGCGCGTCAGGCCAAGTCCGGTGACATAGAAGTTCGTCGCCAGATGCTGATCGGTGATGCAGACGTTCACATGGCCGAGATTGACGATGTTGCCGGTGTCCTGCGCGGCACGGTCGTAAGTTTTGTCCAACATTGCGCTTTCCCTTGATCGTTTTCCTGAGGCCAGTCTGTTTTGCCGCAATATTACAGAAAATCGAGCCGTCGTGCAGTCGGCAACCTTGCACGCTCGTGGCGCTCCCGGCGCATGGCACTCGCGCATTTGTGGCATTCCCGCCACAGGTCTGGAGCGACCGCCCCTTGGTGTGAGGGATTGCGCTCCGGCGCCGGGTTTGTTTGCGCCTTTTAAACCATTAGCTCCGAAAATCCGTCTTCCTGAATTCAGTGGAGACGGAAGTGCAACGGTTCATAGTCGCGTTGATAGCGTTAACGGCCCTCACCTTGGCTTATGCCTCCGGCGCGTTTGCCGCGGACATGGCTTTTCCCAACTTCGGCAAGATGCCTCCGCCGCCGATGCTGGCCAAGGCGCCCCCTGCACCCCTCGCCACGGATTGGACCGGCTTCTACGTCGGCGGCGATGCCGGCGCTGCATGGGCCAGTACACCGGCAACATGGAATCCGCTGCCGTCGGCGCCTGCGTTTGGTGCGTTTCCAATTTCGGGCCACGATCGGGACACGGCCTTCATCGGTGGCGGGCATGCCGGCTACGACTACCAGTTCATGCCGGATTGGGTCGGCGGCATCGAGGGCGATTGGACCTGGGCCAAGGCGCGCGGCACGCTCACCCAGCCGTGGGTGGCGGAGCCCGGCTTCGCGGTCAATCCGGGTTCCGTAACGACCATGAGCACGAATTTGGACTGGCTCGCATCGGCGCGCGGCCGCGTCGGCTATCTCGTCGCGCCCAACGTTCTGGCCTACGCCACGGGCGGCATCGCCTGGGCCCGGCTTGATTACGCGGCGAGCAACACCGACACGGTTGCCTATTCGACCAGCGCCGCGCTTTCACGAACCGCAACCGGATACGCGATCGGTGGCGGTGTCGAATGGGAGATGACGTGCAACTGGTTCGTGCGCGCCCAGTATCTCTATTACCGGTTCGATGCCGGGCCATCCGTCATTGCCCAGGCTATCAGCGCCCCTGCGCTTCCCTCGGGCTATTCCTGGAGCAACACCGCCGTGAGCGTGGCCACTGGAGGCTTGAGTTACAAGTTCTGATGCCTGCGCCGGCACGACTGGAAAACCCCGGGTTTAAACCCCGGGGTTTTTTGTTGTCCGTAATGTCGTTAGATATCCGCCGAGCGGGAAGCCGTGGCCACTGCGTGCTTTCACGCCGGAGACAGTGAATGGCTTTTCGTGTGCCCAGCGTCACCCGGTTCGAGCGCAGCGGCCAGCCGCTCGCGTCGCGCCGCAAATTCGCCAGCCGGATGCTGGTTGCGATCATCCTTTGGATGATTCTGACGACCGCCGGCCTTGTTATCGGGATTGCCGGCTATGCCGGATTCGAGGGCATGGCGTTTGTGGATGCGTTTGTGAACGCAGCCATGATCCTCTCCGGGATGGGACCGGTGGACGTGTTAAAAACGACGGGCGGCAAGATATTCGCCGGCTCCTACGCCATCATGTCCGGCTTGATCATCGTTATCGCGACCGGCGTGGTGCTCGCGCCGATCTTCCACCGCGTCCTGCATCGCTTCCACGTCGAGGCGGCGGAGGATTGAGCAGGGCGGCGGCGGACGGATCCGCTCGGCTTCGCTTTATCTGGCCTTACCAGCGGCGGTGCCCGTAGCCACCATAGCCGCCGTAACCGCCGCGCCAGCCGTAATAAGGTCCATAGCCATAGTACGGCCCGTAGTAAGGCGGCGGGGCGACATAAACCGGCGGAGGTGGCGGAGGCGGCCCGTAGCCGGGTGGCGGAGCCCCCGGGGGACCGCCCTGGCCGACACTGGTCGCGATCACGAAACCACTCTGCCCCTGAAAGGTGACCTGGCACCATTGCCCCTCGCAACTGGTGACGTCGATCGGAGCGCCAGCGGGAATGGTGGTGATGGCGGGGGATGCCGTTCCCGGACCCTGCCGAAGATTGACGTTGGTGGTGGCAACCGCGGGCGCTGCCGCCGCGTATTGCCAGGACAGCGCGATCAGCGCCGTTGCGCTAAGCATGACCCGCGCAGCTTTCATGACAAACTCCTTGCTCTCCAAATGTCCCTCCCGGTGACCGTGACGACGATTGGCTGAATTTCCACATCATTCGCGGCAGGATTGTGATCCGGCCGGACGCGCAAAAATCTATGGCGGCAGCTTTTGCAGTTCGGGGAACGGCGTATAGGTCACGCCGGTGCACTGATCGTGCAGCGTATCGATGAATGAATCGAAGCGGCCGCCGAGGAAGACGGCGGCTATTTCCTTTACGCCGGCATAAGCGGTGGCGTTCTTCTTCGGATTGAATTTCAGGCAGGCGACATAACGCGTCGCATTGCCGGCGGATTTCAGCGCCGGCGGCGCTATGGCGGCATCGCGGATTCCGGTTGGATCGTTCAGATAAGAGTGCATGGCGGCAAGAATGTCGGACTTGTAGTTCGTGGGATAGACATTGATCCCGTTGTCATCGCCTGCCGCATCAGGCGCGCGATTGTGTCCGCATGCGGCAAGCATCAGAAGCGCGCCGAACAGCAGGCATGCCTGGCGCGATTTCCGGCAGTTCATCGATGCCCGTGCCCTTCGTATTTTGTGCCAGACGGATGGCTCTAGGGAATCGAAATCCTCGACACGGCACTTAAGCGGACGCCCAATCATTCCCATGTTCCGTAGGTTAGCCCAGCTACTTATAACCTGCTGCCCTTAGCAGAGACGCTCAGCAAAATACCTGAGCAGTTTCCGAACGAACGACCTCGGCGCTTGGCGGTGAGAAAGCCGGGCGGATCGCGCCGGCATGCTGGAGCTCCATAATCGTCATGCGATGGACATTGGAGCTCCGCGCAATCTCGGCTAGGGCTGCGACCTCGCCGGCGTCGCGCCTGATGTTTGCATCCTGCCGCTACTAGCGAGAAAGCTTTGAGGCCGGCCAGTGTACTGCTCGCATTTGTGCGTACCCTTTATCGCCCTGCCTCCGGTCCTCCCCAGATAATGATCGAACGGGTGTAATCCGAAATGGCGACACGCGCTACTGCCGTAGAGGTCAGATATTCCGAGGATGCGTGTCGCGCCGGCGGAAAATCCTCTATAAAAACCGCCTCCGCAATTCATTAGATGGGCCGACCACTTCATGCCGCAGCACGACAATCGCGTCATCGTTGTCGGGGCTGGTCCGGTCGGCGCCATTGTGACGCTGGCGCTTGTGCGCAAGGGCATCCCTGTCCTGCTCCTGGAAGCGGAGCCCGAACCGGTCGAGGACCAGCGCGCCGCCACGATCCATCCGCCGACGGTGGAAATGCTGGTCGATCTCGGCCTTAAGGAACAGCTTTTCGCCAAAGATGCGTCGGGCGGCTTTCCGGCGCCGGTTTTCCATTTCCGCGATCGGGTCAGCGGCGAACTCGTCGCCTCGTTCGATATCCGGATGCTGGAAGGCGAAGTGCCTTATCCCTTTGTCGTCCAATGGGAGCAATACAAGCTGGTGCGCGCCGTACTGCCGCTGATTTTTGCCAGCGGGCTCGCCGAAGTCCGCTTTTCCACGAAGCTTGCCGAACTCACGCAGCATTCCGGCCACGTCGATGTTGTCGCCGTCACCGGTGGCCAGAGCGAGATCTTGCGCGGCGCCTACGTCATCGGCACCGACGGTGCCCGCAGCACGGTACGGCGGCTCGCCGAGATCGATTTCGAAGGCTTTACGTGGGAGGAGCGGTTCATCAAGATCGCTACCAGCTTCGATTTCATCGGCGCCGGCAACGGATATTGCACGCGGAATTATTTTTCCGATCCGGACGAATGGCTCAACCTGTTCAAGGTGAAGGGCAACGGGCCGCCCGGATATTGGCGCGGCATCATGCCGGTGCCGTCCGGCGAAACGGATGAAGAGGCGCTGCGCATGGATGCGATCCAGCGGCGGTTACATCGCATTCACGACAAGAGCGGCGATTTCGACATTCCGTATTACGCGCTCTACGGCGTTCACCAGCGTGTCGCCGCGACCTTCAACAAGGGCCGCGTGCTGCTTGCCGGTGACAGCGCGCACGTCAACAATCCGATCGGCGGCATGGGCATGAACGGCGGCATCCACGACGCCGTCAATCTTGCCGATAAGCTTGCCGGCGTCTGGTATGGCCGCTGCGATGCGAGCGTGTTCGACCGCTACACGCGCCAGCGCCGCAAGGCGCAGGTCGATTTCGTCCAGGCGCAATCGATCCAGAACAAGAAGACGCTGGAGGAAAAAGATCCGGTGATCCGCCGCAAGCACCTCGACGAGTTGCGGCGCGTGTCGGAGGAAAAGGAGCTGCACAAGAAATTCCTTTATCGCTCCTCGCTGATCGACAGCTTGAATGCAGCGAATGCGGTGGAGTGACGAATTTCGCCGTGTCTGCCTGGCGGAAATACTCAGCGTCCGGTTATGCCGGCCAGCGCATTGCCCCATTTCTTCTCGATCTCCCGAGCATCCTCTGCGGTGAGCGCCGAAGGCTGCGGGAATTTGTCTGTCCAGGAAAACGGCCGGCAAGCTTCGATGATCGCTTTCGAATGAGACGTCATGCCGCGTTCCTTGTCCTGCGGCGGGATGCGCGGGTCGAGCGCCGAGCTCCAGGCGTTGCGCAATATGTCGATATTCTCCGACGGCTCGCAGCGCGTCGCCACCGCCCACATGACGTCGGCGAGATTTGACGGGTCGATATCGTCGTCGACGACCACGACAAGGCGCGCCATATAGCTGTGCGCCGCCGCCACCAGTGCCGCCCGCTTGGCATGGCCGTCGTAGCGCTGGCGCAGCGCGACCACCGTCATCAGTTGCGAGACATGCTGCCAGACGCCGGCGATGTCGGTGATGCCCGCGGCTTCGAGATTGCTCCAGATCGTCGCCGCACGGAACGGCACGCCGAAGTGAAAGCGCGGCGGCTTCATCGGCGGCGAACCGAGCAGGATCGGATCGTTGCGATGATGAATGGCGGTTACTTCCATGACCGGACCGGGCCGCGCTGCCGCGGCGTAGTAGCCGGTGAACTCGCCGAACGGGCCTTCGGGCAGCGATACCTCATTCATTGGCATGAGGCGGCCCTCGAACACGATCTCGGCAAAAGCGGGGATGGGCAGCCCGGTTTGCGGCCCGGCGCACACTTCGATCGGCACGCCTTTAATCGAGCCGGCAAACTCGTATTCGGAACGCCGGTCGGGAAGATACTCGAAGCCGGCGATGAACAATGCAGGATCCTCGCCGTGGACGACGGCGAGCGGACAGCTCTCGCCGCGATCCCAATATTTCCTGGCGATGATCGCGCCGTGCCGGCCGCCGTGATCGAACTGCACCGTGACTCTGTTGGCGGCATGCACCTGGACACGGTAGATCGACGCGTTGATCCAGCCGTCATCCGGATCTCGCATCACGACAAGCGAGCCGGAACCGATGAATGGTCCGCCGTCGTGACGGTGCCAGATCGGCGCCGGGAAGCG
The DNA here is from genome assembly GCA_963723335.1 of uncultured Alphaproteobacteria bacterium. Taxonomy (GTDB): domain Bacteria; phylum Pseudomonadota; class Alphaproteobacteria; order Rhizobiales; family Xanthobacteraceae; genus BOG-931. The sequence goes on along the minus strand of CAVRQJ010000008.1, from coordinate 70,822 downwards.
TGCGATATTTACGCCGGAATCCGTGAGCGTGTTCTCAAGATACGCGGCCTTGCCGACGACGACCGGCGGCTGCGGACGAAGCGTCATGCGTTTTTCCATCCAGGCTTTGAGTGCGTCGAGCGGCCGCAGCGCCGGATCGAGTCCCAGCGCCAGGGCGGCGCGTTGCACATTCGTGGTCGCGTTGGTGAAGACGCGAAAGCCGCGCTGATGGCCTTTGATGTTGTCGAACAAAAGCGCCGGGCAGTCCGGCATGCCGGCGGCGACCTCCGTGATGCCGCCGATCTCGAACCGCGCGTCGGCGCCGTCGATGCGGCGCAGCGCGCCGAGCTTGTCGACGAGGCCGATAAATTCCCGCAAGTCTTTGTACATGCAACCTGTCTTCGCCCGGTCAAAGGCCTGATGATAAAGTCAAGGAGTTCTCTTTGCCCCGGAACTGAGTATAAGTGAGCGTGGTTCCGGTACACAGCCTTCATGCACCTCGTCGTTCACCTCATTCACGAATATGGTCTGCTGACGGTCGCCGTGATCGTCGGCCTGGAATGCATCGGCATTCCGCTACCGGGGGAGACGGCACTTCTCGGTGCCGCGATCTATGCGGGCACCAAGCACGATCTCAATATTGTTGAAGTCATCCTGACGGCGGCGGCCGCGGCAATCGCCGGCCGCATGATCGGTTATGTCATCGGCCGTGAGTTCGGTTATTGGCTGCTGCTGCGCTACGGCAATTATGTGCGGATGACCGAGAGCAGAATCAAACTCGGCCAGTATTTGTTTCTGCGGCATGGCGGCAAGATCGTCTTTGTCGCGCAGTTCGTACCGGTACTGCGGACATTCGCGGGCATTTTTGCCGGCGCAAACGTCATGCCGTGGCGCAATTTCATGTTCGCGAATGTCGTCGGCGCACTGATCTGGGCGGTGACCTATGGCTATGCGGCCTATGAACTTGGCCGCGAGTTCGAGCGCCTGGAGGGCCCGATTGTCGTCATCCTGGCGATCATCACGGTGGCCGGTTTCGTCGGCGGCGGCATGTTCGTCCACCGCCACGAAGCGCAGCTTGCGGCCGAGGCCGAGCGGGCGATGCCGGGGCCGCTCAAGCTGCCCTAGAGCGCCAAAAACCGGGCCTTTGCCGGGTTCCTTGAACGCTCAATTCCGTAGCACCATATTACCGGAGGCTGGACGGAGCGTTCCGTGCGGCCGGGGGTGCCGAAAGGGCCCCACAAAGTCGCTTGATAAAGGGCTTTGAGACCATGTCCAGGGTTTCGTCACTTTCCAGTCCGTTCCTGCTTGGCTTCGACGAGATCGAGCGTGTGCTCGATCGTGTTGGCAAAGCGGCTGACGGCTATCCCCCCTACAATATCGAGCGGGTTCCGCGCGACGGGAACAGTCCCGATCGTTTGCGTATCACGCTTGCTGTTGCGGGTTTTACCCGCGATCAGCTCGATGTCAGCGTAGAAGAGAGCCAGCTCGTCATTCGCGGCCGCCAGCAAGACGACAAAAGCCGGGAATACATCCATCGCGGCATTGCCGCACGCCAATTCCAGCGCACTTTCGTGCTGGCGGACGGCATGGAGGTATTGGGAGCGGACCTGAAAAACGGATTGCTGTCGATTGATCTGGTGCGCCCGCAGCCCGAGCGCATCGTTAAATCGATCTCAATCAAAGAGTGCGAATAACGGAACCATAAGGACTCGACCAACTCATAGAAAGGAGTCGAGGGCCATGAACGATATGAACCATAACGACACCAACACCGCCGAAACCAATATCGGTATCTCCACCGAAGCGCTCGCGCATCTCGGTGACGGACGCATCGCCTATGTGAAGACGATCCGGTCCGAGGACGTCCGCGCGCTGTTCCCGCAAGCGCAGATGCCGCAAATGGCGCCGGGCCAGAAACTGTTTGCGCTGCACGCCGCCGACGGCACGCCGATCATGCTGACCGACAGCCGTGAGGCCGCCATCGCCAATGCCTGGAGCCAGGAACTCGAGACGGTAAGCGTTCACTGATCGAAGTTCGGCGATCAATAGCCAGAACGGGGCCGGCGACGTCGTCGCGGGCCCCGTTTGTTTTTGGTCTTTCGATTGCTGAAATTTGCCGCGCCTATGCAGCGGATGCCGACGGCACCGCCAGTACCGCGTAGAGCGACTCGGCGTCGTGCATTGCCCGCAATTTGTGCGTAATCGCAGGGTCGCGCAGCAGCCGCGCAATGCGGGCGAGCGACTTGAGATGATCGGCGCCGGCGCTTTCCGGCGCAAGCAGAAGGAAGACCAGGTCGACGGGCTGGTTGTCGAGCGCCTCGAAATCGACCGGCCGGTCAAGCCGTGCAAACAAGCCGAACAATCGGGTAAGTCCCGGCATTTTGCCATGCGGTATGGCGATGCCGTTGCCGATCGCAGTCGAGCCAAGCTTTTCGCGCTGCATCAAGATGTCGAAAATCGCACGCTCGTTCTGTCCGCTCAGCACGGCTGCACGCGCGGCAAGTTCCTGCAGCACCTGCTTCTTGCTGTTGACCTTCAGCGCCGGGAGAATCGCGTTTGGCGCGACGAGATCGTTAAGCGACATGAATGGAACCTGAGGAACGAGGCGTGCTGCCTAATGCCGTTTTCTAAAGAGCATGATGGTCCCGAAATCGCTTCAGCGTTTCGGGATTCTGCTAAGGGCGGCGGACCATAGGGAGGCCTCGCAACCGCGTCAATGGGCATCCGCCCGGTGATCCTTGAGCCGGCGATGATAACGACGCAACTGTTTTTCCATCCGCGTCGCAGCCTGATCAGCACTTGTGTAAGCGTCGGCCGCTTCGCCTTCCGCGTGCAGCGTGACTTTCGAATCGAGATGAACCGCGCATTCGGTACGGAACCCGAACCCGTCCCGTGCCAGCGTCGCGTGACCGGAATAGCCACCGTCGAAGTACTTCTTCACGGTCTCGGCGATACGATCGGAAATCCGTTCACGCAGCGTTTCGCCGAGATCGAGATTTTGGCCTGACACACGAAATGACATGGCTGCCTCCGTAATTACGGTTGCCCGGGCGGCCCGGCCCTCGACTCGACCTAGGCATTGGGAAGGCCGGAGTCAACGCCGCGTCAATTGGCCGTCATGGCCTGCTTTTCGCGCCGGCGCTGGACGGAGGAGGGGATGCGCATGGCTTCGCGGTATTTCGCGACGGTGCGCCGCGCAATGTCGATGTCAGCCTCGCGCAGCTTGTCGACAATGGTGTCGTCGGACAGGATATCGGCAGAGCCCTCCGCATCGATCAATTGCTTGATCCGGTGCCGCACCGCCTCGGCGGAATGCGCCTCGCCGCCATGGGAGGCAGCAATCGCCGACGTAAAGAAATATTTGAGTTCGAAAATCCCGCGGCTGGTCGCCATGTATTTGTTCGCGGTGACGCGCGACACCGTGGATTCGTGCATGCCGATGGCTTCGGCGACGGTCTTGAGATTGAGCGGCCGCAAATGCTCGACGCCGCGGGCGAAGAATGCATCCTGCTGGCGTACGATTTCGTTGGAGACCTTGAGAATGGTGCGGGCGCGCTGATCGAGCGCGCGCACCAGCCACGTCGCGCTTTGCAGGCAATCGGCGAGGTAGGATTTTTCCGTGTCGCGGCGCGCGGTGGCCGAGACTTCGGCATAATAGATTTGATTGACCAGGACTTTCGGCAGCGTATCCGTGTTGAGTTCGACCAGCCACGCGCCGTCCGGCGCCGGCCGCACGAAAACATCCGGCACGATCGGCTGCACGATCGACGAACCGAAGGCGAGGCCGGGTTTCGGATTGAGCTGCCGGATTTCCGTGATCATGTCGGCAAGGTCTTCATCGCCGACGCCGCAGATCTTCTTCAGTGCTGCAAAATCGCGCCTGGCGAGCAGGTCAAGGCGCGTGACCAGCGCCTGCATCGCGGGATCGTAGCGGTCCCGCTCCTTGAGCTGGATTGCCAGACATTCGGCGAGATCGCGCGCGCAGATGCCGGGCGGATCGAAACTCTGCAGAATGACGAGGACGGCTTCGATCTCGGCGAGGCTGGTGCCGAGTTTGTCCGCAGCCGCAGCGATGTCGCCGCTCAGATATCCGGACTCGTCGACCAGGTCGACCAGATATTGACCGATCATCCGCCGCACCGGATCGGTGATGGCGAGCGTCACCTGGTCGCGAAGCCAGCTGGCCAGCGTGACCTCGGAGGACACAAAGGCTTCCAGATTGTAGTCGCCGTCGTCGCGGCCGCCGGAGCCGGTGCTTGCCCATTCGGAGTAGCCGGCGGGTGTGTCCGACGTGCGCGGCCGGATCGATTCCGAATCGTCGGGGGACGTATCGTCAAGATGGTTGTCGGCGCGTTCCGTGGCGGCCTGGCCGTTCAGCTCCAATTCGCCGCCATTTTGCGCCTCGCCGCTGCTGAACTGGTCGGGCGAGGGGGCTTCACCGTCGGTTTCGCCCGGCACGGGAGGCTCGGTTTCCGGGCCGTTGTCGAGCAATGGATTACGCTCAAGTTCGGCTTCGACATAGGCAACCAGGTCGAGATTCGAGAGCTGCAGCAGCTTGATGGCCTGCATCAGCTGTGGCGTCATCACCAAGGCTTGGCTCTGGCGGATCTGCAGTCTTTGGGAAAGTGCCATAGGCGGGTTGACTAAATTGGTCCGATTCTTGCTTCTTTTTCTTACAGCATATCGGACCGGGAGTCGCCAACCGTTTTCGGTTAGGATTAAAGTCTGAACTCTTCCCCGAGATAGAGCCGCCGGACATCCGGGTTGTTGACGATGTCGTCGGCGCGGCCCTCCATCAAAACTTCGCCGGAATAGATGATGTAGGCGCGGTCGGTGAGGCCGAGCGTCTCGCGCACATTGTGGTCGGTTATCAGGACGCCGATGCCGCGATTGGTGAGATGGCGCACCAGCGCCTGGATATCCCCGACAGCGATCGGATCGATGCCGGCAAACGGCTCGTCGAGCAGCATGTAATTCGGCCGCGTGGCGAGCGCGCGGGCGATTTCGCAGCGGCGCCGTTCACCGCCGGACAGCGCGATCGCCGGCGTCTTGCGCAGGCGGGCAATGTTGAATTCATCGAGCAGCGAGTTGAGATCCTGCTCGCGCCGCTTGGCATCGGGCTCCACAACTTCAAGCACGGCGCGGATGTTTTCTTCGACGCTCAGGCCGCGGAAGATGGATGCTTCCTGGGGCAAATAGCCGATGCCGAGGCGTGCCCGCTGGTACATCGGCAGCCGCGTTACGTCGCGGCCATCGAGCTCGATACGGCCCCGATCGGCCTTGATGAGGCCGGTGATCATATAAAACACCGTCGTCTTGCCCGCGCCGTTGGGGCCGAGCAGGCCAACCGCCTCGCCCTTGCGCACGAAGAGGCTGACGCCCTTGACCACTTTGCGCCCGACGAAGCTTTTCTCCACGCCATCGATCGTGAGCACACCCCGGCGCTCGCCGGTCGTCGCTCCATTGCCGTCGGAACGGCGGCGCGGCGGCGCGGCCGGCCGCTGGCCATTCTTCGCCACGGGCGGACGTTGCGGCCGTGACTGTGCCGGAGGCGGGATGGCCGGCGGCGGAATCGATGAAGGCTGCGGCGCGGGCGGCGGAACGGGCGAAGTTTTGCTGCGTGCCCGTTCGGTTGGAGCCGGCGCCGGCCCGGGCGCCGACACGCTTGCGATATCGAGATAGCTGTTGCTGATGGCGCCGCCGATACTGTCGAGCTTGATCGCGTCACCCTCGGCGAGCGGCGCGCGGCGTGCAGGGCCGGCAGGCCGGCGGAAATATGAGAAGATGTCTGGCACGCCGGTTTCTGAAATTTCGCCTTCGAATCGGGGTTGAATATCGTCTGGCTGGCTGACTTTAGCTGATTTTACGCGGGCCGGTGACACCCCGGCGGGTCAATTCTGTTTGCCCGGGCCGAGGGTCATGAAATTCGACTCGCTGCCGTTCTGGCCCTTGCCGGGCTGGATCAGCGCGCGGACGCGGCCCGGACCGGGCGCGCCGGCGCCCGCTCCGCCATTGCTGCTGCCGGATTCGACGCGCGCGTTCCCCGTCACCGTGTCCACCACGACGCGTTCGCCGTGAATGACGTTCTGGCCCTGGCTGACCACGACATTGCCGCTCAGTGTGATCGTCCTTGATTTGAGATCGTAGACGCCAAGATCGCCGCTCGCATTCTGGTCCTTGGTCAATACGGTGACGCCGCCGCGCGCCTCGATGCGGCGGATACTTTGTGAACCCTGGGGCATGCCGGCTGCGGGCTTGGCGGTCGTGGCCGTGACGGGCGTGCTGGTGGCGTTCCCGCCGGCTTCCGGACCATAGAACACGATGAGACTCTGGCACTTCATCGTGGTGTCGCCCTGCACCACCTGCACATTGCCGGAAAACGTCGCGGTCTTGGTCTTGTCGTGGACCTCGAGCGTCGCCGCCTCGATCTGTACTGGCTGCTGCTGACTTTGGCCCTGGCCGAGATTTTGGAACGGACTCGTCGCGGCGGGATGGGGCGCCTGCGCGAATGCCGGCGCCGAAACGGCCACGGCCAAAAGCCCGATACAAAGACGGAAGGCCCGGCTCATTGGTTATCGGTCTTTGTTGTTTCGCCGGCAGCATCCTTGCCGGGCTGCAACGTCATTGCCACATCGCTGAAACGAAGCACGGTGCCGTTGTCGGTGATGTCGAGCCGCTTGGCGTTGAGGAAGCCGTTGAGCAGCTTTATCCAGACCGGCTTGTCGGACACGACGTTGCCCTTGCGCACGTCGACTTCGGCTTCGCTCAAGCGCCCCTCGTAGCCGGTCGATGACGTGAGCTGAATATTGTCCTCAAGCTTCAGTATTTCGGTCTTCACGTTATAGATGCCGGAGTTGGCCGACATTTCCACCGTGCTCTTGTCCGCCATTTCCATCTTGGCGTGGAGTTTATCCAGCTCGAGAAGATTTGGTTTGGTGATGTCCTGCGCGGCGGCGTCGGCTGAGAATTCGTAGGCGCGTGAATCGGTGGTGTAACCGGTCAGCCGCGGCTGCTGCATCGTGATCTTGGTGCCGTGGATGACGAGCTTGCCGAGTTCGCCCGGCAGGCGGAAACCGCCGATCGGCGGCATATAATTGACGCCGACGACGGCGAACAAAACGGCGGCAATGCCCACGGGCACGCCGATGCGCAGCCAGCGCACGTAACGGGAGTGCCGCAGCGCCGCCCGATAGGCGCGGTCGAAATCGCCACGGGGTCTTGCCGCAAATCCCTTCGCTGCGTTTTCGGGGTAGACAATGGCCAAGTAAGCATCCCTTCAGGCGCCGCCCCGAATCGCACCTTAGACCACGGCCGCAACGGTCTTGTCTTGCGAAAATCGCCCACGAATGTGGCCCCGGAAGGGCTGATTTTTCGGGAGATTAAAGGGGAGGCCCGGGCGCTTTGCTCAGGAATGCACGAAAATGTCGTCGGCGGCGAAGCCGGCAAGGTCGAGCCGCACCCGCTCCGGCAGGAAGCGGAAACAGGCGGCGGCGAGGTCTGTGCGGCCCTCGCGGGCAAGCATGGCGTCGAGCCGTTCCTTGAGCGCGTGCAAATGGGTGACGTCGGCGGCCGCATAAGAGACCTGGGCGTCGCTGAGCGTGGCCGAGCCCCAATCGGACGATTGCTGTTGTTTGGAAAGATCCTGCCCCAGCACTTCGCGCACCAGATCTTTCAGTCCGTGCTTGTCGGTATAGGTCCGCGCCAGCCGCGACGCGATCTTGGTGCAGTAGACCGGCTCCGGCATGACGCCGAGATTCTTGTAGAGCATGCCGAGATCGAACCGCGCGAAGTGAAAGATTTTCAGGACGCTCTTGTCGGTCAGGAGCCGTTTCAGGTTCGGTGCGTCTTTCGCGCCCGCCGGAATTTGCACCACGTCGGCCGAACCGTCGCCCGGCGACAATTGCACCACGCAAAGCCGGTCGCGATTGAGGTCGAGCCCCATCGTCTCGGTGTCGATCGCCACCGCGCCTTTGTAGCGCGACAGGTCCGGCAGGTCGCCGCGATGGAGTCGGATGGTCATGTCATGCGGTCCATTGCGGCAGAGCTCGGATGGTGCCCAGGAGAGGACTCGAACCTCCACGCCTCGCGGCGCTAGTACCTGAAACTAGTGCGTCTACCAATTCCGCCACCTGGGCGCCCGTTTGGGCAATGCGGCGATAGGTACGGATGGGTCATTCTCTTGTCAATCGAAGCGGCTAGTCACTATACAGCGCCCGAGCGATCCTGTATTTCCGCCGCCGATGGCCCTGAAAAACAAGCTTGAAACCCTCGTCACTGTGTTCGGCGGCTCGGGCTTTGTCGGCCGCCATGTGGTGCGCGCGCTCGCCAACCGCGGCTACCGCATTCGCGTTGCGGTGCGACGCCCGGACCTTGGCGGCTATTTGCGGCCGATGGGCCGTGTCGGCCAGATCCAGACCGTGCAGGCCAATTTGCGCTATCCGGACTCGGTCGCGGCCGCGGTGCGCGACGCCGACGCCGTCGTCAATCTGGTCGGCATTCTGTTCGAGCGCGGCCGCCAGCGCTTCGACACGATCATGGCCGAAGGCGCGGGGACGGTAGCGCGCGCGGCAAGTGATGTGAGTGCCCCGCTGGTTCACATCTCGGCGATCGGCGCCGACGAGAATTCACCGTCGCATTATGCGCGGGCCAAGGCGGAGGGCGAACGGCGAGTCCTTGCCGCGCAAAGCACGGCGGTGATCGTCCGTCCTTCCGTCGTCTTCGGTCCGGAGGACGATTTCTTCAATCGCTTTGCGGCGCTGGCGCGGCTTGCACCGGCGCTGCCGCTCGTCGGCGGCGGCCACACCCGCATGCAGCCGGTCTTTGCCGGCGACATTGGCGAAGCCGTCGCCAGGGCGGTGGATGGCAGCCTGAAGTCCGGCACGATCTACGAAGCAGGCGGACCGGACGTGCGCACGTTCAAGGAACTGATGGAATTCGTTCTCGGCACCATCGGACGCCGCCGCCTTCTGCTGCCGGTGCCGTTCGGGCTGATGAAGTTCAAGGCGGCATTCCTGCAATATCTGCCGAAGCCGCCGATCACACCCGACCAGGTGGCGCTGCTTGAGCGCGACAATGTCGTCTCCGACGATGCCAGCCGCGACGGCCGCACGCTGGAAGGAATCGGCATCACGCCGGAATCGATGCAAGCGATCGTCCCGACTTATCTGTGGCGTTTCCGCAAGACCGGGCAGTTCAGTCCGCACGCCGCGTAGCCGCGCCTCGGGACGAATTAGAATCCCAGCGCCAGCGCGATCAGGCCCAGCGCACCGACCACGATCCGCCACCAGGCGAACAGCGCAAAACCGTGGCGCGAGACGTAGCCGAGCAGCGTCTTGACCACGAACCAGCCGCAGACGAACGACACCGCAAAACCCAGCGCGATAAGCCCGAGGTTGCTGCCGGCAAGCTCGTGACGGCTCTTGAAGGCTTCGAACGCGAAGGCGCCGACCATGGTCGGCATGGCCAGCCAGAACGAGAATTCTGTCGCCGCGCGCTTGTCGGCGCCGAACAGCATCGCCGCCACGATGCTGGCGCCGGAGCGCGACACGCCCGGCACCATGGACAGGCACTGCACCACGCCGATGCCGAGATACATCGGCAGCGAGAATTTGGTCGCGTCGTGGTAACGCGGCTTGAGGTCGAGCCGGTCGATCCACAACAGGACGAAGCCGCCGATGATGAACATCGTGCAGACGATCCAGACATTGAACAGCACGCTCTTGATGAAGCCGTAGATCAGCGCGCCAAGCACCATGGCGGGAAAAAACGCGACCAGCACGCCGATGACGAAGCGCCGGTCGTCGGGGTTGCTGAACATGCCGAGAAAAAGCTTCCACAGCCGCCCGAAATAGATCGACAGCAGTGCCAGGATGGCGCCGAGCTGGATCAGCACGTCGAACGACTTGCCGAACGATTCGTCGTCAAAGCCGAGGAAGTGACCGACCAGAAGCAGATGCCCGGTCGAGGACACCGGAATGAACTCGGTCAGGCCTTCGACAATGCCGAGAATAATGGCCTTGATCGCGTCCATGGACGATCTCCGCTGCAGGGAAGGGGCGGCCAGCGCCCGGCGGGAAACGGCATAACCTTTTCGTCAGCCTTTTGACGCATGGTTGGGATTCGGGCAAGGCTCGAGGGCGGCATGCTGACGCTATTGCATCATCCGATCTGTCCGCATTCCCGCTTCGTGCGGCTGGTTCTCGAAGAATACAGCCTGCCGGTCCGGCTGGTGGAGGAGCGAGTTTGGGAACGGCGTGAGGAATTTGTCACGCTCAATCCGGCCGGAACCACGCCGGTCCTGATCGAGGAGGGCGCACCCGCGGTTCCCGGCGCAGGCGTAATCGCGGAATATATCGACGAGACCCGCGGCCATGATTTCGGCGAATTCCGGCTGCTGCCGGCCGATCTCGGCGGACGCATCGAGGTGCGCCGCCTGATGAACTGGTTCAACGACAAGTTCTTCGAGGAAGTTTCGGGCGCGCTGGTGCGGGAGCGGGTCTATAAGCGCTACATCCCGGCCGGTGACGGCGGCGGCCCGCCCGACACGGAAACGCTGCGTGCTGCAAAAAGCAACATCAGGTACCATTTGGCCTATATCGGCTGGCTGGTCCGTGCGCGTGACTGGCTCGCCGGGGATAAGCTGACCTATGCCGATCTGAGCGCGGCGGCGCATTTGTCCGCTGCCGACTATCTGGGCGATGTGCCGTGGGACGAAGACGAAAGCGCCAGGAATTGGTACGCGAGGATCAAGTCGCGGCCGTCGTTTCGCGTGCTGCTCGAGGAAACGCTGCCCGGCCTGCCGCCGTCGCAAACCTACGCCAATCTCGATTTCTGACGCCGGCTGCGCTCAAGGCGGCGCTGCTCGAGGCCGCGCGTGCGCAGGACTTTGATGCCGCAGGCGTCGCACGGCCGGATGCCATCCCGTTTGCCGCCGAGCGGCTCAACGCATTCCTCGCCGCCGGTGCGCATGGCGACATGATCTGGATGGCGGCGAATGCGGAGCGCCGCGCCGCGCCGCAGGCAATATGGCCCGACGCGCGTTCGGTCGTCATGCTCGGCATCAATTACGGCCCCGACGACGATCCGCTTGAAATCCTGAAAGCGCGCACGCGCGGCGGCATTTCGGTCTATGCCCGCGGCGACGACTATCATGAGCTGATTAAACCGCGGCTGAAAAATCTCGGGCGCTGGCTGATCGAGAATGCCGGCGGTGACATCAAGGTTTTTGTCGATACCGCTCCGGTGATGGAGAAACCGCTTGCCGCGGCGGCCGGTCTCGGCTGGCAGGGCAAGCACACCAATCTGGTATCGCGGCAACTCGGCTCGTGGCTCTTCCTCGGCGCGATTTTCACCACGCTCGATCTGCCGCCGGACGAGCCCGAAGCCGACCATTGCGGCAATTGCCGCGCCTGCCTCGATATCTGCCCGACGGCGGCGTTTCCCGCGCCGTACCGTCTCGATGCGCGGCGCTGCATCTCCTACCTCACCATCGAGCACAAGGGGCCGATCCCGCGCGACCTGCGGCCGCTGATGGGCAATCGCATCTACGGCTGCGACGATTGCCTCGCGGTTTGTCCATGGAACAAATTCGCGGTCGCCGGCCGCGAAGCAAAACTTGCGGCTCGCGACGCCTTGCGTGCGCCGAAGCTTGCCGACCTGGCGCGGCTCGACGATGCGGCGTTCCGGGCCTTATTTGCAAAGAGCGCGGTCAAGCGCATCGGCCGCGCGCGGTTCGTCCGCAATGTGCTGATCGCGATCGGCAATTCAGGCGACGCGGGTCTTGCGCATGAGGCGGAGCGGCTGATTGACGATGCCTCGCCGCTGGTTCGCGGCGCGGCCGTGTGGGCGCTCGAGCGGCTCGACCGCGCGCGGCTGAAGCGCAGCGCGGCAGTTCATTCGGCAAGAGAGCCCGATGCCGAAGTGGCCGCCGAATGGGCGGCGGCGCAGGTGCGCTGATGCCGACGCTCCTTTGCCTCGGCTTTGGTTATTGCGCGGAACATTTCGCCGAAATTTACGGCGGCGGCTTCGATCGCATCATCGGCACGCTCCGCGGCGCCGAGCGTGCGGCGATCCTCAACGCGTATCGCCCGGACAATCTCAAGGCACTTGTATTCAGCGGCAACAATCTGACGCCGGAGCTGAAAAGCGCGATCGCCGAAGCAGACGATGTCCTGCTCTCGGTTCCGCCGGGCGAGAATGGCGATCCCGTTTTTGCCGTATGCGCGGACGCTCTCGCGGGCGCAACAAATCTCAAGTCGATTGTCTATCTGTCGACTGTCGGCGTTTATGGCAATCATGACGGCGCCTGGGTCGATGAACAAACGCCGCTTGAGCCGAATTCTCCGCGCAGCCGCGCGCGCACCGCGGCCGAGCAATCATGGCTGGACTTCGGCGAGCGCCACCGTATCGCTGTTGCAGTGCTTCGCCTCGCCGGAATCTACGGTCCCGGACAAAATGCGCTGGTGCAGATCGCAAGCGGCAAGGCGCGGCGCATCGTCAAGGAGGGGCAGACTTTCAACCGTATCCACGTCCGGGATATTGCCCAGGCGATCGGCGCGGCGTTTGCCCGAAAAGCATCCGGGATTTTCAATGTGGCCGATGACGAGCCGGCGCCGCACGGCGATCCGATCGTGTTTGCCGCGCAACTCATGGGACGCGAGCCGCCGCCCGCAATCGCTTTTGCCGACGCCGCGCCGTCGATGTCGCCGATGGCCTTGAGTTTCTGGCAGGACTGCCGGCGCGTGAAAAACGACAAGCTCAAGCGCGAGCTTGGCGTGACCTTGCGCTATCCGACTTACCGCGAGGGATTGCGGGATCTGTTTGAGGAGAAATAGAGCCGCAATTTCTTCCCGCTCATTCCCGCGCAAGCGGGAATCCAGTTCCTGGGTCCCCGCTTTCGCGGGGACGAGCGGACGGGTTCTCAATGCAAACTCGGCCCTTTGAGGAAGCGGTTGCGCTCGCTCGACTTGACGCGCAAATCCATGGTCTCGCCGTCGCGATAGATCGTGATTGGCACGTCGACGCCGGCCTGGCCCTGCGCCCAGATACGGCGGAAGAAGCCGGCGAGATCGCGCACGTCCTTTCCGGCGACCGACAGGATGATATCGCCAGTCCTGATGTCGGCTTTCCTGGCGGGTCCGCGGTCGGCCAGTCCGACGATCACCAGCCGGTTCTCGACTTCCGTGGCGTAGAGGCCAAGCCACGGCCGGGGCGGCGCATTCCTGCGGCCGAATTTCAGGAGGTCATCGACAACCGGTTTCAACAGATCGATCGGGACGATCATGTTGATGTCCTGGGTCTGGCCCTTCTCGACGGCGTGCTGGAGCTGAAGCGAGCCGATGCCGATCAGATCGCCGGCCGGTCCGATCAGCGCGGTGCCGCCCCAGTTCGGATGCGCGGGCGAGGTGAAGATCGCCTCGTCGAGTACATATTCCCAGTAGCCGGCGAATTCCTGCTTGGCGACGATACGGGCCGCGACCGAGCGATGTCGTCCGCCGAAGCCGCCGACCACCACGCGCTCGCCGATCGCGGCGGCGGCGGACTCGCCGATCTCAAGCGACGGCACGTCGAGCTTGGCGAGTACCTGCACCAGGCCGAATCCGGTTTCCTGGTCGTAGCCCAGCACATGACCCGGCACCGCGCGTCCGTCGTTGAGTGTGATCCAGAGCGTATCCGCTTCGGTGATGAGATAACCGATCGTCAGGACGAGGCCGTTGCCGCGGATGAAGACGCCACTGCCGGCGCGCTCGGTGCCGAGCGTGTCCGCGGTGAACGCGTCCGCCGGCACCGTGGTGCGCAGCCCGACCACGCAGGACAGGGCCTGCTCGAGATCATAGCCGTAATCCTCCGGCTTCGGCTGCGCGGAGGACGGCACCTTCCAGTCGCTCACGGATGGCATTGGTTATTTCCTTGCTCGCGGCGGTGGACTCAACTTCAATCCGGAGCTTGTAGCCGAGTTGAGGCGGCGGCGAAATCCGGTTGGGCACAACTCGCAATTTGTTGACGAGAAGGCTTCCAATCAAGCCCATGCGCGCATTCAGCCGCCCGCCAGGGCGGCATCGAGGAAATCCTTGGACCACTTCGTATAGTCGGCGTGGCGGGTGACCTGCTTCATCAATTCGGGCGACGCGATGCCCTTGATGTCCGCCGGCGGCGTGCCGTCGCGCAGCGCCTTCAGCGTCTCGTGCACGGCATGCACCGCGGCCATGAACGGCAGATGGCCTTGCAGGCAGATGCGGACATTGCGCGCGCTGAGATAGTCGAGGTCGTAAAGCTCGGCCCCGGCGCCGCCGAGAAACAGCGGCAGCTTCACCGCCGCCGCGACCGCGTCGAGCTGGGCGCGTGTTTTCACGCCGACCAAAAACAGCATGTCGACGCCGGCTTCCTCATAGGCCTTGAGCCGCGCGATCGTATCGGCGACGCCGGTCATCGCCATGGCGCTGGTGCGGCCGACAATGACGAGACGTTTGTCCTGCCGCCCGGCGATCGCGGCTTTCATCTTGCCGACGCCTTCCGCGATCGGGATGAGAGCCGGTGCGGCCGCGCCGTAAGCCGTCGGCAAGACCGTGTCCTCGATCGTCAAGGCGGCGACGCCCGCGGTTTCGAGCTCCTCGACAGTTCGCTTGACGTTGAGCGCGTTGCCATAGCCGTGGTCGGCATCGACCAGAAGCGGCAATCTGGCGGCGCGATTGATCCGGTAAGCCTGCTGCGCGAATTCAGTCAGCGTAAGGACGATGATATCGGGTGCGCCGAGCACGGTGAACGATCCGATCGAGCCGGCGAACATTCCGGCCTCGAAACCGAGGTCCTCGGCAATGCGCGCGGAAATCGCGTCGTAGACCGAACCCGGATAGATGCAACGCGGTCCAGCAATGATGGAGCGCAGCCGCTCCCTCCGGTCAGTCCAGTCCATAATGCCTCACTTGCTATTCGGTGGCGGATTGCCTTGCGACGCGGCTGCTGCTTGCTGCAGTTCCAGAAGCTTCTTCTGCATCTCGGGCAGGCTTGCGACGAGCGTGCAGTTGGCCTGATCGGTGATTGCCTGCTTTTGCACCTGCTCCCAGCGCGCGTTGGCATCCTGCTGATTCCACGGCCGTTTGGTTTCCGGATTGAAGACCGCTTGTAAAACCAGATTATCCAGCGAGCGGTGAAAGTCGCTGAGATTGAGAACGCGATCACGCGGCTGAAAATAGAAATTCGTTCCGTTCAGTTCGCTGCAATGGGCCAGGCCGCCGGCGAAGGTCTGCTGCGTCATCTTGGCATCGAAAATCTTGCCGCGAAGCTCGTTGATCATCGGATTTTGGATGACGGGCTGGTTTGGCGCATTTTGCGCGCGAAGTTTTGTCGAGAAGCTCAAGGCGGAAATGCCGGTCCCCAAAAGCATCAATAAGACGATCCGCGCGACGATACGCGTCATGTCCCATCCCCCAGTGAATACGTAAAAAATCCCCGGCGGCCAGAATATATCAGCGGCGTTGCCGCACAAGGCGCAGTCGTTACGAACTGTTCACCATGCGCGCGGAACCGGCGTCCGGATGGCAATATCGCGCCGCGTGCACGGCTTTCTGCCTTGTTCCCGCCAAATCTTGCCTGCAAAAATGAGCATGGGAATCTGGGGTGCCGGGGGTTCATTTTGCGTACCAGTATCAGTCTCGTAGTTGCCGGTTTGGCGTTTGCCGGCTCGCTCGGCAGTGCGACTGCGCAGTATTATCCGGCGCCGCCGCCCTATGCCGGCCAGGCCCCCGTCTATCGCGACGCCAGCGGCGCGCCGATCGATCCCCGCTATGTCCGCCCCGCGTCCGGCGAGGCTCCCTATGCCGACCCGCCGCTGGATCGGCCTTATTTTGCGCCACAGCCGATGCCGACAGTGGATGGCGCTACCATGCAGCGTCCGCCCGGCAGCGTTGCGAGCGCTCCCGCCCCGGCCGACGTGACCGGCTCGATACGCAGCCCGGGCGCCAATGCGGCGCCGCTGCCAGCCAACGCGACCGTGGTCGCCGGACTGCCGCCGGAAGACCAGCCCGAGCAGGGGACGTCCAAGGATGTGCCGCCGCAGTTCCGCCGCCAGATCGTCAGCTACAACACGATCGAGCCTGCCGGCACCATCGTCATCGATACGCCGAACACGTATCTCTATCTCGTCCTCGGCACCGGCAAGGCCATCCGCTACGGCATCGGCGTCGGCCGCGAAGGCTTTACCTGGACCGGCACCGAGCACATCAGCCGCATGAAGGAATGGCCCGACTGGTTCCCGCCGAAGGAAATGATCGAGCGTCAGCCCTATCTGCCGCGCTTCATGGCCGGCGGCGACACCAATCCACTCGGCGCGCGCGCCATGTATCTCGGTAACACGCTCTACCGCATTCACGGCACCAACCAGCCGTCGACCATCGGCACATTCGTGTCGTCGGGCTGCATCAGGCTGACGAACGACGATGTCGCCGATCTCTACAGCAGGGTGAATGTCGGCACGACGGTCGTGGTGATGCCTGGCCGGCTGCCCGACACTGCATCGTCACAAACGCCGATCACGCGCTGAAAAGTTCCATCGCATTGACGAGGCCGGCGCGGCAGCGCCGGTCTTTTTATTTTTAACGTTGTCTTTTTCGCGACTCAGCTAATGTCGCACGATCCGGACTCCCAGTTCTTCCGGTGTTGCCCTCGCGACGATCTTAAGCCCCGATGTGACGCGTGCCTTCTGCTTGATCGCGCACGGGCGTTCTGCGAGGTCGAATGTTTCCGAATTTCCGTCTGACGATCGTGGCGGTGCTTGCCTCGATTGTCGGCATCAGTTGCGGTTTGGGATTGTTTGCCGCATTCCGCGTCAACCACGAACCGCTCGCGGGTTTGTCGAACGGCAAACCGTCGCTGCAACTCGCGTTCGACAGTGTCGAACCCGTGGGTGATGCGGCGGCGCCATTCGGCATTCGCTTTCAGGTGAGTGTGCCGGCGGCAATCGCTGCGCCGGTCCTCGTACCGCCATCATTGCCGCTCCCGCCGCAGGCGGAGACGGTCCCTGCCGATGACGGCCCGCATCAGGAGGCCGCACCGAACGCCGGTACGGACAGCACAACGGCCGTGCAGGATCAGGTTGCGGCCGGTACTCCGGCGGATGAGCCGCCGCCGTCGCCCGTCGTCGTTTCGGATAAACCCGTGCCGGCAGCATCGGTCGATACGGCCGCAGCCGCGAAGGTCGCCCACAAGACCGTGCGCCGCCGCGTCGCGCATCGCCTGTACCGGCCGCAAGCCGGAGCCGCTGCGCCTGCAGCCGACCAAAATTTCATCGGCGCGCCGCAGGGCTTCCCATGGACGCCGCAAACGGCTCAGCCGCGCGCCGCGGCGAAGCGGACCAGCGGGTGAGCCTGCCGGGATTGACGGACGCACCGCCGCCGGGCTCATAGCTGGCGTGATCCCGCTTTCCGTCCTCGATCTGTCGCCTGTGACCACGGCCACGCCGGGTTCGGTGGCGCTGCGCAATTCGCTCGATCTGGCGCGGCTTGCCGACCACCTCGGCTACAAGCGTTACTGGGTCGCCGAACACCACAATCTGGCGAACATCGCCAGCTCTTCGCCCGAGATCATGATCGGGCAGATCGCCGCGGCGACAACGCGCATGCGCGTCGGCTCGGGTGGCGTGATGCTGCCGAACCACGCGCCGCTGATGGTTGCCGAACGCTTCAAGGTGCTGGAAGCACTGTTCCCCGGCCGTATCGATCTCGGCCTCGGCCGGGCGCCCGGCACCGATCAGGTGACCTCCTATGCGCTGCGCGCACGGCAGGACCCGCGGCAAGGCGACGAATTCCTCGAGCGCTTCCAGGAATTGCTGTTGCTCGAGCGCGGCGGCTTTCCCGAAAATCATCCGTTCCGCAATGTGCGCGCGGTGCCCGACGACGTCGCGCTGCCGCCGATCTGGCTCCTTGGCTCAAGCGGCTATAGTGCCGAGCTTGCTGCCGTGGTCGGCATGGGCTTCGCCTTCGCGCACCATTTCGCCGATTACGACGCGGCTAGCGCCATGCTCACCTATCGCGAACATTTCAAGCCGTCGGCAACACTGGCGCAGCCCTATGCGATCCTCGGCGTGGCGGCGATCGCTGCCGATACCGACGACGAGGCGGAACGCATTGCTGCAAGCGCGGATTTGCATTACGTCCGCCGCGCCAAAGGCGAATACCTTCCGCTCGCCTCGCCGGAAGAAGCCGCAGCCTATCCCTACACGCCGATCGATCGCGAGCGCATGGGGCGGCAGCGCACGCGGCTCGTGATCGGCGGCATTGGCCGCGTCAAGGATCGCTTGCTGGCGCTCGCCGAAACAACGCAGGCTGACGAGTTGATGATCACCACGATGGTCTATGACCATGCCGCCCGGCGGCATTCATACGAGCTTTTGGCGGAAGCTTTCGCGCTGGTGCGGTCATAATTGTCATGCGACGGCCGGATTAAGGCGTCATAGACATGTCGTGCGATACCCTATTATCGTCAAATCCTTGTGTTTTCCGCCGTGTGGCGGGAAAGGCGCGCGTCCACTAAGCTTTGTTGGTCGAATCGGAAGTTCCCGCTGGGGGAGCAATTGAACATCGTCTTTTCGCGGCGCGGCGGCCTGCCGCGCCGACACACCCGAATCCTCCTGGGCCGAATCCTCTTGGGCACAGCGTCGACGCTGGCGTTTGCCCTGACATTGGGCTCGCCGCCGGCGTCCGCCAGACACCTGTACGGCTACGGGTACGAACGTCTCCCCGATCGATCGGCGAGGCACAAAAGCGCACACAAGGAAAAGGACACCGAGCGCGCCAGCAAAGATCCTTTCGGCCAGATTCCGAAAGGCCCACTGTTCATTTCGGTTTCGATCAATCAGCAGAAGCTGCACTTCTACAGCAACGGCACCCATGTCGCGGATGAGCCCGTAGCGACCGGCATGCCGGGTCATCCGACGCCGATGGGTGTCTTCGATATCATTCAACGGGATCGTTTTCACCATTCGAATATCTACAGCAACGCGCCGATGCCGTTCATGGAGCGCATCACCTGGTCCGGCGTGGCGCTGCACGAAGGTGTCGGGCTTGGCCATCCGGCGTCGCATGGCTGCATCCGCATGCCGCACGATTTTGCCGCGCGGCTGTGGCAACTGCCGACGATGGGCATGCGCGTCATTATCGCGCGCGGTGAAGTCACGCCGTCCGAATTTTCCGATCCGCATCTGTTCGTGCACAAGGATCTGCCGCCCGTTGCCGCCGTCGCGCCCACGCCCGCGCCATCATCTGCGCCGCCGGTGAAGACCGCGCAGAGCGTCGACGCCACCAGGACCGCCGATGCGCCGCCGGCCGATGCCGCAATGACGGTAAAGCCGTCCGAGATCGGCTTGCGCGGCAGCGGCGAAAGCAGCGTCCCCGATGCTGCCGCCGCAGCGAAGCCGGATGTCGCCGCAGCCGACGCGCCGAAGCCGGACGCGCCCAAATCCGATACGACCAAGTCTGACACGACCAAGTCTGATACGCCAAAGGCCGAAACGCCGGCCGCAGATGTGGCGAGCGCCGGCCCACCGGCACAGGTCGCGCCGAAAACCGAACCGGCCGCCGCGACGGATACCGCCACGACATCTGCGGCTCCCGTGGTGCAGACGGCCGTGCCGGCGACGGCTGACGTGACGCCTTCTGCCACCGCCGCGCCGGACGTACCGGCGCCGCTCTCCAAGCTCGCGGAACAGGTCAGAGACGCCGTGGCCAAGAAAAAGCCGATTGCGATCTTTGTCAGCCGCAAGGAGAAGAAAATCTACGTGCGGCAGAATCTCGAGCCGCTGTTCGACGCCGCGATCACCATCGAGCATCCGGAACAGCCGCTGGGGACGCACGTTTTCACCGCGATGGAATTCCTCGGCGCCGACCGCACGGCGCTACGCTGGACCGTCGTGTCGCTGCCGGGCGATCCGCCGGCAAAGCCCGTACGCAAGGCCGAGAACGACAGCCGCAACGACCGGCATACACGCGGCCGGCGCAGGGACGAGGACGACGAGAAACCCGCGGCCGAGACGCCGCCGCAGAACCCCGCTGCGGTTCTCGCGCGCCTCGATATTCCGCAGGAGACGATCGACTACATTTCCCAACTGATGATTCCCGGCTCGTCGCTGGTCGTGTCCGACCAGGGTCTCGGCGAGGAAACCGGTGAGGGAACGGACTTCATCGTCGTCACGCGCTGACGCTCCGCCTTACCGGTTCTTCAAGACCGCGCCCTGCGCGCGGGTCAGCTTGCCATTCAAGCGACACCGGCAATGAGATATGTTAGGCCCGGTTGAGGGTTGGAAGTCGTCAGTCACAGGAGGATCATCTTGGGTAAGCATTTTTCATTGACGTCGTCGGATAATTTCAAGCTCGGCGCCTATCGCGCCGATCCGGCCGGAGCGGCGAAGGGTGGCATCGTCCTCGTTCAGGAAATTTTCGGCGTCAATCATCACATCCGCGCGGTCTGCGACCGTCTGGCCGGCGAAGGCTATGCCGCGCTCGCGCCGGCGGTGTTCGACCGTCAGCAGCCGAATTTCGAATCGGGCTACTCGCCCGACGAGATCGCCAACGCCCGAAAGTTCGTCGCCAACCCGGATTGGGGCGCGATGCTGCGCGACGTCCAGGCGTCGATCGACGAGCTCAAGAAGAGCGGCCCGGTCGCGATCATGGGCTTTTGCATGGGCGGCACCATTTCATTTCTGTCGGCCTGCAAGCTCAACGGCCTGTCCGCCGCCGTTTGTTATTACGGCGGGCAGATCGCCAAGAATGCCGATGAGAAGCCGAAAGTGCCGGTGCAAATGCATTTCGGCGAACAGGACGCTTCGATCCCGATGACCGACGTTGATGCGATCAAGCAGAAGCGCGGCGGCGATTGCGAAATCTACGTCTATCCCGGCGCGCAGCATGGCTTCCATTGCGACGAGCGCGGCAGCTACAACGCCGAGGCCGCCAAGGTCGCTTGGCAGTGCTCGATGGATTTCCTGAAAAAGCATGTGAAGTAAAAAGCACGCTTCGGACGCGGTGCAGCGCATAACGGAGCACCGCGTCCGTGACGCGGCTAGAACCAGCGCTCCTGCACCTGGATCGTATCGCCCGGGCGCACTTGCGCGGTGATTGGCGTCTCGAAGCGGATGAGCTGGCCGTTGAGATTGCGGCTGACGGTGACGGTCCTGCGGAATCCGCGCGGGCCGAAACCGCCGGCGATCGCCACCGCGGTTTCCACCGTCATGTTGGCGACATAGGGATATTGGCCGGGCTGCGCGACCTCGCCGAGAATAAAGAACGGCCGGTAGGCCTCGACCTCGACCGCGACATGCGGCTCGCGGATAAAGCCCTGGCGCAGCATTCCGCTGATCCGTTCCGAAAGCTGATCGGTGGTCAGGCCGCGCGCCGGGACAATACCGATCAGTGGCATGGCGATCTGGCCGCTGACGTCGACGACGTAGGAATTGGTCAGGCCGTCCTGGCCGAAGATCACGACGCGCAACCGGTCGCCGGAATCAAGCGTGTAGGCCGGCTGCGGCGGCGGCCCGGGCGGCGCATAGGCGGCCGGCACCACCGGTTGCGCGCCGGGATAACCCGCGGCCATCGCGACAGGGGCGGATGTCGCCATCATTCTGTAAGGCGGCGGCGCGGCGTAGGCCTGCGGGGGTGCCGCGTAAGCGGGCTGCGGCGGCGGGGCCATGCCATAGGCCGGCGCGGCGGCAGGCCGGTAAGCCGGCGCCGGCGATCCATAGACGACATTATCGATGCCATAGGGGCTGGGCGCGGCGGCCATCTGGTAGCGCACCACCGGCTGCTGGGCGCAGCCCGCCACCGTAAGTGCCGCGGCAAATAGCAGTATGAGAAAGCGGGAAACCCGCATACGCGAATCCGACCCCGTTCGAGCCAAAGCCGAGGTCCGATTAATCGCCCATTTATGGTTAACAAACCCTCACCGGAGGCCCGGCCAGAGGGCCGTTTTGCGCGGCCGGGCGGTTACTTCGCCGCCATCTTCCGGCGGCTGCTGAACCAGTCGGCAACCGCCAGGATCAGCATGACGATTGCCAGAACGAGGGGAAAGCCGAGCACCCAAACAAGCTTCGACGTATCCGGCTCTTTCTCGAGGTCGAAATACCAGGCCAGCGCGTCGACGGCGGCGATGCCGACGATCGAGCCCAGAAGCTTCTGCTTGAGCTCGCCGAAATCGACCTGGGTGAGGCCCTCGGGCCAGTCGGGATGGGCAGCCGGATCGATTCGGCGAATGAAGTTTTCATAGCTGGAGAAAATGACGATCAGGACGAGATTCGCCGTCAGCGCCAGATCGACGAGATTGAGCACGCCGGTGATGAGATCGTGCCAGTTCGTGCCCCGCACTTGGATAGCGAACACGAAGAGATCGGCGAAGAACCGGTAGATCAGCAGGAACAGGCACAACAGGAGACCGATGAGGAACGGCGCCAGAAGCCAGCGGCTGAAAAATACCGCCGCCTGAATATAGCGTCCGTCCGGCCATCGCATCGGAGAGCTCCGGGAAATGTTGGCGGAGTGACTATAACCGGCGAATAGCGAATGGCGAGTAGCGAGTACGCGCGAGCAGCGAATAGAGGGAGATCACGCCTATTCGCTATTCGCCACTCTCTTTCGCGTGCTTATGCCGCCACGCCCGTCCCGATCGGGCAGCTCACGCCGGTGCCGCCGAGGCCGCAATAGCCGCGCGGATTCTTGGCGAGATATTGCTGATGATAATCCTCGGCGAAATAGAACGGCGGCGCGTCGACGATTTCGGTCGTGATCGGGCCCATGCGCTCGGCGTCGAGCGCCTTGGCATAGGCCGCCTTCGATGCTTCCGCCGCCGCGCGCTGCTCCGGCGTGAACACGTAAATGCCCGAGCGGTACTGCGTGCCGGCGTCGTTGCCCTGGCGCATGCCCTGGGTCGGATCGTGGCTCTCCCAGAATGTCTTGAGCAGGCGCTCGTAAGAGATTTTCTTCGGGTCATAGACGACAAGCACGACCTCGTTGTGCCCGGTGCGGCCGGAGCACACCTCTTCGTATGTCGGATTGGGCGTCAGGCCGCCGGCATAGCCGACCGCAGTGGTGTAGATGCCGTCGCCGAGTTCCCAGAATTTGCGTTCCGCGCCCCAGAAGCAGCCCAGCCCGAAAATCGCCGTCGCCATGCCTTCGGGATAAGGGCCCTTGAGGGCGTGGCCGAGGACGAAATGCTGCCGCGCGGTCGGCAGCGGCGCCGGGCGTCCCGGCAAGGCCTCGCCGGCGGCGGGCATTTCGAGCTTCTTGCGGAGTGAAAACATGGCGGCGCCTCCTGTTTGGACGGGCAAATCCCCGCGGGAATATAAGGGATGCGCGGCGGTGCCGCACTGGGCGCGCCGATCACGTTTCGCCGAGGCTGAATCGGCCGGGACGGGGGAGGATTGAGGCAACGGGGTGCGGCCTGGAAGCGCCCCATTGTCTTACTTCCACCTGCCGCTTTTGCCGCTTATTGTGCGCCGCGCCGGCCGGATTCGGCGGGATCGTGTTGGAGGCTATTGATGTTTCGAATGTTTACGCTCGCCTGCGCGGTTGCCAGCGCCTTGGCTCTCGCGGCCGGCCCGGCTGTTGCGCAACAGCCTCCCGCCCCGGCGCCGATGCCGCCTTACGGGCCCCCGATCACGCTCGATCAGGCCAAGCGCGTCATGGCCGCGGCCGAGCTCGAAGCGGCGAAGAATTCCTGGCAGGTGGCGATCACCATTCTCGACAGTGGCGGCAACCCCGTGATGTTCCACAAGATCGACAATGCGCAGCTCTCCGCCGCGACCGTGTCCGAGGGCAAGGCGCGCACCGCGCTTGAGTTCAAGCGCCCGAGCAAGGCGCTCGACGACGCCATCGCCGCCGGCGGCGCCGGCATGCGGCTGCTTGCACTCAAGGACATCACCCCGCTCGAAGGCGGTGTCCTGATTGTCGTCGACGGCAAGATCATCGGCGCCATCGGTATCTCCGGCGCGCTGTCCTCGCAGGACGCGCAAGCCGCCGGCGCCGGTGCCGCGGCGCTGACGCGTTAAGCCGCAATTGCCGCTTTGAGCGCGGTCGCGGCGGCGGCATAGCCGCCCTGCGCGCCGTCGATGAAATGCACATGATCGCTGCGCGCGGGTGACGGCGTGAAGCACGTCATCATGGCGGCGTCCTGCCGGTGCAGGCCGTAGCGCGCCGTTCCCGCCGCCGCGCCAAGCCGCCGCTCGATCGTGTCAGCAAGCGCGGGCGTGCAGTCGATGATCATGCGCAGCCCATCGTCGTATTTGCGGAAATCGGAATTCTCCACGACTTGCCGCAGATAGACCGCTGGCTTGAAGCCGCCGATGCGCAGGCCCGACCGCATGATCAGGAAATATAGCAGCGTCTTCGCCAGCACGCCGAAGCGTGTCGCGCCGGGCTTGGCGTGAGTCTCGAGTTCGACGCCCTGCGGCGGCCAGCGCATCGCGGGACCGTTCACCGGCAGCGGGCCGCCGGCATCGGTGCTGTCTTCGACCAACGCGACGATCTCTTCGGTGAGCGCGCGAAATGCGGCCGGATCGGCATTCGGTGCCGGCAGCACCAGCGCGGCAAGGATAAGCCCGTGCGCGGCAGGGAATTGCTCGAACCGGCACGACAGGCCGGTGAGATCGGGCCAGGTGCCCGGCGGCGCCGGCGTCACGGCGAATTCGCCGCGCTTGATGGCGGCGTCGGCCCAGGCCAGCCCGCCGCCCGAGAACATCGCGTAGGACAGGTTCTCCGACGGCCCGTAGCGCGCCACGCGCACGTCGCGTTGTTGCGCGCGGATCGCCGCGACCGGGATCAGCGCGACCCGCAAATTAAGGCCAAGCTCGCTATCGGCCCAGGCCGCGGTCGCCGCCAGCGCCTGTTGCGCCGTTTCGGCATCGCGTGGCGGCACCGCAAAGCTCGCGCCGTCGCCGCCGAACACGAAGGGAAATTCGCGGCCGCCGAGCACGTTGGTCACCGACGCGATCACCGCGGCGCCCGCCATGTTGACGGCCTTGTAGCGCTTCGCCGCGATCGCCTTGGTCGATTCCACGACGTCGGCCATGCCGACGACCCAGTCGCCCGGCAGCGGCGTATAGCGCGCCGGGTCCATCAGGCTGCGGAAGCGGCGGCTGACCGGGACGGTGGCGTAGAAGGAGGTGGAGTCGGCGGCCATGCGCAAATCTCAGTGCTGCGTAAAGATGTACGTAGCAACGTCGGCTTTAGTTTCGACGGGCGCAGGAAGATGTTGCCTGCTATTTCACCCCCACGGGCTCGCCTTCCACGCCACAAAGCCGCCGATCCAAAGTAAAAAGCCGATAATGGCGCCGAGCAATGCGCCCCACAGCCGGTGACGCCGCCACGCGATCGCGCCGAGTGTCGCGCCGATGACGAGACCGGGCGCGCCGATGATCAAGGCGAGGATGGCGTAGTCGAACGGGCTCCAGTCCAGACCGATGTCGGACATCCGCGCCCGCCTGTTCTTCTCACAGCGTTCAGCGAGTGGCCCCGGACGGACTTATCGCCGGGCCGTGCCGCCGCTGACGGTATCTCAGTTCTTCTTGCCGTAGCCGCCGGGCTGTGAGTTCTGGCTGTGCATATTGGCGAACGGAGAGGGCGCGGCGCCGCCCTTCGCTTTGTTCTTGTCCTGCTTCGGTTTCTTCTTTTCCTTGTTGCTTCGCATTTGGCCTTTCGCCATGGCGTCCTCCGCAATGCTGGATGAATGATTCGTCTGCCGGTGGCGCATGTTAGTCCGTCAGCCACGCCTTGCGCCAGAGGATCGCTGCCGTCGTGCTACCCGCAAAACCCTGGTCAGCGCCCGCGCGGCTTAAATCCGCCGCGCATGCCGGGGCGGCCGAGGGTCGAGCGCGGGCCGGAGTTTTTTCCGGGATCGATTCCACGCCGGGCCCCATCTCGTCGAGATCCGGTTTGCGCGGCGTGGCGCGCTTGCCGGCGCCCGGCCGGTGCGGCGCGACTTCGTGGTGGAGCGCGATGCCCATCTCATCGAGCGCGGGCTTGTGAATTCTGCTGACCCCACCCCGGCGCGTGTTGCGCGCCGACCCTCCTCCTGCAGGGGAGGGCAGGAGCTTCGCCGTCGGATCGTCGGTCACGGCGAGTTCGGTGGCGCGCAGGCGCTTGATCTCGTCGCGCAGCCGCGCGGCTTCCTCGAAGTCGAGATCGGAGGCCGCCTCGCGCATCCGGGTTTCGAGATCGCCGATCACCGCCTCGAAATTATGGCCGATGGTGGCGGTGTCCCCGAATTCGCCCTCGCTGCCGGCGCCCGCGGCGATGAGCACATGGTCCCGCTCATAAACGCTGTTGAGAATATCGCCGATGCCCTTGCGCACGCTCTCCGGAGTAATGCCGTTTGCGGTGTTGTATTCTTCCTGCTTCTCGCGGCGGCGGGAGGTTTCCGCCATGGCGCGTTCCATCGAGCCGGTGACGCGATCGGCATAGAGGATGACGCGACCGTCGATGTTGCGCGCGGCGCGGCCGATGGTCTGCACCAGGCTCGTCTCGCTGCGCAAAAATCCTTCCTTGTCGGCGTCGAGAATGGCGACCAGCGCGCATTCGGGAATATCGAGGCCTTCGCGCAGCAGATTGATGCCGACCAGCGCGTCGAAGGCGCCGAGACGGAGGTCGCGGATGATCTCGATGCGCTCGATGGTGTCGATATCGGAGTGCATGTAGCGCACGCGGATGCCCTGCTCGTGCAGATATTCGGTCAGGTCCTCGGCCATGCGTTTGGTAAGCACGGTGATCAGCGCGCGGTAGCCCTGCTGCGCGACCTGCCGCACTTCGCCGACGAGATCGTCGACCTGGGTGCGCGCCGGCCGCACGTCGACCGGAGGATCGATCAGGCCGGTCGGGCGGATCACCTGTTCGGCAAAGACGCCGCCGGATTCATTGATCTCCCACGGTCCCGGCGTCGCCGACACGCACGTGCTCTGCGGCCGCATCGCGTCCCATTCCTCGAAACGCAACGGCCTGTTGTCCATGCATGACGGCAGGCGGAAGCCGTATTCGGCGAGCGTCGCCTTGCGCCGGAAGTCGCCGCGATACATGCCGCCGAGCTGCGGGATAGTGACGTGGCTCTCGTCGACGAAGACCAGCGCATTGTCGGGGACATATTCGAACAAAGTCGGCGGCGGCTCGCCGGGTTTCCGTCCGGTGAGATAGCGCGAATAGTTCTCGATGCCGGCGCAGGCGCCGGTCGCTTCCATCATTTCGAGATCGTAAAGCGTGCGCTGCTCGAGACGCTGCGCTTCGATAAGGCGACCCGCGGCATGGAGCTGGTCCAGCCGCTGGCGCAGTTCGAATTTTATGCCGGAGATCGCCTGCAGCAGCGTCGGCCGCGGCGTCACGTAGTGCGAATTGGCATAGATCTTGACGAATTCCAGTTCGTCGGTCTTTTGCCCGGTGAGCGGATCGAATTCGTGGATCGATTCCACCTCGTCGCCGAACAGCGACACGCGCCAGGCGCGGTCTTCATAGTGCGCGGGGAAAATCTCGATGACGTCGCCGCGCACGCGGAACGAGCCGCGATAGAAATCGCCGCCGGAGCGCTTGTATTGCAGCGCGACAAGATCGGCGAGCAATTGCCGCTGGTTGAGTTTTTCGCCCTGCTTGATGGCGAACGTCATCGCCGAATAGGTCTCGACCGAGCCGATGCCGTAGATGCACGACACCGAGGCGACGATGATGACGTCGTCGCGTTCGAGCAGCGCCCGCGTCGCTGAGTGACGCATGCGGTCGATCTGCTCGTTGATCGCGGAATCCTTCTCGATATAGGTGTCGGTGCG
Organism: uncultured Alphaproteobacteria bacterium; assembly: GCA_963723335.1. Lineage (GTDB taxonomy): Bacteria > Pseudomonadota > Alphaproteobacteria > Rhizobiales > Xanthobacteraceae > BOG-931. The sequence continues at coordinate 43,062 of CAVRQJ010000008.1, read as the reverse complement.
CGGGATATAGGCTTCCGGCTGGTAGTAGTCGTAATAGCTGACGAAATATTCCACCGCGTTGTCGGGAAAGAAATTCCTGAACTCGCCGTAAAGCTGCGCCGCCAGCGTCTTGTTCGGCGCGAGGATCAGCGCCGGACGCTGCGTCTGTTCGATCACCTTTGCCATGGTGAAGGTCTTGCCGGAGCCGGTAACGCCGAGCAGCACCTGGGTGCGGTCGTTCCGCTGCACGCCTTCGACCAGATCCTTGATCGCCTGCGGCTGGTCGCCCTTCGGATCGAATTCGGATTTGATGACGAGGCTGCGGCCGCCTTCGGATTTGTCCGGCCGCGGCGGCCGGTGCGGCGTCCACAATTGCTGGTCGCGGAATTCCTCGCGGCCTTCGCGCAGCAAATGTTCGAGCGCCTGCATCGAGGCGGTGACGCCAAGCGTGATCTGCGGCGGTGACGGGCGGTGCCGTTTCTCGCGCTGCAACTCGAAGATTTCCGACATCTCGTCGCGGTCGGTTGGCGGGCCGATCAGCGGCCTGGTCGGGTCGTTGCCGCCATAGCCCAGGGCGTCGGCAAGCTCGGGATCGATGCCGGCCGGGCCCTTGGCAACGTAACCGGATTGCGGCCGTTCCTCGAAGCCTTGTGTCGACTTTCTCGCCCGATGCGCATTGGCGAAATCGGCGCGGCGGTCCCAGGAATTGTCCGGCGGAGGTTTTAGGCCGCTCGCACTGTTTTGCGCCTCTCCCGCCTCGGGCGAGGGGATTCCCGTTTGCGAACCGAACCCGGCCCGGCCCTGGCCGATGGCGGGATTGAGCAGGTCCGCCAGCGACGGGTCGAGCACGGGCACATCCGGCCGCGACGCCTTGGCGCGCGTCGGCCTGGCCGGGTCCTTCTTCGAATGCTTTGCCGGATCGCGCTGTTTTGGCGCCATGACCGCAATATGGGTTGAGTCTGGGGCAGAGGAAAGTGCATCACCCTCCGCCGTCATTCCAGATTGCCGCGCAGCGGCAAGTCCGGATTCCATACTCACAGGCCGGCAACTATGGATTCCGGGTTCCGAGCTTTGCTCGGCTCCGGAATGACGAGGTAAAACTATTCCAGCTTGATCCCGGCGCGCTTGATCACGTCGCCCCATTTCTTGGAATCCGACGCGATGACCGCGGCGAATTCTTCGGGCGTGCCGCCGGCGGGTTCGTCGCCGACCGTCGCGTAAAACTTGGACATGCCGTCCGACTTGAGCGCCTTGTTGATGGCGGCGTTGAGCTTGTCGACGATCGGCCGCGGCACGCCGGCCGGCGCGATGATGCCGGACCAGGTCGGCGCCGCGTAACCCGGCACGCCGGCCTCGGCGATCGTCGGCAGGTCGGGAAAGGCGGGCGAGCGGTGCTCGCCGCTCACCCCAAGCGCCCGCACCGCGCCGGAATGGGCGAACGGCGCAATCGAGTTGAGACTCTCGAACATCAGCTGCACGCGCCCCGCGATCAGATCGTTGATCGCCGGCGCGCCGCCTTTGTAAGGCACGTGAACGATGTCGGTTCCGGTCATGAACTTGAAGAGCTCGCCGCCGACATGGCCGGGCGAGCCGTTGCTCGACGATGCGTTGAGGAGCTTTCCCGGATTCTGCTTCGCGTAGGCGATGAGCTCCGTCACCGAATGGAATGGTGTCGTCGGCGACACGGCGAGCAGCAACTGGCCGCGCGACACCTGCGCAATCGGCTGAAAGTCGCGCTCGACGTCATAGGGCAGCGGCACCACCATGTGGCGCGTGATGGCGAGCGCGCCGATCGGTCCCATGCACAGCGTGTAGCCGTCCGGCGGCGATTTCGCCGTAATGTCGAGGCCGAGGGTCAGCGCGCCTCCGGGGCGGTCGTCGACGACGACCTGCTGGCCGAGTTCGGTGGCCAAGGCGGCGGCGAGGACGCGCGTCAGCGTATCGGTGGAACTGCCCGCGGCCTGCGGCACGATCATGCGGATCGGATGATCGGGATATTCCGCCGCCGCGTTGCTTGCGAAGGCGCAGGCGAGGAAGACGATCATGACCTGAAGGCGGCGCATTATGTCCTCTCTCCCCGTCATGCCCTTATTTGTCACGGGCATCCACGTCTTCAGGCCATAGCTGATAAAAGACGTGGATGGCCGGGACAAGCCCGGCTGTGACGCGCTAGGATTCGGCAAAGGGAGAAGAGGCATCCATGACCGCATTCGACTTCGCGCCGCTATTGGCCCCAAAACTGCCGCCGCCTGCGGTCAAGTGGAACGGCTTTCCCAAATACAATTTTGTCGGCGGCCACAATGACGCGGACGAACTGCCGCTCGATGCATTGATCAAGGCGATGAACGATGTCCTCACTCGTGAGGGCAGGACGCTTGCGACCTACGGCCTTGCCAGCGGGCCGCAAGGCTACCGGCCGCTGCGCGAATTTCTCGCGCAAAAGCTCAAACGCAATGCCGGCATGACCTGCACCGCGGATGAAATCCTCATTACCTCCGGATCGCTGCAGGCGCTCGATCTGGTCAACGGCATCCTGCTTGCGCCGGGCGATACCGTCATCATCGAGCAGGCAAGCTATCAGGGTGCGCTGACGCGGCTTGCCAGGCTCGGTGTCAACGCCGTTGGCATTCCGCTCGATGGCGACGGCATGCGCATGGATGTGCTCGCCGATACGCTCGACGAGCTCAGGGACCGCTCGATCCGGCCGAAATACATTTACACCATCCCGACCGTGCAAAATCCGACCGGCACGATCTTAAGCGAGGCGCGCCGGCACGAAATGCTGCGTCTCGCCGAACAATATGGCGTGCCGATCTTCGAGGACGATTGCTACGCCGACCTGATCTGGGACGGACGCCGCCCGCCGGCGCTTCATGCCATGAGCAAGACCGGCAACGTCATCCATGTAGGCTCATTTTCCAAATCGATCGCACCCGCGCTGCGCGTCGGCTATATCGTCGCCGGCTGGGATTTGATCGCACGCATGCTCGCGATCAAGACTGACGCCGGTTCCGGCGCGCTCGAACAGATGGTGCTCGGCGAATTCTGTCCCGCGCATTTCGATACCCATGTGCCGGAACTGACGCGCGGCCTGCGTGCGAAACTCGAAACGCTGATGGATGCGCTCAACGAGCAGTTCGGCACTGCGGCTGAATTCGAGGATCCTAAAGGCGGCATCTTCCTGTGGGTCAAGCTGCCGGATCAAGTCGACACGCAAAAGCTGTTTGCGCCGGCGCTGGCCGCCGGCGTCGCCATCAATCCCGGCCCGGAATGGGCGACCGACAAGGCCTACGCGAAGAGCCGCACGCGGCTGTGCTTCGCCAATGCATCGCATGACGCGATCCGCGCCGGCGTGGCGGCGCTCGCCGAAGTCTGCCGCCGGGAATTCGGCGTTCCGGAGCGTATCGCGAACGTGGAAAAGGCGCGCGCCTAAAAAGCCCGCATCACTTGTGTGATATGCTCGACCTCGGGCGGCGAGGCGAAGCAATGGGCGACGTGCTTGCGCCATTCCTGGAAATCCGCCGAGCCGCGGAAATCCACCGTATGATTTTCCACCGTCTCCCAGGTGACGAACAAGCGGTAGCGGCTCGGCTTCTCGATCGAGCGATCCAGCGCCAGGCCGTGGCAACCCTTGGCGCGCTTGAAGACCGGCGCGGCATTTTTCACGCCGGTTTCGAACTCCGATTCCATCCCCGGCTTGATGTCGATCTGCGCGATTTCGGTGATCATGGTTCCTGTCCCTGCAATATAGGGCCACAAGCCTAGCATGGTTGCCGCTTCGGCAAAGCAGGCGCAATGACAGGCGCCGCTACAGCTTGTCGAAGTTGCGTTCGACCTTCAGCGGCGGGCAGGCGGCGCCGACCTCCAGGGTATTGGCGAACACCCTGGCGAATTCCGGATAGACGTTGGCCGGGATCTCGTTCTTGTTTATGCAGAAATCCTGACTGAACGGCACGCCGCACGAACTCGTCGATGCGCTGGTCAGCAGGCGTCGACCATTCCTGCTCGATCGCCGCTTGGGCGCGTGGTCCGCGCAGCGAGAAGCTGTGTTTCTCGCGGCCCCGCGTGCCGTAATAGGTGTGCACCGCCGCGATCAATTCCTTGCGCGCAACATCCGCGCAGCGCGCGGCGTCGAGCGGTCCGATGAGCTTGGCAATCGTGTCGCGGTCGCGACCGGCGAACCATCTGTCGTTCTCGATCAGCCACCCGAACTCCTTGGGATCGTCCGGATCGGGCCGCGGACGTTCGCCAAACGCCCCGAGCAGTGGATTGGTATCGTAGATCGTGCGGGCCTTGCCTGCGATCATCGAGCCGTCGGCCGCGATCGGCTCGTCGGGATCAAGGGCGCGGTGAATGGTGCGCGGAAAAAAGATGATTTCGAAGGCGATGGCGGCGAGCGCCAGCACCAGCAGAGTTCGGCATACGCCGATCATCTGACCGCGCTGCAATCCGGTCCCGCCGAATCGTCCATTCCGGCCGCGATTTTCCTGAACTCTTCGGCGCGCGGATTGATCCTGGCGTCGCCCGCCATGGTGGCGACGAACTGCGCGAGCTCGCCGGGAAAATCATGTGGTCCGAAAATGCGTTTGTCGTGGATTCTCCGCATGAGTTCGCGCAGGCGATGGTCGAGCGGCGAGCCGAAGGCTTGTGCGGCGCGATCGAGCTTTGCCGAATCCGATGAACCGCAGGTGTGCGTCCCGAGGCACGGCGCAATGCTGATCCATGCGCGCGCATAGGCGTTCACGGCTTTTATGTAAGTGGCCTTGAAATTCGAATTGCACGGATCGTCGGCGAGCGACTTGGCTTCGCCGAGCACGGCATTGCGCAGGCTGTCGCGCGTCGGATCGTTGTCGCTCACCGACGATTGTTCGAGCTTGTATCGTGGATCGTTGGTATCGACGCGCTGGAAGGTCGGCAGCCGCGCGTCGGGCTGCAGCGGGTGCACCGTGAACAGCCAGCTCATGCCGAGAAAGACGGCGGCGAACATGATCCCGGCGAGGCCGAGAAAGCGCATCGTATCCATGGCGGACGGTCCGGTTTTTCCGACAGTCTTGTAACCGCGTACCTGTTAAGCGCGCGCGACGAGAACCCGCTGGCGCAGTGCGGATTGTCAGGCGTGGTTTCCCGGCCGTTATGAGGAAATGTAAAATGCCCGCATCGTTGCGGATGAATTCAGCGATTTTACCTGATCGTAAGGCAAATCGGCTGTCATCGGCGCCATGGCCATGCGCGAAAGCTTGACGGGCGTCCAGGATGCCGGCGCGAAAGCGCCGCCGCGCGCGCGTCCCGCGCTATTTTTGCCTGGGCTGGTCGAGCGGACTGCCCGCGTCTTCGTCGCGGTGGCAGCCATCGTTTATATCGCCGATTTGTTGCGGCAGACGCATGAGGGTCTGACCGACGGAATTCAGCGGCCGTTCGGCGACGACTTTATCAATTTCTGGTCGGGCCCATTCCTTGCGCTGCACCAGCGCGCATCTGAAATCTATAATTTCGACGCTTTCCACGCGTTCGAGCAGACCATCGTCGGCGAGCATCTTCAGGGTTACAATTACAGCTACCCGCCGATGCTGCTGGTGCTGACCGCGCCACTCGCGTTCCTGCCCTACATCCCCGGCTTCGTGCTTTGGATTTCCGTGAGCTGGTTCGCGTTCTATCGCGCGTTGCGGCTCGCCATGCCGCGCGGCCGCACGCTTCTGCTCGCGCTCGCAACGCCCGCGGTCTTCGTCAATGCCGTCGCCGGCCAGGCGGGAACGTGGACCGCGGCTTTGTTCGGCGGCGGCCTTGGTTTGCTCGACCGGCGTCCAATCCTCGCGGGAAGTTTGCTGGGCATGCTCATCTACAAGCCACAGCTTGGCATTTTCATCCCCGTGGCCTTGATCGCCGGACGGCGCTGGCAGGCTTGTGCTGCTGCGGCGGCGACCGCGGGCGGACTCGTCGCCATCAGCCTGCTTTGGCTCGGACCGGATATATTCGCTGATTACCTGCAACGTCTGGCACTCATCAGGCAGTTCAGTCTCGAAGACGGCACCGGCGTATGGCACCGAAGCCTGTCGGTCTTTGTCGCGGCGCGACGGCTGGGCGCTGACGTGGCGGTTGCCTATGCCGTGCAGGCGATATTTGCGGGCTTCGCCGCACTTGCGGTGGCGGCGGTGTGGTTTCGCGACGCGTCCTTCGGCATTCGCAATGCGACGCTCTTGCTCGGCACCTGCCTGGCGACGCCGTATCTTCAGGACTACGACCTCGTGTTCGGCGCTCTCGTCGTGGCGTGGCTCTGGCAGGACGCGGACATCCGGCGCATGCCGGAACTGCCGCTCTTTGTTGCTTCCGCAGCGCTGCTGTTGATCCCGCTGTTCGGCGCATCGCTTGCGCATCTGACGGGTCTCGAATTCGGGCCGCTGTTCATCCTGCCGCTGTTTTTCATCGCGGTGAAGTGCGGACTTGCCGAACGGCATTCCGTCATGCTCGCGCCGGCGGAATAAGTCTCTCGTCAGCAGCAATCGCGGCGCGCGCGGTCACGTCCCGTGAAAATCAACGCCGCCGCGCCGGATGGCTGGGATGCGCATGCCGGGCTTCCATAAAGCGTTGCTGAAAGGCTAGTGTGCCGACCTCATCATCCCACGCACAGGCTTATCATGATCGACGTATTGTATTGGACCACGCCGAACGGCCACAAGGTTACGATTTTTCTCGAAGAGGCCGGACTGGAGTACAAAATTACTCCGGTGAATATCGGCAAAGGCGAGCAGTTCAAGACCGACTTTCTGGTGTCGTCGCCGAACAACCGCATCCCCGCCATCGTCGATGACAAACCGGCCGGCGGCGGCAAGCCCATTTCGGTTTTCGAATCCGGCGCGATCCTGCTTTATCTCGCCGACAAGACCGGGAAATTTATTTCCAAGGATCTGCGCGGCCGCACCGCGGCGCTCGAATGGCTGTTCTGGCAGATGGGCGGTCTCGGCCCGATGTCGGGACAGAACAATCACTTCAGCAATTACGCTACCGACAAGATTCAATACGCGATGGATCGCTACCGCAACGAGGTCAACCGGCTCTATGGCGTGATGAACAAGCGCCTTGCGGACAATCAGTTTCTCGCCGGCGAATACTCGATCGCCGACATGGCCTGCTATCCGTGGATCGTGCCGTGGGAGCGCCAGGGCCAGAACATCGCCGACTTTCCGCATCTCAAGCGCTGGTTCGAAGCGATCAAGGCGCGGCCCGCCGTGGTCAAGGCTTACGAATGGACGCCGAAGATCAATCCCGGCCAGGGCGGTATCCGCACCGCGGAGGAACGCGCCATCCTGTTCGGGCAAACTGCGCAGTCGGTTGCTGGCGCCGCGGCGTCGGCAAAGCACTAATCGTCATTGCGAGAAGTGAAACGACGAAGCAATCCAGCGCGGCATAGCCGCAACTGGATTGCTTCGCTTCGCTCGCAATGACGAAAAATCAATCCTGCCGCACGATGACGTGGGTGCCGACCTGCACCCGGTCATACAAATCCATCACGTCGTCGTTGACGAGACGGAAGCAGCCGGACGAAACGGCCTGGCCGATGGTCTCCGGCGCGTTGGTGCCGTGGATGCGATAGACCGTGTTGCCGAGATACATGGCGCGCGCGCCGAGCGGATTGCCCGGGCCGCCGGCCATGAAGCGCGGCAGATACGGCTGTCGCTCGATCATCTCAGGCGGCGGATGCCAATCCGGCCACTCGGCCTTGCGCGAAATCTGCAACAGGCCTTGCCAGGTGAAGCCGTCACGGCCGACGCCGATGCCATAGCGCATCGCGTGCGTCTCGTCCTTGATCAGGTAGAGGTGACGTTCCTGGGTATCGATGATGATGGTGCCGGGCGGCTGCTGCGAACGGTAGAACACCATCTGCTTGCGGAATTCGTCCGGCAGGCTGGCGTCCGAATTGCCATGATCGACGCCGGGGTCGACGTCCTTCGCCGTGACCGGATACTGGAAAATCCCCGGTTGCTGTGCCGACAGGTGCACGGGAGCGATGCAGAGGATCGCCGCCGCGATGCACGGAATGAGTATTCGCAGGTTTGCCATTTTTCCCAGCCTCATCATGGATCATTATCCTCCCGGACGTGCCGTTCGTTCAATAGCTGCTCCGGCATGGCTTGGCCGCGTTCTGACGCGATAGTATCATGTTACCGGCCATCCGGCACCTACTCGTACATTATGGCGAGGCGCCGCCGAGATAGCCGGCGATTTTCCAGGCGCCTGCCTCCTTGGTGTAGCAAATCTGGTCGCCGCCAAGCGCCGCCAATGTCTGCGCGTCGACAAATCCGGTTTTTCCGGATGGCGTCGCGACATGCAGGACCATCGGATCGTTTGGGCCGGCCGGCGGCGGGCTGTCCGGCAGCACGTGCACGAGAATCATGCCGAGCTTCTCGATAACCGGCGAATTGAGCTGCGCCGTGGCGTGCACTTCGACGCCGTTGCCGTTCGGATAGCCCCAATCGCCGGGGTCGGTCTGCGTGGCTTTGCCGAGCGTTTCAAACGCAGCCGGATCGATATTCGGGTCGGCTGGCGCGCAGAACACACCCTGCTGCTGTGGCAATTCCGCAGCCGACGGTTCGCCGGCCAATCCGCCCAGAATCTGCCAGCCGGAATCGTCCTTGGCGTCGAGGCCGATCGCCTTGGCGAGGTTGTCGACGCCGGATTTATGCTTGTCGGCAAGATCCTTGTCCTGAATCCAGAAGAAGTTTTGCGCGACGATCAGTTTGGCAAGCCCGGCGCGGTCCTTGTGCGTTGCAATGTCGGCAAGTTGCTTGCGAAAGGCCACGAAGCTCGGCTCGGTCATTGCTGCCGGCGCCGTCACTGCGACCGGCTGATAGGGTTTGATTGGCGGCAGCGGCGGCGGCTTGAACCCGCCGGGCGGCAGCGGCAACTGGCCCTGCTGCGCGAAGCTGGAATGATGGATGGGCAACAATAACAGAGCGGCAAGCGTCAAAGTGGCGGCGGCAATCGGGCGGCGCATCGAATGATCTCCCCAGCGGCATCGGCGCAATGCCGGCAGCGATAAAGGCAAATTGCGACGGCGGTGCGGCGGTCCGCCGCATCCAGCATATCGCCAAGTCCGTCCGGTCCGATATGTACCGTGGAAAATCGAATTGTCTTGAGGTGGAACACAGATTGGGGAAGGAACGCAGAAAAGACTGAGCCGTTGGCTGGCGGCGGTACTCTTCCGGCGCTGCTTATTGTCTCAAGCCATTAACGCGAAAGGTCTCGCATGCCTGCCGTGATGACGTCGCCTTATCTGCTTCCCATTCTGTTGCTGATCGGCTCCAACGCCTTCATGACGACGGCCTGGTATTGGCATTTGCGCTTCAAGGATGTGCCGCTGTGGCAGGTCATTCTCATCAGTTGGGGCCTGGCCTTTTTTGAATATTGCATGGCCGTGCCGGCGAACCGCTACGGCAGCGCGGTCTACTCGGCAGCCCAGCTGAAGACGATCCAGGAGGTGATCACGCTCTCGGTCTTTGCCGTGTTCTCGATCGTCTATCTGCAGCAAGCCATCACCTGGAATCAGGTCGTCGGCTTTGCGCTTATCGCCAGCGGCGCATTCTTTGTGTTTCGCGGGCCATTCTGATGCCGCGCGGAGCGACGCAACGCTTTGGTTCAGGGTGAAGCCGATGCAATGCCAAAACGGGCTTCCAGGCTTCGCTGCAATTGATCGAGCGTATAGGGCTTCGGCAGCAGCGCCGAGCCCGGGACGAACATGGCAACCATCCCGTCTGTTGCGCCCTGGCCGGTGGTGTAGAGCACTTTCAGATCGGGATGCCGTTCGACGGCCCGCTTCGCCAGATCGAGGCCGGCGTGAATCTCGCCGTGCAACGCGAGATCGGTGAAAAGCAGATCGACATGTTCGGTGACGTCGAGCGCGGCCATGGCTTCATCCGCCGTGGCGGCCGAGACCGTCTCGTGTCCTTCGGATTGAAGAAAGGACTCGGCAAGAACACGAACTTGCTCTTCGTCCTCGACGATCAGCACGACCGCCATGGGTGGAATTGCCCCGGCTGTTAGCCCCCTACGTCAAATGACGGATTTGGCGTTTCGTTCCCCGGCCAACAACAAAATATTCGTGTGATTTAGATGTGGCCGGCCTGGCGGCTATTCCGCGGCCTGCATACCGGCGGCATCGATAAAGCCGCCGGCCTGGCGGCGCCACAGGGCCGCGTAATGGCCGCCATGGGCGAGAAGCTCGCGGTGGCTGCCTTGCTCGACGACGCGACCGTGCTCCAATACCACCAGACGATCCATCTGCGCGATGGTGGAAAGCCGGTGTGCGATGGCAATTACGCTCTTGCCGTCCATCAGCGTGCCGAGGCTGGACTGGATCGCGGCTTCGACTTCGCTATCGAGCGCCGATGTCGCCTCATCGAACACCAGGATCGGTGCGTTCTTGAGGATCACGCGCGCGATCGCGACGCGCTGGCGCTGGCCGCCCGAAAGTTTAACACCGCGCTCGCCGACATGGGCGTCGTAGCCGCGCCGGCCATGCCAGTCTTCGAGATCAAGAATGAATTCGTGGGCATGAGCGTATCTTGCCGCGCGCTCGATCTCCTCGTCGCTCGCCGTGGGCCGGCCATAGCGGATATTGGCGCGGATCGAGCGGTGCAGCAGTGAGGTGTCCTGAGTCACCACGGAGATTTGGGTGCGCAGCGATTCCTGGGTCAGGTCGGCAATGTCTTGTCCGTCGATCGAGATCGAACCGCTTTCGAGATCGAAAAAGCGCAGCAGCAGATTGACCACAGTGGACTTGCCGGCGCCGGAGCAGCCGACCAGACCGATCTTCTCGCCGGGATGGATGGTCAGATTGAAATCCTGCAGCACGCCGATCTCGCGGCCGTAACCGAAGCTGACATCCTTGAAATCGATGCGGCCGGCGCGCACCGTCAGCGGCCGGGCACCCGCCGGGTCGGGCAATTGCAGCGGCCGCGCGATGCTCAGCATGCCCTCCTGGACCACGCCGATATCCTCGAAGATTTCCGTGATGCGCATCGCGATCTGCCGCGACATGTTGGTGAGTTGAAAGGTCAGCGGCAGCACCATGGCGATGGCGCCGACTTCGACCGCTCCGTAGCGCCACAGCACCAGCGCCAGTGCGCCCGATCCGGCAATCAGCAGCGCATTGAGCACGTCGAGGATGGTGCCGAAGGCGGTGAGCAGGCGCTGCGCGGCGGAGAACAGGCCGACATGGCGGTCGACGGCTCTCCGCACGTATTGGTCTTCCTCGGTGGCGCGCGCGAAGAGCTTCACCGTCAGGATATTGGTGTAGCTGTCGACGATGCGTCCGGTCAGTTCCGATCGCGCTTCGGACGAGACCTTGGAGCGTTCGCGCATGCGCGGCACGAAATAGGCGAGCAGCAAGATGTACCCGCAAAACCAGAGCAGGATCGGCACCGCAAGCCAACGATCGGCCGCGGCGGTGAGCGCAATGGCGGACGCGCCATAGACGAACACGTACCAGACCGTGGTGATCGTTGCGGTCAGGGTCGAGCGCACCGACGGCCCGGTCTGCATCACCCGATTGGAAATGCGGCCGGCGAAATCGTTTTGGAAGAACGCCCAGCTCTGCCGCACCACGTGCCAATGCGACTGCCAGCGGATCAGTCCGGTGAACGGCGCGGCGATGGCCTGATTGGTGATGAGATAGCGCGTGAAAGTCACCCCGGGCCGCACAAAAAGGACAACGACCGCCATGCCAGCGAGCCAGGGCCAGCTGGCGGCGAGAAAGCGGTCGGGAGGAATCTTGGTGACCATGGTGACGACGCGGCCGATGAACCACGGCACCGCGCTGTCGCAGAGCGCGACCAGAAGCTCCACCACGAACAAGGCGGCGAACAGCCACTTCGCCTGGCGGGCAAAGTGCCACAGGAAGGCGAGCAGCCGGTGCGGCGGCTCGGGATTTTCCGGCGCCGCCGTCGGCGTCAAGAATCGCTCGAAAAGCGCGAACATTTGCCGATGGTTACAGGCGATCTTGCGGCGGCGTCAACCGGCGCGCTTTTTCGGCTGCGACGCTTTGCACATCGTCACGGCAGCCATGCTGACCTTTTCGACTGTGAGCGTCCGTGCCATCGTTACGGCGGGGAAACATCAAGGGGAGCACCATGACACGAGCCCGTTTTGCCGGCGCGCTCGTCGCGCTTATTGCACTTTGTGCCAGCGCCGCCACTGCGCCGGCCGAGACCTTTCCATCTCGCCCGATCACCATGATGGTCGGGTTTCCGCCGGGAGGCCCGACGGACACGCTGGCGCGCATCGTGGGCGATGCGATGTCGAAAGCGCTCGGCCAGCCGGTCGTGATCGAAACGGTGAGCGGCGCCGCCGGCACGATTGCAACGGGACGGGTCGTGCATGCCCTCCCGGACGGCTACACGATCGGCATCGGCCAATGGTCGAGCCATGTCGGCGCGCCCGCGATCTACCGGCTCGATTACGACGTGCTCAAGGACCTCGCGCCGATTTCCCTCCTGGCTTCCTCGCCGCTGTGGATCCTTGGCAAGAATGGATTGCCGCCGCAAAACGCGAGCGAACTGATTTCCTGGGTCAAGACGAACCCGAATCCGATTACTTTCGGTACGGTCGGCACCGGCAGCGCCGCGCATCTGTGCGCTCTCTATTTCCAGCAAAAGACCGGTGCGCATTTTCAATTTGTGCCCTACCGGGGCGCCGGGCCCGCGGCGCAGGATCTGCTCGGCGGCCAGATCGATTTGGCCTGTCTTGAGGCATCGGCAACGCTCGCGAATGCGGAGGCGGGCAAGTACAAGCCCTATGCCGTGTTGAGCGAGCAACGCTGGTCGAAATCGCCGAACACGCCGACCATGATCGAATCGGGCATACCGGGATTGAGCATCACGTTCTGGCACGGCCTGTGGGCGCCCAAGGGCACACCGAAGCCGGTGATCGAAAAACTTGATGGCGCCGTCATGGCTGCGCTGGCCGATCCGGGTTTGCGGAAAACCCTTGAAGGGCTGGGACAGGTCATCTTCCCGCGCGATCAGCAAAACCCAGCGGCGCTCGCGGCCTATCACAAGGCTGAAACCGAGAAGTGGTGGCCGGTCATCAAGGCCGCCGGGATCAAGGCGGAATAATTCCGCGTCTTTATTCTGAAGACGCAGGCGGTTCTAAAAAATAAGACCGGGCCCGGAAACGCCCGGGCCCGGCCCACGCGCCGCCATAACGCGACTCAACCCGGCGCCAACCGCGCCGGGTAACACTGCGCTTGCACGCGTGCGACCCAAGCCGCCGCCGACGCGTTCAAGCCATGCGTATTCAGAATTTGCGCACGCGCCACGCCGATCGAGACGGCGGTCGCGGCGATGATGAGCGAAACAGCGAGCGCAAGCGTGGCAAACAGTTCGACGCCATAGCGCCGTTTGGAAATTGTCTTTTCGGCAATCGGCGAAGCGAAACCGACCATCCCGGTCAGCACAGTCATGATTGTCATCCTTGTCGTCGTCGGCGAATCAGTTTTGCGTGCCGGCAGAATCGCGCCGGATGCGGGCGCGTATTCGTTCGGACTTGGGCGAAGTCGTTGAAGAATAAAGGCGATTTCGTGGTTTTGGTTAATGAAGGGTTAACGCGAACGGCGTCGCGTGCGATTAAGCCCCGCCGTTGCTTCGCCGCCACACATAGTGCCCGCTCACAGTGCCGGCACGGCGGCGGCCGGCCGAAACTCCATCGTCACATGGCCGGGCTCACGTGTGACGCGATCGAGCCAGGTGCGGATCGCTGGAAACGGCGCGAGGTCGTAATCGCATTCATGCGCAACGTGTGTGTAGGCGTAGAGCGCGATATCGGCGATGGTGAAACGGTCGGCGGCGAAAAAGTCGTGCAGCGCGAGATGCTTTTCCATCACGCCGAGCGCACGGTTGCCCTCTTCCATCCAGTCTTCAAGCGCGTGCTGCTGCAATTCGCGGCCGCCCTTGACGAGCGCCAGCCAGAAATAGGCCGCTCCGAGATTGGGTTCGAGGCTGTGCTGCTCGAAGAACATCCATTGCAGCGTTTCGGCGCGATCGATTCGATCTTCGGGCGCGAGCGGCGTGCCGCCGGCGATGTACCAGAGGATCGCATTCGATTCGGCGAGAAAGCGGCCCGGCGCCACTTCAAGAAGCGGCACCTGACCATTCGGATTCTTGGCGAGAAATTCGGGCGTGTGACTCTCGCCCTTGAGAATATCGATCTCGACCAGGCGGTAGGGAACGCCGAGCCGCGCCAAAGCAAGGCGCGTCTTGTAGCTGTTCCCCGATCGCTGCATCGAATACAGAGTGAACATTGCCGCTTCCCGATTCCCGTGCGGCAGTATCCCGCGACTGTTGCGGTGTTACGGCTTCAACGCGGCGATGTCATGGCAGGATGATTCGGCGAGACGATTCGGCACGATGATCCGGCGCAATGACCGGGCCGCGCAAAACTTCGCCCGGGCTTGCGGACATTGTAGAGGACGCGCCGAAGAAAGCCATTGGAAGATCAAGCTCGGCGCGCCGCAATATCAGAACAAAAACTGTCAGCATGGCCGGCACGCCCAGTGGAATCATGCTCGCATGGGCGACCGTGCGGGCGACCAGCGGTACGAGCCACAGTGCCGCGAGCGCAGTCTTTTCCCACGGCAGGAATCCGCGCCGCAGACCGTCGGCTGCGAGGAATGCGATCGCCGGCGCCAGCACCATCATGTCGTAATCGAAGCTGTAAGGCGTGGCGAGGATCGTGCCGATGCAAAGCGCAGCGGCTTTGAGCGGATAAGCCGCCGGACTTCGCCACAGCCACGCGAGCGTGGCCGCGATCCCCAGTGTCGCGAAGCCCTGTATCGCGTAGGCAAGCGGGATCGGCGCCCCCCACATGCGGGCCCAGGCGAATATGCTTTGGATCTTGAAGAAGCCCGTGTCGCCCTGTTCGAGCACGACCTTACGCGTGAACTCGGAAAAGACGGCGAAGGCGTGCCACACCGGCATGCCGAAGGCCAAAGTGGTCGCGATCGCAAGGACGATGACCGTGGCTGCCGCCGCGGCAAAACATCTCCAGCGTCCGCTCACGCCGAGCACCACCGGAAGCAGCAGGCCGTATTGCGGTTTGTAGACCAGAAGGCCGAGCAGGATGCCGGCCAGAAGCGGCCGGCGGTCGAGCACGATAAGCGCGCCGCCAAGCAGCGCCGCGGTCAGGAATCCATTCTGGCCGTGGCCGACATTGATCAGCACCGACGGGAATGCGAGCGCAAGGAGAAGCCAGAGCGAGCCGGCCGTGACGTCACCCCGGCCCTCTCCGGGCACGCGGGGCGAGGGAGCAGCGATCCCCCGGACCATCAGCAGATAAAGTCCAAGCGTCACCGCCTGCCAGACCGTGAGCGCAAGCCCATAGGGCATCAGCGCCAGGGCTGCGGCGGCGAACAGAAAGAACGGCGGATAGTGCCAGCCGTAAAACAGCGTATCGTTGCCGAAAATCTCGCGCTCGCGCGCATATTCCAGCGCCGGATCGAACGCTGTCGCGGCGTTGCCTTCGTTCACCAGGGTGCCGGCGGCGTAGACGTTGGAGAAATCGGTGCCGAGCGGGCGGCCCTGCCGGTCGACGCCGCCATGGGCGGTCGCGACCAGATAAAGAAAGCCGGCCGCGGACGCGAAAAGCAGCGCAACGGCCACGAGTGTGATGCGCTCGCGCGTGAGCCAGTCGCCGCTCCGCAACGCCTGCCGCACCCGGTCCATCGAGGTTCCCTGAAGGTTGTGAGGCCATTAGGCCAGCGGCGTCTTAACGGAGTGTTGCGCGGGAAACGCGCAGTTCTGAAAATGCCGCAGATGTGAGGGGTTCTGAGGGATTTGGCGCTTGCCTGTGCAGCGCGCGGGCTTTACCAAGCACGCGCCCAAACAAGGGAGAATCGGAAATGGCCTTCATCGCGGACCAGATCATGCGCATCAAGCCGTCGGCGACCATCGCCGTGACGGATAAAGCGCGTGCGCTGAAAGCGGCGGGCCGCGACGTCATCGGGCTGGGCGCCGGCGAGCCCGATTTCGATACGCCGGACAACATCAAAGAGGCGGCGATCCGGGCGATCCGCGAGGGCAAGTCGTCGAAATATACGGCGGTCGACGGTATCGCCGAGCTCAAGGCCGCGGTGTCGCGCAAGTTCAAGCGCGAGAACAAGCTCGACTATAAGCTGTCGCAGATCATCGTCAGCACCGGCGGCAAGCAGGTGCTCTACAACGCGCTGGTCGCAACACTCAATCCGGGCGACGAGGTGATCATCCCGGCGCCCTATTGGGTGAGCTATCCCGACATGGTGCTGCTCGCGGGCGGCACGCCAGTCGAAGTCATCACGACGATGGCGAGCGGCTACAAGATGGCGCCGGCGGCGCTTGAGAAGGCGATCACGCCGAAGACCAAATGGATCATCTTCAATTCGCCGTCGAACCCGACCGGTGCCGCCTATACGCGCGATGAGCTCAAGGCGATCACCGACGTGCTGATGCGGCACCCGCAGGTCCATGTCATGTCGGACGACATGTACGAGCACCTCGTCTACGACGACTTCGTGTTCTATTCGCCGGCGCAAATCGAACCCGGGCTCTACGACCGCACGCTGACGGTGAACGGCTGCTCGAAGGCCTATTGCATGACCGGCTGGCGCATCGGCTATGCCGGCGGCCCCGAGAAGCTGATCAAGACCATGGCAATGATCCAGTCGCAGTCGACGTCGAACCCGACGGCTGTCGCCCAATGGGCCGCGGTCGAGGCGCTCGACGGGCCGCAGGATTTTATCCCGAAGCACAACAAGATCTTCAAGGAGCGGCGCGACCTCTGCGTGTCGATGCTCAATCAGGCCAAAGGCATCCAGTGCCCGAAGCCGGAAGGCGCGTTCTATGTCTATCCGTCATGTGCCGGCACCATCGGCATGACGGCGCCGACCGGAAAAAAGCTCGCGACCGACGAGGATTTCGTCACCGAGTTGCTGGAGGCCGAGGGTGTCGCGGTCGTGCAGGGCACGCCGTTCGGCGTCGGCCCGGCGTTCCGCATCTCCTATGCGACGGCAACCACCGCGCTCGAGGAAGCCTGCACGCGGATCCAGCGCTTCTGCGGCAATTTGCGGTAATATTTGCTGGCTCGTCATTGCGAGCGAAGCGAAGCAATCCAGGCGGCATTGCCGCAAATAGATTGCTTCGTCGCTTTCGCTCCTCGCAATGACGGCTTGGCCGTCACCCCGTCGGCGGCGCGATTTCGTCGAGGCTCTTCTGCCGCGCTTCGGGCCCGAGCTGGGTCACGGATACGGCGGCGATGAACAGGAGGGTGGCGAGCGACACGAACACCGTCGTCAGCCCGAACCCGTTCTGCACCCATAGAATTGTCGGCATGATGACCGCAGTCGCCAGCCGGCCGACACCTGCCGCCCAGCCGAAGCCCGAGGTCCGCGCATTGGTCGGAAACACCTCGGAGGCGAATATCTGCATCGAGTTGCCGGCGACCTGCACGAAGAAGATCATGACAAAGCCGGCCACAATGAGCTCCGTTGCCGTGCCGGCATTGGCAAACACAATCGCCATCAAGCCGGCGGCAATGAAGGTGCAGACCGAGGTGATCTTGCGGCCGAATTTATCGAGCGCGTACATCATGAAGATGCTCGCGCACGGCACGGCGAAGTTCATGGCCAGCGTGTATTGCAGCGACTTGGTGATCGAGAAGCCCTTGGCGTTCATGATGTTGGGCAGCCACGCGCCAAGCCCGATGGCGACTCCGAAGAACGCCGTGAAGCAGATCATGCCGGCGATAACGCGCTTCGGGAACATGCCGAACACGACCGCGAACGGATCGCTCTTGGTATTGCTGGCGGCATCGGTCGACAGTGGCTGTGTCGGTCCGGCAATGCCGAGCCGAGCGAGGACCTTGATCGCCTCGTCGCCTCTGCCGTGGGTCGCCAGGTAGCGTGGCGATTCCGGCAGCGAAAAGCGCAGCACCCAGACAACCAGCGCACCGATGCCGACGATCAGCCAGACGCCGCGCCAGACGTTTTCCGGGATCGAGACGGTGCTGCCGAGCAAGAGGACAAGCGCCGTACCGATCGGCCAAACGCAGGCGCCGCCAATGAAGTGAATGATCGCCAGGATGCGGCCGCGGATGCGCTTGGGCGAATATTCGCCGGCATAGACAAAGCAAAGCGGCTGCTCGGCGCCGAGCCCGATGCCGGCGATGAAACGGCAAACGATCAGCATCGTGACGGTCGGAGCGAGCGCGCCGAGAATGGTGAAGATGCCGAACATCAGAAGATTGAACTGGTAGATGAACCGCCGCCCGAACCGGTCCGAGAACTCGCCCTGGCCAATTGTGCCGATGAACAGGCCGAATATAGTAGCGCTGCCTATGGCTGCGACTTCGGGTCCGGTCGCGAACTTGGATTGCAGGAGGAAGGGAACAAGCGACCCGAACACGGTGAAGTCGATAACGTCGAAGAAATATCCGGCAGCGATAAGTGCTACGATGCGGCGATGGAGCGGCGATATCTTTGCTTCATCGAGAGCGTGGCCGACAAACCCCTCAATGGTCTGCGCGCCGGGCGCCCGTCCTCCTGCCTGTGCAGTCGCGCCAAGCGTTCCCGCGGTAACTGTCGCCGCCATGTCGTCCTCCCCGTATTGCGCCTGGATGCGCCCCGTGGCCGCTTATGCGGCTCTCGATGAACAAGTGTGGAAGGGCAGGCTCCCACTGTCAATGTAGCTGCGGCGGGTTCTCCTTGCCGCTCGCCCTCGCCAAAGCGGGGACCCGGTTGCCCGTTTCCCGCTTGCGCGGGAACGAGCGGAATCTTTGCCATTCAGCCGCCTTCGAACTGCAGAATATAAAGCCCGGCATTGGAATCGGTGACATACATCCGCGCCTCGCTGTCGACATAGCAATCGCAGGACTGGATCACTTGCGGGCGGTTCGGCCGCGGATCGTACATGCGCGCAGGGTTCGGCGGCACGAAGTAACCGATCTCACGCGGCGCGAACGGATTTTTGACGTCGTAGGCGCGGACGCCGGCATTGTGCAGCGTCGCGAAAATAATTTGCGAACTTACAAATGCATCCGGGCGATTTTCCCAGAGATTGTGCGGGCCGAAATTGCCGCCCTTCTTGCAATAATCGGCCTCGTCCGGGACCGGCATCGTCGCGATGCTGATCGGATTTGACGGCTCGCGAATGTCGAACATCCAGATGTAACGCTGGCCGAGCTTGCAGTCGGCGAAATTGGCCTCGTCCGCCACGACGAGCAGATTGCGATCCGGCAGCGGCAGCGGCGAATGGGTGCCGCCGCCGAACGGCGGATCCCAGTTGCGATGCGCGACCATTTTCGGTTTCGCCGGATCGCCGACATCGACGATGGCAAGTCCGCCGTCGCGCCAGGCGCTGTAGAACAGGTTGCCCGCGGTCAACCCGTGATGCAGCGCGTAGCGCCGGCCTTTCGGCCAGGCCGGCTGCTCGCCGCCGCCGGTCCACATGCCCGGCAGCCAGAATTTGCCGGCGACTTGCGGCTTGGCCGGGTCGGCCATGTCGACGATGACCAGCATGTGGTCGGAAAACTCCGGCAGATGGACGGAGACATAGGCGTAGCGGCCGCCGACATACCAGATGCGGTGCGGACCGAGGCCGCCGAGCGGCAGGAAGGCAATCTCGCGCGGCGCTTCCGGTTTCGTCAGATGGTAGACGCGCAGTCCGCTGGTAAATTGCTGGCCTTTAAGAGCGTCGCCGGACGTCCCGGTGAAATAGGATTCCTGGCTTACCTGCATCGTCCAGACGCTCGGGCCGTTGACCGCCAGGAGCAGGTCGCCGTGCGTCTGCAGATGATGCGCGCGTGTGTTCGGCGGGCAGGCGAGGAAGTTGACCGGCTTCGGCGCCCTCGGGTCGCGGACATCGATCACGGTGATGCCGTTGGAAAAGCCGTGGCCGATATAGGCATGGCCGCGATTGACCATGACCTGCACGCCATCGCCGCGCCCGCCCTGGTCGGTGTGGCCGAGGAATTTCATATTGCGCGATGCGACGGCGTTCATAACGGCTCCCTGTGTTTCGCATTATCGTAGCCGTCATGGCCGGGCATAGCCATCCGAAGGAGGGTCTTGCTTCGCGCCCATGTCCCGGCCTCCAGGGCTCTCCCCTGCTCGCCGGGGTAAAGACGTGGATGCCCGCGACAAGCGCGGGCATGACGCGCTAAACTTGTCGTCGCATTGAGGGAAGAAACGATGGCCAACGAAAAGAATTCACGCGGCATGATCGCGGTCGACAAGATGGGAACAAAAGTCCTGTTCCTCAATCCGGTGACTTACGAGACCGAAGTCGTGCTCGACGGCTTTCTCCGCACCGTGCACGAATTGCTCGTCATGCCGGAAACCGGCCGCGCTTATGTGCCGATCTTCGGCGACGGTATCCACGGCCGCAATCCCAATCCGCAGCATCATCTGTGCGTCTTCGATCTGCACAAGCGCGCGCTCGTCACGACGATCGATTTGCGCCCCTATATCGCGCCGCATACGCTGAAACTCGGGCCCGACGGCCTGATCTACATCACCTGCGAGAACAGCGCGGTCGTGGCCGTGATCGATCCCAAAACCAATAAAGTCGTTGGAGCGATCGACTCCGGCTCGACCAACGGCCACCGGCTGATCATCGCCCCGGACGGCGAGCGGCTCTACACCGAGAATGAGGAAGACGGCACGGTTTCCGTCATCGATCTGCCGAAGCGGAAATTGCTCGGCAAGATCAAGACACCGCGTCCGCTCGCCGGCATCGCGATTTCGCCCGACGGCCGCACCGTGGTCGCGGTTGACGACGCAGAGCCGACACTATTTTTGATCGACACCGAGGCCGGCCGCGTGCGCGAAGAAATCGTGCTCAAGGACGTGCCCAAAGCGGCGCAGATCGCGCGCTATGCTCCGGACAACAGCCTGATCGGCGTCACCAGTTTGAACAGCAATACCGTAAGCCTGATCGACCCGGCGTTCCGCGAGCAAACCGCGATCAAGGTCGGCAGCCAGCCGATGGACGTGGCCTTCCGCGGCGACGAATTGTTCGTGCCCTGCCAGGGCGACGGCTCGGTGCACATCATCGACATTCCAGGCAGGCGCGCGAAAGGCAGTTTCCAGGCCGGCAAGGGCTGCGAGTCGCTGGGTTTCTTCTGAGCGCAGCCAGCGCAACCCGGCGAAACGGTGGGAGACGCGGGCTTTAATCTCGCTTACAATCTTACCCGAACAAGCCCAGAAGGCGGGCCGGGGTTAGGGAGTAACTACATGATTTTTAAGGCTTTTGCGGCCGCTTTGGCCGGGGCGGCGGCGCTCGCGGTGGTGGTCACGGTGCCTGCCAATGCGCAGCCCCGGCGTGTGCAGATCGGCCAGCTGTCGTGCTCGATTTCCGCAGGCATCGGCCTTTTGGTCGTCTCACAGCGCAACATCAATTGCACTTTCCAGCCCGATAACGGGCCGCCGGAAGCCTATACGGGCACGTTCTCGATTGTCGGCGTCGACGTCGGCTTCACGACGGGCGGCGCGATGGTTTGGGGCGTTTCGACCGACACCAGCCGTTATGCCGGCATGCTCTCGGGAACCTATGCCGGCGCAACCGCTCAAGCGACGGTCGCCGCCGGTGTCGGCGCCAACGTCCTTGTCGGCGGTTCGAACCATTCGGTGTCGCTGCAGCCGCTTTCGGTCCAGGGCCAGGTCGGTCTCAACGCCGCCGGCGGCATCGGCGCGCTGGAACTGCATCTCGCGCAATAGTTCCTGCTCAAGTTCGTAGCTTCATCTGGACCGCGTTCGGGGCTAAGCGCTGCCCCGAGCGCGTCGTCACGCCTCTTGACCCATACCCGCCAACGCCTGAAACGATAGTTGCCTCGACGGTTCTTGGGCCCCGCGCCGGAACGACGGGACCGCTGTCGGGCGACGGCTGCGGGAGGTTGCAATGGCTACAAACGGCGGCAACGGCACGCGAGCGACCGGTCCACGCTGCATCGCGCTGGTCGGTCCGTTCCAGAGCGGCAAGACAACTCTCCTTGAAGCGATCCTGGCCCGCACTGCGGCGATCCCGCGCCAGGGCACCGTCGAAACCGGAACGACCGTCGGCGACGCCAGCAAGGAGGCGCGCCATCATCACATGAGCGTCGAGCTGACGGCGGCGACCACAAGTTTCATGGGCGACGCCTATACATTTCTCGACTGCCCTGGCTCGGTCGAGTTCGTTCACGACATGCGCGCGGTCCTTCCGGCAATCGACGTCGCGGTCGTTGTGTGCGAACTCGACGAAAAGAAAATCCCGCAGCTTCAGCTCATCCTGCGCGAACTTGAAGACCGCAAAATTCCGCGCGTCCTGTTCGTCAACAAGATCGACAAGGCCGATGCGGGCGTGCACGACGTCCTCAAGCTGTTGCAGCCGGCGTCGCGCACAAAACTGATCTTGCGTCAAATCCCGACTTTCGCCGGCGACATCATCACCGGATTTGTCGATCTCGCGCTGGAGCGCGCCTTTGTCTACAAGGAGCATGCTCCCTCAGAAATCATTCCGCTCGAAGGCGATGCCGCCGATCTGGAAAAGACCGCGCGGTTCTCGATGCTGGAAATGCTCGCCGACCACGACGACGAGCTGATGGAGCAGTTGCTCGAGGATATTCAGCCGCCGCGCGACAAGGTGTTCGACGATCTGACCCGCGAATTGCGCGACGGCCTGGTGTGTCCGGTTCTGATGGGCACCGCGACCCGCGCCAATGGCGTCCTGCGGCTTCTCAAGGCGCTGCGTCATGAATCGCCGGGCATTGCCGAAACCACAAAGCGCGTCGGCGTGAAGACCGGCAGCGATGCGGTGGCCTATGTGCTGAAGACGCTGAACACCACGCACGGCGGCAAAATGTCGATCGTGCGCATACTTGCCGGCCAGGCCGGCGATGGCACGACTTTCGTCACGGGCGACGACGAAGCCGGGCGCGTCGCCGGTGTGTTCAAGCTGGTCGGCCAGACGAACGAGAAACGCGGACCCGCCACGGTCGGCGAGACGGTTGCCTTTGCGAGACTCGAAAAGGCCAAGACCGGCGATACGCTTTCCGCCGGCAAGCAGGCCCATCCCGCGCTTTCCAGGATCGCGCCTTATCCGCCGGTACTCGCGATCGCGATTTCGGCGAAGGAGCGCAAGGACGACGTGAAACTCGGCCAGGCGCTGCACAAGCTTGCCGAGGAGGATCCTTCGATCACCATCGTGCACAATCCCGAAACCCACGAAGTGGTGCTGTGGGGCCAGGGCGAAATGCATCTGCGGGTCGCCACCGAGCGGTTGAGCGACCGTTACGGTGTTGCCATCGAGCGGCGGACGCCGAGCGTCGGCTACCGCGAGACCATCCGAAAGGGCGTCGTGCAGCGCGGCCGGCACAAGAAGCAATCCGGCGGTCACGGCCAGTACGGCGACGTCGTGCTCGATATCAAACCGCTGCCGCGCAGCGGCGGCTTTTCCTTCGAAGACAAAATCACCGGCGGCGTGGTGCCGCGCAACTACATCCCGTCGGTCGAAGAAGGTATCATCGACGCGCTCAAGCACGGGCCGCTCGGCTTTCCGGTAGTCGATCTCACCGTGGCGCTCGTCGACGGCTCGTATCACACGGTGGATTCCTCCGACATGGCCTTCCGCACCGCCGGCCGCATCGGCATCGTCGAAGGCCTGCCGCAATGCCAGCCGGTCCTGCTCGAGCCGATCCATCTCGTCGAAATCGCCTGCCCCAACGAAGCCACCGCCAAGATCAATGCGCTGATGTCGGGCCGGCGCGGCCAGATTCTCGGCTTCGATACGCGCGAGGGCTGGGACGGCTGGGACATCGTCCGCGCCAAAATGCCGGAAGTGGAGATCGGCGATCTGATCGTCGAAATCCGTTCCGCGACCGCCGGCGCCGGCACGTTCACCTTCAAATTCGACCACATGGCGGAACTCACCGGCCGCACCGCCGACCAGATCATCGCCGCGCGCCGCGCCGCGGAATAAATTACCCTCTTCGTCATTCCGGATTGCCGCGCAGCGGCAAGTCCCCGCTTCGTTCGGCCCCCGAATGACCAGCAACGGAGAAATGAATGTCAGCCTATTGGGTCGCGCGCTCCAAGATCAACGATCCGGTCGAATACAAGAAATACACCGATCGCGTCCCGGCCATTATCGGCAAATACGGCGGCAAGGTTTTGGCGCGTGGCGGCAAATTCCAGATCATGGAAGGGCCGCACAAATTCCAGCGCTTTGTGGTGATTGAGTTTCCGACCTTCGAGCAGGGCGTCGCCTGTTTCACCTCGAAGGAATACGACGAAGCCGCCGCCTTCCGCAGGGGCGGCGCCGGCGAAGTCGAAACCATCATGGTCGAGAGCGGCGAGGCGACGAAGTAGCTTTCTCGACCGTCATTGCGCGCGAAGCGAAGCAATCCAGTGCGGCGCGCCAGAATTGGATTGCTTGCCGCGTTGCTTCTCGAAATGACGAGGACGGAGTCGATCTAGCCCGTCTTGATGTTGGCGAACTTGATCACCTTGCCCCACTTCACGATCTCATTGGCGATCAGGTTGCCGAATTCAGGGGGCGTCATCGGCATCGGGATGCCGCCGAGATCCGCGATACGTGTGGCGATCTTGGGATCGGCGAGCGCGGCATTGAGCTCGGTGTTGAGCTTGCTGATGATTTCGGGCGGCGTATCCTTGGGGGCCGCGACGCCCTGCCAGGCAAAGGCCTCGTAGCCCGGCACGAAATCGGCCACCGGCGGCAAATCGGGCAGTGTCGGCAGGCGCTTTGCGCTGGTTACGGCGAGGCCGCGCAATTCGCCGCTGCGGATGTGATTGAGCGACAGCAGGATCAGGTCGAACATGACCTGGTCTTGTCCTGCGAGCATGTCGGTGACCGCGGGCGCATCGCCGCGATATGGCACGTGCAGCATGTTGATGCCGGTCAGCATCTTGAACAGTTCACCGGCGAGATGCGGCGTCGAGCCGACACCGCCCGAGGCCATGTTGATTTCGCCGGGATGCGCCTTGGCATAGGCGATAAGGTCGGGGACGGTCTTCACCGGCAGCGACGGATGCACCTCCAGGATCAGCGGATTGAGATTGACGCCGCCGACCGGCGCAAGGTCGCGCGTAAAATAAAAGCTGAGGTTTGGGTTCAGCATGCCGTTGACGACATTTGGATTTGCCAGCAACAAAATCGTGTAGCCGTCCGGCGGCGCGCTGACGACCGCCTCGGTGGCGACCTGCTGCCCGGCGGAGCCGCGATTTTCGACGACGAACGGCTGGCCAAGGCGCTCCGACAGTATTTGTCCGGTCAGCCGCGCAATGATGTCGGCGGCGCCGCCGGGTGGAAAGCCGACGAGCAGATGCACTGGCCGTGATGGATAGGTATCGGCGCGCGCGCCGCGCAGCAGCGCCGGCAGCGCAACAGTGCTCACTGCGTATTTGAGAAAACGGCGGCGCGGAAGCTTCATGCTTCCGACGATACACGCCGTTTTCCGGATGTGGAAGTGCGGGGCTTTTATGCCGCGACGCGCGGCTCGCCGCCGCCGGGCGGCGGCACCGGCGTGCCTTCCGCGGCATATTCGTTGAGCTTGTTACGAAGCGTGCGGATCGAAATGCCGAGAACGTTCGCGGCATGCGTGCGATTGCCGAGGCAATGTTTTAGCGTCTCCAGGATGAGATCGCGTTCGACCTCCGCCACAGTCCGGCCGACAAGGCCGCGGGAAACCTGTTCGGCGGCAAAAGCAGCATGTGCCACCGCCGGCGTGTTGCGCTGCTGGTCGAGACGCACGCCGTCGGGGCTCAGGATTGCCTCGGACCCGATCTCGTCGCCGG
The DNA here is from genome assembly GCA_963723335.1 of uncultured Alphaproteobacteria bacterium. Taxonomy (GTDB): domain Bacteria; phylum Pseudomonadota; class Alphaproteobacteria; order Rhizobiales; family Xanthobacteraceae; genus BOG-931. The sequence continues at coordinate 17,276 of CAVRQJ010000008.1, read as the reverse complement.
TCGCCATCAGCACGGCCCGGTGCATGGTGTTTTCCAGCTCGCGCACATTGCCGGGCCAGTAGTTCAGGGCGAGCGTGCGACGCGCGTCCTGTGACAGGGGCCGTGCCGGCGCGGCGTTTGCGGCGGCATATTTGCGCACGAAATATTGCGCGAGCTCGATCACGTCGGACGGCCGTTCGCGCAACGGCGGAATTTTCAGGTTCACGACGTTGAGCCGGAACAGGAGGTCCTCGCGGAAGGTGCCTTCGCGCACGGCTTCGGCAAGATTGCGATTCGAGGTCGCGATGATGCGGATGTCGATGGCCACCGGCCGGGTGCCGCCGACGCGGTCGATGACGCGCTCCTGTACGGCGCGAAGCAGTTTGGCCTGAAGCCGCACGTCGATCTCGGAAACCTCGTCGAGCAGGAGCGTGCCGCCGTTGGCTTCCTCGAACTTGCCGATACGCCGCGCCACGGCGCCGGTGAAGGCGCCCTTCTCGTGGCCGAACAGTTCGGATTCGAGGAGCGTTTCCGGAATGGCCGCGCAATTGACGCAGATCAGGGGTTTCCGGGCGCGGGCCGAATGGGTGTGCAGGTAGCGCGCGAGAACCTCCTTGCCGGTGCCGGATTCGCCCGTGATCAGAACGGAGGCATCACTCGATGCGACCTGCTGCGCCAGCTTGACGACGCGCGCCATGGCGTCGTCGCGGTAGATCAGCTCGCGCCTGTCGTCGGCGACCGCGGCGAGCACTGCGGCGATCAGTTCGGCGTCGGGCGGCAGTGGAATGTATTCCTTGGCGCCGGCATGGATGGCGGCGACCGCGGCGCGCGCATCGGTGGCGGTGCCGCAGGCGACGATCGGCGCATGGATGTGCTCGGCCTCAAGCCCGGCGACAAGATCGCGGATGTTGAGCGCGACGTCGACCATGAGCAGGTCCGCGCCGCGGCCGGAACGCAGCACCGCCAGTGCCTGGACGATGTCGGTTGCGTGGGTGACCATCGCGCCCTTGTCCATCGCGATCTTGGTCGCGATGGTGAGCTGGCCGTTCAGCGTTCCGACGATCAGGAGCCGCATGATCTTGTTCCTTTTTCGCGCCTTACGCGCGTTCCGCCTTGATGATTTCCGTCATGGTCACGCCGAGTTTTTCCTCGACCAGCACGACCTCGCCGCGAGCCACCAGGCGATTGTTGACGTAGATGTCGATCGCCTCGCCGACTTTGCGGTCCAGTTCCAGCACCGTGCCGGGACCGAGCTTGAGGAGCTCGCCGATATCCATCCGCGCGCGGCCGAGCACGGCCGAGACCTGCACCGGCACGTCGAACACCGCTTCGAGTTCGGAGGCGATGCGCGTCGTCGGTCCCTCGGGCTCGGGCGCCAGCGGCACGTCGAGTTGTGCTCCGCCGCCTTCGAGGTTAGGTAGCGGAACCTTGCCATCCTCACTCATTCTCAGGTCTCCTTGGCATCGCTTGTGTCGCCGCAAAGCTGCGGCGCGCGCTGATATAGCCGGCGACTGCTTCGCCGATCGCCGCATCGGCAGCAGCGCTGTCGCGGTTGACTCCGCCGTCCGCCCATTCGATGCGGCAGTCGCCCAGCGCAATATCGGACTCGGCCAGCACAACGAGCCGGCCCTCGAAGTTGCGCGCCCGCGCGATGTCGTCGAGCTTCTCTTTGGCGGCGGCGTAGAGCGTGTCGTTGACGCGCACGGCGACGTGCGGCGAGGAAATCAGATGACGGAAGCAATCGCTCGCCAGCGCGGCGATTTCGGCAAACGGCTCGCGCTCGATCAAGGCCGGCGTAAGCTTGCGCGCCACCGCGATTGCGACTTCGACCGCTTCACATTCAAGACGCGTCTCGATCGCCTGCATCGCGCCGTTCGCTGCGGTGAGGGCCGCCGCAATCTGGTCGAGCGCGCCGGCGATGCGGCGTTCGGATTCGACGTGGGCGTCGGCTTGCGCTTCGGCATAGCCGCGGCGATGCGCGGCGGCTTCCGCTTCGGCCAGCATCAGGGCGCGTTCAGCGACCGCAATCGCCGACCTGCCGCCGTTGTCGGAGGAAAAGTCGGTGTCGAACAGGAACTTGGTCGTTGCACTCATGCCCATGGTTTTTTCACGTCAAATGGTTTTCTTACGTCCAATCGTTCTTTGCCCATCACGTCTCAGTAGATCAGCTCTTCTTCACCGCGCGTCTTGGAGATCACGATCTCGCCCTTGGCGGCGAGGTCCTTGGCGAGATTGACGAGAAGCGCTTGCGCTTCGTCGACCTCACGCAGCCGCACCGGACCCATGGCCTGCATGTCGTCGAGCAGCATTTTGGCGGCGCGGGTCGACATGTTGGAAAGGAAGAACTGGCGTACCGGTTCGGAAGCGCCCTTTAGCGCAATGCCGAGCTTGTCCTTCTCGACGTGGCGCATCAGTGTCTGCGCCGAGGCGACGTCGAGCTTGGTCAGGTCGTCGAAAGTGAACATCAAGGTCTTGATGCGCTCGGCGCTTTCGCGATTGTCTTCTTCGAGCGCGGTCAGGAAGCGCGTTTCCGTCTGCCGGTCGAAATTATTGAAAATCTCGGCCATCACCTCGTGCGCATCGCGGCGCCGTGTCTGCGAAAGGTTCGACATGAATTCGGTGCGCAGCGTCTGCTCGACCCGCTCGAGAACCTCCTTCTGCACCGCCTCCATGCGCAGCATGCGATTGACCACATCGAGCGCCAGCTCTTCCGGCAGGATCGCCAGTACGCGCGCGGCATGTTCCGGGCCGATCTTCGACAGCACGACGGCGACAGTCTGCGGATATTCGTTCTTCAGATAATTGGCGAGCACGCCCTCCTGCACATTGGAGAGCTTCTCCCACATATTGCGGCCGGCAGGACCGCGGATTTCTTCCATGATGTTGTTGACCCGCTCCGGCGGCAGGTATTGCTGAAGCAGCCGTTCCGTTGCCTCGTACGTCCCCATGATCGCGCCCGAGGCCGACATGCGGGATACGAATTCGAGCAGCAGATTCTCGACCTGCTCGGCTTCGATCGTGCCGAGCGTCGACATCAAGATGGAAATCTGGCGCAATTCGTCGTCGTCGAGCATGCCCCAGATCTTGGACCCGTGCTGCTCACCGAGCGCGAGCATCAGCACCGCGGCGCGTTCCGGTCCGCGCAATCCGGGCGCGGTCGACGAGGCAGTCGCCGCTTTGCCGGCAAGGGTCGCCAGTGCGCTGGTGATATCGCGCTGGGAGGTGTCGTTGCCGGCTTTATCCTGGACTGCTGGTTGGGCCATGGATGCTGCCGATCAGGCCGTGGCGCCGTCGTTGAGCCATTGACGGATGATCTGGACGGTCTCGCGCGGATTCTTGTCGGCAAGTTCGCCGACCTTCTGGACCGATTGGGCGTGGACCTGCCCCTGAATCTGGGCGATGTCGATCATCTTGGCGGTCTGGCTTTCGCTGGCCATGGCGACTTCCGCGCGTGCTCCGGCGGTGGGCGTTGCCGATGCCGAGCCATTGCCGAGCGGCAGGCCCGGCGGCAGGGCCGGGATCGCGCGCGGTTCCGGCGTAATAATGCGGCGCACCAGCGGCCGCACGACCAGCAGCAGCACGATGAGTTCAAGGATACCCATCACCACCAATTCGATGACGCGCATAATGTCGTCTTTGGTGAAGTGGAAGGCGGAGAGCCAGCCAGTGGGTTCGCCGATGGAGATGGCCGTCGTTTCGGCGAAACGGAGATTGACGACCTGGACTTGGTCGCCGCGTTTCTGGTCGAAGCCGATCGCGGAGCGCACCAGCGTTCCGATCTGGTCGAGATCTTCCTTGCTGCGCGGCTGATAGGTGACGTCACCCTTGTCGTCCTTGCCGTAGGTGCCGTCGACGAGGACGGCGACGGAAATGCGGTTGATGCGGCCGCCTTCGATGACTTCGGTCTTGGTGGTCTTCGAAATCTCGTAATTGACGATTTCTTCCGATTTCCGGCTCTGGTCGCGCGGCGTGTTGTCCGCCGCGGCCTGCTGGCGCTGGGCCGCGCCGGGCAATTCGTTGCCGACCGTGACCTGATTGCTGCCGCCCTCATTCGACGCCGAAGTCTCTTCACGGGTCTGGCTGGAGCGCAGCACGCGGCCGTCGGGGTCGAATTTGTCCGAGGTCTGGGTGATGCGGTTGAAGTCGAAATCGGCATTGACCTGGACGCGCGAATGACCGGGGCCGACAACCGACGTGACGATCGATTCCACCTGTTGACGCAGGTGTTTCTCGAAGGCGGACTGCCGCTCGTCGGCGCTGACGTCGCTGCCGGTGGTGTCGTCACCGGCGCCGTCGGCCAGGAGCTGGCCCTGCTCGTCGACGATCGAGATGCGCTGCGGCCGCAGGCCGCTCACCGCGGTGGCGACGAGATGGCGGATGGCGCGCACCTGCTGCGACTCCAGCGTGCCGCGGAGCTTGAGTACGATCGACGCCGATGGCTCGACCTTGTCGCGCGAAAATAACGGCCGCTCGGGCATGACGAGATGCACGCGGGCGTCCTGAACGCGGTCGAGCGCCCGGATGGTGCGGCTCAACTCGCCTTCGAGCGCCCGCAGGCTGTTGACGTTCTGCACGAAACTTGTCGTGCCGAGCGCATCGGATTTGTCGAAAATCTCGTAGCCGACGCCGCCGCCCTTGGGCATGCCGCTTTCGGCCAGTGTCATGCGCAGCCTGGCGACGCGGTCGCTGGCCACCATGATGATATTGCCGTCATTGCGCAGTTCGTAGGTGACGCCTTCGCGATCGAGCTCCTTGACGACGTTGGCGGAGTTTTCCAGCGACAGGTCGGTAAAAAGCGGCGTCATCTGCGGCGCCGTCACGCGCATCATGATGAAGGCGAAGAAGCCGATGAGGGCGATAGCGACGGCGGTCATCGCCGCGATGCGTGTTGCGCCAATGGTTTTGGCGAACTCGACCAGACCTTGCACCGAGCGTACCCCCCGCGGAGCGACGCAGCTGCGTCCTACCCGGCAAGATTTGCCCGGTGGATGGTTAGCGCCCGGTTAATGAATGGCGGAAATGACTCAAAGCCGCGGCAAAAATGAGCGCAAAGCGAAACGCCGGCCCTGCGGCCGGCGTTGGCGATTGAGTAAGATCGCTTAAGCGCGCGTTATTCGCGGTATTGCTGGATGCGGGTGGTGCGCAGCCCGGCAAGTCCGTGCTGGTCGATGGAATATTGCCAGGACAGGAATTCTTCGACCGTCAGCGTATAGCGGCTGCACGCCTCTTCAAGCGAAAGCAAACCGCCGCGGACAGCCGCGACAACCTCCGCCTTGCGGCGAATGACCCAACGTTTCGTCCCCGGCGCCGGCAAATCGGCGATCGTCAGGGGCGAACCGTCCGGCCCGATGACATATTTGACCCTCGGGCGATGGGGTTCGGTCATATTTACTCTCACGTACTCGACAACACCACTGTTAGTGACCATACGGACGGCCACTTAAAATTTGCCTAAGCGAATGGCTCACTTGGGGGCAAAATGCCGATATTTGCCCGCTCCAGCCCGCTTTAAGCCGACGAGCGCGCAGCGGCTGGCCTGTTGGAGCCGTCGGCATGGGCAGCTAGCGCTCGGGCGCCGGTTCCCGGCCCTCACTACAGAAGCTGGCTCAGAGTGGTGATGTTGCTGTTGAGGGTACTGATACTGCTGTTGAGCGTGCTCAGCCCGCTGTTGTTGCTCAGGCTGCTGCTGTTGATCGATTGAATTGCGCTGATCGGATAGCTCTGACCGCCGACGATGATCTGCGCCGGATTCTGGCTGAGATTGATGCCGCTGACCGTTCCTTGGGTCTGCGTCGAGACGGTGACGGCCTGACCGTTGGCGCCGGTCGCCGTGACCGCGAGCGTGTACTGGCCTGCGGGCCAGGCGACGCCGTTATTGCCTTGGCCGTTCCAGCTATAGGTCTGGCTTCCGCTGTTCAGCGCCACCGTTCCGGTAAAGGCCGTCTGACCGGTCGAACTGGTTATTGTCACGTTGCCTGTCGCGGGCGAGGGCGAATTCAGCGACCACGTGGCCGGAGAACTTGCCGAGAGTGTCCCTCCCGAGCCGCTGACGGTGACGTTGCTGCCAAGGTACTGCATCGCCGAGGTTGCCTCATTGGTCTGCTGCAATGAGATCAGCGTCTGCAGGTTCGAGTTCATGTTGACCTGCTGTTCGACCGAGGCGAAATCGACGAGCTGTTGGGTGAACTGGTTGGTGTCCAGCGGATCGAGCGGATCCTGGTTCTGCAGCTGCGTGGTCAGCAGCGTCAGGAACGTATTGTAATCGCCGGCAATCTGCTGGGCGCCGGCGACACTCGAAGTCGAGGACGTCGAACTGGTTGAGCTCGTCGTGCTCGGCGTTGTGGTGGTCGAGGTCGGCGTGGTGGTGGTGGTCATGGTCGGTCCTCAGTCAATTGCCGTTTACACTCTGATGTCGATGCCGCTGCCGAGACCCAGACGGGAATAGATTTGCGTAGTCTCGATGGGCGAAAGATCGGCGTCGGGAATGACAAGCTGTTGTGGTGTGTTGTGCTGGGTGCCGCCGCCGGAATTGTTCTGTCCGGCGAAGGATTGGTCGCGCAATGTGAATTGCAGGCCATTATCCGCGGTCTTCAGGCCGGCCTGTTCGAGGGCGCGTTCGAGCTGCGGCTGCTGGCTTTGCAACAGGCTCAGTGTTTCGGGCCGGTCGACGGTAACGTGCGAGGTCACCTGACCGCTGCTGTCGACGTTGAGCTGCACGTCGATGCGGCCGAGCTCCGGCGGATCGAGGCGGATGTCGAACTGACTGGAGCCGGCTTGCGCGCGCGTGGCGATATAGACGGGAAGGCCGGAAACCGGAACGGCGGCAGGCGTGGCGCCGGACGTTGCCGCGCCGGACTGGGTCGCCGTATTGGCTGCGGACACGCCGAACGCCGACAGATCGGCGCTGGCCGCTTTGACGGTATTGGCCGCGGTTTGGGTGCCTGACGTTGCATCGGTGGTGGCGCTATCTGTGCGCGGAGATGCGGTATTGGCACTGCCGTTGCCGGCAATAAGGGTGTTGGCCTGGGCGCTCGCGGCGCTTTGGGGCGAAGTGCCGGCGTTAATATCGGCGGATGCGTCGGATTGAACTTGCGAGCCGGCTTGGCTCTGCGTGCCGGCCGGTCCACCGGCAGCATCGGGCGCTTTGGAATGGGTCGTCGTCGCGTTCGCGGCCGTATCGGATGGCGCCTTTGCTGAGGTTGCGTCGGGCGTGCCGGCGTCCTTGGCGTCAGGTCCCGGCAGGGCGGTTGCAACTTGAGCGCCGATTTTGCGCCCTGCACCCGTGACGTTCGCCGATCCGCGCGCCGCCGCTTGCTGGCCGTTTGCAACAGCCGCGGTGGAATCGGCCGAGGCAGGAGTCCCGTCGGCCGGTGTGTTCAACACGATGGCTGCGGCGACGGGCGAAGATGCATTCGCCGCTGTCGCTGCGGCCGCTTGTGCCGCCGCGGCGTCGGGACTGGTCGCGGCAGTGCTGTCGTCGGTCTGGCTGTTATCGCTGTCGTCCGAGCCCGGCTTCTTGCCCGAAGCGGGCGCGGCGGCGTCGGTGGTGGCCGGATCCTGACCGTTCTGTGCTGCCGCAGCGGCCGCCGTGGCGGCTGCATTTGTCGCAACCGCGGCCGCAGTCGCTGCATCCGAAGCCGCCGCTGCGGCCGGTGCAGTGTCAGGGCCTGAATTGTTCGATTGTGCAGCGGCGCCGGTCTGGTTCGCTGCGCTGTTCGTCGCGGCCGTTGCTGCCGCAGTCGCCGCCGCGGCGGTCACGGCGGCCGTCGCGCTACTGGCCGCGGCTTTGCTCAGTATTGTCCTGGTGTTCGTGGCGTCTGCTGTCGCGACGGGTTTCGTACCATTCGCCGCTGTGCCGTTTGACTGTGCGGAGCTTGACGAAGCGGGGGCCGGGTTTGCGGACGGCGCGGTCCCGTTCGCAGTGCTGGAATTCGTATTCGTGGCCGGCGCGGTATTGGAATTGCCGTTCGCAGCCGCCGGGCTTGAGGTCTGCTGCGTGGCCTGTGGCGGATTGGCCGGCGATGGGGTCGGGTTCGCGGGTGCTGACGCGCTGGCATCGAGCAAGGCCGCGAACGGCTGCGAATCCGTATCCTGGCTGGCCTGTGAAGGCTGCACCCGCGGTGACTGGGAGTATGAAGCCGCGGCGGTTACGTCTGACGCTATACTCGGCACTGGAGAACTCCCGAAAGCGACATAGAGCAAGTGTCTTCCTGCAACCTGCGGGCCAGTGGGCCTTCGGCCATAAATCGTTATAAATCAATGGCTTATGTAATTTTGTCGGCGGCCGCCTACGGCAGTCTTTGCGCGCGCCCGGCAATTTTTGCCGGCTTTGGCCGCAAAAATCGGGTGTTACCGCGGAGAAAGGCCGATAAAGCAGCCGCCATGGCGGTGCGAGGATGCGCCGCCTATAATGTAGAGCAGCCGTCAGATGGCGGCTTTGGCCGCAGGAATTGATCCGGGATGAGTTTGAACGTTCTCGATATCGAGGGGCGGCCATCCGACACGCGTGTCGTCGTCGCCATGTCGGGCGGCGTCGATTCCTCGGTGACTGCGGCGCTATTGGCCGATGCCGGTTACGACGTCGTCGGCATCACGCTTCAGCTTTACGATCATGGCGAGGCGACCCATCGCAAGGGCGCCTGCTGCGCCGGGCGCGATATCCACGATGCCCGCGCTGTCGCCGAGCGGATCGGCATTCCGCACTACGTCCTCGATTATGAGGACCGCTTCAAGGAAGCCGTGATCGACCGGTTCGCCGAGAGCTACATGGCGGGCGAGACGCCGGTGCCCTGTGTCGCATGCAACCAGTCGATAAAATTCCGCGACCTGCTCGGGACCGCCCGCGATCTCGGCGCCGCTGTTTTGGCGACCGGCCATTACGTCGCATCGCGGGCGTTGCCGAACGGCAGCCGCGCGCTTTACCGCGCGCGCGAGGCCGGACGCGACCAGAGCTATTTTCTGTTTGCCACGACGCAGGAGCAGCTTGATTTCCTGCGCTTCCCGCTCGGCGACCGCACCAAGGCGGAAACCCGCGAACTGGCGCGCCGCTTCGGGCTTTCCGTTGCCGACAAGCAGGACAGCCAGGACATCTGCTTCGTGCCGACCGGGCATTACGCGGAGATCATCGAGCGATTGCGGCCGGGCGCCGCCGGGCCGGGCGAGATCGTCGACTTGAACGGACGCGTGCTCGGCCATCATGACGGCATCATCCATTTCACCGTCGGTCAGCGGCGCGGACTGGGCATTGCCTCAGGTTCGCCGCTCTATGTCGTGCGGCTCGATGCCGCCGCGCGCCGCGTCGTTGTCGGGCCGCGCGAAGCCTTGCGCACGAGTCGCATCCGCTTGCGCGAAGTCAATTGGCTCGGCGACGGCACGATCGAGGCCGCGCTCGAAGGACATCCTGAAATTTTCATCAAGGTCCGCTCGACGCGCGCACCGCAGCCCGCCTGGCTGCGCGCCGGCGGCGGCATCGAGGTCGAACTGATCGCCGGCGAGGATAGTGTGTCACCGGGCCAGGCTTGCGTGTTTTACGACGCAGCCGACGGCCAGGCGCGCGTGCTCGGCGGCGGCGTCATTGACGGCACCATCGCCGCTGCCACGGTGCAACGCGCCGCCGATATGGCCGCGGTTCGCTGATACGCCGCAATGGCGGACGAGCTCGATAAAGCCGATATCGCCAAAGCCTATGCCCGCTGGGCTCCGGTCTACGATTTCGTGTTCGGCGCGGTGTTCGAACGCGGCCGCAAAGCTGCGATCGAGGCGGCGGAGCGCATCGGCGGCCGCATTCTCGAGGTCGGTGTCGGCACCGGCCTGTCTTTGCCCGGCTATTCCTGGTCGAACCGGCTGATCGGTGTGGATTTCTCTGCGCCGATGCTGCGCAAGGCGAAGGCACGCGTCACCGAGCACCGGCTGACCAATGTCGACGGGCTTGCCGTGATGGACGCGCAGCATCTCGGTTTCGCTGATGCGGCCTTCGACGTCATTGTCGCGCAATATGTCATCACCGCTGTGCCAGATCCCGAAGCCACGCTCGATGAATTCGCGCGCGTCATAAAGCCCGGCGGCGAAATCATTCTCGTCAATCACCTCGGCGCTGACGCCGGTTTACGCGCGGCCTGCGAGCGCGCATTCGCCCCCTTGGCGCGGCGGCTTGGCTGGCGGCCGGAATTTCGCTGGGAGCGGCTTGCGCAATGGGCGGCGCGGCACGGCGGTGTGAATGTCGTCGAGCGCCGGCCGATGCCGCCGCTCGGGCATTTTTCGCTGATACGCTTTGCGCGGATCGATAACGGTACGCGCTAACCTCGGCTTCAGCCGCGGCGCTCTGCTTCCCAATGCCCGGAGCACTGCGAGCCTGACGAACCTCCGCGCCAATAACCCTGGCCCTGATCGCCGGAGAGTTGACCGGAGCCGTTTGCCCGCTGGCCGCCGGCGCTGACCATGACATTGGCGTGGCCGCGGGCATCGACATGGCCGGACACGTCGATGGTCTGGTCGGGGTAATAAATTCTGCCATTGGCGATGCGCAGCGCATAGCGGTAGGCACGATCGCAGGATCCGGCGTCGGTCACGATCAGGACGCTCCACGCGCCGTCGAAAGGCGTGTGTGCCCTGGCGGCATTTGCCGTCCACAACATCCCACCCAGCGCCAAAGCGGCCAAAGTGGCAGTCGCGACGCTACGCTTTTGCACGGTCAATCTCCTGTTTACGCCGTTGGCCGAAAACCAATTTTAGATCTAGCAGGCGTGGCATTTTCTGCCAGTTGGCGCGTTCTATTGTAGTTGCCGAGAGGTTTAACTCGGCGCGTATCGGAGGGTATGTATGGTCAGAATCCTGGTTTGCATCGGGGCGATGTCATTTTCACTCTCGGTGGCGGCTTTCGCTGCGCCACTCGATATCCTTCCGGCGGGAGGCCCCTCCGGCCAGCCGTTGCAGCGTTACGCTCAATATGACGTGAAGAGAGCCGCTGTGCCTGTGGCGCGGCGAGGTTCGCGGACGGTATCGCAGTCCGCGCCGGCGCAGGTCTATTTGATGCGCGGATTCATGAACGTGTTCTCGCTCGGGTTGGACGATCTTGCGGCGCAGATCGAGGCCGATGGAATTCCGGCAGCGGTCACCAACCATGCCGATGCACCAACCGTCGTCAACCAAATCACGGCGCGTTACGCGGCGGGCGATCGCAGTCCCATTATCCTGATCGGACATTCGCTCGGCGCCGATGCGGTGATCGAAATGGCCCAGGCTCTTGACCGCGAGCATATTCCGGTCGCGCTCGCCATTCTCTTCGACGGCACCATGGATCACGTCGTGCCGGGAAATGTCGCCACGGCTGTCAATTACACCGAGCACTTCAGGCTGATGCCCGCGAGTGATTTTCGCGGCAGCATTTCCAATGTCGATCTCAGCGGCGACGGGCGCGTCGATCACCTGACGATCGATAAATCGCCGGACTTGCACGCCCAAACTCTAAGTTACGTCCTTGCAGCCGTGTCCGCGAAACAGAGCTCGCTTCTGCGCCGGCAGTAGGCTTGCGGCGCTTTCGAAAATCTAGTCATTCGAAGCGACGGTCAGACAAAGCACGCAATCTCCGCAAAATTTTCGGCAACCGGATAGCCGGTCACCTCGACGCCCGCAGCGTCGAGCCATGCGTGCGCATTGAGCGGCTTGTCCTTGCCCCTGGCCGCGCCGAAATGCATCACGCTCTTGACGCCGCGGCGCTTGAGCATGACCCGCGCCGCCATGGCTTGCGGCAGGCATACTGCATTGAACGGGACATAACGCGCCGCGCGCGTTACCGCCCAGCCGATCTCTTCGGCGAGTTCTGACTGGTCCATGGCGGCATCGTTGCCGGCTTGCGCGACGCGCGGATCGCTCGGCGGCACGAAAGTGCCGAGATACCGCGCCAGGCGCGGAAACGGAAGGAAGATCAGCGCGAACCTGGCAACGAGCAGACCGGCGACGGCTTCGGCCAACAGCATCCGCCGCCGATTGTCGATCTGGCTGAACCTAAGCAGCAGGCGGCGGATCAAGCGCAATCGCGCCATGTTTCACCAGCTCGTTGAGAAAACTCTCGACCTCGGCGCGGCAGACCTCCGGCGCGACTTCAAATTCGTCCACCAATTGCGCACAGACGGCATCGACATTCTGCGGCGTTTCGATCAATTCCCAGATGCGGGCGCCGACTTCGGAGAGGCCGATATAGTTGCCTTTTTCCGCGCTCATCATCACGAGCTCATCGCCGACCTTCGCCGCCAGCCAGTCGCCCTGCTTTCGTACCATCATGACCCGTTCCTAACCCGCACGCGCAAGCGGCCGGGCGCCCGCCGGTTCGTAGCCCAGCCGCCGCATCATCGGCGCATGCGCCGTCTCGATACGCGCGACCTGTTCCGCGCTCAACTCGGTGCGCCAGCCGCCAGTTTCGCCGCGGCGGAAGAATGAACCGCCAAGATGCGCGCGCGGCCGTTCGCGAAAGCCTTTCTCCCGCTCCTGGCGTTGTAGTTCGGCAATGTCGGCAAAGGCAACCGCGCGCCGGACATCGTCATCGCTCGCCGGGTAGCCGGCAAAATCGAGCGCCCGGCGGAACGTAGCGCCGGCATCGGCCTTCATGTCTTCATAACGGATGAGATGCACCGGCATGTCCGCCTGATCGAGCCAACTGGCAATATGTCCGCTCCAGCCGGGGAGCTTCTGGCGCAGTTGCCTGTGCTGCCGGTTCACATTCGCGCAGAAGGCGGCACGGTCGTCGTTCATGAACGTGATCGCATCGTCGATGCTGCCGTTATTGTGGTTGGCAAGCGAAGGCGCCACGTCGCGCGGATCGCGCACGATGACGACCGCGCCGCTGCCGCCACGCAAGCCGGCGAGCAGAGGTTCGCCGATCGGCGTCAGCGTGTAGGCGTCATGCACTTTGACGAAGCGGACCCGTGGCGCGTCCGGCGGCGCGTCATATTCATCGTCGGCGGCGCCGCGCGCCAGCTCCTCATAGACGCGAGGCCGCAGGCAGTCGATCTCGTCATGCGTGAGCAGGCCGGAATCGATCAGCAGCAGATGGTCAAACGGGTCCGCGCGCGCTGGCGATGCCGCTGCGCTCCTGCAGGTCGTTGATGTCGGCCGGCTTGCCGCCTGCCGCCGACAGGTTCGCCACCAGCATCCGGAACCAGGTGTTGCCGGATTTCGGATAGGAGGCGAGCCAGACCGTGTTGTTCACGCCGCCCTCTCCATCAGCCGTTCTTCGATCCAGTGCCGCTCCAGAGATGCGATCACGTCGGGCATTTTGGCGAAATCGAGAATCCTGGTGAGATGGAAAATACCGGCCGAATTGGCGATGGCGGTGGCGGCGTGAAAATAATTGGCCTTCTGGTCGAGCCGCCGCACCAGCAGCGGCCGGTAGGCGTTACGCCGCAACAGCAGTGCCGCATCCACCACATTCGGCCGTTCGATGCCGGGCGTGAGCGGCGGCTGCGCCTCGCGGAGCGCATAAACCGCGCCGAGCATAAGCGGTTCGGTGAAGACCTCATTCGGCTCGACGTAGAATTTCTCCAGGCTTTTGCGAACGCGTTCGCCGCGCTGCTGGGCGAGGTCGAGCCGTTCGATCGCCTGCGCCCAGAGTTTCAACTGGCGGCCATCCGGGTGAACCAGCGGCGCGCCCGGTCCGTCCGCGGTCAGCGTGCAGACATCGTCCGTCACCAGCGGATAACCGCGTTGCGCGAGCGCCGCCGCAAGCGTCGATTTGCCGGCGCCCGAGGGCCCGCAGAACAATACCGCCTTGCCGTTGACCCGCACCGCGCTCGCATGCAGCACGATTTGCTCGCGCTGATGCAGCAGGATGCCGAACACGGTTCCGAGGATAAAGATCGGAATGTCGGCGGCGCCGGAATCCGATTCCGGCGTGAATACGATCTCGGCCCCGCCGGTGAGCAGGAAGCGTGCGATGTCCGGTATGCGCAAGAGAAACTGCTTGCCGGCGATTTGCCAGGTCGGCCCAACCGCGCTGCTGCCGGGCAGGCTTTCCGGCACCGTGCCGCGCCGGATCGTCACCTGCGGGGCGCGCTCGGCCGTGCTCGCGATCAGCCCGGGAAGCTCGATCTCGCTCGCCACCGAAAGACCGGAAACCCGATAGAATTGCACCCGCCTGCCTCGTGAAAATTAACGCCTGCCGGGGTTATTACCCCCGCAGCGTCAATAGCATAAAAGCAACTTCCGGTCGGCAGGCAAGCCAGCCGGGAGCGGCCGAAATCGCGCTTGGAAAGGCGGCGTTCCTGTCATAGATGTGCGGGCTTGGCGCGGACTGTTCCGCCTCCTCTTTGCCTCTGGGAGATTTGGCGGCTGGATTTGGGACTAAGTGTCTGCGCCATGGGTTTGCGCCATGGGGTTTGCACCATGGGTTTGCGCGGCGAGTTTGGCGGAGTAGCTCAGTTGGTTAGAGCAGCGGAATCATAATCCGCGTGTCGGCGGTTCAAATCCGTCCTCCGCTACCACTAACTATTTGATAAGTAATAAGAATTTCTGGTCACGGTTGTTCGGTTTCCACGGTTTGACAATCTTAGCCATCGGGTTTGACAGCTTTTGTTCGCCTCCCGTTCAATTCAGCATCGAGCGAAGACACCACCTTACGCATTTTCGGCTTAAGGTCCGCGCCCTTTGAATAGTGCCGAGCCATTTCGATGGTCTTCTGGCCGAGCGCATCAGCAATCGTGCGTCCGGTGGCACCCGATACGGACACCTGTAAATTTCGTTCTCTACCGGTACGCCGCTCCCTTCGTCGCAGCAGTAGGATTCGTGCGGCGAGCGGAGTCATTCAACGCAGCGACCGCTTCTGGCCCAAAGGGGACTCGGATTGGTCGCTGAGGGATGTCCGCTTTTCGGGGTAAAGCAGACATCAAAATTTTGGCTGAGCGCATCCGCTAACGACCCAAAGCGTCGGTTTGCTGCCTCCAATTACCGCATTGTGAACGGAAAAGGGTCTTCTCCATTCTACGGGATTTTCTCCATTTTATTTCCTATCGGCTGCATATAGCCGGTCTATGAATCCGTTTCGCTCAAGCTCATCAATGAAAGAAGAATCGGCAATCTCGGACTCCTTGAGCGACGCCGCAGCGGGATATTTCGTGGTAAGCAAGTCCCGCAACGTCTGCATTCCGGGAAATGACGGCCGCGGAACCTTTTGAAATACCGGCACATGGAATGCATACAGGTCCTCCGCTGCTTTTCGATCTTCGATGTTCAGATAGCGCTGCAGCAAGGGGATCACGATGTCGGGCCGGGTCTTGAACAAATGGATTGTCTCCACGAAGCCTTGCATGACGTTCATCACGAGCTCGCGGTTGGACGCGATCAGCTTGCGCGTGCTCGCGAATATCGATGGCGTACCGAACTCGTGTATGGGAAATGCGTTCCAACCATAGCGAACCTGGCCGGTAAAGCGCAGATCGATCGGCAGCGCGCCCGCATCGATCTCACCGGCTGCTAGTGCAGCATAGATGCGATCGAATTTTACCAGGGGCACGTAGCTCGCGGCGGCTCCTGCCTTTTCGACCGTAATTCGGGCCGCCACGCTGGTCTGGCCGGTCTCGGTTAATACGCCGACTTTCTTTCCGCCCAACTGCGCCAGCTCAGTGATCTCGCTCCTGGTCATGATAAACGAGTTGGAGAACTCCGATGTGGGTGTTGCCAGAATCACAATGTCGTTGCCTTTGAGGACTTCTTCGGCGACGGGCAAGGTTCCGGTATGGGCGAACTCCCAGTCGCCGCGGATGAGCCCTGCGGCAGCCTGCGGACCGCCGACAGCCATGGCTGGCAATGTCAGGTCGAT
Organism: uncultured Alphaproteobacteria bacterium; assembly: GCA_963723335.1. Taxonomy (GTDB): domain Bacteria; phylum Pseudomonadota; class Alphaproteobacteria; order Rhizobiales; family Xanthobacteraceae; genus BOG-931. The sequence continues at coordinate 1,489 of CAVRQJ010000008.1, read as the reverse complement.
CCCCCGCTTCCTAAAGAGACCGGCTTCGGCTCCGAGCCATGCGGTGCTTTGCCATGTCGCGAGCAAGCCCGTTGCCACTCGAACGTGTTGCAATGTCTCTTGCGCCCAAGCCAGGTTGCAGGCTGGGACGGCGGCGGCAGCCGAGATCAAATGCAGGAATTCCCGACGGAAAAGCTTCATGGCGTCCTCCAAATTTGAGCGAAAGCGTAGGGCTTTACTCCTCCGGATGGCTTGGACATTGCGGGACGACCACTAGGACTGGACGGGACTCGGTGGCGGTTGTTACGTTGACGCGTGATGGTGCTCGAAGGCCTGAGCGCGATGAGGACGCAAGATGAGCACTCGTGCCGGAGATGCTTTGCATGTGCAGGCGCACAGTGGCGCCGTGCGGTCGCTCCACGAGCGCGGTCTGACCTGGGTGTCGTTGAACCGATGCCGAACCTTGCGTGCCGTCTCGACTTTGCGATCCGCAAGTTTCCCGACCTCGGTCTCCTATCCGGAGTGGTGCAGGGTGTCCGTCACGAACACATCCGTCAGGACAGCAGCGACGGCAAGGACGACTTCAGTTTTCATATGAATCTGGGCGGTGTCAGCGTCGTTGCGGGGGGCCGCGGCGAGACGACGTTGCGCGATGGCGACGCCATGCTACTCAGCTACTCAGCCTCGCGGGTTATCAGCCGACCAAGCCCGGTGGACCATCGCGTCATCCGGCTACCCCGCACGTTACTCGGTCCACTTGTGCCCAATATCGATGATTCCGTGTTGTGTCGGATTCCGTGTGGCACAGGAATGTTGAACCTGCTGAGAAGCTACGTAGATGCATTGTTCGACGATCCAGCAATCGCAATGCCGGAGATGCGTCAGTTAGTGATCACCCAACTTTGTGATCTCATCGCAGTCACTCTTGGGCAACGCGCGATGCAGCCGCGGCTGCCGAAGGTCGCGGCATCCGTGTGGCTCGGCTACGCGCCATCAAGAGCGACATCGAAGCGCACCTCTCCCACAGCGACCTTTCGCCCAATGTCGTTGCGAGGCGCCAGAAGGTGTCGGACAGCTATATTCGCAAACTCTTTGAGGGCGAAGGAACTTCATTCTCGCAATTCGTTCTCGCCCGCCGACTCGCGCGCGCACACCGTATGTTAAGTGATCGAAGGTCGGCTGACCGAAGCATTGCTCGGATAGCGTTCGAAGCAGGTTTTGGCGACTTGTCCTATTTCAATCGAACGTTCAAGCGTTTTTACGGCACAATCCCATCTGAAATTCGAGGCGCAATTGTTCGCCAGGTGATCGAATAGAAGTGTCCTATTGCTGCAGTGCATGAGTCTGCTTTTGGCCCAAAGCGGACGTGCCGGTCGGTAACAGTCGCGGCAGCTTTCGGGGTAAAGCGGACACGGTCGCCGTCAGACGGCGCGGCCGCTAATGACCCAAAGCGGACATCAGGGAACGGGCGACAAGCCGATTCTGCACAGACGGCCTCATTTGCAGCGCT